>NZ_AP025470.1:0-1227311 GCF_024347375.1 Vibrio coralliirubri | reverse complement strand
ATCAAGTGTAATCGTCCTAACATATGCCAGCCATAATCTAATACGCCTTGCTCTTGAGCTAACATCATCATTTGAATGTAGATGCGTGCTCCCCAACTCCAACCCGTTTGATTCTGAGCTGCCATAAAAGCATTTGGGTCAGGTTGAGATCGGCTCTGCTGCAAAACTTCATACTGCCCTTTAAAATCTAAGCCTTGGCAAGACGATGCTTTTCCTGTGTCTTTATAATATTTTGATTTACTAAAATACGAATAGTAGTTCGTTGTAGAGTGCCCATCCCAACCGCTAAACCTAAATCGACCACGCTCTAAGCCATGCCCTAACTCGTGAAGATCACCATGCCCTAATGGATGAAACGACCAGTAGGCATCATACGGGTTTCCTGAACAACCATAGCCACAGTTAGCTTGGTCTGCGTTCATATGCTTTACAATATCAATGGTCGCAATTTCCCAGCCCTTGTCTTCCCCGTATTGGTGTATTTCAGCAATTTCATCAATACCCGGCCCTTTAAAGCCTGCAAGTGCATGAGGAAAGTTATGTACATAACGCTCTGTGGCGAGAGCCATATCATGAGGCTGAACCCAGTCAGCAGCACTGATAGACTCTTTCATTTTGTCTAGTTTAGAGTGGACTTCAAATCCAGGTGTTACCAGTTCTGCCCAGTCAAACTTTCCTTCTTCAAGCTGTGCCACAAAACTATCGTTGTCCGCTTCACTTCGCCAAACCGGGTGTTGAGCAACATTTTCAAAACGCAACTCCACATCAATATCATTGGTATCAAAATGAACCTGTAATGTTCCACCATAGGCTGAAGTGAGATAAATCGTATCTCCTGGTTTCACTGGATAGGTTACCGAGGTTAAAAATTTCGGCCGAGCGTAACCGTCATTGCCTGAAAACTCGTGTGTCGCTCCACTACGTAGCGTATTAAATGCTATCGATGTCGCTACTGCATTGCTGTCCAAACGAGTCACTTTGATCGTCTTACCAGGCAAAGCATACACGCCTGCCGAACGGAAGTTTCTCTTAGATTCTAGGGTTATATTTTGGCTAACTAGAGAGACATCCTCAAAGGTCTTGGTGCTAAAATTACCCAAGCTTGGTTGTGCCGCATTATACAAACGGCTGTTGTATGCGACGTAATCACTATAGTAAGAACGAAGAAACTCGATTCTCTCAGTTACGCCTTTACCCGTAGGGTACTGGACATCTTGGCGATAATGATCCGCGAGTAACAGTAACAGCTTTTCATATTCATAATCATCGGTTGCAAACAGATCAATTTTTTTACTATCAAGAGTCGTTAAATGTGAACGAATACTATTCGCCGCAGTATAGAACTCTTCATTCATGTTGGAATCGTCAGGGCAAGATTTATCCTCACACGAATTCAGATCGACGGTAAAACTGTTGTCTTTCAATCTCTGTAAAAGCGCTTGCTGTTGGACAATATTATCCGGTATTTGATCAATCAGTTGTGTAGAATCCCAGTTCAACAAACCTAGCTTGCGCCAATAGTTATCGCCAACATACGTCATATGCATTTCTGCAAATAGTGCGTTACCTAAGTCCGTCATACCACCATCAAGATGTAGGTATAACACTGGAATATTTTTACTGAACGCCAAGCGTAACCCTAAAATCACATCTTCAATCTCATCGCCATCATTTAACTTTTGAGACAAAACTAGCAAGTCAGGGTTATTGGCTTCAAGACATTGGCTTAATTTACTGCCATCACAAGTATTGTCAGCGTTGATAACCATAGAAGCGTTAACATTGTCGGTTAACCAGTTTCGTGTCGCTTGGTCATCAGGAAAGTAATGAGACTGATCAAGCTGAGCTAACACGACATTCTGGGGCGCATCAGTACCCGAAACCCAAGTCACCAAATTCTTCAGCCAAGTGTTCATCTCTTCATTAACAGAATCAGGGAAACGTTGCTTCGTTCTAAAAGGGTTACTCGCTAATGCTGCATAGCGACTGTTGTCTGATGTATAACCAGCAATACCTATCACTAACTCTTGATCATCATATCCATCAATCATCGCTTTATTAGTTTTTAAGATGACATCATTAAAGCCATAGGTAGGTAAGATAATTGCTGTGTCATGGGTTGGATCCCAATGAAGATTGCGTAACGGCTCCCCATCTGAGTTTTGAGATATAGCTTGTTTAATCAGATTGTAATCCGAGTTGTATCGAGCCACTAAAGCTTGGCTAGCTTCAATAAATTCATTAGAGTCAGTTACATACGAGGCATCGCCCGTGGACAATGCCTTTTGTACTGCTGTTTGTGGAGTAGGAGTAATATCAGGGTCACCGCTTCCGTCACCTCCGCCCCCTTCCCCACCAGAACCACCAGAACCACCAGAACCACCAGAACCACCAGAACCAGTTTGGGCACTTTCACCGCCGCTACCACCTCCGCATCCTAAAAGTGATAGGGCGATAACACAAAGAACCAAATTGGATAGTAAGTTACTCTTTTTCATCATTATTCCATACAACAAAATTTCGCCGAGTCTATCTATAGTTAAATCTAAAGCAATTATTCTAATGAATGTGTAAGCACAATTTGAAGCAAGTTAACTGTTTTGAAAAATCGATAGCTCTCCAAGGTGAACCTATCCAAAGCCATCACTGAGTTTTCTTGTGATACAAAAAACGGCGCTCAATGAGCGCCGTTTTGTTAACTATATGGATACCATGCAATTAGCTAAGGGGTCTTAGGTAAGCAAGGAAACGTTTCTCTGCGAATTTGAAAATCGCGATGATGATGAACGTTAACGCCATGTAGAACAGACCTGCTGTTAAGAAAGACTCGAATGGAGCGTAGTAACGTGAGTTAACCAGACGCGCTGCCCCTGTCAGATCCATAATGGTTACGATACCCGCAACGGCTGAACCGTGAAGCATAAAGATGACTTCATTACTGTAAGCCGGCAGTGCGCGACGTAAAGCGCTTGGCAAAATGATACGACGGTAAGTCTTCGGTGTACTCATGCCGTAAGCTTTTGCTGCTTCAACTTCACCTTTCGGTAAGCCGTTAATCGCACCACGAATGATTTCTGCAGTATAAGCTGACGTGTTAAGAATGAATGCCACCAAAGCACAGAACCAAGCGTTTTCCCATAGTGTGTCTTTTACTGGGAAGAACTGATCCATACCGTAGTAAATCAGGTACAGCTGAACCAGTAATGGCGTACCACGGAAGAAATAGATGAATGACCAAGCCGGAGCATTAATCAGCATATTTGGGCTATTACGAGCGATCGCTAATGGTATGGCTACGAATAAGCCAATAATCAAAGCGACACAAACCATCCAAGCCGTTGTCCACAAACCACCAAGGTAAATCGGCAGGCTTTCAATTATCAATGAAAAGTCCATAACTACCTCGCGTGGATACTGAATTTACGTTCAACCAGCTTAAGTAAGCCCGTCGAAACACTGGTGAAGAATAAGAAGATAATCGCCACTGTCATATAGAAGGTAAATGGCATTTTGGTTGAACCCGCTGCCAGTGCGCTAACACGCACCATATCTTCTAGGCCAATAATGGAAACCAGCGCGGTAGTTTTAAGTAAAACCAACCAGTTGTTACCAAAACCCGGCAGTGCGTGACGAATCATTTGCGGTAATAGAATACGACGGAACGCTAGAACAGGCCCCATGCCATAGGCCTTTGCTGCTTCCATTTCACCGCTATCAACCGCCATGATCGCACCACGGAAGGTTTCAGCCATGTAGGCGCCAAAGATGAATCCAATGGTTAAGACACCAGCAACAAATGGACTGACATCAATATAATCAGGTAAGTAAGCGGTCCATTCGTGGTTAGGATCACTTGATGTGAACCACTCATTGAGCCACTCATTGATGGAATACAAACTGTTGTTTAAAAGGATTTGTCCACCAAAGAAAATCAGCATCATCAAGACGAGATCAGGAATGCCTCGAATAACGGTTGTGTAGAGGGTTGCGATAGCACGAGCCCAGCGATAAGGCGCTAGTTTTGCTAAGGCACCTAGCATACCAAGAACCATAGCTAAAATTAGCGACAGCAAGGCAACTTCGATTGTGAGCACCGCCCCTTTCAGGATCGACGCTTCATATCCTTGTAAATCAAACATAATGAATTCCAACAGAACTGCGAAAAAGTTGGTAAGACAGGGAGAGGAGAACCTCTCCCTTAAGAAGTGATGCTAGAGATTACTCACCGTATACGTCGTAGTTGAAGTATTTAGCAGCGATCTCTTGGTAGATGCCTTTTTCACGTAGTGAAAGGATTGCAGCATCTAATTGCTTAGTCAGATCTTTGTCTTGCTTACGTAGAGCAATACCAAAACCTTCACCGAACCACTTAGGATCTGTTAGTGATGGACCAACAAACTCGTAGTCTTCGCCACCAGCTTTGTTTAGTACGCCTTCTTCTAGAGCAGATGCATCACCCAGTACGGCAGCAACACGACCGTTAGCTAGATCAAGGTAAGCTTCATCGAATGAACCGTAACGAACGATTTCTACAGTGTCGCCGTAGTTGTCTGTTAGGTACTTATCGTGCGTTGTTGCACGTTGAACGGCAATCTTTTTACCACTTAGATCATCAAAGTTAAGGTCTGCACCTTTCTTAGCGATGAAATTGTTTGGGATAAGAGCGTATTTACCAGTGAAGTCGATCTTTTTCTTACGCTCTTCCGTGATAGACATTGCCGCGATGATCGCATCATATTTACGAGCAAGTAGAGAAGGAATAATACCATCCCAATCTTGTGCAACGATCTTACACTGCACCTGCATTTCAGTACAAAGCGCGTTAGCCATATCGACATCGAAGCCTTTCAGTGAACCGTCAGCTTCTGTCCAGCTAAATGGAGGGTAAGCACCTTCAATACCGAAACGTACTGTTTTCCATTCTTTTGCTTGAGCTACGCCCGTTGCAGCAGTTGCAGCAAGTGCCGCGACTAATAACCACTTTTTCATATCCCTACTCCTGTGATTTAGGTTTTTATGTTTTGCTAGTTTTAATATTGTGTTTGTTGTTACTTATTAACTTACTTGTTGTGTTTTATTGTTCACACCGTCGCTGTTTACCTTGGCAACGGCATTTCAATTCTGATTAGTAAATCGATGAGATAAATTGTTGTAAACGCTCAGATTCAGGTTCCGTAAACAGTTTAGCTGGATCGCCCTGCTCTTCCACTAGACCTTGATGCAAGAACATCACATGGTTAGATACGTCACGAGCAAAAGCCATTTCGTGAGTTACCACAAGCATGGTTCTTCCCTCTTCTGCTAGATCGCGCATTACACCAAGCACTTCGCCTACTAACTCAGGGTCTAATGCCGATGTAGGTTCATCAAACAGCATAACTTCAGGATCAACCGCTAGCGCTCGCGCAATCGCAGCACGCTGTTGTTGGCCGCCAGACAAATGGCCCGGGTAGTAATCTTTACGCTCATACAGTCCTACTTTCTTCAGTAGTAACTCTGCATTTTCAATCGCTTGTGCTTTAGGTACGCCCAAGACGTGAACAGGCGCTTCGATAACATTTTCGAGAACGGTCAGGTGAGACCACAGATTGAAACCCTGAAAAACCATCGCCAGACGAGAACGGATTCGCTGTACTTGTTTTTCATTGGCAGGAACAGAAACACCTTGGCGGTTGTTTTTCATTTGAATTAATTCGCCATTAACCCAAATCTCGCCTGCGGTAGGTGTCTCTAAAAGGTTGATACATCTAAGGAAAGTACTTTTACCCGACCCTGAAGATCCGATAATCGATACTACATCGCCTTTATGCGCAGAAAGTGAAATTCCCTTTAAAACTTCATTTTGACCAAACGTTTTGTGTAGATCCTTTATGTCCAGCGCTGGTACATCTTTCATGCGCTTTCTCTCCCAAGTTTGTGAAAATGCAAGGTACTCCGACCTTTTCATGCGATACAAACTAGCACCACACGGAATAACATGCAACAAATTATTAACCTAATAATTTGGAATAAATAGCGATTCACTCTGACTTATTATGCAAAAGGTAGCGTTTTCGCCTCAATTTAATGAATGGGTTCTATCAATAAGCTGTAATTACACCCCTTACATTGTTTAAATAAAGTTAATCAAAATGAGATTCTCGTAGCTGGATGTCTCACAAGAAAAACACGTTTTGTGAACTTATAAACATTACTGTCGACAAAATATAGCGCACGCATTCAGCACACCAACCTCACCATAAGGCACAATTATTTTAAGGTTATTACATTGTAAGTATTTTACTCAGAGCGTGGGACAAGCGAGTAATAGTGAGATAACTCAGTAAACATAAAGCATTCAGCCAATGCCATAGCGGTAAAGGCTCGGAGAAGATAAGAAAACGACAGTTTGTGAAAACTAATTACACGATTCATCAATGGGAAGTTAATGAATCGCTGCGTTTTGTAGCTTTCTTTCACATACACTCATAAAGTGATCAAGATCAATCACCCTAAAGGGTAAGCTTGTTAGACTCCCCAGCAAAGAATAAGGCATTAAAAATGCCAAACATTTCTTTTAACTTAGCTGCATAAAGCACATCAAAATCGTGCAACATAATGTTAATGAGTTATAACTAAGAAATAACGCAATTACGCGAACTTATAGAATTCAATTTTAGAATTACTAACATAAAATATGAGGAATCTATGTCAGACGTTGTGAACAATGCGAACTCTGAAGTAGAAGAGAAAAGCTATAAAGAGCTACACCGCCCTGCTTCTGAATTTGAGAGCCGCTCAGATTATCTAGATCACGAGCTGCAAATCATGAAGCCTCGCCGCTTCGGTCTTAACCTTCCAGGTCGTGACTTCCGCTTTGAACTTGAAGACCTTGTTCCTGCACTTGCTGGTACCATTGGTATCATCGCGATGTACTCTGCAGTAATGATGTCTTGGGCTGATGGCCTAACTCAAGCTTGGGATCACGTAAACCTTGGTAAAGAGTTTGCGATTGAAGTCGCTCGTGTAGAAATGCTTATCCCTGCACTGCTGTTCTGTATCCTTGCTTCTGGTTTCTTTAACCCTAAAGCAAACCTTGCCGGTAACCACGGCCCAATGATTCCTCTTATTGGTACCATCGCCCTAGCTGGTGCTCACCCTCTTGCATTGGCAATCCTTATCGGTGTCTTCGGTCTAATCCTAAGTTTCCTAAAAGGCGGCTCCAAGCTGGTTAACCTTACTTCTGAAGGTACCGCTGGTGGCTTGCTTATCTTCTTAGGCCTAACGGGTACCATGAGCCAAATCAACTCGATTCAAGAATGGGCGGTTGGTCTTCAATCTTCTACTGTTGAAGCGGGCAGCATGGGTTACGTTGGTTTAATCGTTCTTGCTATTACTATTGCTATCTACGCTTTCCTAGCAAAAGTGAACAAGCGTTGGTTAGCTATCCCAGTGTGTGCATTCACAGGCCTTGCTATTGCATTAATATTAGGTGCTGGCTTCGATATCGTATTCGAAACTGAAATGGGTATTCCAAACCTAAACCCAGTTTACTGGTGGGGTTCTACTTCTGAAGGTTGGATGCTTGGCTTGCCAAACGTTGAACACTTCATTGCATCTCTACCATTTGCAATCCTTGCTGTAGCAATGTGGTCACCTGACTTCCTAGGTCACCGTATCTTCCAAGAACTTAACTACCCTAAACGTTCTGAAAAAGTACTAATGGACGTAGATGACACAATGACTATGTGTTCTGTTCGTCAGATGGTGGGTACTGCAGTTGGTGGTGGTAACATCACATCTTCTTGGGGTACGTACATGATCCCAGCAGCAATCGCGAAACGTCCAATTCCTGGTGGCGCAATCTTGCTTGGTTCTCTATGTATTATTGTTGCAATTCTTGGTTTCCCAATGGACGTAGCAGTATGGCCACCAGTGATGCGTGTTGCGCTACTTGTAGGTGTATCTCTACCTCTACTTGAAGCGGGTATGCAAATGGTTAAGGATTCTAAAGATTCTCAAGCGGCTGGTATCTGTATCTTCGGTTCAGCGGTTGTTAACCCAGTATTAGCATGGGCACTGACTATGCTTCTAGATAATAACGGTCTAATTGGTGATAAAGAGCGTGCGAAGCGTCTATCATTTGTAGATAAGATTGTTATCCCAGTTGGCGTTTTAGTTATCTGTCTAGTAGCAATGCTTGCAGTTGGTATGCTAGAAAGTCAATATGGCCTAAAAGCTTGGCTATAATGGTCCTTACTACACAAAAGTAGTATTAGGATTAAAAAAAAGTTTGGGTGGCAACCCCTGTCACTCAAATTTTTTCAACTTTTTTTGGCATTTATTGATTTAGTTTAAGGTTTGCAGGAATTTTTTAGCGTAGTCTTGAATTCATAGAGTAAAGACAACATATAAAAAGTAGTGACAATATATATAACCATATGACGCTTATATGCTCATATATATTGTTATTAATAAGAGTGTACTACCCTTACGAGGGGCGCTGGCTCAACAGTGTTAATGTACGTATTTTTTCTACTAAAAAGGTAGGTATGTCATGGCAGAGCAATTTGCTAAAGCTTGGGAAGATTTTGCTGCAGGTGAGTGGCAAAGCGAAGTAAACGTTCGTGATTTCATTCAAAAGAACTACACGCCGTATGAAGGCGACGAGTCTTTCCTAGTTTCTGAGGGTACTGAAGCAACTAACAAGCTTTGGTCTTCGGTAATGGAAGGTATCAAACAGGAAAACGCAACTAAAGCACCTGTAGATTTCGATACTTCTGTTATCTCTACCATTACTGCTCACGATGCAGGTTACATTGAGAAAGATCTTGAGACTATCGTTGGTCTACAAACTGAGAAGCCACTAAAACGTGCAATCATCCCTAACGGTGGTGTACGTATGGTTGAAGGTTCTTGTAAAGCATACGGTGAAACTCTTGACCCAATGGTTTCAAAAATCTACTCAGAATACCGCAAAACACACAATGCTGGCGTTTTCGATATCTACACTCCTGATATCCTAAAATGTCGTAAGTCTGGTGTTCTGACTGGTCTTCCTGATGCTTACGGCCGTGGTCGTATCATTGGTGACTACCGTCGTGTTGCACTTTACGGTATTGATTTCCTAATGAAAGATAAAGCTGCTCAATTCGCTTCTCTACAAGAGCGTTTCGAGAACGGCGAAGATCTTGCTGCAACAATGCAATTGCGTGAAGAGATCTCTGAGCAACATCGTGCTCTAGGTCAAATCAAGCAAATGGCTGAGAAATACGGTTTCGATATCTCTGAGCCAGCTCAAACTGCTCAAGAAGCTATTCAGTGGACTTACTTCGGCTACCTAGCTGCTGTTAAATCTCAAAACGGTGCTGCAATGTCTCTAGGTCGTACTTCGACTTTCCTAGACATCTACATCGAGCGCGATATCGCTGCTGGCAAAATCACAGAAGACCAAGCACAAGAAATGATCGACCACTTCGTAATGAAGCTGCGTATGGTTCGTTTCCTACGTACTCCTGAGTACGATGAGCTATTCTCTGGCGACCCAATCTGGGCAACAGAGTCTATGGGTGGTATGGGTATCGACGGTCGTACGCTAGTAACGCGTTCGAACTTCCGTTTCCTAAACTCTCTATACACTATGGGTCCTTCTCCAGAGCCAAACATCACTGTTCTTTGGTCTGAGCAACTACCTGACGGCTTCAAACGTTTCTGTGCGAAGGTATCTATCGATACTTCTTCTATCCAGTACGAAAATGATGACCTAATGCGTCCTGACCTTGAGTCTGATGATTACGCTATCGCTTGTTGTGTATCTCCAATGATCGTTGGTAAGCAAATGCAGTTCTTCGGTGCTCGTGCTAACCTTGCGAAAACAATGCTTTACGCAATCAACGGCGGTGTGGACGAAAAACTTAAGATGCAAGTTGGTCCTAAAGAAGCTCCAATGACTGACGCTGTTCTTGATTACGATAAAGTAATGGACCGTCTAGATCACTTCATGGACTGGCTAGCTAAGCAATACGTGACTGCGCTAAACAGCATTCACTACATGCACGACAAGTACAGCTACGAAGCGTCTCTAATGGCTCTTCATGACCGTGACGTTCGTCGTACAATGGCTTGTGGTATTGCTGGTCTATCTGTTGCAGCTGACTCACTGTCTGCAATCAAGTTCGCGACTGTTAAACCAATCCGTGACGAAGATGGCATCGCAACTGACTTCGAAATCGAAGGCGATTACCCTAAATACGGTAACAACGACTCTCGTGTAGATGATATTGCTTGTGAACTAGTTTCTACGTTCATGAACAAGATCCGTAAGCTTAAGACTTACCGTAACTCTATCCCTACACAGTCAGTTCTTACTATCACGTCTAACGTGGTTTACGGTAAGAAAACAGGTAACACTCCAGACGGTCGTCGTGCTGGCGCTCCTTTCGCTCCTGGTGCAAACCCAATGCACGGTCGTGATGAGAAAGGCGCTGTAGCTTCACTAACGTCTGTAGGTAAACTACCGTTTGCTGACGCACAAGATGGTATCTCTTACACGTTCTCTATCGTGCCAAACGCACTAGGTAAAGAACAAGACAGCCAACGTGCTAACCTTGCAGGCCTAATGGATGGTTACTTCCACCACGAAGCTGGCATTGAAGGTGGTCAACACCTTAACGTTAACGTTCTTAACCGCGAAACTCTTGAAGACGCAGTTAAGCACCCTGAGAAATACCCTCAGCTAACAATCCGTGTATCTGGTTACGCTGTTCGCTTTAACTCTCTAACTGCAGAGCAACAAGCTGACGTAATCGCACGTACATTTACTGAGTCTCTATAAGCTCACGCTCAATAGACAGTAAATAATATTAGCCTCGCCAATGTGCGGGGCTTTTTTATATCTGAAATAAATCGCACTGCTCTCACCTATCCCGCGAAATGTTAGGTTGAGCAAAAAAGCACCCTGTCATTCACTTTTTTTCCACAAATTCTGTCAAATTACGGTAATATCGCGGTTCATAATTTAAGAGTAACTGCTCCATGAAATACCTGCGTTGTTTACCCCTGATTCTTCTCTCTTTCTCATCTTTAGCCTCTGAGCGTTCTACGTTAACTTTTGCTTTAGATAATGATGGTATTTTTGGTGTCGACCAAGACTATACCAACGGCTTATTTCTGGGTTACACATCATCAAGTATTACGCCATATAACTGGGTAAAACCACTGAGCCTTTCTTACTGGGGCGCAAGCTCTCTAGACAAGTGGGAAATCACCATTGGCCACAAGATGTACACCCCTTCTGACATTGAGTTAGAAACACCGTCGGCTAATGATCGTCCATACGCAGGTTACCTACACACTGAATTCAATTACATCAGCTTAAACCCACAGCAAGCCCAACGTTTTAATATCACGTTTGGTACCACGGGCGAGCGCGCGCTGTCAGAAGACGCTCAAAAGCTGGTTCACTCAATCACTAAGTCGGATGAGCCGATGGGTTGGGAATACCAAGTTGATGATGAGTGGGCGGGAAGCGTTGGTTACCTAAGCCATTTCAACTTAATGCGTAATCAAGCTCTTGCGAATACTGACTACGAAATCTCTAACGTTTCAGAAATCAACGTCGGTAACTTTAGAAGTGATATCTCGACTGGTTTTATGTTCCGCTGGGGTACGGACTTAGGCGGTAACTTTGGTGCAGCTAACATCACCACAGAAAACCCATTCAAACCGGGCATGATCGGCGCATCAAACGCTGGTTGGTTTACCTATGCAGGCCTTGAAGGTCGTTACCGATTCAACGATCTGACTATCGAAGGCGATCGTTCTGAAATCGAAGATAATTGGCCGAATCCAGAACAATACGATGTCACTTTAGAGAACATTCAGGCGACTGCTGTGCTTGGTGTGGCTTGGTATAACCAATACGTTGGTGCCTCTTTCGCGCTAACAGCAAAAACACCGGATTACGAAGAAGCGAAAGAGTCAGTGTACACCACTGGCGGTATCACAATGTTTGCATTCTTCTAGCCACCAGTAAGGGCTGTCGTCCTTTACTTTTCAAGTTTAATAAAGGCAATTATCTTCACAGGTGGTTGCCTTTATTTTTAAAGGTCTCGTTACCATTTGACCCTATTTTATGTACCGTTTTTGTAATAAAATAAACGGTATAAATTCCTCTACGAGAATAGCTCATGTCTACAACTGGTCGCATTCACTCATTCGAATCTTGTGGTACTGTCGATGGCCCTGGTATCCGCTTTATTGTGTTTCTTCAAGGCTGCTTAATGCGTTGTATGTACTGTCATAACCGTGATACATGGGATCTTCATGACGGAAAGGAAGTAACGGTCGAAGAGATCATCAACGAAGCAAAATCATACCGTCATTTCATGAAAGCATCGGGCGGTGGTATCACCTGTTCTGGTGGTGAAGCGATGCTACAACCTGAGTTTGTTCGTGACTTTTTCCGCGCAGCTCAAGCTGAAGGCATCCACACTTGTCTTGATACTAATGGCTACATTCGTAAGCACACTGAAGTGGTTGATGAAGTCCTAGAAGCCTCTGATCTAGTAATGCTCGATCTTAAGCACATGCGAGATGAGATTCACCATGATTTCATTGGTGTATCAAACAGACGCACTCTGGATTTTGCGCGCTACTTGCACAAAATTGGTAAGAAAACTTGGATTCGTTACGTGATTGTCCCTGGCTACACAGATACACCTGAAGATGCTCATCTGCTAGGTGAATTCATCAAAGACATGGACAACATCGAGAAAGTAGAACTTCTTCCATACCATAAGCTTGGTGCACATAAGTGGGAAGCACTTGGTTTTGACTACCCTCTTGAAGGTACAAATCCGCCAAGCAAAGAGAAAATGGACGAGATTGTTGCTGTTCTTAGCCAGTACCATTCAAACGTAAAATACTAATCTAGACCTACGTTCATAGTGTTTTCAAACGCCTCAATTTCGATTGGGGCGTTTTCTTTTATGGTTATACCAATCCTTTCACTTTTCTTTACAACTTTTGTTTATCAATTCAAAAAATCATATTAAATCCGTGTTGAGATCATGTTTCCACTCGTAGGAATGCTGTTACTCTTACTGCAACAAAAGAATACAACATTTAGTTTTTTAGTGAGGCTCCTCCCATGGAAATGACCAATGCTCAGCGTCTAATTCTATCAAATCAATACTACCTAATGTCTCAAATGGATCCTGAGAACTCCGCTAAATACCAACGTCTACAAACGATTGTAGAACGTGGTTACGAACTCCAAATGCGTGAGCTTAATAAAGAGTTTGGTTGTTTGACTGAAGCAGAATGTCGCGAAATTATCGACATCATGGAGATGTACCATGCAATGCAAGAGTCGAACAAAATGCTTGCAGAACAAGAACGTGCTGAAGTAGATCAACGTCGCCTGCAGTTCTTAGGTTTTGATATCGCTTCTGAAGCGCAGATCGTACATTACGTGCGTTTCCTTGTTGATTCTGAAGGTCTTTACCCTCAATTCGACAAAGCCGATCACCACTTCAATAGCCAAATGCCAATGCTAGAGAAGTATCGTCGCATGCTAACAACATGGCGCAACTGTCCTCGTCAGTACCACCTATGTGCGACAGAGCTATCTCAAATCTTTAGCGCTTAATACGTTAATAGATCAGCGATAACTTTTAAAAAGTTTCAAGAAAAAGGGTTACTCATCATGAGTAACCCTTTTTTAATGTTCGCACACAAAGAGCAAAATCAAAGCAACTAGAAAGCGTAAGCAGTACCGACATTTGACGTCACATGTATGTAGATAGTGAATATTCACAAACAGAAAACGGGACTTATGAAGCGATGTGGATAAAAAGTGTACTTCAGATACAGAAACGCGAATGAATCATAAAGATAAGATATTAAATATTGAACCATTTCCAATTGATTTCTCTGATATCGACAATTAACCAACGAACAAAAACCTAGTATTTACAAACAATTAGTTCATTCATCTTTGTTAATCCCACTTCGAAACCTTTAATACAAATTAAAAACCATCGCTCGATTTTGAACGGTGTTTTTTATTTTAAATAAGATAGCTAGAATTCCCCCCGAAATTTATTAACCAGAGCGATAAACAAAATGAGAAAATTCATCCTTGCATCACTAGCTATCATGTCTACTTCAGCTTTCGCAGCTAACGAAATGTACGTACTTGGCGGCGTTGGCATTAACGAAGACGACACAGGCGCACAATTCACTGTTGGTTCACAAATTCTTGATACAAACTTTTATCTAGAATCAACGATGAATTACATCGATTCAGATATCAGCGATGTTACTTCAGACGCAAACGGCGACCTAACTAAGCACAAGGGCGATTACCAACACTTCAAAATGTCTCTAGCGCCAATGTATAAATATAGTTTCGATGAATCTTTTGCTATCTACGGTAAAATTGGTGTTGCTTACTCAAACTTTAATTCTAAATCAACGATTACTGATAAAGATGGTTCAGTGAATAACAAGCATTCAGATAGCAAGTGGGGGGCAACTTACGGCATCGGTGCTGAATTTAAGTCTGCGCAACCAATGTTTGGTAACTCAAAGTTTATGGCGCGTGTCGGTTTTGATTGGTACGACTTCAGCTCAGGTGGTCTAAACCTAGACAGTGATACCACTCTAGCTCTACAAGCTGGTTTCACTTTCTAACGTATGAAGCAGGAAGGTTTTACATCAATTGAGCTGATGAGTGCTAAATCTAGCCATACAATGCGTTTCTTTGCTCCGATTCTTGTTGTCATCGGCCTGTACTTCGCATAAATAAAAAGGGTTACTCATCATAAGTAACCCTTTTTTAATGTTCGTACACAAAGAGAAAAAACAAAGCAACTAGAAAACGTAAGCCACACCGACGTTGGCGGCCATGTTGATGCCACTTTCAAGTATTGGGCTATTCTCAATATCGCCTTCAAGGTTGGTATAACGAACGCCACCTGTCACTCGAACGTTCGGCGTAACATGCAGATAGCCACCTAAACCAATAAAGTACTGACCATCCCAGTCTGCGTCGAATTCATCTAAGTTAGTTCTTGCCGCTTCAGCTGAACTCACACCATATAAATGATTGTTCAAACGCTCGCTGTTGTAGGCGTAACCAATAGATGGGGTAATCGCCCAGCCATTACGACGAATAGGTAGACGCCATGCTGCTTCCGCATAAATACCGTTGTGCTTAAAGCCTAAATCCGAACCCGCAGTCGCTTCAAACATACCAACCAGAGTGATCACTTGATAACTGATACCGCCCAATATCGAGGCATCACGTTCATCCAACTTTTGAATATCGACGTTATCGGAATCACCCGGCTTTAATGTTCTTGAATCATAAACCGCTCGAAATACGATGTTTTGCGGTGAGCCTGCTGGTAATAAGCGATAACCAGCGCTGAAACCACGCATAAAGAAGTGCTCACCTTCATAACCAATCATAGGGATCACGGCACGGTTTGATGGTGTATCTTTATAAACAGCAGGAGAATAAGAGGCGGCAACACCCAATGACCACTGCGAGATTCTTGCATGTGCTGTTGTTGAAGCCATTAACGCAGCACTGATAGCCACTATTTTTAACCCATTAGTCTTCACTACATCTACCTATTTATTGAGCAATTTTTGATAACGTCGCGCATTATATGGTACTTCATTCTAAAAGATCAATAGAGCCCAGTTATACATCTAATACACATAAATCCATTGTGAGTATTATTAAGCGACCTAAAATCTCAAAACAAACGGCCAGATCCCCTCGAATGTAAAATAATTTGATTCTACGCGCCTCAAGTTGCCTATTGCGCTCGCCACGTTTTTCACACGCAAAATTGTAAATAAATACATAATTGTTAAGCAAAATTGTGGAAGCGGGTCTAACCTTAAAATGTAGGGAGAGCCTATTTTTCAATCGCTCGTCAGTTTTGACTGGTTAACAAGGGGAATGTGACTATGAGTATTTTTGACCACTATCAATCACGTTATGAAGCAGCCAAGGAAGAAGAGCTGACATTGCAAGAGTTCTTAGGGCTGTGTAAAGACGATAAAAGTGCTTACGCTAATGCTGCCGAGCGCTTATTACTAGCCATTGGCGAACCAGAGGTTATTGACACCGCTCAAGACCCTCAACTGAGTCGTATTTTCTCGAACCGTGTCATCTCACGCTACAGCGAGTTTAAAGATTTCTACGGTATGGAAGATGCGATTGAACAGATTGTTTCTTACTTAAAACATGCTGCGCAAGGTTTAGAAGAACGTAAACAAATCCTTTACCTACTTGGCCCTGTGGGCGGTGGTAAATCTTCTCTCGCTGAAAAACTCAAAGCCCTGATGCAGAAACTACCAATCTATGTATTGTCTGCTGACGGTGAACGAAGCCCAGTAAACGATCACCCATTCTGTCTATTCGATGTTAACGAAGACGGCGACTTATTGAAGAACGAATATGGCATTGAGAAACGCTATCTTCGCTCAATTATGTCTCCGTGGGCAGCAAAACGTCTGCACGATTTTGGCGGTGATATTTCCAAATTCAAAGTCATCAAACTGCGCCCTTCTATTCTCGATCAAGTTGCGATCGCGAAAACAGAGCCAGGAGATGAAAACAACCAAGATATCTCGTCTCTGGTTGGTAAAGTTGATATTCGTAAACTTGAGCACTTCTCTCAAGATGATCCTGATGCTTACAGCTACTCTGGTGCGCTATGTAAAGCCAACCAAGGTGTGATGGAATTCGTGGAGATGTTCAAAGCACCAATCAAGGTATTGCACCCTCTACTAACGGCAACACAAGAAGGTAACTTCAACGGTACCGAAGGGCTTTCTGCACTGCCATTTGACGGTATGATTCTGGCTCACTCGAACGAATCCGAGTGGCAGACCTTCCGTAACAACAAAAACAACGAAGCCTTCCTAGACCGTGTGTACATTGTAAAAGTCCCTTACTGTCTGCGCGTTTCTGAAGAAGTTAAGATCTACCAGAAGCTGCTGGAACACAGTGAACTGTCCAAAGCCCCTTGTTCCCCGAGCACACTCGATCTGCTATCGCAATTCAGCATCCTATCGAGACTGAAAGAACCTGAAAACTCTTCTCTGTTCTCAAAAATGCGTGTTTACGATGGTGAGACTCTAAAAGACACCGATCCAAAAGCGAAGAGCTACCAAGAGTACCGAGATTATGCCGGCGTTGACGAAGGCATGTCTGGGCTATCAACGCGTTTCGCCTTTAAGATCCTATCTCGTGTGTTTAATTTCGACCAAGCCGAAGTGGCCGCGAACCCAGTGCACCTGTTCTACGTTATTGAGCAGCAAATCGAACGTGAGCAGTTCCCTCAAGAGACCGCTGAGAAGTATCTAGAGTTCTTGAAAGGATACCTAGTACCACGCTACGTAGAGTTCATCGGTAAAGAGATTCAAACCGCTTATCTAGAGTCTTACTCTGAGTACGGTCAGAATATTTTCGACCGCTATGTCACCTACGCAGACTTCTGGATTCAAGACCAAGAGTACCGCGATCCAGAAACAGGCCAGCTATTTGACCGTGCTTCTCTGAATGGTGAACTAGAGAAAATCGAGAAAACCGCCGGTATCAGTAACCCTAAAGACTTCCGAAATGAGATTGTGAACTTTGTGCTTCGTGCCAAAGCCAACAATAACGGTCAAAACCCAGTGTGGACGAGCTACGAGAAACTGCGCACTGTGATTGAGAAGAAAATGTTCTCTAACACAGAAGAGCTACTTCCTGTTATTTCGTTCAATGCTAAGACCTCAACGGATGATCAGAAAAAACATGACGACTTCGTTGCTCGTATGATGGAAAAAGGCTACACCGAGAAACAAGTGAGACTGCTATCTGAGTGGTACCTAAGAGTTCGTAAATCCTCATAACTAAACGGTATTGAGCTGCTCAACTGAGCAGCTCGTATAAACCAATAACTTTTATATCCAATAAACCAATTACTCTTATACCCGAATAAAAAGTAGGATCGCGACATCAGCTGAGAGGGAGTTCTTATGGCACAATTTATCGATCGGAGGCTCAATGGCAAAAATAAGAGTGCTGTGAATAGACAGCGTTTCTTACGACGCCATAAAGAGCAAATCAAAGAATCTGTGGCCGATGCAGTCAACCGACGCTCAATCACCAATACTGAAACGGGTGAAGACGTCACTATTCCCCATAAAGACATCAAAGAGCCAAACTTTCACCAAGGTCAAGGCGGCGTTAGAGAGCGCGTTCACCCAGGTAATGATCAGTTCATCACTGGCGATAAAATCGAACGCCCTAAAGGTGGCGGTCAAGGTGGTGGCTCAGGCCAAGGCGACGCAAGCCCAGATGGCGAAGGCCAAGATGA
This sequence comes from Vibrio coralliirubri, assembly GCF_024347375.1. Classification (NCBI taxonomy): domain Bacteria; kingdom Pseudomonadati; phylum Pseudomonadota; class Gammaproteobacteria; order Vibrionales; family Vibrionaceae; genus Vibrio; species Vibrio coralliirubri. The sequence continues at coordinate 1,208,943 of NZ_AP025470.1, read as the reverse complement.
ATTTACCTTCCAAATTTCAAAAGATGAGTATCTTGATATTCTCTTTGAAGATTTAGCTCTACCTAATCTAGAGAAAAATCAGGTCAATAAAATCACCGAATGGAAAACTCACCGCTCTGGTTACCAAAGCGCGGGGATTCCATCTAACATCGCTATCGTTCGTTCACTACAGCAATCTCTTGCTCGTAGAACCGCGATGACAGCAGGTAAAAAGCGCGAGCTGAACCTACTGATGGAGCAGCTTGACCAAGTTAAAATGACGGAGCCGGCGCAACCTTTTGAAGAGGGTCGCCTCAAAGAAGAGATTGCCGAGTTACGTAAAAAGATTGAAAGCGTGCCGTTCATTGACACCTTCGACTTACGTTTTAAAAACTATGAGAAGCGCCCTATTCCATCTAGCCAAGCCGTGATGTTCTGTCTAATGGATGTGTCCGGCTCAATGGATCAGGCCACAAAAGATATTGCGAAGCGCTTTTATGTTCTTCTGTATCTGTTCTTAAACCGCACCTACGAAAACGTCGATGTTGTGTTTATTCGTCACCATACTCAGGCTAAAGAAGTCGACGAACATGAGTTTTTCTACTCACAAGAAACCGGTGGCACCATTGTTTCGAGTGCATTGAAATTGATGAAGGAAATCGTCGCAGACCGCTACCCTGCGAATGAGTGGAACATCTATGCAGCACAAGCCTCTGATGGCGATAACTGGGCTGATGACTCTCCTCGTTGTAAAGAGTTACTGGTCAATACGCTTCTGCCAACTTGCCAATATTACTCTTACATCGAAATAACGCGCCGCTCTCATCAAACGCTTTGGCACGAATACGAAAAACTCGAGAGTAGCTTTGACAACTTCGCCATGAAAAACATTAAAACGGTGGATGATATTTTTCCTGTGTTTAGAGAACTGTTCCAGAAAGAGACAGCGTAAGGGAGTTTGCCATGACAGCGAAATCAAACGTTGCAGAGAAAGACAAAGCTGCAGAGAAGAAAAACGACAAGATGCTGCCTGATGGTCCAGATTGGACATTCAACCTCTTGGAGAAATACCACGTAGAAATTAAGCGTGTGGCTCAGCATTACCGTTTAGATACTTACCCAAACCAGATTGAAGTGATTACTTCAGAACAGATGATGGATGCCTACTCGAGCATTGGTATGCCGATCAATTACAACCACTGGTCATTTGGTAAGAAATTCATTCAAACCGAGCAAAACTACAAGCATGGCCAAATGGGCTTGGCGTACGAAATCGTGATCAACTCCGATCCTTGTATCGCTTATCTGATGGAAGAGAACACGGTCACAATGCAGGCGCTGGTAATGGCTCACGCTTGTTACGGCCACAACTCTTTCTTTAAAGGCAACTACCTGTTCCAAACATGGACCGACGCCAGTTCCATCATCGATTACCTGTTGTTCGCTAAGAAGTACATTAGTGGTTGTGAAGAGAAATATGGCGTCGCTGAGGTCGAGCAGCTCCTTGATTCTTGCCATGCACTGATGAATTACGGCGTAGACCGATACAAACGCCCTGAGAAGATTTCCATTGCAGAAGAGACAGCAAGACAAGAAGAACGTGAAGCTTATCTGCAATCTCAAGTGAATGAGCTTTGGCGAACCGTTCCTCAGAATAAAAGTAAGGAAGAAGAGACCAAGATCCGCTTCCCTAGCGAGCCTCAAGAGAACATTCTCTACTTTATCGAGAAGAACGCACCACTGCTTGAACCTTGGCAGCGTGAGTGTGTTCGTATTGTTCGCAAGGTGAGCCAATACTTCTACCCTCAGAAACAAACTCAAGTGATGAACGAAGGCTGGGCAACCTTCTGGCATTACACCATTCTTAATCATCTTTACGACGAAGGCTTGGTGAGTGATAAGTTCATCTTAGAATTCCTACACAGCCATACCAGTGTCGTCGCACAACCCGCCTACAATAGCCCTTATTTCAGCGGAATAAACCCTTATGCGCTTGGCTTTGCGATGTTTAGAGACATCCGACGCATCTGTGAAGAACCAACCGATGAAGACCGAGAATGGTTCCCAGATCTGGCAGGAAGTGATTGGTTAGAAGCGGTGCACTTTGCGATGCACAATTTCAAAGATGAAAGCTTTATTAGCCAATATCTTTCTCCAAAAATCATTCGAGACTTTAAGCTGTTCTCTGTACTCGACGACGACCGTAAAAACACCATTGAGGTAAGTGCCATTCATGATGATCCGGGCTATCGCCTGATTCGTGAGAAGCTTGCGGCACAATACAACCTAAGTAACCTTGAACCGAATATTCAGGTGTTTAATGTCGATGTTCGTGGTGACCGTTCAATGACACTGCAATATGTGCCTCATGACCGTATCCCGCTTGATAAAGGCTACGACGAAGTGATGAAGCATCTTTATCGCTTGTGGGGCTTTGATGTGATTTTGGAAGAGCTCAAAGACACGGGTCATAGAGAGATTCTGACGACTTGTCCAAAACGTAATGATTATGGAGCCAAGATTTAATATCAATCACAGTAAGTCAGTGCTTGGTATAAAACTCCGCTCCCCCTACAACATAGTGGTCACCCGCTCGGAAGTGGAGCAATAAAAAAGCGCATAAGTCTGATGACTTATGCGCTTTCTTTTTAAGGCTCAAACGTCTGTAAATGAACGTAAGGCACTAAGCCTAGAATTAGATACTAGAGCTAAAACAGAATAAGCTTAAACAATCGGCTTTTGACCGCGTTCAATCAGCTTCATCAGCACGCTGTCTGCAGATTTACCTGCCACGCCCGCTAGTTTGTCTGAAAGCTTTTTCTTCTGTACGTAGTGAATCGCTAGAACTGTTTTGTCCTTACATGCCGCTACGACTAAATCATCAGAAGTGCTGATCTCATCCACCAGCCCAAGTTCATGTGCTTGTGTACCAAACCAGTGTTCACCCGTTGCTACTTTTTCAAGATCTAACGCAGGACGATGATCACGGATGAAGTCTTTGAATAGGCCATGTGTCTCTTCTAGCTCTTCTTTAAACTTCTCGCGTGCTTTATCGCTGTTCTCACCAAACATAGTTAATGTACGTTTGTACTCACCCGCCGTTAACTGTTCGAACTCAATATCGTGCTTTTTAAGCAGTTTGTTGAAGTTTGGCAGTTGAGCGATAACACCAATAGAGCCAACAATAGCAAACGGTGCAGATACAATTTTGTCTGCGATACATGCCATCATGTAACCACCACTTGCTGCGACTTTGTCTACCGAGATAGTCAGAGGCAAACCTGCCGCTTTGATACGATCAAGTTGAGAAGACGCTAAACCATAGCCGTGAACCATGCCACCGCCAGACTCAAGTTTAAGCAATACTTCATCACCTTCACGAGCCACAGCCAGAACCGCCGTTACCTCTTCACGTAATGAAGCCACTTCTTTCGCATCAATGCTGCCGTTAAAATCGAGAACGAATAGATGTGGTTCACGCTTGCTATCAAGCTCACCCTCTTTCGCTGCTTTCTTCACTTCTTTACCGCGTGATTTTACTTTCTCTTTTTCCGCTTTCTTTTCTGCTTTATCACGGGCTTTGATGAAAGCATCATCGTGTAGATGGTGCTCTAATTGTTCAATCGTCTGTTTGTGGTGTTCAGATAGGTTCGTGATTTCCAGCTCACCTTTAATCGCGCTTGATTTCCCACCCACAGATTTAGCAATCACTAAAATTGCGATGATGGCGATTACAACGGTCGCAATCTTGGCTAAAAACAAGCCGTAGTCCAACAAAAATTCCAATGTCACATCCCCAAATATAAAAAGTTTAACACCCGAACCCGTTAAAGCCTTTTGGCATAAGGGGTCGTGATAATTCAATAAGTTTCAAAAATACCATTTTTGACTACATTTATGCCTAATTCAAGTTTAATACTAGGCACACAAACGTAATACTAGGAATCGCTAATACGCTAGCCACACCGCATTGTAACATTTCACTTCTAAATCACTAACTAGTATAATTTAACTGCGGCTAGGCCTGATCATATTAGCTTGGCTACTTGTTGGTGGTGTCGTGAAGCTCGAAGTTCTTGGAGGTCTAGGCCAATGGATATCAAATAACGCATTTTTAATTATGCTTATTCTTGCGGTTGTTAGCTTTTCTGTTGGCTATATCGTCACATAATCAATACAGATGTTTATGTGTTCGATAAAGACAAAGAGATTCTAGAGCTTAGAGCGAAGCTATCGCATGAAGCTTCCGTTAATAAGCTCATTACAGAACGCGAACTAATGCACTGGCAAGGAAGATACGAAAAGAGAAAGTATCAATGGTACTTCCCTGTATTGGTTGGTGCTGGCCTTATGGCTGTGTTGCAATTATTGATTAACAAACAAAGACCGCATTTCGCGGCATATTAAATGAGGAAAAACATGGGACACTGGACGTTTCTATTAATCGCGATTGTTGGAGAAGTGATTGCTACTTCTGCTTTAAAAGCGAGTGAGGGGTTCACTAAGTTAGCACCATCAGCAATTGTTGTTGTTGGATATGCTGTAGCGTTCTACTTCTTGTCTTTGACGTTAAAGCACATACCCGTAGGTATCTCTTACGCTATGTGGTCTGGGATAGGTATTGTTCTTATTTCTGGCACCTCTTGGCTCTTGTACGGGCAAAAACTTGATGCTGCAGCTCTAATAGGCATAGCATTAATTGTTACCGGAGTCTGTGTAATCAACGTGTTCTCGAGCGTTTCAGCTCACTAAAAGTAAGGCCGCATATAGCGGCCTTTTTTGTAGTTATGGAGTATCCCTCCTAATACCGTAATCAGCAACCCTGCCCTCTTCCCTTAGATACTCTGACGATTTCTTAAGGTAAAGGCCACCAGTCGCTTTAGCAGCACCAGAAATTCGACTCTTAACACTTTGCTTCAATTTGTCACCGGTTAGCGATTTAGGCGGATTGCGTTTGTTAAACTCACGGATTTCACAAAGGCTCTTATCTTTGGCTTTTGGATTATAATCTTTAGCGGCCTGTGTGAATTGCTCCATCAAGCTTGTTCGCCTGTCCTCTATGCCACGTTCTTTAGCCTTAACAGCAAATCTATGCTTTTGAGTTTCTGACTGCACTAGAGGGTTAAATCCTAAGCTCTTGCCAAATATCTCCCCTGCAGTGAAGTTATCGACAATCGCAGCACCAGAAGCAGTTTTACTTGCCCCCTCACCAAACATGTCACTCCACTTCAAAGCGGTCATTACGTTTTGATGAACAGTGGCGACAGCTTTGCAACACCATCGTAGACCTTGCCCTGCTTGAACTTATCAACCGCTTAGCCGTAACTTGATAGAGAACTCAATGTAGGACCACCGAAGCTATTAGCGTAGACCTCATTAAGTCAGTGAACGATCTTGGTGAATCAAAGGTACGGACAAACAAATCACTCACGCTAGTACGCGATTGCAGGTCTAAACCAGTACCAACAGACAATGGCCCTAGAGTTATCGTCGCAGCCCATCGAGAACCCATAACATCTGTTAACTAGTTACGAAGCTCGATTTTTGCGTCTACCGGCTCATCATCACTTAAAGCAGCACTTAGTATATCAATTAGCAATCCTGCCCCTGGCATACCAGTAACACCAAACATTACAAAACCAACTGCAGCAAAAGCAGCGAACGTTCTACGCGCTTCGTGCTTCTCTACTGCGCTCTGGAACTTGCTCATGTTGAGTGCAAGTGAAGCGTTTCGACCAAGGAAATACGCCATATTCTGACTGTATAGCCAGAAATGAGTGATAACTTTCATGCTTTGGTTACGCATAAAAGGCGCTCGATTACTAGCTTTGTAGTTAAAGTGAACCTGCTCGACTAGATCAGTTGTTTTCTGAATTAGCTTCTCTTGCGCCATGTTAGGGCTTCTTTGCTTGAGCAGACGGTAAGCAGAAAATACCGGCAAAGGAAAATTTAATAGATCACGCATGTAATCCACGTTTTCCATTAGATTTTGCTCTGCTTACGCGTTTGGGTTCGACTTGCCGCAGTACTTGCAGCTTAGTTCTGCCTCGGTGAAGTATTCGTATTGCTGCTTGCCCATTTCCCCATCCTCTCTTCAATTATCTGAATCTCTTCGCGCATTTCACTACGCAAGCTCTTAATGTCACTTTCAGCACGATTAACGCGACTAAACAGCTCCATTTGCTGCCCATGAGAGTGCTTAACTGCCCCTGCATGTTTTGGTTAGATAGCTTAAAGTCCTCAACGGATGAGTGAAGATTGGCAACAGCGCCGGTGAGATAATTGACATTTGAAACGATATCGACTTTCAACTGCTCACTTCTGCTATCTTCGCTGCGCCGCAGTATCACATTTACCATCGCGATGGCTACAATAAGCGCTACAAGGTTAATAAGATAAATTTTGGTTTCAGTTTTCATAATTACCAGACACAAAAAAGCCATCAGGAAAAGGCGATGGCTTTGTTTTTGATTTATTCAACGACGTAGGAGCCACCAAGCACCCACCATCGATTCAACTAACACCCTGAAAGCATCATAACCACACAAGCAACCTCCCATGTAGCACCCCAAACGAAACCAATTAACACAAACCTGACAATTAAAATCAAAAATGAACCTACCATCCTTCGTAAAACTCAAAAAGACGAATGTGAGTCGGAATAATATTATTACGATTATCGAATCAATATTGATAAGGGTATCAATTAACAGGAGCGCCCCATGAAAGTTCTAGAACTTGAAAGTCTACTTAACCGAATCACTCCAATTATCTCTGATATGGAAGCGGAATTAATTTGGCCTGAAGAGGCGAAGCGCTTTATTGGCAATGCAGTTTCAGCACTTGATGAAGATGACACTTTATCTAAACAACTAATCGAATTGCTTACATCAACTCAAGACGCTGAAACAGACGAAAGACGTTTAGATCTTTTGAACTATGTAGAAGAGGTTGTTAACCAAGAATTTGAAGAGCTTTAGTCACATGGCAGGCTTACACACACTTTTGTTCATTGGCTGTCTGCTCTTAGCTTGTTGCAACCAGAACGATCCAATTGACAACATCGTTGTCGAGGAATTTTTAGAGATTGAAGAACTTGAAGAGTTCGAACATTTACATAGTTAGGAGAAACCAATGAAAAGATTAACGGCAGCAGCCCTAATCATCTCTACAGCATTTGGCGCTTCTTGCGCTCACGCTATTAATAACTCTTCTCAATACAATCTGGATGTTTACGAGAGGTTTCAGTCACTTCGTGATGGAGAGGCTTACAACATTTATGCAGGTGCAGAAGACACTAGACGCATGTTGGTAATGGAAGCGAAGTGGTATCCATTCCCAGAACTAAGCACAGGCATATGTGAAGACACGGCAAAACGTGTAGGCCATGAATATGCAGCATCTAAAGGCGTTGCCGTGGCGCTATCAGACGCCACCAGCATCTATCTTGACGGCACTTATGGCTACTCGTTCAAGGTGACACCAATTGTCGTGAAGCCTAAAGGTTTCAAGCTCCAAGCTTAATTACGCACCGGATTAATAATCAATTCAATATCGGATTGATTGCCAAATTAATACTTATTCATCAACTAGGGGAAACACCGATGAAAAAATTATTAGTTCTATTAGTAATCGCCACTGTCTTCACGATGGTTAGAAACGAAGTTAAACAACTCGACCATGAGCCGCAGTCTTCATTCTCTCAATCATTCCTAGAAGACTTAAACCAAGACCTCAAAACCCAGTTTACAGGTAAAAGAATCGACCAGTTCACCACTGTGAAAAGCTATGAAGCGACAAAGGTTCAGGACTCCGAAGCGTATTTAGGTCACATGGTGATGAGCATAGACATGGACTTTTCGAAATTACTTAACACAGGCCTTGTTGACCGTGAAAACTATAAAGCAATGTTGTGCGAACAACTAGCAGGACTAACGAAAGACGAGATGGCAGCGATGGAGAAATTAAAAAGTAAAACCACCATCGATAGTGTTGCTATATCGCTAACGCATGAGTTTACCGATGGCGTGGCAATCACTGTTCAGAAAGAACTTTAATTAATCATTCATCTCACTAGGGGTAGCAAGATGAATAAATGAAAATTCAGTCAGGTACGCTGCTTTCAATTGGCGCTGTGACTTTCGTTTTTGGTCTTATTTTAAATCTAAGCATAGCGGCACTCTTGTTTGCTTGCTTATGCCTTTACAAAGCACTTTCAGCATTAGGCTTTGTGCTTGCTAAGAAGACTAAAACTGGCGCGTGGATGCTACGCCAAAACCAAACCTTTTTTAGCGTGATCACTGTGGACACTGTTTGGCTTCGCTGCCCTATTTACTATGAATTACCAAGTTAAGCTAAGCCAATGCGCACTTGGCCTAGCAATGACGGTTATTCCAATGACAGGCATTTTCATTATGGATGACGCAGCAGAACGTGAAGAGAAGATCTGTGAATACAAATGAACTAAGTCCCCAGAGCGAGAAATGGAAAGAGATATCAGCCTTATCCTGTGTGCTAAAGACACTATAGCTAACAGTCAAACGCAAGGAATGTCTTTGTTGTTCGCAAGCTTAACAGTGTGGAGCTAACCGATGCCTAAGTGCTTTCAAGTCGTAAGACGTGATGAAAGAAACCGTGATGTGACTCTTTTACTTACATCAATCAAGAACAAGGCCGTGGACGAGATAACAGCTCGCTTTCAACTTGTAAACTCGCACAAGCGCGACCGCGTATTGGTTCGCAACTGCAAAGAATCATTCTCTGTATTTCGGCCAACAAGTACCGAGCTAGTACTCAGCGCTAAATACTACATCCGAGAGGTGAATTAACGATGACAAGGATTGGCGATCTTAGATTGGCTCGACTGAGAGCCAAAGCCGAAAGGTTCTCTGTTTTATACGGAGTGCCACTAACGGTTCAGTTTGGAAAAAAGGAGTGAGGCTGGTGGATGGCTCACTTAAAGAATTGTCGAGCTGTGAGCTCGAGCTAGATGCTATGGACAAGTTTCTAGATGGTCTTAACGCAGGATGGCGATTACGAATGATGCTGAGAAGAGTGATTTGGTCATTTACACGTTAACAGAGTCAGTTGGGAATACTCCCCCGACCTTTCTTATACAGGACACAACAAAAAAGCGCGTAATGCGAGAGTTCAACAAGAGGATGGGCAATTACCGATTCAACCTAAAGGAAGGTGAGTACCTTAGGTTCTTTGAGGGCGGAACGCTCCATTTGTTCGAGCGCAACAATGGTGTTATCGATGTAAAACGCATTCTCCAATTTACAGTGTCAGACACACAAGAAATCAGGAAATGATTATCAAAACAATATTAAAAAGGGTATCAAATGCTAATTCGTGCATTTAAGAGGCTATTTCCAAAAACGTTCCTTAACGTTGAGCTTGCTAGGTACAACACCGAAATGATGGATCTAATGTTTGGTGAAAATGCTAGGCACAAGCGCATTGCCAAGATGTTCAATTATGACCGTGCGATCAGGATGATTGTGAAGTCCCACAATTCAAAAACTAGCGAGGCAGGACTCCACGGGGTAAGGGTTGCCGAGGCCACCGGTGAAGAGAAGATCTTTTTATCAATGATTATGGTGGCCCGTCACTTCCTTGGCACCAAGTGCCGCATAGATCATAACTTAGGTGCGAAGTATCTAATGCGTCTACACACCATGATCACGAATAGCCTTGAGTCTGGCACCGTAGCCACTACCCCACTGCTAGCCTACATCATTGAATATCTAAAGCTGTCGGTTGAAGAGATGGAGGCGTAATGGACGAGAGTGTAAAGCGCTTAGGCAAAGGTCACTCTAATATTGATGGAGAAGAATATATGTCTATTCGCTTCTTTAATACCCATTACGACACAGACCTAAACGTTAGCCTAATAGGGCGAGAATTGAAGTCCGAGCCCCCCCCTTTCTTCCAGCAACCTGTGACCTCATGACAAAAGGTGTTTGGTTATCGGGTAAGTGATATCAAGCGTCACGTTAACAAAAAAGCCAACATCGGAATTTAGAGAAACATATTGATTCGATTATCAAAATAATATTGGACACACTATCAAATGAAATTGCATGACTCACGCACCCTGTGCCTGTACCACCTAATGAACGAGATCCTTTACCGTCCCGACTGCATCCAGAAGATGAATTGACGGTTATTGATTGCGGTGGTTTCGACTCGAACACCACACGTTTGGTTATTGCCATGGCCGATCTCGTTCTGACTCCTACAACGGATGATGCGGTTGATCAGTTTGGGCTAAATATGTTCGCGGATACCCTAGCCTCTTTATCTGCAATTATCGGTAAAGACGTTGTGGCTCATGTTCTGCCTAACCGTATCTAGCATGCACGATGAACACGAGCTAGCTCTTGATGGATATCCAAACCTCGAGCTATTGCCATTTATCATTCCACAAAGCACAGACATTACCAACGCGGCTTTCACAGGTACTGGCGTTCTTAGTGGGAACGTAACTTACAAGTACCACCAGCTAGCAACTCATATTAGCGAGGTTCTAACTGCATGAATGGCCGTGTTGATTTGCTTGGGAACCTTGGCGCAAAGCTTAAAAGCACACAGCCAAAGGATGAAGAGTTCAACATCCACACGGATGAGACTTACCCATTTCATTACACCAACATGCCGGTTTCATTGCGCTAGCGGTTCAAGAAGCTGAAAAGCGAGGGACGCGTGGTTGGTACTTACACTTCGTTCGTCAAGAACGCTATTGCTCAATCATTACAAATTGCGGAGAAAGAATGAAAAAACATCAAAGAAACATTGCGGCATTAACACTGCTCATCGCGTTTTGCGCGTGTGTGGGCTATGCGTTAATGAACCCAAACCACTATGTTGAAAATCCATGCCCGAACTCCACTTGTGAATCAAGCTCTGAATTTGACTCAGATAGGCATGAGCGTTTCATAAATAACCACAAATCATGTAAAGACTGCTCAAAGTTGCACTAATTTAAACCTTGTTACATTTATAGGCCGATTATTGATTATTTTCGGCCAATAAATGTTTCACAACTGAGTTCGATCGTGTATATTCACTCTCAAGCCATTTCACATATGAGTCATCTCCTGCGGTTAACTGGCATAGGTTTCAATATTGAAACCACCAATGGATAAATGAGTCAGCTATAGACTCTGAAAAGGCAAATTTAATCTAAAGTTGTCAGCTTATCTGGCATCACAAATAGGAAACTATGTAATGAAAAAATCAATTATTGCTATGGCTATCGCGGCTACATCATTCGGTTCAATCGCTGGCGTTACTTACCACGCTCCAAGCGAAGAGATGGCTAAGAACCTTGAACCTTACCAAGTATCTGTTCGCGCTTGGGAAGAAGCTAAAAACATGCGTTTTACTATGGCTGACGCTCATCTTTACCACTACCACTCAGTAGTAACGCCAAACGAAGCAAACAAGATGCCTCTGAAAGTTACTGGCACTTTCGACCCTGCAAAAATGATGGTTGATGATATTCGTCCGGGTAAGAAGATCAGCATGTATAACATCATGCGTGACCGCGCAGCGATCCAAAGCTACGTGATCATGAACAAAGACGGTGAAATCCTTTCAGAAGATTACTGGTCAAACACAGAACAAACGACAAACCACCACGTTATGAGTGCTCACAAGTCGTTTAGCTCAATGCTTGCGTTCGCTGTTGCCGAAGCCGGTTACTTCAAAATGTCTGACCCTATTGGCAAGTACGCGCCAGAGCTTAATGGTTCAGGCTTCGAAAACGTTAGCATTCAACACTTCTCTGATATGACTGCCGGTGTTTGGGATCTTCCTAAGTCTCGCGATGACTACCACAACTGGGGTATGACTGGTCTTACTACTGGTTCATGGGATTCTCACATGGCTGTATCTGTTGGTTACAACGGCCTTGTTGAAAACGAGAAAGGCGAGCTTGTTCCACCTGCAGACGCTTACGGCCAACTAAACAACTTTAGCGAATGGCTAACAATGTTTGGTAAAGAAGTTAGTCCAACTGCAGAACCTGGTACGTTCTACGCATACCGCGATATTAATACTGAAATGCTAGGTCTAGTGGTAAGCCGCGTTACTGGTATGCCTTACTCAGAAGCGTTCGACAAGTTCATTTGGCAGAAAGGTGGCTTTAACCACCCAGTTAGCTTCTTTGTGAACCAAGAGAAAGAAAGCGCTGCTTCTGGCTCTATGAACATTACAGCTCGTGACTTCGCTATCGGCTCATACCTAATGGTTAACGATGGTAAGAACTTCAAAGGCGAGCAAGTTCTTCCTATGTCATACATCGATGCTGTTAAAGAGGGTGACGAAGTAGTTAAGAACGCTTGGGCTGACCGTGAGTACGAAGCTGCTGTATATCCTCAAGCGTTCTACAAGAACCAATGGCGTACAGTTACGGATCCAGAAACAGGTAAGACGTTCTCTACCATGATCGGTGTTAACGGTAACTTCTCAGCGTTCGACCACGAATCAGGCAACATCATCGCGCTTCAAGGTGCGTACCGCGAGCCAACAGGTTTCGCATTCGTTGAAGTGTACGTTCGTGACGTAATCCAACCAATCTTTGAAGAACTAGCGAAGCGTCAAGCTAAGTAAGTTCTAAACCTTAAGCTGGTGGCGGCTCACCACCAGCTTCTATTTACCAATGAGTTGTTACGACTGCTCATCGATAAATATTCTATGAATCCCGAGGTATTAACATGAAAAAAACTGTCTTAGCTGTGGCTCTTGCAGCGGTCACTACTGGCGCGTTCGCTGATGGTGTAACCTTTCACGCAGAAGATAAAGCAATGCTCGAACGCACTGCTCCACTAGGCATCACACAAGCCAATTGGGACTCTAACGAATACGTTTCTATGTTCTACGTTGAGCCACAACGTACCAGTGAACACGCAGTTGTTGAAAAAAGCTCAAACCCACGAACTTTCGAGAAGTCAGACAAAACACTAGACCTTGCCTCAATCCAAGTTCAAGACGTTGACGGCTTCCCTCTGCCTCTTTACGACTTGCTACGCGACCGTCTTCACAACCGTTCTATGGTTGTTTTACAAGACGGCAAGCTAGTACACGAACACTACTGGTCAGGCACTAACAAAAACACAAAACAATTCACTATGTCGGCTGGCAAGTCGATCACCAGTTCTCTAATGGCTATCGCTCAGTCAGAGGGATACTTGAATTTCAGCGATCCAGTTGAGAAATGGCTACCAGAAGCGAAAGGCACTGTTATAGGCGCTTACCCACTTCAATATGTTTCTGATATGCGTTCTGGCTTCGCTCTTATCGATCCAGTACCTAACGTCTACGGTGACGATTGGGATACTTCAATGGAACATGCGATCTCTTGGAAAGGTCACACTGACTCTGAATGGATTGGTATTAAAGACTACACGCCACACCTTAAAAAACTATCTTACACGCAAGGTGAGAAGTACGAATACCACTCATACAACACTGAGGTTCTTGGCCTAGCGACTCAACGTGCTATTGGTAAACACTTCACTGATTACCTGCAAGAAAAGATTTGGGAAAAAGGTCAGTTTACCTCTGACACAAGCATCATGGTTGATAAAGAGGGCACTGTTATCGCTTGTGGTTCTATGGGTATGACAACTCGCGACTTTGCGAACATGGGTGATATTTGGGCCCACGATGGCAAATCCCAAAACGGAGCGCAAGTAGTTCCTAAAGAATGGCTAGACGCTGTTTGGGCAGGTAACGATGAAGTTCGTAACGCTTGGGCTAAAGGCAAAGAAGCTGGTCTGGCTGATGGCTTCTACAAAGATCAATTCCGCATCCTAAACCTTGGCGGCAAGGATTGGATGATCGCGGTTGGCGTATTCGGTCAAATCATCGCGGTAGAACCGGACTCTAAAACAGTAATCGCTATGTTCAGTAGCTACAGCGAACCATCATCGCCACGTCTAGCAGTTGGCTTCTTCCACACCGCCATTCCTGCTATCGAAGCGGCTATCAAGTAATAACTCTCATTGGTTGGCGGATAACTGCCAACCTTATTTACCAATGGGCTGTCACGACTGCTCATCGATAAATATTCCAAGAATCCCGAGGATTAAAATGAAAAAAACTATTCTAGCTCTAGCTCTAGCTCTAGCAGCTACAACTATGAGCGTTAACGCAGCTTACTTAGACGAAAACACAGGTGAAGTGGTTGTTCCTGAGAACCCAGAACTATTAGGTGATAGCGCTCGCGGTGCCGAAGATGCGCCAGATCCAAGCGACCTAACAAAAGTTAACTCGTTCCTATGGGGTCAAGCGAGCAATAAGAACGACTTAAAAGTTAACCTTGGTCTTGCTGGCGCATTCTCTGAGGGCAATAACTACATGGCTCTTATAGAGCACAACTACAACACCAAAGAAAAAGCAGATAATTCACGTTTGCGTTATTTCCAAGTATTAGACACGGGGTTAACTGCGCTGCCGCAAGCAGGTGTATCGATCGATTATATGCGCGGTTGGGGTAAGAACTCTAGCGATCTGGTAGCAATCGGTACTATCGGTAAGGTTGCAACGCCTTGGGAGTCTTTCACCTTGTTCCCGAACGTTGCTTATGTAACGGGCAATGCTAAACATGATGCTGGCAAAATTGATACTACGGGTTATCAAGCAAACCTATATGGTTCATTGTCTATCAGCGATTGGGGTCAATACATCATGTTCCAACCTCAATACATGCACTTGGATTCGAAACAGAATCAAACTGGAGCTAAAGTGCCCGTTGATATTTCAAAAATGAAAACCGTATACGGTCAACCTTTCACAAGTGATGGTAAGTGGTGGTTTGACGTTACTCACGAATACACAAACACCCAAACCAAAGAAAAAATTGAAGACAAGAGCTTAAACGAGCATCGCTTTGAATTTGGCGTGGCTTACTACTTCTAAGAACCAACGACTAATCACGAAAAGCTAGGGCATTGCCCTAGCTTTTTTTTTCTCAACTCAAAATCAAAATTAAAACCAGCACCAAAACCAGAACCAGAACCAGAACCAGAACCAGAACCAGAACCAAAAATGAAACAATACACAGCAAATTTGCATCATATAAGCAAACCCCACTGCAAATGAAATGAATTTTTACGATCAAATTGAGAATTAACACTTCACAAATGAACCAATCACACGTACAGCTCACCCCGAAGTCAAAGATGAAACACAAATAGTAGTTTCGTATCTTTTTGTGATTTATTTATTAACTTTAAATTTCAATAAAATAACTTAGGATTTTCTAATGAAAAAACTAGCAGTAGCTTCGGCAGTTCTAGCAGTAATGGTTTCATCTGCAGCATTCGCAAACGTATCTCTAGACGTGTATTCAGAGCGTGTAACAAACGCAAAAACTGGTTTCTTCGGTGACAGCAGCGCAAAGCAAGGTGCGATTATTGGTTTCTCTCCAATTGAAAACGTCTCTTTTTGTGCAGAAGCAACTACAGCTAAAGATCTAGACCTTGGCGCGGCTTACACATTTGAAATTAGCGAGCACTTCTACGTTAAGCCTCAAATGGGCTACGTTGCTAAGTTTGGCAAGAGCAAAGACATCAATGGAAAAATTGACTTTAAGGAGGATGCTGGCAACAGCATTGATTCTTTCCACGTTACAGGTGTTAAGTCTGACGTGGCGAAGTTTGGTCTAGAAACTGGTGCTAACTTTGGTGAGTTCTTCACTTCTGTTCGTTACCGCGTAGATTACGATGTAACACCATTTTCAATTGACGTTAAAGGCAAAAAAGACGGCAAGGCACATAAAGAGAATTTGGCTAAGGAACGCAGCCAAATCGGTCGTACTGACTTGTTAGTTGGCTACCACTTTGACGCTGTAACTCTAACAGCTAAAGCTATCCACAAAGCTGAACTAAACAAAGACCTAAAGTCTAACGGTGACTTTGGCAAGAAAGTTAACAGCGCTCTTAAAGGCACTGATTGCCGCTACGGCTACGACTCTAACTGGACAAGCGAAGTTAAAGCTACTTTCACTAGCTTTGATGGCGTAGCTCCTTACGTTCAATACGCTCATAACCACCAAAACAGCGACAACGCTATTAAGTTAGGCGCTAAGTTCGCGTTCTAAGAACACCAGCAACGAACTTACTACCGGAGCAAGGATGCTCCACCCTTCCGAGACTTAAGACAAAGAGACACACAGAATGAAAAAGACAATTATTTCAACTTTAATCCTTTCAGCACTATCAGCAACGGCACACGCTGGCGCATTCGTTGAAGCAAGCGCCGAGTCTGCAGGTAAGCAAGGTGAAGCGAATAACACCATCATTGTAGGTTACGACTTCGATAAGATCGGCTCTTCTATCGCTCTTGAATACAACAAGAAGCGCGACTTTGACCTAACAGCGAAACACAATATCCAAATTACTGATAACTTCTCTCTTGTTCCTGAGCTTGGCTACGTATGGAAAACCAAACATGGCAATACGAAAGACTTCGACATTGAAATAATGCCAGGTGGTAGTGAGTACGCTTATTCTGGTACAGCTAAACAAGTTAATTCAGACGTTATCAGAGCTGGCCTAGAGGCGGCTTACAGCTTTGATAACGGCATCTTCACTTCTGCTCGCTATCGCCTAGAAACGGGTAGCGCTACTGTGGTTGAGGGTGTACGTGATCGTGGGGATGCATCTGCTACTCTATTCAATGAGAGCAAGCGCTCTACGATTGGTCGAACTGACCTAACAGTAGGCTACAGCTTTGACGGTGTAGTAACCCTAACGGGTAAAGCAATCCACAAGACACAAATCGGCACTATGAAAGATGTAACTGGTAGTGATAGCGCTACAGACTACGAAGCAAAAGCAACGGTCGCATGTTTAGGCCCACTAGCGCCTTACCTACAAATTGCAAACAAAGATATGCGAGATTCACGCGACACCACCTTTAAGCTTGGTGCGAAATACAGTTTCTAAGTATGTGTTTGAGCGCTATGGATGGCGCTTATTGTCCTAAGTCAAAGGCCGTTCGCGGCCTTTTTTTCCCTCAATAGGTTTCTCCATGAATAAGTTAGTTAAACAAACAAGTTTTGCCTACATCCTCCTTATGTTTGCTGTGATCGCAATTAGCCTAAAACATATACCTAAAGTTATGGCTGGTACTCAATTCACTGAGGGCGTTCACTACACAGTCCTTGATAGAGAGGCCACCAGCGAGCCAGAAGTTAAAGTCTTCTACACGCCTTACTGCCGCCCTTGTGGAATTATGCACTCTCCGGTTCATCTGATGGCTGAACGCGCTAACGTTAAGTACGTAGACGTTCCTATGAAAGTCGGCAAGCTTGGCCGAGAGATGCAAGAGAGTATCCTTGCTGCCAGAGCTCAGAATCTTGAAGCGCCCTTTACCATTGCCCTACTGGCAAGCATCCACATGAAAATAGACCGTTCTCCTGAGACGCGAGAAGATTTAGCAAAGCTTTTGGAAATTACAGGAGCGAACCCGGATGAGTTTAGAACCGGTTCAAAAGAGCTTACACAACAGGCAGAAGAACTGGATCGAATGGCAAGCGACTACAACATCAACAAAACGCCAACGATCATCATTAATGGCAATAAAGAGGTTCATCTTCCTAGCCTCGCTAGCTTCGATGAACTAGATCAACTTTTGAACTTCCTTTTTTAATGGGAATAACAACTGAATAAATATAAGGCCGCTTCTAGCGGCCTTTTTAATATTACTTTGATAATCGATTTAATATTAAATGAATTATTATTCGGTGAATATTAGCGCTTTTGGAGGCTTTGTTGCGTAATTAAATTTAGAGATAGAGCCAACCCGTTTCGCTTGTTTCTTAGTCAATACGACAAGTTTCAGGCATACCTAACCCAGTAAGCTTGTTCAACGCTTTTATCATCGCGTAAGTTTCACCCACCTGGGCATTGTAATTTCTTAAGCTCAGTTTCCCTCCTAGCAACTGTTTAACTCGATACATCGCTGTTTCTGAGAGTGAACGTTTGTGGTATCCATACCGCTCTTTCCAATACTTATTTGAGTCGTATAATTTCTGGCAACCCACGGCGAAATTTCGAGGGTGACCACGCTCCCAGAAGGCAGCCCCTTCTCTTGGGGGAATAAGCGCAATAGCTCCCTTAATCTTAATAGCAGCGTGACACGCTCTCGTGTCGTAAGCGCCATCACCAGACACCTCAAGGATACTTCGGCGTGTTTGTTTCAGTAAGTTCGGGAGTACTTCTCCATCTGTAACCGTCGATAAACTTAGCTCGGCGGCAATGATCTCATGAGTGTTGGTATCGACTGCAATATGCAGCTTTCGCCAGACTCTACGCTTGCCATCCGTCCCATGTTTTTTGACTTTCCATTCACCTTCGCCATAAACCTTAAGGCCAGTAGCATCAATGGCTAGGTGCTGTATCGCTCCTCTCGTTTTAGTCTTAAATGAAACCTCAACTTGCTTGGCTCTACGACTGATGCAGGTGTAATGCGGACAACTTAACGGTACATGGGCTAACCTAAATATCGAGTCGATAAATCCTTGCAGCGCTCTCAATGGCATAGAAAAAACTCGTTTGACCATGAGTGCTGTCGTGATAGCTAAATCACTGAACCGACGCGGCCTACCGCGCTTATTCTGTTTGCTTTGCGCCCATCCGCTTATTGCTTCTTCATCAATCCAAAAAGTCAGAGAACCACGGTTAATGAGTGATCGGTTGTATTGCTTCCAGTTGGTTGTTTTATAACGAGGCTTAGGCATAGGACTACGAGATAGAGTGGAGGTAGCTGATCAGATCGTAGGTTCTTGATTTAGTTCCATTGAATTACGCAACAAAGCCGCTTTTGGATGCGCGATATAAATCGAAGATAACGCATCACCACCCTTTACTTTATAGCTAACGCTCTTATCTATTTTCTCGTCTGTCTTCGCTGCATCGATAACAATCTGGCGCATTACTGTAACCAGTGTTGCCTTGTCCGTTGTCGTGGTTGGCGCTATCAATCCTATGTTGAAGCTCGAGAACACCCAAGCTCAAAGCGAATACCAAAGCTATTTGATGGCGTACGTACCGTTGGGTAGAGCGCACAACCAAACACCTAGACGGTACGGCTATCGTCAGGCTTATCAACTTCGTGCTTTGCATTACCATAGTAAAAAGGCGCCTCGGCTTGCGTGTTGTAGTTCTTGATGATTTAGTCTGTAAACCCCATCCCGTAGTCCACCAGCCTAGCTACGGTGTAACGTGTGATTGCCATATTAAATACTCCTATCGAAAGTCTTAATGTCACTACCAAAAATCAAGGTGGCCACACCATATGTTTTGTAGTCTGCAGTAATGACGAACGCGCACCGGTCATGGGCATAATTAGAAGTACCGGTAATGTTATTGAACTGAAAAAGGTTCAGCTTGTGATTGTACGTTTCTTCGTTCTCAGCCAACCCAATCACCCCATGTAGGTTCGCCCATAAGCGCGAGATACTGACATCACCGATATCCGATACTTCTACTTGATTGTTACTGGCGATACTGGCTTTTGCTGCAGTTAGTACCAGGTCGAAGTCGGCATGATGAATAGTGTGTTCACTGTTCCTCACCACTCCCGGTGACTGAGCGGTGTTTGTCTTGAATCGATGGCCTAGCCGCGTTCTCATGGTGTAAGGCATAGTATTTCCTTATTGGGTGATCTTCTTAAAGTGCCTACGTGCGTTGTCTTCCGCTTCACACAGGGTAAAAACAAATCGTTAGCGAGGTTCGAATAGTTCCGATAAAAGGCAGAGCGGCTAAGGCCGGTGGTTTTTGAAACCTTGTAAACATAAGCGAATGGGTATGCTAAATCGCTAATCCCAGTGCCATTACAAGCCGGGCATTTCGTCACGACTTTAGACGAGATGATGATCCCACGGCCTTTATAGCGCCTACACTTAATTTCTTCGTTCTTAACTAGCGTGTACTTCAAAATGGCGTACATCATCAAAGCGTGAGCAACTTGATTTTGCCGTTCATCGGTCAGTTTTGAATGTGCATTTACATCCTCAAGGCAGCGCTCGCGCACTACTGGATAGAATAGGTCTATAGCCAAGCGTTTATGCTGGTGGATCAGTACCAGGTCTGGCGACCATTTGGCGAAGACTAGTGTTGTACCTAGCTTGTGGTGGTGATTGGTGATGCCAATAGCGATTTGAATCTCGAACGTTACTAGTTCTGGTATGCCTCCACTAGCTCCACTCATGTCTAACGTACACTTATGGCCTTATAGATTAACAGCTTTACGCAAATCCATTACTTGTTACCTCCCTAAACCGGAAGTTACCCTTTTCTTTGGTAACAAGCACAAACTTCATAGGGAACATACCGACAGCGGTCTTTAGCTTTACTGCAGCGTCATCGCGCATAAAACCTTTGGTTTCGTAGAAGCAGAAGTGATCAGGATAGTAAGCTACAAAATCTGGGGGGTAGAACGTCTTATGCCCAAGTAGGAGCTTGATGGACTCAAACGCGTAGCCAGAGGTGCGGCCACCAGCGGATATTCGTCCTCAAAGCTGCGCTCGAGCTTGTTCTTTTTGTCTATTGGTTGAGGGGTGCAGGAAGCGCTTTCGACTTGCCTTTAAGCTTACTTTGCACCTGCATCTGAACATGCAGTGGAAGTTGAGATAGTTCCATAAAGTAATGTCCAGTTACCAAACGCGCATCTCACAACATCATCTAGGGTCACTGAACATTAATTTAGCTATCAAATTAATATCGTTTCGATAATCGAAATAATATTAGTTGAACCTTGTAAATTTAATTCCACTCAGTTCGTTGGGTTGTCCCACATTGAAACTTTCCAAATAAGGTTTCTTGCAAAGATCTCTTCGTTGCTCGGCCACTTATCTGCTTTTGCGCCTACAAAGGCTTTCCGCAATCTCTAGCACTTGCTCCCGGTGCTTGTATCCCAAGCGCCAATCTTTTTTGTGCTAGTGTCTACAAGCGAGCTCAATTTGCTCTTTGTGTGCCGCTTCCTTGCCCTTGCACTGGTGATATCCCATACGGCCTCAATCAGCATTTACTTTCCTATAATTTCTTGACTAAGCATGTAGATTTGAGGCTTAGTAAATTGGTCAACTGCCGACTCAGCGATCACCTCCCAATGAGCTATTTGAGAGAAATGCGCGAGGTCTGTCCACTCTTCCACTTCTAGCTCATCCTTTAGTACAGCGAGCTGAAAATCGCAACTGAACGCCAATCGCAATGATAGCGCTGGCAAATCGTCTTCAAACGCTTTGCATAGGGTAACAACTTGCTATTAAATATCTTCACTAGAGGTCAGAACGGTAATAGCAGCCGCTAGTGCTTTTTCGCCTGCATCTTCAACTGTCGAGTCCATTTCTGCTCTCCTTTTTGTAAATTTGACTGATACCTTTTCCCTCTTCGAACAACTGGACTACATATTGCTCCATGCTTCCAAGTAGCTGTTCTGGGTCATCGACATAACGTGAACATGAGACTTGTATGAGCATTTCAATAGAAATGCTGAATTGAGTGATGATGGTATTAAGAATTTCGTCATACTGCTGTTGTGTCAGTATGCCAGCGTGAGATGGCTTTGTTGCGTAATTCAATGGAACTAAATCAAGAACCTACGATCTGATCAGCTACCTCCACTCTATCTCGTAGTCCTATGCCTAAGCCTCGTTATAAAACAACCAACTGGAAGCAATACAACCGATCACTCATTAACCGTGGTTCTCTGACTTTTTGGATTGATGAAGAAGCAATAAGCGGATGGGCGCAAAGCAAACAGAATAAGCGCGGTAGGCCGCGTCGGTTCAGTGATTTAGCTATCACGACAGCACTCATGGTCAAACGAGTTTTTTCTATGCCATTGAGAGCGCTGCAAGGATTTATCGACTCGATATTTAGGTTAGCCCATGTACCGTTAAGTTGTCCGCATTACACCTGCATCAGTCGTAGAGCCAAGCAAGTTGAGGTTTCATTTAAGACTAAAACGAGAGGAGCGATACAGCACCTAGCCATTGATGCTACTGGCCTTAAGGTTTATGGCGAAGGTGAATGGAAAGTCAAAAAACATGGGACGGATGGCAAGCGTAGAGTCTGGCGAAAGCTGCATATTGCAGTCGATACCAACACTCATGAGATCATTGCCGCCGAGCTAAGTTTATCGACGGTTACAGATGGAGAAGTACTCCCGAACTTACTGAAACAAACACGCCGAAGTATCCTTGAGGTGTCTGGTGATGGCGCTTACGACACGAGAGCGTGTCACGCTGCTATTAAGATTAAGGGAGCTATTGCGCTTATTCCCCCAAGAGAAGGGGCTGCCTTCTGGGAGCGTGGTCACCCTCGAAATTTCGCCGTGGGTTGCCAGAAATTATACGACTCAAATAAGTATTGGAAAGAGCGGTATGGATACCACAAACGTTCACTCTCAGAAACAGCGATGTATCGAGTTAAACAGTTGCTAGGAGGGAAACTGAGCTTAAGAAATTACAATGCCCAGGTGGGTGAAACTTACGCGATGATAAAAGCGTTGAACAAGCTTACTGGGTTAGGTATGCCTGAAACTTGTCGTATTGACTAAGAAACAAGCGAAACGGGTTGGCTCTATCTCTAAATTTAATTACGCAACAAAGCCGCGTGAGATTGGTAGTAAGCCGTAGGTAAGCGTTCAAGTAATGGTTTTAATCGCTCTTCTACGGCCTCTCGGGAGAACTTAGCCTCCTTAACGTCAAGGTTAATGGTCAGCTTATCCATTAATGCACTTTCCCTACATTCTTAGCGTCTTGAGCTTCTTGAGCCTCGCGGTGCTTCTCAGTCGCTTTGCTAGGAGTTGTAGACATATTGCTGCCCCGCTCTTTAACAACGTCTTCGTACTTCCCAGCGTTCTGTTCGCAAACATCAATGATTTGGTTAACTTCTTTGCGTAGAGCATTAAACATCTGCTTGCGTCCATTCTCGTTGAGCGTAGAGCCATAGAGAACGGTCTTAGCCTCCATCACCAAGGCAAGCATAACGTTGATATCATCGTCTATAGCACTGACGTGTTTAGGGCATAGATTGGCTCGCATAGAAGCCATGTAAGCCTTGGTAAAGGTAGCGCTTCCGTTAAGAACGCGACTGATCATTTGTTGCGGTGAGACTTCGGTTTCGATTTTAGTTTCGTAAGGCATCACAATCTCCGGTAGTTTTGTTTACTTGTTTGTGTGAACCAGACGGAGTGACAGACTGGTGGTCTAGTGCTTTTTGTCGCCTGAAAACACCACTAAGTCTTCCTCTGCAACATGCCACTTCTGCGATTTAACCTTGAGTAGCCAGTTGCGGCAAAACTCCATCGTTTCGGAAGTTGGTGATCGCGAGAGCCGTTTAAGAGTTTAAGTCTAATCCGGTTGGGAACAGGAATAGATTCTCGCCTTTGGTGCGTCTGGATTGCTCCTTGAGTCGCTTGGCTTCCTTGGCGAGTTTAGCGTCTTCGACAAGACTAACAATCTTGAGTTTCATCTCAGCGTTAGTACGAGTGAGAGTGTCATTCTCACGCTGCAAACCTTTCACAGCCTCGAACAAGCCGACCGAGGTACGAAGGCCGACCTTCATGCGCTCTATGTCTTGTTCGAATTGTGAAATTTGGTTCTCAAACCCCGTGATACGGTTCTGGCGCATCAAGAGCTCACGTTGCAAGTCATCATCGAGGTCAACCTCACGGTTGTACGAATCCGCTAGGGTCTGCAAGGCATCGCAAGGCCTGTGGCGTTGGAGTTAACCACGCTCACAAGAATATCCATCGCCTCACCAGCGCTTAACTCTAGCCAACTCTCGTTCTCAGAGCCCACCCCCCATTAACTGCAACAAAAAACCAAGCAAACAATCAAAATAAGACCCACATTATAATCATATAAATCATAATTGAAACAATTGAGGCGGATTTTTTTTATTGGTTTAATTTTTGAGCCACGCCAGAAAAACTTTCGATTACGGTTTAGCGAGTCTCGAACGGCTTCGCGTTTTTGGTCTGGAAGCTTGGTAAGTTCGTTCGCGATCCAGGTTCGATTGACCACCTCAGATGTGTTCATTCCAATAGAACTTAGCTTGAACTCCCAAAGCCACATCAAGGCAATTTCATTCGCCTCACGTTCTAGCGATTGTCGAGGTGTAAAGATTTTATTATTCATTGTTATTTTTTAAGCTATTTGTTTTTTAAGCTCTTCTAATTATTGTTATTTTTTAATATTTAGATCTTAAGGGTTATTAATATATATTATTAGATCTGTATTGTTGGGTTAAAACAACTCATGGGCTAAAGATGCAATAATTGTGAATAACTAGCAGGTATTACTTGTGAATAAATTGGAATGTTTTTTGCAGTGGAAATGTCCTTTATGATGCAGATGGATGTGGCCATGGGTGGCTGACCTGCTCCAAATGTCATGTGGAATAGAGACGTATGAAGCCTGAGCTTGAAGCGGAGTGGAACAGGCAGCAGATAGAAGAAAGAAAGCAATTTAGACGGTATTTATAAGCAAAAAAACTCCATAGTGTGAACTAGAGAGGTTTTTAGCAGCCGATTTTAAGGCTTAAGGATGGTTTTTGTGGTGAACAAATAGGGGTCTTCACCCATCAACTTCAAACCATCTTGTGTGATTGAGTACCATTTAGTACGATCTAGACTGAGCCGATTGAAACATCCAGTTACTACACACACTCTTCGAGCTTTTTGAGCGCTGTTCTTACCTTTGTTCTTCCAATTTAGGGAGCAGCAACTCTAAAACTCTTGTGGTGACATATGACCAGTACCGCCCGTCATAGTAGTACCGGTCATTAACTCGGTTGTTTTCAAGCCATCCAAATATCACTTCAACGATAACACCTGCATTTAGACTCACTTCTTTTGCAGTTTTTCTATAATATACAACTATCACTGTTCTCTCCTTTAAAGTAGTGACCATGCTACAGTTGAAACGACCGGTGATAGTCCATCCACCAGCCTTACTTCTCTTTAGGGCAAGAACCTCTCATTAATTCGAGCGTAGCGCTGCTCCCCCTCGGTTAACACCTCAATGATGCCCTCGCTCGTTAAGCGCCACACATAGCGCTGGCTTTCACGGTAGTCGCCCCCGGACTTGCCAGCCCATATGGTTGTGTTGAAGTCGTAATACTCTTTATTGTCGCGAGTGACAGCCTTTCTAATGACTTCCCCACTCTGTTGCGCGTACGGTTGTTGGCGATTAGGTTCCCAATGGCAGAGCTATCGTTCTTGGTGGTAGCATTGGGAATGACTTACGTAGACTTTTATGTTTCACGGGCTCGCTAAATAACAGTTCTAGATAGCAAATCTCTTGAGAATACGAGCGCCATGAATGCCGCCCTTGACGACAGCAATAGCTTTCGGATTTACACTTAGATTAGACATATCGGTATTTTGTTTGCGTGATCGTTTGCAAATCAGAAACGACACAGGTGTATTCACGCTTGCGTATAAAGTGTGTGACTTTAAGCCAGAGTGGTTTCTCCCTAGTTACTGCTCAGGCTTTTCATCTCCTGGCTCTCGTAGTTTGTCAGCACTCCAATCCCCCCTGAAGAATACTTATTAACGACATTGCAAAACTGCGCTGCTACCACTTCTGGAACTCTATGAGTCTTCCAATGTGCAACATCATCTCTATAAACTGCTATTTCGTCATCAAGAATGGTAAGCGCATTCCAAAACCCTCCTACAGAATCGGAAAATTATGAAATAGCCACACGCGCTGCTTTCGCTCTATGAGTTTTATCTGTTGTCACTCACATCATTTTTATCTCAATCAAAGTTTCACCTATGGCCTCATACCAATTAATTATGAAACAACAAGAGATTTGCGAAAAATGATGTAATACTAGTTAATGATAGGATGCTGGCTCTTATATCCCTTAAATAGACCTGGATACATTTCGTGTTTTTTTACCACACTAGGGGGCGACTTCTCTATATGAATGTCCGTCTCTATTGATAGTAACAGTATTCCCTTTCATATCGGTACATACTTGCGCGTGGAACATCTGACATTTTTCCCAAGGCAATCGAATCCAAGTTATAGTGTATTCGCAACTTATCGAACATTCCCTTTTGTCCTTCCGTTTGTTCCTTATTAATCATATTCACACCCATCAGTTTCAATATTGAGCCAACCAACAACAAACGTAGCGCTTAATGACACAAACCATTAACAAGCATCTATAATCAAATTTGGTTCATTGACCTTGATTAAGCACCTAAAACCGTTTATCTTTTGAGATAGTTTCATATGTGATATACAAATGATTTAAGAATGACAGGAATAAAATTCAATGACTGAAAACTACCAAGATCGAATAGTCGCGCTCCTTAGGGAGTTAGGCGAGACTAATGCGAGCCTCGCCAAAGGTGTTGGGAGAGGTAAAGCGACTATTGGGCGCTACCTCTCCAAATCAGAGAATAGAACGCATCCAAGCATTGATGAACTAACAGATATAGCCGTGTATCTTGGAGTTCAGCCTCATTGGTTGTGTTTTGGTGTGGGAGATAAGTACACAGAGAAGCAGATCGTAAATAAC
Source organism: Vibrio coralliirubri (assembly GCF_024347375.1). Lineage (NCBI taxonomy): Bacteria > Pseudomonadati > Pseudomonadota > Gammaproteobacteria > Vibrionales > Vibrionaceae > Vibrio > Vibrio coralliirubri. The sequence goes on along the minus strand of NZ_AP025470.1, from coordinate 1,182,403 downwards.
ATGGTTGCGGCTGGTGCTGCTACGGTGAACATTTATAACCGTGCAGATATAGCGGAGCTGTTATCGACAGGTTCAACTAGAATTATAGGTACAATGCCAGTACCAAAAGAGCATAGTGATTGCTTTGGTGTTGTTTACCCAGTCCAAGGCACAATCTCACACTCTTGGGATTGTGCAGCCCTTATCGTTCGTAACCGTGAGTGGGCGAATGATGATCTAGTTCTAGCACGTATCGGCAATAACCCAACTCCTGATTTCTTCACCCTTGTTCGAATTGCTGACACGGTGCATGTTTGGTATGGCGATGACACGTCCAAGAACGCGATGCACACAATTACGGAGTCCGAAATTGATGTGCTTGGTGTAGCTTGTTGGGGTGTCTGGTCTAAACGAACTTAGACGAACCATAATAAAAGCCGCTTATGTGGCTTTTTTTTCGCCTATTGTACCGTCCTAAATATGGTTGACACATTTCCAACATGAAATTGGAGAGTGTCATGAAAACAACAAGTAGACGTACTCAACGAGATTATTCTCTTGCCTTTAAATTGGCAGTCGTAAGCCAAGTTGAAAAAGGCGAAATGACTTATAAGCAAGCTCAAGAACGTTATGGGATCCAAGGTCGCTCTACCGTTTTAGTTTGGCTTCGCAAACATGGTCAACTAGATTGGTCTAAAGGAATAGAACAATCGAGAGCGTTAGGAGCGACTATGTCAAACTCTTCCTCAACTCAAACCCCAGAGCAACGAATCAAAGAACTCGAGCAGCAATTAGAAGAAACTCAGCTCAAAGCTGAGTTCTTTGAAGCGGTTGTAAAAGTCATGGATCGAGATTTCGGAGTCCGAATCTCAAAGAAGCGCAAGGCCGAGTTATTAAGGAAAAAACGGTCAGAAGATTGACCGTCACTAAAGCTTGCCACTTCATAGGTATTACACGACAAGCTTTCTACAAGCGCTGTGTTGCAGAAATTCATCAGACAAAGAAAGATGAATCCGTACTCGGTTTTGTGAAGGAGCAAAGGATGATGCACCCTCGTATAGGGACTCGTAAGATCAAGTATTTACTTGCTCAGAACGATATTGAAATCGGGCGAGACCGCTTATTCTCTCTGCTGAGAATGAATCGATTATTAGTACAGAATCGAAGGGCTTATCATCGAACTACAAACAGTAATCATCGCTTTTACTGCCATCCAAATCGAATTAAGGAAGGCTTAATCCCGGAAAGACCAGAGCAATTATGGGTTGCCGATATTACTTATCTAGCAACGCGGCGCGGTAGTACTTATCTCTTTCCCTGATACATTCCTCAGAAGAGCATCGGTGATGTTCATTCTTCCCCCTAGTTCTAGCCTAAACCTTAGGATCATTTCCCTAATTAGTGCCTAGACTTGTGCCTAATCGTAATTTAATAGTACGTAAAACTATGTAAATTAATGATCGTTTCAAATCGGAAGAATACCGCTCAAGCCCCGTAAATACTAACGCTGTGTTATCTTTCTTAAAAAGCCGAAAGGATCATAAAACCTAGATAATGTCATATCCCCTATTGTATGAATTAGTGTATTGTAACCATCTTGTCACGATTACCAAGAATTTCTCATCATTCCTGCGGTTATCTGTGTGATTAAACATCAATGGAATGACGAACATAATAAAAGAAAGAAGGATAAGCACAGTGGATTACCCAATCTCTACAGATGCCCTCAAAGATAAAGTAATTTTGGTTACAGGTGCCGGTGCTGGCATTGGTCGCCAAGCAGCACTAAGCTTCGCTCAACATGGTGCAACTGTCATTCTGTTAGGCCGCAATGTTAAAAACCTTGAATTCATTTACGATGAAATCGAAAGCGCTGGTTACCCACAACCTGCGATTATTCCATTGGATTTAAAAGGTGCGACAAAGCAGAACTACGTTGATATGGCTGAAACCATTGAATCACAGTTCGGTCGTTTAGATGGCCTACTGCATAACGCAGGTGTTCTCGGTACTCTGAGCCCATTTGAGCAGATTGATGAAGAAACGTTTGATGATGTTATGCAGATCAATGTGAAGTCTGAGTTCTTGATGACTCAAGCTCTGCTACCTGCACTTAAGAAAGCAGAAGCGGGTCGCATTGTTTTTACCTCTTCAACGGTTGGTCACTCTGGCCGTGCATTCTGGGGCACTTACGCGATTTCTAAGTTTGCTACCGAAGGTATGATGCAAACCCTAGCAGACGAGCTTGAAGACACTAACATCCGTGTTAACGCAATCAATCCGGGCGGCACTCAAACACGTATGCGTGCAAAAGCGTACCCAGGAGAAGATGCGAATAAGTTAAAAACGCCACTCGACATCATCCCACTGTACCTACACTTAATGAACCCAAGTGTGACAGACATTAATGGCCAATGTATCGATGCTCAACCTAAGTAACTGATATCATTAACCAATAGTGAAAAGTCGCTTCCATAGCGGCTTTTTTTGTATCTAAATCAACCATCTAATATTTAGTTCACCTGATTTTCATCATTTCTCTTTGCATCTTTTTCATTGTTAAATATACTGTATAAATATACAGGTATTTAATTATGCATGAACTAATAAAAAACTTACAAGACCGCCAGCTAATCTGGAAAGGGTTACAATCAACAACGCAAGGAAGTACCACTTCAACAGGCTATCCTCAACTGGATAAACAGCTTGATGGCGGCTTCCCGACGCACGGCGTTATTGAGGTTGAATCACAACAAGGGATCGGTGAGCTTCGCCTACTGACGCCCTATTTATCTCAACAAAACTCGCAAAAACTGGCCATATTCATTAACCCGCCAGGGAAGATTTGTGCCGAGTTTTTTAGTAACCAAGGCATTGAATTAGAGAATATTCTCGTTATCCAGCCCCAACGCGATCTCGATGCGTTGTGGGCAGCTGAGCAGTGCCTCAAAAGCGGCGCTTGTCACTCTGTATTGCTATGGGGAGCCGATCTAGAAATACACCAAACAAAGCGCTTACAAGCAGCAAGCGAAACCGGTAAGTGCCTGCAGTTTCACTTTAAAGCCACCAGCCATAATCAACTATCCCTGCCCGTTTCCTTAAGCATGAAACTGTCTTCTCACGCCCAAGGGTTGAAGGTAGAGGTAACAAAAAGAAAAGGCAGTTGGTCGTATGGCAGCTTTATTCTCGACATGACTCACAATTGGCCGTTACTTACAGAAAAAGTCATCAGCATCGACAGTTCACATCACAATTTGTCAGATAATACTGTGCTGGCTTTTCCTATTGCGAAGCAAGGCTAGCGTATGTTGTGGCTTTATCTGCACTTTCCATCTCTGCAGCTGGATACCTTGTTTAACTCTAATGAATTGGGTTCGAGCGAAGACTCCCTCGAACAACCTATTATCATCGTGGATGAAAAAGATCACCGTGTACTGCAAGCGAACCCAACTGCGCTGCAATCGGGAATTTCACTTGGTATGGGCTTAGGGTCTGCGGCGGCGCTGTGTCACAACTTACACGTCCACCCTTACAGTATTGAACTGGAGAAAAGTAAGCTCAAAGAGATCGCTCAATGGGCGTATCTGGTCACTTCTGATATGGCGTTATTGCCACCTAATGGCTTGCTGATTAAAGCCTCTAACATGCTGTCACTTTACGACGGGCTAGATAACTACTGGCATGAGCTCAAAAGCCACTTAGAAACGCTCAATATCCAGTTCAGCTTCGCTACGGGTTATTCGCCGCTTTCTGCGATCCTTTTGGGTAAGCAAGCGATCAACCAAGCAACAAACAATGTTGAGCAGATGAAAATTTGGGTCAATCAACAAGCATTGAATTCCAGTGAGCTACCGACCAAGCAAGTAGAACGCCTGAACCGTGTCGGTATCAATACCGTTGAAGACCTATTAAAGCTGCCTTTGCAAGAGGTCGCACGCCGCTTTGATATCGACTTGGTCAATTATGTCGGTCGCCTTAACGGCCAATTCAAGCACCCGATTGATTTCTATCACCCACCAGAAAATTTCCAGCAATATTTGGAGCTGTTATTTGATATTGAAAACATCCTATTTATCGAAAAGCCGTTGCTGAAATTACTGAATCAACTCGAGTGTTTTTTGAAGCTACGCGACCGAGTGGCTTTCGAGTTAACGTTGACTTTGCACCTCAGAGATAAAGACGATCACCCTGTCTCTTTTTATTCGGCACAAGGTGATTACCTTGCTGAAAAATGGGCGAACCTGACCCATCTCACCTTAGAGTCACTAAAGATCACAGCACCGGTTCAGGGGCTAACCCTCAGCTTGGTTCGTCATGGGGAACCGCAAATGGCCTACCATGATCTTTTTGATGGTAATACCGGAACACTTGCCGCGTTAGATTTGCTCTCATTACTGCAAGCAAAGCTGGGGCAAGCCTGTATCCAAACACCGAAAATACAGCACGATCCAAGGCCAGAAAAGGCCAATCAGTATTCGCTCCCAACACTGAATAAGTCTTTAGCAAAAAGGCAAGCGCCCTCAGGGAGCGAGCAACAAACCACAGCTCTCAGCGTCGTTCAACATCGGCTCAGGCCCAGTATTTTACTGCCAGAGCCCGAAGCCTTAACCGAAAGCGTCACCTTATCTCAAGGCCCTGAGCGCATTGTTTCTGGCTGGTGGGATGGAGAGAAGATCATTCGTGACTACTTTATTGCTCACAGTGAAAACGGTCGATGGTTATGGGTCTTTAGAACGCCAGATAAACAGTGGTTTTTGCACGGCTTATTTAGCTAATCTTTAGGAAAATAAGTCAGTAAGAAAACTTCGTTAACTCGTCCGTTCTACTTATTCAATTTCAGCGTCCCTTTTCAATCATGTTCATTCGCAATGGTTAAGTGAGAATACGTTATGTCTCAGCAATATTCAGAGCTTTTCTGTCAAAGCAATTACTCCTTTCTTGAGGGAGCTTCGCACGCGGAAGAGCTGGTTTTACAGGCCGACTTTTTACGCTACAAAGCACTCGCGGTTACTGATGAGTGCTCAGTCGCGGGCATCGTTAAGGTTCACTCTGCAATCAAGCAACATAAACTGTCACTCAAACAAATTGTCGGGAGCATGTTTTGGTTAAATGAAGAGTGCCAAGTGATTTTGATATGCCCAAACAGACAAGCCTACGCCGAGCTGTGCCGTATTATTACCAACGCGAGACGTCGTAGCAGCAAGGGACATTATCAGCTCTCTGAGTGGGACATCATGTCGGCTAAGCACTGCTTTATTCTTTGGCTTCCTCAACAGAAAAATGAAGACGCACACTGGGGGCAATGGCTCTTCCAGCATCATTCAGGTCGGCTTTGGATCGGCTTACAACGACACCTAAAACAAACCGACCAGCAGTACACAGATTACTGCGTTGAGCTGTCACAACATCATCAACTGCCAATAACAGCTTGTGGTGGTGTACTGATGCACAACGCGAATCGCTTACCCTTACAGCACTCACTCACTGCGATAAAGTACCAAAAACCCATTACCGAAGTGGGCAGTCACTTACTCGCTAATGCCGAACGCTGTTTACGAAGTATCAATAAACTCTCTCATATCTTTAAAGCTGAATGGCTAGAAGAGAGCAACCGTATCGCTGAGCTGTGTGAATTTGATTTAGGTAGCTTGCGATACGAATATCCCAGTGAACTGATTCCTCAAGGTGAGACACCCATGAGTTATCTGCGCATGTTGGTCGAAAAAGGAAAACAGGCTCGCTTCCCACAAGGTGTACCTAACGACATCCAACAGATCATAGATAAAGAATTGGGGCTGATTGGCGAACTCGACTACCCTTTCTTTTTTCTCACCATTCATGACATCGTGATGTTTGCCAAAAGCCAAGGGATTCTTTATCAAGGTCGAGGTTCCGCGGCCAATTCTGTGGTTTGCTACTGCCTAGAAATCACCTCTGTCGACCCAAGGCAGATCTCGGTGCTGTTTGAGCGTTTCATCAGTAAAGAGCGCGATGAGCCGCCTGATATTGATGTCGATTTTGAACATGAACGCCGAGAAGAGGTTATTCAATACATCTACCAAAAATACGGTAGAGAAAGGGCCGCGCTTGCCGCAACGGTCATCTCTTATCGCTTTAAAAGTGCGGTAAGAGATGTCGGTAAAGCATTAGGGCTACAAGAAACTCAGCTCGACTACTTCATCAAAAACACCAATCGCAGAGACAAAAGCTTAGGTTGGCAGGCTCAGCTCACTCAATTGGGGCTACAGCCTGATTCTTTGAAGGGGCAGCAGTTTATCCATTTGGTTAATGAGATCATCGGCTTTCCACGTCACTTATCTCAACACGTTGGTGGCTTTGTCATCTCTTCAGGGCCTTTGTATGAATTGGTTCCCGTCGAGAATGCCGCGATGCACGATCGAACCATTATCCAATGGGATAAAGATGATCTAGAAACCTTAGGCTTGCTGAAAGTTGATGTGCTCGCGTTGGGTATGCTCTCTGCGATTCGTAAATGTTTCGACCTAATCAAACGCATTCACGGGCGATCACTGACCATTGCTGAGATCACTCGCCTTAAGGATGATCCTCAGGTTTACGGCATGATTCAGCGAGCAGACACGGTCGGGATATTCCAAATTGAGTCACGCGCGCAAATGAGCATGCTGCCAAGGCTTAAACCAAAAACTTATTACGACTTGGTGATTCAAATCGCTATCGTACGCCCAGGTCCTATTCAGGGCGATATGGTGCATCCATTTCTCAAGCGTCGAGATGGCATTGAGCCAATCAGTTATCCATCTAAAGACGTGGAATCAGTACTGTCGCGCACCTTAGGTGTACCGATATTCCAAGAGCAAGTGATCAAACTCGCGATGGTGGCCGCAGGCTTCACAGGCGGAGAAGCGGATCAACTCAGACGCGCAATGGCCGCTTGGAAGAAAAATGGCAACGTCTTTAAGTTTAAAAACAAACTCATCGAAGGAATGCAAAAGCGCGGTTATGAGACAGAGTTTGCTGAGCAGATCTTTAAACAGATATGCGGCTTTGGCGAGTACGGTTTTCCTGAAAGCCACTCGGCTTCGTTTGCGGTGTTAGCGTATTGCTCCGCTTGGTTGAAATGCTACTACCCAGAGTGTTTCTACGCATCCTTGCTCAATAGCCAACCCATGGGCTTTTATAGCCCCTCACAATTGGTACAAGACGCACAACGACACAATGTGGTGATACTTCCGGTATGTGTGAACGCTTCTCAAAACGACCACACGGTTGTCTCTCATCAGAATGGTTTAGCGATTCGCTTAGGGCTGCGGCAAATCAAAGGATTCAGCGAGCATGGAATTCAAAGCGTGCTCACCAATCGCCCACCATCCGGTTATCGCCACCCTAGTCAGGTAAAACAGTTATCGATGAATAAGAAAGACATCGAGCTACTGGCATCAGCCAATGCGCTACATAACGTTTCTGGAGACCGTTTCCAGACTCGCTGGGCGATCATGGACTCGGCGTCTGATCTACCTCTGTTTAGCCAAGCCTATGACGATGCTGAGGCAGGACATGACGAACATGCACTGCACAAGCCCAATGAGATGCAAGATCTACTCGAAGACTTCACCAGTGTCGGAATTTCATTGAACAAACACCCAATCACTTTGCTCGAAGAAGCGGGACGATTAGGTCGATTCACACACATGAAAGATTTAATACAGCAAAGACACAAATCTATGGTCACCGTTGTCGGATTAGTCACTGGAAAACAATCTCCCGGCACCGCGGCAGGTGTCACCTTTGTCACGCTAGAAGATAGCACTGGTAATATCAATGTCGTGGTATGGGGAGCAACCGCACGCGCTCAACAGCAAGCTTATCTCACAGCCAAGGCGTTAAAAGTACAAGGGATATTAGAAAAAGAAGGTGAAGTCGTGCATGTTATCGCGGGAAAACTTATCGATATTACCGATGAAATTGTTGGCTTGAAAACCAAATCTCGGGATTTTCATTAGCGAAGTAGCAATTGTCCTCAATCGGTCCTTGGCTAAAGAAACGAGAGAAAGAGCAACGAAAAAGGGAAGCATCCGCTTCCCTTCAATTCCAATTGTTGAGTTATGACTCAACTTCAGCTTCCGTACGTCTTTTCTTAAATTCCCTATACAGTAATAAGCTCAAAGTCATGACGACTTTAGACGTTAACCATATCATTAAGAGGAACTACCTTAGATTGTGTGTGAAAAGTTACGCTAGTAGTTGAGCATATTTCGTTAAGAAAAATATGCTGCGTGAATATTAGCAAACGTTTTCTATAAGGTCACTCAAAACAAACCGTACAGCAGCGTTAATTACAAAATCTGACGCATTCGCTCTTGAGTCACTTCAACCAAGAGGTCTGGCTGGAACTTAGAAATAAAGCGGTTACACCCTACTTTCTCAACCATAGCTTCATTAAAACTTCCACTTAATGAAGTGTTTAGCGTAATGAATAGGTCATGCATTCTTGGGTCAGTACGTACTTCGTGTGTCAGCTTATAGCCATCCATTTCAGGCATTTCAGCATCGGTGATCATCAACAATATTTCTTGATTGATGTCTTTGCCTTCATCACACCAGCCCTTAAGTAAGGTTAGTGCTTCTAAGCCATCACAACACTCAATAATGTTCAAACCAAGCTGTGACAAGGTGCCTTTGATCTGGTTACGCGCTGTTGAAGAGTCATCAACGATAAGCACGTTACGTCCAATCATCTCCTGAGCTAATTGTTCATCCAAGACGCCTTCAGAGATCGAGACATCGTAATCAATGATCTCAGCCAACACCTTCTCAACATCGATGATCTCGACGATCTTGTGCTGCTCTTCTTCTTGAATATGCGTGATAGCGGTTAGGTAATTTGCACGGCCTGTTGTCTTTGGCGGCGGCTGGATTTCTGTCCATGTCGTGTTCACGATATTACGAACTTGCCCAACCAAGAAACCTTGTACGGTTCGGTTGTATTCCGTAATGATCAGGTTGCTCTCTTGAGACTCCGCACGAGATGGCGGAAAGCCAATGGCACTGCGTAAATCGATAACAGGCACCGATTCACCACGTAAAGACGCAACACCCGTAATATGGTGATGAGAGCCCGGTAAGCGAGTGAGTACTGGAACTTTGAGGACTTCTTTCACTTTAAATACGTTAATCGCAAATAGTTGACGACTATTTAAGCTGAATAACAAGAGTTCCAGACGGTTTTCACCGACCAGTTTGGTTCTCTGATCAACCGAATTTAAAACGCCAGACATACAACACCTTAGTGACAAATAATAACTGTGGCTACAATAGCCTACTTCAATAGGTTAAAGCAAAGCGCCAATGCACAGAATGCTTAAACTAAGTACAACAAATGATGTTATACAAAGCTTAAGTACATGGAAAGATTCAGGGTAAGGCTACAAGACGAGAAAAAGGGGTTAACCTTCAATAACTTTCATTAACAGTTGGCCATCGTATAAGGCCTGCTTGATAAGCGCAGCACCTGGCATGGTTGCCTGCTTATAAAAACGAGATTCCACCAGCTCTAAGTCTTTATGGTAAACCGATAGACTCTGCTCTTCGATGCACTTTTGAATCGCCGGGTATAACACGCTCTTCGCCTGATTGATAACACCACCCACCAAGATTTTCTCTGGGTTGAACAGGTTAATCACAATCGCAATCGCAGAACCTAAGTAACGACCTAACTGTTCAATCACTTCGACAGCCAGCGGATCCCCATTAGCAGCGGCAGCACAGATTTGTTCAATAGTGACGTCTTCAAACACCGTTAGCGTTGATTCTTCACCATTTGCCAATCGCTCTTTGACTTGCTCACGGATTGCCTGAGAACTCGCCACCGTTTCTAAACAGCCTCGATTTCCACAGTGGCAAAGCTTGCCTTCCTTATCGATCTGGATATGCCCCAACTCACCGATGTTACCGTGACGTCCTTGCAGAACGCGACCATCAAGAATGATCCCGGCACCTAAACCGTGGTGAATCGAGATAAGAACAGAGTTGTCGTTGTCTTGTGAATTACCAAACAGCTTCTCTGCTAATGCCCACGCTCGGGTATCATTGGCAATAAAAACTGGCAAACCGGTTTCTTTGTAGATCTCCGGCCCCAACGCTAAGTTTTCAACGTTGTAGTGCGGCATCTGCAACACAATACCTTGTTCTGAATTCACCAGACCTGGCAGTGTGATAGCGATACTCGTCACCCTGTCGAGTTGCTCGGCATAGGTTTGGAAGAACTCATCGATTTCATGGAGAAGACGCGCTAGCACATCGTCTTGGTCACGTTCATGGATATCAATCTTGGTATCGATAAGCACGTCGCCGCCCAATTCATGGAGCGCGATCGTCAAGTATCCGCGACCAAGACGCATCGACAGAAACTGCCAACCTTCGTTATTGGTTTGCAGACCGACAGCAGGACGCCCACGAGTCGTGGCTTCTTGAACCGTCGTTTCGTGAATAAGGTGAGCTTCAATGAGTTCACGGGTAATTTTAGTAATACTCGCCGGAGCCAACTCACTTTGCTTGGACAGATCGATACGAGAAATAGGACCTTTAAGGTCAATTAGTTTATATACACGACCAGCATTGACCTGTTTGATATGATCAATATGGCCCGGTTGAGCCATGTACATTTTACGCTCCAGAAATCATCAACGAGGTAATTTTTTTACTTTGCGAAGTAATTGTGAAGTCACTTGGTATATCGCCGTGACCAGTATCACGTATATACATGAATCTTTGTGTATCGAGTCAAATAGTTCGAGGAAAATTAACACCCACATCGATAATTTGCGACTTAATTTTCAGAATAAAACATCGCGTTTGAGCCCTGAATTCAATAATTAAAGGCAAATCAAGAAATATCCTCCTAGCTCCCAATAAATTATCAATTAATGCATATACTTAATTAAGGCGCGTTGACCTTTCGTGGTTAAATTTTGTTCGGATGGGGACGCCTAGTCAAAAGCGTTTTAATCGCGGCGAGGGGGAAGTAGCCTAGTCATTCTAAGCAAATCTCCCTCAACAAAGAGTAAAACGCTTTTTGCGGGGGCGCCCAGCTCGAACCCTTCGGGCAGCGTTTGCTGGTCATTTCTACTACGTTATCGGCTTCTCATGTAGGCTAGCTACACATCAAAGCCTCTGCCTTGTATAAATACCCAGCAACTCGCTGCAAAAATCAGCTCGAAAGATCAACACGCCCTAGTCTTTTAAAAGATTACTTGGCCTCACTCTAGGAGTATTCATGACAGCCGAATTAAGAAAAACGAAAATCGTCACAACGCTAGGCCCTTCTACTGATAAAGGTAACGTGCTTGAAGAGATCATCAAAGCCGGTGCCAATATCGTTCGTATGAACTTCTCTCACGGCACCAGCGACGACCATATACAACGCGCAGAAAAAGTCAGAGCAATAGCAAAAAGACACGGCACTCAAATCGCCATTCTCGGAGACTTACAAGGTCCCAAGATTCGTGTGTCGACATTCAAAGATGGCAAAATCCATCTTGCCGTAGGCGACCTGTTCACTCTCGATAGCAGCCTAGGTTTAGGCGAAGGCAATCAAGAAGCCGTTGGCCTTGATTACAAAGAACTGCCTAACGACGTATCCGCCGGCGATATCTTGTTGCTTGACGATGGTCGTGTTCAACTCAAAGTAACCAAAGTAGAAGGCTGTCGCGTTCATACCGAAGTCATTATTGGCGGCCCACTCTCAAATAACAAAGGCATCAACAAAAAAGGGGGTGGCCTTTCCGCAGAAGCGCTAACAGAAAAAGACAAGCGCGACATCGTCACCGCCGCACAAATCAAAGTGGATTACCTAGCGGTGTCTTTCCCTCGTAATGGTGAAGACATGCACTATGCTCGTCAGCTTGCACGAGAAGCCGGCTTAGAAGCTCACCTCATCGCAAAAGTGGAGCGAGCAGAGACAGTAGCTACTGTTGAGAACATGGATGACATCATAATGGCCTCAGATGTGGTCATGGTGGCTCGTGGTGACCTCGGAGTGGAAATTGGCGATCCTGAGTTGGTCGGAGTACAAAAACAGCTTATACGCCGTGCTAGAGCGCTTAACCGAACAGTCATCACCGCAACTCAAATGATGGAATCAATGATTTCTGCGCCAATGCCAACCCGTGCCGAAGTGATGGACGTTGCCAACGCCGTACTCGATGGCACCGATGCTGTGATGCTGTCTGGTGAAACTGCAGCTGGTGACTACCCAGTCGAAACCGTAAAATCGATGGCAGAAGTTTGTATTGGTGCTGAGAAGATGGCAGGCATTAATGACCAATCCAATTACCGTATTGATCGCACCTTTGTTACTGCCGAAGAAACCGTTTCGATGGCGACCATCTACTCTGCGAACCATATGGAAGGCATTAAAGGCGTTGTCACTCTCACCGAGTCAGGCCGCACTGCACTGATGATGTCTCGCCTAAGTGCCGACATGCCGATCTACGCGCTGTCTCGTAACGAAGGAACGCTTAATCGCTGTACCTTATACCGAGGTGTGACACCTATCTATTTCGAGACAGAAGCCGAAGACAGCTTTGACATTGCACTATCTACACTCACTTGCTTGAAAGACAAAGGACACCTTAAGTTTGGCGACCTAGTGATCGTCACTCAAGGTGACATTATGGATGTGGCGGGGTCGACCAACTGTATGAGAATCTTGCCTGTCACCTAATATTTGACCTTAAGGCGAAACGATTCGCCTAATCTCAAAAGCAAAAAAGGGTTATCGAACCAAGTTCAATAACCCTTTTTCATTTCAGAACACGACTCACTAACGATCTGCTTAAACAGCATAACGAGCTCACAGTATGCTAGCTCATCAACTTCGAGAGTTACTTGCCAGCAGCAATGGTGGCTAACTGTGGCATATGAGAATTGCGCGCGTTTTCCGTTGAGGTGTAGGTTTCGACAAATCGGTAACCGGCTTCTAAGCCCATTTCGTAATCGTGCAACAGGTCTTCTTTGTCGCTCATTAATGAACTCGATTTTAGTGGCTGACTTGGCGCTATCTGTACCACAAACGCGTCATCTGGTGGCGAATTCAAAAAATCCTGAGTCAATGAGTAGGTCTGATAATGCACCATCAGCATGTCAGCCAAGCCTGAATCAAACTTATCTCCGATTAAATGACTTAAGCGATAAATATCATCTGCACCAAATAGCCAGCGACCACCGTTCAGCAGGTCTAAATGCCCACGGTCACGCTTCTGCTCTTTTGAGCGCATAATTTGTTGTTGGAAGAAAGAGGTCCAGTCGGTTTTCCACTGTTCCACTTTCTGTTGCCAATGGCCTTGAACACTGTCGAAAGATTCGCGAAACCACTCCAGTTCTTCGGCAGAGATTGGTTTAGGCGCTTTGACTGAAGGTCCCTTAACTGGTGCTTCAACCAATTGGGTATTACCTTCCTCAACCACTGGCTCAGTACGAATCACTACAATAGAACGGGCTTGTCTTCGCCACGCTTCCTGAACTGGGATACACGCCGATACACCACCGTCCACATAAGCACTGTCACCAATAAAGACTTCATCATTGTACAAACGAGGAATGGCGCAGGTCGCAATCATCACCTTGTACCAATCTTCACCCAATAATGGGAAGTAGTGGTCTCGTAAGTCTTTGGAATCCGTTACAGCCGCATAGAAGTGGCGATCGCCTAGCGTTTGCCGCCCTAAATCCAGATCGAGCTTATATGGGTAAGCCATAATTTGTTCTAGCGCCCATTCTAATCCTAGGTTCTTTCTGTGTCGTATATAGGAAAAGAGATTGAAGAACTCTGGTGAGGTTGTGAGGTCGAGAACAAAAGAACGGCCAAGGCCTTTATCACGGCACAGATAAGCGCATAAGTTGAGAGCACCTGCTGAGGTACCAAAAAATTCGTCGAAGGGATCAAAATTTGAGAGAAGAAAGGCATCCAGCACTCCAGAAGTAAAAATACTTCTCTGTCCGCCACCTTGAGCGACCAGTGCTGTTTTTCCAGCAATAAACTTAGCGTAATAATCCAAGTCTATTGCTGTATCAATATTGGTTATAATCCCACTATTCATTATTCCCTGAGTATCAAAACTCAGCCTCGCAATAGATGGTATTAACTACCAATCGCAATAAAGCCAAATGAAAGAATGATCATGTAGATAAACACGGTAATTTGTAGGGCATTTTTCAGATTATGGTCCATAGACACCTCTGGCTTATTATTAATTTGTCGAGTCTCTATTTAAGTACTATCAGGTGTGTGAAGTATCTTCAAGAATCGTCGAAATTAGTCGCACAATATTGATGTAACCATCACAATTAGTAAGTGTATGGATAAGGATATACTCATGAATAACAAAGCAAATATGATGGCACTGATTACGCTTCTCTCCGTTTCAAGCGCGTATGCTTCGCCGGAGATCATCATTACACCTATGGTAGGTTATACCGGCGGTGGCAGTGTCGAAGACCAGGACGGTAAAACCTATGACATGAAAGGCTCTGAAAACTACACCTTTGCCATTGAAACGCCACTTGAAAAAGGACGTATCGGCTTCTTCTATTCCAATCAGAGCTCGGAATTAGAAACGCTTAACCTAAGCTCCTCCATCCAATACCTGCACCTTCAAAGCAGCATCTACTACCCTGCTTCGCCTGTGTTGTCGGGTTATCTAGGGCTAGGCCTTGGTGCTTCTTACGTCGATGTAGACTGGGCAAAAGATAAGTATGGATTCTCAACTTCTATCTTTGGCGGCTTAGAGTACAAATTTAGCGACCGATTAGCGTTGAACACACAAGTACGTTGGTTAGGCACGGTTGTCGACAACGATACCTCCGGTGTTTGTAATATCCCAAATAACGGGCAAGAGTGCATCATTCGCTTTGATACCGACTGGATGAACCAATTCCAAGCTAATGTCGGACTGAGTTTTACTTTCTAAGCGGCTCAATGAAGCAAAAATATAAGATCGGCCCAAACGAAAAAACCAGCTAAATGCTGGTTTTTTCATTATTAAAACAGTTTTAGTTCAGATTAGAACTTATAGGTAACACCTAAAGCGCCGCCTATTTGCAACTCAACACCTTTATACATATCGAGTTCAGGGTGAACTTGTGCGTAAGCATTCCAACCTTCGTAGAAATTCACTTTCACGCCTAACGGCAAGCGTAAGCCAAAGTCGTCATTCCATTCAGCCCAAGCACCAGCACCGACGTACCAGCTCAACGGAGCTTCAGTCTCGAACTGACCACGCTTCAAGATGTAATCAAAGGCAGCGCCGTCATTGCCAATCGTAGCACGGTATTTCTGATCAAATTCCACAACGACACTCAGGTCTTGGTCAATGGCGAGTCCCACTTCCAAAGCTGGAGCTTCAGAAGCTTGAGCAAACGAGGCTCCGCTGCAGCACATAAGGCCGATCAAGTAACGATGTTTCATAATATTCTCAGACTGTATTTAAAAAACGGAAGTCTACTGGAATCTCAGCAAAAGGTGTCATCGCTGGGTAAAAGATAAAAGACACGAAAAATTTGGGAACGACCATCAAATAATCGAGTTGAATGGTAACTCTCTGAGTTAGAGAGGATTAGACGCGAAAAGATCTTTCATAGAGCTGAAAACAAAAAAGGAGGCCTTTCGGCCTCCTTTCAATTTATTGAGTCAGTGAATTAACCGTTGTTACGGATCCACTCATCCATGTCTGTCTTAAGGTTGTCAGACTTAGTACCGAAGATAGCTTGTACGCCACCAGCAACTACAACAACACCTGCAGCGCCTAGTTTCTTCAGTTTGTCTTGGTCAACAACTGCTGTATCAGCAACTGCAACACGTAGACGAGTAATACAAGCGTCAAGACCAGTGATGTTCGCTTTGCCACCGAATGCAGCAACTAGCTCACCAGCAAGTTCAGAACCAGTCGCAACTGACTCTTCTTCAGTCTCGTCTTCACGGCCTGGAGTTTTAAGGTCTAGAGCTTTAATCACAGTGCGGAATACGATGTAGTAAATTGCAGCGTAAGCAATACCACATACAACCATTAGGCCCATCTTAGACGCGTTGCCAGATAGAACTAGGAAGTCGATTAGACCGTGTGAGAAAGATGTACCGTGTACAAAACCTAGAGTGTTCGCAAGAACGTATGCAGAACCAGCTAGTAGAGCGTGGATTGCGTACAGTACTGGAGCAACGAATAGGAAAGAGAATTCGATTGGTTCAGTGATACCCGTTAGGAATGAAGTCAACGCAGCAGAAGCCATGATGCCCATTACTTTAGCGCGGTTTTCAGGCTTAGCTGAGTGTGCAATCGCGATTGCAGCAGCAGGTAGACCGAACATCTTGAACATGTAACCACCAGCTAGCTGACCGAAGCCATTGCCCGCTGCACGAGATGCGTCATCAGCAACTAGGTAACAAGTAAGAACACCGTTTTGAGTTTCGCCAGCAGCGTTTACACAAGTACCAGCTTCAAAGAAGAAAGGTACGTTCCAAACGTGGTGAAGACCAAATGGAATTAGAGAACGCTCAACGATACCGTAGATACCAAACGCCACTTGTGGGTTTTGGTGAGCAGCCCAATCAGAGAACGCAGAGATAGCGCCGCCAACTGGTGGCCATACTACAGATAGTAGGATTGCTAGACCAATCGCAGAGAAACCTGTGATGATTGGCACTGCACGCTTACCAGCGAAGAAGCCAAGGTACTCTGGTAGTTGAATACGGAAGAAACGGTTGAATGCCCAAGCAGCAACACCACCGACTAGGATACCACCTAGTACACCAGTATCGATTTTATCAACGCCCATTACACCAGCCATTACGCCAAGTGTAGCAGTCATGATGCCGTAACCAACGATAGCAGCTAGACCCGCTACACCATCGTTGTTAGTAAAGCCAAGTGCAACACCTACTGCGAACAGTAGTGCCATTTGACCGAATACTGAACCACCAGCTTGTTCCATTAAGTTTGAAACGATTTCTGGAATGAAAGGAAGATCTGCTGCACCGACACCTAGCAAAATACCCGCAACTGGTAAAACTGATACTGGAAGCATCAGAGACTTACCAACTTTCTGCAGGCTAGCAAAAAGGTTCTTAAACATGTTTATGCTCCTGATAAAGATAAAATAATTATATTGGGTTCTAACGGCACACCCCCGTAGCCTATATGTTAGCACCCTGCGAAAATGTAACCATGTATTGCATTATATTTTCTGCCGCTAAATATATATTGATGGGGAACTAACTTTCTAGTCACTTACGAAATTTAGTTTCAAAACACGTCTTGGATCACATGTCAAATCTAGAAATGCAATGCTTTACAAGCATTTAATTAATTGAAATATATAAGTATTTTTAAGTGGCTCTATTATTTTACTGGGTAAATAAAATAGGAGCGAATGTTATTTTTAGTAACAAAATTACAAATGTTATAATTAGCGCTCTCAAGTTCAACATAATTCGTAAACATTAAAAAAAAACGTATTTTTGGTGATCAAAAACACAAAAAGGGAGCTTTCGCTCCCTTTTATTTGTTTACTTAGATTTTTATCGCAAAAAAAGTTTTTGGTAATTTTTGGTCGTTTGTTCGGCAACCTCTTTCATCGACACACCTTTTAATTGCGCAATGTAGGCCGCCACTTCGACGACATATGCAGGTTGATTCTGCTTTCCACGATATGGGATGGGTGCCAAGTATGGAGAATCTGTCTCGATCAGCAACCTGTCTAGCGGTAGGTTCTTAACAACTTCTTTAAGTTCTGTAGCCTGCTTAAAGGTCACAATACCTGAAATTGAGATATAGAAACCTAGTTCCATTGCTGCTTCAGCGAACGCTTGATCTTCGGTAAAGCAGTGAATCACACCACCACACTTCTCAGCTCCGCCATCACGTAAAATAGCTAATGTGTCTTCACGTGCGTTACGAGTGTGAATGATCAAAGGTTTATTCAGTTCAACGGCCAACTCAACATGCTGCTTAAATCGTAGCTGTTGCAGCTCTGCCGTCTCTGGTTGGTAGTGATAGTCTAAGCCAGTCTCACCAATCGCCACAACCTTATGGTTGCTCGCGTATTCTCGCATTGTCTCTAGGCTGAAATCACTTTCAACATCGAGAGGGTGAACGCCACAAGAGGCTTTAACGTTATCAAACGGCGAGATCATCTCGAGCATATTTTCAAACGAATCGAGTGTCACACCGACAGAAAGCAATTGGTCTACGTTAGCAGCCTTCGCCTTGTTAACCACATCTTCTACGCTGGTGTGTAAATCTTGGTAATCCAGTTTGTCTAAATGACAGTGGGAATCTACGAACATGTTTCCTCGCAAGTGGCTATCAGCCAATTCATTATGAGTAGCTCCGTATTGAGCCCAGGGTATTGCTTTAACTGCTCAATCAATATCAGCAGTTTATTCGATGCTGCATAAGCACTTTGATAAGACATCACCTCACACAGTGCTTTCGCACTCGGAGTGAAAGCCTGATTCGCCAAACCAAAATGCAGCTTCTGTACATCTGACAATAGATGCCAAAGCCAGCCAAGTTGAATCAAAGGGTCTTTGCTAAGCTCTGTAGAGAACTTTAGCATGTCAGGTTGAGTGCCTTTTATCACATTCACAAAGCCATCGAGCGCTTTTGTTGAGGCGTCAACGCCACCTTGCTCAAACATCGCTTTTGCTTTTAAAGGCGCGTTGTCATTGAGTGCTAAAATATACTGCGGTACCGCTTTGCCCACTTCACTATCTAACCACGCCGAACCTGTCTCCAACTGCGGGCTAACCACATTGAATTGCTGACAACGACTAATAATCGTCGGCATTAAGCGATTGCTGTTGCGAGTAGACAGAATGAAGATGCACTTGCTTGATGGCTCTTCCAGAGTTTTCAGTAATGCGTTGGAAGCCGATTCGTTCATTGCTTCAGCAGGATTAAGCAAGATAACGCGCAAACCACCTAACTGAGAAGACTCTTGAGCCCAGCGGTTACTGGCACGCACTTGATCAACCGTGATCGACTTACCTTCTTTCTCTGGCGAGATCACATGAAAATCAGGATGACTGCCCGACTTCATTAACTCACAGCTGTGGCAAAACCCGCACGACTCGCTTTCATAGTTCGTGCACATCAATGCGTCGGTAAGTTGGCTAATCAAAGCATCAACGCCGAGCCCTTCCGGTGCATTAACAATCACAGAGTTAGGAAAACGCTCCGCATCGAGACTTTTTTTCCACTCACTCCATACCGGTGTGAGCCAAGAATACACTTCAGCCATGACTACCTACTGTTTGTCGAGCCAAGCAGTTAGCGCGACTTTAATATCAGCGGCTACTTGCTCAATTTCTTGCTGCGCGTTAATCACAAGTACAGAATCATCTTGTTCTGCAATTTCTAGATAGCGCTCACGCGTGCGGTCGAAAAATGAGATGTCCATCTTTTCGATTCTATCAAGCTCACCACGGCCTCTAGCACGTTCTAGCCCTACTCTAGGGTCTAGGTCCAAATATAGCGTTAGATCGGGTTTAAAACCGCCTAGCGTGGTTGATTTCAGTGATTCCATAGTCGTGCGCGCGATCTGGCGACCACCACCTTGGTATGCCTGCGAAGACATATCATGACGATCACCCAATACCCATTGACCATTGTCGAGTGCGGGCTTGATGACGTTCTCTACTAGTTGAACACGTGCTGCATACATCAACAGCAATTCAGTCATATCTTGAAGCTTCTCGCCTTCGTGCTCTTCTTTAACCAATGAGCGCATCTTTTCAGCTAAGACCGTACCACCCGGCTCGCGAGTATTAACAATATCCTCAACACCCGATGCTTTTAATGTCTCAACGATGGCATTGATTGCTGTGCTTTTGCCAGCGCCTTCAAGGCCTTCAACCACGATAAATTTCGACTGATTCATAATTATTTCTTTATCTGTTTTTTCTTAATTGCTTTAAGTAAGCTCGCACTGCACGGTTATGCTCAGTCAAACTCTTTGAAAATACGTGACCGCCTGTTCCACTCGCAACGAAATACAAGTAGTTGCTCTTCTCTGGATTCAACGCCGCGTTGATAGACGCTTTGCCTGCCATAGCGATAGGTGTCGGTGGCAAGCCACTCATTGTATAGGTGTTGTATGGTGTTGGCGTGCGTAAGTCTTTCTTACGGATATTGCCATCGTAGCTGTCACCCATGCCATAAATAACCGTTGGGTCAGTTTGCAAACGCATACGCTTGTTCAGACGGTTAACGAACACAGAAGAGACACGCTCACGTTCTGACGCAACAGCGGTCTCTTTCTCAATGATAGACGCAAGAATTAACGCTTCATAAGGCGATTTAAGAGGCAGCTTATCCGCTCGATTTTCCCACTCTTCATTCACCACGCTCATTAGGTCTCGATGCGCACGCTTCAGCAAATCTAAATCAGTGGTGCCGTAGGTGTAGTGATACGTTTCTGCCAAGAAGAGACCTTCTAGCTTTTCGTTTTCAATACCCAACTTTTCAGCGATCTCTTTTTCAGAAACACCGTCCAACGTCTGTTGAATGAATTCGTTGTCTTTTAGTTGAACAAGCCATTCGTCAAAACGACTGCCTTCAACAAAGGTAATGGTAAACTGGTGTTCTTTCCCTTCTACAAGCACCTGTAGCGCCTGCTCTAAGGTTAAACCCGGTTCAAGCAGGAATGTACCCGCTTTTACGTCTACAAGCTCAGGATGTAACTTACGGATTAATTTCTCGTAAGGAGAAGCCTCAAACAGCCCCTCGTTAATCAACTGGGCTAGAACGCGGTTAAAGCTGCTACCTGAAGCAACAGTCACGACTTGTGGTTTTTCTAATTGAATAACTTGTTTCAGGTTATCTTGTGCTTGGTTGTAAACATAAAAACCAGCAGCACCGGCTGCGATTAAGCACAAGATAATAAAAATAAATAACTTTTTGATCACGAGTTTAGTTGTCCTTGAAGGCTACGAGTAACGGTTCCAATGTTAAATTGGGTATCACTAATACGGGTAACTGGGGCAACCCCTAAGATGGAGTTGGTCATGAAAACCTCATCAGCTTGCATGAGTTGAGATAAGCAGTAGTCACTAATTGTAACGGAAAGTTCAGCCTGATTCAGCGCGGTTAACACTTGCTTACGCATAACCCCCGCAACACCACTTTGAGTGAGTTGAGGTGTGTATATCGCCTGACCTTTTCGCCAAAACAGATTGGCCATGGTGGTTTCAATCACATTGCCCGATATATCAAGAACCACACCATCCACTTCATTAACCTGATCCATTTCATCTTTCATCAAAATCTGCTCAAGACGATTATTGTGCTTATGGCCAGCAAGTAGTGGGCTCAAACCTAGCGCTTGATGACAGATACCGAGTTCAACACCGGAGTCTTGCCACGCTGAATAATGACTTGGGTAATTAAAGGTACTGATGGTGATTGTCGGCTTGGCGATATTCTTCGTACTGTAGCCACGTCCACCAGCGCCACGGCTAACGTGCAGCTTGATCCCTGCTTTTTGATTATGGAGCTTGTTTGAACCTTCAAGGCCCTTTGTGCCATGAAGATCGTTATCTTGGATATGTTGAAGCGCAGTACCGAGCCAAATACTAACCACATCCCAATCAAGAGCAGAAATGCGCAGCGCTTTAAGGCATTCGTCGACACGGTGCTGATGATCGTGAAAATGTTGTATCTCACCATCACTCACGAGCATCGTCGTAAAACAGCCGTCTCCGTACTGAAACGAGCGATCCAAAATATCGATAGTTTGCTGGCTTTCTCCATCAACCCAAAACATGTTTTTCCCCATAAAAAGAAACGGCTCAATGCTAAAGCATCAAGCCGTTTAAAAACAAGTCTAATTGTGACTATCTACGAGTGTTTACGTCTTTAATAAGATGATTAAATCTTTTTGAAGATCAAACAGCCGTTTGTACCACCGAAACCGAATGAGTTACATGCAGCATATTCCATGTTGCTAACTTCACGCGCAGTGTGAGGTACTAAGTCAATATCTAAGCCTTCTTCAGGATCATCTAGGTTGATTGTTGGTGGAACAATTTGGTCAACCAGAGACATAGCCGTGATGATAGCTTCAGCAGAACCAGCAGCACCTAGAAGATGGCCTGTCATTGATTTCGTAGAAGAAACCAATACTTGCTTGCTGCCTGCTTCGCCAAGAGCACGCTTGATGCCCTTAACTTCCGCTACGTCACCTGCAGGAGTCGAAGTACCGTGTGCGTTTACATAACCGATTTGTTCACCAGTAATGCCAGCATCACGCATAGCCGCTTCCATCGCTAGTGCGCCACCTGAGCCATCTTCACTTGGAGATGTCATGTGGTAAGCGTCACCCGACATACCGAAGCCAACTAGCTCACAGTAAATCTTAGCGCCACGAGCTTTCGCATGTTCGTACTCTTCAAGAACCATCATGCCTGCACCGTCACCAAGAACGAAGCCATCACGGCCTTTGTCCCATGGACGAGAAGCTTTTTGAGGCTCATCGTTACGAGTAGAAAGTGCTTTAGCCGCACCAAAACCGCCCATACCTAGTGGAGTTGATGCTTTTTCAGCACCACCCGCTAGCATTGCGTCAGCATCGCCGTATGCAATCATACGAGCCGCGTGACCAATGTTATGTAGGCCAGTCGTACATGCAGTAGAAATCGCGATGTTTGGACCGCGTAGGCCACGCATGATAGACATGTGACCAGCAATCATATTCACGATCGTCGACGGTACGAAGAACGGGCTGATCTTACGAGGGCCTTTTTCAGTTAGAGCTTGGTGACCGGCTTCGATCAAACCAAGACCACCAATACCAGAACCGATAGCAACACCCACACGTGGAGCGTTTTCTTCAGTAATAGTTAGGGCTGAATCATCTAAAGCTTGAATACCTGCTGCGACGCCGTACTGGATGAACAAGTCCATCTTACGAGCATCTTTTTTAGTCATATACTCTTCGCAGTTAAAGTCTTTAACTAGACCTGCAAAACGAGTTGAGAAATTGGTTGCATCAAAATGATCGATATTAACGATACCACTTTGACCAGCTAGCAGGGCTTTCCAAGAAGATTCTACAGTGTTGCCTACCGGTGACAACATACCCATGCCAGTGACAACTACACGACGCTTGGACACGATTTTACACTCCGGGGATTGAGGTGATTTAAGATGAGGATAGATGAGTTAGATAAAACACAGGCGGTCGAGGTGACCGCCTGGGAGAGATTATTACTGAGCGCTAGTTACGTAATCGATAGCTGCTTGAACAGTAGTAATTTTCTCAGCTTCTTCATCTGGGATTTCAGTGTCGAATTCTTCTTCTAGAGCCATTACTAGCTCTACTGTGTCTAGAGAATCTGCACCTAGGTCATCAACGAAAGAAGCTTCGTTTTTAACTTCAGCTTCGTCTACACCTAGCTGTTCAACAATGATTTTCTTTACGCGTTCTTCGAGGTTGCTCATTTTTTCTTTTCCTTTACAGAGTTCGCTTTATGCGATGTTTTCCGTAGTTTATTCAATCTATTGAAAGTTGCAAGGTCAACTTTTCTGGTCAAACCACAATTTTCACGATTTTAACCGAAATTACGTATGATCTTGACTTAAATCATGCACAAATGTTGCACATAATTTACACCATGTACATACCGCCATTGACGTGAAGTGTTTCACCTGTGATATAAGCTGCCGCAGGTGATGCCAAAAATACCACAGCTTCAGCGATTTCGCGAGGGTCACCTAGTCGACCTGCTGGTACATTCGCCAAAGTTGCTGCACGTTGGTCATCATTTAGCGCTTTAGTCATGTCAGTTTCGATGAAACCAGGAGCTACAGTGTTCACTGTAACGCCACGAGACGCAACTTCACGAGCCATTGATTTAGTAAAACCAATTACGCCTGCTTTTGCAGCTGCGTAGTTAGCTTGACCAGCGTTACCCATAGTACCTACTACAGAACCAACGTTTACGATACGGCCTTGACGCTTCTTCATCATGCCACGCAATACAGCTTTAGACATGCGGAAGATAGGCGTTAGGTTAGTATCAATGATGTCATTCCATTCGTCGTCTTTCATACGCATCAGTAGGTTATCACGAGTGATACCTGCGTTGTTAACTAGAATGTCAATCGCACCGAATTCATCGTTGATGGTTTTCAGTGTAGCAGCAATTGAGTCAGTATCCGTTACATTAAGAGCAAGACCTTTACCGTTCTCACCAAGGTACTCGCTGATTGCAGCTGCGCCGCCTTCAGATGTCGCAGTACCGATAACTTTAGCACCACGCTCAACTAAAAGTTCAGCGATTGCACGACCGATGCCACGGCTTGCGCCTGTAACTAGTGCAACTTTGCCTTCTAAATTCATCATAACTTCTCTATTAAGTGGTTATTTACTTAGCAGCTTCTAGTGATGCAGTGTCATTAACTGCAGCAGCTGTCATAGTTTTTACGATTCGTTTTGTTAGACCAGTAAGAACTTTACCAGGGCCTAATTCAAGTAGCTTCTCAACGCCTTGCTCATTCATCGCTTGTACGCCTTCAGTCCAACGAACTGGGCTGTATAACTGACGAACAAGTGCGTCTTTAATTTTTACAGGGTCTGTTTCAGCAATAACATCAACGTTATTGATAACAGGCAATGCTGGCGTGTTGAACTCTAGAGCTTCTAGAGCCACTGCTAGCTTGTCTGCTGCTGGCTTCATCAGTGCACAGTGAGACGGCACAGAAACAGGTAACGGAAGTGCACGCTTAGCGCCCGCTTCTTTACAAAGTGCACCTGCACGCTCTACTGCCGCTTTGTTACCCGCGATAACAACTTGGCCAGGAGAGTTAAAGTTAACTGGAGACACAACTTCGTCTTGCGCAGCTTCTTCACACGCTTTAGCAATCGCTTCATCATCTAGACCGATGATTGCGTACATTGCGCCAACGCCTGCAGGAACGGCTTCTTGCATCAATTGACCACGTAGTTCAACCAGCTTGATCGCTTCTTTAAAGTCGATAACGCCAGCACATACAAGTGCAGAGTACTCACCTAGGCTGTGACCTGCTAGATTTACAGGTTGCTCTAGGCCAAGCTCTTGCCATACACGCCAAATTGCAACAGACGCTGTTAATAGAGCCGGTTGAGTGCGAAAAGTTTCATTTAGATTTTCTACTGGACCATCTTGAACCAATGCCCATAGATCGTAACCAAGTGCTTCTGAAGCTTCAGCAAATGTCTGTTTTACAACATCATACTGTTCGCCTAGGTCAGCAAGCATACCGATAGCTTGAGAGCCTTGGCCTGGGAATACGATAGCAAACTTGCTCATTGTAATTTTCCTTTAAGCAAAGCAAAAAATTGAATAAGGCACATAAGTTATGTGCCTTGTTTGTTGATTATCGCTTGGGGTTAGAATTTAACTAACGCAGAACCCCAAGTGAAGCCGCCGCCAAATGCTTCAAGTAGAAGCGTTTGACCACGTTTAATTCGCCCGTCGCGAACAGCCTCATCTAGCGCCGTTGGTACGGTAGCTGCTGACGTGTTGCCGTGCTTATCAAGAGTAATCACTACTTGATCAAGCGACATCGTCAGCTTTTTAGCGGTAGCCGAGATAATACGGTAGTTCGCTTGGTGTGGAACTAACCAATCAAGCTCTGACTTATCCATATTGTTCGCCGCTAAAGTGTCTTTAACTAGCTTAGAAAGCTGAGTTACCGCCACTTTAAATACTTCGTTGCCCGCCATGTGCAGCCATTTGTCTGCATCACCGCCACGCTCTGGTACTTCTAAGCTTAGAAGCTCACCGTATTTACCGTCAGAGTAAATATGAGTAGACAAAATACCTGGCTCTTCGCTTGCGCCTACAACCACCGCGCCTGCTGCATCACCAAATAGGATGATAGTAGAGCGGTCAGTCGGATCACAGGTTTTTGACAGTGCATCAGCACCAATTACCAAAACGTTCTTACACATGCCAGTCTTGATGTGTTGATCAGCAACAGACAGCGCGTAGACAAAACCAGAACACGCCGCAGCCAAATCAAACGCAGGGCAGCCTTTGATACCAAGCTTGCCTTGTACCTGACATGCCGAAGACGGGAATGTATGGCTACTGCTGGTTGTCGCAACGATGATTAAATCAATCTCTTCTTTGTCGATACCTGCCATTTCAATGGCATTTTCAGCAGCGTAAAACGCCATATCAGCAACGGTTTCGTTTTCCGCTGAAATACGACGCTCTTTAATACCAGTTCTAGCAACGATCCACTCATCGCTAGTCTCTACCATTTTCTCTAAGTCTGCGTTAGTACGCACCTGAGATGGCAAGTAGCTGCCAGTACCTAAAATTTTGCTATACATGAAGACTAATAATGCCTCTCGAGTAAAACCGCTTCCAAACGATCGCTAATGCGGCTGGGGACTTGTCGTTTGACCTCGTGTACTGCTTCACCAATCGCGTTGACGACTGCAGACACATCAGCACTTCCATGACTTTTAATGACAATGCCGCGCAATCCTAACAAACTTGCGCCGTTATACTGGTCGGGGTTCAAGGTTTTTAATTCAGTAAATAGCTCAGAAAACAGCATTCTGGCTATCCAACCCTTTATTGTTGAAGCCATCATGCGCGTTTTTAGCTTATCAATAAAGAGCTGAGCCGTACCTTCGCACGTTTTTAAGCAGACATTGCCCACAAAACCATCACATACGACGACATCAGCAGCATCTTGAAGTAATTGATTACCTTCAATATAGCCTATGAAGTTCACAGACTGAGTATTAGACAACATTTCAGCGCATCGTTTTACAAGGTCATTGCCTTTAATTTCTTCTGCACCGATATTCAAGATAGCGACACGTGGTGCGCGACCTAAATGTTGATCTGCTAATGCACTGCCCATGACAGCAAACTGAAAGAGTGAATCTGCGTCACTAGAAACGTTCGCCCCTAAATCAAGCATCCATGTGCGATTTCCGGATGCAGTAGGCAAAGCTGAAACCAATGCAGGCCTATCAATACCGGGAAGAAGCTTAAGTCTGAAACGGGATAAAGCCATCAGTGCGCCCGTGTTACCACCACTAACACAAGCATCAGCCTGTGATTCAGCAACCAGATCGATAGCGGCACGCATAGAGCTACCCTGACTATTACGTAAGGCTAGTGAAGGTTTTTCAGAATTGGAAATGACTCGATCACAATGCTGGATACTCAAACGAGAATCAGGCATTCGACCTAATGAAGATAATTGAGATGTGATCGCGTTTCGATCACCTATTAGAATGACTTTTAGCTCTGGGAAATACGACAGTGCCTGCACGGCGGCAGGCACTGTTACACGAGGACCGAAGTCCCCGCCCATTGCATCAAGCGCAACGGTTAGATTTTGCAAAGGTCAACCTTACTTGTTGATAACCTTTTTGCCGCGGTAGAAACCTTCGGCAGTCACGTTGTGACGTAGGTGAGTTTCACCTGAAGTTGCGTCTACAGAAAGTGCAGCTGTAGTTAGCGCATCGTGTGAACGACGCATGCCACGCATTGAACGTGATTTCTTGCTCTTTTGTACGGCCATTGACCCTACTCCTATGTAAATTCTTAAAGAAGCAATTACTTCTTTAAGCTTTTTAAAACATCAAATGGATTCGGCTTTTTGTCTTCCTCAATTTCTTCAGGAAGTTCACCAAACACCAAGTTATTTGAGTTAACGCTACATTTCGCATCGTCGTGCATTGCTATTTGCGGCAATCCAAGGATGAACTCGTCTTCAACTAATTGAATCAGGTCTAACTCACCGTACTCGTTCAGATCTACCAAATCGTACTCTTCCGGTGCTTCCTCTTCACTTTTCTCACTGTAAACAGGAGTATAAGTAAATTGGACATCGCACTCATGTGCGAAAACCTCATTACAACGTTGACACTCTAAATCGACTTCGACGTTAGCTTTACCAGAGATAACGACTAATCGTTGTTCATCAAGCCCAAATGACATTGAGACTTGCGCGTCACGTTTTACGCCTTCAGTTGCTTCAGTTAAACGCTTCAAAAGACTGACCTGAATGATACCATCCATATCGAGTCGTTTTTGAGCCGTTCTTGCCGGATCAACTGTACGCGGTATTTTTTCCTTTTGCATAGGGCGCGAATCTTATCTTCCAAATCGTGTTTAGTCAAAGGAAATGGCAAAAAAAATGTACTTTCCTGCCTTTCCTATTCAGAGCATTATGAATAGCAGGACAAGTTACGTTATCCTGAGATAAATGCTTCCTTGAATTGTAAATTAAAATGAGAAATTACCAACTAGTTTTAGCCTCTACATCACCATTTAGGCAAGAGATCCTCAAAAAACTACAGTTAAGCTTCATTACAACCAAGCCAGACTGCGATGAAACGCCGCTTCCAGAAGAGACGCCACAACAGTTGGTGATGCGCCTTGCTGAGACCAAAGCTAAGTCTTGTGCTGTGGATCAACCTAGCTTAGTCATCGGTTCTGATCAGGTTTGTGTGATTGATGGAGAGATCATAGGTAAGCCTCATACTCGAGAAAAAGCGATCGAGCAGTTATCTCGTCAAAGCGGCAAGAGCATTACTTTTTATACTGGGCTTTCGGTTTGGAACAACGAAACCAATCAAACTGACACGCGTCTCGACACCTTTGTTGTGCATTTCCGCGATTTAACCGAGCAGCAAATCATTAGTTATGTCGAGAAAGAACAACCTTATTACTGCGCGGGCAGTTTTATGTGTGAAGGGTTAGGCATCGCGTTGTTTAAACAGATGGAAGGTAAAGATCCGAATACTTTGATCGGCTTACCGCTGATCGATCTCGTCGATATGTTAGAAGCACAAGGAATGAGTGTACTGTAACGGATACGATCTCTTTGTTAGAGGTTCTCTACTCCTTCCTTCGTCAGTCTAGGGAATAACGGAACACGCAATTTTATCTAATCAGCTAATGATATAGAACGTGATTTTAAAAAGTCGTCATCCTCAAGAGCGAGGAACAAGCGACTTGGGGATCTTCTACAACAGATAAAACAAAAAAGGTTGACGATATTAGTCAACCTTTTCCATTTGATGCGTCTGATACTCAATTCACGAAAAATCTCGTATCTTCTTAAAGCTTACGTAAACCCGTTAGGGCTTTCTCTAGCCTTCTTTCCATTGGCGCCGAGATATCCATCTTCTCTTCACTACCTGGGTGTGTGAACTTGATGTTTGCTGCATGTAGGAACAGACGATCAAGACCAACCTTACCCGTGTAAGCGTCAAAACGACGATCACCGTAGCGATCATCCCAAGCGATTGGGTGACCAGTATACTGAGCGTGCACACGAATTTGGTGTGTACGGCCTGTAATTGGGCTAGCTTGAATCAACGTCGCCTCTTGGAACTTCTCTAAAACCTTAAAGCGGGTTTCAGAAGCTTTACCATTCGGGTTCACTCGTACAATGCTATTCACTTCATTTTTTAACAAAGGTGCATTGACGACTTTACAGCTGTTCTTCCATTCGCCCATGACTAAAGCGAAGTAGTATTTTTGAACCGTTTTTTCACGGAACTGTGCTTGAAGGTGTCTTAGCGCCGAGCGCTTCTTAGCAACAAGCAAAATGCCAGACGTATCTCTATCGATACGGTGTACTAATTCAAGAAAACGAGCATCAGGGCGAAGCGCACGTAATGCTTCAATCGCGCCAAACTTTAATCCGCTACCACCATGAACAGCAGTGCCAGACGGTTTGTTAAGAATCAGCATGTGATCATCTTCATAGATGATGCACTGTTCTAATTCTGAAACCTTGTTGAGTTTCGTGCTCGGCACGTTCTCTTCTGTTTTCTCTTCAATAGTAACCGGAGGGATACGAACTAAATCGCCAGCTTTTAGTTTGTACTCAGCCTTAATGCGTTTTTTATTTACGCGGACTTCGCCTTTACGCACGATTCGGTAAATCATGCTTTTCGGGATGTTTTTTAATTGGTTGCGTAAGAAGTTATCAATACGCTGACCAGCCATATCTTCGTCAATGTCGACGAATTGGACTTGGGTTCTAATTTCGCTCATCGGGCTATTGTATCACTGTCACTTTTGATAATTGAGATTTTCTTAGCCCTATTCCGAACTTATTTATCCCTAATCCTTACCGATCTATCCCAAAATGGTCATTGAAGTTCTATATTTCTTTGATTCTTCGAACAAAAAAGCATCAAGATTCCTGCAAATTAAAATATCAATTGATAAATTATTTATAGACAGTGAGTTAGAGCTATCAAAACCCAAACAAAAACTGTTTTTTTTACAGCATTCCGACAAAGCAGATTGCTGTGTTTACCGACCGCTGCTATAGTTCACAGCTGCTATCAGTGGTTTGACTATTATTTAAACAGCTAACCATTCATAAGCAAGTAAATGAGTAGATAACTCAGATTAGACAGTGCTGCAATCGGCGTAAGACACGGTCAACTGAGTTCCTTATCGCTCTACTCACGTACACTCATGTTGAGTATTCACCGCCACATCGCGGATCATAGGCTAACTACCTATGATGACTGACGTGCCCCAGAGCATCCCTCTCCAGCCGGGAGGCTGCACCGATAAAGCCATGGGATCTGGCACCATGAGAAACGAAATAAAGCGATAAGAACAATGATGAAAATAAGAAAAGACAATGAGAATTTCTAAATGAAAAGAATGTTAATTAACGCAACTCAAAAAGAAGAGTTGCGTGTCGCTTTGGTTGATGGCCAGCGACTGTTCGATCTAGATATCGAAAGTCCAGGTCACGAGTCAAAGAAAGCGAATATCTACAAAGGACGTATTACCCGTATTGAACCAAGCCTAGAAGCGGCATTCGTTGATTACGGCGCAGAACGTCACGGTTTCCTCCCTCTTAAAGAAATTGCCCGCGAATACTTCCCTGAAGGTTATACATACCAAGGCCGTCCTAGCATTAAAGAAGTGCTAAAAGAAGGCCAAGAAGTAATCGTACAAGTAGAGAAAGAAGAACGTGGTAGCAAAGGTGCTGCACTGACAACTTTCATCTCTTTAGCTGGTAGTTACTTAGTTCTTATGCCTAATAACCCTCGTGCTGGCGGTATTTCTCGTCGTATCGAAGGTGATGAACGCACTCAACTGAAAGCAGCATTAAGTACTCTTGAGCTTCCTCAAGGTATGGGCTTAATCGTGCGTACAGCGGGTGTTGGCAAAAGTGCAGAAGAGCTAGAATGGGACCTGAATGTTCTATTGAACCATTGGGGCGCTATCAAGCAAGCTTCTGATTCAAACGCAGCTCCTTTCCTAATTCACCAAGAGAGTAACGTTATTGTTCGCGCAATTCGTGACTACCTACGTCGTGATATTGGCGAGATTCTAATCGACAGTAATACTATTTTTGAACGTGCACAAGCGCACATTCAATTAATACGCCCAGATTTCATGAATCGCGTTAAGAAATACGATGGTGAAGTGCCACTATTCAGCCATTACCAGATTGAAAGCCAGATCGAATCTGCTTTCCAACGTGAAGTTCGTCTTCCATCTGGTGGTTCTATCGTAATCGACCCAACAGAAGCACTGACTTCTATCGATATCAACTCGGCTCGTGCAACAAAGGGCGGCGATATTGAAGAAACAGCACTTAACACTAACCTAGAAGCTGCCGATGAAATTGCACGTCAATTACGTCTACGTGACCTAGGTGGTCTTGTTGTAATCGACTTTATCGATATGACTCCGGTTCGCCACCAACGCGAAGTAGAAAGCCGTCTACGTGATGCCGTTCGTTTAGATCGCGCACGTGTTCAGATTGGTCGTATTTCTCGCTTTGGTCTTCTAGAGATGTCTCGTCAACGTTTAAGCCCATCACTAGCAGAAGCAAGCCACCACATTTGTCCTCGTTGTACAGGTACTGGTGTTGTTCGTGATAACGAATCTCTAGCACTTTCTGTTCTACGTTTGATTGAAGAAGAAGCTCTAAAAGACAACACAGCACAAGTACTTGCTGTTGTGCCTGTTCCAATCGCTTCTTACCTTCTGAACGAAAAACGTCGCTCAGTAAACCACATCGAGAAGAACCAAGAAGTTAAGATCACTGTTGTTCCTAACTCAGACATGGAAACGCCGCACTTTGAGGTTATCCGTGTTCGTGAAGGTGAAGAGTTCGATCTACTGTCTTACTTGCTGCCTAACAAGCTAGAAGCTCTAAAAGAAGCTGAAAGCAAAGAGCCTGCTGAACAGACTATTCGTCCTAAGAAGATCGAAGAACCTGCTCTGAAAGGCTTCGCAGCTCCTGCTCAATCAGCACCGACTCCTGCTCCAGCACCTAAAGCTGTAGAAGAGAAGAAAGCTGAACCAGCAGCGACTCAAGAACCAGGCCTAATTGGTCGTTTCTTCAAAGCTATCGGTAGCTTCTTATTTGGCTCTTCAACTCAAGAAGAGAAAAAAGAAGAAGAGAAGAAAGAAGAAGAGAAACCTAAAAACAATCGCAACAACGGCAACCGTCAACGCCGTGATCGTAACGATAACCGTCGTCGTAACCAACGTGGTGAGCGTGGCGAACAGCGTAACGACCGTGGTGAACGTGGCGACAATCGTAACGAAAACCGTGACAACAAACGCCGTCGTAAGCCAGCTCGTGATGAGAAGCCTGAAGAGCAAAAAGAAGCAGCTCCACAGCAAACTCGTCAGCCTCGCAAGCCTAAGCAAGACCGTCGCAACAAGCCACGTGATGAGCAGAAGCAACGCGAAGAGCAAGCACCATCTAAATTAGCAGAAGAAGGTCTACAGCTAGCGGCAGAAGCACAAGCTGGAAAACCGGAAGCGCCTAAGGCTAAGCCTGAAGCGAAAGCAGCTAAGATTAAAGAGCGTCGTCAGCGTCGTAAACTGAACAAGCAAGTTCGTGTTAAAGACCAGCAAGCTCAAGCTGAAGATAATGCTTCAAAAGAGCAAGTTGCAGCTAAAGAACAATCAGTAGCTCAAGAGCAAAAAGTTGCGGAACAAGTAGAAGCAACTCAAGCGAATGCAGAGCAAACTGAACAGGAAGAGCCGAAACAACGTCGTAACCGTCGTTCTCCACGTCACCTACGTGCAAGTGGTCAACGTCGTCGTCGCGGTCGTGATCGTCGCCCTAACCCATTCCGCCTACGTAAAGGTGGTGTAGCTTCTCCAGAGATGGCTATGGGTAAAGTGATGCCTCGCTTCATTCCAAAACCTCACCACAAGCAGGCAAAACCTGAAGTGGCTGAAGTTCAAGTAGCAGCTGAAGCTCAAACATCTGTTCAAGAGCAGAATGTTGCTCTAGAGACGGCACCACAAAGCAACGTAGCAATGGCTGGCGGCTTCGCATGTCCAGAGCTTGCAATGGGTAAAGTTATCATCCGTCGTGAAGATGCTGTTATTGCTGAAGAAGTGGCTACTGAACCTAAGGTTGAAGCTCCTGCCGTCGTTGAAGAAGCACCAGTGGTCGTTGAAACTGCGAAAGTTGAAGTTCCAGTGATTGCAGAAGCGACGAAAGTTGAAGCGCCTGTTGTAGCAGAAGCTGTGCAAGCAGAAGCAACACCAGTTGTTGAAGCTGAAGTGCCTAAAGTTGAAGAAGCACCTGTTGTAAAAACAGAAGCTCCTAAAGCGGCACCAAAGGCAGCTGTTGCTAAGAAGCAAGCCGGTTCACCAATGACTAAAGCTCCTGGTCCTCAAGAGATCAAAGAGATTGAAGTGATTGCAGCTCCGTTCCGCACTGAACGTTTTGTATCGAAAGGTGCAGGCAGTCAGGCAGCGTCGAACAAAGCTGGCGCGGCGATGACTAAGCCAAACTACTAGCGATTACTGATAGATAATCGCAAGTAAATAGAATCAAAGGCTGCTTATTAAAGCAGCCTTTTTCATATCTACTAATCGAATAAAAATTAACAGATATATTACTCAAAGTTAGGTTCAACCTTGAACTTAATCACATTTTTGGGTAGCATTCGCGCACTTATCTTTTCGACACTTCGCTATTGCCGCTCTTTTCCATCACTGTTTGGCTACGCAATACACCCGTGTCGGTAAATCCATCTTAAGCATAGCTGAGCAAACATGTTCGAATTCCCACAATTTTCAAAGCACTCTGTAAAGAATGACGTGCTTTCAGGTCTTACAGTAGCCCTAGCTCTGGTACCTGAAGCTGTAGCATTCGCCTTTGTTGCTGGCGTTGACCCAATGGTTGGTCTTTACGCAGCATTCATCGTAGGTTTAATCACCTCTGTCTTTGGCGGCCGTCCAGGTATGATTTCTGGTGCAACTGGCGCAATGGCCGTGGTAATGGTGAGCCTAGTGGCAACCCATGGTGTTCAATACCTATTCGCAGCCGTTATGCTGGCTGGCCTTCTGCAAATTGCAGCGGGTGTATTTAAACTAGGTAAATTTATCCGTATCGTTCCACACCCAGTAATGATTGGTTTCGTGAACGGTTTGGCCATTGTTATCTTCCTAGCTCAGCTTGGTCAATTTAAAGCGCCAGACGTAACAGGTGCGTTGACTTGGTTACCAAGCGGTCAAATGACACTAATGCTAGGTCTAGTCGCCCTTACAATGGCTATCATCCACTTCCTACCTAAGCTAACAACAGCAGTACCGTCTTCATTGGTTGCTATTGTTACAGTAACGGCTTTGGTTGTGGGTCTTGACCTTGAAACTCGCACTGTTGTCGACTTCCTACGTACCATGTCTGGTGACGAAGCTGCTACGCTAGCGGGCTCTCTACCAACATTCTCAATTCCTGCTGTTCCGTTTTCTTTAGAGACACTACAGATCATCCTGCCTTACGCAATTATCCTTGCGGCTATCGGCCTGATTGAATCTCTGCTGACACTGACAGTACTAGACGAAATGACAAACACTCGAGGCCAATCTAACCGTGAATGTGTTGGTCAAGGTATGGCTAACGTAACGTGTTCTGTATTCGGTGCGATGGGTGGTTGTGCGATGATCGGTCAATCGATGATCAACGTAAACTCAGGTGGTCGTGGTCGTCTTTCAGGTATCGTAGCCGCAGTTGCACTACTGATGTTCATCCTGTTCGGTTCTGCACTGATTGAAATGATTCCTCTAGCAGCACTTGTGGGCGTAATGTTCATGGTTGTTATCGGCACATTTGAATGGGCTACTTTCAAGCTTGCACGTCGCGTTCCTAAGCAAGACTTCTTCGTTATCGTTCTTGTTACCGTAGTAACCGTTCTGACTGACCTTGCAGTAGCAGTAGGTGTTGGTGTTGTAGCTTCTGCGCTAATGTTTGCTTGGCAACATGCTAAACACATCTACGCAGATACATCAGTAAACGCTGAAGGCTCAAAAGAGTACAAAGTTAACGGTCCAATCTTCTTTGGTTCGACGGCTAACTTCTTAGAGTTGTTTGACGCTTACAACGATCCACAAGATGTAATCGTTGATTTCGCAAACTCACGCGTGACTGACCACTCTGCAATTGAAGCGATCGACACGATTGCTGACCGTTACGCGGCCCTAGGTAAAACACTTCACCTTCGCCACCTAAGCCAAGACTGTGTTGCTATGCTGCACAAGGCAGGTAGCTTAGTTGAAGCGAACGTTGCAGAAGACCCAATCTACAAAGTAATGTCTAAGTAATCTTAGCTGTAGCTTTAAGTTAGATTTAGAGAGGCCGACATTCAATGTCGGCCTTTTTTATACCTATCGGTCAGCCCTTGCGCTGATCACCAAAAGACGAACATTGTTCCTACACTACATTGAACGCAATATCGCTTCGCTAGACTCTTCGATTAAATCCAACACCAATTCAAAGCTATTTCCCTCACCATAATACGGATCGGGGATCTCTTGATATTGTGACTCTCCAAAGCTCAAAAATAGCGCAAGTTTGTATTGGAGGTGAGCGGGACACTGGCTCATTAAGTCATCTAGATTCGCCCTATCGGCCGCGAGTATCAGGTCAAATTCTTCGAAGTCATTATCTACCACTTTACGAGAAGTTATCCCCTTAAAGCTGTAGCCTCGCTTCTCTCCTGCAGATTTGGATCGCGAGTCTGGCGGGTTGCCTTGATGAAAACCAATCGTCCCCGCAGAGTCGACCACAACGTCAATATCCAGCAGTTGCGCTTTCTTCCTTAGCACCGCTTCACCTGTTGGCGAACGGCAAATATTCCCCATACAAACTACGAGTATCTTCTTCATCCCTAATCACCTGTTCTTCCGATGGTTTTTGCTATCGTTAAGTTAGGCTATGATAGGCGCAATCACAACTTAAAAGGATTTGTTATGTCGACTGAAGACAACAAAGAACAACGCCACAAAGCAAGACAACAGAAAGTAAAAGAACAAGTCGATGCTCGTGTCGCTGCAGCACAAGAAGTAAAAGGCCTATTGCTGGTTATCACTGGTAACGGTAAAGGTAAATCAACATCCGGTTTTGGTACGATTACGCGTGCCGTTGGTCATGGTAAGAAGTGTGCCGTTGCTCAGTTTGTAAAAGGAACTTGGGATAACGGTGAAAAGAACGTTCTCCAAAAGCTCGATGTAGAGTTCCAAGTGATGGGTACTGGCTTTACTTGGGAAACTCAAAACAAGGCTCAAGATATCGAAGCCGCACAGCGCGTCTGGAAAGAGTGTCAGCGTATGCTAGCCGATGAGTCAATTGATGTGATTCTGTTTGATGAGCTGACTTACATGGTGAGTTACGGCTACATTGAACTGGATGAAGTGGTAGAAGCTCTAAACAACCGTCCGAAAATGCAATCAGTCATCATTACTGGCCGTGGCGCGCACCGCACTTTAACGGACATGGCCGATACCGTGTCTGAAGTTCGTAACGTTAAACACGCTTTCGAATCTGGTGTAAAAGCACTTCAAGGCGTGGATTGGTAATCGCACTCAACCAGAGATCCCCGACTCGGTCATTCTCCCTCTCGAGGATGACGAAGATTCAGTGTTACTCCCCTAAATAATGGACGAGCACCTGTCGTCATTCCCTAGAACGAGGGACGAGTGTCATAGGGAATCTCTCGAAAGTATTATAAGCATCCAAACAAAAGCGCCATTCCTATAGTAGGAATGGCGCTTCTTTTACATACGAGTCAAAAATGTTTAGTTAAAGAAACCTTTCAATAAACCATCAACGGCTTCTTTAGTTTTCTCGTCTTTGATCTTGTCCGTTAGCTTGTTCACACCACGGTCAATTTCTTTCTGTGCTTTCTGCTTCAACACATCATCAAAAACAAGTGCGAATTTCGGGGCAGCCCACTGGCCAGTTACCTTAATTGGGATCGTCACATCTTTCAGATCGTCGATGCTCTTACCGCCCTGACCTTCAAGTGAACCCACAATCGATGTACGAACAAGGAAGTCTACGGTTTCATTGATGAAGTTCGCTTTACCTTGGCCTGTCACACGTAACAGTGGCGACTGTGCAGATAAGTCGTTAGTTGAAACCCAACCTTTGTCGACTTTCAGTGTCGCTTTCATTGCACTGAAGTCCGTTTTTTGAGCTTCATTTGTGCTTTCAACTTTCTCGCCTTTGATCTTAGCGTAGTTTTCTCGAATCAGTTGAGCTACGTTGATGCCGTTAACTGCACCATCTTCAAAGTTAATCGCGATAGTACCGACAAGGTTCTTCTTGATTCCTGTTGGAGTTAAGCTCTTACCTTTCACGTTGACATCAATATTACCGGTACCTTCCAGCATATCGTTATCTGCAACATCAACCAGTAACGGTTGTACTTTCACGCCTTTGATTTTCTTCTTAGCCGTGTAAGTTGCTGGTGTTTTACGAGCGTCTAGCTTAGCCGTAGCTGAAATAGAGCCTTGGTAAAGATTCGATGTGAATGAAGTTAGCTCTGCGATACCACGGTTAACCGAAAATGCCGTTTTAACATTCTGCATCTTCGCGTTGTTCGCCTTGAACTTATCAATCGTAATGTCACCTTTCACGTCTAACGTTTTCAGAGCCGACAGATCAGGTTCCACTTCTTTAGCAGGAGCTGAACTACCTGAGTTTGACGTTGAGCCACCAGCAGAACCAGAAGGAGCGGTGCTCGCTGTTTCTGTTGTATTGCCTAAGCCTAGGAACTCGTCCAAATCAATATCCGGGCTATGAAGAGAGAAACGAACCTTTGGTATTTCAGATAGGGTTACGTCTGCTTTACCGTCTAATGCAATAGCGTTAGCTTGTAGCTTCTCTAACACAAAGCTCAGGTGGCTCTTGTTAAGATCGAAGCTTAAGTCAGACAGCATGTCGACTTTCATTGGAGACTGAGGAAGCGTGTCGCCTTTGAATGTTGAGTCTAACGTTAATTTGTTCAGCGTTACTTTTGAAATCGCGCTATCAACAGTAAGTTCACCGCCACCTTTAAGATCAAGGTCAAGGCCAGCCACGTTACCGATTACAGCGTAAGTCAGTTGGTTTACCTTATCGAACTCAAACGTATTCAAACCAATTTTTGCTGACTCAATCGACGTCGATGGATCATTGAACTTAGCGTTTAAGTCAATATTACGAAGTGCGTAACTTGCGAAGCCTTCAGCTAACTTGAATTCTGCGCTACCTTCCGCAGAGAACTTCTGTTGGTTGTTTTCACCAGAAGCCGCAAACGTCGCGGTTGTCCATGTATCAACGGCAAACTCAGAAAGATTCAAAGACACATCGTATAGCTTAGTGAATGAACCCGCTTGCTTGTCGTCCATTTCAAATAGTGCGTTTGATACTGTTACGCCTGCAAGGTTGATCGTCCAACCCGATGCGTCTGTGGTAGTTTGCTCTTGAGGGGCAGGCGCTGATTCAGAACTTGTATCTGCTGCAGGCTCAGATTCTTGAGGCGTTGACGCTTGCGTTAGTGCATCAATGTTCTTGCGACCATCTTTAAGCGTTTCTAAATAGAATTCTGCACCATCTAGAGTAATGTTGCCTATCTCTAGTTGGTTGCTAAATAGCGGAGTAACCGAAACATCAACGCCAACGGTATCAACCTTGAATAGGTTCGGTTGGGTGAACCCTTCAGGATTACGTAATTCAGTTTGACCAAGTTCAAAGCCAATGGATGGGAAGAATTGCCAGCTGATATCACCCTCGATCACGAGCTCTAGGCCTGTGTGTTTTTGGGCTTGTTCGACAATTAATGGCTTAAATTGGTTGGGATTCACTAACAGCACTAGTGCCAGAATTGCTGCAACGACAACAAACACTGGTACAGCTATGAAAATGAGTAGTTTCTTCATCCGCATATTCCTTGCTTAGATTCCAAAAGAAAGTGGCACTATAAAAGTGCCACTGATTCGGTAAAAAATAAAGCTAAGTGAGTCACTTAGGCAAAATTTTATTCGATTAAGACTTCAACAACTTCGCAATGTGCGCTTTTAGCACATCAATCGCAATACGGTTTTTACCACCACGAGGAACGATGATGTCTGCATGTTGTTTTGAAGGCTCGATAAACTGCATGAACATTGGACGTACTGTTTCTTGGTATTGCTTAAGTACAGTGTCCATTGTACGACCACGCTCTTCTACATCACGCTTAACACGGCGTAGTAGACAGATGTCTAATGGTGTATCCATAAACACACTTGCGTGCATTAGTTTACGAAGACGCGGGTCTGTTAGAAGCAGAATACCCTCTAAAATGATCACTTTCTTTGGAGTAAGTGTAGTCGTTTCAGAAGTACGTGTGTGCTCTGTGTAGCTGTATTCAGGAACTTCTACGGCGTTGCCACTCATTAGCTGCTGTAGATGTTCACATAAAAGATCATGATCTAGTGCATTTGGGTGATCGTAGTTAGTTTTAACACGCTCTTCCATACTCAAGTGGCTTTGGTCGCTGTAATAGCAATCTTCCGTGATAACACCAATTTGATGGTCGCCTACTTTTTCGCGCAATTCATTATAAATTGTACTAGCAATCAGACTTTTTCCTGAAGCTGAAGCGCCAGCGATACCTACGATGACACATTGATTATTATCAGACATTAATTTTGCACCCGATATGGTTTGGTGGTGGGAAGAGATAAACCGCCTGATTATAGGGGCTAAAGCACATAGATTCTAGTCGCCATTTTAGCTAATTGCAGTCAAATTGATGATATCAATGCATTTAATGAATACAATCGTTTGCTTTCAAATAACTTGCCTACAACTATTTGCACAACCCCAATGGCTATCAGCCTAAATCCAAGCGTTGTTTATCTAATCCAACATGATTAACACAAATTTTTGATTATCTTTCGCTATTCAACCAAAGAAAAGTTAATCGCCTCTGGTCTCGCCTTACCGGTCCAGAACATCTTCGCAGCCACATTCTCAGCAAGCTCTAAGTAGTGACGTGTATGTTCACTGTCTGGACGACGAATCACCGTAGGGCAACCTGCGTCTATGTCTTCTCGCACATCAATATGAAGCGGGATCTGTGCCAAAATATCGAGGTAAAACTCTTCTGACATAGCTTCTGCACCACCAGCACCAAAGATATGCTCTTTCTCACCACAGTGACTACAAATATGATAGCTCATGTTTTCAACTAAGCCTGCCACTGGCACGCTTACCTTATCGAACATCGCTACGCCTTTACGCGCATCCGCTAATGCCAAATCTTGAGGAGTGGTCACCACTACTGCGCCCGTCACTGGGATCTGTTGCGACAACGTCAGCTGAATATCACCGGTGCCCGGTGGCATGTCGATAACAAGGTAATCCAACTCTGGCCATACAGTTTCATTAACTAGCTGCCCCAAAGCCTTCGCTGCCATAGGACCACGCCAGATTGCCGCATCATCTTTCGACACAAGATAGCCAATAGAGTGAGTGAAAATGCCATGCGCCTCGATTGGCATCATCCATTTGTTGTTCTGTACTTCTGGTTTCGCGTCTAGTTGGCCGAGCATCATAGGCACTGATGGACCGTAGATATCCGCATCCAACAAACCCACTTTTGAACCAGACTTAGATAACGCGAGCGCAAGGTTTACTGAAGTCGTTGATTTACCCACCCCACCCTTTGCCGACGTCACAGCGATAATATTCTTAACACCCTTCAATGGCGTCGCGACTGTGGTTTCTAGCGCAGACGGCTTCACTTTTACTTCAAACTGAAAAGCGCTAACAAGCTGTT
This sequence comes from Vibrio coralliirubri, assembly GCF_024347375.1. Taxonomy (NCBI): domain Bacteria; kingdom Pseudomonadati; phylum Pseudomonadota; class Gammaproteobacteria; order Vibrionales; family Vibrionaceae; genus Vibrio; species Vibrio coralliirubri. Next base: position 1,141,327 of record NZ_AP025470.1, on the reverse strand, counting down.
GTTCAATCTGAGAGTGGATCCACTGTTCCAATTCAACCGCGAGCTGATTAGCAGCAAAAGGCAAGGTGATAACAAATGATCCACGCGGATCAACCGATACAATATTTTGGTGTAGCGCCCACTCTGGGATGAGGATTGGTGACTCGAACTCATTCAACCATGAACAGAAATCTTGCTTAGAAGTAAAGTTACGCATTGGGGCTCCTTTTTTTATTTATGCTATCACCCACGAGATGAAGACTGAACCCCTAAAAAACTAGGGGAATCCTTTGTCTGATACCTTGGCGTATCACACGTTATAAAGTAGTATTACCTCTCAAATTTATACCTATCAAAAAAGCGAATTATTAAGTATGGCAACTGATCCAAGACAACTTTTGGTAACTTGTGCGCTTCCGTACGCTAACGGCTCTATTCACCTTGGCCATATGCTTGAGCATATCCAAGCTGATATCTGGGTTCGATACCAGCGTCTACGTGGCAACACTGTAAACTTCATCTGTGCTGACGATGCTCACGGCACGCCAATTATGCTTAAAGCTCAACAGATGGGTATCACGCCAGAAGAGATGATCGCTGCTGTTAGTGAAGAGCACCAAAAAGACTTCGCTGGCTTTGATATCAGCTTTGATAACTACCACAGCACACACAGCGAAGAGAACCGTGAACTGGCTTCTCACATCTACCTAGAACTTAAAAAGAACGGCTTCATTTCTAGCCGTACTATTTCTCAGCTTTTCGATCCTGAGAAAGAGATGTTCCTACCAGACCGCTTCGTAAAAGGTACTTGCCCTAAGTGTAAGTCAGAAGACCAGTACGGTGATAACTGTGATAACTGTGGTGAGACATACAGCCCAACTGAGCTAATTAACCCTAAATCAGCGGTTTCTGGCGCAACTCCAGTAATGAAAGACTCTGAGCACTTCTTCTTCGACCTACCTCAGTTCGAAAGCATGCTTAAAGAGTGGACTCGTTCTGGCTCTCTACAGAATGAAACTGCAAACAAAATGCAGGAATGGTTTGAGTCTGGTCTGCAACAGTGGGATATCTCACGTGATGCACCTTACTTTGGCTTTGAAATCCCAGGCGAAAAAGACAAGTTCTTCTACGTATGGCTAGACGCACCTGTTGGCTACATGGCTTCTTTCAAGAACCTATGTGACAAGCGTGACGATCTAAACTTCGATGAATACTGGAAGAAAGACAGCACAACTGAGCTTTACCACTTCATCGGTAAAGACATCGTTTACTTCCACAGCCTATTCTGGCCAGCAATGCTAGACGGCGCAGGTTTCCGTAAGCCAAACAACGTATTCGTACACGGCTACGTAACAGTGAACGGTGCGAAGATGTCTAAGTCGAAGGGCACATTCATCAAAGCAAGCACGTACCTAAACCACCTAGACCCTGAGTGTCTACGTTACTACTACGCTGCGAAACTAAACAGCCGCATCGATGACTTAGATCTTAACCTTGAAGACTTCACTCAACGTGTAAACGCTGACGTAGTAAACAAGATTGTTAACCTAGCTTCTCGTAACGCTGGCTTCATTACTAAGCGTTTTGAAGGCAAGCTAGCTGCTGAATTTGCAGAGCCTGAGCTATACAACGAATTCGTTGCTGCTGCTGAGCGTATCGGTGAATTATACGAGACTCGTGAATTCAGCCGTGCTATCCGTGAAATCACTGCACTAGCGGATAAAGCTAACCAGTACATTGACGAAAAAGCACCTTGGGTTCTTGCAAAAGAAGAAGGCAAAGAAGCTGAGCTTCAACAAGTTTCTTCTGTAGGTATTAACCTATTCCGCGTACTGATGGCTTACCTGAAACCAGTAATGCCAGAGCTTGCAGCTCGCACTGAAGCTTTCCTAAACGAAGAACTAACGTGGGAAGCGATTGCGACTCCGCTAACTGATCACGAGATCACTAAGTTCAAAGCGCTATTCAACCGTATTGACCCTAAGAAAGTGGAAGCAATGGTTGAGTCTTCTAAAGAAGATGCAGCCGCTGAAGCAGCAGCAAAAGAAAAAGCAGAAGCTGAAAAAGAGCAAGCAAGCCAAACTGAGCTAGACAAAGAGCCAATCGCAGACGAGATTGAGTTCGATGCCTTTGCAGCAGTAGACATGCGTATTGCTCGTATCATCTCTTGTGAAGAAGTACCAAAAGCGAACAAACTACTGAAGTTCCAACTGGACATCGGTGGTGAGACTCGCCAAGTATTCTCTGGTATCAAATCAGCATACAAACCTGAAGAGCTAGAAGGCAAGCTAACTGTAATGGTAGCCAACCTAAAACCTCGTAAGATGAAGTTTGGTATGTCAGAAGGCATGATCCTGGCAGCGGGCCCTGGCGGCAGCGACCTATGGATCCTTGAGCCACACGAAGGTGCTCAACCTGGTATGCGTGTAATGTAATTCTGACTCCAGTCAGATAACAAGCACCCATCACTAAATCCCTAATGCATTTTTTGACTTGAAAGAGTGAATCAGCATTGGGGATTTTTTATATCTACCGAAAATTAGCGTTCTCTGTTAGAGTCGCCGTCAACTATGCTATGTAGAGTAGAAATTGGTTCGTCGACAAAAATAGGCGAAACCAGCACCTCTTTACTCTAAAACCCTTTTTAGGAATTCCCAGTGACTAACAACGAAATCTTGCGTCGTATTCAACACGCACTAAACCTTAAAAATGCACAAATCATCAAAGCTATCGAACAAGCTGATGTGACCGTTGCTCATGACCAAGTGATTAACTGGCTAAAAGACGACAACGACAAGTCATGCTCTAAGATGAAAGATAAAGAGTTAGCGGTATTCCTAAATGGTTTCATCAACCTTAAGCGTGGCAAAAAAGAAGGCGAGCAACCTAAACCTGAAGTTGCACTAACGAACAACATGATCTTCATGAAGCTTCGTATCGCATTAAACATGAAAGCAGAAGATGTTTTGGACGTACTAGAAGTGGTTGGCATCAGTTTGAGCAAGTACGAAATCGGCGCTTACTTCCGCAAGCCAGAAAACAAAAACTACAAAGTGTGTGAAGACCAACTACTTTGCGATTTTCTAAACGGCGTGCAATTTACCAACCGCCCAGACTCAGAAGAGTTTGCGGGTTAAGTCGCTACTCCTAGATAAATCACTCGTCATAGGTAAGTAACTGACCCACGGATAATTTTCTAGTAACGACAGATAAATAAAAAGCGGCGAGATAATTCAATTATCTCGCCGCTTTTTCGTTTTCTTTACGTCACTGACTAAACAGGAACAACAATAGTAAATCTATGGCTTAGCTGTCGTCTTCAGTGAAGTTCGTTGGTAATGTCGTTTTCATTTCATTCCAAACTTGTGCACTTGCGATACCGTAGTTACGAATCACTAATGGCAACGTTTCGCGCTCACCACTTTCACAGATAATGAACAGCTCTTTATAAAAGTCCATCGCTAAACGTCGTGCTTCTGGGTTAGAGAAGTAGTAGCTACCGATACGGTCATACAGTTTACGCACACCGTTAAAGATCAGGCCGTAAATCTGGTTGCCTGAGTGGAATGCCAAACGTTGGAAAAGCATGTAATCATAGAAGTTGAAAGTCTTCGCGATTAAGATCGTCTGACGTTTCGCTTCATCTTTTTCTGAATCTTCTTTTACCGCTTGTTTGATCTTATCAGCGTATGGCGACGATTCTAGGAACTCATCCCAAGTTGGTGCCGCAAGTAACGCTTCACAAGATTCAATTACGTTACTGATAGTACGCTCTGAAGCTTCTTTGTTTGCTTTGAATGCATAACGCATAAAGATCGGGCTGATATTAGTACGAGCAGCAAGCAGGTCTTCTACCATTTTGCTTGCGTTATCAACGTCCAACGTCATTAGCGTATCAAGGATATGAAGACCTGAGGTTTCCATAAACTGGTTAACTTTAGTGGGTTTGCCGTGTTGGATTGTCAACCAACCATCACGAGCAAGACGTTGTAGTACTTCACGAAGCGTAGTACGTGTAACACCAATCAGCTCAGAAAGCTCACGCTCTGCGGGCAAGATAGAACCTGGAGGGAAACGGCCATTCCAAATACTTTCAATGATATACTTCTCTGCAAATCCTGCCGGGCTCTTCGCCTTAATGACCATCTACACTTCAATCCAATTTAATTATTCTGTTCTAATTTACTCATCATACCACTAGTTCACACCTAGCGGAAACACCCTCAAAAATTTTACTCACCCTAAATACCATTAGAGTTATAACTCTAAAGTTCAGCACACGTTTGCACCTCAGGTTTGTAAAGCAAGCGACTCTAAACCACCATTTCAACAAATCGTTAACACAACAAATTTTCTTTAAAATCAATGAGATTGATCATATTTTTAAAGCTATTAATTTGCAATATTAAGTTGTAATAATCATATATAAGTCGTCGTTATTCTGTAATTTTCAATCATTTCGCTGAAATATTGATTCTAGTCGGTTTTTATCACATTTTAAGTGGTATGCTTGCGCTACTTTGATCGCGTTTCTCAACAAAAAAGAGGTATTTTTAGTGCTACAGGGCTTTTCCTGTTGACTAAATGTTATCTAAGAGTAGAGTTGCGCTCAAAAATAAGCAGTGCTTGAGTTTCTAAGGGAGTGACTTGGCAAGACCACAGAACATTACATGGAATGTAGTTTTTCTAAGTCACTGTTAGTTATAGTTTTTAACAATTTCTATAGCTCGATTCTCAAAATGTTGTATTGCTTGTCTATTCATAATCAACATAAAAGAGTATTAACATGCCGATGTCTCTCGGAAACGCTTTTATCAAGAACTTCCTTGGTAAAGCTCCTGATTGGTATAAACTTGCCATCATTTCCTTTTTAATCATCAACCCGTTTGTTTTCTTCCTAGTTGACCCATTTGTTGCGGGCTGGCTATTGGTGGTTGAGTTTATTTTCACTCTAGCTATGGCTCTCAAATGCTACCCACTTCAACCGGGTGGTCTATTAGCTATTCAAGCAGTCGCCATTGGCATGACCAAACCAGAAATGGTTTATCACGAGCTGCAAGCAAACCTTCCTGTATTACTCTTGCTCGTATTCATGGTTGCTGGCATTTACTTCATGAAAGAACTGCTTTTGTTCATTTTCACGAAGATCTTGCTTGGCATCCAATCTAAAATTTTACTCTCTGTTGCCTTCTGTGTTGCTGCCGCTTTCTTATCAGCATTCCTAGATGCACTGACAGTAATCGCCGTAGTTATTAGCGTTGCGGTCGGCTTCTACTCTATCTACCACAAGGTTGCATCAGGCAAGGGCACAACGTCTTCGCACGATCATACTCATGATGAAGAGATCTCAGAGCTAACTCGTGATGACCTAGAAAACTACCGTGCTTTCCTACGTTCACTGCTAATGCACGCTGGTGTGGGTACAGCACTGGGTGGTGTAATGACCATGGTAGGTGAACCACAAAACTTGGTAATTGCTAAGCAAGCAGGTTGGGAGTTCGGTGAATTTATCATCCGTATGCTGCCAGTAACACTGCCTGTTTTCTTCTGCGGTATTTTAACTTGTGCACTTGTCGAGAAATTCAAAGTGTTTGGTTACGGTGCTGAGCTGCCAATGAATGTTCGCCAAATCTTGGTTGAGTTTGACAACAAAGAACGTGCAAACCGCACCAAGCAAGACGTAGCAAAACTATGGGTTCAAAGTGCAATCGCAGTTTGGCTGATTGTTGGCCTTGCGCTTCACGTCGCTGAAGTGGGTTTGATTGGCCTTTCAGTGATCATCTTAGCAACGGCATTTACTGGTGTAATTGAAGAGCACTCGATGGGTAAAGCCTTTGAAGAAGCACTGCCATTTACTGCACTTCTTGCTGTCTTTTTCGCTGTCGTTGCGGTAATCATTGATCAAGGGCTATTTAAGCCAGTGATCGATGCAGTACTTCACGTTGAAGATAAAGGCGCGCAACTTGCACTCTTCTATGTTGCCAACGGTATTCTATCGATGGTTTCAGATAACGTGTTCGTCGGTACGGTTTACATCAACGAAGTGAAAACTGCACTGGTTGAAGGCATCATTACTCGTGATCAGTTCGACCTACTTGCTGTTGCTATCAACACTGGTACTAACCTACCTTCTGTTGCTACGCCAAACGGCCAGGCTGCATTCCTATTCCTATTAACATCAGCACTTGCTCCGTTAATTAGATTGTCTTACGGCCGCATGGTTATCATGGCGTTGCCATACACCATCGTATTGGCACTGGTTGGCCTAGCAGGCATTGTGTTCTTCGTAGAGCCAATGACAGCATGGTTCTATGATGCAGGTTGGATCATTCAACGCACTGGTGAAGTCGTTGCTCCAGTTATCTCTGGTGGCCATTAAGCTAAACACTGTGTCGCAAACCACATTAAGTATAACTAACTAATCAAAAATATTAGTTGATTAGGAAACTTATCCAAGATAAAAAGCTCTGAGTAATCAGGGCTTTTTCATTTTATAGACGGGATTAAATTCGTGAACTTTTTTGCAATGCTTAAAGACTTCTCTAAGGGACGTTTATCTTGGCTTTTACTGCTGGCTTTTATTGTCTTTTTTGAGGCATGCGCTCTCTTCTTTCAACACGTGATGATGCTTGGCCCTTGCGTAATGTGCATCTATGAGCGCGTTGCTATGCTTGCTATCGGTGTTGCTGCAATCATTGGTGCTATTGCCCCTCATAACCCAATATCACGTTGGTTAGGCCTTGCTGGCTGGGGATTTGGCGCATATAAAGGTTTGACGCTGGCTTTAGAACACGTCGACTACCAGTTTAATCCGTCTCCTTTTGCTACTTGTGACCTGTTCGTAACCTTCCCAAGCTGGGCGCCTTTAAACCAATGGGCTCCGTGGATGTTTGAGGCTTACGGTGACTGCAGCAAGGTTGTGTGGCAATTCTTAGAACTCTCGATGCCACAGTGGCTGGTGATTATATTCGCGGGCAACTTAGTTGCTTTCGGTTTTGTAGTGATTTCTCAATTCGTTAAATCAAAGAATGACTAACAATTAGCTCATCATGTTCAGAAACGAAAAAGTCGACCCTAAGGTCGACTTTTTTATTGCTTAAACTTTTTATCACTTAAAGAAAGTCTGTTACTCACTCAAGCTAAGTTGTTCAACAAGCCGTGACTAGCTGTTTTTACCGCAGCATTGTTTAAACTTCTTGCCGCTTTCACAAGGGCAAAGGTCGTTTCGACCAATATCTTTAAACGGGTTCACGCTCTGCGATTTATTACCTAGCATCGCCTCATCAGCCGCCATTGCCACTTCTGAGATCATCAGATCGACTTGACCCACTAAATCGGCAAGCGATGGTGGGTTAGTAAGCCCTGCAGCGATCATTTGTTGTTGAGTTTGCTCTTCATCAATCGCAAGCATCAAGGTTGTTAGGAGCGCTTGCAACATGCGTAGAGTTCCATCCGCGACTGTCACGCTCTGCCATTGCTCTTCGACTGTTGGCCAAACCATCATGAAGCCTTCAGAAAAATCGGCGAACTGCTCGTTAAAATCACCTTCAGCCAATACGTCTGTCAGTAGGTATTCATTACGCTGAATCAGATTGTGCTGGCGGTTAATCTGTTCTGTCACCGTTGTTACCAGCTCTTTACCCGCTTCAGGCGCAACGATAGCTAGCCACTCTTCTGGATCAAGTGGCTTGGTAGCCAAGTTAGAGGCAAGGATTGCACCTTCCATAAACTGCGGTGTAATGTCTGAAATAGATTCTGGTAGGCTTAATAATTGATATGTCATGAAAGCTCTGGATATTGGGCATTTTCGATATTATAACGCCATCCTCCCCAAGATGTCGCCAAGCACTTTTCTCTATTTCCTCACCAATTACCTTACGCAAACCATTGCTATTCAAATATTATCGAAATTTAACTTATTTCGCTTTGATAATCATAACCTTGGGTGTAAAACGCTGACTTAAACATTCAGTTACATATAGGCGCATTCATCATGAAATCAAAATCCCAAGGTTTTACATTACTCGAGCTTATTGTGGTGGTCGTTATTCTGGGTGTATTAGCGGTAACCGCTGCGCCTCGTTTTCTTGGTGTTCAAAGGGATGCTCATGAAGCATTAGCACAAGGCGCATTTGCTGCGTTCAGAAACAGCATTGATATGTACCATTCTCAATGGCTTGTCGATGGAGAACCCGACTTCGATCAAGTGGTGAATTACGGCGAAGGAGACGTGTACCCCTCACTGACTGGTTTTCCAATCTCAGTTCTTGACACTCCACCAACAGAGACTCCAAAAGTTAGCGGTGAGCAATGTGTGGCACTTTGGAACTCTTTGATTGATTCTGATTTGGTCGCTCGTTCTCAATACGATACTGGCTTTGTTTTACCTTCCGACGAAGCCATTGTTAGTTGGTACACTGGAACACCTGAGTGCTATTACTACTACACTCCAAGCTTTACCAGTTCTGAGCGTTTACCCATTCTCTATTATTCACCAATTAGCGGAGAAGTAAGAGTAGCTCGAGAAATGGCAAACACCGCTCCTTAGTGACAATCTAGCTAACACGCCGTACAATCACGCCTCGAATTTTTCGGTTCACTCAGTTTCGGTAAAGCAGCATGCGCGTAATACTTGGCCCTATGGAGGGCGTTCTAGACCACCTAATGCGTGAAATTCTCACAGAGATTAATGATTACGATCTCTGTGTGACAGAGTTTGTGCGCGTCGTGGATCAACTTCTTCCCCCGCATGTGTTCCACCGTATTTGCCCTGAGCTACATCAAGGCTCTCAGACCATGGCTGGTGTGCCAATCCATCTCCAGCTTTTAGGTCAACACCCAAATTGGATGGCCGAGAATGCTTTTCAAGCTGCTAGCTTAGGCGCTAAAGGGATTGACCTTAATTTTGGTTGCCCAGCAAAGGCGGTCAACAAAAGTAATGGTGGTGCCTCACTGCTAAAAGAACCAGAGCTCATCTATCAAGTGGTGAATGCCTGTCGAGAAGCAGTACCTGCACACATTCCGGTATCTGCAAAGATTCGATTAGGTTGGGAGCATCCGGAAGAGTGCTTTGAAATCGTCGATGCCATCCAACAAGCCAAAGCTGACGAACTCACCGTGCATGCAAGAACCAAAGTTGGCGGCTATAAAGCCAGCGAAATCAAATGGGATTTCATCAATCAAATAAGAGAAAAAACGTCTCTACCGTTGATTGCTAATGGGGAAATCTGGAACTATCAAGATGGTCAAGATTGCATAGAAGCAACAGGCGTCGATTCATTGATGGTCTGCCGTGGTGCTTTCAATATTCCAAACCTTGGTAACGTCGTTAAGCACAACCACCAGAAAATGCCGTGGGATAAAGTCATTGAACTTTTGCTGCGCTATTCAGAGTTTCAAATTAAAGGGGACAAAGGCATGTACTACCCCAATAGAGTGAAGCAGTGGTTTGTTTATCTAAGTAAAGGCTACCCTGAAGCGAACGAACTATTTAAAGAAATTCGTACTTTCAAAAAGGCCCCGCCGATTGTAGAACGCCTTCAGCGTTATCAAGAAGAACGCCGCCAACCTGTTTAAGATTATGTTTAGGGTTAAATACCCAACGCTACAAACGTGTTTACCGGCGCAAATAAGCTTCGCTTGGTAGACACGTTGGCTCTTCCCTCTTTCATTTTCATACAAAGCATCGATTCAACAACGTAGCTAAAATTCAAGACGGTCTTTACCCGTCGTCTTAGCCACGTACAGCTTTTCATCGGCGTATTTAAATATCTCATCGAAGTTAAGTTTACTTTGCTCAGTTTCAACAATGCAGACACCGCCAGATACCGTAAATCCATTTGGAATAATGTCGGCTGAAGTGGAACAAATCGCATTCTTCACTCGCTCTAATGTTCTCATCAACGTTTCACGATCTTCGCCTTTCATATAAACGACAAACTCTTCACCGCCAAACCGTGCTGCAACGTCACTGCTTCGAATACTGTTGCTGATCTGACGCGACATATAACGAATCACATCGTCACCCTTATCGTGGCCGTAGGTGTCGTTAATTGACTTAAAATCATCGATATCGAAGACGGTTAAGGCAAACAGTTGATCGTGCTCTACGCTGCGCCAGAACGCTTCTAAGCCACGACGATTCAATAACCCTGTCATAGGGTCTTTGGCTGCGAGATCTTTGAAGTAACCACGTTCAATATTGGAATTGACGTAGAAGAAGATGGTTACTGAGAACAGATACACAATGATGGCAACAATAAGGCTGTCTTTCTCGTAGACGAAAAAGTGCTCAACCTCTTTTGTGATGTCTAACTCGTAATACATCGCATGGTGAGACGCGACACCATCCAGTTTGATCTCGTGATAAAAAGCCGCAGAATCTACCGGGGTCGCTAAAGTGGTATCAATGATATCGATCCGACCTGCAAGATGCTCATTCGAGTTTGCAAGCAGCTTGTCAGCATCAATATCAACCGAAAGCATCCCTTGATGCACACCTTGGTGGAACACTGGGATCGTCATACTGATCATTCGGTCTAGAGACTCAAATCGATAAGCAGGGCCTGTTAGTGTTAACTGTTCTGGATTGTTGGCCGTTTTTTGCCAATAGGGACGACTTTTTATGGTTGAAAGTAATTCCTTGCTCAGCTTCTTAGCAAACCCTTCAGGCGACGAGATCACATAACCACGCGTATCAATAAAGTGCACACCGTTATGGAACTCATCGAGTTGGGATAAGAATGAAAGAATTGGCGCAAGAGCAATCTTCTTAGACGCACTTTTGTAGCTGTCACTGGTTTCGGAACAAAGGGACTCTTCACCGACCAACATATAGTCGATATCGACAGAAGGGATGTCTGAGGTTTTACCATCAGCGAGAAGTAACACGTCGATCGGCCAAATTTGGCAAAGGCCATCCACAACTTGTTTGTTGTGATCAAGAAAGAGAGGGTTTCCTGATTTGTAATAGTTGGAGAAACTGTAGTCTAGGGCTGTCACCACCTTTGTGGTTCGTTTGAACACCTCTTCAATACGTTGGAATTCGCTGCTGATGTCTTTCTTCACCAAATCAAAATGATTCTTTCCTATTAGGCCAAGTAACATTGCGGCGATCACAGCGGGAAACCCGAAGACAAAGGTTAGGCTAAAGTGCCTATTTACTTTCATATAATGTGCTCTTAGCGTTCAGCTATTTTCATTTACCCCATTAATATTATTACATTAATTGCCATTTTCCTCGAGGTAAAAGAGTGTAAATTGATATGAATCGAGCCTAAGTATTGAACAGACAATTCCTTTTATAAAACTAACCCTGCATGAAGCAGAGTTAGATGAGATTGTTTAAGTCATTTTAAAATTCAACGATTTACCACATCAAAAATCTTCGCTTGCATCGCTGGAACAAGAATGTCAATGGCACCGTTAGCAATCGGCACGCTCTTCTCCTTGCCTTGCAAATTAACCAGCTCTCCTTGCTCATGTCCAAGCATCCACACAGGCAAAGACAACGCCTTTTCGTCTTGGGATAGGTTGAGCACAACCAGTGTTTTTTCACCCTTGAGACTACGGGCAAACACTAATGTCTCAGCGTCACAATACAACTCGAGGTACGCACCACTTTGTAAGCTGCGACGTTCTGTTCTTAGTTTTATCAACGCTTGATGGAATGGGAACCAAGACGAAGACTCTTCATCTCCCCATGGGAAGCACCTGCGGTTATCTGGGTCTTGCCCCCCTTCTAAACCGACTTCTGTTCCGTAGTATAAACACGGAGTTCCAACATAGGTAAACAGCAACGTCAGAGCCAGCTTATGCTTAGCTTGGTCGCCCCCTAACAGCGTCAGTAAGCGAGCCGTATCATGGCTGTCCAATTGATTTAGCTGCGATAATTGGTTCAACCAAGGAACCTTAGCTCTCGCTTCAGCTAACCAATCAGAGAAAGCGAACATATCAATGTCAATCGGCTCGTACGCGATGTCTTGTTTCGCCAATAACGCACGAACTGGGTGAGCGAAACCATAATAGTTCATCGACCCATCTTCTTGTGCGCCCTGTAGCCATGATGTGGCCTCAAAGAAATGCTCTCCCAAGATGTAGGCCTCAGGGTTCTCTGCTTTTGCTGAATTCCGAAACGCCTCTACATAATGCGCATTGTTATACGCTCCCTCACCCTCCCCTAACATGTGAATCACATCAAAGCGCCAACCATCGACATTATAAGGTGGTTTCAACCAATGCTTTATCACAGAGTCTTGCGACTCATATATGTAATCTCGTACAGAAGCGTTAGAAAAGTTTAAGACTGGAAGCGAACTGATCCCTTTCCAACCGACATATTGTTGAGGGTTGTTAGGATCAAAAAAGTAGTAGTCGTGAAATGCCGAGCCTGGGTGGTCATAAGCACCCGAGCCTGTCACTTTCAGCTTATCAAACCAAGGATGCTCGACAGAGGTGTGATTAAACACAGCATCCAGAACGACTCTCATATCACGCTTGTGGATGTCACTTGAAAGTGCAGCGAACTCGTCATTGGTTCCAAAGTGCGAGTCGATGTTGTAGTAATCGGTTGTGTCGTATTTATGATTACTAGGCGACTGAAAAATTGGATTGAGATACAGCGCGGTGATGCCTAGATCTTGTAGATAATCTAACTTGTTATGAATGCCTGCGAGGTCACCACCGAAGAACTCCGCAGCCCCCGTTCCATTGTGTCCTTCTACAGAGTCGCCCCACTCTTTCACCACAACATCTAAGGTGTTTTCTTTTAGGCGATATTCCCCAGCTTTGACACTAATGCTCGGGTTTCCGTTACAAAAACGTTCAGGGAAGATTTGATAGAAGACTTGCTCTGACACCCACTCTGGTGGCTGATGTTGGCTATTAAATTTAAAGTGAAATTCGCGACTCGAAACACGGCTGTGAACGCCTTTCGCATCCAGCCAGTATTGCCCCTTTGAATCGACAAGCTTGAACGCATAGTGAGTAACACTTCTGTCTGTATTAACAGGAAAAGAGACCTGCCAAAGCGTCAACCGACCTTGTGTACCCACCTTTGTCATATCGAGCAGATACTCTTCGTTATCTGGCTCATGCCTCAACTGAACCTTATTCCAGTCATTGCGTTCAGACAATAATGTTACGGTTAATACACCATCTTTTTCGTGGAAGTAGTCAGAAGTTTGAGCATGAAAGATAAATGGTTTCATAGCGGTTCTCGAGCAATGTTCAATTTGCTTAAGATATGAAAAATTTCATTGACCACAATGAGAAAAATAACATCCGTTAAAGTAGATCACGTTTTGTAGATCTACTTTGTTTACAGTAAGTCGATTTCTCTCAAAATGATCAATTGAGTCACCCATTTGAGAAAGGGATATCAAATTTGGAATTGCGCCATCAGCGGCTAATGACCGCACGATCAATCACAGATTGAGGCACTGTCACGCCAAGCTCACGTGCAGCATCTAGGTTGACCACCAGTTGAGAACTCTGCGCAGTTTTGACATTCAACTTCCCCGGCTTCTGTCCTTCCAGAATGGCTGCGACATAATCCGCGGTCTGAACCCCAACATCATAATAATCTAGACCTAAACCAGCAATCGCTCCCTTCCCGACATAAGACGTTGCTCCTGCAACCACTGGTGTGCCAGCTTGGTTTGCAGCGTCTATCAGCCCCTCCATGCCACTTGCAACCGTGTTATCGGTCAAGGCATAGATAACATCAGACTTCTTAGCAATGGATTCTGCTTTTGCTTCGACATCGTCAACGGTCAGCGCTTTTTCGGTGTGAAGCGTATAACCGAAATCTCGGGTCGCCTTTCTCAATAACCCAACTAACGCAACGGCATTCGCTTCGGCAGGGTTATAAACCACACCGATTGAACTTGCCTTAGGAAGAAGCTCTTTGATCAAAGAGACATGTTGAATGATTGGAGAGAGATCAGAAAGCCCCGTGACATTTCGGCCCGGCTTTTCTAGCTGTTTGACCAACCTAGCGCCGATAGGATCGGTTACCGCGGTAAACACGATCGGTATCGAACGGGTTGCCGAAACCAAAGCTTGTGAAGTCGGTGTCGCGATACCAACAAGTACATGAGGATTTTCACTGACGAGCTCTCTGGCAATCTTGGCTGCCTGAGCCGGGTTACCATTCGCCATTTCATAGGAGAATTCTAAGTTCTTACCGGGTTCATAACCCTTGGCTCTCAATCCTTCAAGAAGCCCTAGACGTGTCGCATTCAGATCTGGATGGTCAACAACTTGTGAAACCGACACTTTGGCAACGTTTGCCATTACATTGCCAGTCCATAACAACATCAAGCAGCTTAAAACCGCTGCCAATACCTTTCTTACAGAACTCATTATCGCTCCCTGAATCAGGCTCTACCCGTCATTACTCGCTCAAAGAGAACAACATCAAAATCACTATTGACATTATTACCAGTAACCATTGATAACTTGAAGTGATATTTAACAAAAATACAACAAGGCTCGAGTTATGTGAGAAAGGTTATATTGACTTCGGAGGAAGGTAAGAAACCAAGTGAATAAGGACAGGTAAGCTAAACGGAAAGTAAGCGAGGTAACAAAGAGAGGAGCAAATCTGAGAACAAGCTATAGAAGATGAATAGTTGTTCTCAGACAAGAGGGAGAGCTGGGATTCTTTAGAACCAACGCTCCATTGAGGATTTATCTAACTGACGAAAGGCACGATTTAAAATGATTGCCAATTCTTTATAGCGAGGGCGCGGCTTCATAGGCTCTAACGCAAAACCCGTTTCAGTGATCTTTTCATGCAGTTCGCGGTACCACGATACTAGCGCCGGCGGAAGTTGTGTATTTGAGCGATTGCCCAACCACCACATACCTTGAAGCGGCAAGCTGATCGCAAACAAAGCCATAACCACAGCCTGTGGCATCGCTTGGTAATTATTAAAGACCATTTGTGTAAGAACACTGATAGCGGCAATCGCAGGCATCACTTTCACGCCAAAACGGGTCGCTTTAATAATGCGCTGTTCTGGGAAGATCGCGTTTAACTCTTTTCGGACGGGCCAGAGATCCATGTACTTTTGGCCATCTTTTAAACTACTAGCTAAACCAACTCTATTGCTCATATGAGTCTCCCATTAAAAAAAAGTTGAAATCATCAACTAAAAACACAAAAATTTGACGAAAAATAATATTCTTTCAAATTTTTTTGTTATATTTGCACAATATCGCTATTATTTGCAGACCTCAATCTCATTGTTGCCCTTATTTACAATTTAAGCAACTTTGAGAAGACTTCTGCAAGGAATGCACAAGCCTCTTTTTGATAAAGAGCGCTTTCACTTTATACGGAAATTAACGTTTTTTTGACCAAGGTTAGTACGCAAGCCTATGTGCTTCGACTATTCTTGAGATTAATTTTCATCCTTAACTGATTTCGATCAGAAAAATAAACAGGTAGTCATTAATGTCTAAGCTAGTTTTAGTTTTAAACTGTGGTAGTTCTTCTCTTAAATTCGCTGTTGTTGATGCAGAAACAGGTGCAGAGCACCTAACTGGTCTTGCTGAGTGTCTAGGTCTTCCAGAAGCTCGTATGAAGTGGAAACTTGATGGCAAGCATGAAGCACAACTAGGCGCGGGCGCAGCTCACGTAGAAGCACTATCTTTCATGGTAGAAACTATTCTTGCTTCTAAGCCTGAGCTTAAAGCTAACCTTGGCGCTATCGGTCACCGTATCGTACACGGTGGCGAGCAGTTCACTTCTTCTGCACTTATCACTGATGAAGTTCTTAAGGGTATTCAAGACGCTGCGACTTTCGCACCTCTTCACAACCCAGCTCACCTTATCGGTATCGAAGCGGCTCAACAGAACTTCCCTGGTCTACAAAACGTTGCTGTATTTGACACTGCGTTCCACCAAACAATGCCTTCTGAGTCTTACCTATACGCTCTACCGTACAACCTGTACAAAGAGCACGGCATCCGTCGTTACGGCATGCACGGTACTTCTCACCTATTCATCACTCGTGAAGTTGCAGGCCTACTAAACAAGCCAGTTGAAGAAGTTAACATCATCAACTGTCACCTAGGTAACGGCGCTTCTGTTTGTGCAATCAAGAACGGTCAATCTGTAGATACTTCTATGGGTCTTACTCCTCTTGAAGGTCTTGTAATGGGTACTCGTTGTGGTGACCTAGATCCTGCGATCATCTTCCACCTACATGACGCTCTTGGTTACTCTGTTGAAGAAATCAACAACATGCTAACTAAAGAGTCTGGTCTTGCAGGTCTAACTGAAGTGACTTCTGACTGTCGTTTCGTTGAAGACAACTACGGTGAGAAAGAAGAAGCAACTCGTGCAATGGACGTGTTCTGTCACCGTCTAGCTAAGTACGTAGCTGGTTACACTGCAACTCTAGAAGGTCGTCTAGACGCAATCACTTTCACTGGCGGCATCGGCGAGAACTCAGGCCCAATCCGTGAAATGGTTCTTAACCGCCTAGGCATCTTCGGCATCGAAGTTGACGGTGAAGCTAACCTTAAAGCTCGTTTCGGCGGCGAAGGTACTATCACTACAGCTAACAGCCGTATCCCTGCAATGGTTATCTCTACTAACGAAGAGCTAGTAATTGCTGAAGACACTGCGAAACTAGCAGGTCTTTAATTGATTTTCCTGACTAGCTTCACTCGAAGCTAGTCAGTTTTTCATATCAAGAAAATGGGGCTCAACTTCTATTCCTACCCCAATTTAAATATCGGTGGGAATAGCAGTTGAGCTTTTTTTATTTCCAATAGTCAAAGGTGTTCGTCAATGTCACGTACTATTATGCTTATCCCTACAAGCGCTGGTGTTGGTCTTACTAGTGTTAGCATGGGTGTTCTTCGCGCTATGGAGCGTAAGGGCGTAAGTGTTTCTTTCTACAAGCCAATCGCTCAGCCTCGCAGCGGTGGTAACCAACCAGATCTAACGTCTACTATCATCAGCGCAAACAGCGACATTAAGATTGGTGAGCCAATCGCAATGACTAAAGCTGAAGCTTTGATCGGTAGCGAAAAAATGGACGAGCTTCTTGAGTCTGTTGTTGAGCAATACAACAAAATCAACAAAGACGCAGAAGTAACGCTAATCGAAGGTCTAGTACCTACTCGTAAGCACCCATTTGCTAACCAAGTGAACGCGGAAATCGCAAAAACACTTGGCGCGGAGATCGTATTCGTTGCGACTCCTGGTACTGACAACCCTACGCAACTTAAAGAGCGTATCGAAGTAGCATGTTCTAACTTCGGCGGTACTAAGAACAAAAACATCAAAGGCGTAATCATCAACAAGCTTAACGCTCCTGTTGATGAAGCTGGCCGTACTCGCCCTGACCTATCTGAAATCTTTGATGATGCAGACAGCGCTCAGCAAGCGAACCTTGAAGTAATGCAAATCTTCAATTCTAGCCCTATCCGTGTTCTTGGCTGTGTGCCATGGAGCATCGATCTAATCGCAACTCGTGCGGTTGATATGGCTAAGCACCTTAACGCTGAAATCGTTAACGAAGGTGAAATCTCAACTCGTCGTATTAAGAGCATCACTTTCTGTGCACGTTCTCTACCGCACATGATTGAGCACTTCAAACCAGGTTCACTGCTAGTAACTTCTGCAGACCGTCCTGACGTTATCGTTGCTGCAGCTCTTGCTGCGAAAAACGGTGTTGAGATTGGCGCAATCCTACTGACTGGCGGTTACGACATTCCAGAAAGCATTGCTAACCTTTGTGCACCAGCATTCGCTTCAGGTCTACCGATCTTCAAGGCGCAAGGTAACACTTGGCAGACGTCTCTAAACCTACAGAGCTTCAACCTAGAAGTTCCTGCAGACGATAAAGAGCGTATCGAGTTCGTTAACGATCACGTTGCAAGCCATATTGATGGCCCTTGGATTGATTCTCTATCTGAAGGTACTCAAGGCATCCGTCGTCTAAGCCCACCAGCATTCCGTTACCAGCTAACTGAATTTGCTCGTAAAGCGGCTAAGCGCATCGTTCTTCCTGAAGGTGATGAGCCACGTACAGTTAAAGCTGCGGCTATCTGTGCTGAGCGCGGTATCGCAACGTGTGTACTTCTAGGTAACCCTGAAGAAATCCGTCGCGTTGCAGCGCAGCAAGGTGTTGAGCTTGGCGCTGGCGTTGAGATCATCGATTCTGCATCAGTTCGCGAAAACTACGTAGCTCGTCTAGTAGAACTTCGTGGCGCTAAAGGTATGACTGAAGTTGTTGCTCGTGAGAAGCTAGAAGATTCAGTATTCCTAGGTACTATGATGCTTGAAGCTGGCGAAGTTGACGGCCTAGTTTCTGGTGCTGTTCACACAACGGCGAACACAATCGTTCCTCCGTTCCAGATCATCAAGACTGCTCCTGATGCTTCTATCGTATCTTCAATCTTCTTCATGCTTCTGCCTGATCAAGTTCTTGTATACGGTGACTGTGCGATCAACCCAGATCCAACAGCTGAACAGCTTGCTGAAATCGCTATCCAATCTGCCGATTCTGCTGCGGCATTCGGTATCGACCCACGCGTTGCTATGATCTCTTACTCTACTGGTGAATCTGGTAAGGGTGCAGACGTAGATAAAGTACGTGAAGCAACCAAACTTGCTCAAGAGAAACGTCCTGATCTAGTGATCGACGGTCCTCTACAGTACGATGCAGCAATCATGGAAAACGTAGCCGCTTCTAAAGCGCCTAACTCTCCAGTTGCAGGTAAAGCGACAGTATTCGTATTCCCAGATCTAAACACGGGTAACACGACTTACAAAGCTGTACAACGTTCAGCAGATCTAGTATCTATCGGTCCAATGCTTCAAGGTATGCGCAAGCCAGTAAATGACTTGTCTCGTGGCGCTCTAGTAGACGACATCGTTTACACAGTAGCTCTAACGGCTATCCAAGCAGACCAAGCTGCACAAGCTGAAGAAAAAGTAATTAACTAATTTTTCTTTTGTAGAAAGCAAAAACCCTAGATGTTTATCTAGGGTTTTTTTATGTCTGGAACTAGACTACTTGTTAAGCCTAGCCTCGGCCATGTGGCGATTCTAAATCTAACGCAGGTCCTTTAGGAACAACCTGAGTTGGGTTAATACCCGTGTGGCTGTAATAGTAGTGACGCTTGATATGGTAAAAATCGGTCGTCTCTTTAATACCCTCTATTTGGTACAACTCTTTTAAGTAACCTTGTATGTGTGGGTAGTCAGCAATTCGCTGCTTATTACACTTAAAATGCCCAACATACACCGCATCAAATCGAACCAAAGTAGTGAACAAACGCCAATCCGCTTCAGTAATCTCGCTACCCGCTAAATAGCGATGTTCGCTAAGGTGAGCATCTACTTTGTCTAGGGCTTCAAACAAGGCGTCATACGCTTCTTCGTAAGCTTCTTGTGTCGTTGCAAAGCCAGTACGATAAACGCCGTTGTTGATGTTCGGGTAAATATATTCATTCCACTCATCAATCTTGTTCGCTAACTCCCATGGATAGTAATCATCCATATTGCCTGTTAACTCATTAAATTCTGAGTTAAACATGCGAATGATTTCAGACGACTCGTTACTCACAATGGTGTTGGTTTTCTTATCCCACAACACAGGCACCGTTACTCTGCCCGAGTAGTCCGGTTTGGCTTGAGTGTAAATTTGATGCATGCGCGTATGACCGAACAGAGGTTCAGGTAACCCCATTTGCCACCCTTCACTCATCATGTCAGGGCAAACAACCGTCACATCAATATGATCGGTTAGGTCTTTCAGCTCACGGAAGATCAGAGTGCGGTGTGCCCAAGGACAAGCTAACGATACGTATAAGTGATAACGGCCGCTTTCCGGCTGAAACTGCGCGCCCGGTTTATTCTCTACCCAGTGACGAAAGCCTGCATCTTCACGAACAAACTTACCACCACTTTCTTTGGTGTCGTACCACACATCGTGCCAAACACCTTCAACTAACTTACCCATATCCAAACCTCTGTCATCCTAGCTTTTCTCTAGTATAAAAAAAGCCAACTTTTTCAAAACTAGAAGAAGTTGGCCTAGTTGTTCGAATTATTTGAAGGAGGCTTGTTCAGACACAAAAAAAGCGCGACTCTAATAACTAGTCGCGCTTAAGCCTGTCACAGGCTGAACCGTTTTAAATAGGCTCTAGACTTGTACGTGCAAGCAAGATACTGCGTGAACGTCATCGCCTTGAATCGTTGGCTTAGTTTGCGCACACGCCTCTGTTGCTTGTGGGCAACGAGTACGGAACACACACCCTGATGGCGGGTTGATTGGCGATGGTAGATCACCTTCCAACATCTGAATGGTTTTGCTGCGCTCTAAGCGTGGGTCTGGGATCGGAACTGCAGACATCAACGCTTTGGTGTACGGGTGCTTAGGATCAGAGAACAATGCATCTGATTCACCAAGTTCTACCGCGTTGCCTAAGTACATCACCAACACACGGTCAGAGATGTGTTTAACCACTGACAAATCGTGCGCGATGAATACCAAAGACAAACCAAGTTCTTTCTGTAGCTCTTTCAGAAGGTTAACTACTTGAGCTTGGATAGATACATCCAATGCCGAAACTGGCTCATCACAGATGATCATCTTAGGCTTCAAGATAAGAGCACGTGCAATACCGATACGCTGACACTGACCGCCTGAGAATTCATGCGGGTAACGGTTGATTACGTTTGGTAGTAGACCAACCTTTGCCATCATCTCTTTAACTCGGTCCTTCACTTCCTGCTTAGAAAGTTCTGGGTAAAAAGTCTCTAGAGGCTCGGCAATGATGTCGCCAACAGACATACGCGGGTTAAGCGATGCTAGTGGATCTTGGAAGATCATCTGAATCTCTTTACGAGTTTCACGACGCTGCACTTCCTGCATTTTAGTCAGGTCTTGGCCTAACCACATCACTTCGCCGTCTGTCGCTTCAACCAAGCCAATGATTGCACGAGCAAATGTCGATTTACCACAACCAGACTCACCTACTACACCCAGCGTTTCCCCTTCGTAAAGGTGAATATCAACGCCATCAACAGCTTTCAGGTTTGACGGTTTTGCCCAAGGCCACGCTGATTTAGCTGCGATGCTAAAGTGAACTTTCAGGTCTTTAATATCTAATAATAACTGTTTATCTACACTCATTTTGTCCAAGTCTCCCAGTCAGAAAAACAAGCACGCTGACGGTCATTACCAAATGGCGTCAAAATAGGTGCTTCTTGCTTACAACGGTCCATTACACGGTGACAACGGTCTTGGTAAGGACAGCCTGTTGGTAGGCGAAGTAAGTTTGGTGGATTACCTGGAATAGTCGGTAGAATTTCACCTTCTGTATCCAAACGAGGAATCGCTTTCAGTAGGCCTTCTGCGTATGGGTGGCTTGGCTCGTAGAAGATTTCATCCACCGTGCCGTACTCCATTGTACGACCCGCGTACATCACAAGTACCTTGTCACATGAACCTGCAACTACACCCAAATCGTGGGTGATCATGATGATTGCCGTGTTGAACTCATCTTTCAATTCGTTCAGCAATTCCATGATTTGCGCTTGAATCGTTACATCCAAAGCCGTTGTTGGTTCATCAGCGATAAGCAATTTAGGACGACACAATAGTGCCATTGCGATCATCACACGCTGACGCATACCGCCAGAAAATTCGTGTGGGTACATAGTGATACGCTTACGTGCTTCAGGGATTTTAACCGCTTCAAGCATGCGTACTGATTCTTCAAACGCCTCTGCTTTACCCATGCCTTTGTGCAGCATAAGTACTTCCATCAACTGATCACTTACTTTCATGTAAGGGTTCAGTGATGTCATCGGATCTTGGAAGATCATCGCGATCTGTTCAGCACGAACTTTGTTCAGCTCTTTCTCTGGAAGGTTAAGAATCTCTTTACCTTCAAACTTCGCGCTACCCGAGATGATGCCGTTCTTAGCCAGCAGGCCCATGATAGAGAATACAGTTTGTGATTTACCTGAACCCGACTCACCCACGATACCCAGCGTTTCGCCTTGGTTGAGTGAGAAGTTCAGATCGTTTACTGCGGTTACGATACCATCTTGCGTGGTAAATTCGACGCGCAGATCTTTGACATCTAATAAGCTCATTATTGCTTCCTTAATCATTTATAGCTTTTAATTGCTATTTCTTTATCTGTCTTTTGGATCAAGCGCGTCGCGCAGACCATCACCTACGTAGTTAAAGCAGAACAGCGTAACTACCATGAATGCCGCAGGGAACGTCAATTGCCAGATAGCAACTTCCATTGTTTGCGAACCTTCTTGAAGCAATGCGCCCCAGCTTGTCATAGGCTCTTGAACACCAAGACCAAGGAAAGATAAGAATGATTCTGTAAGGATCATGCTTGGAATAAGCAGCGTAGAGTAAACCGCTACGATACCCAGTACGTTTGGTACGATGTGACGCGTAATGATCTTCCATTTGCTCACACCACATACGTGTGCTGCTTCAATGAACTCTTTACTACGTAAGCTCAGCGTTTGACCACGTACAATACGCGCCATATCTAGCCAAGCAATCGCACCAATAGCAACGAAGATTAGAATGATGTTACGACCAAAGAATGTTACTAGAACGATAACTAGGAACATGAATGGAACCGCGTACAAAATCTCTAGGATACGCATCATCACTCGGTCAGTACGGCCACCGATGAAGCCAGAAGCTGCACCGTAAAGCGTACCAATCAGTACCGCTACGAATGCACCCATCACACCAACCATCAATGAGATACGGCCACCGATAAGCGTACGAACGTACAAGTCACGACCTAAGCTATCAGTACCAAACCAGTGGTCCGCGTTTGGACCAACGTGCATTGCGTACCAATCAGTATCATCATAAGTGTACTGAGCCAGCATTGGTAAGAAGATAACTGCCAGTACCATAAGCGTAAGAATGAACAGGCTCACCATCGCAGCTTTGTTTCGCATGAAACGAATGCGCGCGTCCTGCCACAAACTACGACCTTCAATCTCTAAGCTCTCAGAGAACTTTTCGATCGCTTCTAAATTTTCTTTTTTCTTCAACATAACCAGTCCCTGTTAGTAGCGAATTTTCGGGTCAATCAGCGCTAGCAAAATATCAACGATTGCGTTGAACAAGATGAATAGGAAACCAATCAAGATGGTTACACCCATTACTAGCGAGTAGTCACGGTTAAACGCGGCGTTAACAAACAGCTTACCGATACCTGGTAGGCCGAAGATGGTTTCAACAACAACTGAACCTGTGATGATACCTACGAACGCAGGTCCCATGTAAGAAACAACAGGCAGCATTGCTGGCTTAAGTGCATGTTTTAGAATGATATAACGGTAGCTTAGACCTTTTGCACGAGCAGTTCGGATAAAGTTACTGTTTAGCGTTTCAATCATGCTACCGCGAGTAATACGAGCAAAGGTTGCTACGTAAAGAAGAGACATCGCGATAACAGGCAGCACGATGTACATGAATGTACCGCCATGCCAACCACCTGCTGGGAATATGTTCCAGTGCAGGGAGAAAAGGTAAATAAGCGCCGGTGCCAACACGAAGGATGGCATCACCACCCCGAGCATGGCGGTCGACATTATGGTGTAGTCGACCCAGGTATTGTGCTTCAAGGCGGCAATCGTCCCGACGGTGACCCCCATCAATAGTGTGAAGATAAAGGCAACGAAACCTACCTTCGCAGATACTGGAAGTGCAACCGCGATCAGCTCATTTACTGTGTAATCTTGGTATTTAAAAGAGGGACCGAAGTCACCTTGTAAGATATTTGTCAAATACGTGGTGTATTGTTCAAATACTGGTTTATCTAAGCCGTATTTAGCTTCGATGTTAGCCATAACTTCTGGCGGTAATGGACGCTCGCTTGAAAACGGGTTACCCGGTGCGAAACGCATGAGAAAGAAAGATATAGTGATCAACACCAACATGGTTGGAATCGCTTCAAATATCCTTTTCATAATGAATTTAAGCATAAACTCACTCTTTCAGTCTGTGACAATTAAAATTAGAAAGACGCTACATGCGCGCCCTGCGCATGTAGTGTCTGTATCGTTATAGTTATATTAACTTTTTAGAATCGAAGCTTATTATTGAGCTTTGATGTATAGGTCTTTCGAGAAGATCTTGTCTTCCGCGTTGTTGATTGGGAAACCACCAACATGCGGGTTAAGTAGACGTGATTTCACGTATTGGTAGATAGGAGCGATTGGCATGTCGTTTGCCATTAGCGCCTCAGCTTCTAGGTAAAGTGCTTTGCGCTCTTCTTCTGAAGTTGAGTTAAGTGCTTTATCGATGATTTTATCGTAAGCCGCGCTGTCGTAGTGAACACCACCGGTAGTGTTGTTACTCTTCATTAGTGTTAGGAACGAAGACGCTTCGTTGTAGTCACCACACCAACCAGCACGTGCTACTTCGAAGTCACCAGAATCTTTAGAAGATAGGTACGTTTTCCACTCTTGGTTCTCAAGTGTTACAGAAAGACCCAGTGTTTTCTTCCACATAGAACCTAGCGCTACAGCAATCTTCTTGTGGTTCTCTGAAGTGTTGTAAAGTAGGTTGAATTTAAGTGGGTTATCTTTACCGTAACCTGCTTCTTCAAGAAGACGTTCTGCTTCTGCGTTACGCTCTTTTTGAGACATCTTACCGTAAGCTGGTAGCTCAGGATCGAAGCCAGCTGTGATTTCAGGCGTTAGGAAGTACGCAGGTTTTTGACCTTGCGCTAGGATAGCACCTGTTACGATATCACGGTCGATTGCGTAAGAGATTGCTTGGCGAACACGAACATCATCAAATGGTGCTTTCTTCGTGTTGAAGATGTAGTAGTAAGTACAAAGGTTACCCGCTACAGATACATCTTCCGCGTACTCTTTTTGAAGACGCTTGAAGTGCTCAGTTGGAAGTTCGTTTGTGAAATCGATTTCGCCAGATAGGAAGCGGTTCATTTCCGCTACTTGGTTTTCGATTGGTAGGAAGGTTACTTTATTTAGAACCGTCTTATCGTTGTTCCAGTATTGGTCGTTACGCTTTAGAACTAAACGCTCGTTAACAACCCATTTATCAACAGAGAATGCACCGTTACCAACGAAGTGGTCAGGCTTAGTCCATTGGTCACCGAATTCTTCAACAGTAGCCTTGTGTACTGGCTTCATTGTTGTGTGGCCCATCATCATTACGAAGTATGGTACCGCTGTTTCTAATTCAACAACAAGCGTGTTTGCATCTACAGCTTTAACGCCTAGCTCACTCTTGTCTTTCTTACCCGCTACGATGTCCTTCGCATTCGCCATCTTGGTATATTCCATGTACCAAGCGTATGGAGAAGCCGTTGCAGGATCAACTGCACGTTGCCAGCTGTAAACGAAATCTTCAGCTGTTACAGGATCGCCGTTAGACCATTTTGCGTCTTTACGTAGGTGGAAAGTGAATGTTTTGTTGTCTGTCGTTTCCCAGCTTTCAGCAACACCAGGGATAGTATTACCTTCGCCGTCTTGGTTCACTAGACCTTCTAGAAGATCACGAATTACATGAGATTCTGGTACACCTTGAGATTTGTGTGGGTCGATAGTCGCAACTTCAGTACCGTTACCGCGAACAAGTTCCTGAACTTTTGCTAGTTCTGTACCTGCTGGAACTTCAGCAGCGATAGAAAGAGTAGAAGTGGCAGCCACTGCCAAACCAGCACCTAGAAGAAGGGCCTGAGTGATTTTATTCTTGTACATTTAATAAACTCCAAGTTTTTCGTATTGCATCCATGACTTCTTTGCTAGGTTCACTGAACGGCAGTGATTTAGATTTATTTAGCTCAAAATTTAAGCATAAAAATCTAAAACCTTACAAAGATTGAGGCACACACTATCAACCATTGAAGTAATTTGCCATAAACAAGTCGCAAAAAATCGGATAATTCTCCGAATTACTTAAGGTAATAGTGTAAATCTCTAATAAAAACCTAATGAATAGTGAGTTACACATAGGGATTAATTAAAAAACAGCCTTTAGTGTTGATGTATCTGTATTGATACTTTTTTTTAGCATCTTATGCTAGAACACAGACGGCAAATTAACATTAATGCCACATGAAATCTAATTGCACATCACATATCCCCTAAATAGACTCTACTATTTGTGAGGATTATCACTTTATACAAAACAGCATAAAGCACTGCACCAAAACAGTTTTAGAAATGCACCAAGACAGACAAAATCAGGCATCGAATTTATATGCAACATGAATGACTAACCATTTATTAATACAGCGCTTATTTATAAATAACTTTGTAGCACGCACAAAAAAGCCGACCTTAATGAAGTGACCCCGTAAAGTTGGACATTTCTGTTAAGCGGCTTTCAAGGCCTGAGTTCGATATTCTATCGGAGTCAGGCCTTTTAGTTTCACTTTTATACGTTTGGTATTGTAGTACTCGATGTATTCTTTAATCTGCTCTATCAGAGCATCTGCATCTTCAAAGCTTTGGTTGTGATACATCTCGGTTTTGAGTAAAGCAAAAAAGTTTTCAGCAACAGCATTATCCAAGCAGTTACCTTTTCTCGACATGCTTTGCGTTAACCCACTCTCCGCTACCTTTTTCTGATACTGTCGATGGCGATATTGCCAACCTTGATCGCTATGTATAATTGGCTTTGAGTTGGGTTTAAGCGTTGATATAGCTTCCGTCAGCATATCTGTGACAAGCGGCAAGCAGGCATTTTTGGCCACTCTATAAGCAACCACCTCCTGAGTAAACAAGTCGACAACGGGAGATAAGTATACTTTCTGCTCTTTGACTTTGAACTCCGTGACATCAGTTACCCACTTTTCATCGGGTTGAGTCGCACTAAAATCTCTTTCAAGAACGTTGGGAGCAGCTTTTCCTGACTCTCCTCGGTATGAACGATACTTTTTAATCCTGACCGTCGATTTAAGGTTGAGCTGAGCCATAAGCCTTTGAACCGTTTTGTGATTAAGCACGAACCCCTGATTCTTTAGTTCCAAGTGAATACGGCGGTAGCCGTATCGCCCCTTATGTTCATGATAAATTGACTTTATCAACCGCAGCTCACGTTCGTAGCTATTTTGGCGCTTGCTCGTTTGAGCCTGATAATAAAAGACACTTTTTGCCAACTGTAGAGTGTGCAGTAAGTGCTTTAATGGGTACTTGCCTTTAAGAGTTAGAGCTATGACCGCTTTTTCTTTGTTCGACGGTTTTTTTTCTGCTCCAACTCTTCCAACTTTTTTAGAACGGCATTCTCGGTTCGTAAGTAGACCAACTCCTCTTTTAGCTCCTCAAGTGTCATTTCATTATCAGGCTTAGTGGTACGTTGAGGTTGCTGTTTCATTGAGGGTCTTCCTTTCTGGCGCATTTCGAGCCCCTTGATACCGAGCTCATTAAATCGTTTAAGCCAGACAGAGAGTATTCCAGGGGATGAGAGGTTTAATACAGCGCTAGTGTGCGTGAGAGACCATTCATTCGTCCACATTAAATTCAATGCTTTTCGTTTTGTTTGAGCAGTCGCGGCATGATTAGTTGGTAAAAATGAATCAGTACCATGGATGGCAAAGACTTGAGCCCAATACCGTATCTGCCTTGAAGAAATTGAATATTGTTTTGCTAAGTAGAGAGATGACGTGCCATCTAAGTATTGCTTAGCAATGATACATTTTAGCTCTCGGCTATATTTGGACATAAAAAGACCCCCAATAATTGGTGTCCAACTATTGGGGGTCAGTTCAATCAACAGAGCGAATTTTTGAAGCAGCATCATATTGCGAGAATTATTTCTCCCAACGCTCCGCAGCTTTTGTATCTGAATCGCGAGAATCAACCCAGCGAGTTGTTTCAGTAGTACGTTCTTTTTTCCAAAACGGCGCTTTGGTTTTCAGAAAGTCCATAACAAACTCACACGCTTCGAAGGCAGCACCACGATGCGCACTGGATACACCAACGTAAACAATCTGGTCACCGATATCTAGGTCACCCACGCGGTGAATCACTCGCATCTTCTGAATAGGCCAGCGTGCCTCAGCTTGATCACAGATCTCGCTCAGCGACTTCTCTGTCATACCCGGATAATGCTCCAGAGACAAACCAATAACGTTGTCGCCAAGGTTCATGTCACGAACTTTACCAACGAACGTCACAATCGCTCCGGCAGCTGTGCCTTGAGCCAAGTAGTCGTATTCGTCGCCTACAGAGAAATCCTCTGTTGTCACTAATACTCTTGGATCCATGCTTAGCCTCCAGTTACTGGTGGGAAGAAAGCGACTTCATCGCCGTCTTTCACTTCAGTCGTCAAAGGTACGATTGATTGATTAAGCGCAGCCAGAAGCTTGCCCTCTTCTAATGCGATATCCCATTTGCCTTCTTGTGTTACAAGGTGGCTGCGAATCGCTTCGATAGTACTGAATTGCGCGTCGACTTCTAGGCTATCAACGCCGACAAGTTCACGAGTTTGAGCAAAGAAAAGTACAGTAATCATGATTCCACCTTGAAGTGTCCTGATTTACCACCCGTCTTCTCTAACAGACGTACGTTCTCGATAACAATGTCTTTCTGAACAGCTTTACACATATCGTAAATCGTCAGTGCAGCAACAGAAGCAGCCGTTAGCGCTTCCATTTCTACGCCTGTCTTACCCGCAAGCTTACAAACAGATTCGATGCGTACCTTGTTTTCAGACTCGATCGCTTCAAGCTGCACTTCTACTTTAGTCAATAGTAGAGGGTGACACAGTGGAATCAGATCCCACGTCTTCTTAGCCGCTTGAATACCCGCAATACGTGCCGTTGCGAAAACATCACCTTTATGGTGGCTACCAGAAACAATCAGCTCTAACGTTTCAGCAGACATTTGTACGAAAGCTTCCGCTCTCGCTTCACGTACTGTCTCTGCTTTAGCCGATACATCGACCATGTTTGCTTCGCCAGACGCGTTAATGTGTGTAAATTGGCTCATACTCAAACCGCCTTATACAGAAAGGTGTGGCATGAAGTTACAAGGACGGTGGCTAGCATCCATCTGTTGCTTAATGATCTTAGTCCAACCTGTGCGGCAAGCGCCTGTAGAGCCTGGCATTGCAAAGATTACTGTGTGGTTAGCAAAACCCGCAATCGCACGAGATTGAATTGTCGAAGTACCGATCTCTTCGTAAGATACTTGACGGAATAGCTCACCAAAACCTTCTACTTCTTTGTCGAACAGTGGCTTAAGCGCTTCAGGCGTGCTGTCACGAGAAGTGAAACCAGTACCACCGGTAATCATGATCGCTTGTACGCTCTCATCAGCGATCCACTTAGATACGATCGCACGGATCTTGTACATGTCGTCAATAACGATTTGCTTATCAACCACGTTGTGACCCGCTTCTTTCGCATGCTCTGCTAGGTAACCGCCTGACGTATCATTTTCTTCTGTACGAGTATCTGAAACGGTTAGAACTGCGATGTTTGCTGCTTGGAATTTGCTTTCTGCGTGACCCATTTGTTCACCTATATAAATTTTTCAATTATTAGGGCGTGTTGACCTTTCGTGATTAAATTTTGTTCGAGATAAAAGCGTTTTAATCGCGGCGAGGGGGAAGTAGCCTAGTCATTCTAAGCAAATCTCCCTCAACAAAGAGTAAAACGCTTTTAGCCGAACCCTTCGGGCAGCGTTTGCTGGTCATTTCTACTACGTTATCGGCTTCTCATGTAGGCTAGCTACACATCAAAGCCTCTGCCTTGTATAAATACCCAGCAACTCGCTGCAAAAATCAGCTCGAAAGAGCAACACGCCCTAGACTGATTCGCCCAGCTTAAAGAAGCTGAGCGATAAAATGCTTTAGAGTGTGTAGCGGATTAACCGCCGATTGACGCCAAGTTTGGAGTCATGCCGCTGTTGCCATCGTGTAAGAAGTGGCTAACGGACTTGGTTTGAAGCTGAGCCTGAATTCGATCAATGAGCTCTTGCTCTTGTTGATCTTCTTGAATCAGATCTCTCAGTTCAACACCATGGTCGCCAAACAGACATAGGTGAAGTTTACCGGTCGCAGAAACGCGCAGACGGTTACAACTCTCACAAAAGTCTTTCTCGTAAGGCATGATCAAACCAATTTCACCCTTGTAGTCTGGGTGAACAAACACTTGCGCTGGCCCATCGTTAACGGCTTTGACTTTTAACAGCCAACCATTAGCAATAAGCTGGTTGCGAATCGCAACGCCAGACACATGATGTTTATCGAACAACTCGTCCATCTCGCCGGTTTTCATCAGCTCAATAAAACGTAATTGAATAGGTTTGTCTTTGATCCAATTAAGGAAGGCTGGTAATTCCTGACTATTGAGGTCTTTCATTAATACAACGTTGACTTTGACTTGTTCAAAGCCAACCTCAAACGCTTTATCAATACCTCGCATAACCTCAGTAAACTTATTCTCACCAGTGATCTGATGGAACATGCGCGAATCTAAACTATCCACGCTCACGTTTATATGGGTTAAACCAGCATCACGCCATTGCCCTACTTGTTTCTCCATGCGGTAGCCATTCGTTGTGGTGGCCACTTTTTCGATGCCTGGAGTAGAAGCAACGGTATGTATGATTTCAGGAAAGTCTTTACGCAGGCTCGGCTCTCCGCCTGTAATGCGGATCTTTGAGGTACCACAATCTGCAAACGCTTTAACAACACGTTTGATCTCGGGAACACTTAAAAAAGACGAGTTTTTTTGCCCTGACGGTTTATAGCCATCTGGCAAGCAGTAAGTACATTTAAAGTTACAGACGTCTGTAACCGACAAGCGCAAGTAATAAAACTTGCGATGGAATCTATCTTCGAATTGTTGCGCCACGGAACACCTTTCCAAACACGGGAGGCATAATCATTTCCAATTAAGCCCTTGTGACAACATGTCACTGGCTCTTGATGCGTATCGGTACAGCAAATACCACTGTGCGACTTAGCATGCGAGAGCTCGGAGTTATGGCAACTGAGCGTTATATTCACACGCGCAGTAGCTGAGTAATAAAATACTTAATATTTGTACGTGAATCTAGCTCTGATGGTAAAAAACGGGTCACATCGGCAAAAAAAACGTATCAAACGCTCAAAATAACTCTTGTTGAGTATATAGCGAGAAGCATTTAACCTAAATTATAGTTGGTAATAACCTAACAAGAACAATAAATGAATATTTACTCTTCAAAGAAAGTCGTAGCAATCGGCGGTGGCCATGGCTTAGGTCGTATGTTAGCTGCATTAAAAGACTTTGGTAACAACGCAACTGGCATTGTTGCAACGACAGATAACGGCGGTTCCACCGGACGTATTCGAGATTGCCAAGGTGGCATCGCATGGGGAGATACACGCAACTGTATCAACCAATTAATCACAGAACCTTCAATCAGTTCGATGATGTTCGAATACCGATTTCGCGGCCAAGGTGAGCTAGACGGTCATAACTTGGGTAACCTAATGCTAACGGCGTTAGACAACCTTTCCGTTCGCCCATTGGAAGCGATTAACCTGATTCGAAATATGCTCAAGGTCGATGTCAATATCGTTCCGATGACTGAGCATCCTTCAGACCTCACGGCTCTATCAATGGACGGCCGCTGGGTAACCGGCGAAACCAACGTTGATGACATGACGGAAAAACTGCGCATGATGGACTTGTCTCCAGAAGTGCCTGCAACCAAAGAAGCCGTTACTGCCGTTGAGCAAGCAGACTGCATTGTCCTTGGCCCTGGAAGCTTTTTAACCAGTGTGATGCCCCCTCTTCTCCTTCCAGAGATTGGGAAAGCAATCGCTGAGAACACCAAGGCAAAAGTTATCTTCGTCGAAAACCTTTCACCAGAGCACGGTCCCGCAGGGAAAATGACGCTTCAAGAGCAATTGGAGTGGTGTGAACGTACCTGTAAGGCAAGAAAAATAGACATTGTACTGGGCAATGAACCACACCCTGAATTAGAAGGGCAATGGAATTGTGTGACCACAGATCTTGCATCGGCAAACCGAGATTGGCGACACGACCGTGTGAAGCTTCAACAAGCCATTGAAGCCCAGTTAACTTAAGCCGTCAGTTAAAGCGACAGACAACAAAAAAGGAGCATCATGCTCCTTTTTTAATCTCAGTAATAACTCGCCGTTTTAGAGGTCCGTCATCAACTGCTGATATTCAGTGTACGTCGATAAGAGGAGGTCTTGCATATCTTGAAAATCAACTTCTGTCACCGGCAACGCTTGCTTCACTTTTGCATCTAAGCTAATCGCAAAACTACACAAAGAATCCGCGCCAAAACTTGCTGCGCTGCTCTTAAGTGCATGACTGATATCAGCCAAGTACTTAGAGGTATCCGACTCTTTATTTATCTCTAGGTGTTCGTAGTAGCCTTTCAACTCACCTAAAAAGATTTCAAGTAAAACCGGGACATTCTCTTGCCCAATTTCGCCGGCAAGCTCATCAACTTTTTGCTGATTTAATACTTTCGTCATTATTATTTTCTTATTGTTTGGTGATTACTGCTTCGCATTCCACGTTTGCAACTTACGGTATATCGTCGATGGACTGACATCTAAGAAACCTGCCGCACGGGGGATGTTGCCATCACACGCTTTAATGGCTTGTTCGATAGCCGTTTTCTCAGTGATCCACAATGGGAAAATATCTTTTACCGTGATGTCTTCATTCTGCTTCTCTTTCAATCGCAGACTGTTTTCAATCGGTTGGTTCAACGGTGGTGGAAGCATGTTGAGAGTAATCTCTTTGCCGTTATTCAAAACCACCACGTTTCGCAACACGTTTTGTAGCTGACGAACGTTACCCGGCCACTCATATTGATTAAAGCGATCAAGTACTTCCTGAGCAAAACGTACAAACGCCTTCCCCTCCTCGACCGACATATAGCCTAGCAGAGAATACGCAATCTCGATGACATCTTCACCACGCTCGCGCAATGGCGGCAAGTGCAATGGAATCACGTATAAACGATAGTATAAATCTTCTCTAAAGCGACCTTCTTGTACTTCTTTCCAAGGGTCACGGTTGGTCGCACACACAAAACGAACATCAACACTCTTCATCTTCGAAGAGCCGACTTTTTGAAAAGTACCGGTTTGGATAAAGCGCAGCAGCTTAGTCTGTAGCTCTAAATCCATCTCGCACAGTTCATCAAGAAACAGTGTTCCACCATCAGCAAGCTCAGCAGCACCTTGGCGATCGGTCGCAGCACCGGTAAAGGCACCTTTAACGTGGCCAAACAGCTCACTTTCAATCAAATCTTTTGGGATAGCGGCACAGTTAATCGCGATAAACGGCTTATCGCCACGCTTACTCGCCGCATGAATGGCTTCTGCACATACCTCTTTACCGGTACCACTTTCACCCGTGATGAAAATGCTCGCCTTACTCGATGCAGCAGAATCAATCGTTCGGTAAACCTGCTGCATGGTTTGGCTGCTGCCGATAAAGCCTTGGTAATTTTGGTTTCCCGGGTGTTCCGAGCTGTTTTTAAGCTTGGTGGCTTTGCGGATCGCGTTGTTCACCGTAATACGGAGTCGGTCGGCTTCACACGGTTTGATAAGGAAATCTTGAGAACCATGACGCATCGCTTCTACGGCGGTATCGATAGAGCCATGAGCCGTCATGAAGATAACCGGAACTTCAGGGTACTTTTGTTTTACAGCAAATAGCACGTCCATACCCGTCATATCAGGCAGACGTAGATCTAATAAAATAAGGTCTGGGATTCGATGATTCAAACTCTCGATTGCATCGCGGCCAGTGCCAACAATGTTGATATCAATTTCGAGCGGTGTAAGATACGAACGATATAAAGCTGCTACCGAAGCGGTATCTTCTACCATCAACAAATACTTCGATTTGTTATCTAGCGTTTTTGATTGCATATCCTAGCCATTTATAATTTGCATTTCTTATTATAGTCGCATTCCGCTTTGCATTATGCAAATTAGCCACAATATTTGTAGTGTGTTTTTTTACTTGCTTCAAACAATCAATGTTTTATCTATCTGGCACGAACGATGCAACAGTGTAAATGACCTTCGGGTCACCTAGCCAACTGACGTTGTTAGTGGACCGAGTGTTCACAAACGTAAGCCAGTAGAACATTTACTACTGGCTGTTTTTTTGTCTGAAACACTCTCAATTCTTGTGTTGAGGGGATCACTTCTCGAGTGAAAAATGAGATTAGCTGTTGGTAATAAACTGCTTTCTTAGCTGCTCAATTTCATCACGCTTCTGTGCGGCCAATTCAAATTCCAGATTCTGAGCATGCTGATACATCGCAGCTTCTAGCTTGCTGATCTCTTTATCAAGCTGTTGCGGCGTAAGTACGGCATAACTTTCAGAAGGCTCAGCCACCTTAGATAAAGGAACTTGCTTCGATTGGCGCTGCTGCTTCGATTTGGTTAGATCGCCCAGTTCCATAATGTCTTTGATATTACGCTTAAGCGCTTGCGGTGTGATGCCTTGCTCTTCGTTGTAAGCCTGCTGTTTCTCACGACGACGATCGGTTTCATCAATCGCTTTTCTCATCGACTTAGTAATCGAATCACCATAAAGGATCGCTCGACCTTCCAAGTTACGCGCAGCACGACCAATGGTTTGGATCAGAGAACGCTCAGAACGCAAGAAACCCTCTTTGTCTGCATCAAGAATCGCCACCAGCGACACTTCAGGCATATCCAAACCTTCACGAAGTAAGTTAATGCCCACTAACACGTCGAACTCGCCCAAACGTAGGTCTCGGATGATCTCTACGCGCTCAACAGTATCGATATCCGAGTGCAAGTAACGCACTTTAACGCCGTGCTCACTGAGGTATTCGGTTAAGTCTTCCGCCATTCTCTTCGTTAGTGTTGTGACTAACACGCGCTCTTCTTTCGCTGAACGGATTCTGATTTCAGACAGCAAGTCATCCACCTGAGTCGCAACCGGACGTACTTCGATGATTGGGTCTAACAGACCAGTAGGACGCACCACTTGATCAGCAATCTCGCCATCTGATTTTTCAATCTCGTAATTACCCGGCGTTGCCGACACAAAAATCGTTTGTGGGGCGATAGACTCAAATTCTTCAAACTTCATTGGGCGGTTATCCAATGCAGAAGGCAGTCTAAAGCCAAACTCGACCAAGGTTTCTTTACGAGAACGGTCACCTTTATACATCGCACCAATTTGCGGCACAGTCACGTGTGACTCATCGATGATCAGCAAACCATCATCAGGCAGATAGTCAAATAACGTTGGCGGCGCTTCCCCTTCCGCACGGCCGCTCAAGTATCGTGAATAGTTTTCGATACCGGAACAGAAGCCAAGCTCAGTCATCATCTCAATATCAAACTGAGTTCTTTGAGAGATACGCTGCTCTTCCAAAAGCTTATTGTTGTCTTTTAAGTATTGAGCACGATCGCGCAGTTCATCCTTGATGTTCTCAATCGCCTCAAGGATCTTCTCTCTTGGGGTTACGTAGTGAGTTTTTGGATAAACCGTAAAGCGCGGCAAGTCTCTTTGCTTAACCGCACCAGTCAGTGGATCAAAGATACTAATGCAATCGACTTCGTCATCGAACATCTCAATTCGAACCGCATCTTGGTCAGATTCAGCCGGGAATATATCGATCACCTCACCACGAACTCGGAACTGACCACGTTCAAAGGCGACATCGTTTCTTGAATATTGCAGCTCAGCCAAGCGGCGTAGGATGTCTCGCTGATCCATCACCTCACCACGACTCAAATGAAGCATCATCTTCAAATAAGACTTAGGATCACCAAGACCGTAGATAGCCGACACAGAAGCCACAATGATGGCGTCTTTTCGTTCTAGTAAGGCTTTGGTTGCCGAAAGCCTCATCTGTTCAATATGAGCATTCACAGACGCATCTTTCTCGATGAATGTGTCCGTGGTTGGAACGTAGGCTTCAGGTTGGTAGTAATCGTAGTAAGAAACAAAATACTCAACGGCATTGTTTGGAAAGAAAGATTTCATCTCACCGTAAAGTTGAGCCGCCAATGTCTTGTTAGGCGCTAACAGGATCGCAGGTCTTTGAGATTGGGAAATGACGTTGGCAAGGGTAAAGGTTTTACCAGAGCCCGTTACCCCTAATAGAGTTTGATGTGCCAAACCAGAATCTAGTCCATCTAGTAATTTGGTTATCGCCGTCGGCTGGTCACCGGACGGGCTGTAGTCCGATACCAAGTCAAAGAGTTTGCTCATAGGTCGCCATTTCCATACTGTTTTTTTAATCAGGTCATTGTCACTCTAGGTGGAGTGTCGTTGCAACTATTATCTAGAGAAATGCATCTTAAGATTCGAGATCAGTTATAGCTTTTATTTTTAGAACTTGGTATTATCCGTGCCCCTGCAAAGTTTCCCCAGCTAAATTACTCGAATTTTAATCCACTACTTTTCCCCAAAAAACCTAAAAATACCGCTTGTTTTACTGTTCTTTTTATAATCTACAAAAGTTATACAATTGCGATATTTTGCTATAAATCTTTTAAATACATTATGTTAGATAAGATTTTTACATTTTTCGATTTATCCCAATTATTGTTGTTAAAGTTTCACACACACACTTATCCACAATTTTGGTGGATAACTAAAGCAAAGCTAAATCCAATAAGGCGTTCAAGAAAGTAAAGTTTTTTATCTTACTTTTTTCTGATATTTTTTATTGACAGAAATCCGGACAATTATTAGAATTCGCGTCGCTAACAAGCAATTCCCCCTTAGTTCAGTTGGTAGAACGGCGGACTGTTAATCCGTATGTCGCAGGTTCGAGTCCCGCAGGGGGAGCCAAATTTAAAGAAGCCGCATCATGAAGTGACCCCGTAAAGTTGGACATTTCTGTTAAGCGGCTTTCAAGGCCTGAGTTCGATATTCTATCGGAGTCAGGCCTTTTAGTTTCACTTTGGCTTTGTTGCGTAATTAAATTTAGAGATAGAGCCAACCCGTTTCGCTTGTTTCTTAGTCAATACGACAAGTTTCAGGCATACCTAACCCAGTAAGCTTGTTCAACGCTTTTATCATCGCGTAAGTTTCACCCACCTGGGCATTGTAATTTCTTAAGCTCAGTTTCCCTCCTAGCAACTGTTTAACTCGATACATCGCTGTTTCTGAGAGTGAACGTTTGTGGTATCCATACCGCTCTTTCCAATACTTATTTGAGTCGTATAATTTCTGGCAACCCACGGCGAAATTTCGAGGGTGACCACGCTCCCAGAAGGCAGCCCCTTCTCTTGGGGGAATAAGCGCAATAGCTCCCTTAATCTTAATAGCAGCGTGACACGCTCTCGTGTCGTAAGCGCCATCACCAGACACCTCAAGGATACTTCGGCGTGTTTGTTTCAGTAAGTTCGGGAGTACTTCTCCATCTGTAACCGTCGATAAACTTAGCTCGGCGGCAATGATCTCATGAGTGTTGGTATCGACTGCAATATGCAGCTTTCGCCAGACTCTACGCTTGCCATCCGTCCCATGTTTTTTGACTTTCCATTCACCTTCGCCATAAACCTTAAGGCCAGTAGCATCAATGGCTAGGTGCTGTATCGCTCCTCTCGTTTTAGTCTTAAATGAAACCTCAACTTGCTTGGCTCTACGACTGATGCAGGTGTAATGCGGACAACTTAACGGTACATGGGCTAACCTAAATATCGAGTCGATAAATCCTTGCAGCGCTCTCAATGGCATAGAAAAAACTCGTTTGACCATGAGTGCTGTCGTGATAGCTAAATCACTGAACCGACGCGGCCTACCGCGCTTATTCTGTTTGCTTTGCGCCCATCCGCTTATTGCTTCTTCATCAATCCAAAAAGTCAGAGAACCACGGTTAATGAGTGATCGGTTGTATTGCTTCCAGTTGGTTGTTTTATAACGAGGCTTAGGCATAGGACTACGAGATAGAGTGGAGGTAGCTGATCAGATCGTAGGTTCTTGATTTAGTTCCATTGAATTACGCAACAAAGCCTTTCACTTTTATACGTTTGGTATTGTAGTACTCGATGTATTCTTTAATCTGCTCTATCAGAGCATCTGCATCTTCAAAGCTTTGGTTGTGATACATCTCGGTTTTGAGTAAAGCAAAAAAGTTTTCAGCAACAGCATTATCCAAGCAGTTACCTTTTCTCGACATGCTTTGCGTTAACCCACTCTCCGCTACCTTTTTCTGATACTGTCGATGGCGATATTGCCAACCTTGATCGCTATGTATAATTGGCTTTGAGTTGGGTTTAAGCGTTGATATAGCTTCCGTCAGCATATCTGTGACAAGCGGCAAGCAGGCATTTTTGGCCACTCTATAAGCAACCACCTCCTGAGTAAACAAGTCGACAACGGGAGATAAGTATACTTTCTGCTCTTTGACTTTGAACTCCGTGACATCAGTTACCCACTTTTCATCGGGTTGAGTCGCACTAAAATCTCTTTCAAGAACGTTGGGAGCAGCTTTTCCTGACTCTCCTCGGTATGAACGATACTTTTTAATCCTGACCGTCGATTTAAGGTTGAGCTGAGCCATAAGCCTTTGAACCGTTTTGTGATTAAGCACGAACCCCTGATTCTTTAGTTCCAAGTGAATACGGCGGTAGCCGTATCGCCCCTTATGTTCATGATAAATTGACTTTATCAACCGCAGCTCACGTTCGTAGCTATTTTGGCGCTTGCTCGTTTGAGCCTGATAATAAAAGACACTTTTTGCCAACTGTAGAGTGTGCAGTAAGTGCTTTAATGGGTACTTGCCTTTAAGAGTTAGAGCTATGACCGCTTTTTCTTTGTTCGACGGTTTTTTTTCTGCTCCAACTCTTCCAACTTTTTTAGAACGGCATTCTCGGTTCGTAAGTAGACCAACTCCTCTTTTAGCTCCTCAAGTGTCATTTCATTATCAGGCTTAGTGGTACGTTGAGGTTGCTGTTTCATTGAGGGTCTTCCTTTCTGGCGCATTTCGAGCCCCTTGATACCGAGCTCATTAAATCGTTTAAGCCAGACAGAGAGTATTCCAGGGGATGAGAGGTTTAATACAGCGCTAGTGTGCGTGAGAGACCATTCATTCGTCCACATTAAATTCAATGCTTTTCGTTTTGTTTGAGCAGTCGCGGCATGATTAGTTGGTAAAAATGAATCAGTACCATGGATGGCAAAGACTTGAGCCCAATACCGTATCTGCCTTGAAGAAATTGAATATTGTTTTGCTAAGTAGAGAGATGACGTGCCATCTAAGTATTGCTTAGCAATGATACATTTTAGCTCTCGGCTATATTTGGACATAAAAAGACCCCCAATAATTGGTGTCCAACTATTGGGGGTCAGTTCATCACTCGATGCGGCTTTTTGCGTTTTAAAGCGACTGGTTTGTACCAAACCAATGTCTCAGACCTAGTCGGCCACGTTCGAGTCCCGACATGGGGAGCCAAATTCTAGAAGAAAGCTCAATCGAAAGATTGGGCTTTTTCGTATATAACTGCAACTAACTTGTTCCAAGTTTATGTCTCAGAACTGGCCGTCCGCGTTCGAGTCCCGCAGGGGAGCCAAATTTAAAGAAGCCACATCACTCGATGCAGCTTTTTGCGTTTTAGTCGAAACAAAAGCTCTACAGGCACAGCTTTGATTAGCTAACATCCATAAAAAACGCCTCACAAGGAGGCGTTTGGGCTTAGTGACTAAACTGAGCGTTATTCTAGATGAGACGTCGTTTTAGCGGTTATGCTTCTGCTGTAACAACATTAGTCTGAGTCTCTTTACCGGCTTGGTCTTGATCAAACCCTTCATGCAGGTGGTAGTAGCGCTTATAAACAAGAGCACTTACCGTCATTAGAATCGCTGGTAAACCTACCATCATAAACTGCAGCCCCATGATAGTGCTGTCAGACTGTTCCACGTTTGGTACATAACCCACCACAGACAAGCCCATACCAACAATAAAACCACCAGCCGCGCCTGCAAACTTAACAAGCATCGTTTGAACAGAGAAGATAACACTCTCACTGCGACGACCCGTTTTGTGTTCACCGTAATCAACAACATCGGCAAGCATTACAGTTTGCAGTGCGTTAGCGATACCCACACCAAACTTGATAGCAGCACCTGCGATACCGATTAGAATCGCGTTACCTGGAGCGATAAAGCCCATGATAAGTAGAGTGATACAAGACAGCACTGGGAAGCCACAAGCGATAACCCATAGGTGTTTGCGTGGTAACACTGATGCAATACGAGGGAACAAGAATACGCCTGCAACTTCAGCGATACCTGCCACCATCATATAAACGGGGAACAAGTCAGCGTTGCCTAACGCGTAAGAGAAGTAGTAAATCGCAAAACCACCCACCAACAAGTTTGCTATTTGGAACGACAATACGGTACCAATAAGTGCTTTTAGTTGGTCATTCTTACCAATGATAACCATTACATCTTTAAAGCTGAAACGCTCAGCTGGTTTAGCATTTGCTGGTGCAGATTTTTCTTTTACGTTGCGAGCAATCAAGAATGCACTCATCACGAACAGAACAGCAATCAATATAGCAACGTTGAAGAAACCTTGTCCTTGGTCGCCATCACCCAGTTTACCGACAATGTGTAGCCCGTAAGTACCCGTAATAAACCACGCCAAGCTAGCAAACAATCGTGGCCAAACAACCAGCTTTTCACGTTCTTGACGAGAGCTCGATAGTGCAGGAATCAAAGACCAGTATGGAATGTCCATAATAGTGTAGGTAAGGCCCCACAGAATATAAGCAGCCGCTGCATAAATGTATAACGTAGTGCCTTCAAACATATGCGTACTAAAAAGGCCAACAAGCACTACAGCATTTAACAGGGTTCCAATCACTATCCAAGGACGGAATTTACCAAACTTAGAGCGTGTGTTATCAACGATAACGCCCATCATTGGATCGGTCACCGCGTCGACAATGCGCGCGGCCAAAAAGATAGTACCCACAAATGCCGCTGACAGCCCAGCAACATCGGTGAAATAAAACATTAAGAAGATGTAGATCGGAGCACAGGCAAAGTCTTTACCTAAAGCCCCAAGTCCATACGATAATTTGGTTTGTAGAGTAATTTGATCAGACATAGTATTTCCTTCAGGCGCGTAACTTCATCTCCTAACAGACGTTGAAACGCTTACCTTTTATTTATAATAATTTATCCACTCAAGTTCTGTTTTAGAGCCACTCTGTGGTCGCTTCTTAAAACACTCAAGTATCAAGTCCGACGCTAATGTAACCATTCCAACGAACAGATACTGTGATCAACAACCACTCAATGGAAACGTTTTCAGTCAAATATCTAAAGTGAGAGATCGAACAATAAAACCCTCGAATTGATAGAGAATATCGCTAATTAAAGTGCTCAAAACAGTTCGTAGTGTGAAGTAACGCATGAGAACGATTACATAAGTGGAGTATCGCGGTGGGAACACCTACAGCTCTCCAATCTATAAGGGCACATCAATTTGATTAGATAGTTCATGGCGGCTTATTAAAGGCAATAAAAAACCGCGTAATTTCACCTACGCGGTTCGTCAAATATAAGGTCTATGTTAAAACTTACTCGATACGTTCAAACTTAATCAGCATCGCTGTTTCTGCATCGAGTATTGGCATCGTCAGCCCCACCTCGGCACACCAAGCACCTGATAATTCACAGCCAGACTCTGTCCATGGCGGTTGATAATTCACAATATCATCGTAGTTTGAAGGTTTATCAATCACAGAGATCTTGTATAGGCTTTGTGGATCTAGCCCAGGTATGCGCAAATGGCCACTCAACGAATTGGTTGGCATCGCCAGCTGTGCAATCATCACCACCGCTTCTGACACATCTTCGGAAACGACCGCATGGATCTGATGAGCACTATCGTCCGTTGGAACTCGCCAAGTTCTCCCGCTATGCAGTAACGGGCGCAGCATCTTATGTAGCTTGATGTAGTGTTCAAAGCCCTGCTTCTCTTCTTGAACTTCTTTCACAGGGTCTAATTCAATTCCCATATGACCAAACAGTGCTGTTAGGCCACGAAACTCAATACTATGACGACGACGAGTGCTGTGGCAGTGGCTCGCGCCAATATGGCTTCCCATTACCTCAGGGGGGAAGAAGTAACTCATCCCGCGCTGAATCGTTTGTCTTTCTAAGGCATCGTTATTATCTGAAGCCCAAAAACGTTGCGTACGCTTAAGAACCTCAAAATCGATACGACCACCACCAGCCGCACACGATTCAATATCAACCATAGGGTGCTTCTCTCGAACTTTATCGACCAACTCATAATAACGAGCGGTTTGTTGATGAGCCGCAGCCCTGCCTAGATGCGCAGGTTGTACAACCTCTCGGTTCATATCCCACTTAATGTAAGCAATGTTGTACTGACTTAAGAAGTGATCAAGGCGCTCAAACAGAAAGTCGAATGCTTGTTGATTCTGAAGATCGATAACATATTGATTGCGACCCGTTGGTTGGTCATAGCCGTCAACCGCAAGCAACCAGTCTGGATGGGCTCGGTATAAGTCAGAATCCTTATTGATCATCTCAGGTTCGAACCACAATCCAAACTCCATACCCAACTGATTAACGTGTTCAACTATCGGCTCTAAACCATTTGGGTATTTTTCTTCATCTAAGAACCAATCCCCTAGCGCAGCCTTGTCTCCGCAGCGCCCTTTGAACCAGCCATCGTCAATGATAAAACGCTCTACTCCCATAGCCGCGGCTTGGCTAGCCATCGACATAATATAATCAGGATCATGGTCAAAATAGATGCCTTCCCATGTATTAAGATGGATAGGTCGAGGCTTTTGTACGAAAGACTCCGGCAAGATCGAACCACGCACATGAGAGTGGAACTGGTGGCTCATTCCATTTAGGCCTTCCGAACTGAAACTGGCATATAACCAAGGTGTCGTTACGCTTTCACCTTCATCCAATGCAATCTCGCCCGGTAGATAAATAACTTCCGCTTGCACGTAGCGACGACCGTCTGCTTTTACATCCGCGCGTAATCTATGGTTACCACTCCAAGCGAAGTGAATCCCCCACACATCACCTGCCATTTCATTGAAGTTAGACGTACCAACAACCATCGCGGGATAATGTTCATGAGACGTTCGTCCACGACGATTTTCTTGTTGGTAGCCCCCTTGCTGTAAGGGTTGACGCACCGTTTGGAACTCATGTACCCAGCGACCGTAGTACGTCATCAACTCGTTAGCCCTTGCTGGTAATGGCAAAGTATTCGCGAGACGGTTCACCTGATAAAGGCCGGCTTTAACGTTGGTTAAGGTGTGACGAGATTTCACAACATCATGTTTATCGAGGCATAACTCGGTTGTTAAACGTAAGCCTGCACGTACATCTTCACTCTCAATGATTAGGCTAGATGGTGTTTGTTGAATATCCGTAATAGAGAAAACAGGCGCCCAGTCCAACCCATCTCGGTGTCCTTCTAATGCTGGACTGCTGAATACACCGCGTCCGAGCTCTGGGCTCAGCGACATAGCGACATCATTATCAAGGCGACCGTAAGGAACTGCCCTTTGAAGAGAAACACGAAAGTTCGTTAGATCGCCACGAACTGGAACTCCCCAATGCAGAATTTCGGCGAAATCACCAAGTTCAACGATCAGTTGCGAGTCTTTACCCGTAATTTCTACTAGGGATTTATTCGTCATTTTATTTAACCTTAACGCGTTTAATTACCCCGTATCA
Organism: Vibrio coralliirubri; assembly: GCF_024347375.1. Taxonomy (NCBI): domain Bacteria; kingdom Pseudomonadati; phylum Pseudomonadota; class Gammaproteobacteria; order Vibrionales; family Vibrionaceae; genus Vibrio; species Vibrio coralliirubri. The sequence goes on along the minus strand of NZ_AP025470.1, from coordinate 1,097,614 downwards.
TAATTATTGAGCTGAGAGTTTCTGTGATCAAACCCAAAATCATGAAAACGTTTCCATTAAATATTTTGAGATTAATAGATTCAAACAATACCTCCTAATTCAAAGATTTATGCCAACCACCACCTCAATACATATGCTCCTAATCCTCAAAAATAGTGATATTCCACATTAAATAAAGCGCTATAACGTTAAAATAAACAGGGGTTCAACAACAATTAACCCCTTATAATTCATTGCTTTACAATGAATCCATCATTTAAAAATTGGCTCAAACACATTTCCTCTTGAACTCACCACACCACACTCGTATTCTTAACCTTTAGAGTACAACTATGAAGTGTCTCCCTGGGTCCTAACTTTTACATTCCAGCTTGACGGTATAGAACGCAATGCCTGTAGCCTAGCTTCGACATTGAATTTGATACTTGCTTCCTTATCTCACATGCCCAGTTATCATTGACTGGGCTGCTTTTCCCCTCAAACTCCCCCTAATCCCTTGCTGGCTATAGCCTTACATCACTATTACCTATGCTCGAACACAACGAGCCACTTCAGTTCTAACGCACTATCACCCCCCCTCAACACCTCTGAAATAGAAAACGATTCCATTAAAAACCCACAGAAACCTCTATAAAACTACCACCACAAGCTCAATAACCTGATCAAAATCACACAAAATAATCACAAACCCATCAATAGCGTAAAAATGCCAACCTCATCATGAAAACGTTTCCATTGTTTATTTACACTCTCGCTCGAGTTAGGACTCAAACATAAAAATATCCATAAATAAAAAATAATGGAGACACTTCATGAAACAAAAAATGCTAGTTAAAGCATTAGGATTCACTCTGGCCCTCACCCCATTAGTCAGCTTCGCTGCAGTGGAAAACGTAACGTATTTTGGTTATGCGAAATGGGGCAACATCTACACCGACAATGACCAACATAACGATGGCAAAGGAGAACGCAACGACGTTATTCGAGCTGGTCAAGGTTACGGTAACTACCGTTTAGGTAATGAACTGAATTGGTGGGAAGCGGGTGTGAAAGCCGATGTATGGCGTGACAATGACGCTTATTTTGATACCACGATTTATCTAGGCAGCGGTGATAGCTGGGGAGACGTAAGTACGATTCAGCTTTGGTCAGCAGGCCATGGCCTTATCGAAGGACAACCTAACGCGAAAGTATGGGCGGGAGAACGTTTTTATCGTCGCCATGAAGTCCACATGATTGATGTTAAGTACTGGGATACATCCAGTACGGGTTTAGGTATTGAAGATTGGGACCTAGGGTTTGCGGATGCACATTTGGCCTGGATGGCGCCAAACTCGTCAAGTGACGATGGGCGTAGTCTTCACAATATTGATGCTCGCTTAAGCGGTATTGAATTGAGTGACACAGCGGATCTTACTCTTGGTTTGAACTACGTGACCACGCAAAACTCGAGCTACGACGATAAAGACATTACTACTTCTGGCGCAATGCTCTCTGCTCTTTACCGTCAAGCTTGGAACTACGGCTCAAACACCTTGGCCTTCCAATACGGTACTGATGCCTTAGCTGGCGGGTTAATGAGTGCCGAAGGTGGTTCAGACAAAAAGTACAGCACTGGCGTCGAACATGATGGCTACAGCTGGCGTCTATTTAACCACGGTGACTTAAATATCAGTGAAGATGTTCAAGTCATGTACTCCATCGCTTATCAAGATAACAACCTAGATAACAACGATGGTGAGAAATGGTTCAGTGTCGGTGCACGTCCTCAATATGCTTGGACAGATTATATGTCGACAGCACTTGAAGTCGGTTACGAAACGGTAGAAGCACAAAACGGCTCAGGCACCAATGATATGTACAAAGTGACTGTCGCTCAAATGTTCCAAGCTGGCAAAGGCGTATGGGCTCGCCCATCTATCCGCATCTTTGCAACTTACTCTGAATCCAACAACGAATGGGATCGTGGTAACGAGGTTTATGGAACTGCAACAAGCATCAACGCCGAGACTGTTGACGAGATTACCTTTGGTTTCAACGTAGAAACTTGGTGGTAAACCACAACACCCGAGCGTCTGTTCAATCAACAAATTGACGCTCAACACTGGAATAGTAATTTAACGGGGAAAGCCGATGTTTTCCCCTTTACTAAGGTAGCAATCAGATGAAATTAAAATCATTGGTGATCATTGTCGCGGCACTCACCGTTAGCGCATGCAGTGGAACACCTGAAAAGGAACTTAAGACTGATTTCAATGACAGTGCATGCTGTTCTCAGCTAAGTGCGCTGCCAATGACGCAATTGTCTGTTCCATTCCACCAACAAGTGATTATGGACGGTCATTTACCGACCCTTTCCTCTTTATTGTTAAATAACAATACACAAGGGGATAGCCAGCGCTTTCCGACCATCGCGTACCAAATCAGTGACACGACAGAATCGCTGTCCTTACTCATTCGTTCATACATTAAAAATGATGCGCTTTTCGCACCGTCTATCTATGTCTTTGACAAACAATGGCGACTGCTTGGTCAATACAGCACTAACGACTTCACTTACTACCCGACAGCCATGCAAGGGTTAGAAAGAATTGAAGCATCAATTGCACTCGAACCTCAACGAGACAACGCGCAATTTATTGTGGTCAGCGCCGATAGCACTAAGTTAGATAGCGTCATCAATCGAATTCACCCTGAAGATCTGTATTCAGAATCTCAGCAGATTATTGGCAATAAGCAACTGCCGTTGACGGCCACGTTGAGCAGCGTAGGTGTCATTGATGTTACGGCGAGCCAATCAACAAACAGTGCGGTTTTGACCCTATTGGCTGAGCTTGGCGTTTCATCCAACAATGAGCGCGAAACATTGGGTTCAACGCAAGTTTCTCCACCATCAATTCAGACAGTTGAAACCAATCAAAAGGCGCAATGGTTGAATATCCATAAGGACATTGACGAAGCCCTAAACAACAACGACATCAAACAAGCCGCATTTATTGCTAATCAAGCGGCCGAACAGGGCATGCCCGAAGCAAAAGATTATTTATTAAAACAGCTCGCTGAATAGCTCAATAAGCCAACAGAACAATACGCAAAACCAACGATTTGATAACGGTCATCACAGCTTAAAAAACCGATGACTTAATAGAATTATTACCCATATTGAACACTTTAAGAGTAGGAATACCATGAAGGCATTTTCAAACATCATCCAAAGACGCGATTGGGAAAACCCACAGTCTGTGAATATCCACTGCCTTAATGCGCACAGCCCATTATCAAGCTACCGCAACCTTAAGCACGCTCGAGACGGCATTGAGTCACAACGTAAATCTCTTAATGGACAATGGAAGTTCAAATACTTTGATGCACCTGAACAAGTTGATGGTGAATTTATCGAAACAAGTTTCAATGACTCACAATGGGATGAGATTACGGTACCATCGAACTGGCAAATGCAAGGCTACGATAAACCTATCTACGCCAACGTAAAATACCCATTTGAAGTGAACCCACCGTTTGTACCGGCAGAAAACCCAACCGGTTGTTACCGCACTCAAATTACGTTGACTAAAAATGACCTAAAGAACACCCAACGTATTATCTTTGATGGTGTCAATTCCGCTTTTCATCTTTGGTGTAATGGCAATTGGGTTGGTTACAGCCAAGATAGCCGCTTACCTGCCGAGTTCGACTTAACTCAGTATCTAACTGTTGGCGACAATACGCTGTCTGTCATGGTGATACGTTGGTGTGATGGTAGCTATTTAGAAGACCAAGATATGTGGTGGCTAAGCGGTATTTTCCGTGATGTGACCTTACTAGCTAAACCAAAGCAGTGCATTGAAGATGTGTTCGTTACGCCGGACTTAGACGCATGCTATCGCGATGGGTTACTGTCTATTGTCACCAAAATTACGGCACCAGACACTTACCAAGTTCAGGTTCAACTGTTTGACGGTGAAAACGCAGTGACTGAGCCACTTATCGATCGCCCGCATAATCGACGAATTGACGAGCGTGGCACCTACGATGATGTGGTATTCCAAACTCTTCATGTTCGAGAACCGAAGAAATGGAGCGCAGAAGTCCCTAACCTTTACCGAATTGTCGTGTCATTGCTTGATAGGCAAGGTAACCACGTAGAAAGTGAAGCTTATCAAGTTGGATTCCGTAAAGTTGAAATGACAGACGGTCAGCTAAAGCTAAACGGCAAACCGCTATTGATTCGCGGCGTCAACCGTCATGAGCATCACCCAGAGTTGGGGCATGTGATGACAGAAGAAGACATGATCCGCGATATCTGTCTAATGAAGCAGTACAACTTCAATGCTGTGCGCACCGCCCACTACCCTAACCACCCACGATGGTACGAGCTGTGTGACGAATACGGTTTATACGTGTGTGATGAAGCGAACATCGAGACCCATGGCATGCAGCCTATGAATCGCTTGTCTGCAGACCCACAATGGGCACACGCTTATATGAGTCGTTACACGCAAATGGTCATGCGTGATAAGAACCACCCTTCTATCATCATCTGGTCTTTGGGCAACGAGTCAGGGCACGGCAGCAGCCACAATGCGATGTATGCTTGGTCGAAACAGTACGATCCTTCTCGCCCGGTACAGTATGAAGGCGGTGGTTCAAATACCACAGCTACCGATATCATTGCGCCAATGTACGCACGCGTCAACAGCACGATCGAAGACGATGCTGTACCAAAATGGTCTATCAAGAAATGGGTTTCTCTGCCTAACGAGCAACGCCCGCTTATTCTTTGTGAATACGCACACGCAATGGGCAACAGTTTAGGTAGCTTTAATGATTACTGGGATGCATTCCGAGAATACCCTCGCCTACAAGGCGGTTTCATCTGGGATTGGGTTGACCAAGGACTAAGCCAGTGGGATGAGAACGGTGAACACTTCTGGGCTTATGGTGGAGACTTTGGCGATATCATCAACGACCGTCAGTTCTGTATCAACGGTTTGATCTTCCCAGATCGCAGCGTACACCCGACCTTGGAAGAGGCGAAATACTGCCAGAGAATGATCACTGTGACGTTAGCAGAGCAAACTGAAGATCAATGCCGCCTAACGGTAACCAATGAAAACCTGTTCCGAGCGACTGACAATGAAATCTTACGCTGGCAATTGCTCGAAAATGGCATCGTGATTCAATCGGGGCAACAAGTCTTATCCGTTGATGAAGATAGTAAACAAGAGCTGGTCATTGACCTCGCTTTCACACCAAAAGCACAAGCCGAATATCATCTCAACACCGATATTACTCTAACTCATTCAACCAAGTGGGCAGAAGAAGGCCATGTTTGTGCGACGGAGCAGTTTGCTTTACGTAACCATGCTGGCTTGCAATTCCCTAGCACGGCAAATACTTTGGCTCCTCAGCTAAATCAGCAAGACAATAAAGTGGTCGTATCTAGCCTAGATGAAACACATCAATGGCAATGGGATACAGAGAGTGGATTGTTGACCCACTGGATCGTTGATGGACAACCGCAAGTTATCAAGGCACCTGTCGATAACTTCTATCGCGCGCCACTTGATAACGATATTGGTATCAGTGAGATAGACAACATCGACCCAAATGCATGGGCTTGTCGCTGGGAACTTGCAGGCATTGGTCAATGGGAACGTCAGTGTACAAGTTGTGCCGTGCAAGCACTCGCAGACTCAGTACAAGTGACGTCATTATTCGCCTACCAATTTAATGGCCAAATCCAAGCGATTACCAAATGGCAATACACCTTAAATAACCTAGGCGAAATGAATATCGTGGTTGATGTCACTTTAGCTGATCACTTACCGCCGATGCCGCGCATTGGCCTTGAAATGGAGCTGCCTTTACCACTCGAAACTGCCAATGAAACTCCAGTATCGTGGCAGGGATTAGGTCCTTTTGAAAACTACCCAGACCGTTTGGCCGCTGCTCGATTCGGTTTACACAAACAAACACTGGATCAGATGCACACGCCGTATATATTCCCAACCGATAGCGGGTTACGTTGCGGAACCAAAAACTTGAATGTGGGAAATATCGGAATCAAAGGCGATTTTTCATTCAGTGTGAGCCAGTACAGCCAGCAACAATTAACGGATGCTAAGCATACCAATGACCTGACTCGTGAAGAGAAAATCTATGTACGCGTAGATCACCAACATATGGGCGTTGGTGGTGATGACTCTTGGAGTCCAAGTGTTCACCAAGAGTTTCAACTCACCGACAATCAATATCGTTATCAGGTTACGCTAACAAGCGCATCGTAAGTAGATTCAGGCTAAGTGGCTTGCTCTAAAGCCACTTGGTTCCCTATTACTTTGGGTTACCTGTGATTACCTTACTTCACGCGACAACAGCTCACACGACAGCAGTTCAAACGACAACTGTCCACACGCCAATGTGACTCAAAAGCCAAGCTCAAATCTAGAGCTTGGCTTTTTACTTTCAAACCAGTCAGCCAACAAAAAATAAACCATCAAACCTCGTCATATTTGATGTTTAGTATTTGAATTGGCTAACTATCCGTTGTTAAATGTCCAACCACCAGCACACAGCATTATATTCAGAATAAGAGAGCGGAATGGCTACCATTAAAGATGTTGCGAAGGAAGCAGGCGTATCAATCGCGACCACCTCTCGAGTAATCAACAATGCACCTCACACCAGTGAAACCGCAATTGCGGCGGTAAAAGCCGCTATGGAAAAACTCGGCTATCGCCCAAATGCCAACGCCCGTGCATTGGTCAGCAAATCTTCAAACGCGATTGGTGTACTGGTTAATGATGTTTCTGCCCCGTTCTTCGGCTCGATGATCAAAGCCATTGATACCGTGGCAAGTGAGCAAGAAAAGCAGTTACTGATTGGCAGTGGCTACCATGACGCCACCAAAGAGCGTAATGCGATTAACTTGCTTATCAACAGCCGCTGCGAATCACTCGTGGTTCATAGCAAAGGCATTAGCGACGAAGAATTGGTTAAGCTAGCGAATGAAGTGCCCGGCTTGGTACTGATCAATCGTATTGTTCCTGATATCGAAAACCGCTGTATTGCTCTCGACAACCGCCGCGGCTCCTACATCGCGACAGAGTATTTAATTAAAAATGGCCACAAACACATTGGTTACATCTGCTCGAGTCACGATATTGAAGATGCTCATGACCGCTTAGGTGGCTATTTGGATGCATTGAAAGATCACGGTATTGAATCGAACGATGAGTACATCGAATATGGTGAACCTGACGAGCTAGGCGGTGAACAAGCCATGGTTAACCTAATGGCAAAAAACACAGATATCACAGCCATTGCCACGTACAACGACTACATGGCAGCAGGCTGTTTGGCGTTATTACAAGAAAATGGCGTTCGTATTCCAGAAGATATGTCAGTTATTGGTTTCGATGACGGCCACATTGCTCGCTTCATCTACCCTAGATTGACGACCATTCGTTATCCAATCCAAGTTATGGCTAACCAAGCGGTTAAGCTCTCTCTGCAACTCGCAAGTGACGAGCCAAAAGAGCACCCGGAACATAAGCTATTTATGCCAATTTTGGTGCGCAGAGCCTCTGTTCGAAACATTAATTAAAAAGCTCAGCTCCATAAAGACTAAGTCATTTCGTTCCTCGACATTTTTTACAACAAAGAAAATAAGATTGATTCGATGAGTTATCATTGAGTTAATCTTATTTTTCATTCCCAGCAAATACCCACCTATACTTAACCTGATCCATCTTAATCAAACGGTTACCCGTTGATTTTTTCACCAAGTGTCTAAATCCCTAGTGATCCTTGGTTGTTATTAGGTGAGCAAAGCAGGATAATATCGGGATCGGAATCTCAAGAATTAATCCATTATGACCGAATACCTTTTGTTGTTGGTTGGCACAGTGCTGGTCAATAACTTTGTGCTAGTGAAGTTTTTAGGACTATGTCCATTTATGGGAGTCTCCAAGAAACTGGAGACTGCGATTGGCATGGGCCTCGCGACGACTTTCGTTCTAACGTTAGCGTCGGTCTCTGCATACCTAGTAGAAACCTACATCCTTACCCCTCTGGGTATTGAATACCTGCGTACCATGAGTTTCATCTTGGTTATCGCGGTGGTGGTTCAATTTACGGAAATGGTCGTTCACAAAACCAGCCCGACTCTTTATCGCCTGCTGGGTATCTTTCTGCCTCTTATCACCACCAACTGTGCGGTATTAGGTGTGGCACTTCTGAACATCAATGAAAACCACAACTTCATTCAGTCGATCATCTATGGTTTCGGCGCAGCGGTTGGTTTCTCGCTTGTATTGATCCTATTTGCTGCAATGCGTGAACGTATTGCGGTTGCTGATGTTCCAATGCCATTCAAAGGTGCATCGATTGCGATGATCACAGCAGGCCTAATGTCTCTGGCATTTATGGGCTTTACTGGGTTGGTGAAATAAGCATGAGTACCATTTTAATTGCGATCATTGCGCTAGCCGTTTTAGCCGCTGTTTTTGGCGCTATTTTGGGCTTTGCTTCTATCCGTTTTAAAGTTGAAGCCGATCCTATCGTCGATCAAATCGACACCATTTTACCGCAAACTCAATGTGGCCAGTGTGGCTACCCTGGTTGTCGCCCATACGCAGAGGCGATCGCTAATGGAGACAAGATCAACAAATGTCCTCCGGGCGGCCAAGCAACCATTGAGAAGCTAGCAGATTTAATGGGCGTAGAAGTTGAAGACTCCGCTCATGACTTAGATAACAAAGTAAAAACCGTTGCCTTCATTCACGAAGATATGTGTATCGGCTGTACCAAGTGTATTCAAGCCTGCCCTGTTGACGCCATTGTTGGTGGCACCAAGGCATTGCACACAGTAATTAAAGATGAATGTACAGGTTGTGATCTATGTGTCGCACCGTGCCCTACTGACTGTATTGAAATGATTCCAGTGGCAACAACGACTGAAAATTGGAAATGGCAGATGAACATCATTCCTGTTACTGATATCACTAACCAAGCGACTGATGCGGCTGCGTCAGAGCCTAAAGCATAGGGTTAGTATGATCTCTTTAATTGAACAAATTCGCACGGGCTCGATTTGGAACTTCCCTGGCGGCGTGCACCCTGCTGAAAACAAGAAACAGTCGAATACTACTGATATCGTCCATGCAAGGCTTCCAGAAGAAATCGTTCTTCCGGTGAAACAGCACATAGGTAAGCCGGGTAACCTATTGGTTGCTGCTGGCGACACTGTGTTAAAAGGTCAGCAACTTACAGCCTTAGATACAGGTTTTACTTTGCCAGTACACGCACCAACATCGGGTGTGGTTATCGCTATCGAACCGCGAACCACCGCTCACCCTTCAGGCTTGAGCGAAATGTGCGTGGTTATTAAACCTGATGGCCTAGACACTTGGATTGAAAAAAATCCAGTTGAAGATTTTTCGACAAAGACTTCTGACGAACTGCTTGATGTGATTCGCCAAGCTGGCATTTCAGGCATGGGCGGCGCAGGCTTCCCTACGGCTAAGAAGCTTCAATCAGGCTTAGGTCGTACCGACATTTTGATCGTCAACGCTGCTGAATGTGAACCTTACATCACCTCTGATGACAAGTTGCTTCAAGAACATGCCGACGAAGTATTAAAAGGCATCGAAGTCGTTGAACACATTCTTCAACCAAAGCTGACGGTTATCGGCATTGAAGACAACAAACCAGACGCGATAAAAGCACTTGAGATTGCAGCGAAAGACAAAGATATCGTCATTCGTGTTATCCCAACTAAGTATCCTTCTGGTGGTGAGAAACAGCTAATCAAGATCCTCACCAACAAAGAGGTTCCGGCTGGCGGCATTCCTGCAGACATTGGTGTTTTGGTTCAAAACGTCGCCTCGCTTTACTCAATTAAGCGAGCGGTAATCGACGGTGAACCAGTGGTTAACCGCGTAGTGACTTTAACCGGTAAAACCTTTAAGCAACCTCGTAACGTGTGGTCACTACTAGGTACACCAGTACACGAGTTACTAGAAGAGTTCGGCTACAAAGCGGATAAAAAACTGCCGCGTTTGATTTTGGGCGGCCCGATGATGGGCTTTACCTTGCCACACGCCAATGTGCCAATCACTAAAACGTCGAACTGTATTTTAGCGCCAACACGTCGTGAGATCTCACCAAGCACTTACGAGATGGAATGTATTCGTTGCAGCGCGTGTGCTGAAGCTTGTCCTGCGTCTCTACTTCCTCAACAACTGCAATGGCATGCCAAAGCCAACGAGTTGGATAAGTGTGAAGAGCTGAATATTAAAGACTGTATTGAATGTGGTGCTTGTGCGTTTGTCTGCCCAAGTGAAATCCCTCTTGTTCAATACTATCGCCAAGCGAAAGCTGAAATCAAAACAAGAAAAGACGAAGCAACAGCTGCAGAGCGCGCCAAGATTCGTTTCGAAGAGAAAAACGCTCGTATGGAGCGCGACAAAGCAGAACGTGAAAACCGCTTCAAGAAAGCTGCTGACAACCGTCGTAAAGATATGAAGTCTGCGGATGGTGATGATGCGATTGCAGCTGCGATTGCTCGCGTTAAAGCGCAGAAAGCTGCGGCAGACCAAGCTCCTAATGCAGAACCAGCAGTGAAACCTGCGGTAGCTGCTGCTATTGCGAAGGCAAAAGCGAAACAAGCTGCGGCTCAGAAAGCGGATGGCGCTGAACCAGACAACTCTGAAATGTCGAAATTGCGTGAAGAACGTAAACGACAAGCTCGAGAGCGCAAGGCACAACAAGCAGCCGCTGATACTCCTGAAGAAAGCTCAGGCGATGGTAAGAAAGACGCAGTAGCTGCTGCGATTGCTCGCGCTAAAGCGAAGAAAGCTCAACAAGCGGAATCAGCTTCTGACGCTCCGGCTGAAAGTACTGGCGATGCCAAGAAAGATGCTGTCGCTGCGGCTATAGCTCGCGCTAAAGCCAAGAAAGCCCAACAAGCAGGTTCAGCTTCCGAGGCTCCAGTTGAAAGTACTGGCGACGCTAAGAAAGATGCTGTCGCTGCGGCCATTGCTCGTGCTAAAGCGAAGAAAGCTCAACAAGCGGAATCAGCTGCTCAAACCGAAAGTGAAGCTCCAGCTAAAAGCTCTGGCGATGCTAAGAAAGATGCTAAGAAAGATGCTGTCGCTGCGGCTATCGCGCGTGCTAAAGCGAAGAAGGCTCAACAAGCAGAATCAGCTTCTGATGCTCAGACTGAAAGTACTGGCGATGCCGAGAAAGATGCTGTCGCAGCGGCCATTGCTCGCGCTAAAGCCAAGAAAGCACAACAAGCAGAATCAGCTGCTCAAACCGAAAGTGAAGCTCCAGCTGAAAGCTCTGGCGACGCTAAGAAAGATGCTGTCGCTGCGGCCATTGCTCGCGCTAAAGCGAAAAAAGCACAGCAAGCTAAGCAAGCGGAAACTCCTGAGTCAGTGATTGAAGTTGAAGCTGAAACTCAACAAGAGTCAGTCGATCCTAAGAAAGCCGCTGTTGCTGCAGCCATCGCTCGCGCTAAAGCCAAGAAAGCTCAACAAGCTAAGCAAGACGAAGCAGCAGAAACTCCTGAGCCAGTGATTGAGGTTGAAGCTAAAACTCAATCAGAACCCGTTGATCCTAAAAAAGCAGCCGTTGCTGCCGCAATCGCTCGCGCTAAAGCAAGAAAGGCACAACAAGCGAAACAGGAAGAATCAGCAGAAACGCCTGAATCTGTGGTTGAACCTGCAGTTGAAGTAAAGGCTGAAACTCAACAAGAACCAGTCAATCCTAAGAAAGCAGCTGTTGCTGCCGCTATTGCTCGTGCTAAAGCAAGAAAAGCACAGCAAGAGCTAGATAAAAAGAATAATGAGGAGAAAGAGTAGTGGCCTTCTTTATCGCCAGCTCACCGCACGCACACAGTCGTAGAAGCACCCCAGATCTGATGAAATGGGTCGCTATTTGTGCATTGCCAGGTCTACTAGCTCAAACCTACTTCTTCGGATGGGGTACGCTCATCCAGTTAGTATTTGCTATCGCACTTGCGATTACCTTTGAAGCGGTAATCATGCTGCTAAGAAAACGCCCACCAGTGATGGCGCTACGTGACTACAGTGCTGTTGTCACCGCTTGGCTACTCAGTGTCGCGATTCCTCCACACTCTCCGTGGTGGATTCTAGTGATAGGCATGTTCTTCGCAATTGTCATCGCGAAACACCTATACGGCGGACTTGGGCAAAACCCATTTAACCCAGCGATGGTCGCTTACGTTGTTCTGCTGATCTCGTTCCCAGTTCAGATGACCAGTTGGAATGCTCCCGCGAGCTTAACCGCTGAAACAACCAGTTTTGTTGACTCATTCTTGATGATCTTTACTGGCTTCAATAATGAAGGATTATCTCTACAACAAGCTCGTTTAGGGATTGATGGCACCACAATGGCGACGCCACTCGATGCCTTCAAAACCGCATTAACGGCAGGCAACACCGCTTCTGAAGCTCTGTCTCAACCTCAATTTAGCTGGTTAGCTGGCGTGGGTTGGGAATGGGTAAACCTTGCTTACCTTGTTGGTGGCTTGGTGCTTATCAAACAACGCGTGATTCAATGGCATATCCCAGTGGCATTTCTGGGCAGCTTGACCCTATTTAGCCTAGTGTTCTTGATGTTCACTCCTGGCGAAACCGCATCACCGACCATTCATCTATTGTCTGGTGCGACTATGCTCGGCGCATTTTTCATTGCGACCGACCCAGTTTCAGCATCCACGACAGTGAAAGGTCGCTTAGTGTTTGGTGCTCTGATCGGCGGTTTAGTCTTTATCATCCGCAGTTGGGGTGGTTTCCCTGATGGTGTGGCGTTTGCTGTATTGTTAGCCAACATGTGTGTTCCACTGATTGACTACTACACCAAACCTCGTACATACGGCCACTAAAGGGAGCGGATACCATGCTAAATGCAATTAAGAAAAACGGCCTTGTACTCGCGATTTTTGCGTGTGCTTCGACGGGTTTGGTCGCGGTAACTCACTACCTGACCAAAGATCAGATCAAACAACAAGAACAGGCTCAGTTACTGTCTGTTCTTAACCAAGTGATCCCACACGATCTGCACGACAACGAGCTGTTTTCGTCTTGTACTTTGGTTCAAGCAGAAGAGCTTGGTACTGAGCAAGCGATGCCGGCTTACATTGCTAAAATCAATGGTGAGCCGCGTGCGATTGCGATCGAAGCGATTGCCCCAGACGGCTACAACGGCGCAATTAAAGTGATTGTTGGAATGAAGATCGACGGTACTATTTTAGGTACTCGCGTGCTTTCTCACCAAGAAACTCCAGGTTTGGGTGATAAGATTGATTTGCGTGTGAATGATTGGATTCTTTCGTTTGCAGGCAAACAAGTAACAGATTCTAATCTTGACCGTTGGAAGGTTCGTAAAGACGGTGGTGACTTTGACCAGTTTACTGGCGCAACCATCACACCAAGAGCGGTCGTGAAGTCAGTCAAACAAGCGGTTCAATACGTTAACCAAAACAACCAAGCATTGCTTGCTCAACCTCTAAATTGTGGTGGTGAATAATGAGTGACCATAAAACACTGATCAAAAATGGCATGTGGGCCAATAACCCTGCCTTAGTGCAACTTCTTGGGTTATGTCCGCTGCTGGCTGTATCGTCAACAGTCACTAACGCACTTGGGCTCGGTATTGCTACCTTGCTTGTACTGGTCGGCTCAAACGTTTCTGTTTCTTTGGTTCGTAACCACGTACCAAAAGAAGTGCGTATCCCAGTATTCGTAATGATCATTGCCTCGCTAGTAACGTGTGTTCAATTGCTGATGAACGCTTACGCCTATGGGCTTTATCTCTCTTTGGGTATCTTCATCCCGCTGATCGTGACCAACTGCATCATCATTGGTCGTGCCGAAGCCTTCGCTTCAAAGAATGAAGTGCTACCAGCGGCTCAAGATGGCTTCTGGATGGGTCTCGGCATGACATCAGTATTGGTCGTGTTAGGTGCGATGCGTGAGATTATTGGTAACGGTACCCTATTTGATGGTGCAGACCTGCTGCTTGGTGACTGGGCTTCTGTGTTACGAATCCAGATATTCCAATTTGATAACAGCTTCTTGTTAGCCCTGCTTCCACCGGGTGCCTTCATTGGTGTTGGTTTCTTAATTGCTTTGAAAAACATCATCGATAACCAAGCAAAATCTAGACAACCAAAACAAGAAAAACCAGTCATTGAACGCGCTCGCGTTACCAATGCCTAATAAGTTAAATTAGCTTAAACCTCGCTGAGTTAGCTCAACCACTCAGCGGGGAAAATCAGATCTAAACAGTACATATAATAATGACGCTCATAAGAGCGCGTAACCGATGATAAAGCAGAAGCAATCCAAGCTTCATGCCCTAACTATTTGAAAGTAATGTCGCTATGAACAATGTAAAACGAGTAGAAATACTTGAGCGTTTAAGAGAAAACAATCCAAAGCCAGAGACTGAGCTTAACTGGAACAGCCCATTCGAGTTGCTGATCGCCGTACTTTTATCAGCACAAGCAACCGATGTTAGTGTGAACAAGGCGACAGATAAGCTGTACCCTGTAGCCAATACGCCACAAGCTATTTTCGACCTAGGTGTTGATGGTTTAAAAGAGTACATCAAGACCATCGGTCTATTTAATTCGAAAGCAGAAAACACCATCAAGACGTGTCGTATGCTGCTTGACCTACATAATGGTGAAGTACCGGAAGATCGCGCTGCATTAGAAGCCCTTCCAGGTGTTGGACGTAAAACAGCAAACGTAGTGTTAAATACCGCTTTCGGTTGGCCAACGATTGCCGTTGATACTCACATCTATCGCGTATCAAACCGCACTAAGCTAGCGATGGGTAAAACCGTCGACGATGTCGAAGCAAAACTACTTAAAGTTATCCCAAAAGAATTCAAACTGGATGTCCACCACTGGCTCATTCTTCATGGACGTTACACCTGTGTCGCACGTAAACCACGCTGTGGCAGCTGTATCATTGAAGATCTCTGTGAGTTCAAAGAAAAGAGCGAAGATTAGTCTTTCCGTTCACAACAATTAATCAACACGGCAGCGCTTAAAGCGCTGCTTTTTTATTGCCACTCTCTAGAAGCCGCCTCTACATCAGTTTTCATTTCTAATTCTGCGTTCCCAAGATAACAGGCATAAAAAATCCCGCCTTTTATGGCGGGATTCAATTATTTAGCTAAGAAGTCTGCCTTAGATAAACTTCACTTTAGTCACTTCTTTGATAGCAGATAGAACAAATGTTGGTACTGCTGCAATGAAGATTAACGATATTAAGTGATTAAACTCTAGTGCTTCTGTGCTGAATACCAGCTGACCGAAGCTTGTGTAAACAACGCTTAAAGACAAGATAGCCGATACTGCCACCGCACCAAGTAGGTAGTGGTTAGTGAACGGGTTCTTACGATAAATCGTTGTAAACGTACGTGCATCGAACAAGCTCCAAAGTTGAGCAAAGATCAGTGTTAAAAACGCAACAGTTTGTGCGTATTGAGCACTGTAACCACCGTCGAGTGCGTAAGAGAATGTCACAAAGCTTAGACCACCTAATGCGAGACCACGAGTTAGGATACGAGCGCCCAGACCATTAGAGAAGAAGCCTTGGTCACGTTTGCCTGGCTTACGCTCCATGAGATCTTTCTCTTCTGGCTCAACACCGAGTGCAAGTGCTGGTAGACCGTCAGAAACGAGGTTAACCCATAAGATCATTAGTGGAGTTAGCGGAAGTACTACATCTGGTCCCATGAGTAGGAATGCAAATAGGATTACCGAAACCTCACCCACGTTCGCTGTAAGTGCTTGGCGGATAAACTTACGTAGGTTATCGAAAATTTGACGACCCTGACGTACCGCCTTCACGATAGTACTGAAGTTATCATCCAACAGGATAAGGTCACCTGAGTCTTTCGCAACAGACGTACCTGTAATACCCATCGCAACACCAATGTCTGCACGACGCAGCGCTGGCGCATCGTTCACGCCGTCACCGGTCATAGAGGCAACTTCGTTGTTCTCTTGCTGTGCTTTTACGATACGCAGCTTGTGCTCTGGAGTAACACGTGCAAATACTGCAACCTGAGAACAGATAGACAACAGCTTCTCGTCATCCATTTGGTCAAGCTCAGCACCCGTTACCACTAGATCGTCTTCACTACGGATGATTCCGATTTCACGAGCAATCGCTGCTGCCGTGACTGCGTGGTCACCGGTAATCATTACCGTACGAACACCAGCGCTATAACAGCTATTTACTGCATCGCGCACTTCTGGACGCGGTGGATCCATGATGCCATAGATACCCAGGATGCTGACGTCTTTTTCAAGCTCAGGGAAATCTAACTCAAGCTCTTCTTCTTTTAATTCACGGAAACCAACGGCAAGTGTACGCAGAGCATCACCACCAAAGGTTTGGATTGCCGCTTCAAAGTTTAAATGAAGCTCTTGAGACGGTGCGGTATCGAGAGCCAAGTTGCCTGAAACTTCACAGCCAACCGTTGGTACGAAACCACCGTCAACCATGAAGCTGGTTGATTTACCAAGAACAACATCTGGTGCGCCTTTCAATGCTAGGAAGTGCTTACCTTGTGGGTCACGAACGATAACAGAAGCCATCTTACGACCAGAATCGAACGGGAACTTCTTAACGATTGAGTAGCCACCCGTTGATAGCATTTCATCTTGTTTAAGACCTGCTTTTGCAGCTGCAACAATTAGTGCGCCTTCTGTCGGGTTGCCACGAACCGTCCATTTACCATCAGCATTTACATATTCAGCATCGTTACAAAGCGTTGCAACAACAAGACCTTTCATCATTGCAGGGCTGTTTGTCGCTTCGACATTGTGACCTTTGGTAATGAATTCACCCTTAGGATCAAAACCTTTACCTGATACATCCCAGTAACGACCAGACGCATCGTACGCTTTCATTACCTGCATTTGGTTTTGTGTTAGCGTACCGGTTTTATCTGAACAGATAACGGTTGTAGAACCAAGCGTTTCGATTGCTGCTAGCTGTTTAGCCAAAGCATTATTCTTAACCATCTTAGTCGAGCCCATCGTTAATACGATAGTAACCACCGTTGGTAAGCCTTCAGGAATTGCGGCAACCGATAAAGAGATACCTGTTGTTAGGATTTCTAACCATGGCATACCGTGGTAAACACCGATAGCACAAACAATAGCAACAACCACAAGAGCAACAACCAATAGTGCGAGTGCGATGGTGTCCATACGCTCTTGCATTGGTGTTTTCGTCTCTTCCGTTTGGTTCATCATATCAGCGATGTGACCAACTTCAGTTTGCATACCTGTGCTTGTTACAACAGCAAGGCCTGTACCTGTAGTCACGATTGTTGTCATGAAACCCATGTTCTTCTGATCGCCAAGACCAAGGGTCTCATCTTCAAGGCGTTCAGACTGCTTGTTCACTGGCTCAGATTCACCGGTCAGGGCAGCCTCATCTACCGTCAGGCGGTTTGACTCAAGAATACGAACATCAGCAGGCAGAATATCGCCAGTATTAATTTTGATGATGTCACCAGGAACGAGGGTTTTCGCTGGAACACTGATCCATTTACCATCGCGCATCACTTCGGCTTCTGGAGCTGCCATTTCTTTTAGCGCTTCCATCCCTTTCTGAGCTTTAAACTCCTGCCAGAATGCAATACCAGTATTGATAAGGATAATCACTGCAATAGCAATAGCATCAATCGCGTGGCCAGTAGACCAAGAAACGATTGCACCAACAGCTAGAATAAAAATCAGTGGGTTTTTATATTGATGAATATACAGTTCCCACGCAGAAGCTGACTCTTGTGCAGTCAGTTCGTTAGTGCCGTGCTTCTCTAAGCGTGCATCCGCTTCAGAAGTTGATAAACCTGTCGTTTGATCTGCGTTCAGTTCGTTTAAAACATCTGAACTTTGTTGTGTAAACCATTTACTCGTCATTTGAGTACTCCACATCAATGCCTCACACCGAGGCTAATGTAATAAAATAATACTTATTTTTATGTGATAGAAAAATCGCACAAATCAAAAATGAATATTTAGTCGATTTAGTGCGTTTGAAAAACTATATAGTAAGGATTGTCTATTTAGCAAAGATCGTAAAAGATACACTTAATACACACTTGACAACCGCTTTGAAAACACAGCCACCACAAATATCAAACAAAAACAAACAATATAAACCCAAGCCATTGTTTAATAAAAATAAGTACAAAAAATGAACACCCCTGACACTTTCGTAAAAACCATTAGTTATTAGCGTGTTTTATCGAAAATTCCTTAATGCCGAAGTGAAGCATCGGAATAACCTTTCTATAAGCAGGGATATATTGGCGTAATCATAAATTGATAAAATGAAAAGTTAGATGCTAATTGTAAAAATGAAGGATCATCAGTAACAAGGTGGATATAAAAATCACAACTCAATAACCAAGGCTATTCTTGGCCATTACAAAAAAGACCAACACTCAAACTTACTATTTATGCAAAATTTCAAATAAGGCGCTAGTGACGGATAAATCAAGAAGACCGTCGACTTTTATTTTCTTGTAATACAAATAAGAAAAAAGGTAGAGGGGGAGAGTAAGATAGATGATGAGAATAAGAAAATATGACCAAACTCATCATCTCTTTGGTGTTGCTTATGAGCTTGCTCATATATAGTGCTATAAAAGAAACAACCAATAACAAGCTAGGAGCAAATCATGTCAAACGGTCGTATTTTACATACCATGCTACGCGTGGGTGATCTAGACAAGTCTATCGAGTTCTACACCAATGTAATGGGCATGCAGCTATTACGTAAGAACGAAAATAAAGAGTACGAATACACACTGGCTTTCGTTGGCTTTGGCGACGAATCTCAAGGCGCAGTGATTGAGCTGACTTACAACTGGGGCACCACGGAATACGATCTTGGCTCTGCTTTTGGTCACGTTGCTATCGGTGTTGATGACATCTACACAACGTGTGATGCGATTAAAGCAGCTGGCGGCAACGTAACGCGTGAAGCGGGTCCGGTTAAAGGCGGCTCAACACACATTGCGTTCGTTAAAGATCCTGATGGCTACATGATTGAGCTGATTCAGAACAAACAAGCAAGCGCAGGTCTAGAAGGTTAATTCCTTGACCTCTTTGAGAAGTTGGGTTTGAACGCCTGATGAAATGAAAAAAGAAGCGAGCACTATGCTCGCTTCTTTTTTATCACTCTCCCCATAATCGATATTCTTTACTAGGGCTTGTTGATGTTTTGCGGTTGAATTTTGTTCGAGATAAAAGCGTTTTAATCGCGGCGAGGGAGAAGTAGCCTAGTCATTTTAAGCAAGTCTCCCTCAACAAAGAGAAAAACGCTTTTTGCCGAACCCTTTGGGCAGCGTTTGCTGGTTATTAACGACTACGTTATCAACTTCTCTTACAAACAAACGACATATCAAAGCCTCATCCTTCCATATAAACCCAGCAACTCGCTGCAAAAACAAGCTCAAAAGGTCAACATGCCCTATATATTCTTAACAATCTCATTGATGAAACTTTACATGATAATGATTATCATTTAAATTGACCACCTATTGATTAATGAGGTAATACAATGATTAGCGAATGGGAAAAACACACGTTACTTGCCGATACTGCATTGCAGCTCGACGATCCTGTACGAAGTATTCTTCATTATCAGCAGGCTTTGAACTTAAGTGAAGAAATTACAGAACGCACCGATATTCAAGCCGATGAACGCTTACTGATCTCGGTGATTTCTTGCCACAATCTGGCTCAATTCTGGCGTTGGGCTGGCGACACTGAATACGAGCTCAAGTATCTTCAGCTGGCTTCCGAAAAGGTACTCACACTGATCCCTCAGTGCCCTAATACTCAATGTTCAAGCTTTATCGATTCTATTGGTTGCTGTAAGAAAGCGCTGATCGATTTCATGAAACGCCACCCAAACCCTAAAATTGCCTCTATGGTGGAGAAGATCGATACCGCGACCAATTGTGAAATGATCGCCCGC
This sequence comes from Vibrio coralliirubri, assembly GCF_024347375.1. Taxonomy (NCBI): domain Bacteria; kingdom Pseudomonadati; phylum Pseudomonadota; class Gammaproteobacteria; order Vibrionales; family Vibrionaceae; genus Vibrio; species Vibrio coralliirubri. Next base: position 1,077,560 of record NZ_AP025470.1, on the reverse strand, counting down.
TTCCGCTTGAATTAAACGAGTTACGTCTAAACAACGACTCCAAATCTAAAACATAAAAAAGCCCGTCATCATGAAGTGACCCCGTAAAGTTGGACATTTCTGTTAAGCGGCTTTCAAGGCCTGAGTTCGATATTCTATCGGAGTCAGGCCTTTTAGTTTCACTTTTATACGTTTGGTATTGTAGTACTCGATGTATTCTTTAATCTGCTCTATCAGAGCATCTGCATCTTCAAAGCTTTGGTTGTGATACATCTCGGTTTTGAGTAAAGCAAAAAAGTTTTCAGCAACAGCATTATCCAAGCAGTTACCTTTTCTCGACATGCTTTGCGTTAACCCACTCTCCGCTACCTTTTTCTGATACTGTCGATGGCGATATTGCCAACCTTGATCGCTATGTATAATTGGCTTTGAGTTGGGTTTAAGCGTTGATATAGCTTCCGTCAGCATATCTGTGACAAGCGGCAAGCAGGCATTTTTGGCCACTCTATAAGCAACCACCTCCTGAGTAAACAAGTCGACAACGGGAGATAAGTATACTTTCTGCTCTTTGACTTTGAACTCCGTGACATCAGTTACCCACTTTTCATCGGGTTGAGTCGCACTAAAATCTCTTTCAAGAACGTTGGGAGCAGCTTTTCCTGACTCTCCTCGGTATGAACGATACTTTTTAATCCTGACCGTCGATTTAAGGTTGAGCTGAGCCATAAGCCTTTGAACCGTTTTGTGATTAAGCACGAACCCCTGATTCTTTAGTTCCAAGTGAATACGGCGGTAGCCGTATCGCCCCTTATGTTCATGATAAATTGACTTTATCAACCGCAGCTCACGTTCGTAGCTATTTTGGCGCTTGCTCGTTTGAGCCTGATAATAAAAGACACTTTTTGCCAACTGTAGAGTGTGCAGTAAGTGCTTTAATGGGTACTTGCCTTTAAGAGTTAGAGCTATGACCGCTTTTTCTTTGTTCGACGGTTTTTTTTCTGCTCCAACTCTTCCAACTTTTTTAGAACGGCATTCTCGGTTCGTAAGTAGACCAACTCCTCTTTTAGCTCCTCAAGTGTCATTTCATTATCAGGCTTAGTGGTACGTTGAGGTTGCTGTTTCATTGAGGGTCTTCCTTTCTGGCGCATTTCGAGCCCCTTGATACCGAGCTCATTAAATCGTTTAAGCCAGACAGAGAGTATTCCAGGGGATGAGAGGTTTAATACAGCGCTAGTGTGCGTGAGAGACCATTCATTCGTCCACATTAAATTCAATGCTTTTCGTTTTGTTTGAGCAGTCGCGGCATGATTAGTTGGTAAAAATGAATCAGTACCATGGATGGCAAAGACTTGAGCCCAATACCGTATCTGCCTTGAAGAAATTGAATATTGTTTTGCTAAGTAGAGAGATGACGTGCCATCTAAGTATTGCTTAGCAATGATACATTTTAGCTCTCGGCTATATTTGGACATAAAAAGACCCCCAATAATTGGTGTCCAACTATTGGGGGTCAGTTCATCAAGACGGGCTTTGTCATTTCAAACGAGCCATTGTTTAGCTTAAACCTGTGTACGACCTAAAGAGATCACAACACGTCGGTTCTTGTCTTTACCAATTGGCGAGTTATTGTCTGCAATCGGACGACGCTTACCATAACCTTGTACTTGAATACGATCTTCTGGCAGGCCTAGGGATTTGAAGTATTCTCTTAACGATTCCGCTCTGCGCTCTGAAAGATTTTGGCTAATACCTTTGCTGTCGACAGAGTCGGTGTACGTTGCCACCAGCACAAGGTCGATGTCTTGGTTATAGCGAACGTAATCGGCAATCTGGCTCAGCCTTTTGCGCGACGACTTGTTCAGTTGATCGCTGTTGCGGTCGTAATGCAAAATAGTAAAAGAGATATCTTCAAAGCTGTAAGGCAGCAGGTTAGCAACACAGTCACTGAACACATTGTATTTTTCTTGGAATAGCACTGACGACAACGACACTTCGATACGTTGATCTCGGCTCTGCCACTCTTGGTAGCTGAATGTCGGATAACGCCCTTTCTCCAACTCACTCAAGATGCCCCAAGCTGTTTGACCGCCGACATAGCCGTCAAATTGCTGGAAGAACTTAATGGTTGTCATGCGATCAGCACTTTCACCCGGACGCCAAGGTGGCGGCATAGAGATCAAGCTTACATTGCGCGTCGCACCCATTGGGCGGCGCATTTTAAGCTCAAAGTCCAAAATGATTTTTTTACTCGCGCGAGATGAGAACTCAGCATCACCAAAGTTTGGAATTGGGTGAACCAAGCGACATTCTAGTGGCGTGTTGGCCACCATCTCCCACGTCGACTGTTGAGGAGATGCTCCGTAACGCTTTTCTTGTGCCATGACCGATGACGACACAAGTAGCGAAAATAGCATTGAACCTGTTATGAGTTGTTTCTTCATAAAGTGGAGTATCTCTTAAGCAATTCGTTTAACAATGCAGCCAATTGCCGCATTTTTCTCTCACGTTTAAATATGCAATTATCAAGCCGTAATGGGTTAGGTAATTTATGATTTATTGCCCTCCCCTAGTTTTTATCACTGCTATTATCTGCAATAATGCAGCCTTAATCACACTTATTTGGGCTAACATGACTGTAGAAAACGAAGCTCTGACCCTAAAAAAACGCTTTCGCGGCTATTTTCCAGTGGTCATCGACGTGGAAACCGCAGGGTTTAACGCTGAAACCGATGCATTATTAGAAATCTGTGCCATTACATTAAAAATGGATGAGAACGGAGATCTGCACCCTGCATCAACGCTTCATTTTCACATTGAGCCTTTTGAAGGCGCAAATATAGAGCAGGCAGCATTAGACTTTAACGGAATTAAAGACCCATTTAGCCCATTACGTGGTGCTGTGTCGGAACAAGAAGCCCTTAAAGAAATCTACAAGCTAGTGAGAAAAGAACAAAAAGCTTCAGATTGCAGTCGCGCAATCATGGTTGCTCACAACGCTACATTCGATTTGAACTTCGTTAATGCGGCAAGTGAGCGCTGTAAGCTTAAACGCGTCCCTTTCCATCCATTTGCTACTTTTGACACTGCAGCTCTTAGTGGTCTTGCCTACGGTCAAACCGTTTTGGCTAAAGCTTGCCGCACTGCAGGGATGGAATTTGACAACAAAGAAGCACACTCTGCTTTGTATGATACGCAAAAAACCACAGAGTTATTTTGCGGCATTGTAAACAAATGGAAAGCCCTTGGTGGTTGGCCTCTTGTTGACGAAGAATAAAAAATAGAGTCGGTAAACGTTTTTTCGTATTGCCTTCATAAAAAACACAACATCCCGAGAATAATATGAATCCTGTTGTAATTTCAGTTTGCATCATGCTTGTTTTAGCTTTGATGCGTGTAAACGTAGTCGTTGCTCTGACGTTCAGTGCAATTATCGGTGGCGTAGCCTCTGGTATGAGCTTGAACGACGCAGTCGCGGCTTTCGAAAGTGGATTAGGCGGCGGTGCAACGATTGCACTTAGCTACGCTATGCTTGGTACATTCGCTGTTGCTATCTCACGTTCTGGTATCACAGATCTCCTTGCTCAAAGTGTTATCAAACGCATTCACGGCAAAGAGAACAGTGCAGCATCGACTGGTCTTAAATACGGCATGCTTGCGTCGTTGATCTTAGTGACCATGTCTTCGCAAAACGTGATTCCAGTACATATCGCCTTCATCCCAATCTTAATCCCACCTCTACTAGGCGTATTCGCAAAAATGAACCTAGACCGTCGTCTAGTTGCGTGTGTACTTACTTTTGGTCTGATTACGCCTTACATGGTGTTACCAATTGGTTTTGGCGGCATCTTCCTAAACAACATCCTGCTTAAAAACCTTCACGACAATGGTCTTGAAAACGTTGTAGCAAGCCAAGTACCTATGGCAATGTTGTTACCAGCAGCAGGCATGATCTTCGGTCTTCTTACTGCAGTATTCTTTACTTACCGTAAGCCTCGCCAATACAAAGAAACCTCTCACACGGTTGTTTCAACAGAAGTGAAAGAGATCAACAAGAAGCACATCCTAGTTGCAGCAGCGGGTATCGTAGCAGCGCTAACCGTTCAACTGTCGACGGGTTCTATGATCATCGGTGCTCTAGCGGGTTTCATGGTATTTACCTTCGGTGGCGTTATTGCTTGGAAAGAGACACAAGATGTTTTCACCAAGGGCGTTCACATGATGGCAATGATCGGTTTCATCATGATTGCTGCGGCAGGTTTCGCGGCAGTTATGAAGCAAACTGGCGGCGTTGAATCTTTGGTTGAAGCACTTTCAACAAGCATCGGCGACAACAAGCCTCTAGCAGCACTACTTATGCTAATTGTTGGTCTATTGGTTACTATGGGCATTGGTTCTTCGTTCTCTACGATTCCAATCCTTGCAACTATCTACGTTCCACTAGCAGCAGCATTTGGCTTCTCGCCTATGGCAACAATTGCTCTAGTAGGTACAGCAGCAGCACTTGGTGATGCGGGCTCTCCGGCTTCTGACTCAACATTAGGTCCAACGTCTGGTCTAAATGCTGATGGTCAACACGAGCACGTTTGGGAAACCGTAGTACCGACGTTCCTGCACTACAACATCCCACTGATCGTATTCGGTTGGATTGCAGCCATGGTTCTGTAATTAGGTTCTGTAGTTAAAGAACCCTAAGCTAACTTTTATAAAGACCGCCTCGTGCGGTCTTTTTTGTCTCTGGGATTCGTTTCACTCTTTCTTCCAATCTTTTCAAACAAGCTAACCTTCTGAATCAACGTCACTTTCTATACATTATCCCGTGCGCATTGATATGCAACTTGTGGCGATTCATTGAATTCACTTCTACACTTAAGTGTTTAATAAATAAGCCGCTAATTCATAGAGAATACCAATCACAGTAAGTAAATGATCAGAAATAGCACAGGAAAAAGGTTCGAGAACAAGGCAGATTTTTTGGTAAGTAGTTATTCTACAATCAAAAATTCTAACGCAGTTATCGAGCGTTTTAACCAGCTAGGATGATTAGTTGTTTACTACGATTGGTGTAATAAAGCGGCAAGGCTCAATACGTCAGAAGGCTACTATATGGATATACTCGCCCGTTCGCGCTATCTCATCATTGATGACAGCAGTGTGATTCAAAGTGCAACACGCGCACTACTTATCAAGCTAGGCGTACCGAACAATAATGTGATTAGTGCGTCTAATGCACAAAACGCGATTGAGGCATGCCGGGCACATCGGTTCGATATCTTATTGATTGACCACGATTTAGGTTCGGGAAGCAATGGCTTGCAGCTACTTGAGTTTTTGCAGCAAAAAGAATTGATTAGGCCACAAACGATTGTTTTTATCGTCACCGGCAATGACAGTCAAGACACCTTCTTTGGCTATGCTAACTTCGAACCTGATGGTTACCTGATTAAGCCAATACGCGCCGATGACATCATCAAAAGAGTCACCTCAGCACTCTCTCGACAGCAATACTTTTCAACATTAGAGCAGGCCTATATCAAGAGTGGACTCAACGCGGTAAAGCCACTCTTTGGACAAGCACCTGACCCGTCGACATTGAAAGATGCCATTATCTATATGGCGAATATTCTGATCAAAAATCAACACCTCGATGAAGCACAAGCCATGTTGAATGGGCTGTTACAGCTTCACGATTACCAGCCCGCCAAGGTCAAGCTCATTGAAATCCATATCGCTAAACAACATTATCGCGACGCCTTAAGTCAGATAGATGGCTTAATAGAAAACAACCCTCGCAATATCAAACTGCAGCAACTTAAGGTTAAGATCTGCTTAAATACTAGTGACTTCGAATCAGCCAACACGCTCATTGAACAAGTGCTCACAGTAAATGGCAGTAACATCGAACTGACCAACACCATGGTTTGGCTTCAGCTGCTCGATAAGAACGTCGATCAGGCGACTCTTTATCTCAAATCGCTAGCCCAATTAGTCCCGCATTCGATCTGGGATTCACCGGGTAAGCGAGCACTCATCTTATGGGCGGACAGTTTAGCCCTCTCTCAAAAAGAGTTAACAATCTGGAAGCCAGAAGCCGCTTGGCAAAGGCTCTCTCACTCCGGAAAATCGCATACACTCAGTAAACCACTATTAAAGCTTTGCCGTACATTGCAGCTCATTCAACTCGATCAGCAAGACGTTGCAAAAGAGCGTATCGAGAGCATTTCGATGAATGAATTCGCAGACAATGATGTCGAAGCCTTCTTCTTATTGGCATTGTGTTATCAGGCCTTAGGTTTACAAGACAAACTCGATCAAATAAAACGTCAAATTGAGGTTTATCTTAAAGCCGACCATACCAGCCTCGCCCTTTTACAACGCATGGCTTTGCAGCAAGCAGACAATTTTGCATTACCCACACTAACCAAAGCCCCTCTGGCCGCCGTTAGTTGAGCATGCCATCAAACCCAAGTGAGTACGTAAACGACAGGATGTCTTTATGCAGAACAAAGCTTCAAAAACGAAAATTTGGTGTATCGCCTTTTTATTGAGTTGCCTTTCGGTGTTGATGTGGCCGCTGCACACTTTTGCTGACAATACACCACCAAACCTCAACGAATCCACATCAACTAACCAAGTGATTTTACGTGTAGGTCTGCCTTCATATGACATGGTTCCTTACAGCTATCAACATAAGACTCCCTCAGGAAACCTCGTATCCGAAGGGTTATTGATCAGTATGTTGGACCAAGTCTCGGCCAACGTAGGCTTCAAGTATAAGGTTGAGCTGTATCCAACCTTTAGTGCCGTGCTCAGTGCATTTGAAAGAGGTGAATTAGACCTGCTAGTCGGTGTCTCTTCAACTAAAGAGCGCCAAGAATACATGACCTTTAGTGAGCCTATGTTCTCCATAAGACGAGCGGTGATTACTCAAAATCGAAAAATAAACGATCTGGGTGAACTGGCAAGCGCGAACCTAGCATTGGAGAAAGGGTTTGCGCTCAATGATCTTCTTCCTAGCCTGCTTCCTGAGAGTCGAATTACAACACTAGACAGCACACAAGCGGCCTTCACTGCGATACAAGAAAATCGTGTCGATGCTTATATTGGCGATGCGCTTGCTCTTTCTGCGCTGCTACGTGAACAGCCTCGAGACTCACTGACATTATCGGTACTTCCCGACCTACCCGCTGATCACTTGCACTTTGCCGTCAAAAAAGGAACCCACAAATTAGTCAGCCGAATCAATTTCGCTTTAGAAGACATTAAGCAAGACTCACTGCAGTCGATTTACAACCAATGGCTTGCTCCCTCTCAACACTCGATGTTGCTCGATTATGGAACACTGAACTTAACCCAAGACGAAAAGAACTGGCTTAATAACAACCCTAACATCCCTATTGGCACACACGCCAATTGGTACCCTTACGATTTCACTAACGAGCAACAACAACACTCTGGACTATCTGCTGATGTGTTGAATCTAATAAGCAATGTGCTTGGCGTATCATTCAAAAGTACCACTTACCTAACACCCGAAGCCGCAGAGGTCGCGTTCAATAATGGTGAGACTATGGTGTTGACCAACATCACACCGACCACAGATAAAGCTCGATACATGGACTTCACTCAAGCCTACAGCTCTGAACCATGGGTGCTTTTAAGTCGTTCAGATCGATTAGGCAACTTTGCGCCAAGTGGAACCGAAGCCATCGCTGTGATTGAAAACTCTGGGGGTACAACGGTACTCCCTTCTCTCTGCCTGACTTGCCAACCCGTCCCTTACATTAATCATGTCAGCGCTTTTCAAGCATTACAAAAAGACGAAATCAGTTTTGTGCTCGCCTCGCTTCATCGTGCAGCCCCGCTATTACACCAAGACTATGTCGGGCAATTTAAAATCACCGGCACCATCAACGAACAAAACAGCGCACCGCTGGCTCTCGCGGTTAACTTCCGCCACCCCATGCTGCTGAGCATTCTCAATAAGGCCATTAGTGCGCTACCTGCCAATGAATTAGAGCGCTTGGAGAACAAATGGCTGACCTATGAATATCAAGAAGGCTTGTCGCCACGTGAAGTGGCTAAATGGTCTGCGATCATTGGCGTTGGAATCTTTGTGGTCATCTTCGTGATCGTATTTTGGAACCGAAAAATGGCGGCTGAAATCGAGCAGCGAAAGGTCGCCGAGCAGAGAGCAAAAGCAGCAGAAGCCCATTTACAAACCCTGGCCGACAACATTGATGGGGTTGTGCTTAAACACATTCAACCACACCCTCAACAGCCTTTAGATATCCAGTTTAGCTTTATCAGTGCAGGTGTAGCCGATATGTTCGGCTTATCTGTTGATAGCGTAAAAGAGCACCCTCAACGTCTTTTTGAGCTTATCTCGAAGGATGGCTTGCCACTGTTTAAAACCAGCATGCTCGATGCTATTGAATCTGGGCATTGGGAAAATGAACAGCAAGTGCAGTTAGAATCAGGTGAAGCGAAATGGGTGAAATTTAATAGCCAAGTATCGAGCGGCCAAACCATTGAATGGAATACGGTGATCACAGACATCACCTTGCTGAAAAAACAGCAGCAAGCTTTAGATAATGCACGTCAAAAAGCAGAAAGTGCGACGGCCGCTAAGTCGCAATTCTTAGCGACCATTAGCCACGAAGTTCGCACGCCAATCAGTGGGATCTTGGGGCTGTTGGAGTTAATGCAGGAACATCAGCTGAGTGAGGAGTTACTAAACTTACATGGAGGATTAAATCAGTCAGCTCGTAACTTGCTGCACATCGTCAATGACGTACTCGATTACTCCAAAATTGAAGCTGGTAAACTAGAGCTTAACCCGACTGAAATTGAGCTAGGCAAAGTACTCGCGCGTATCGTGCAACCGCAATCGATTCATGCTCAGCAAAAAGGATTAGCCTTCCACTATTGGCAAGACCCAAACCTCGCACAGTGGTTGTTCGCAGACGACATACGACTCCATCAGATTCTCAACAACTTCCTCAATAATGCGATTAAATTCACCGAACATGGGACTATTTCGTTGCATGTTGATGTAATTGAACAGAACGAACATCAGCAGAGAATTAGCCTCACGGTTTCAGACACGGGCATTGGCATCCCGAAAGACAGGCAACAAAGTTTATTCCAGCCTTTTGAACAAGCCGACAAAACCACCAGTCGCCGCTTTGGGGGCACAGGGCTTGGACTGTCTATCGCTTTGAAGTTGATTGAACAGATGGATGGCAATATAGAACTGTCGAGTGAAGAAGGAAAAGGCAGCCACTTTACGGTTACCGTTACCCTCCCGACTTGTACTCCTGAACATGTGGTTAGCAATGCTTTGGCTCTATCAAAAACTCTGATTTCCACTTCGGAAACTGAGAACCCTATTGAGCTAGATGTCGGTAATCACTCACACGAGGTATATGTTGTCGGCTACGTTCTGCAGCAAGAAGAGCTGTGTCGATATCTGAAACACTTCGGCCTTGAACCAAAAGTTCTGCACATTAATCAAAAGCACCTACTCAAAGAGATGGTCATCAAACATCAGCCAAAACACATCTTTGTGGCGATGTCTGTTTGGCAGCAACTGGCGATTACCGATGCTTGGATTCAACAACATGCGAGCTCAACACGCTTCACTGTGATCAATCAAAACCCAATGCTCTCACCAGAGCCTTTAGGTAACTCTTGGTGTTTGTCGGTAAACCCTCTGCTACCCGACAACCTTGTACATGTTCTAACGAAACCCGTCAGTCACGACAATCTAATCTCACCATTAGACTGCGAAGCTAAAGCACCGACCGCTACAGAGACTCGCGAACAAGCAGAGAGCAATGGCAGGCTGATTCTGGTCGCGGAAGATCATCCCATCAATCAACAAGTGATCGCCAAGCAGCTTGAGAGTATTGGTGTCCACGCCGATATTGTCGATAACGGAGTGCTCGCACTTAATGCCTTAAAAGATAAGCGTTATGGCCTACTTCTTACCGATTGCCATATGCCTGAGATGGATGGGTATACGCTCGCGTCGAGCATTCGTCAGATAGAGCAACGCAGCGAAGAACTCGATCAAGAAACTCAAAGGTTGCCTATTGTCGCGTTGACAGCAAATGCCGTTCAAGGTGAAGACGCCAACTGTTATGCACACGGCATGGATGACTTCTTAGTTAAGCCTGTGTCCATTAAGCAAATGAAGCTAACCATTGAGAAGTGGTTGCCCGTAATAAACGACTCCTTCACAACGCCTGAAAACGATATTTCTGATGCCGAAAAACCAAGCTCGCACAGTCAGGACACAGGCTCTTCGTCAAATTCTTTACCTGCGGACCAAGAAGCCAATGAGTTTTCGATGTTGTTCCAAGACATTGAACAGAGCTTTGCGGAAGTGGAGGACAGTAACCCATCAGAGCCTAGCCAAAAGGTTACTCCTACTAGCCCTCAAGACTCGTTCCAAAATGCCAATAATCAGGTTATCGACTACGCTGCGCTCTACGATCTATTTGAAGAGCATGAGGTGGTAATGACCTTACTCGATGAGTTTGCCGTAAGCTTTATTGAAGATAATGAACGGATAAAAACATATTGGGCGAGCAGGGAATATAAGGAACTAAAAACCACAGCACACCGACTTAAAGGCGCAGCGAAAATGGTGGCGTGTGACATGGTTGCCTCGCCGCTAGCCAACATTGAGGCACAGGCAAACGATCTGGTCATCGAAGCGATTAGCCTAGAGCAAGTCGAATCAAAAATTGAAGCGTCAATCGAGGAAGTGAATTCGACATTTGAACGATTTACTGAGGAAATAAACCAACTACGTCAGACAAAAGAAAAGGCTTACTCTTATGAGTAAGCCTTATAAATCATTGCGTCAATACAGACAACTCTCGCTGAATTATGCAGCGGGAGCATTACTCACGAGAATTTCGCGAATAGACTTAAGCGTTGCTTCCGTTGAATGGTAATCCAATTCAACTTCACTAAAGATGCCGTTCACTTCAAGCATTAAAGTCGGGTAAGAGAATACTCCCATCGCTTCTTTAAAGCCTAACTGGTCATCTAACTCACTTTCCAATAGCTTGCTAGAAAGGTCATTTTCAAACTGTTGAACATTCATACCTAGCTCTTCAGCCAACTGCAAATGCGTATCTTGGCTATGAGGCAGCATCGCACGAAGGTAGTAAGCATGTTGAATCGCTTCAAGCATCGCCTCGTAGTGGTCTTGAAAACCAGCGGCAATCACAGCACGGCACGCAGGGTAAGTACTGCGGACGGGTTGGCACTCAGTCCAAAACTCATGGTTAAACTCAGTACCTAGCTTAGCTTCGATCTGCTTCCAAATCGCTTGCAGCTTGCCTTTCATCTCTTCTGACATTGGCTCATCAGAATCAGGGGCTAAACCACCCACTACATAGTTAAACTCAATGCTCGCAGGCAATTGTTGTTTCAATAACTCAAGTGTTGGCTTGTAACCCCAACACCAGCTGCACATTGGATCATGCACATAATGAAGTTTTACGTTCATTGTTCATTCCTTATCGAGTCAATGATTCGATCAATTCAAACAAAAAAGGAGCCTAATTAAGGCCCCTCATTTTAACTATTCAGCGCAAAGGCTAGAACTTATTCAGCGTCATCGCCAGCAACTTTAGCCGCTGCTTCTTTGATGATTGGCTGAAGTTCGCCTTTTTGGAACATCTCAAGAATGATGTCACAACCACCGATTAGCTCACCTTCAACCCAAAGTTGTGGGAAAGTTGGCCATTGTGCGTAAGCAGGAAGCTCTGCACGGATATCAGGGTTTTGTAGGATATCTACGTAAGCAAATTTTTCGCCACATGCCATTAGAGCTTGAGACGCTTGAGAAGAGAAACCACAGCTAGGTAGCTTAGGAGAACCTTTCATGTACAGTAGAATAGTGTTTTCTTCAATTTGCTGTTTGATTTTATCGATAGTTTCCATTGCTTCCTCGTTAATGGATTACGGCTTTTATTGGCTTTATTCTACCCCAAACTAAAAGAATAAAAACCATATAAAAAAAGCGGCTAACAAGCTAAGCTAACAATTCACACAAAAGTAATGAAATAAGCTTTTAATAAAGTAAAAACTTGCTAAACTATATCGCAAGTCAGCAAATTGACCATGGTTGGCAGTATAGCGAGCCATGAATAATAATATCACTGGAAGCAATCGAAAGAGTTAACTCTTTCATATCAATGGAGAATTGAGCAATGGCATTTGAACTACCGGCTCTTCCTTACGCGAAAGACGCGCTAGAACCACACATCTCAGCAGAAACGCTAGATTTCCACCACGGTAAGCACCACAACACTTACGTTGTTAAGCTAAACGGTCTTATCCCAGGTACTGAGTTTGAAGGCAAAACACTAGAAGAGATCGTTAAGACTTCTACTGGTGGTGTTTTCAATAACGCTGCTCAAATCTGGAACCACACGTTCTACTGGCACTGTCTTGCTCCTAAAGCAGGCGGCGAACCAACTGGCGCTGTTGCAGAAGCTATCAACGCTGCATTCGGTTCTTTCGAAGAATTCAAAGCGAAATTCACTGATTCAGCAATCAACAACTTCGGTTCTTCTTGGACTTGGTTAGTTAAGAAAGCTGACGGTTCTCTAGACATCGTTAACACTTCTAACGCTGCTACTCCTCTAACAGAAGAAGGTGTTACTCCACTTCTAACTGTTGACCTATGGGAACACGCTTACTACATCGATTTCCGCAATGTTCGCCCTGACTACATGGCTGCATTCTGGAACCTAGTAAACTGGTCTTTCGTAGAAGAGAACCTAGCTAAGTAATTATTACTTACGCTGCGCTATTTATAGCGAGTTATCTATTGAAAGCTCATGCCCCGGCGTGAGCTTTTTTGTATCTGCCGTATTCCACAAAATCTAGGCATTTCGTAATAAGCTCCCCAATAGCGCTTACTTCTCGCCCTATTGCTAGCTTTCTTCCCTACCCTGCATAAATTCTCTATTTGCCTGTAATTAAACACTAAAGTTTGCCGACTCCATGCCGTTAAAGGTGTATCCAATGAGAGGCGACATGCAAATACATACTTTAGACAAAGCAGGAATCATCAACGAACTGAAGTTCGGCATCGGGATCAGCCAAGCGGTTGAGCAAGGTCGCCGTGCAGATTTCGCGTTGCTGTTATCTATGTTTTCTAATGATGTTCGTGATTGCACGCCGATTGACACCATTGAAATCACAGAGACAAATGAAGATCGCCTGCGCAAACAATTTGGTGTAGCAGAACCTCAACAACTGCGTTCAAACCAATCTTCGTATGAGATTTCAGCTCAGCAATCTAATCATTTTCATCAAGCTAGCCTTGCCAGCGCCAAGCTCAGCCATTACTTGAAACCAGAAGCGCTTGCCTTCATGCCTGAAGATACGGCCGATTTACCCGAAGAGGTTTACCAAAACCTTTCTGGTCATGACCGACGCAAACTTGCCAACAAGCATTTACCTGATTTGCCACATGCTACGCTCTACAATGAGCTAACCACCGCGCAACGTCAGTATCAAATTCAAGCTCAAGTATAGCGGTCTCCTACCTTTCCCTTTTTCGCTGTCTCTCCACAGCTCTTCTTCGACTAACTCGCACACTTCAAAGTATTCACATGAATGATATGAACCACCAGCCTTAGGCAACCTAAAAACACCAGATGTCGGTTACCGCTTGAAGTTACTACAAAATGTGACATGCCACTAAGTTCATAAAAACTTATTATTTGGCGCACCTTAGTTTGAACCAATTCACACCCATTGTATAAAATTTAACCCATCCTTATCCGACATGGACGATTTGTTTAGGTACTGGGATGGAAATAAAAAGCTCAATCATATTGGTGACATCTGCCGGCTCGCGACTAGGAGGGACGATTGCGAACCACTTTGTTAACCTTGGAGCCACCGTCATCCTTTGTGATAAAGACACGGAAGCACTTAAAGCGACGTATCTACAGTGTGCCCGCTTTTCTGACTCTGTTTACCACTACACGCTCAAAGGCAATGACAGCCAAGCGATTCTCAGCGTATATGATTTTATTCAAACCACCTTCAACACGACACCCGATGTGTTGGTCAATAACTGGATAAGCTCCCCAATGCCTAGCCTAATTGGCGATCAACCTGTCAGTAGCTTTATTAATGATCTCTCATCGATGGCATCAACCCTTTTCGCATTTGGGCAAATCAGTGCCGAGAGGTTGCGAGAGGAAGATAAAGAAGGCGTGATTGTGAATGTGATATCTCATGATGACTTCCACGATGTGTCCGGCTTAGAGAGCGCAAACTCAATGATCACTGGTTTTACCCATAGTTGGGCGAAGGAGCTGACTCCCTTTGGTATTCGAGTCGGTGGTGTTGTTCCCGCCGTTCATAACTCCGATGGCAAGCTCAACCGATGTCACTGGGCGCAGCTGCAAGACGAACTGACCAGAACCACTGAATACATTGTCTCGAATGACTACTTCAGTGGGCGAGTTGTCGCGGCAGAGGTTTAACTCTCTACTCCAAGTGAACATGGCTGACTCAGCTCATATTAAGTAGCAGAGCTATTGCCTCTCAATCCGTTTTACAAACGAAACCAAACATAAAAAAAGCCCCAGTCTCTCGACTGGGGCTTTCATCTTTTCCCGATAGATAAGTATCGTGCTAGCGAAAACTTATCTCAAAACTAATGCTTACTTATTATGCGTTAGCTTTTTCTTTTTTAGCTTTTGGCGCTTTCGCTTCAGCTGGCTTTTGGTCTGCTTTCTTAAGGATAACTGTAGTACCTTCGAAAGTTTCGCCTTCAACGTATGGTTGGCCGAAGTAAGAAGTTGTTAGCACTTCTTTTAGCTCAGTGATTAGAGGGTAACGTGGGTTAGCACCTGTACACTGGTCATCGAACGCTTCAACAGCTAGCTCGTCTAGTTTAGCGATAAAGTCAGACTCGTTAACACCCGCAGCTTGGATAGATAGTGGGATGTCTAGGTCAACTTTAAGCTCTTCTAACCAAGTCAGTAGACGTTCAATCTTCTGAGCAGTACGGTCACCAGCTTGGCTTAGGCCTAGGTGGTCAGCAACTTCAGCGTAACGACGACGTGCTTGTGGACGGTCGTACTGAGAGAATGCAGTCTGCTTAGTTGGGTTATCGTTCGCGTTGTAACGTACAACGTTTGAGATAAGTAGTGCGTTAGCAAGACCGTGTGGTAGGTGGAACTCAGCACCAATTTTGTGAGCCATTGAGTGACACACACCTAAGAATGCGTTCGCAAATGCTACACCAGCGATAGTTGCTGCGTTGTGTACTTTCTCACGAGCAATTGGGTCAGCCGCACCATTTTTGTAGCTTGATGGTAGGTATTCTTTAAGCATCTTAAGAGCTTGAAGAGCTTGACCGTCTGAGTACTCGTTCGCTAGAACAGATACGTAAGCTTCAAGAGCGTGAGTTACTGCATCGTAACCACCGAACGCTGTTAGAGACTTAGGCATGTTCATTACTAGGTTCGCATCAACGATAGCCATGTTTGGCGTGATTTCGTAATCAGCTAGTGGGTATTTAGCACCAGTCTTGTCGTCTGTAACAACAGCGAATGGAGTAACCTCTGAACCTGTACCTGAAGTTGTAGTGATACATACAAGCTCAGCTTTTTGACCCATTTTAGGGAACTTGTAGATACGTTTACGGATATCCATAAAGCGCATTGCTAGTTCTTCGAAGTGAGTTTCTGGGTGCTCGTACATAACCCACATGATCTTAGCAGCATCCATTGGAGAACCGCCACCTAGAGCAAGGATTACGTCAGGTTGGAAGCTCTTCATTGCTTCAGCGCCTTTCTCAACAACAGATAGCGTTGGATCCGCTTCTACGTCGAAGAAAGTTTGAACTTCGATGCCTTGTGCTTTAAGCAGGCTAACTACGTCATCTGCGTAACCGTTGTTGAATAGGAAACGGTCAGTTACTAGGAATGCGCGTTTCTTACCTTCTAGGTCGCTCATTGCGATTGGAAGGCTACCACGACGGAAGTAGATAGACTTAGGTAGTTTGTGCCACAACATGTTTTCAGCTCGCTTCGCTACAGTTTTCTTGTTGATAAGGTGCTTAGGACCTACGTTCTCAGAGATAGAGTTACCACCCCATGAACCACAACCTAGAGTTAGAGAAGGTGCAACGTTGAAGTTGTACAGGTCACCGATACCACCGTGAGTAGTCGGGATGTTGATTAGGATACGAGCAGTCTTCATCTTGTCACCGAAGTAACGGATGCGGTCTGCGTTAGTATCTTGGTTAGTGTAAAGACCAGATGTGTGACCGATACCACCGATTTCAACCATAGTTACCGCTTGAGCAACTGCGTCTTCGAAGTCGTCTGCGCGGAATAGACCTAGAGTTGGAGATAGTTTCTCGTGAGCGAATTCGTCATCGTAAGAAACTTTACCAAGACCTTCACCTACAAGTACTTTTGTATCAGCAGGAACTTTAACACCAGCCATTTCAGCGATTGCTGGAGCCGGTTGACCTACGATTTTAGCGTTTAGGTTGCCGTCGATAAGAAGAACTTTACGCACTTTATCAGCGTCAGCTTTAGATAGAACGTGAGCTTTGTGAGAAGCGAAACGCTCTTTCACTTCGTCATATACTTCGCTAACAACGATTGCAGCTTGCTCAGAAGCACATACTACGCCGTTATCGAAAGTCTTAGACATAAGGATAGATGCTACAGCACGTTTGATGTCAGCTGTTTCATCGATAACTACAGGAACGTTACCAGCACCAACACCGATAGCAGGCTTACCAGAAGAGTATGCTGCTTTAACCATGCCTGGACCACCAGTAGCAAGGATAAGTGCGATACCGTCGTGCTTCATAAGCGCGTTAGAAAGCTCTACAGATGGTTGGTCGATCCAACCGATGATGTCTCTTGGAGCACCAGCTGCAACAGCTGCGTCTAGAACTAGTTTCGCTGCGTCGTTAGTTGAGTTCTTTGCACGTGGGTGTGGCGAGAAGATGATGCCGTTACGTGTCTTAAGAGAAATTAGAGATTTGAAGATTGCTGTAGAAGTTGGGTTCGTTGTTGGAACGATACCACAGATGATACCTACAGGCTCAGCGATAGTCATTGTGCCTAGGTTGTCATCTTCTTCTAAGATGCCACATGTTTTTTCGTCTTTGTATTTGTTGTAGATAAATTCAGATGCAAAGTGGTTTTTGATAACCTTATCTTCAACAATACCCATTCCAGATTCAGCAACTGCTTGTTGAGCAAGTGGAATACGAGCGTGGTTAGCAGCAAGAGAAGCTGCGCGGAAGATTGCGTCAACTTTCTCTTGAGAGAATGTTGCAAACTCTTCTTGTGCTGCTTTAACGCGAGCTACTAGAGCATCAAGTTCCGCTAAGTTAGTTACAGGCATGGTGGATCTCCTAAAATAATAAATATTAAAAACTTTTTATTAAATTCGCTGCTTGCCTTTAACCTTAAACATCAGCGTTCTTAGTAAATTGCTTTCAGGGCTGAGTATATTATTTCACAGTGTGAAAAAAATTGACCCAGATCAGTTACCCAAAAAGAATTAACCAGAAAGTAGTAAGGCAATCGCAAAAATGAACTTAAGAGTATGATTTATATAGATTAAACTCACACTTTTCGTTCGCGCAAAAAACAAGCAAACAGACAACTTTTTTCTACATAGCGTAATAAACTGTAAAAAAGTTTCATTTTTAGTCCGTTAAATTACATGTATACAGCTATATTCGTGCTACTGAGAGTATATCCATACCGTTGCACGGGCTAGATTCTGACATAATTTTTATTAATTTCGTGCGTCGGTTAACAGTTACTCAATAATAAATTACAAAATGAAACACTACCAACTAGCTTGCAACAGGCTTAAAACAAAAGTGAGATTCAATTAGTTTTTCTAAAAAGAATCACCCATTTCAAGTTAGTTTTTTTCATTCGTGAAAATCTAGTTTGTCCCTTACATTACGCGCCTAGACTATTCACAGATCAACCCTTCAACCTTAAAGTACGCTAACTGGAGATCGCTCTCATGCAAGGCTTAGAACTCGCAATCTTTATGCAATTCTTCCTTGGGCTTGTTGCTGCCGTAAACCCTATCGGCATCATGCCTGTTTTTGTTTCTCTTACTGCTCATATGCCGCCAGAAGAGAGGAACAGGACAGCCTTACAAGCAAACATTGCTGTTGCCGTGATCTTGATTGTGTCGCTTGTTGCGGGGCAAATGCTGCTTGATATGTTCAGCATTTCACTAGACTCATTTCGTGTGGCAGGTGGTTTGTTATTACTGAGCATCGCGTTCTCTATGATGAGCGGTAAACTCGGTGAAGATAAGCAGAACAAACAAGAGAAATCTGAATACATCAGCAAAGAGCAAATTGGCGTTGTTCCACTTGCTATGCCGCTAATGGCAGGCCCAGGTGCAATCAGTTCGACGATTGTTTACGGGTCTCGCTACCCTGCTGCTATTGATACGGTCGGCATCGGTATTAGTATCATCGCATTCGCAACGTGCTCTTGGCTTTTGTTCCGTTCAGCGCCGGTTATCGTTCGCTTTTTAGGTCAAACGGGTATCAACGTGATCACTCGTATCATGGGCCTGATTCTTGGCGCATTGGGCATCGAGTTCATCGCCAATGGCCTACGCAATCTGTTCCCAGGTTTGGCATAACGTTTAACGACATTTTGGTTGCTCTATAAAGGGCAACAATATTGAAATATAGATGAGGCGAGTAAAGCAATTGGGCTTTCACTCGCCTCGTTATTATGAAGCTTGTATAATGACTGTTAATGCATTTAACAGAAGACGAACCTCTCCTTATGTCACGCAAGCCACTCAAGCATCATTTGTACGTCATTATCTTTGGTACTCACACGCCAGCCGGACGTGCATTTGATATATCTCTGATCGTTGCAATCTTGGCTTCGCTGTTGGTTCTGATCTTAGAATCCATCCCTAATGTGATGACCGAATGGTCACAACAGCTGCGTTATATCGAATACACCTTCACTGCGCTCTTCACTCTTGAGTATTTGTTAAGACTCTATTGCTCTCCAAAACCAAAATCTTACGCCACCAGCTTTTATGGTGTTGTTGACCTATTGGCGATTCTTCCGACTTACCTAGCGATCATCTTCCCAGGCGCTTCATTTATGGGTGTGGTGAGACTGCTGCGTGTGATGCGTATCTTCCGAATCCTAAAGCTAGTTCGCTATCTGCAAGATTCCAATATTCTGTTGCGCTCACTATTAATGGCACGACGAAAGATACTGATCTTCTTTAGCACCGTCGGCATCTTGGTGGTTATCTTTGGCGCACTGATCTTTGTTATTGAAGGTCCTGACAATGGCTTCACCAGTATTCCTCACAGTATCTATTGGGCCATCGTGACTATCACTACGGTCGGTTATGGTGACATGGTGCCGCAGACCGCGCTTGGTAAAGCCATAGCATCACTGACCATGCTATTGGGTTACTCTATCTTAGCAGTGCCAACCGGGATCATTACTGCAGAACTCAGTAATGAGATGAACTCACACAAAGAGTTGGTTAAGTGCCCTAACTGCAACCGAGCGGGTCATGATTCGGACGCCATCTATTGCAAGCACTGTGCTAGCGAATTAGCAGATCCAGACAAGCGTGTCGTCACCGACGAGACCGAATAAAAACCAAAAAAAGAGCTCCTAAGAGCTCTTTTTGTTTTCTTAACTATCTAACTAAAGCAACTAACAGCCGTCTGTGAAAACTTCCACTTGGTAGTCATCACTTGCTTCCATTGCGGCCGTGTATTTCACATAGCATTGGGTCTTCTCGATAGCGCTGTTGAAGTCATTAGGAAGAACGTCTGACAAATATTCCGATCGGGTAATCAGCCATAGGTCTGGGTCGCTCACTGGGCCATTATTATGCGCTGCCCATGTCCATTCAGTCGTCAGGTCATGAAACCCTGAATCAATCGCTAAAAAGTTCTCCATTCCCCCTTTTTCAACCGCGGGGTAACCAAACTTCACTCGCCCGTACTCAGGAATCAAATATGATTCTTGGTCTTCCATACCTTCTACTGCGGCTTTTTCAAATGCCAAATCAGCCGCAGTATGGACCGATGCTCCTAGCCCTTCCATAACCGAAGTCCTAGCATCATGTTGTATGTTTAAAAACCTAGGTGCTGCGACAACGGCTAAAACACCAATAATGACGATAACAACAATCAACTCGATAAGAGTAAAACCTTTAAGGTTTGCTTTCATTTTCTAGCTCCAACTTTAAGACGCACGAAAGGTAAGGTTTTAAAGTCAGGCTTCTGTCATCAGAAACAAAAAAAGCGCCCTAAGGCGCTTCTTCGTTAATTATTCTCAAAAATGAGGCAGTTACGCTTTCTCAGCAAGGATAATGCGCAGAGTACGACGTAGTGGTTCTGCAGCACCCCAAAGCAGTTGGTCACCAACAGTGAAGGCGTTTAGGAAATCGTTACCCATCGACATCTTACGCAGACGACCGACTGGTACAGACATTGTGCCTGTTACTTTCGCTGGTGTTAGCTCCTGTGCCGTGATGTCACGGTCATTAGGAATCACTTTAACCCAATCATTGTGCGTTGCGATGATCTCTTCGATCTCGTCCATTGGCACGTCTTGCTTAAGCTTAATCGTTAGCGCTTGAGCGTGACAACGCATTGCACCGATTCGTACACAAGTACCATCGATAGGGATTGGTTGACCATCTAGACCAAGGATCTTGTTTGCTTCAACACCGGCTTTCCACTCTTCTTTGCTCTGACCGTTTTCACGCTTCACATCGATCCAAGGAATCAGTGAGCCCGCAAGCGGAGCACCAAATTGGTCTGTTGGGAATGAAGATGAACGAATCGTATCAGCCACTTTCTTATCGATATCAAGAATTGAGCTTGAAGGGTTCGCTAACTCAGAGCTTACGCTGTCGTTGATCACACCCATTTGTGAGATCAGCTCACGCATGTTCTTAGCACCCGCACCCGAAGCCGCTTGATAAGTCATGGCACTCATCCACTCAACCATGCCTTTCTCGTATAGGCCACCTAGAGCCATAAGCATTAAGCTCACAGTACAGTTACCGCCAACGAACGTGTTGGTGCCGCTGTGAATGCCTTGCTGAATTTGAGCCAAGTTAACAGGATCAAGAGTGATGATTGAATCAGCATCCATACGCAGAGTCGAAGCTGCATCAATCCAGTAACCTTTCCAACCTGCTTGACGCAGTGCTGGGTATACTTTTGATGTGTAATCGCCGCCTTGACAGGTAATCACAGCATCAAGCTGTTTTAGGCTATCAATATCAAAAGCGTCTTGAAGTAGACCCGCATCTTTACCACCTAAAACAGGGGCAGGAATACCAATCTGAGATGTGCTGTAATAAACAGGCTCAATCAAGTCGAAGTCTTTCTCTTCAACCATACGTTGCATCAGTACAGAACCAACCATACCGCGCCAACCAACTAGACCTACTCTCATCGCTCACTCTCCATGTATAAATTAAAAATTGCTCTCCCCCATCTATAAGTTTTTCAGAAACAGAACTCAAGTGCTTTTTGTCAAAAAGTGTAACTTTTTCGTTTCTTTTAAGTGAACGTAATGAATCGTGCAGTTATCTCTGTATCGACATTCCATCTCCACCTCATTGATTAAGCGTCCATTATCGTCAAATTCAAACATTTACATCGCCAAAATCGATTCAATCGACGCTCATCACAAACAGTAAATCCCTCTTTTAAACCAAGGTTAATCAGAATTTTATTTTACAAAACGAAAACAATGTGCGACAGATTTCAACATGTAATAATCATGAATTTAACAAAATTTTAGATTATGAAACCACAATTGATTGAGTTAACAGTCAAATATCACAACTTGGACGTATTTTTTCGATATAATAAACTAATTACTGTAGTGTCCGTTTTGCACCACACACTATAACGAAGCACTATAAATGCTCGAAATCACAAGAGGCTTTTATGAAGCAGAGTAAAACTCGCCTACCGAACCTATTGCAGGTATTCATCGCGTTAGGACTATTTCTATCCCTTGCTTTTTCCTTTACTGCAAAGCTTGACCTTCCAATTCAACTTGCCTTGTATATTGGCTGGTTCATTATCATGGTTCTTGGTATTCGTCTTGGACACCAATACAAAGACTTAGAAAAAGCAGCACTCAAAGGAATATCCAATGGCTTAGGCGCGGTTTTAATACTTTTAGCCGTTGGCGCTCTTGTTGGTACTTGGATCTCAGGCGGGATCGTACCTACTATCATTTACTATGGTCTGAAAGCTATCCACCCTTCTATCTTCCTTTTAGCTACCATGATCATCTGTTCTCTAACTGCATTGGCGACCGGTACTTCTTGGGGTGCTGCGGGTACAGCAGGTATCGCAATGATGGGTATCGGCCAAGGTCTAGGTGTTCCAGCACCGATTACTGCAGGTGCCGTGCTGTCAGGCTGTTACTTTGGTGACAAGATGTCTCCACTTTCTGATTCAGTGATTTTGGCTTCTTCAATGTCTGGTGTTGAAGTGGTTGAACACATCAAGGGCATGCTTCCAGTTGCGTTAATCAGCTACGTGATTACAGGCATCATGTTCACGGCGTTTGGTTTCCACTACGCGGGCAACGTTGACATGAGCCAAGTAGACTCTGTCATCAAAGCGATGGAAGTTCAGTTCTACATCACGCCTTACTCATTCGTTCCGGTACTTATCGTGCTTGGTCTGTTGGCTTTCCGTATGCCTTCATTCCCGGTCATCAGCTTTGGTTCTCTGCTGGGTATTATCTGGGCAGTCATGATCCAAGATATCGACTTCCTAACAGCATTCAACACTGCTTGGGCACCGTTCTCAATCTCATCTGGCGTCGAGTTTATTGATTCGATTCTAAACCGTGGTGGCATGTCTTCAATGCTAGGTTCAGTTGCGGTTATCGTATTTGGTCTAGGTTTCGGTGGCTTACTGGATAAAGTGGGCGTACTAGAGACAATCGCTAAGGTGTTTGAGCGCCGCGTAAATAGCGCAGGCTCACTAGCGACGAGTACAATTGGTACGGCCTTCATGGGTAACGTGTTCGGTTCTGCAATGTACGTATCGTTAATCCTTACGCCAAAAATCTGTGCGAAAAACTACGACCGTTTAGGCTACAAGCGTAAGAACCTATCTCGTAATGCTGAGTTTGGTGGCACGCTAACGTCGGGTATGGTTCCGTGGAGTGACAACGGCATCTACATGGCGAGTATTCTTGGTGTTGCGACGCTGTCTTACGCACCCTTCATGTGGTTAAGCTTCATCTGTATCATCGTGACTATCGTGACGTCTTACATGGGTTGGTTCGTTGATAAGTGTGAACCAACAGCACCAGCGTTTGAAGCTGAAGAAGCGACAGAGTTAAGCAAGCAACAGGCTTAAGTTCAGGAGCTAACGCTTTCGAACGTAACTCAAAACGTTAATGGATAAATGCAAAAAGAGCGCCCTAGAGCGCTCTTTTTTTGATCTGCTGATTTACTTATTTATCTATTTCTTGGCGGTTCGTTTACCCAACCAGTAACCGATTCCTAACGGTGCAAAGAACACTACTAAGATAAACAGGATGAAGTAGATAATCACACCTTTGATTAACTCCATCAGTTTATCAATTGCCAGTACCACCACCTCTTGAGAGACACGATCAAGGTCTTGTGTGAACAACTCTCTTTCTGAAGTCACAATACCTGCAATCTCGATGCGCTCTTTCGCAATCATCTCTACTAGAGCTTCTCTCTCACGTGTCACCATTTTTTCTAACGCCACACGTTCATCACTCAGCATCGCTAATTTTTGATCGGTTTTATCGCTAAGGTCATTTAACAGTGGCTGCATTTCTGTCGACATAATAGAAGCCAGTGTTTGCATGTATTCCGGGTTGTTCTCAATGAAGTCTTGCATGCTTGCTGATGTTTGACGAAGACTTTCCAGCGTCATCGATAGGTCTTCACCCGTTAGTGAGCTATTCAATGCAACCAGCTCCGCCTTCCACGACATTAGTTTCGGTGTCTGGTCAGCCATAAGGCTTAAACGATCAGATGCGTCACTCATTGCTTCTGGCATGGTGCCTAAGCTCTGAACGATTTGCGATTCGTCTTTACCAAGGTAACTTAGCCATTCACGGTAAGCAGGTGTGCTTCTGAATGTGAGGTCTTTAAATGGGTGACTAGCAGCAAACTGCGCAACGAACGCTTTGCTGCTTTTGAAATCACTCGAGCTCAATACACCCTTTGCCAGCTTCTCAGCTTCTTGGTCAAGAAAACGAGCTGTCTCTACCGCATCATCCGTCGCGAACAGATCCGCGCCGTCACCTTGACTATAAAACTGATTCATTTGAGCAGTGAAAACCCACGAGTCAATTAACGCAGACATTGGGGAAGTTTGGTAAGCCGCTTGTTGTAAGCCCTGCTCTGCATGGATCTTCCAAAGCAACACATAAGACTGATGTAAGGTGTCATCAGCAGGGTAAGATTGCGCGATAAGATCGGCCGAGTCTTCTACTCGAGTAAAGAACATCTTGGCGTATTCACGCGTCATGATCCGAGCATTTAACTCTTGTTGAGTGAGAGGCGTCGTTTGACTATCTAACTTAACTTCTAAGAGAGAACAACCACTTAGCACAATGCTAAGCACCAACACCATCCAACTTCGACTCGAAACTCGTAACATATAAACCTCTGACAAAGACTAAGGGCGCGGATTGTATGAGCGCTTGGTCAGAGTATTGTCAAAAATCCTGTAAAAGTTAACGCTGACTGTCTAAATATTCATGAGCAGAATCCACAGAGGCTTTTATAGCCTGCTCTAGTTCAGCCAAATCATGTTCACTGATCGCTCTGGACTGCTTCATTGTCATTTCAATACTTGCGGCAATGATGGCTAACCGAGACGCTTTAATACTGCCAGCCACGCCTTTTAAGCTATGTACAATGCGAGCCGCGGAGGTTTCATCTTTGGTCAGCAAAGACTTAAACTTCTCGTAGTCTCCTGCGTGGTCTTGTACAAACACACCAAGTAAGAGTTCAACAGATTCAGCATCACCATCGAGCGTTTCTAACATGTCTTCAATATCAATCGCAGGCTTTGAATCTGTGACACTGGCAATGTGTTTCTCTACTACTGGCGCCTGTTCAGGGGCTCGCTGAATAGAGTCTTGCTGCACAATTGGTTGGCTTGTAACGTTAACACTCTTCATAGGTTGAAGGTCGGAAGACTGTCTCGTTGACCTGTTCTCGGATACATAAGCGTCGCTATCTGCTTGTTTCACTGCTGAGGAAACAACATCGCTATAAGAAGCGTCTTCCTTACTTGAATTAGTTTCTAGTTCAGAGCTGAATTCTTGGTCTGCTTCTTTCATCGTTTTTGTGGACCTAACGCCCCAAAACACTATCCCGCTCATCGCCACCAAGCTTAAGCCTAGCATCACCAACAATAGGTTGAATTGACGATCATGGAACTCAGCTTCGAGTTTTATGATCTGCTCATTCACAGAGTTTTTCTTAATTTTATCAACCAAATAGTTAAGTTGAGCATAATCACTCAACAATGCTGACGCATCAGCCAGTAACTGCTGGAGTGCATCTTGCTCTTCGGTTTCTAGAGAATAAGATTTGTCCAAAATGGAATCAAAGGCGCGATAAGTCGCTGACGAACTTTGATTGTCAGAATACATGGCTTCAAATACCACAACACCGAATTCGTTGAGGAGTGGTTTGAGCTTAGGGGAAAGCTCTTTATCAGCACGCAAGATCTTAATGTTATCAACGATGTCTTGAACTTGGCTTTCTATTGGAATGAACTCATCGAACTTTTCTAGGAACTGATCAGCTACGTACAACAGTTGGTTCACATCGGGTCGAAACAAGGCGTGTTGGAAATCAGATTCAATCTGCAGTCGGATCGAATAAACCAATTGAGCATCGAGTGCCAGATCATTGATACGAGAGACTCGAAGCGGTTCTGAGAAATAAAGCGATTGCCTCAATTCGTTGACTCGAATACCGAGCTCTTCGATTTGAGCAAGAGAATTGGTGTAGGAACGGCTTAGATTAAGAAGAGCTAATGAAGGAAGTAACCACAGAGCCAAGAGCACAACCAAAAAGGTGGCTGGTTTTTTAAAGCGTTTGGGCTTTGCTACTGATTGTTCCATCTATATTCCTTGTGCGTGTTAACTTGAAGCCATGACCGTAGCTAAAAGATTAAGCACAAAATAAGCGACAACGTCCTGCTGCCGCTTTATATCCGTTAACTTCGGACTATGACTTATTGCGAGTCAGTTGGTCACGTAAGTTCGGTGGAGTGCCTTTAATCGTTAGCGTGTCTGTCTCCGGATCGTAAAAGATACGTTCGCCTAGAAGCAGACTATCAAAACTAACATTCAAACCGCCACCAGCACCAACAAATTTTGTTAGTTTACGCATAGTTGCGCGATCGGCTGGGAAGCTGTCTTCTAACTCGTAGCCTTGCTCACTAGTATAGTCAAAGAAGCTTGTGCCATCTGTGCTTGCTGGCAACTCACCAGAAAGTTCACGAACTTGCACTTCATCGCCCGCTTTAAGCTGCTCGTTACAGTAATCCGCAACCTGCTTTTTGTAGCTGATCGCTTCTTCTTTCTCTAATTTGGAGTCAGAAACGAAGTCTTCTACCGCTTGCATCAGTACTTGGTTCTGCTGTTTCGCATCCAAACCAACTTCAGCTTGTAAGAAATCTAAGAAGAAATCCGCGACTTTACGGCCAACACGTCCTTTAATATAAGTTAAGTAACGGTTTGACTCTTTATCAGTCTCATAAGTTGAAAGGTCTAGGCGAGCCGCGATATCCATTTTTGAGATATCAAGGTAGTCAGTCGCACTAATATCAAGCCCTTCAGTTACCTTTAGGCTTTGGTTTGAAGGCAATAAACCAATGAAAAGGTAATCTGTTGCAAGTGACTGATATTCAGCCATTACCAAGATACCTTCGTCAGCGAATGGGTACTTTGATAGTTCGTCTTTTAGACGTTGCGCACTCTTTTGAGAAAAATCGTAAAAGTTTGTCTCACCAGCACGAAGTTGATGCAACCACTGCTGGAACTCGCTGTCAGATTTGAAAGAACCAAACCCTTTGCCTGCTTTTGAATTAAAAACACGGTGAAGTTCAGCAACTAGGCTTTCAGATGAAGCATCGTTTTCTAGAGATTCAGCACGATAGTTAACAATCAGCTCATCCTGATCGTTCTTGCTCAGCTGGTGTAAAATTACGTTGGAAAGGTGAAGGCTCATAGTGAAAATATTACCGTTCAGGTTTCAGTTGTCGTGCATAGTAGGTTATCATAAGCCGCTTTTACTATCATTATTAGAGTCCTTATGCCGATTATATCTAAATACACAGATGATCAAGTTGAAAAAATCCTAGCTGAAGTAGGTGCTGTACTAACTAAGCACAAAGCTTCGCCAGAACTTTCACTGATGATCGCTGGAAATATCGCAACCAATGTCTTAAATCAGAATGTTGCTGCTTCACAACGCAAAGGAATTGCTGAAAAATTTGCCGAAGCTTTAATTTCTTCTCTTGAAGATAAAAAGTCTCACTAAATTTGATTGACGGATAAAAGAATTATAAATGGTAGACAGCGCAAACTCATATAGCGATCGTGTATCTCGACTGGTTGGTTGGGGTCACTGGTTTGCATTTTTCAACATCATTGCTGCGATGTTGATTGGTACTCGTTATATTACTCAATCTGCTTGGCCAGAAACCTTGCTAGGCCAATTCTATTTGGCTGCATCGTGGGTTGGTCATTTTGGCTTTTTAGTGTTCGCGCTCTATCTATTAGTGCTGTTCCCGCTCACTTTTGTTCTTCCGTCGAGGAAGTTATTACGTTTGGTTGCCGTTATCTTCGCGACCATAGGTTTAACTGTCCTGTTGATTGATACCCAAACGTATCAAAATATAAACCTCCACCTGACGCCTGTCGTGTGGGAGGTTTTATTCAGTGGAGAGGAATCTGCATTCACGTCTGATTTGCAGCACCTCTTCATTGTTATGCCATTTATCTTCTTACTACAGCTTGGTCTGTCTGAGTGGGTTTGGCGTAAGCAGCGTAAACTGTCTCATAAACACATTGGCCGTCCGATTACTGCCGTCTTCTTCTTGTGTTTCATCAGCAGCCACTTGACCTACATGTGGGCTGATGCGTATTTCTATAACCCAATTACTAGCCAGAAAGCGAACTTCCCACTGTCTTACCCAATGACAGCGAAAAGCTTTATGGAAAAACATGGCCTATTAGACCGTGAAGAGTACCTTGAGCGTTTAGAAGCGAATAAAGAGACCGTAAACCTAGTTAGCTACCCGCTAGAAAAAATTCAATACAACCGCCGCAGTGATGATCTTAATATCCTGATGGTGAGTGTGAACAACCTTCGCTCTGACGCACTTAATGCGGCAGCGATGCCAAACAGCTATGCCTACGCACAACAGTCGATCAACTTCACCAACCACTACAGTTCAAGTAACGATATGTTTGGTATTTTCGGCTTGTTCTACGGCCTACCGAGCAGCTACGCAAGCAGCATCGAAGCTCAAGGGTCCAGCGCAGTATTGCTCGATGTTTTAGATAATCACGATTACAAGTTCGCTGCTTTCAGTGGCGACAACTTTAGCGATGCACTTTACTCGGATATTATCTTCCGAGGCCGTGATGTGATGCCAGAGCAAGCAACTTATGATGACCAGAGTGCAATAAAAGCTTGGTCTGACTGGATTCAATCACCGCAAGCTAAACGCCCTTGGTTTAACTTTATTGAATTGACCACACTGGATAACTTCGCCAGTTACGATTCAAGTTCAGAGTCGGACTCTACGCTTACGACAGCAGAGCGTTTTGCAGCAGACTATCAAAAGTCTGCGACAGCGGCCGATGCTCAGCTAGCAACTATCTACACTGAACTGGAACGCTTAGAGCTCGCCGACAACACGGTAGTTATCATTACCTCTAACCACGGTACTGAGTTTAACGAAACCAAAACCAACAGCTGGGGTGCAAACTCCAACTACAGTCGTTATCAGTTACAGGTGCCACTGTTTATTAGCTGGCCTGGTAAGTCTGCTTCTGAATACACCCACCGTTCTAGTCATCTAGACGTATCAGTAACACTGATGCAAGAGCTATTGGGTGTATCTTCGAACCCAACAGATTTCAGTAGTGGTCGCAGCCTGTTTAATGAGCGTAACAGAAAGTGGATCCTCGCAGGCGACTCACGTGAGCTTGCGCTTGTTACTGATCAGCAAACAACGGTGTTAGATAAATTTGGTAACTACAAATTGTACGACCAGAATTACAAGCGCCTGAAAAACGTAAGCCCTCGCTTACCCGTGTTGATGCAAGGCCTGACAGAGCTACAGCGTTTCTACACAAAAAATGACTAAATAATCACCAAACAGAAAAGGGAAGCCAATGGCTTCCCTTTTTTATTGCCGTGAATGATTAGAAAACAAGCAACAAAACAAAATTATGAAAATTAAGGGTTTACAAGATCCTCCACCCCTTATATTATTCACGCCATTGGAGGGATGGCTGAGTGGTCGAAAGCACCGGTCTTGAAAACCGGCAACCGTTAATAGCGGTTCTAGGGTTCAAATCCCTATCCCTCCACCACATTAAAGAAAGCCGCTGAGAAATCAGCGGCTTTTTTGCATCTGAAGCTTATCTATAATATAAAGCTCATCTAACAAGACTCTACCCACCCTCATTTTAAGCCTATTCACTTTATGCCTAGTTTTAAATTCCGAGCTCAGAGTTCTAAGCTAAAAGCTCTTACTTAAAAGCCCCTAGCTGAAAGCTCCTATGCCTAAGCCACTCCCCTCATAACTTTGCCTGCAAACCAATTAGATACTTTCTTTTTTAATGGCACTGAAACACTTCACGTATAACAAAAGTTGGGGATACTTGGCTTGTTGAATATTAGATTTTGTCTGCCTCTTAATAAACCGAACAATAAATAATCATTCAGAACAAAAACACCCAAAAGCGTTCATAAAAAAAGCAGTCAGTTAATAAGGGTATTTACAAGCGAAAGCCACCCTTATATTATACGCGCCATTGGAGGGATGGCTGAGTGGTCGAAAGCACCGGTCTTGAAAACCGGCAACCGTTAATAGCGGTTCTAGGGTTCAAATCCCTATCCCTCCACCACATTAAAGAAAGCCGCTGAGAAATCAGCGGCTTTTTTGTATCTGGCATTTGCATAAAGAACTTACGTAGTTTCCACTATGCCACTTTTCGGCTAACTTCAAAGCGTCCAATCAATTGGTCTAAGCGGCTCAATGCATTGCCCATCAAAGAAACTCGACGTGCGAGTTGCTTAGTCGACAGTTGTAAGTCAGATATTGAACGTTGGGCTTTATCTGCCGTTTGCCCATTTTTCTGACTATTCTCATCTAGGTTAGACATCGTGGTAAAGAGATCGCTCACCGCTGCTTGAATTTGCTCACTGCGAGCATTTGAGTCGACTGTTAAGTTTCCTTTACTCACATTCTCCACACCTCGCTCCATGGACTCAACAGCACTGCGAGACTTACTATGCAACTCTTTCATTAGGTCACTAATATGGTTAGCAGCTTGTGAAGTTCGGTCAGCCAGAGTTCTTACTTCAGAAGCGACGACAGAGAACCCTCTGCCGTGTTCACCTGCTCTTGCCGACTCAATGGCCGCATTCAAGGCCAAAAGGTTAGTCTGCGCGGTAATGTCAGTAATGATATCTATAATGTCAGACACCTTAGTCATTTCATTATTCACCTCATTCACGCTATGCGCCGAGCTTTCTACGATATTGCGAACAATCTCCATGCCTTCGACGGACTGATTGTATTCCTTCTCCGCACTCAGAACGGCTTGTTTCATCACCGTGTCCATTTGCGTTGCTGAGACACTCGCATGAGTAATTTCACTCTGTTGATACTGACTCAACTGAAGCATATTGCTTAACGCTTGTGATGCATCATCACTGGTTTGCTTCATCACGACACTACGACGAAACATCGATTCAGAAACCTCTCTAACTTCGTGACTCGCATGGATCAACTCACTCACCGTGTTATCTAAATTGTCGATAAAACTGTTAGTCCAACGCCCTAGGTTGCCAAGTTCATTATGACTGAATGTGGTGGGATCCAGCCTCCGACTTAAGTTGCCATCACCTTCGGCTAAGGTCTGCATTACTCCGGTCATTTCGTGAATCTTCTTCGCTAGTGGTTTGGCGCTAACTAAACGGAATAAGCCCAATGAAAGCAACGCGCAAGCGAACATAATGCCACTCTGCATAAAAGGTGTGAGTGTATAAAGGTTGGCAAACAGTAATGGAACAAATAGAGGCAGTAGCATGCAGCTGATAAAGTGCTTAGATAAGGTATAACTTAGGCTTCGGTCTCTGTAGACCTCTTCTAAATCGGACTCACACATCATGCCAAAAGTATCTGGTGAACCATCCAATTGAAAGGTGATACCTTTGCCAATAACGGGTATGTGGCGATAGTCGGAATACCCGGGATAATCTATAAACAGGTTACTGCCATTTTTAATGGTTTCTCTTACGCCTGGGTGAAGCTGATTAGTGGCTGGGTCTGTAAAGCGAATCTCAAATTCGGTATGCTGCTGGATCTTAACCGTTCCCCAATCAGTATGAATCCCTTGCTTTAAGTTCTCGCCGTGTGAAAATGTATTATCTTCAAAGCGAGAACGAGAGAGCGCAACCCCCGGCTGAGTATGAGGATCATGAATGGAGTCGACCATAAAGATATAGTTATCACCCGACTCGCTATAAATATGCCCCGCTTCTCTCTGAATAATGTCACCAATAACATCATTAGGTACACGACCACATAGGAATTGTTGCGCCCCTTCATCCCGAGAAAAGGGGACATAAAACATCAGCGTTACTTGATCATGAAACGATGAACTCGACGACCCTACGTTCAACGTGCGTGGATCCATATACGGCCCATGAAGATAACGCTTTGAAGCCCCTTCAACTAAAGCCTTCTTGTCTCCAAGATTAACCCCTACATGCTCATGATAACTCGATGCTTGTGCTATCCCCTTAGCATCGACGATCGCCAACTCAGAAAAATCCGTACTGCGTTTAAGAAGGCTAACTAACGTCCCTTGAGCTTGCTCTTCCGTTCGACTTGCCAAATAAACAGCAGAGTCTTCTAAAAAATCCCATTGATTCTTGACCCAGTTATGCAGAAGTTGAACTCGCGTGTGAGCAATACTTTCAAAAGCTTGTTCAAGCTCTTCCGTCCTACTTCGATTGAGGAAACAAGCTCTGCGCATAGCCAGTTTTCCTGTTGCGCCAAACCAATTAAGCCAACTACGTTCCTTGTCCGTCAGGTTCATTTTTATCCCTTGTGTTTTTATAGACACATGGGTAAAGCAATTTACAGACCACAATTAATCACACAAATACGTAACTAATTAATAAAAAAGTACTTTATATGAATCATACTGGTGCAAGCGTGTCTTTTATGGTGCAAGAGGCCTTATTTAATACATCATTTCTGATGAGCTTTCTGTCGCTAATTTAGGAAGCTAACCGTGAACATGATAAGCCGCTTTTAACAGCTGCATGTGAATCGGCACCAAATCTTGATGTTGAGTTCGATATCCGCCACCGACTACGCAGGCCATCGGAATAGACTCTGATTTCGCTAATTCAATCATGAAACAGTCGCGCTCAAATATCCCTTGTGTCGAGACATTCAAATAACCCAGTTCATCGTCTTGATGGATATCGATCCCCGCATCATAAATAATCAGATCAGGTTGATGGTGAGCAATCGCTAACTTAGTGACTTGTTCAAAACAACGTAAGAACTCTTCATCTTCTGTTTCACGACTTAACGGCACATCTAAATCGGATAGCGGCTTTCGTGCAGGGAAGTTTTTATCGCAGTGGAACGACAGAGTAATGATGTCGTCGTTCTCTTGGCAAAGAGTTGCTGTGCCATCACCATGATGAACGTCGCTATCAACGATCAGCACTTTATCGATATGTTCAAAGGTCAGCGCGTGTTTTGCCGCTAAAACCAAATCGTTCAACAAACAAAAGCCACTGCCAAAATCATGATGCGCATGATGATAACCACCACTCAAATGAATCGCTAAACCACTCTCTATTGCCATTTCAGCGGCCAAGCAGGTTCCACCACTTGAGTAGAGTGTTCTTTCGATAAGTTGCTCGCTCCACGGGAAACCGATACGTCTCATCTTTGCTGCAGGCAAATTACCAGACACGAGCAAATCGACATATTCGCTATCGTGTACTTGTTTTACTTGCTCTACCGAAACAGGCGTTGGTTGACACACTTCAAACTTGCTCTTCCATCGAGGTTCACTATCCATCAGCGCCTCAACAGCACTATGCAACAACTGATATTTGTTGATTGGGTAGCGATGACCTTCGGGTAAAGGTAACTGCGAATAGATTGGGTGGTAAATTAAAGGAATCATAATCAGACTAATTGCGTATCTTTCTCAAAATCATAACAGCCTCAAACTTGGCGACAACCCTAATTAATGATAATGATTATCGTTATTATTAATTAAAGAGACAACAATGAAAAACGTAATACTCATCTTTGGGGTGATCTGCGACTCAGCGGCAGCAGTAATGATTTTTGTAGGAATGCTAATGGCCAGTTGGTGGAGCGTTGATTTTCTCGTGTTAAGCCATCAAACTTAACTAATTGAACTGAAAAGGAATCACCATGAGCGTTATTTTTATTACTGGAGCGAATCGCGGCATTGGCTTAAGCCTGACTCAACAATACTTGGAAGGTAATCACAAGGTGTACGCGACTTATCGTGATACCCATTCAGCAAAAGAACTGCTCTCACTCGCAGACCACAACACCAACCTTACCTGTATTCAATTAGAGATAACCGATTACCAAGCAGTAAGCCAACTCCCTTCGCAAATAGAGTCGATTGATATCTTGATCAACAACGCTGGCTACTATGGCCCGAAAGGCTACAGGCTGGGTAATACCGATGTTGAAGAGTGGCGTCGTGTATTCGAAGTCAACACCATCGCTCCACTGAAGCTTGTCGAAACGCTATTGCCTTTATTAGAAGGCAGCGATATCAAAAAGGTCGCTTGTTTATCCTCTAGAGTCGGCAGTATGTCAGAGAACACCTCAGGCGGCGGTTATATCTATCGTTCCTCTAAAGCCGCTCTAAACTCCGTGGTGAAGAGCTTAAGCAACGACTTAACCGATGGCTTTACGGTGTTAGCACTGCATCCAGGTTGGGTACAGACCGAAATGGGCGGCCCTAATGCTCTGATCGACACCGACACCTCAGCTTCTGGCCTTATTAAAGTCATCGACTCAGCGAATATCGAAGTAAGTGGTCACTTCTTCAATTTCGATGGCAGCGAAATAGACTGGTAATCCACAGATGAATGCAGGGCATCTCTCAAACCTAGTTAAGCACTCAACGCTGTTTTGTCTGACAGTGATGCTAGCTGGCTGTTTCAGTGATGGTCCCGGCGACTTGTTCGACGACTATCAAACCAAGATAGCCAGAGTACAAGATGCTGACGAGATAAAAGAGGAATGGGAATTTGAAAGCCTACCGAGAAAACGAGAACTGCTGCTTGACGTGCCCTCACTCTCTATCGGCCTCATCGACAGCTACCAGCTTCGTCAATGTGGACTGTTCAATCTGATAGCAGAAAGAAATTCGGTTCTGGGCAAGGTCGCGGATGAGTTTCGTAATTACGATTATCAAGCCGCGCTACTTGAAGGTGTGGGTAAATGTTTATCCAGTAATGAATTAGACCCAGAGATCGTAGAATTACTAAGAGAAATTGAGCAACAGAAACTCGCACAGTTTCCACTACATCAATGGAATCTCATCTATGCCAGTGATGCGATGCAGTCACAAATGCGGGGTAGTCAGTGGTTGAGCGCTGATATCGGCGATCAGGTACGACAAACCAGTGATGCCTTACAACACATCAATCAAGCGTTAAACATTCCGCTCGTTTCCGGCAGAACCACTGAGGTTCAAGAAATCTTAGAGAAGAGCTCTACGCTCGGGGATTTATACTACTCGCTCACGCGAGCTTCGGCCGAACTTGATACCATCACCAAACAGCTGACAACTTTTGATGACAATATCATCTGTGGTAAACAACGAGACACGACCAAGTTTCGTTATCTCAACAATGTATTCGAGCAACAATACATAGGTAAGGTTCAGCCTTACATGGCGCAACTGGATGGCTACTATCAGCAGTTAGCCCCGCAACTAGGAATGTTTGACGCGCAACCTGAACTGCACAGTTATTACTTTCCCATTCAAGATGCACATCAAGCTTTTCGAGCATCAACTCGTCGCCATGTCGACTATTGGCAGCAGCTGTTTAAGCGCTGTGACCGTAAAGTTGGTCGTTAATCCTAACCTCAATAAGTCTTAGCTTTTGGTGCTCTTTTTAGCGGAAGTTCCTTTCTTAGCATACGTACCTGTCTTGGCATAAGACTTCTTCGCACCACCGCTTTTACGGCGTTTGAACGCAGGTCTCTCGACTTTAGGAAGATGGCGCAGAGACTCAGGAACTTCGCCGGTTTTTACCTTGCCCATCAAACCATCAATCTTGCTTTCTAACGCTTGCATGAAAGGTTGATACGCTTGATTTCGTTCAGCCATACCTTGCAATTGGTGCTCCCAGTGTGCCGTCATGTCTGGGAAGGTAGAATCCTCAGGTAAGGCATGAATCAAGCCTCTGCCCGCTGGGCTACTGTGAATGCTCTTACCTTGGCGCGTTAGCAGTTGTCTTTTGAAAAGGGTATCTAGAATGCCTGCACGGGTCGCTTCTGTGCCAAGGCCATCGGTCTCTTTCAAAATAGCTTTAAGGTCTTTGTTCGCAACAAAACGCGCGATACCTGTCATCGCTTGAAGCAACGTCGCTTCCGTAAAGTGTTTTGGTGGCTCCGTTTTCTTATCACCAATCACGCCTTCACGACACGTCAAAACCGTACCTTTATCCAATGGGGGAACCGTATCCGTGCCATCCCCTTTTTCTTCAGTGTCCGTTTTGCCCATCAACACTTTCCAGCCCGGGTTGATAAGCTGGCGCCCTTTTGCAATGAACACACCACCAGCGATATCAAAGACTAACTTTGCATCGGCAAAAACCGCCGGTGGGTAGAATTGCATTAGATACTGACGAGCGATTTGCTGATAGATCTTCATCTCGTTGGCAGACAGGCCATTCACCGATGATTTCTTCGGTGTTGGGATTATTGCGTGGTGAGCATCGACTTTGCTGTCGTTCCATGCTTTGGATTTAAGAGAAAGGTCCGCACCTTGAGCGCCACTTTGCAGCTCTTTGGCATTGTTAGCGATAGCATCAACGATCGATTCTCGCTGCGAGTAGTGCTCTTTAGGTAGATAGCGGCTATCAGAGCGTGGGTAAGTGATGAGCTTGTGTTTCTCGTACAAAGACTGACACGTATCTAACACCTGCTGAGCACTCATACCAAAACGCTTAGACGCATCAATCTGCAAAGCTGACAGCGAGTAAGGCAGTGGCGCAGCTTGTTTACTTTGCTTTTGCTCTGATTCCGTCACCGTCGCGGGTTGATTCGCAATTCGGTTAGCCACGTTCTCAACCAGCTTTCGATTGAGCACGCGACCTTCTTCATCTTGCCATGGTTTACATGCTTCGCTTGGTTTCCAACGCGCTCGAATATCAAAGCTCTGGCCGTTGTTTTGATAAGGGATCAAAGCGTGTAGAGTGAAGTAATCTTTAGGAATGAAATTCTCGATTTCTTCATCACGTCTTACAACCAAACCAAGCACTGGCGTTTGCACTCGTCCGACCGACAACACGCCTTGGTAGCCCGCCTTTTGACCTAACAAGGTATAAGCACGAGTCATGTTCATGCCATACAACCAATCGGCTCTAGATCGCGCTAATGCAGAAATAGACAGTGGAATAAAGTCGCGGTTGCTGCGCATTTGAGAGAGCGCCCGCTTCACAGCAGGTAAGTTCAAGTCGCTGATCAATAGCCTGTCCATCGACTCTTTCTTAGACTTAGACACCTTGCAATAATCAATCACTTCATCAACCAACAGCTGCCCTTCTCTATCCGGGTCTCCCGCATGGACAATTTGGGTCGCGTCCTTCAATAGCTTTCGGATCACCGTGAGCTGTTTGCTTGACGTCTTACGCGGTCTTAGTTGCCATTGCTCTGGTACGATAGGAAGATCGGCTAAGTTCCACTTCTTATAACGGTCATCATAAGCATCCGGCTCAACCTGTTCCAATAAGTGTCCAATACACCAAGTCACCACATCTCCATTACCACATTTGATAAACCCTTGGTCTTTCTTCTGTGGATTCGGTAGTGCAGCGGCGATCGCGCGGCCGAGGCTTGGTTTTTCAGCAATAATAAGGCGAGACATGTTTTTCCAGATGCTACAAACAATTAGGGCCACATTATCTAATTTCTACCCCGCCAGAGATCAACATGGCAGGCTGTAAAGATAATGCAGGTGAATTTAATTACTTAGACCCTGATTTTATTGATTATCTAACGGGAATGATACCCATATGACAGACTTTATAACCTACGGACGTGTTTCGACTAAGACACAGTTGAACGATGGAAAGCTAGTTAAGCAAATCCATTTGTCTCCCGCTCAGAAGGTAATCGATGAGCACAACGGACATATTGTTAACGAATACTTCGATGCAAGGCTATCAGCGTACACGGGTGAACACATGGCTGATGGTGCGGGATTGAAGGGAATCTATGATGATGTACTTAACGACCGTTACAAGCGTGGTACGGTGCTCTTGATGTACTCATCAGATCGATTCAGGCGACAAGAACCAGAACAAGCTACACACTACTTCACTGGTTAAAACTGAAGGTATTTAGGTATGGACGTACATTGATGGTTTGCAGACGTACGAGGCTTTGATGTGATGTACGCACCTCCCTTCTAGCGTCGTTGTACCAAACTAATAGTACAAATTTGTTAGGCGAACCCACTGCTTGAAAGTTCTTAAATTGCACTGGTGATTATTCAGTTCACCGCTAGATAAATTGAACCAGTGCCCTTTAAAAACCCCCGCCCGAAGACGGGGTAAAACATTAGTTTATAGGGTATTCATTAGAACGTGTACTGCGTACCTGCGCCTAGTACAACATCATCTGAAGTTGCTGCAACAGTGCCTGATACAGACCATGCAGATTCTTCAAAGCTGTGTGCAACACCGATTGCTAGTGCAGCCTCAGAGCCAGCGTAACCAACACCCGCGCCGAATGCCGTTTGACCATCTACAACCATTGGACGAGCGTTCACTGTAGCAGCATTAAGCGCTTGTGTTTGGTCGATACGTGTATCAAGGCGGTCAACTTCACCAAATAGCGTTTGAATATCGTTAGCATTCGTTTGACCTTGTGCATAGATTTCATCAATCTGTGCTTGTTGTTGTGCTGCTTGTGCTTGTCCTTGAGCTTGAGCTTGAGCTTGAGCAACCTTACCTGCGTCAACAAGGTTTGCACCTGAATCAACTAACTTTTGAATTGCTTCTTTAGCTTTTGCCGGGTCAACAACTGGTGATTCAACTGGTGGTGTACCTGCGTCTGTACGCTTCGCAACTTCTTCTTTGATTAATTGCTTTGCTTCAACCAAAGCAGTATCTAACTGTTCTTGTGTTAGCGTGTGAACGTTGCCGTTTTTGTCAGTTACTTGTAAACGTGTATCAGCCATTGCACCATCTTCACCCGCAATGATTTCAAATTTAGGTGCTGCTGTACCATCTTCTGCATGACGAACAGCGATTTTGTTTAGCAAATCAACTTTTTGTACATTTGCTAACGTTTCACGGTTTTCAACTTGTGTACGGATATGTTCACGAACTTGAACTTTAGTGTGTGAATCAAGATTGTTACCGTAATCTTTCATCTGACCAATCAGAATTTCAACCTGATCATTTGTCATTTCAGAAAGATTAATGTGTTGTGTTGCACCTGATTCTGGATCTACATACGTTAGAACCTTATCACCAGTTTGCTGTGTTGTGATTGAAGCGTCTTTATCCCACTTTGCCATGATTTCGTTGAAATCGTCAGCATCGCGAATTTCACCACCGTTGATAGGTTCAACTGGTTCAACTGGTTCAACTGGTTGTGACGGGTAACGTGCTTGCGCTTGTTCAACAACTGCATTTTTTGCCGCTTGTGTCATTTCTTCTTTAGAAAGAAGAACTTCACCGTTTGGCGCAGAACCATTTGTATCAACTAAAACTTCGTCAGCGTTAACTGTAAATGTAACAACTGATAAATCTTCAATACCGTGCTTTGATGCAAGATCAAGGTTAGTAAAACCGTTAGCAGTTGTGTTTTTAACTACATTTGTACGTAACGTTGATTTTTCTGAATCAGTTAGATTACGCATTTCTTGATGATCAACGTTTGTACCTTTATCGTGATTTACCAAAAGAGCGTCAAGAACGTTTTCGCCTGTGTAAATAGTGTCGCCATTTTGTGTATCAAACGTTAAACCTGAAGTTTCAACACCATCTGCATCGAACGTTGAGTAAGTAATAACACCATCAGCATCAACAGAAACTTTACCGATTTTAGCAACACCATCTGGAAGGTTATTTGTAAACTCAGAACCAGTAAGTTGAGTGTTAACAATATCAACCTCGCTTGGTGCTGCTGCTGCTGCGCCAAAAGAAACCGCTGAAATTGCTAGTGCTAGAATAGTTTTTTTCATTTTCATATACCCTATGAATTAATAATATTTTGATTTGTTGCAATTAGTGCAACGAACTATGGCTTTAACGCCTAATAACTTGTGAAACCATTTCCGATGTATTCGGACACGGAAACCATCACCACATGAATACATCTTAAAACCTTTGCATATACTTACGCATTCAGTTCAAAATAAAAGAGAAACGCAACATTGCTTCTCTTTCATTTGAAAGTTAAGCGTAAACTTACGCATAGAGTTCAAAATAAAAGAGAAACACATGTGCTTCTCTCTCTGTTGGCGGCTATTCTACGCATTGCGGATTTTTACGCAAGCTTTTTTCGAGGGTTATTTTTGATTATTCTCAGATATACGTGTAAAGCTTTGATTCATATGATAAAAAACAGATTTGCCAAGAGCAACTTCAATTGCTTCTATAGCTTCTTGTTGCGTCATTCCCTGCATCATTGCACCAACCAAGCGTTGTGCGCCTCCTTTGGTCTTTTCGTTGGTACTCGGAACTAACGCGTTCTCTATCAGCATGCGTACAACCATTGAAAAGAATTGATCATCCATTGCAGTAACCCATGAATCAATGAATGCTTTCTTGCTCTCAAATGATAGATGAACAACTACTAATGGAAACACCTTACCTTCTAATGCTCTGCCAAAATCGCGTCTGTGTGGGTAATAGCGTTGAATGCTGCTATTAGTTGTTTTGAAGTGTTTAGAAATGCGTTCGTACGTTATAGCGTCCCAACCTTCTGTGGTGAAGATTTCGAAAATGAAGGTATCAAACGCTTCCTTTTTGGCTTGTCGTTGCTCTGGTGATATGTAGGCCATTCTGAATCCCTAAAATAATTTCGTTGGGTTATTATACGCAATAAAAGCACCTATAGGTGCTTTTATTGCGTATACACAGGGCGGCAACCATTGAAGATGTGGTAGCACGCCGTAAAACACTTTGTTGACCTTGGTGTGTTGGAAGTTCTTAAAAACGTTGGCGTGGGCTATACGAACGCTTACAGGTTGATTTTAGATGCAACAGTAAGGATTGTTCACCTATCTGACCTGTTTAAAGTCACATCTGTCAAATCGCAACAGGGGAAACGTTCTTTAGTGTGGCCCTTAGAAACCAAGAAAAACTGGTTGTTTATACAGTTAGCATTCCACTATTCAAGCTTCAGCTTCCTTTATAAGAACTCAACGAACTTAGAGAAGTCGCGTTCTGGTACCTTCATTGGCGTACAGCCCGGAGTGCCTAGGTATAGGAAACCAACAATTTCATCGTCGCCTTCTAGGCCAAATGCTTGGTGTACTTCTGGGTGGAACATCCATTTACCTGAGCGCCAAAAGCCTTGGAAACCTTGTGCGACTGCGGCCATTTGCATCGCCTGTGCAGCGCAACCCGCGGACAGATGTTGTTCGATAGCAGGCACTTTCTCGTGCTCAGTGACTTTTGCAATTACGGTGATCACCATTGGAGCTCGGAACGGCGCTTTTTTTACTTTCTCGATAACCGCTTCTTCGCTTTCATCCGCTTCAGCGGCGCGCACCAAGATGTCTGAAAGCTTCTGTAGGCCTGAACCTTGCGCGATAACAAAGCGCCATGGTGTTAGTGCACCGTGGTCTGGCGCACGCAGTCCTGCCTTGATGATGTTTTCTAACGCCACACCTTCAGGTGCCGGATCAGAGAGTTTTGCGATTGAGCGTCTGTTGAGCAATAGATCCAAAGCATCCATTTGAAGTCCTTACTATTTCTTTATTATTTGTATACTTGAACTTTAGCACAGAATACAAACGATAATAAATCTCAACCACTGTCCATTTGGCCTAGATTAGAAACAATAAAGGCTCCTAAATCTATGACTTAGGAGCCTTGTTCAAAATCTAACTCAGCAAATTAATTAACAACATCTACCGACAAGATTACAGTTTGATGGCTGATTCTATAACTTAATAGCCAGCTCAACTCCTTGACGAATTGCGCGCACTGCATCCAGTTCACCCGCGTAATCAGCACCGCCTATCACATGCAGTTTGCCACCAAATTCTTGCCACATATCTTCGAATGGACGAACTGACACCTGACCTGCACATACGATAACCGAATCGGCATCGAGCACCTGATCTTGCTTACCAACGCTGATATGCAGACCTTTATCATCAATCTTGTTGTAGCTCACGCCGCCTAAAAGGTTTACACCGCGTTTTTCTAGGGTGCGCTTATGAATCCAACCAGTAGTCTTGCCCGGACCTTTACCAACACGACCCGCTTTACGTTGCATCACCCAAACCGTTTTGTCACTGAACGAATCAGGGTAAGGGTAAAGCCCACCCGGGTGTTCCATATTCTTATCAATGCCCCACTCATGCAGCCAGTCATCTAAACTGTGAGAAGTAGGCTCGGTTAGCATGGTTGCCACATCGACACCAATACCACCAGCACCAACAATTGCGACCTTTTCGCCTACTGGTGTCTTTTCGCGAATCAAGGTTTGATAATCGACCACGTTTTCTTGGTCGATGCCCTCAATATCGAGCTTTCTTGGTTCAACACCCGCTGCCATCACCACTTCATCGTACTTCAACAACATCTCAAACGTTGCTTCAGTATCCAGTTTCAGGTTCACACCTGATGCGTCGATTTGGTTTGCAAAGTAACGAATCGTTTCTCTGAATTCTTCTTTACCCGGAATCTGCATTGCCAATCTAAACTGGCCGCCGATACGGTCATTTTTCTCAATCAAGTCAACCTTGTGTCCACGTTGCGCTAGAGTCGTGGCACAAGCTAAACCTGCAGGGCCTGCACCGACAACTGCAATGGTCTTAGTCGCTTGAGCAGGTTGAA
This sequence comes from Vibrio coralliirubri, assembly GCF_024347375.1. Classification (NCBI taxonomy): domain Bacteria; kingdom Pseudomonadati; phylum Pseudomonadota; class Gammaproteobacteria; order Vibrionales; family Vibrionaceae; genus Vibrio; species Vibrio coralliirubri. The sequence goes on along the minus strand of NZ_AP025470.1, from coordinate 1,034,903 downwards.
CAACGATTTCAGTCTCGTAACAAGCGCGTGGGTTCACCAAACAGCTCGCTCGCTTACCCTTAAACACGTTATCAAGACAAGCTTGGTTACAACCGATACAGGTATTAATGAACTTTGCTTGGTCTTGAGCGGCTTTATTAACAAAGTCTGGATCCGCCAAGAAAGGACGCGCCATTGAAACCATGTCGGCCTGTCCTGAACTGAGGATACGTTCGGCCTCTTCTGGCGTGTTAATTCGGTTACATGTCACCACTGGGATCGACACGTATGGTTTCACTTTTTCCGTCACCCAAGAGAATGCGCCTCGTGGTACTTGCGTCGCGATAGTCGGAACACGAGCTTCATGCCAACCAATTCCGGTATTGATGATCGTCACGCCCGCTTCTTCTAGCTTCTGAGCCAAAAGAACAACGTCTTCAAAGGTGCTGCCTTGCTCAACCAAATCAAGCATCGACAGTCGGAAAATAATAATGAAATCTTTACCCACCGCTTCGCGAATCGATTTAACGATCTCTAGCGGGAAACGCATACGCTTCTCGTAAGAGCCGCCCCATTCGTCGTAACGCATGTTAGTACGCTTACAGATGAATTGGTTAATCAAGTAACCTTCCGAGCCCATGATCTCAATGCCGTCATAGCCAGCAACCTGAGCTAGCTCCGCACTATTGGCAAAGGCACCGATGGTCTTTTTGATCTGACGAGGGCTCATCTCGCTCGGTGCGAACTTAGCGATTGGCGCTTTAATACCCGAAGCACTTTGCGCGAATGGATGCATTGCATAGCGACCTGCATGCAGCAACTGGAGGGCAATCTTACCGCCATGCTTGTGCACGGCTTCGGTAACAACTTGGTGAGCTTTTGCGTGCTTCACTTTACTGAATTCAGCACTAAATGGGGTCAATCTGCCACGTAAATTAGGAGAGAAACCACCGGTAACAATAAGGCCAACGCCTCCTTTTGCTCGCTCTTCATAAAACGCGGCGAGTTTGTGGAGACCTTCTTTATTTTCTTCTAAACCTGTATGCATTGATCCCATCAATACACGGTTACGTAACTGGGTAAATCCAAGATCGAGTGGTTCAAGTAAATGTGGGTACATGGCAGACATCACTTCTATTATTTTATCCTTGTGGTCTGACCACAGTATAGTTCAATTACCAAAAGTTCAAACAACCGTTTACATTTTTGTAACACCGATCATAATGCTGCACGTATTAATCGTTCAGAAGCCCTTAATTTGACTACACTTAATGAGAATATATATCGATTAACAATTCTTGGTGTAGTTTGAGCTTGGGAATTATCGTAGGATACTAAGCAGTTCATATTATTGAGATTAATGGTACTACGGCTTGTTAAAGCGACGTGATCTCACTGCGGAGACAGAATGAAAAAAATATTCAAATTTATAGGCATGATCTTTAAAGGGATTTGGAAGCTCATTACGTTTGTACGTCTTGCGCTGGTTAACCTAGTCTTTTTACTCAGTATCGCCATCATCTACTTTGTGTACTTCCATTCAGATACGGCTCAACCGACGGTTCCACAGGATTCGGCTTTAGTGCTTAACCTGTCTGGCCCTATTGTGGAACAAAGTCGCTATATCAATCCGATGGATTCGGTCACCGGTTCGCTGCTTGGCAAAGACCTTCCAAAAGAGAACATCCTGTTTGATATCGTTGAAACGATTCGCTACGCAAAAGACGATGACAAGGTTACTGGTATCGTTTTAGCACTCAAAGAGCTGCCAGAAACCAACCTGACCAAGCTACGCTACATTGCTAAAGCGTTGAATGAGTTCAAAGCAACAGGCAAACCGATTTATGCGGTAGGTGACTTTTACAACCAAAGCCAATACTACCTAGCCAGCTACGCAACTAAAGTCTTCCTATCACCAGATGGTGGGGTTCTTCTTAAAGGCTATAGCGCTTACTCGCTTTACTACAAAACCTTACTAGAGAAGCTAGACGTAAACACGCACGTGTTCCGTGTGGGTACTTATAAGTCAGCTATTGAGCCTTTCATTCGTGATGACATGTCAGACGCAGCGAAAGAGTCCGCTTCTCGTTGGTTAAGCCAACTATGGGGTGCGTACGTTGATGACGTCAGCAACAACCGTCAGATCGACGCTAAAACACTGAACCCAAGCATGGACACCTTCTTGAAAGAACTTGAGTCTGTAGATGGTGACATTGCAAAACTGGCTGAGAAACTTGGCTTAGTGGATGAGTTAGCGACACGCCAACAAGTTCGACTAGAGCTTGCCGATGTTTTCGGCAGTGACGGCCAAGACAGCTACAACGCGTTTGGTTATTACGAATACCGTGCAACCATGCTTCCGGATATGACCAGTGAATCTCACGACGTTGCCGTGATTGTAGCAAGCGGCGCAATTATGGATGGCAAGCAACCACGTGGCACAGTTGGCGGAGATACCACTGCAGCCCTACTGCGCCAAGCACGTAACGACGATAAAGTGAAAGCCGTTGTACTTCGTGTCGATAGCCCAGGTGGCAGTGCCTTTGCTTCAGAAGTGATTCGTAATGAAATAGAAGCGATCAAGCAAGCTGGTAAACCGGTTGTTGTGTCGATGTCGAGCCTTGCGGCTTCAGGTGGTTACTGGATCTCGATGGGTGCGGATAAGATCCTAGCTCAACCAACTACACTAACGGGGTCGATTGGTATATTCAGTGTTATCACCACCTTCGAAAAAGGGCTGAATGATATTGGTGTTTACACGGATGGCGTTGGCACCTCACCTTTCTCAGGTCTTGGTATTACAACTGGGCTTAGCGATGGCGCGAAAGACGCGTTCCAAATGGGCATTGAAAACGGATACCGCCGATTCATCAGCCTAGTTGGAGAGAATCGCGGTCTGGAAGTCGATGCGGTCGACAAGATTGCTCAAGGCCGAGTTTGGACAGGTCAAGATGCGATTCAGAAAGGCTTAGTCGATGAGATTGGTGATTTCGATGATGCGGTTGCAGCTGCGGCTTCACTTGCAGAGCTTGAAAGCTACAACATCTACTGGGTAGAAGAGCCACTTTCGGCCACTGAACAATTTATTCAAGAATTTATGAACCAAGTTCAGATGTCGATAGGCCTAGATATTCAATCGATGATACCAAGCAGTTTACAGCCAGTTACTCAACAGTTAGCTCAAGATAGCCAGCTGTTAGGCAACTTTAACGACCCACAAGGCCGATACGCTTTCTGCTTAAATTGCCAAGTTCAATAAGTTGAGCCAATAACTCAATAACTAAGGGGTGCCTCTGTGTGAGGTGCCTCTTTTTATTGCATGATAATTCGCTATAATCGCCCCCCTGTTCCCTACATCACACTAAGTATTAATCGCCATGGAAAGAAAACACATCTATATCGCGTACACCGGCGGCACAATTGGCATGCAGAAGTCTATTGACCACGGCTATGTTCCTGTCGCAGGTTTCATGGATAAGCAGCTAGCTGGCATGCCTGAATTCCATCGCCCAGAGATGCCTGAGTACACCATTCACGAATACTCTCCATTAATGGACTCTTCAGATATGACGCCACTTGATTGGCAGACTATCGCTGATGACATTCGCGCGAACTACGATAAGTACGATGGTTTCGTTATCCTGCATGGTACAGACACTATGGCTTACACTGCCTCTGCACTGTCTTTCATGCTTGAAAACCTCGGCAAACCTGTGATTGTTACGGGCTCTCAGATCCCATTAGCAGAGCTTCGTTCAGACGGACAAGCAAACCTGCTGAATGCGCTACACATTGCGGCAAACTACCCAATCAACGAAGTGACACTGTTCTTCAACAACAAGTTGATGCGTGGTAACCGCAGCACTAAATCACACGCAGATGGCTTCAATGCGTTTACGTCTCCAAACCTGAATCCTTTGCTAGAAGCGGGTATCAATATCCAACTTAGCAATAATGTAAAAGTAAACGAACAACCTGAAGGTGCTTTCAAGGTTCATAACATTACTCCGCAACCTATCGGCGTAATCACAATGTACCCAGGCATCTCACACGAAGTTATCCGTAACACGCTATTACAACCTGTTAACGCGATGATTCTGCTTACTTTCGGTGTGGGTAACGCACCACAAAATCCAGAACTGCTTCAGCACCTGAAAGATGCTTCAGAGCGCGGTGTTATTGTGGTGAACCTAACTCAATGTTTGGCTGGTAAAGTCAACATGGGTGGTTACGCGACGGGTTGTGCACTAGCAGAAGCGGGCGTTGTCAGTGGTTACGATATGACACCAGAAGCGGCACTGGCGAAATTGCATTATCTATTAAGCCAAAACCTAGGCTACGAAGAAGTGAAGGCTCAGATGCAACAAGTGTTGCGCGGTGAGATGAGCTTATAACCTGTTCAAGGATTCACTTTAAAGCCAGTTATTCTATGAAAGTAACGGCGGCTTAACGTGAACTAAATCGTTTTATTGCTTATAAATAAAAGAGTTAAACTAAAAGGGGTGGCACATTGCCACCCCTTTGTTGTAATTTAAGCCTAATGATTCGGGTTAACCCTAACAATGTCTTCTTGATCTGACTTAAACTGTTTCTTTAGTTCAGACTTAGATTTAAAGCTAATCTCACCACCAGCTGCAATTGTCATATGTTGAGCTTCAGAGTTATGTTTAGATTGGTATAACATAACCGCTTGCATACATGAGTCGCGCTGTTCTTTTGAGAGCGCCGTACCTTCTGGCCATTTACCCGTTTCAACTGCGTAGGTTAAACGTTCGTAGACCTCGGGTGTCATTGCGCTAAGAAGTTGTTCTGCATCCATGGTAAAGCCTTAGTTTTAACAATTTTCACCAGAAAATAACCCGTAACAGAATTGAGTCAAGAACCTGACCAATAATAAGTGCATCTGATCACAAGTGAAGGAATATGAAAATTATGAAATGGTTGGCGATTAGCCTATTGCCTTTCACTCTGGTTGGGTGTCTTGAAGGGAACAAAAATACCGATCAACTGTGCCAAAGCAACCCGGGTCTTCAATGTGAACAATTGAACATGAACGATGGGCAATGTCGTGTCGCACGTACCGACCTCATCTGGCATCGATTTGAAGTTCAGAAGCAACCCACCGAAATCAACAAAATTAAAGAATTCGAATTAGTCACTGCCTACAAAAAGTGCCTAGAACTCGCGGCGCAGATCGAAACGATCGATCAATCTAAGCTGCAAGAACGTCGCTTTACCTCTTTAATGCACAGTATCGAAGAGTCTGAGCGCATTGTTAATGAGCTATCGAAATCCGATACACCGGAAACGCTATACTTCTTGTGGTCGCAAACTGGGGACACCAACGCCAGACGCAGTTTCTTACAACTAGAAGGCACTGAAGCGTTAAACACAGCTGAGATGCAATATGCCTTGGCAACCTTCTATACTACCCGCAATCATATAAAGACACTTAAGCTACTCAATAATGCGTTAACGCTTTCTAATGGCTCGGCAGCCAACACTGAAATCTTCAAGTCGATGGCCAGTATCAACCACAGCCTGGGTCATATGGAAAAAGCGTACGTTTGGGCAATGGTTGCCAAAGACTTTGATGTGCCGATTGCTTCTGAAGCCGAGCTCACGGTGTTGTACCATTTCGACAAGGCAACCTATAAGAAGCTAAATAAAGACGCAGACAACATCGTCGAAGCGATTGAGGATGGAATTTACAGCCCTTCAATCGTCCCGAGTTACTGATCGCTTCATTTATAATGTTCTAACTTAAGCTTCTTATTCACCTGCTTTCAAATAAAAACAGCTACCTTTTTGGTAGCTGTTTTTATTTGTACTAGAGTTAAATCTGAAATCTTGGGCGTTTCAGTATTCCTAAATCGACAAATGCGACCTGTAAGGATTAGACAATAGTTACAAGTTATTTCGTACTTTCGTCATTTTTGTTGAAAATTAACGACACTGAATTAACACAGAACCGTTCACCTGTGGTCTTCGGACCATCTGGAAAAACGTGACCTAAATGGCTATCACAGGCGGTACAACGGATCTCTACACGCTTCATTCCGTGACTTAGATCTTCTATATAGCGTACTGCTTCATCATTCACTGGGGCATCAAAGCTTGGCCAACCACACCCAGAGTCATATTTGTTATCCGACAGAAACAAAGGGCTTTCACAGCATGTGCAGCTATAGACGCCAGTCTTATGGTTGTGCAGTAACTTACCGCTATATGGGGCTTCAGTACCACGTTCACGACACACTGCAAATTCGTCGTCTGTTAGGCGTTCACGCCAGTATTCATCAGGCTTTATCATATTTCCTCCCTTTTGAATCACGTTAATATCTCTCCACATTCTCAGTTATTATATTTACTTTTTTCTATAAAGGCTTGCATATCAGTCGTTTTGTAGCACATACTTTCTCACCAGGAAACATTGTACATATACACTCATAAGTGAATCATCATTTAGGGGTATTTTACCCAACTGGAAGGGTACAGAGCCACTTGCAATGGTCAATTTTCAACCACTTACACCCAATTGTTAAGAAAAGCGTCGCTTTTTTTTGACATTAAACAAGTTAAGTCGGATTATCTATTGCAGATGTATACTGGATTCTGTAATTTTACTACCAGTTATCTTTAATCAGAAATTAAGTTGTGGAGCAACTACAATGACTATCAAAGTAGGTATTAACGGTTTTGGCCGTATCGGCCGTTTCGTATTCCGCGCAGCTCAAGAGCGTGCAGACATCGAAGTAGTAGGTATTAACGATCTAATCGACGTAGAGTACATGGCATACATGCTTAAGTACGACTCAACTCACGGCCGTTTCAACGGTACTGTTGAAGTTGAAGGCGGTAACCTAATCGTTAACGGTAAAACTGTACGTGTTACAGCTGAGCGTAACCCAGAAGACCTTAAGTGGGATGCTATCGACGTAGACGTAGTTGCTGAAGCAACTGGTCTTTTCCTAACTGACGAGACTGCACGTAAGCACATCACTGCTGGCGCTAAGAAAGTAGTTCTTACTGGTCCTTCTAAAGATGCAACTCCAATGTTCGTAATGGGCGTTAACCAAGCATCTTACGCTGGTCAAGACATCGTTTCTAACGCTTCTTGTACTACTAACTGTCTTGCACCTATCGCTAAAGTACTTAACGATAAGTGGGGCATTGAGTCTGGTCTTATGACTACAGTTCACGCTACTACAGCAACTCAAAAAACTGTAGATGGCCCTTCTGCTAAAGACTGGCGCGGTGGCCGTGGTGCTTCTCAAAACATCATCCCATCTTCAACTGGTGCTGCTAAAGCTGTAGGCGTTGTTCTTCCAGAACTAAACGGCCTTCTAACTGGTATGGCTTTCCGTGTACCAACTGCTAACGTATCTGTAGTTGACCTAACTGTTAACCTAAAAGAAGCTGCATCTTACGAAGAAATTTGTGCTGCAATGAAAGAAGCTTCTGAAGGCGAAATGGCTGGCGTTCTTGGTTACACTGAAGACCAAGTAGTATCACAAGATTTCATCGGTGAAGTTCAAACTTCAGTATTCGATGCTAAAGCTGGTGTTGCTCTAACTGACAAATTCGTTAAAGTTGTATCTTGGTACGACAACGAAATCGGTTACTCAAACAAAGTTCTAGACCTAATCGCTCACATCTCTAAGTAATTTCTTTTTAGAAATCGCTTTAGATAAGCATTAGCGAAGACTGTTTTGAGCAGACTTTGAAAAAGGCGACCTTAGTGTCGCCTTTTTAATGCCTGCTATCTTTTAAACCGCGTCTGTCTAAGCTCATCAAGATAGCCCAAATGCAAAATTCAATTCTAATACTGACTCTGCTTGTCACTCATAAATTCACAAGCACCCTAGTTCTAGTCAGCATTTGAATTCAATTTCCTTAGAAGGATCATGTAATGGATTTATCTACTCTACCTGCACTAGCGGTACTTTCTGACAACGTCACTATCGTTGAACATGAAGGTGTAAAATTGGTTCGCGTTATCCACGATAAAGCAAACGCAGCGATTTCACTGTTTGGCGGCCATGTGGTGTCATTCCAACCACAAGGTCAAGAAGACCTAATTTGGATGAGCCAACAAGCTAAGTTCGATGGTAAAACAGCTTTGCGTGGTGGTATTCCAGTATGTTGGCCTTGGTTTGGTCGCATTGCAGCACCAGCGCATGGTTTTGCCCGTTCAAGTGAATGGCAATTGGTTGAGCACCGTGAAAGCGAAGCTGGCGTGATTGTTAGCTTAGGTCTGAAGCCAAGCGAAGAGACGCTAGCAGTATGGCCTCATCAATTCGATGCACGTTTGAATGTTGAGATCGGCGAGCAGCTAAAAGTAACGCTGGACGTGAAGAACACGGATTCTCAGCCATGGACTTTCTCTGGTGCCCTACACACTTACCTAAACGTTGGTGATATTCACAACACAACCACAACGGGTATGGGTGCTGAATACATTGATAGCCTGCAAGGTGGCAAGATCTGTCAAGGTGGTTCAGAACTGGTACTAACCGACACGATTGACCGCGTTTACACGCAACCAGAAGCGCAAATCTTTGTTGCTGACAAGAAGCTAGACCGCACGCTAACAGTTGAAAACCACGGTCATAACTCTGCAGTACTGTGGAACCCGTGGGCAGAAGGCGCTACTGGTATGGGCGACATGCAAGACGACGGTTACCTAACCATGTTATGTGTTGAATCAACACTGCACGCACCAAGCCTAGAAGCAGGAAAAACATTACAGCCAGGTGAAAGCCACCAGCTGATTACAACGATTTCTGTTAAGTAATCAGTTCGCTACAGCAAGACACATTAAAGGCCGGCTCACTCCGTAATGCCGATCAGTTAAGTAAAAAAGACTGGTTGAACGATCCTCCAAGGATGTCAAAATCCGAGTGTTTCTTTAACACTCGGATTTTTTATGTTTCTTAGACAAGCCCTTAATCAAGTCCATAACTTCTCTCCAGAACAGCTCTCAGGGTTATCAGACCTGCTGTCCCCGGAACTCGTCGAACAGTGCCTCCAAGAATCTGGGGTTGCGACTATTCGAAAGCGCAGGTTACCAATGGAAATGATGGTTTGGAGTGTTTTAGGGATGTCCCTTTACCGTCATTTATCGATGGATAAAGTAGTCTCGCAACTTGATATTCTCCTACCGGGTAAGAAGCCATTCGTCGCACCTAGCGCTGTCATACAGGCACGTCACCGACTTGGTTCCGACGTTATGGAAGCCGTGTTCAATCACACTCAACGACTTTGGCACCGCAAGACTCCTCATCCCGATTGGCATGGGTTAACACTTCATGCTGTAGATGGTGTTGTGTGGAGAACACCAGACACTAAAAGTAATGATGAGCATTTTAGTAGAACAGGCAATAAAACAACGATATCTGACTACCCTCAAGTGAGAATGGTCTGCCATATGGAGCTGACCAGTCATTTACTCAACAGCGCTTCATTCGACTCAGTATCTAAAAGTGAAGTCGACCTTACGATCCCGCTTATTGAACAATCTCCCTCAAACAGCTTAACTATTTTTGACCGCGGATTTTACGCCTTGGGCTTACTGCATAAATGGCAAACCAGTGGCGATGAAAAACATTGGCTGCTCCCATTAAGAAAAGGGGCTCAATACACTGTGTTATCGAAGGTAGGCCGAGGACAAGAGCTCGTTGAGCTCAAGCTATCACCTCAAGCTCAAAAGAAGTGGGTTGATGCCCCCAAAACTCTCCAAGCTCGTTTAATCACAAAGACGATTAAAGGAAAAGAAGTCCGACTATTAACGTCAATGATAGACACGATGAAATATCCTGGTGCTGATATCGCCGAACTATATAGCCATCGTTGGGAAATAGAGTTGGGGTATCGTGAGATGAAGCAATACATGCTTCAGAACCAACTTACGTTAAGAAGCAAAAAGCCAGAGTTAGTGAATCAAGAGCTTTGGGGAATGCTGGTTGCTTACAATCTACTGCGGTTCATGATGTGTCAAATGGCCTATCATCAGAAGTCAGTGATGCCTTATCAAATCGGCTTTAAACAGGCTTCATTATTCCTTGTTGGACAGCTTCAATTATTACCAGCGGTCGCACCGGGACGAATCCCAGAAGTAATAAACTACATACTGGATATGTCAGAAAGCTTTGTTTTACCTGAGAGGCGAGAACGAAGTTACCCAAGAGCAGTAAAAAAGAGGCCTTGTCGCTATGCGACAAGGCCTCCAAGAAGACGCTAAACGATGCTTAACTTACAAGCATTACGGCTCACTCCGGCCTTTTTTATGGCTGTTGCTCGTCTAACGATCAAACTTATCTCTAAGAATATCGAACTAACGTCTCTCTATAGAGTGCCAACAGCGCCGTGTCGTCCACTTTGACACCTACTTTTTGTGCAGGGAACGAACTCCACTCATCGTTCATATAACTACGCTGGTCGCTTTTCTGGATTGTCATACCTTCCGCAGGACCATCTGTGACAACTCGAATCGCACCACTACGACATTCAAACAAAGAAGGTTGGATGACATAGGCAATAGCGGATGGATCGTGAACGTGACAACCCTCCGTTCCTACCTTTTCAGAATAGAACTTTAAGTAGTAGCGGCTTACATCCCAGATAAACTGCCCTACCTCTCCAGCCTCATCTCGTAAGTCATCAAGGTATTGAGCAGTGAAGAAGCTCTCCTCAGTGACGTCTAATCCGATAATCACAACAGGCCATGATGCAGTAAACACCTTATCCGCAGCGTGAGGATCATCATGGATATTCGCTTCAGCAAATGGCGTCACGTTGCCTCTATGGTCATTTTCACCGAACGCGCCGCCCATAATGACCACTTCTTTTACTAAGTCGACAATTTCAGGATCTGCCTCCAGAGCTAGCGCAAGGTTAGTAAGAGGGCCAACCGCCACAAGAGTAATCTCTCCTGGTTCAGCTCTAACGCTGTCGATAATGAACTGATAAGCCGGCTTATCAATCGCTGTAACATCTAATGTACTTGGCGCTTTCACATCACCAAATCCAGTTTCGCCATGCACCACAACCGTGGCTCCAACGGGATCTCTAACTAAGGGCTTATCCGTTCCCTTAGCCACAAGCGCCTTCATTCCAAACTTCTGCTTCAGATAAAGGGCGTTTTGAGTCCCGTTGTCTATCGTCGCATTACCGTAAACAGTGGTGATGCCCATCAGTTCAATATCAGGATGCGCTTCTGCAAATAGGATAGCCATTGCATCATCAATGCCCGGATCTGTATCTAGGATGATTTTCTTTGTCATATCAGCTTCAAATTAAACAGTAGGAAGACGTAGACGATACCCAGAAAAAACGCAGATAAACGTGACCTAAACCTAAGCTCTGATTTTTATTGTAATAAGCCATAAGATCACTATTCTAGAAGCGGATATTCTCGCCTTTTTATTTAGCCTGATGCAGACCTTTTTGATAGAATCTGCGCCCAACTCTATGCCTCTGAGATCGTCATGACTTACCAATGCCCTTTGTGTCACCAACCTTTATCTCAAAACGATCGTACGTTTAAGTGTGAAAAGAACCATCAGTTCGACCTAGCAAAAGAAGGCTATGTCAATTTGATGCCTGCGCACCACAAACGCTCAAAAGATCCAGGTGACAACAAAGAGATGATGCAGGCACGTCGTCGCTTCCTTGAAGGTAACCACTATGACCCAATGCGCCAAGCTGTAGTGACATTGTGTTCTCGCAATCTACCAGAAGAGTCGCCTAGCCTATTGGATATTGGTTGTGGCGAAGGTTATTACACCAACGAAATTGCAGTGAATCTTCAAGAAAAGAATGGTGCTACTTTTGGCCTAGACATTTCTAAGATTGCTATCAAATACGCCGCTAAACGCTACCCTGCTGTCGATTTCTCAGTTGCATCAAGCCATCGCCTACCCTTTGCAGAAAGCAGCTTAGACGGCATTCTACGCATTTACGCGCCTTGCAAGGCTGAAGAGCTACAACGCACCATCAAAGACAATGGTGTGGTGATCACCGTGACACCAGCTAGCCGACACCTGTATCAACTGCGTGATGCAATTTATGATGGCGTTCGCTTGCACGATGAAGATCCAGAAGTGATCGAAGGTTTTACGCTTGAGCACCAAGAGCAACTAAACTATATGATGGAACTATCGGGGTCAGATGCATTCGACCTGCTACAGATGACGCCGTTTGCTTGGAAGGCGAGTGAAGAGTTTAAACTACAACTCACCGAGGCAGAGCAATTCAACTGTGAAGCTGACTTTATGCTGCGAGTGTACCGCAAACAAATTTAATTGATATTGATTATCGTTTGCATTGAAATCTTATCTTGCCTCCTTTAGTATGCGTGTTCTTCAAGGAGGCATTTCATGCAACGTATTATTCTTATCGGATTAGCTACTCTTCTCACGGCTTGTGCTAATCAACCTTCAAAAGACACTTCTCAAAAAGTGGCTCAAACGGAATCCGTTTCCACATTCTATGACTACCAGTTCGCTTCTCCACAAGGCGAAACACTTTCTCTCGATGCATTCCTAAACAGCTGATTGACGCTGATGTGGTTCTTATTGGCGAATGGCACACGCATTCTGCGATTCACCGCTTCCAAACCGACTTCTTAAAAGCGCGCCGCAACGCAGCATCCAACATTGCGCTTTCAATGGAACAGTTCACTCGAGAGCACCAAGCCACACTTGACCAATACTTAAACGGTGAAATTGGTGAACAAATTCTCATGTCTCAAGCGGCAGCTTGGCCGAACTATGAAAGTGATTACCGCGCATTAGTTGAGTTCGCAAAAGCCAACGACGTCGATGTTATTGCGGCAAACGCACCAAAGCCATTTGTGCAGTGTATTGGGCGTAAAGGATTACCTTATCTTGAGCAGTTATCAACCGAGCAACGCCAGTGGATTGCTGCCGAAGTGGATACTGGCGATAGCCCATACAAAGAAAAGTTCATGGCTTCTATGCACCACGGTACGCCAGAGCAAACAGAAAAGCAGTTTGCCGCTCAGGTTACCTGGGACGAAACCATGGCTGAGTCGATTGTGAGTTACCTAGCATCAAACCCTGGTAAACAAGTAATTCATGTGGCTGGCAAGTTCCACACCGAGGGTGGTTTAGGGACAGCAGCATCGATTCTACGTCGTAACCCTGATTTAAAAATCGCCATCATCAGCCCGGTTGAAGCGATTTCAGCGGATAGCAGTGATTATCAGCTTGAAGTGCTTTCGCCGCCGGCTCGCTTTGTTAAGAAAGAGAACCGAATGAAGGCATACAAGCATCTGTCAAAACGCAGCGCTAGCCTAGAGTGTGAGTAAGGTCTGTTGATCCACTCTTCTAAGCTAATGAGTCGATGGGCTAATCCTAGATAATTAGCCCATCGTCACGACTTGATCACGTTCCCGTCATTCATCCTAACTCTATCTAAATCAAACATTCTTATCGGCACAAGACTTGCTTAGTAAATAGACGATTTAACCAAGCAGACGAAAATGTAATGTGCGAATAAAAAAACATCAATATCGATGATTAATTGCACAAGTTTTTCACACCTCTGCCGATACTATATTTAAGGATAGGTAAGGAGAGCGATATGACGCCAGTAGGAACGAGTAATACTCAGCTGTATTCACCTTCGCAAATGAATGCACAAGCTAAAAGCACTGAAGCTGAAAAGCCTGCGCCGCTTAAGGTTGAGCAAAATACCGTGAAGCTTTCTGATGAAGGCAAAGCCCTATTATCTGCACTTAAAGAAATCGATAAAGAAGCCAAAAAAGTCGAAGCTGAAAACGCGACCGTTACCGATAAGGTTGAGTCATTTGCTCATGGCGCTCTAGGTATGGATCACCCAGATAAGATTGAAGAAGAGGACGATGGTTCTTATTCAGCAGGGCAATACTTATCCGCAGCGGCAACCGTTGGTGGCATCCTACTCGCGTTAATCTAACTTTATCCCCAGTTACTGCACTTTCCCCTCTGCATTAAAGCGATTTGTCGTCACGACAACAGACCCGATTTGGTCTAAAAAACGAGTTCATTCCATAATTCCGCTCTCATTTTAATGGAATAATACTCGTGAAAAACACTTTTGAGCTTATTGACAAGCCGACCTTCTTTGGTGCTATTGCACTCCTACTCACGATAGTTTTCCCGCTCATTTTGTTCCCAACACAGGGCGCAGACTGGATTGCGGTTGCGAAAACATTCATGACTGACCAACTTGGATTTCTATATCTTGCTCTAGGCCTCGCGGCTTGTGCATTTATGGTTTACGTTGTGTTCAGTGATATGGGACAAATTAAACTGGGCGAAGCCGATGAAGAGCCTGAATTCAAAACAGCATCATGGGCTGCAATGTTATTTTGTGGCGGTATCGGTGCAAGTATCTTGTACTGGGGCTGTATTGAGTGGGCTTACTACTACCAATCACCGCCTTTCCAACTAGAACCTGGCAGTGAAGAAGCAGTTCGTTGGGCTGCAACGTACGGTTTGTTCCACTGGGGACCAATCGCGTGGTCTATCTACCTGATCCCTGCGATTCCTATCGCTTACTTCTTCTATGTACGTAAACAGCCAGTTCTAAAGATCTCTAGTGCGTTAATGCCTGTTCTTGGTGAACACCGCAGTAAAGGCGTACCTGGAAAAATCGTCGATATCCTTTTCATTTTCGGTCTATTAGGCGGCGCTGCAACAACACTAGGTTTAGCTGCACCTCTAATCACTGAAGGCCTGAATCACCTATTTGGTCTACCTAAAAATAACCTAACGCAAGTGATGGTGCTTTTAGTATGTACTGCGATTTTTGCTTACTCATCTTATGCTGGATTGGAAAAAGGCATCAAGATCCTAAGTAACATCAACTTCTGGGGTGCAATGGGTCTGTTGGCTTTCGTTCTGATCGCGGGTCCAACAATCTTCATGTTAGAGACAGGTTTAGACTCGATTGGTCGTCTGTTATCTAACTTCTTCGTGATGGCAACGTGGGCTGAACCATTTGGCGGCTACGGTACATTCGAAAACACTCACTTCCCACAAGACTGGACGATTTTCTACTGGGCATGGTGGTTAGTATTTGCACCGAGTATGGGTCTGTTTGTTGCGCGTATCTCTCGCGGCAGAACCATCAAACAAATGGTGTCAGGTTCGATCTTCTTTGGTTCTCTAGGTTGTTTCCTATTCTTCATGATCTTAGGTAACTACGGCCTATCACTGCAGCTTTCTGGTGAGCTAGATGTCGTTGCGATTTTGAATGCTGAAGGCGCAACCAAAGCTATCTTCTCGATGCTTGCACAACTGCCAATGAGCACGCTGGTTATCGCTGTATTTACAATGCTGTGTATCATTTTTACGGCAACAACATTTGACTCTATCTCATACATCCTGGCGTCTGTTGTACAAAACAACGTGACCGAAGAGCCATTGCGCTGGAACCGTATGTTCTGGGCATTCACTCTGTCATTCTTGCCAACGATTCTGATGTTCTTGGGCGGTCTAAGTACGCTACAAACGGCTGCGATTGTTGGTGGCTTACCGCTGCTAGCTATCTCTGTCATGCTAATGATTTCAGCGGTACGTGCGACTAACCTCGACCTACGCCATCAAGATGCGTACATCGAGCCAACGATCAACATCGAAGAGCTGCCAGACATGGACCCTTGGTCTGCTGAAGGTATGGCGCTGGCTCAATTTGAGAAAGAAAGAGATGCAGCACAAGAAGCTGCAGAACTTGAGCGTGTTGCTTACACAGAACTTGCCGCAGTGAAGAAAGAAATTCGCGCTTATGTGCTAGAACAGGGTTCACAAATGGAAACTCACGAGTTACCAGAGAATCTACAACAAGCACTTGAGCAGGCCGAGAGTAATCTTAGCGCCGCACAAGCGAAAAAGATCGAGTTATCTGAGCAAGCTCAGAATGCTCGTATCACGTTCAATCAGGTGGTTGCAGACTTACCGCTTGCTTGACATTAGCCATGACACAGTCCATTGATTTGGACCCTCCTAAATACGACAAAGGCTCACAGAAATGTGAGCCTTTTTTTATTCGGGTGATTGACTAGTCTTCGTTTACTAGCGGTTCGGGTGATTCAAAATGTGATCTTCCCAATCGACAACATCGATTTCGTATACCACTTTGTTACGAACGCTTTCACCTGCTGCATGCATCTCTGCTTTTGATCCGGTGATCAATGGGTGCCACTCAGGGATCGGCTTAGATTCTGATAGAAGACGGTAAGCACAAGTGTCTGGTAGCCAGTGAAACTCATCGATCTTGTCACGAGTCAGCTTCAAACACTCTTCACCTGAAGTGAAGCGGTTCGGGTAGTCTTTACACGAACACGTTTTGTCGTTTAACCAGCTACACGCCACATTGGTGTAGTAAACTTCATCGCTATCTTCATCCATTAGTTTATGCAGGCAGCACTTACCACAACCGTCGCAAAGTGATTCCCACTCGTTCTCGGTCATTTGCTCTAGTGTCTTTTCTTGCCAAAATGGATTCGTCATAGGATTACTTCTTACTCTTTTACTGGGGTGCGTGTTATACCGCTAGCCCATAAAAAGTTCAAGGATAATAATTGTTCATTCTTTGATTCAATCAACAGCTGTCACTCTCATCATTTTTTGCTACTATCGCGCACCCTGTTATTTAGTGAGTTTAATTTGATGGAATGTCGCCTAGGTTGTGGAGCTACCCTTTTCAATTAAACTTAGAACTACTACCTTTATCTAATAATTTAGAAAAGGTGCCAATAACATGGCGGTGGAAATCCTAGTAAATGTTCCGGTCAGACTTGGAACTGTATCCCCTCTAAAATCCCCTCGCGACAAAATATGTATGGCCGGGCACTTCAAAGAAGTGACCATGCCAGTGCTAATTGGAAGCAAAAACCAAATCGTTTACTTGTCTAACTTATTTCTCATTAATGAAGTCTCGGAAGGCAAAGTAGATTCGCTACCAGCAGCTAAGGCGCTAAAAACTTGGCTCAACTGGCTACTCCTAAACAAAATAGATGCATTGCTCACTACAAAAATTAAACTCAATAGTCCCACTCATGGATTTCGATACTATCTACTGGATCGTGTTCAAGGAAAGGAAGACTTAAGTCGGAGTACCGCCAATGCATACATCCAAGTAATCAAAAGATTGTATGACTGGCTAGACATAGAAGGCCTAATCGACAAACGTAATTTTTATAATCACAAGCTCAGTATTATTGATGGGTTTAGGAAAATACAATCTTCCGATCTGGCAATTCAAGTCCAAAAGTCACCTGAACAATCATTATCTCCACTGACAGAACAAGTTCAAAACCAGTTCCTACAATTAATCGAGCTTGAAACTATAGAGTTTCAATTAGTTATAAAACTAATGATGTTTTGTGGACTAAGAAAGCAAGAGGCGTTGATCTTTCCTAAAGGCCTGATCAAAGAAGAGCATATAACAGAAGAAGATAGCCAGATTATAAAAGGTATTTATATTGGCCCCCATAATGGAGTTAAGACAAAGTTCTCATCTTATCGTGAGCTTTTCATAACCAGAACTCTAGTCGAAGACATACTAGATTATTCGATTTCTCCCCGATACAGAAAGCGCCAGAAGAGAAGTAAAGGACAATATAAGAAGTACCCTCCACTACTCAATTACTCTGAAGATGCATTTTACAGCGCATGGTATAGACTTAAAAAAAAGTATCGTGGGGTTTATAACTCTACGTTCAATCATAAACCTCATGATCTCAGGGCTACATTCGCAACAAACCTTATGAAGTCGGCACTTAAGGTTACGAATAAAAATACCCAAATAGCACTCGATATTACTCGTTACTACATGGGACATAAACGGGAAGAAACAACATTAATGTACTTAAAGTTCATTAGCAGAAATGATGTTTCTAACCAGGTAGCTACGATCATGGATCAATTCGTATCTGACGCTATTGCAGGACGTTAATATGAACAATGCCGACTATGATGTAGATCTAGTTATTAATGTAAGCCGTATAAGTGATGGCCGTCAGTTTATTGATCTTAATATGGTGTCACTTAAAGGTTTTTTCGGAACCCCTTCAAGCCTTGGCAGAAGTGCTAACGGTATCAATAAAGAATTTTTCAAAGAACATAAAGCCAGCTACTCACAAAATCTGCATGATGAGGCAGTACTAATTGCAAAATGTATCCGAGGGTATGCTCCAGCAGGTAGGAAAACAATATTCTTCGCTTTAAAAGCATTTTTTGATTTTCAAACGAACCACAAACGTCGATTGAGAGATTCATCTGGCCTTCGCGACTACTGTATCTACCTCCAATCTAAAGTGATGTCACGAGAAATAACCAAACAGCATGCGACGTCTAGATTTAACCAAGCTAACTTTTATCTCGTGATGACCGGTGAGATAAACGCTTACTACAAGTACCGTTTCACAGGGCAAAAATATAGAGGCTCGAACACCCCTTATACTAATAGCGAGCTCAAATTAATCATAATCCCTATCGTCCAAGTCTATAAAACTTGCTCTGAGATGATTAAGAATCATATAGAGAAACAGAATGTAAACAAAAGAGACTTTCAGCTTCGTGACTGTATAGAAATATTCGAAATTAAGTTCAAAAAACACGATGTCGTTTTCGAATACATGCAAAGAAACCCTTTGCAATGGTTTATGCAGAGTGCATACATACTGTTTGTACTCTACACATGGAGCAATGAAAAACAGCTTTGTGAGCTCGATGCTAACGACATAACAAAAAGCGTGGATGGCGTGGAAAGCAACTACCTTTATAAAGGACGAGCAAAAAAATTCATTAGACTGAATATCGGTGTTTCTGGGCTAGAAGCGGATATCAACGGAATTAAATTTTTTGAGGACTATATATCAACACGACAACTGATTCTTAAGTATCTGTTCGATTCAGGTTTCGTAAGCAGCCACAACGCCCTGTTATTCTCACCTCAAAGACAAACAAGCGAAATCACACGTTTCACCCCCCATACCACAATGTTCTCAGCTCACCCTATTGTCATATCGGCTTCACATAGAGATATTGAAATCCCGTGTATTTCGAGTCGTCGCATAAGAAAAACAGTAGAACAAATGACCGATAATGAGATAAACGATCCATTTGTCATTCTGGAAAAAGCTCAACATAACTGGGGTACTTACCGAAAATACTATGCGCATGGGAATATTCTTGAAGCAAGAAGCGCCATAAGTACCGCCTTGAAGCAATTAACTGATTTATGCATTCAACAAGAAGAGTTTGAATCAAGGCAGGAAATTGCAAAGCAATATGATATTAATTTGATTGAGAAACAAGCAAATGATTATCAACTGAATGGGCTTGTTTGCTTAGACAAGCCAAACACTGGAGAGAATGCCAAAGGTTTCATTCGTAAGCAAAATCACCTTGGTAGAAACCCTAAAGTGTGTGCTGACTTTGCGAACTGCGTAAACTGCCCTAAGTGCGCTGTAGTAGATGATGAACAAGCCGTTTACCACCTACTGAGTTTCCAACATATGATTGAGTTTAATAAATCCACATTTATCGGTTCAAATACTGCCAAAAATAAATACATGCATTTGGTAGATAAGATAAACCTAATGTTGCGATTCATCAGCCCTAAAACTCTTGCTAGAGCTAAGAATCAACTTCAAAACAATGGAGTAGCTGACATATGGAGAACTTAAGATCTACTCAGGAAAATATTTCATTTGTTGACAGTCATATTGAATCCAATCTCAACAAAAGCCTCCCCTCAGTAAGCGAGATCAGCGACGCTTTAACCACAAAGGATTATCGCAAACTTTCTAGCATGACGGGGCTTTGTTGCGTAATTCAATGGAACTAAATCAAGAACCTACGATCTGATCAGCTACCTCCACTCTATCTCGTAGTCCTATGCCTAAGCCTCGTTATAAAACAACCAACTGGAAGCAATACAACCGATCACTCATTAACCGTGGTTCTCTGACTTTTTGGATTGATGAAGAAGCAATAAGCGGATGGGCGCAAAGCAAACAGAATAAGCGCGGTAGGCCGCGTCGGTTCAGTGATTTAGCTATCACGACAGCACTCATGGTCAAACGAGTTTTTTCTATGCCATTGAGAGCGCTGCAAGGATTTATCGACTCGATATTTAGGTTAGCCCATGTACCGTTAAGTTGTCCGCATTACACCTGCATCAGTCGTAGAGCCAAGCAAGTTGAGGTTTCATTTAAGACTAAAACGAGAGGAGCGATACAGCACCTAGCCATTGATGCTACTGGCCTTAAGGTTTATGGCGAAGGTGAATGGAAAGTCAAAAAACATGGGACGGATGGCAAGCGTAGAGTCTGGCGAAAGCTGCATATTGCAGTCGATACCAACACTCATGAGATCATTGCCGCCGAGCTAAGTTTATCGACGGTTACAGATGGAGAAGTACTCCCGAACTTACTGAAACAAACACGCCGAAGTATCCTTGAGGTGTCTGGTGATGGCGCTTACGACACGAGAGCGTGTCACGCTGCTATTAAGATTAAGGGAGCTATTGCGCTTATTCCCCCAAGAGAAGGGGCTGCCTTCTGGGAGCGTGGTCACCCTCGAAATTTCGCCGTGGGTTGCCAGAAATTATACGACTCAAATAAGTATTGGAAAGAGCGGTATGGATACCACAAACGTTCACTCTCAGAAACAGCGATGTATCGAGTTAAACAGTTGCTAGGAGGGAAACTGAGCTTAAGAAATTACAATGCCCAGGTGGGTGAAACTTACGCGATGATAAAAGCGTTGAACAAGCTTACTGGGTTAGGTATGCCTGAAACTTGTCGTATTGACTAAGAAACAAGCGAAACGGGTTGGCTCTATCTCTAAATTTAATTACGCAACAAAGCCGCATGACGGTCATCCCTGGAAAGAAGAAACTTACAGGTATCAAATTTTCTGATGACAGCTGGACAAACCAACATCTTATAAATGAAGACGAAACTTACAGGAAAGCCAATTTCAATGGCATCACAGAAAAACTCAAGATTGAAGTAAAGATAGTGGGCATATACCTCTTATGGTTTAGCCCCAAAAAGGCAAAACTATCATCAGTAATCAGAATCATAGAGAACTTGATATTGGTGGCAAAAGTACTCATGAAATCGAATATCTCTTCACTCTTCAGCCTTGATAGAGCCCCTATAAGACAACAATTTATGAGTGATATTAACGAGGGGCGAACGAGTGGGACGATCGATAACTACTATAAATCACTCTCTAGAATTGCAGAAATGAAGCATTCGGTATTTGGCAAACATAACTTCTACCTCAAAACAAATTTTCTCTTCCTTTCTCCAGGGCGCACAAATAATCAAACCTATTGTATGCCAATGAATATACTCAACGCATATTGGTCCTCATACATAAACCACTTCAACAACTTTTCTGTCAATATCGATAATTGGAGTTATTTGTGCAACTTGCTCCCCCGATACAGTGACTATCTGACAAAAAACAACTTTAAAAAACATAATAATAACTGGTTGTACTTTATCGACGAATTCTGCCAGGAAGAGTTACAACAGATAGCTAATGACACTCGATGCGCTACCAAAAAGATTGTAATAGTCCGTTCAGATGAATCCGTCGATGACTACAACAACAAATGTTATACATATAAGTCATTGAGTGACGGGGAGTTAGTTGATATGCAGCTAAAAAAGTACAACCGAAGATACCCCAAATACCTAGTTGATATAGAGGATATCTATAACTTTTTCAACCAATTAGCCTTACTAGCAACAGAGGCAATTCAAGCAATGACTGGTATCAGAAAATCAGAAATGGTTTCGCTGAAGTTTGGCTCTCTCATCGAAGAACAAGACTGGGTTGGAATAAATACAACATTGCACAAGCATGCTGATGAA
The DNA here is from genome assembly GCF_024347375.1 of Vibrio coralliirubri. Lineage (NCBI taxonomy): Bacteria > Pseudomonadati > Pseudomonadota > Gammaproteobacteria > Vibrionales > Vibrionaceae > Vibrio > Vibrio coralliirubri. The sequence continues at coordinate 1,013,017 of NZ_AP025470.1, read as the reverse complement.
GGTGGAGTCGAGCAGATTTGGGCAGGAGCACCTTTCATCAAAAATATTTTCGATAAGATTAAGCCAATAGCTCAAGTTATCTTCAAAGTAAGCAACCAAGAGTTAAACTCTTTATACATAAAAACTGATGCAAGGCACTTCTATTCTACCAATCAGTTTCGGCTAATGAAGACTCAAAGAAACTCGGAAAATTTACTAGACTGGACATCAAAACACGAAATAGCCTTAACAAGAGAGGATATAGAGGAGTTTTGGAGCCTAAACCCTAACTTATCTGATCGCCTTAAAGTAGAGAAAGAGATCTACATCGGTGGTAAGTGGCCAATCACATCTCACCAATACCGAAGAAGTATCGCCGTCCACGTTAGAAGGTTAGAACTAGTTACATCAAACCAATTGCTCGTTCAGCTAAAGCATATCGCAAAATCTGTTACTGAGTGGTATTCAGATGGGTTTATATCGAACTCTAAGACAATAGCCAAGCTTGCAGATAGTTTTGCGAAAGAACTCGAAAATGCCGACCTTGAAAGGTCTGCAACTATTGCAATGCAGTTCCAAAATGGGAGCAATTTATTTGGTAAAGGTGGGGGGAATATAGAAAAACAAAAAAATAAATCTATTAAATCAAAAACATACCAATCATTCGAACATGCTAAGTCACTCGCTAAACGGAAAAAATCAAAAATTATGTCGTTAGGTAACGGCATGTACTGTATGAATGGATTAGATTGCGAATACAAAAGCATAACCCAAGCAGCAAACTGCAACCCTAATTGTGAAAGCCTAATAGCAGATAAAAATTCTATCCCTATATGGCTAAAACGATATGAAAAATATAGAGCTTTATTAAAGCAAGCAAAAGACAGCAACCAACCGACCGCAAGTATAGAATTTTTGCGTTTGGAATGGCTTTGTTGCGTAATTAAATTTAGAGATAGAGCCAACCCGTTTCGCTTGTTTCTTAGTCAATACGACAAGTTTCAGGCATACCTAACCCAGTAAGCTTGTTCAACGCTTTTATCATCGCGTAAGTTTCACCCACCTGGGCATTGTAATTTCTTAAGCTCAGTTTCCCTCCTAGCAACTGTTTAACTCGATACATCGCTGTTTCTGAGAGTGAACGTTTGTGGTATCCATACCGCTCTTTCCAATACTTATTTGAGTCGTATAATTTCTGGCAACCCACGGCGAAATTTCGAGGGTGACCACGCTCCCAGAAGGCAGCCCCTTCTCTTGGGGGAATAAGCGCAATAGCTCCCTTAATCTTAATAGCAGCGTGACACGCTCTCGTGTCGTAAGCGCCATCACCAGACACCTCAAGGATACTTCGGCGTGTTTGTTTCAGTAAGTTCGGGAGTACTTCTCCATCTGTAACCGTCGATAAACTTAGCTCGGCGGCAATGATCTCATGAGTGTTGGTATCGACTGCAATATGCAGCTTTCGCCAGACTCTACGCTTGCCATCCGTCCCATGTTTTTTGACTTTCCATTCACCTTCGCCATAAACCTTAAGGCCAGTAGCATCAATGGCTAGGTGCTGTATCGCTCCTCTCGTTTTAGTCTTAAATGAAACCTCAACTTGCTTGGCTCTACGACTGATGCAGGTGTAATGCGGACAACTTAACGGTACATGGGCTAACCTAAATATCGAGTCGATAAATCCTTGCAGCGCTCTCAATGGCATAGAAAAAACTCGTTTGACCATGAGTGCTGTCGTGATAGCTAAATCACTGAACCGACGCGGCCTACCGCGCTTATTCTGTTTGCTTTGCGCCCATCCGCTTATTGCTTCTTCATCAATCCAAAAAGTCAGAGAACCACGGTTAATGAGTGATCGGTTGTATTGCTTCCAGTTGGTTGTTTTATAACGAGGCTTAGGCATAGGACTACGAGATAGAGTGGAGGTAGCTGATCAGATCGTAGGTTCTTGATTTAGTTCCATTGAATTACGCAACAAAGCCGTTTGGAATTAGAGACCTATCAACAAGCATTGGACTTTTATAAGGTAGATTATGAGTAAGGTATCTCAGTCGGCTGAAGCGGCACAGTTAGCTTTAACCCAACTAATAGCCAGTGGAAAAAAAGTTAGCCAATATGCTGTTGAAAAAAAAGCGGGCTTAGCCAATGGAGCACTAAATTATAAACACCCAAAGTATGAAGAGATCAAACAACGAATACGCGACGCAAAATGTTCGTTGAATCAAAAAAGCACCGTATCAAATGACGACTTAAAACAAGTTTGTAACCATGAAAGACACTTGAAAAAAGTGTATTGGGAAAAGCTGAAATTAGCTAACGACAGATTAAAAGCATTAGAAGGAGAAAAGCTAGAGCTACAATATCAATTGTTTCATATGCAAAAGTACTTGGCTGAACTAGAAAAGCTTGGCGTTGCCGATAGCAATATACTAGAATTCCGCCTCCGCGATTTGGACTAACGTTCTAGTATATACAGGTGAACCAATGACAACTTATTCTATCGATGTATCTGACTGGTCACCTTGCATATCAGATTCCCTCAAGAAAGGTTGCGGGGCTTGCTGTATTGCACCTTCGATTACCTCACCTATTCCAGGAATGCCTAAAGGTAAACCAGCTGGCACACGATGCATCCAACTGAATGAGCACAACTTGTGTAGCCTATTTGGGAAGCCAGAGAGACCGAAAGTCTGTCACGACTTTACAAGCGACGATTGGATCTGTCATAAAGGACCAGAATACGCGTTACAAACCTTATCTGAGCTAGAAAGCCTGACTTAAGAAAGCCTAGATTAGCTCGATACAAATCAATTTAAGTTAGGCAACAAATCTCGCACATCACATTCAAGTGCCGAAGCAAGCTCATAAACCTTTTCAAGGGTAATATTTACTTCACCTCTCTCGATGCGACCAACGTAACTTCGGTCAATATCAGCAATTAGTGCAAGTCTATCTTGTGAGATTTTTTTATTCTTACGTATGACCCTCAGTTGTTTACCAAAAGCTGCAGCTAAGTCTTTCATTTGTCTTCACCTAAAGACTAAGACTATCCTCAGTTGCCGCATACATATCCACGGACTATAATCCTCATTTAAGTATTATTTAATCGCGGTGCTGCTCAAAAATGACTACCTTACCTGTAAACTTAAATGTATCTCTCCATAAAATCTTAGTCGTAACTCAGTTAGATAACTTTTCGGTTATCGAGCTCAGAGATCGATTTTTATCAATGAGTACATTAAGCCGAAGCAAGGATGATGCAAGACGATATGTGTACAGAAATATACTTAGATTAGAAAAACTTAAACTATTAAGACGCACATACCTTCCTGCTTCAAAAAAAGCTATCTACAAAAAAGAATGCGCATTTTTCGAAGTAATATGGAACGTAACTAATGAACCAAGAGGGGATAAAAACAGTTTACCTAGTCATCCCAAAACCCGTGACAAGATCTGTAGTCTTTTAGAAAAGCGATTAGACGACTGTCAAAGCAGATACCTGTCATATCAAAATGAGCATGAGACCTACAAAAACTTAACTTATGACTTTCCTATATTAGCTACTACTCTTTCCGAACCTCAAAAAGATACTGCTATCAAAACACTCAAGCTAGATGGTGAGATTAGAGCAATTGAAATGGCACTAGCACTGTCACGGTGATAACACTCTTTATCAGCCTAAATGCGGCTCTATATATAAAAATGTGACGCTAGTTTTCTGTAAGAACACCTCTGTAGCTAACCTCACTTTTCTAGTTTTCTCTTCGCAGCATCGTGTTCAGCTTTAATTACAGAGGCAACTCTCCCATTGACCCGTTTGAGTATGGAAATCTTAAGGCTAAACGGGCTTTGTTGCGTAATTCAATGGAACTAAATCAAGAACCTACGATCTGATCAGCTACCTCCACTCTATCTCGTAGTCCTATGCCTAAGCCTCGTTATAAAACAACCAACTGGAAGCAATACAACCGATCACTCATTAACCGTGGTTCTCTGACTTTTTGGATTGATGAAGAAGCAATAAGCGGATGGGCGCAAAGCAAACAGAATAAGCGCGGTAGGCCGCGTCGGTTCAGTGATTTAGCTATCACGACAGCACTCATGGTCAAACGAGTTTTTTCTATGCCATTGAGAGCGCTGCAAGGATTTATCGACTCGATATTTAGGTTAGCCCATGTACCGTTAAGTTGTCCGCATTACACCTGCATCAGTCGTAGAGCCAAGCAAGTTGAGGTTTCATTTAAGACTAAAACGAGAGGAGCGATACAGCACCTAGCCATTGATGCTACTGGCCTTAAGGTTTATGGCGAAGGTGAATGGAAAGTCAAAAAACATGGGACGGATGGCAAGCGTAGAGTCTGGCGAAAGCTGCATATTGCAGTCGATACCAACACTCATGAGATCATTGCCGCCGAGCTAAGTTTATCGACGGTTACAGATGGAGAAGTACTCCCGAACTTACTGAAACAAACACGCCGAAGTATCCTTGAGGTGTCTGGTGATGGCGCTTACGACACGAGAGCGTGTCACGCTGCTATTAAGATTAAGGGAGCTATTGCGCTTATTCCCCCAAGAGAAGGGGCTGCCTTCTGGGAGCGTGGTCACCCTCGAAATTTCGCCGTGGGTTGCCAGAAATTATACGACTCAAATAAGTATTGGAAAGAGCGGTATGGATACCACAAACGTTCACTCTCAGAAACAGCGATGTATCGAGTTAAACAGTTGCTAGGAGGGAAACTGAGCTTAAGAAATTACAATGCCCAGGTGGGTGAAACTTACGCGATGATAAAAGCGTTGAACAAGCTTACTGGGTTAGGTATGCCTGAAACTTGTCGTATTGACTAAGAAACAAGCGAAACGGGTTGGCTCTATCTCTAAATTTAATTACGCAACAAAGCCTTTAAAGAATGAAAATTCGGATAAAAAGAACTGATAACGCTTAATCTTCGCCCAAAATTTACTTACAGTGCTGCTTTACTGCTCATACTAGAGCCGACAACTTCGCTTTACAATACCTGTAGCTATTCATGTGTTACAGGTATTTGACTTTCAAAAGTATGTTGTTGCCCAAATTCGTGAATAGGGTCATACACCTCTTGCATAGCCGTTTCTAGTTTCCACATATCTACCAATCTCATGTTCTAACACAAACATTCTATGACTCTCTTTTCTAGTGATACTACTCAATCAACAGATTATTCAAAATAACAAATTAGGCCTAATGTTCTTTACCACTGACAATGAGGTACACATTCAGAAAATCATGCAGTTAACCAAATACGAACAAGAGCGGATGCCATTTAATTAACAAAATACTAAAGTAGAAAACTTAGAAAAATTAGACTTCGATCATCAATTAACCTTCGAAATAATCACGAGATTTTAGAAAAAACACTTAAATAAAAACAATAAGTTAAGTGTTTTTCTAAATAATAAAAAAGGGTACGGTTTATGTTGTATCGCTCCGAGTATTACATCTGCTATTCCTGGAATGCCTAATGGTAAGCCTGCTGGCGTACGCTGCATCCAATTAAATGGGCAAGATCTCTGCAAATTGTTTGGTCAGCCTTCACGCCCGAAGGTATGTCACCAATTCAAAGCTTGCCCTATCATTTGTGGTAAGACCGACCAAGAAGCCCTTGATAACCTGATCGAGTTAGAAGCCATTACCTAAAATTAGTTGGCCTTTTCTTCCTCCTATATGCCCAAGATTTCACAATTCTGCGAAATCTAAACTATCTTGTTGATACTGGTACAGATTAATAAGGATCGTTATGAATAGGTATATCGCAGAAATGTTCGGTACATTTTGGTTGGTGTTAGGGGGTTGTGGTAGTGCCGTCTTAGCCGCCGCTTTTCCCGATGTAGGTATCGGCTTACTCGGGGTTTCCCTCGCCTTTGGTTTAACCGTACTCACCATGGCTTTTGCTATTGGCCATATATCTGGCTGTCATCTCAACCCTGCTGTTACTATTGGACTTTGGAGCGGTGGTCGCTTTGACGCCAAAGACGTCGCACCTTACATTATTGCCCAAGTCATTGGCGGTATTATCGCGGGTGGTGTGTTATTTGTGATTGCTTCAGGCCAAGCAGGTTTCGACGCTGCGGCATCTGGCTTTGCTTCAAATGGTTACGGTGAACACTCACCAGGCGGCTATTCACTAACTGCTGCACTGGTCTGTGAAGTGGTCATGACCATGGTATTCCTATTCGTGATCATGGGCGCAACCGATTCAAAAGCGCCTGCTGGGTTTGCACCCATTGCGATTGGTCTCTGTTTGACCTTGATTCACCTGATCAGTATCCCTGTCACTAACACCTCTGTGAACCCTGCTCGAAGTACTGGCGTGGCTGTGTTTGTCGGTGATTGGGCTGTTTCGCAACTATGGCTATTCTGGGTTGCACCGATTATTGGTGCCGTGATTGGCGCGATGATATACAAAGCGGTGAGAGGTTCAGATTAAGCGCTGAAAAACGTCTAAAGCAACAAAAGAAAAAGCCGCTTAGTGATGATTCACCAAGCGGCTTTTTTAGATCTTATGACGACCGAGTAAGGAGTGCGAAAGCGTGGTGCCATCCACCAGCTCTAGCTCACCACCAACGGGAACACCATGAGCGATACGGCTAGCGTTCACTTCATGGGCATTACATAGCTCAGCAATGTAATGCGCTGTTGCTTCCCCTTCAACTGTTGGGTTAGTCGCTAGGATTACTTCAGAGATATCACCACGACGCAGGCGGTAGTCTAAAACATCGAGACCGATGTCACTTGGACCAATGCCATCAAGTGGTGAAAGGTGACCCATCAATACAAAGTAACGACCTGAATATTGGCCTGTCGCTTCTATTGCTGCAATATCTGCAGGGCTCTCTACTACACAGATTTGACCATTTTCCTGACGTTTAGGATTGGTACAAATGTGGCAAGTATCTTCTTCAGTAAAAGTACGGCACTCATTACAGTGACCAATTTCGGTCATTGCTTGGCTAAGAGCTTCAGCCAACTGTAGGCCGCCTTTTCTATCGCGCTGTAACAAATGAAAGGCCATACGCTGCGCCGACTTGGGGCCAACCCCAGGTAGACAACGTAAGGCCTCCATCAAATGCTCCAGCATATGACTGGTACGCATATTTAACCGTTCTAATGTTCAAGTAATAGCCTGTTCAACCAAACCACCACCTGAATTAACCTTTAAGAATAAGTTACTTAGAAAGGCATCTTCATACCTGGTGGAAGTTGCATTCCACCAGTTACGCTAGCCATTTTCTCTTTTTGAGTTTCTTCAACGCGACGAGCCGCATCGTTGAAAGCAGCAGCGATAAGATCTTCAAGCATCTCTTTATCGTCTTCCATTAGGCTTTCATCGATATCAACACGGCGAACGCTGTGGCTACCAGTGATCGTTACTTTTACAAGGCCAGCACCTGACTCACCTGTAACTTCCATATTTGCGATTTCTTCTTGAAGCTTTTGCATGCGCTCTTGCATTTGCTGGGCTTGCTTCATCATGTTGCCCATACCGCCTTTACCAAACATGTTAATACTCTCTGGTCTAATTGGTTTATTAAAATTAATTAAGCTATACGAGCTTAAATGGGGGTTAAAACAGTGTGATTCAACCCCTCGATGTTCAGTTCTCAGATTTGCTTATCTGGGATGATACGCCGGTCACTAAACAAGAAAACGTTCTAGATAGGACGAACGCTGTCTCTGTCGAGTTCAGCGGCAAAACGTCTTTCAATGAACTGTACGTTGGCATCGTTTTCTAAAGCGGTAAACGCATCTTTCAACTTACCTTGATACAATCTTTCTCGTAATTCTAGCGGCGTTTCTCCACCATCACCGATTTCAACACTCAAATGACACTCTTCTCCAAGCACAGTATTGAGAGACTGCAATAGCTCACTCTGTGCACGATCCGTATTCAAGTGAGCTTGGCTCGCTCTTAACGTTAAAGTGATTGATGTGTCGTTTTTAGCAAACACTGAGTTCAATGCTAACTGTTCAACAAGCTTGGCTGTCTCTAGCTTTTGAATCGTGGCGGACCATTCATCTTGAGCAATCGACTCTTGAAGCAATTTATCGACCATTTCTGGTGTCTTAATATGCTCTAACGCACGCTTGATCTGAGTAGGTGTAAGCTCTTTGCTCACCTCTTTCACTACAGGTTTAGACGGTTTCCAGCGATAAGGTTCATTATCGTTGGTCACATTTTCTGTCGAAGAGGCTGATAAAGAAGCTGGCGACACCCGCTCAGAACCACCGTGTTGCTGAGCAACTCGATCAAGAACTGAAGTTTTAGCAGGTGTCGCTTTAGCCTTTTTTGGCGCCGAGCCTTTGTTTTCTGTTGCCGAACTGCCTCTACGTTGAGAACGTAATTGGTGGCGTAAACCACTCACAGGCGAAGTTGCACGCGCTGGCTGCTCTTGCGGAGCAGAAGGTGCAGCGCTTGGCTGTTGAACCTGACTCTGGTTTTGATAATTCGTTTGTTGCTGCTGAGGCTGCTCTGCACCGTAGCTTGGACGCTCATCATAAGCAGGAGGCGCATCATACTGGCTATGCGGGTAATCCTGTTCTGGATAACCTTGGTTGCCTGAGTGATCAGCGTAACCTTGCGAATCTGAATACTGTGCTGGATTCTGCTGCGGAGCCTGCTGTACGGGTTGCTGCTGCATAGGCTGCTGTTGAGGCGCCTGTTGTTGCATCTGAGGCTGTCTCGTAGCTGCCATTGGCGCAGGTTGACTCACAGGTTGAGCAACGCTCTGAACTTGAGCTGCTGGCACTGGGCTTGTCGACTGAGTCGAGATTGCCGTAGCAACCGCTTGTTCTGCCGGTCTAAATGCCAACATGCGTAAAACCACCATCTCAATACCAACGCGAGCGGTTGGCGACAATGGTAAGTCTTCACGACCTTTCAACACGATCTGGTAGTAGAGTTGAATGTCTTGTGGGCTAAGCGCTTTGCTCAGTAACTCAAGCTTCTCTGCGTCAGGCTGTGCCTTATCTAATGTAGATGGCAAAGCTTGGAACATCGCAAGACGATGCAGTTGGGCCGCAAGCTGATTCAGCAAACCATCCCACTCAACACCGTTCTCAGCAAGGCTTTGGATACACGCCATCGCTTGCTGTGGCTGCTTACTGCTAATCGCTTCAAGCAAGTGGATAGCTTGGTCGGTATCCAGTGTCCCGAGCATGTGAGCAACAGTATCTGTTACGACATTGCCGTTACCCAATGCGATTGCTTGGTCTGTAAGGCTTAGTGCATCACGCATACTGCCATCAGCAGCATGAGCAATCATTCCAAGCGCACGAGACTCAGACGTCACACTCTCTTGTTCAAGTATGTGGTCAAGCTGCTCGTGAATATTATCAACGCTGATCGGCTTGAGGTGGAACTGCAAACAACGCGACAAGATCGTTACTGGAAGCTTCTGTGGATCCGTTGTTGCGAGCAAGAATTTCACATACTCAGGCGGCTCTTCTAAGGTCTTTAGAAGCGCATTAAAGCTGTGCCTAGAAAGCATGTGTACTTCATCGATTAGGTAAACCTTGAAGCGACCACGTGCAGGCTTGTACTGAACATTGTCCAGAAGCTCGCGGGTATCTTCTACCTTAGTTCGTGATGCCGCATCGATCTCGAGCAGATCAACAAAGCGACCTTCATCGATTTCTTTACAGGTTGCACATTCACCACAAGGTGTTGAGGTAATGCCTGTTTCACAGTTGAGTCCCTTAGCAAACAAACGGCCGATGGTTGTTTTACCAACGCCTCGTGTACCGCTGAACAGATATGCGTGGTGCAACCTATTCTGGCTAAGGGCATTCTCTAATGCTGTTAAAACATGGGCTTGACCAACCACTTCTTTGAATTTGGTTGGTCGCCATTTTCGCGCTAACGCAAGATAGCTCATGAATAATTCCGAAAAGGATTAGTGACCGTCGAATTCGCAGATGCTAAACACTTCTAGACCTAAGCCTTGTAAGCGCTTGTCACCACCGATTTCTGGAAGGTTAATAACAAATGCAGCGTGTTCTACCACACCACCAAGCTGACGAATCAACTTTGTTGTTGCTTCAATCGTACCGCCCGTTGCTAGCAAGTCATCAACCATAAGCACTTTATCGCCTTCAACGATAGCATCAGTATGGATTTCTAGAGTGTCGGTGCCGTACTCAAGCTCATAAGATTGTGCCACAGTTTGACGAGGCAGCTTGCCCGGCTTACGAACAGGAATGAAGCCAACACCTAGCTCAAGTGCCAAAGGCGCACCAAATAGGAAACCACGAGCTTCAGTACCAACGATCTTAGTAAAGCCCATGTCCTTGTATGTTTCCGCTAGCAGGTCGATAGTCGCTTTATAAGCTGCTGGGTCTTCCATCAAGCTTGTTACGTCACGGAACAAAATACCCGCTTTAGGGTAATCAGGAATGCTTTTGATGCTTGCTTTGATCAGAGAGATTTTTTCTGTGTTCATAATCTTATGCACTTCATTAGGCCGCTTTCCAAACTCTCGTTAACGAATCAAACATCAACGCTCGGAATTAAGGAAAGGTACGATTGGTATTCATTGCAACGAGAGTCATAACTCTGATTGCTGAAATAATAAACGCCCGCTATACAAGCAGGCACACTGGCTTAATGGTAGTGATTTTCTTTGCTGTCAGCAACCAACTCATGGGTTGGAAGTCGCATAAACCATGTGAGAAGAATAACAAGTACACAAATTAGGAAAGCCTTGACCCAAATGATAGGGGCAAAGTAGATAGATAACGCAAAACTCAACAAGATAAAGAATACGCCACGCGTTTTAACTTGTTTGGTGACGGCACCGTGTTGATACCAATTGTTCAGCAAAGGACCCAGCGTTTTGTGCTCATGCATCCATTTATGAACTTTCGGATTGCTTCGCATAAAACACGCGCTAGCAAGAAGGAGAAAAGGAGTGGTTGGCAGAACGGGCAAAACTATCCCTAGAACTGCGAGAAATATACAAAGGCCACCAGCAATATTGAGGCTTAAAACTCGAACGCTAATTGTGGCCTCCTTGAGTTAGCTGCCACCAATCGGCGACGACAGCTTAACTAGAATGTTGCGTAACCATTGAATACACGGATCAACGTAAGTGTTGCTGGTAGCAATGGAATCATTAAAAATGCGGCTAAAAATCCTAAAAAGTAGAATACATTAAACGGGTCTTGAAAGTCTTTGTTATCTGCCATGATTGCTTCTTGTTTTTGTTAGTAAAGGTAAGTATCCGGCGAACCAAACCCGCTTTGCTAAATCGACATTTAACAAAAAAGGCATAGCCACACCATTTGCGCAACTATACCTTAATCAATTATTCACAAAAACCGAGGAAATATAGGGTTAATCAGTAGACCCTTGGTGTATGTCTAAACTAAAACTTGCCGATCCAAGTAGGCTCAACGAAAGTTGGCAGCCCTGTTCGATCGGAAGGTCCCGCGTAATAAAGTTCTTCTTGCAGTTCTCGCCCAAGCGCTCACCTGCTGCAATATGTTGATTCAATTCACCATTCGACCATTGCCCATCTAAACCCGCAGGTAAAATGGAGATGGTTCCCTCGGCAAGGTCTGCAACACCAAACAAGGCATTCACTGGGGTAGAACATTTAGAGCAACGAATCCCCTTCTCTAAGATCTCAGCAATATCTTTGAGATCAACATTAAAATCTTTTCTGTTTCTTATGTAATCGTGGAACAGCGCTCTCACCAACAATGTTGTCGCGGAGCCGCCATTATCAGAAGACGATGAATCGACAAGGTAAAAAGCAAACTGCCCGTTCATCATCCACGCATAATCAAACACAAGTGGCATCATCTCTGTTGATTGCAGTAACCGGTAACTGCAACGCCATGAGCCTTGTCGCGTGTCTTTCTCTGGAAGCAACGCATGCAGTAAGTCTTTTGCTGCGCTTGGATTATCTTGAAGGTAATTCAGATGCCAATGCAGTTCTTGGTCTTCAGGGATCTCTCCCCCGTCATCCACACAGAACCACTGGCTCGAAAAATCTCGTTGGTCTGAAATGTTATCGAACGAATCGGTCAATGTATTCGCAATCGCACTTCCTAGGTGACGGTGATCCTCTAACGGTTTCGCTAAGAAGTCTTTAATACCAAATCGCAAGGCTTTCGCCACATCAGACATATCATCAGTACCGGACACCACGATCATCGGCAGTGACGGGTACTCCAAACTGAGCTCTTCCACAAGCTCGATGCCATCAAGTATTGGCATTGATAAGTCACACACAATTAAATCTGGCGCTGAGTCTCTAAGTTTCTGCAAAGCGTCCAGTCCATTTTCAGCCTCAACCACTTTATAACCGACCTTGTCTAGGTACGCGCTGGTTATACGGCGAAAAATAGGATCATCATCAACCAACATCACGCATTTTTGGTTAATTACTTCCTGAGCCGAGGTCATTACTGGCTGACTGTGAGTTTTGTACATAATCTATAACCTCACAAAACTAAGTCGAATTATTATTGTTATCTGTTCTAAGAACTAATATAAAACTTAGTAATAAAATGCTAAATACACAAATTTGCACTCTTTACTGGTAATTCGTGACGAGGGTTGGAATACTTGTAAATAGTGCAACGAGTTGACGTAACGCAAACATTGATCTCACTGTTACGTATAAATTAGATGAGATTGTAAACAAATGTGTCTGGATTTATGAAATTAGATGATTTAAACCTCTTTCGACTCGTCGTTGAAAATGGGAGCTACACCGCAACATCGCGCAAGACTATGATTCCGGTTGCGACCATCACACGACGCATCCAAGCCTTAGAAGATTCTTTGAACCTTAGGCTTCTCAATAGACACGCGCGTAAACTTTCTTTAACAGAGGCAGGCGAACGTTTCTTCAATGAATGCTCTCCGCTGTTGCAACGTCTCTCTTCTACTGCAGAAGAGTTAACTGACGTGTGTAAAGGCGCTTCCGGTAAGATTCGTATTACGGCACCCTCAAATCTGACCAAGCGCATGATGATGCCAATGTTCAGTGAATTCATGACTCAATACCCTGATATCAATATTGAGCTGATGATGAACAACCAAGCGGATCAGCTGGATCCAACGGAGTGGGACGTGATTTTCCGTGTCGGACCGCAGCGTGATTCAAGCCTAATCGCTCGAAAAATCAGTGAAGTCAAAGATATTCTTATCGCGAGCCCTGAGTACTTAGCGAAGAACCCAGCTCCAAGCCATGCTGAAGAGCTAGCGAACCATTCGCTACTTAAAGGCTACCCGCTGATTAAGTGGCAGCTGAGTAATTCGAATGAAGAGACGGTGGTAAATAGCGAGAAAGGCCGTTTCAACGCCAATGCGCTTAATGTCGTGAGACAAGCGTGCTCAGAAGGCCTAGGTATCACCCTGATGCCTGACGTGATGATTCGTGAATACATTGAAGATGGCAGCTTGGTACAAGTCTTAGAAGACTGGAGCGCTAACCCTCGTGATATTTACATGCTTTATAACCACAAAGACCATCTACCAGAGAAAGTGAGATTGTTTATTGATTTTGTGATCGCATACCACATTCATTAAGGTCAATCCCCTTCTCTATAAACAAAAAACCAGAGCCGAAGCTCTGGTTTTTATTTTCTTTATCGCTAGCAATAATGAATCATGGCTAACTAAAACTCTTTATTACTGACGAAACGCTAATTACGCGCCTTCGTTGTGTAACTCTAAGTTAGCAAGATCTTGTTGAATCTCACGTTGAACCTTTGAGTCATCATTACGCAAAGAGTCTAGGAAATCTAGGTATGCTTGGTCGATATCGCCAGTCACATACTCGCCGTTAAATACAGAAGTATCGAAACGAGAAATGTCTTGATTGCCCATGCCCACTGCAGAAATCAGATCTGGTAGCGTTTGGAAAATCAATGCGTCTGCGCCAATCTGCTTACAAATCGTTTCGTTATCACGACCATGAGCAATCAGCTCTGTCGCGCTCGGCATATCAATGCCGTAAACGTTAGGGAAGCGAACCTCTGGAGCCGCTGAAACCATGAAGACCTTGTTTGCGCCAGAATCACGAGCCATCTCAATGATCTGCTCTGATGTTGTGCCGCGAACGATAGAATCGTCAACCAGAAGAACGTTCTTACCTTTAAACTCAGAGCGAATTGCGTTGAGCTTACGGCGAACCGACTTCTTACGCTGTTGCTGACCAGGCATGATGAACGTGCGGCCAACATAACGGTTTTTCACGAAACCTTGACGGTATGGCTTATTGATCGCTTGAGCGATTCGTAGCGCAATATCGTTTGATGTTTCAGGGATTGGGATAACCACATCAATATCTAAGTCTGCGTACTCTTCTTTAATACGCTTACCAAGCATCTCACCCATCTCAACGCGTGCGCTGTAAACCGAGATTTTGTCGATGAATGAATCTGGGCGTGCAAAGTATACAAACTCAAAGATACATGGGTTTAGTTGTGGATTGTCTGCGCATTGCTTGGTGAAAAGCTCACCGTCGAACGTTGCGTAGATAGCTTCACCTGGTGCTACGTCGCGCATGAAGTCGAAACCAACAGCATCGAGTGCTACCGATTCAGACGCAACCATGTACTCTGTTTTACCTTGAACTTCACGCTTACCAAGACACAGTGGACGAATACCATGTGGGTCACGAAATGCAATCATACCGTGGCCGATGATCATCGCAGTTACGGCGTAAGCACCACGAATTGTACGGTGCACATTTGCCACAGCGCGGAAAACGTCATCTGAAGTTACGTTACCTTTAACGGTATCGATCTCATGAGCTAATACGTTCAGTAGAACTTCAGAGTCAGAGGTTGTGTTTACATGACGACGGTCTTTTTCGAACAACTTCTCACGAACTTCGTTTGCGTTCGTCAGGTTACCGTTGTGCGCCAACGTAATGCCAAAAGGAGAGTTTACGTAGAAAGGCTGAGCTTCAGACGCACTTGAACTACCCGCAGTAGGATAACGAACATGGCCAATACCAACTTCACCTTGTAGGCGCTGCATGTGTTTTGCTTCAAAAACATCTTTTACTAAACCGTTCGCCTTACGCAGACGGAAACGATTGCTTTCTATGGTACAAATACCAGCGGCATCTTGGCCACGATGCTGCAATACCGTTAAAGCGTCATAAATAGACTGGTTTACAGGTGTTGAACCCACGATTCCAACAATACCACACATGTCCTAATCCTCGATTTTTCGACATTAACTGGCGCTAGAGCGCGCCAGATAAGAAACTAGATGTTGCTTGTAAATGCTCGAAGAACGGCGCAATGATTCGACTAAATTCCGGAACCAATTGCGAATTCTTCCACCACTCAGAACTTGGGAATGCAGTAAACGCATCCATGAAAAACAACACTGCAGAAACAATCAAAACACCACGTAAGCCACCAAAGACGACACCGAGGATTCTGTCTGTACCTGACAGGCCTGTTTTCTGAACTAGTTGACCGATGACATAGTTAACTAAGGCACCCACAACTAACGTTGCAACAAACAATGCTGCTATCGCAGTTCCGTTTCGAAACATCTCATCTTCGATATTGGTGAAGTACATCGCTAATTTAGCGTAGTACTGGCTAGCAATAAAAAATGCTCCAAACCAAATAACGAGTGACAAGGCTTCTTTAGCGAAACCACGAACTAAACTGATCACGGCAGAGAAGCCGATCACGCCTAAAATGACAAAATCTAACCAATTCATGAATTCTTCATCTTAAGTTGGCGCGCATTTTAACAGAAAAAATGCTGACGCAAACGTTTTCTTATGGATTTAACGGTTTAAATTTGAGCAATTGGCCTTTTGAACCCGTAATTTTTTCTAATTCCTTAATTTGTCGCTCAAGTTTGGATTTAGAGACATCCGGGCCAATAATTACTCGCGTAAATGTTTTTTCTTGCTTGGTGTGAGCCTGATAACCACGCTTTTGCAGATCCTTAACAACGTTTTTTGCGTTGTCAGCATTCTTCAAAGCCATCAATTGAATAATCCAAGCACTGTCTTGGTATTCATTTTTTTCAGGTACAGGCTTAACCACGACTGCCACTTTGTCTGCTTCTTTATTATTGGAAGAAGACGCGGTTTGCGTGTTTGAATTATCAGTACGACCACTTTCAACCACTTGCTCAACCGGAGAATCTGGTAGCGCTATCTGATCTTCAACGGGATCGAGTACTTCAAACACTTCAACATTACTATCAAGCTCAGGCTTAATCGGAATGCTTGCAAACTCTTCTTTATAGTGGAGCTTCTTACCATCTAGCACATCGGGTAATACAATCACGCCAATGGCCACTAAAATGATGGTGCCGACTAATCGGCTTTGGAATTTACTTGCCATTTAGTTTCCTTTTTTCTGCCAATGCTCCAACACTTCACCCACGGTATGGAAAGAACCGACAACCAACACAACATCGTCACCTTTAACAGAAGCTAAAGCCGCTTCAAAAGCTGTGACAGGGTTTGAATGCTGTTCTACGCCTTCTGGTAGGCTTTGACACAGTTCAGCGGCTGTCGCAGCGCGTGGCCCTTGCAATGAAGCTGGATACCAATGAGTTGCGATTGGCGCTAATACTTCCAATGTCGCTGGGATATCTTTGTCATGAAGCATGGCGACTACAACGTGTAAATTTTTACCTGCATACTTTTTCGTAACTTGCTGCGCAAAGTATTCAGCAGAATGCGGGTTGTGCGCCACATCCAGCACAATCACGGGTTGTTCGCTAATTTGCTGCATACGCCCTGGAAGCTGCGCATTCTTCATGCCGTTAACCACGTTCACGTCACTAATACTAAGCTCTGATGTGCCCAATGCCATTAATGCTGTTGCCGCGTTAGGTAACGGCAGGCTTGGAATAGGTAGTGATTCTAGTTGGAATGCCCCACTGCGCCAGTTCCACGTATCACCGTCAACATCATAAGTGTATTGAATACCGACTTGGTAGAACTCAGCCTTAATATCATCAGCGTGCGCTGCAACCGTTGCTGGTGGCTTGGGTTGACCACAGATAGCGGGTTTACCGCTGCGATAAATGCCCGCTTTCTCAAAGCCAATCACATTGATGTCATCACCTAGCCAGTCAACATGGTCGACAGCCAAACTAGTAATCACAGAAACATCATGCTCAACGATATTGGTCGCGTCTAAACGCCCGCCTAAACCCACTTCTAAAAGCACAACATCAACCGCTTCAGTTTGAAATGCGCGTAACGCCGCTAAAGTGCCATATTCGAAAAAGCTCAGGCTGATTTCGCCACGCTCTTTCTCAATGAAATCGAAAGACTGAACCATCTTTTCATCAGATAGATCTTGGCCGTTGATACGAACACGTTCGTTATAGCGAATTAAGTGAGGAGAACTGTAGACACCAACTGAGTAACCAGCGTCCAATAGAATCGCTTCCATCAGTGCACATGTTGAGCCTTTGCCATTGGTTCCGGCAACAGTAATAACATGTTGAGCAGGTTTGGTGAGGTTTGCCTTAGAGGCGACGGCCTGAACTCGGTCTAATCCAAGATCAATAGCGCTTGTGTGGATGTTTGATAAATAATCAAGCCACATCTCCAAAGAGGATGTGGCTTGAGGAATAGGTTGTTGACTCATCTAACTCATAACCATAATTAAGTTGGTTTGTTAGAAGGTACTTTACCCTTTTTCTGGCGCTTCTGGTACTTCATAAGTAGCTTCATTCGGTGAATCGTTCACAGAAACTACTAATGGTGAAGGCTGGTTGGTCATTTTAGCAACAAGGCTTGCAACGCGCTGACGCATCTCACGACGGTCAACGATCATGTCTATAGCACCGTGGTCTAGTAGGAACTCACTGCGTTGGAAACCTTCAGGAAGGTCTTCACGTACCGTTTGTTCGATTACACGACGTCCAGCAAAACCGATCAGTGCTTTTGGCTCACCAATGTTGATATCGCCAAGCATTGCCAAACTTGCAGAAACACCACCCATTGTTGGATCAGTCATGACTGAAACAAACGGTAGGCCTTTCGCAGATAAACGCTCAAGCGCAGCACTGGTTTTCGCCATTTGCATTAGAGACATCAATGCCTCTTGCATACGAGCACCACCACTTGCAGAGAAACACACTAAACCACAGTTGTTCTCGATAGCAGCATCTACCGCTTTCACGAAACGAGCACCAACAACAGAACCCATTGAGCCGCCCATGAATGAGAATTCAAAAGCACACGCTACGATAGGTAAACCCAATAGTTCGCCTTTCATTGCAACTAATGCGTCTGTTTCACCACTGTTCTTTTGAGCAGCAGAGATACGTTCTTTGTAACGCTTAGAGTCTTTAAACTTCAGCTTGTCTTGTGGCTCAAGATCAGCACCTAGTTCAACACGCTCACCTTTGTCTAGGAATGTATCCAGACGGCGACGTGCTTTCATGCGCATGTGATGGTCACATTTTGGACATACTTCTAAGTTACGCTCTAGTTCAGCATGGTACAGAACCTGCTCACAAGAAGTACATTTAGTCCAAACACCCTCAGGGATAGACGCTTTACGAGATGTTACGATGTTGCTTTTTTCTAAAATCTTTTCAAGCCAACTCATGGAAGACCTTTTTGTTTCGATTCTTCCGCTTGATTGCGAAAGAAATAAATTTGGGAATTATGCGTGGGAATTAAAGCACATAAAACAGCGACTGTAGATAAAAAACTGGTTGTACCTATTTTCTGGGACTATCTTACGCACTAAACCGTAATAATTTTTGAACCTAAGTCTCACATTTAGTTCAAATTATCCGGTAAAAATAGAGGACCAATTGGCTCTCGTGGTAGCTCAAAATGTTCAGGATAATCAACATCCACCAGATACAAACCTTCCGCTTTTGCAGTTGCGCCGGCTACTTTTCGATCTTTAGCTTCTAAAAGCCACTGGATCCACTCTGGTTTCTGCTCCCCTTTACCTACAGCAATAAGGCTACCAGTAATATTCCTCACCATGTGGTGAACAAACGCATTCGCTTTAATATCGATCACAATGTAGTGTCCATGACGAGTCACGTTCAAGTGAATCATGTTTCTCCATGGGCTACGAGATTGACAATGTGTTGCCCGAAACGAAGTGAAGTCATTCTCACCAAGTAAGTACTGACCCGCTTCATGCATTTTTTTCTCATCAAGGTGACCATGATAATGGCTCACTCCTGAATTCAAAATGCCTGGGCGTAGTGCATGGTTAAAGATAATGTAGCGATAACGGCGAGCAGTTGCCGAGAAACGAGCATGGAAATCCTCATTCACTTCTGTCGCCCAACGAACCGCAATATCTTTTGGCATGTTAGCATTCGCGCCCATTGTCCATGCCACCATTTTACGATCGACATTAGTTTCAAAGTGAACGACTTGTCCCGTACCGTGAACACCGGCATCTGTACGACCTGCGCACATAACTTCTACAGGGTGATTCGCGACAACTGAAAGAGCCTTTTCCAATTCTTCTTGGACACTTTTCACGTCTCGTTGGCGCTGCCAACCAAAGTAGTGGGTACCGTTATATTCAATACCTAAAGCAATTTTCATGTTCTTGTTCTCTTTGAAAATGGGCGAGAAGTATATACGGAAATCAGTGCTAGCCCAAATAGGATGGGACTAAAACTTCAATAAACAATCAGCAGCGACCGAGACGATGCTGTTGAAAAACCAAATCAAACGATAGCGCTCTGCATTGCCTTAAAATAAAGGGTAGCCAACGCTACCCTTTCTGATTTGTAAATTTATCGACCGTTTAACGTATCGATAAGATTTTTTGCCTCTCGACGAATATCATCGCTGCCATCAACGATTGCCTCTTCTAGAAGCTTAATTGCCCCTTGCGAGTCACTCATCTCGATGTAGATTTTGGCCAAATCAAGCTTACCCGCAGCTTCTGCATTGCTGTCGACATCATAATTGCCAATATCACCGATAACATCAGGGAATTCGTTTAGACCAACATCCAGTTTAAGCTCTTCATCGTCTGGATTAATGACTTCTTCACCTTCTTGCTCGACTTGAGCCATCAGTTCATCAATCGTCATGTACTGCTTATCACGACTGTTGCCTGATTCAGTTAAGTTGTCTTGTTGAGCCCAATTCTCTTCTTTGATCTTCGGTTCAGCTTGCTGTTCAGCCGACGCCCAAATCTCTTGTTGGTCATCAGGCACATCATTATGCATGCTCGATTGTTGCTCTGGCGCTAGGTTAAAGCCTTTCCAGTCTTCGCCGCCAACTTCAAGCATTGCGTCAATATCCAGCCCTGCGCTATCAATCGAAGTTGCGTCCAATGGCTTATCGAACATGTTGTCGACAGAGTCTTGAACATCTTCAGAAAGCAACTCAGCTAATGCTGTCTCATCAAAGTCATCAAAGCCTTCTAGTGGCTCATCTTGAACCGATGCAGGCGTTGAGTTTGGCTCTGAAGCCGCGCTCAGTGATTGTTCTGGCTGTGTAAAACCAGCCGGTTCAGAGTCATCAGCATTCGAGAAATCATCGGTCTGACTGTAGCTCTGCGGGTTTGAGAACAGATCATGCAACGCATCTTGCTCTTCGCCTTGTGGGCTGAAAGAAGTCAATGGTGTCGGTTTCTCTGCAAACGCATCGGAGATGGCTTCATCTTCACCGTATTCCGGTAAATCAAACTCATCAAACTCTACGCCTTGGTCTTCCGCCACCGGCTCAGCGTTGCTTTGCTCAATATCATCTAAAACAGAGTCCGCTTTTGCGCTTTCTTCATCGTACTCAGGAAGATCAAGATCATCGAACTCAAACTTCTCTGTGTCAGGCGCTAAGTCTTGCTCTAACTGCGCTTCATCAGGCTCACTCACCACTTCAGCTAACGCGTCTTCTTCACCAAACTCTGGGAGTTCGAAGTCATCGAATGAGAACTCTTCTTCGCTTTCTGGTTGCGCAGTTTCTGCCTGTGGTGCAGCATCTAGTTGAGGCTCAGCGGTTGGTTGCGATTCAACACTTGATTGAGAGTCTATAACAGGCGTTGCTGGCTCCAGTGTTGATTCAGCATCAGCTTCCGCTAGTGCGTCTTCTTCACTAAACTCTGGTAACTCGAAATCATCAAACGAAAACTCTTCGTCGTCTTGCGCCTGAGCTGTAACTTGGGCTTCAGCTTGAGGCTCAACACTTGGTTGAGAGTCAATAGCAGGCATTGCTGGCTCTGCTGTTGATTCAGATTCAGCTTCCGCTAGTGCGTCTTCTTCACCAAACTCTGGTAGTTCAAAGTCATCAAACGAGAATTCTTCTTCGCCTTCTTGTCCTAGAACTTCAGCTTGTTCTGCTACTTCCGCTTGTGGTGTAGCTTCAACTTGCGGTTCAGTATCTAACTGAGGTTCAGCGACAGGTGTTACTGGCTCTGGTGTTGCGCCAGGTTCTGCCAATGCTTCTTGTGCAGGCGTCTCGTCTTCAACCAGCCAATCATCGTCTTGTGGCACACCAAATTCATTCGGAATGATCTCTGGCATATTTGCAGCACGAACTGGCTCTGGCTCTGGCTCTGGCTCTGGCTCTGGCTCTGGCTCTGGCTCTGGCTCTGGCTCTGGCTCTGGCTCTGGCTCTGGCTCTGGCTCTGGCTCTGGCTCTGGCAAGGATTCAACAACATCTTCAAGCTGATCGCTACCTTGGATTTTCGGCTCAAAGTCAAAATCAGAGGTAACGTTCGCTGGCGACTCTACATCGCCGATGGCTTCAGCTAACCAGTCTTCAACCGTCTCTTCATCATCTTCAGAGATATCATTTAAAGAGGATGGCGAAGCTTGTTCTTGTATGTCGGCTTCTTTTGACTCTGGTTCTTGTTGTGCGGTTTCTTCTTGAACTCGCTCTTCAAAATCTGGTTTGTCAAAATCAGAATTCTCAGATAACAGCGAGTCGATATCCAGTTCATCATCTTCAACCGACGATGCGGTTTCTTCCGCTGATACTTCGTCGCTGTCTAAAAGAGACGCTTGCTCTGGTTCAACCGTATTGTCAATTAATTGCTCAACAGGCTCTTCTGTCGCTGGCAACAAATCATTGTCATCAGAAGTCATTAACTCATCAATTAACGCTTCGTCTGTTGTTTCTAGCGAGTCATCAAGCAAAGCATCCGTTGCTGGTGCGACACCGAACAAATCATCGATAAAACCATCACGATTAAAGGCTTCATCTTTTTCTGGCTTAATGTCAGTACTTTCTTGAGTCACTTCCGAGTCTAACGATTCATCACTAACGACTTCAGGTTGTGGTGTTTCACTAATGTCCGATGCTTGCTCAGGCTCAACTTCAGATGTTTCAGAGGTTAACGGAGTAAGCTCAACGCCTGAGTCCTTTTCAGGTTCATCGTTAACGTTGTCAAAACCAAAGGCTGCGTCTAACTCTTTATCAAACGCCTTATCTTCAGATTCAAGCTCGTCTTCAATGCCACTTGTCAGTAAGTCATCAAATGGGTCTAGAGATTCTGATTTTGATGCATTCGCTGAAAGCTCATCATCTGACAGTTCACTATCAAGGAAATCATCCAGTAAGTCGGTACTTGCGGCGTCGAGTTCGAAATCATCATCGTCAGAAGCACCTATCAATTCATCTAAAGTTTCCGTGCTATCTTCCGCAATGTTTAGCTCATCATCGGTCGATAGGCCAGAAAGCTCTTCAAGTTCAGATAAGGAATCAAAGCCTAGAGGCTCACTTTCAGACTCATCATCCGATTCGTCTTCCAACATTTCATCAAGAAGGTCAGTCGAGTTACTTAAATCAACGTCATCCCCGGCCAATTGCTCATCAAGCAGGTCAACGCTGTCTTGAGGTTCTTCATCTACGATTGGCTTATCGAACTGAGACAGAATGTTTTCGATATCATCGTCAGACGCCAAACCACTGTTTAGGTTAGTGGCAATCTCATCGTCGCTATCAAGGTTGAAAAGGTCATTCGCTTGATCGTTCTGAGCGGCAACCTGGGCAAAGATGTCATCAATATCATCATTCGCTGTCGGTGAAGCTGGCTCAGGGGACTGTTGTTCAGAGATTAGAGCATCAATATCAAAGTCGTCATTGCTCAAATCAGCAGGCTTAGTCTCACTTTGTTGCTCAGAGATAAGCGCATCGATGTCAAAATCATCGCTTGCTGGTGTTTCAGTGCTAGAAGGCGAATCACTTTGCTCTTCCGAAATCAGAGCATCAATATCGAAGCTATCATCATCTTCGTCATCAAGAGCAAACAGATCATCTAATAAAGATTGGTCTAGCTCGTTGGAACCGAGATCTTCAGTTTCAGACTCTTGAGATAGTAAAGCTTCAATGTCATCAGCAGACATTGCGTTATCATCAGAAAGGTCGAAGTCGACATCATCAGTATCGACGGCGCTTTCCGCAGTTTTGTCTAGCGCACGCTCCATCTCTTCAAGACCAAGCGCTTTCTCTTCGCCATTAACACTAATGCCGTTGCTGCTGTCTAAATCTAGATCGTCGAAGTTGGTGTCTAAATCGCCGTTTTCGCCAATGCTGGCAAATGGGTCATCGTCTTCACCATCTAGATTGAAATCGAGATCAGATTCATCTAAGCCGGCAAAGACATCGTCTTCTTCGGCTAGCGCTTGCTCGTCAAACAGCTTGTTGGCGTCATCTTCTGTACCAAACAAATCATCGTCTAAAGACAGCTCGTTAAGGTCATCCATCTCGTCGCCCAATGCAATAGGCGCAACGGTGCTTGGTTCTGGCTGAAGCGGTTGTTCTTGAGTCGTCTGCTGTTGCTCATCATTTTTAGAACGACGGCCTAACAGCATCACAACGATCAAACCAATGAGCAAACCTGGAATAATCGCCAGAGCCGCTACTAACCAACCATTCGATAACAGTTCGTCCATGGCACTTGGTGCCATCTTTTCAATTTCGGCGTTCTTTCTGCGCTCTTCATCAAGCAGCTTTTCCACTTCGCTACGAATGCGCTCTTCATCACTGAGCTCTGTTTTTAGCTCATCCACTTCCGATTGAACATTCGATAACATCAAACGAAGTTGGTGGTTTTTCTCTTCAAGTGACAGCAGTTCAGTTTCTGAAAGCTCTAGCTGCTTCTCTAACTTGTTCATCTCTTGGGTTGGAGCAGATTGAGCTAGAGATGATTGAGTTGGAGACAATGGCTTTTTAGCGGTTTCAGTAGTGCTTACTTGCTTAGCAGGAGCAACATTTTTTGCATCAGAACTCGACGCTTTTGGTTTTGAAGCGACAGGCTTACTTGCAGGAGCATCAAGCTTAGCAAGATGTGAGTTCATGATGTTGATAGCTTGCTGCGTCGAGCTTGCACGTGCTTGCTCTAAAGAAGGCACTCGTAAATTACTGGCAGGCAGCAGGCTATGGATATTCTGGTTTTCAAACGCTTGTGGGTTTAAGCGATAAATAGCCAACAGGGTTTGTTGGACTGAAACGGAGTTATCAGGGCGTAACTTTGAGGCAATAGACCACAATGTTTCTGAGCCGCGAGTTGGACCATAGAAACGTGAAGGCTCAGCGCTATTCGATTGCGCTCTTTGAAGTGGTTCTGAAAACGTAGGCGCTGATTGTATCTGGCCATTAGGCCCTACAACTCGAATGGAATCTGCACGAACAACGGAAATCTGAGTCGCAATGATAAAGGCAAAAGGCATTAACCACGGCTTGAAAATTTGAAACATAAAAGGCTCAGCTAGGTGCTTAAATTCGGAAAAGTGATGATCTATTAAATATATCGGATAAATGACGTAAAACTATAGAGATGAAAACAAAAAATGTGTTGCAGCAACAATATTCGCAGCAATTTCACACAATTTGACTAACAATATTTTTAATCGATTAAAAAAGCCCCACTAAAGAGTGAGGCTTGTTTATCAAAGCAATAAAGCTTAGAAGTAATCGCGAATCAGAACTTCAGCGATTTGAACTGCGTTTGTTGCTGCGCCTTTACGAACGTTATCAGCGACAACCCACATGTTCACGCCGCTGTGATGGCTGATGTCGTTACGAATACGACCAACCATTACGTGGTCTTTACCACCTGCATCACGAACTTGAGTTGGGAAGTCTAGCGCTTGGAATACTTCAACACCTTCTGTGTTCTCTAGAAGCTGAACCACTTGCTCTGCACCGATTGGTGCGCGAGTTTCAATGTGTAGAGATTCTGCGTGACCGTAGAATACTGGTACACGAACACAAGTCGGGTTCACTGTGATTGAAGAGTCAGCAAAGATTTTTTGAGTTTCCCAAACCATCTTCATCTCTTCACGCGTGTAGCCGTTCTCTGTAAATTCATCGATTTGAGGAATACAGTTGAAGGCGATCTGTTGTGAGAACGCTGAATTTTCAGCTGGCATACCGTTAAGAAGCTTAGCCGTTTGACCCGCTAGCTCATCGATACCTGGCTTACCTGCACCAGACACAGATTGGTAAGTTGAAACGTTAATACGCTCAAGGCCCACTTCATCGTGAATTGGTTTCAGAGCTACTACCATTTGGATAGTAGAACAGTTAGGGTTCGCGATGATGTTACGGTTACGGAACTCAGCAATTGCTTCAGGGTTCACTTCAGGCACAACCAGAGGAACATCGTATTCGTAACGGAAACGTGATGTGTTATCGATAACAACAACACCTTCATCAGCCGCAATTGGAGCCCAACGCTCTGAAAGCTCGCTACCTGCAGAGAAAAACGCAATATGTACTTGAGACCAATCGAAGTCTTCTACGTTTTGTACTTGTATTGTTTTGCCGTTAAAACGGGAAGTTTTGCCTTCACTACGTTCACTTGCTAGTAAGTGCATTTCACCGACAGGGAATTTACGCTCTTTAAGTACTTCAAGAATGGTTTCACCAACCGCACCAGTCGCACCTAAAATAGCAATATTAAATTCTTGGCTCATTGTTTCTCTCTTTTATAAAGTTGGCTTTACCATAAAACCGAGTTTAGATAACGGCGTTAAATTACAAGATTCGTCGCCCGTTAACTCGACTGCACTGTACTCTCTGCGGTCCCAATATTCTTTACGCATCTTGTCAAAAGAACCCGGCGTAGCGATATTGCGACGGAATAAGGCGTCGTCTTTGCGCACATCATAGATCAACTGAGTCAAATTGTGCAGTGTTGCTTCATCCCAAGCTCTATCTAATTTCATTTGAGGTACAGGCGCTGTCGGCAATAAGTCGCTCGCATAAGCACGCTGTTCAGTACCTAAAAACTCACAATAGCTGTTGAAGATCATTGTGGTACCACGCGCTTTACCCTCTAAACCGTAGCCCGCTACGTGAGGAGTTGCAAAAGCAAGAAGTGGAAGAAGCTCAAAGTCGACTTCAGGTTCAAACTCAAACACATCAAGCACTGCGGTGAAACCATCGGCTTTTTGCAGGCGAGCTTTTAGCGCTTGGTTATCAACCACAGGACCGCGAGCTGCATTAATCAGAATTTGATCAGCACGTAAGTTGTTCAGCACTTGCTCATTGATCAAGTGATGCGTTGGAAACTCACCCGTCTTAGTGATCGGTGTATGCAATGTAATAACGTCTGATTGCTCAAGCAGAGTTTCTAGCTCAGTAAATTCGCGAGTATCACCCTCTTGCTGTTTTAGAGGGTCGTTCAGCAGAACTTTAATACCAATGCCTTCTAGGCACTTCGCTAAGTAACTGCCCACTTGACCACAGCCGATAATACCAACCGTTTTATCAAAAACAGAGAAGCCTTGTTGCTGCGCAAGCACCATCATCGCACTGAACGCGTACTCAGCAACACCCACCTTGTTACAGCCAGGCGCCGCAGTAAAGAAAATGCCACGCTCTTTCATCAATTCTTGGTCAACATGGTCCATACCAGCCGTCGCAGTACCGACAAACTTCAGCTTATTGGCTTTGCTGATCAATGACTCGTTTACTTTGGTAACAGAGCGAATCATCAATGCGTCTACGTCAACTAGGTCGTCAGCAGTAAGTGTGCGACCAGACTTCATTGTCACTTCCCCTAGCTGGCTAAAAAGCGCTTCAGCGTAAGGCATATTTTCGTCGATTAAGATTTTCATTTGGCGAGTACTTTTGTTGGGGTCTATCGACCTAAATGTGAATTGAAATGATTGTGCAAAATTCCACACACGGTGTCGAGTAGCAATTGGAATACATTATAAATAAAGGGCTGAATCACTGAGTCTGCACAAACAACAGGCATAAGATTCCATACCCAAATATTAAACGGCTAAAACGAAAAATGCCCGATTGAATAAACAATCGGGCAAACATCCAGAACAAAAGGATCCTATCTCGCTCTCCAGGAGACAGAGTCTTGCGTCTGTTCAACCAGTACTAACCAAGGTCAGTACTGGTCAAGCTCTGGAAACCTTTCAATTTCTAAACCCAGATTTAAAAACTATGTTTAAAAAACACGTTTACCAACCTACGTCTAAAAACTTTGTTCTGATGGTCATTATTACTGGGTGACCTGTGCGTGTTGAATCTGCACTAGCGCAACCCTTTAACGATTAACCTTGTCTCTGTAACTCAAGCCTAAGTTAAGCTTGGTACTTTTTGATTACTAGCGTTGCGTTCGTACCGCCGAAACCAAAGCTGTTAGACATAACCGTTGTTAGCTCTTGATCACGAGCTTCAGTTACGATGTCTAGGCCAGCAGCAGCTTCGTCTAGGTTAGAAACGTTAATGCTTGGAGCGATAAAGCCGTTATCTAGCATTAGCGTTGAGTAAATAGCTTCGTGTACGCCAGCAGCACCTAGAGCGTGACCTGTCATCGCTTTAGTTGCAGAAATTGCTGGGCTGTTGCCACCAAATACTTCTTGGATAGCGCCTAGCTCTTTCACGTCGCCAACTGGAGTTGAAGTACCGTGAGTGTTCACGTAGTCAACACCATCAACGTTTTGCATTGCCATCTTCATACAACGAACCGCGCCTTCACCAGAAGGAGCAACCATGTCGTAGCCATCTGAAGTTGCGCCGTAACCTACGATCTCGCCGTAAATTTTCGCGCCACGAGCAACAGCGTGCTCAAGCTCTTCGATAACTAGCATGCCGCCGCCACCAGAGATAACGAAACCATCACGGTCTGCATCGTAGGTACGAGAAGCCAGTTCTGGCGTGTCGTTGTACTTAGTAGAAAGTGCGCCCATTGCGTCGAACATCATAGTCAGAGACCAATCCAGTTCTTCACCACCACCAGCGAATACAACGTCTTGCTTACCAAGTTGGATAAGCTCCATTGCGTGACCAATACAGTGTGCAGATGTCGCACATGCAGAGCTCATAGAGTAGTTCACACCACGGATTTTGAAAGGAGTTGCTAGACAAGCAGAAACCGTAGAAGCCATTGTACGTGGAACCATGTATGGACCAACGCGCTTCACGCCTTTCTCACGGATGATGTCTACCGCGTTTACTTGGTTTAGAGATGAAGCACCACCTGAACCCGCAACGATACCCGTGCGGTCATTAGATACTTGATCTTCAGTTAAACCAGAATCAGCAATTGCTTGCTCCATTGAAAGATAAGCGAATGCCGCTGCATCACCCATAAAGCGCATTTTTTTGCGATCGATATGGTCAGCAGGGTTCATTTTTAGGTTACCCCATACTTGAGAGCGCAAGCCATTTTCCTTGAACTGCTCTGAAGCGGTAATACCAGATTTACCCTCTTTCAGTGATGCTAAAACTTCTTCGACGTTGTTACCGATACTTGAAACAATACCCATACCGGTGATTACGACTCGTTTCATGTGACATTCCTATAATTCTAAATTCAGCTAGATGATAACTAAGAAGCCTAACAAAAGTGGTCAGCTTTCCTAGAAATTCGTACAATCCCTACCAACATATCGCTTCAAATCACAAAATGATAGATTTTATGACTTCAATTACTAATGCAGAACTGGAATGGAATGAGTCTGGCACGCCAGTTTCAGACCAATTTGACGACGTTTACTTCTCCAATGTTAACGGTTTAGAAGAAACTCGCTACGTCTTTTTAAAGCAAAACCACCTTCCAGAGCGTTGGCTTGAACATGAACAACGCCGCTTTGTGATTGCTGAAACCGGCTTTGGCACAGGTTTGAACTTTCTTGCCGTTTGGCAATGGTTCGATGCTTTTCTTAAAGATAACCCACAAGCGATGACCAAAGAGTTACATTTCATCAGTTTTGAAAAATATCCTTTAAATAAAGAGGATCTCATCAAAGCACACCAATCGTGGCCAGAATTAGCCGAGTATGCGACGCAACTCCAAGAACACTACCCTATCGCTCTACCTGAGTGTCACCGCATTGTGCTGGGCGACGGTGCAATCACGCTTGATTTGTGGTTTGGCGATATTAAAGATTGCATGCCTAACGTACCAACCCCACGTGAAGGTTTGGTTGATGCTTGGTTCTTAGACGGTTTTGCTCCGAGCAAGAACCCAGAGATGTGGAATCAAAACCTGTTCAACGGCATGGCCAAGCTCGCTAAGCAAGATTGTAGCTGCGCCACCTTCACCGCTGCCGGCTTTGTTCGCCGTGGCTTAATTGAAGCTGGCTTTGAAATGAAAAAGGTCAAAGGCTTTGGTACTAAGCGAGAAATGATCGCCGGCCGACTTGGCGAAAAGCACGCTCATACCAACATCAAACCTTGGTATGGCCTCGCTCAACACAGTGAATCACAAGACATTGCGATCATTGGTGGTGGTGTCGCCAGTGCTGCATTAGCCAAAACGCTAAGCCGTCGTGGTAAAAACATCACCCTTTATTGTGAACACCCACAAGCTGCGGGCAATGCCTCAGGTAACAACCAAGGAGCGATTTACCCGTTATTGAGTGAAGCGACCTCGAACGTGTCTCGCGTGTTTGGCCCAGGATTACTGTTTGCTCGTCAATTTATTAATCAAGCGGCTCAGTCTATCCAATTTGATCACAGCTGGTGTGGCGTGAACATCTTGATGTGGGATCAAGGCTCCACTAAAAAGCTCAACCGCATGTTGGAAGGCAACTTCCACACCGACCTAATTCAACGTTTATCACCAGAGCAAGCCAACGAAAAAATTGGCTTACCGGTCGATAAAGAGAGTGTTTACTTTCCGTTGGGCGGCTGGCTAAGCCCTCTTCAGCTTACTCAAGGCTTGATTGGCAAGTTAGAAGAGAGCAACCAAGTGAGCGCACACTATCAACATCAAGTAACGCAACTTGAATGGTTAGAAGCAGAGCAGCAATGGTTACTGACGATTGAGACACCTCAAGGTGAGGTTCAAACCAAGCACGACCAAGTGGTTGTCGCGAATGGACACAAGTTCACTCAGTTTGAACAAACTCAGCCGGTACCACTGACTCCGGTTAAAGGCCAAGTGAGCCATATTCCGACCACGGAAAATCTCAGCCAGCTAAAAACCGTGTTGTGCTTTGATGGCTACCTGACGCCACAGAATCCAAACAATGGTCATCACTGTATTGGTGCTAACTACGACAAAACCAATATCGATCAAGAATTTGATATTGAGGTTCAGCAGCACAATGGCGAGCGCCTACATGGGTCACTACCAGACCAAGCTTGGACAAAAGATGTCGATACCAGTGATAACTTAGCGCGCCAAGGTATCCGAAGCGTAAGCCGTGACCACCTTCCGTTTGTCGGAAACGTTGGTGACTTTGTAGCCATTAAGGAACAGTATCAAGATCTGCACAACTTCAACCCGCAGCGTGACTCGGTTGAAGATGTTGAAACGGTAACAAGCTTCCCTAACCTATACTGCTTTATCGGACTGGGTTCGCGTGGTTTAAGCTCTGCACCATTATTAGCTGAAGTATTAGCATCACAGATCTGTGGCGATCCGCTGCCCTTGCCTGTTGATGTGCTTGAGGCGATTCACCCAAGTCGAATGTGGGTACGCAGACTGCGTAAAGGTAAGGCATTAACGGCTGGATGGGTTGCTGACAAGCATTCTAAATCAAATCCGTAGTTTCTAGTTCAGCTATTCTGAACATCTGAAATATCTGAAACTAATAAGTTAAAAGCTAAAAAGCCCGAGCGACATTGTGTCGCTCGGGCTTTTTGTTATTAGTGTTGCTCTAAACGAAGCAGTATTTACAGCTTAGCAACCGCGTCTTTAATCTGTAGAGCGATCTCTTCGTTGCTGATAGAACCAGATTCAAAATCAAAGTTATCGTAGAAGCTTGGTACTGAAACTGACGCTTGCACGTTGCCACCGAAGTAAGGTGCAGAACCTGTCGCTGCGCCAAGTACCGTTTGTGCGCCACCAGGACCCGGTGAAGTCGCTAGGTAAACCGCAGGCTTCTCGCCAAATACTGAACGCTCAATACGTGTCGCCCAATCAAATAGGTTTTTATATGCTGCTGGGTAGTGACCATTGTGTTCTGCGAACGAGATAACAAATGCATCAGCTTCAGCTAGGTCGCGCAAGAATGCTTGAGCGCCTTCAGCTTGGCCGATTTCTTTTTCAGTGTCTTCACTGAACATAGGAACATTGTAATCGTTGATGTCTAGGACTTTAACTTCAGCACCTTCAATCAAGTTTGCTGCGTAAGTTGCTAGTGTTTTGTTGATTGAGGTAGAACTTGTGCTTGCGCCAAATGCGATAACTTTCATGATGTGACCTTTTCTGTAATTCCGTTAAGTGGGATTAGAATAACGTAGTAAGAAAATGGAACCATCACAAGAAATGAACGGACTCATTCAAAAATTTCGAACGAGTCTCAAATAAACCAGTTCGCTCAGCAAAATTGAAAGGAAAGGACTGAGCGGATAGTATCAATGCATCGAGATTAAGCTTGGTTTTGTAGCTCAACCCAAAGGTCATTAACGATGGTGCGGTCTGCTGGCGTTAGTTCAGAGCGAGCGTCGTCTAGGCTCTGTTCAATACGCGCTTTTACTTCAGCCACATCTTCAATGCCTTCTTCTTCACATGAAGCCACAGAAAGAGAAATATGACCACGTAAGTAACCACCAGCAAACAGTTCATCGTCTGATGCGTTTTCAATGCGAGCATCAATTACTTCAAGTAGTTTTTCTTCAAATTCGATAATCATAATATTCTCTTATTTCACAATAAATTGGCTAGTACATAAAGGTTCTACATCGTAGAAGCTGCGTAATGCTTCAGAGAGCATTTTCACGCGAGGCGGAAGACCAGCTTCAAAGATACCCATGACTTCACTGTGTACTTTATTCATAAAGGCCAAACGATCTGGCTCAAAATCGCCGTGTAGATTGTCACAGCTGACATTAAAAGGAAAGCCCGCACTCATCGCAATGATCCATTCATACGCTTGTGGGCGAATTTCTACTTTTTCAAACTCAGCTTGAACCGCCTCAGTTCGACCATCAGGCTCATACCAATAGCCAAAATCTTCCAACAAACGACGTTCAGGCCCAGCGACACACCAGTGTGCTATTTCGTGAAGGGCAGACGCATAAAATCCGCGAGCAAATACGATACGGTGATGAGAAATCTGTTCGTCGGCTGGCAGGTAAATAGGCTCGTCTGCACCCAGTTCGAGCTTGGTATTGTAACTCTCGAAAAAGGTATGATTGAAAATATCGATGATGTCTGGGTATTGGTGCGTCATAAAATCAAATTTAAGTAAAAAGAACTGGGGCATTTTGCGTTTTTTTCAGCGATCGGTAAAGCCCTATCACGAGCAATGGCATTGGGTTGACCCCAATACTTTACCGTGACAATCGATTGCTGATCCCAGATTACACTACTTTGAGGTGAATGATTAGTTTAGCTAATCTGAAAAGGCCATTCACGGTACAAATATTCATTCGTCAATCAGCGTTTTTACTACTACACTCGCGCTTCATTTTTATATCCCTATGGCCTATAAGACTCCAATTTATAGACCTATATTATAGAGCTACAGCAATGCTACTAAGTGTTTTGTATATCATTGGCATCACGGCAGAAGCCATGACCGGCGCTCTCAGTGCTGGCAAACAAAAAATGGATTGGTTTGGTGTAATGTTGGTTGCGAGTGCAACGGCAATTGGCGGCGGCACAGTACGAGATATCTTACTTGGCCATTACCCTTTAGGTTGGGTGGAAAACCCTCAGTATCTAGCGATCACCTGTATCGCAGGTGTTATTACAACCGGACTGGCTAAATGGGTAATCAAGCTCAAAGGGCTATTCATTCGTTTAGATGCACTCGGGCTTATCGTGTTCAGTATCATTGGTACTAAGGTAGCGATGACCATGGGTCTTCACCCAATGATCTGTATGGTGTCTGCGCTAGTCACCGGTGTCTTTGGTGGTTTGCTGCGAGATCTTATCTGTCGTCAAACACCATTGGTATTGCATGAAGAGCTGTATGCATCTGTCGCACTTGTCGCTTCAGGTTTATACCTAGGTTTGCTTGAGCTTGGCATCAACGACGTAACCGCGACGATTGTTACGCTTGTGGTGGGTTACTTGCTGCGTATGGCGGCCGTGCGATTCAAGTGGCGTTTACCTTCGTTCCAGCTTGATCCTGAAAGCTCGGTACATTAGGTAATACCAATCGTAGTAAATAACTGGTCACCCTAGCTTGCTAAAACGCTCGATAACTGCGTTAGAATTTTTGATTGTAGAATAACTACTTATCGAAAAATTCTGCCTTGTTCTCAAGCCTTTTCCCTGCGCTATTTTTGATCACTTACTTACTGTGATTGGTATAATATATTCTCAATTACGCACAATATAAAAAGGGTTGCTTCATTACGAAGCAACCCTTTTTGTTTTTATCAAATCAGTTTCAAATCTGTTCTGAATAAAACGAAGCAGAACTAGATTTTTGGCGTTTCAGTTGTCACACCAAAGTTTTGACCACGGTGACGTAGCAAGTGATCAAGCAATACAATCGCTAACATCGCTTCTGCGATCGGCACAGCACGGATACCTACACATGGGTCATGACGACCTTTAGTGATTAACTGCGTTGCTTCACCGTCTTTAGTGATCGTGTCACCAGGAACGGTAATGCTTGATGTTGGTTTAAGCGCAATGCTTGCCACAATATCTTGGCCAGTAGAAATACCACCTAAGATACCGCCAGCGTGGTTGCTGCTGAAACCTTCCGGAGTTAATGGGTCACGATGTTCACTACCGCGTTGATTAACCACATCAAAACCATCACCAATCTCAACACCTTTCACCGCATTAATGCTCATTAGAGCGTGCGCGATGTCTGCATCGAGACGATCAAAGATTGGCTCACCAAGGCCTACAGGCACTTTAGTCGCAACCACTTGAATCTTCGCACCGATCGAGTTGCCTTCTTTTAGCAAGTCACGAATCAGTTGGTCAAATTCCGGTACTTTGTCGGCATCTGGGCAGAAGAAAGCGTTGTTTTCAATCTCGTCCCAATCCACTTTCTCAATTGAGATATCACCCATTTGAGAGAGGTAAGCTTGGATTTCAACACCAAATTCTTGTTTTAGGTATTTCTTCGCAATTGCACCTGCCGCTACACGCATTGCAGTTTCACGAGCTGAAGAACGACCACCACCACGGTAATCACGCACACCGTACTTTTGATGGTACGTATAGTCAGCGTGTCCAGGGCGGAACTTGTCTTTAATTTCGGAATAGTCTTTAGAGCGTTGGTCTGTATTTTCAATCAATAGACCAATAGAAGTGCCCGTAGTTTGGCCTTCAAATACACCTGATAAGATTTTCACTTCATCCGCTTCACGGCGAGCCGTTGTATAACGAGAAGTACCAGGGCGACGACGATCCAAATCTCTTTGAAGGTCTGCTTCGGTAATTTCTAATCCTGGTGGGCACCCATCTACGATACATCCTAGTGCGATACCGTGACTTTCTCCGAACGTGGTCACGCGGAAATGTTGTCCGATACTGTTTCCTGCCATTACTTCCTCTAAATCAGCTATTGAGCAGAAGGTTTGATTCCTAAACCAACTGGCTAACAGCTTTACTTGTCTATTCTTCGTGAATTCATAGTGGCTTTATTACCAAATGATGTAAACCCCAAAAAACGAACAATTTTAACTTTCTATTACATGAGCCGAATGAAATGAATGACGAGGAGAAATGAGCGTCGCTTTGAAGTGGCCATTTTCACCAGTAACATTGCCCAATTAACAAAGGTTAATGAAGTCACTTTAAATACTCTCTATGTTGTACCCCACAATAATAAGGAGAAGAATAATGATTGAGTGGAGAGTTAAAAAGTTCGAAGATCTGTCTGTTCAAGAGCTCTATGATTTCTTGCAGCAAAGAGTTGATATTTTTATCGTGGATATGAACACGCCCTACAGTGATTTGGATGGTAAAGATAACCATCCGGAGACTTATCACGTCATGGGCTACGAGAACGGACACTTAGTGGCTTACAGTCGAATTATGGCTCAGAAACTTGGGTATCCAACCGATGTTCTTCCCCTGCTCGATTCAGATGCCAACGATGTTTGTATCGGACGAGTGATTGTCGCGAAGGACTATCGAGGCAAACAGATAGGTAACCAACTCATGCAGGTGAGTTTTGATGCAACTCGAAAGATTTATCCTGACTGCTCAATTTTTATTTCGGCACAATCACACCTTAAAGACTACTATGGTAAATTCGGTTTCGACGTGGTGACGGATAGTTACTTAGAAGATGGGTGTACGATGTTAGGTCTTCGATACATTCCAGAGGTTGTGGCTGTTTAACATAAGCCAACAGATACGCAGACAAGCTGTTAGAGCAATTTAGTAATGTCCGGTTTGAGCCATTTTAAAATGTCCTCCTAAGCTTACCTATATTGGTCTGCTTAGGAGTTATCCGGATGCTTATTACTATGAGTGCAAAAGATATTCATCGATTCAAGGTGCTTACTGACGTACGTGAAAAACGACTACGCCAAGTTGACGCCGCTATAATTTTGAATCTGTCTGCGCGCCATATCCGACGTTTGGTGAACAAACTGGTCTCTCTTGGTGCTCAAAGTCTTACACACGCAGCGCGTGGACGCCCAAGTAATCGACGCTACTCAGAACATTTCAGAATTGAAATACTGAAACTTATCCGTGAGCATTACTCTGACTTCTCACCAACGTTCGCTCTGGAAAAACTGACTGAACGACACAATCTATCCGTCTCTAAAGAAACACTCCGTCAATGGATGATCGCCGACGGACTGTGGCTTCCACATTCACAACGCAAACCTCGAGTCTATCAGCCTCGTTACCGTCGTGATTGCTTGGGTGAACTTATCCAAATTGACGGCTCCCATCATGACTGGTTTGAAGGCCGCAGCGACAAATGCTGCCTATTGGTGTTCATTGATGATGCGACTGGCCGTTTGATGAACCTAAGATTCAGCGAGACAGAATCCGCATTTGACTACATGTTGACCACGCGTGAATACCTCAATGAGCACGGTAAACCCATCGCATTTTACAGTGACAAGCACTCAATTTTTCGAGTGAATCAGGAGAAACACAAACAAGTTGGCCAAACTCAATACGGGCGCGTGCTGAAAGAACTGGCCATAGAACTCATCTGTGCCAACAGCTCCCAAGCCAAAGGCCGCGTTGAGCGAGCCAACCTCACGCTGCAAGACCGACTGGTTAAAGAGATGCGCTTACAAGGTATCGACACCATCGAACAAGCCAACGCCTGGCTTCCCTACTTCATCGCCGATTTTAACCATCGCTTTGCTAAGCCCGCTCAATACCCAAAAGACATGCATCGCCCGGTTCGAGAGTCCAAGCAAGAACTCGACGATATTTTCAGTTGGCAAGAAACCCGCAAGCTCTCAAAGTCGCTGACATTTCAATACGATAAAGTGATTTATCTCATTGAACCTACTGAAGAAAACAGCCGACTAGCGCACGAACATGTCAAGATACTCGACTACCCAAACGGTGAAATCGCCATCCAATACGGGCATCGAAAACTCGAATTCAAAACCTTCGACAAACTCGAGCACGTTCAACAAACCCAAATCGTCGACAACAAACGCCTCGGCCAAGTTTTAAAATTTGCTCAGCAACAACAAGAAGAATTCGAACAACAACAGCAACGAACCCGCAGTAAGAAAGCCCCCAAGCGCCGTGCACAACAAAGAGCCCTTCAAACAGCGCCTCGAGCCATCAACCCTGTCCTCACCGAACCATTCAAAGCTTCCAGTCGAAAGACCTAACAAGGGGACATTTCTATTTGGGACAAATGAGGACATTTTAAAGTGGGATTGACACAAGCGAAGCCACAAAGACAAAGAAGATTAGATTGCCCTGAAATGCAAAAAACCCGACAACTCGGAGAGTTATCGGGTTTCTTTAAATAATGGCACGCCCTGAAGGATTCGAACCTTCGACCACCTCCTTAGAAGGGAGGTGCTCTATCCAGCTGAGCTAAGGGCGCGCTACAGGAACGAATTATACGAATTCGAATCAGTAAAGCAACGGCTTTATGTAACATTCTGATCTAAGTGGGTAAAAAAAGGGCAACAAACATATAAGTGTTGGAAAATAGACCAAAGCAAACGTTTGCTTGATGGTAATCAAAAAGATTTTCTGGAATAATGCGCCAAAAACATCAGCCACTAACTTGAATATCAATACTAAGGAAATTCATGACTGCTCAAAATATTGATGGAAAGCTAATTTCTCAAACGGTTCGCTCCGAAGTTGCTGCACGTGTAAAAGCTCGTACTGAAGCTGGATTGCGCGCTCCGGGCCTAGCGGTTGTTTTAGTGGGTGAAGACCCTGCTTCTCAGGTTTACGTTGGAAGTAAGCGTAAAGCGTGTGAAGAAGTTGGCTTCGTATCTAAATCTTACGACTTGCCAGCCACTGCGACAGAAGACGAATTGTTAACACTGGTAGACCAACTGAACGACGATCCAGAGATCGACGGTATTCTTGTTCAACTGCCTCTACCAGCAGGCATTGATAGCACTCACGTTCTTGAGCGTATCACGCCAGAAAAAGACGTTGACGGCTTCCACCCATACAATGTTGGCCGTTTGGCTCAGCGCATGCCTAAGCTTCGCTCTTGCACGCCAAAAGGCATCATCACGCTGCTTGACCGTTACAACATCGATTTACGTGGTAAGCACGCGGTTGTGGTTGGCGCATCAAACATCGTAGGTCGCCCAATGACGCTAGAGCTTCTTCTAGCAGGTTGTACGACAACAACATGTCACCGCTTCACCAAAGACCTTGAAGGCCACGTACGTCAAGCAGACGTTGTGGTAGTTGCCGTTGGTAAACCTAACTTCATTCCTGGCGCTTGGATTAAGAAAGGCGCTGTTGTGGTCGATGTTGGTATCAACCGCTTAGAGTCTGGCAAACTAGTGGGCGACGTTGAATACGACGTAGCGAAAGAAAGCGCAAGCTTCATCACACCTGTACCGGGTGGTGTTGGTCCAATGACGGTTGCGAGCCTAATCGAGAACACCATGATCGCTTGTGAGCAATTTCACTCGAAGTAATCCGCAGCGTATATAAATAGAATTAGAAAGCCGCAACGTGATGAACGTTGCGGCTTTTTTGATACTTAGCTATTCGTTTTTGAAACAAGGCGACGCGCTTTTGATGAAGTGCTCGTTGCTACTTATCTGGAGTATCAACTTTTTCCGTCTGTTCAGAAGGCGGTAATAAACTAATAAGCTCACACTCCGTTGATATGAGTTTTTCCAACTCAGATCCTTGTGTAATTAAACGGAAATCACCGCCATTAATCACCCCAAGAGGGATAGCTTTAGGGTACAGCGCGTTAAACTCGTTTAAATCAAATGCCTCTGTCAAACCTGTACTTTTAATTTGGCTACCCTGAGCCATCAGTGAGTTAAGCTTGGAATAGGTAATCCCTTCCGAAAACAAGCTTCTATTGCCATCGCGACTCACTTGATGCCTTTCATGTTTATTCTCTGAGGACTCAAGCTCAAACACCTTATTCTCACCAAACTCGTCTTGATAGTGCATGCTAACTAACGGGTTGGTTTGACGATAAGGCGACACGATCATCGCACGCCCTATTCCATCCAATTCCAGATTATTTTCAGCGTGGCTCGAAGCCGGGTTACCAAAATAAACATTCAAGTTTTCCATGCGCGCTAAACGAATGCTCTCCCAGTTGGTATCAGCAAGCACACTGTTGATGTTGTGTGTGGCCAGCACTTTGGCAAACTGGCGTGAAAACTGAGTCGCACCAAAGAAGATAACGCCTTGTGCCTTCTCTTGAGTCACACCTAGCCTTCTCGCCCACCAACTCGCGGTAAGGCTCTGAATCACAACCGTACCGATGATGACCAAGAACACCATTGGCACCAGAAGGTCTGCGCCTTCAATTAATTGTTTTTCTTGAAGCTTGATTGCAAACAGAGAAGAAACCGCGGCTGCAACGATCCCGCGCGGTGCCATCCAGCTCAAAAACCACTTATCCGCAGAGGTAAGATCCGTGCCGATCCCGCTGATCCACACACTCAAAGGGCGCGCCACCAGCATCACTACCGCTAACAGACCAACCCCACCCCAACCTATCGAGAGGAAGGTTCCGGAATCGAGCCTGCTCGCTAACAGAATAAACAACGCAGAAATAAGCAACACGGTTAGGGTTTCTTTGAATTCGATGATGTCTTCGATATCCAAGCCTTTCACGTTGGCAAGCCAGATCCCCATGATGGTCACGGTTAATAAACCCGATTCTTCACTCAAATCATTAGAAAACGAGAACGCGGCGAGCATTAACGTCAACACAGCCACATTACGCAAATAGTGCGGTACCCAATGCCCTTGCAGCATCTTGGCAATCAAATGGCCACCGATGATCCCTAAGCCTAAACCTATTACTAGCGTCAGGCCCAGTGCTGACAGAACGTGTCCAGTAGGATCGGCAGAAGAAACAATGTACTCGTAAACGAGAACCGCAAACAGAGCGCCAATCGGATCAATCACTATCCCTTCCCATCGCAAGATACTGCCTAACGAAGATTTAGGCTGAATACTGCGAAGCATGGGCACGATTACCGTAGGGCCAGTTACCACAACTAATGCACCAAACAGTGCGGCTAACGGCCAACTGAAGTCCACAAAGTAATAAGCACCCACCACGATACACGCCCATGTAATCAACATGCCGAAACTCACGAGATGAGTCACCATCCGACCATGGCCTCTGATTTCTTTGAAATTTAGGGTTAATGCCCCTTCAAACAGGATGATGGCAACCCCTAATGAAATCATAGGAAACAGCACATCACCGAAAATGGCATCGGGATTTAGGATATTCAGGCCGGGACCTAACAACAGGCCAACGATAAGGAGAGGAAGAATAGCGGGAAGACGTAAACGCCAACCGAGTAGCTGACAAGCTAAAGACAAGAGTCCAATTAACGCCAAAGAAGAAGTAATCGACAAATCCATTTGTGCCCCTAAAAGGTTTGCACCACACCCTGTGGTACAAACTATTCAATGAAATAAGAAAGCCTACGTTCTTACACTATAGGCTCTCTTTTTCACGCTAACCGAATATTATTGTGATTAATCAGTCACTTTACTATAGGGGGAGTAAAGTCATGATCAGTTAGCTATAGGGAAAGTACAACACCAGCAATAGCGGCACTCATTAGGTTAGCAAACACACCTGCACAAATCGCTTTGAAGCCATATTGTGAGATGAAAGAGCGACGCTCTGGAACTAAGCTGCCCAAACCACCGATAAGAATCGCCATGGTAGATATGTTAGCAAAGCCACATAGAGCAAAAGTCACGATCGCTTGTGAGTGCTCACTTAGCGCCTCTTTAGCATCCATTAGTTGGATGAAAGCCACGAACTCGTTCACGACAATCTTGTTACCGATCAATGAGCCCGCAACCACAGCCTCAGACCACGGTACACCGATCAGCCATGCAACGGGTGCAAACACATAACCTAGGATAAGTTCGAAGCTTAGGTTTACGCCAAACCAGCCGCCAACGATACCTAGCAAGCCATTCAGCATTGCAATCACACTGATAAAGGCAAGAAGTGTTGCACCCACCGCAACGGCAATACGAAGTCCAGACATAGCCCCATCTGCCATTGCCTCAACTACGTTTGTTGCTCGTGGAATTTCTACATCAGACTCAATATTTTCTTGAGCGTCATCTGGGCTGCCAGGTACTAAGATTTTAGCCATCAATAGACCGGCTGGTGCAGACATGAATGCCGCAGCGATCAGGAAGTTTAGGTCAACGCCAAGCGATGCATAACCCACTAGCGTACCACCAGCGACAGAAGCTAAACCACACACCATCACAGCAAACAGTTGTGAATCCGTCATGTGCTTTAAGTAAGGTTTAACCACCAATGGCGCTTCAATCATGCCGACAAAGATGTTGGCAGTCGCAGACAGTGATTCCGCACGACCTGTGCCCAAGAACTTCTGCAGTGCACCACCGATAAGGTTGATCACTTTTGGCATAAAGCCGATGTGGTACAAACCAGAGATAAGCGCAGAGAAAAAGATAATGATGCCCAGAACATTAATCGCGAAAACGAAACCGTTATTCGTTAGGCCACCAAATAGGAAGTTAATCCCCTCTTGACCGTAGTTGATCAAGCTAGATACCGCACCCGTGGCTGCATTCAACGCTTCTTTACCCATTGGTACATACAGAACCAATAGCGCGAATGAGATTTGTAATAAGAAAGCCAAAGAGACTGTTCTTAGTGGAATATTTTTTCTGTCCGTAGATAGTAACCAAGCGGCAACTAAAATAGTGATAATTCCAAGTAGGGAAGCCATGTGCGTCAACCTAAAAGTTGTAGATAGGAAAGGCGACGCATTCTATAGAGGAAATCGTTTGCGGCAAGCTGAGGTTGTTAACGTGATGTTGGGGTAATCACGATTTAACTATGAGTAGAATTAAGTTATTGAATTTTAATAATTAACTTTGATTAAAAAGCGTACTTTTTCCATATGGAAATTATATTTATAGATTAGGAAACAGTTAGCGATGCAGTTCAACGCACGTTTTGAGGTTTTTGTCCCAATACGTCGGCGACCCGATATGATCTTTAATGAACTCAATCACCGCTGAAAGCTTCTTCGGCATGTTCTTTCGGCTTGGGTAAACAGCATAGAATGGCATCAACTGACTGGCTCTCCACTCTGGCAAGACTTGAATCAACTTGCCCGTTCTAAACTCTTCTTTCACTAAGTAAGTCGCCAAATAAGCAACGCCCCACCCTGATACTGCCGCGTCTCGTACTGCCTCAGCCAAATCGACTGAGTAATCGCCCGCGACTTTGACGCTGAGGTTTTCTTGCCCGTTATCAAACGCCCACGATGTGTAATCTCGTTCACGGCTACGATAAATAAGACAGTTATGGTCAATCAAATCGGAAGGTACATGTGGCGTCCCAGCCTTAATCAGATAATCCGGTGACGCAGCCACCACAAACTGGCTATCGGCTAAACGCTGCGCAATGTAACCTTCAGGCAAGTCTTCATTGTTGGTGATCCAGAGATCCAAGCGCTCTTCAATCATGTCCACCTTATAGTCGAACAAGTGGACCTCGATTCTCAACTGAGGATAAAGCTGTCTGAGTTGATCAATCGCCGGAATGATATGCAGTGTGCCAAATGACTGCGACAACCCGACGCGCAAGATTCCAGAGATATCATCGCGCTGGCTGTCCATATCCATCTGAGCCGCTTTTACCGTGTTAAACAACTGCTCACAATGTTGATAGAACACGTCTCCCGCTTCAGTCAGCGTGAGGCTTCGTGTGGTTCGTTGCACCAGCTTGATGCCTATCGAGTCTTCAAGCAAAGCGACTTGCTTACTGATATGAGACACCGAAACATTTAAGCTTTTTGCAGCACTGGTAAAGCCTTCGTGCTTGATCAGCGCATGAAATATCACCATCTGTGCAGCTCTATCTGTTAGCACAAGATCACCTTATTAAATCTCTGAAATATAAAATCAAAAAGGACTCCGAAGAGTCCTTTAGTTCGTTCTGCCTATGGTAGGCCAAATGCTATTCAAAGCGGCCTAAGGCTATTAACCAAATTCAGTCTATTAATCAAATGGGTCGATTAATCAAACTTAATTCTGTCAGCTAGATGGCTTACTGCCAAAGCAAAGTAGTAAGAACGGTTCCACTTCATTAACACATTGTAGTTGTTGTAAATGAGGTACGAACGACCCGCTTCGTCATCCGGCATTATCAACCAAGCTTTAATGTCTTCATCAAGCGTTGGCAGTGGGCGATCGTCATAGCGTTTAATGCCGAGTTCAGACCACTCTTTTAAGTATTTCGCTTTGTCTTCGTCTCGACCTTGTAAGTCAATAGACACAGTTGACGGAACATGAACCTGACGACCCCAAGTATATTTGTCATCCCATCCTGATTGGCTGAGATAATTGGCCGCTGAAGCAAATACGTCTTCTTCAGTGCCCCAAATGTCTTTCTTACCGTCGCCACTGCCATCAGCGGCATACGCTAAGAATGAGCTCGGCATAAACTGAGGCTGACCCATCGCACCAGCCCAAGAGCCTTTCATCTCTTTTGGAGCAATATGGCCTTGATCAAGAATCTTCAATGCCGCCATCGCTTCGCTGCGGAAGAAAGCTTCTCGGCGTCCTTCATAAGCCATGGTCGTTAGGGCGTCGATAACGCTGTAATTGCCCGTGAACTTACCAAAATTACTCTCAACACCCCATAGCGCGACAATGAATCTTGGTTGAACACCATATTCATCACCAATACGCTTTAACGCGGTGTAGTGTTCCTTATAAAGTGACCTTGCTTGCTTCACTTTCCAATCTGGAACCGCTCGTGGAATGTATTCATCCAGAGTCAGTTTTTTCTCAGGTTGGTTTTTGTCGGCTTTCACCGCACGTGGCTTAAACGTTACACCATCAAAGGCTTCATCAATGATCGCTTCAGAGATGCCTTCTTCACGGCCTTGTTGCTTTAGTTTTTCTACATATTGCTCGAAGCTCAGTTCTTCAGCTTGTACTGAACTTATGGTCAGGCTATTACCCAATAGTAATGCCGACACAGCCAATATGGTTTTCGAAAATTTACTCAACGATCACTCCTCCTTGAATTGAGGTGGCTATCACTCTTCGTCTTGAGATTTCTGTTGGGCTTTACGCTCTTTATGAAGCTCAAGTTCGTTAACTGGTGGTGGTGGAACCTGCAAAAAGAAACCATCGGTATTCAGTGATTCTTTCACTTTTTCGATGTTTACTTGAGCCAGTTTACGGCCATCCATTTTAATTACCATTACAAAACTAGGTTTACCAAACATTTGCATCAATGCGTCAGGAACTTGTGAAAAATCATCCTTCTTAGGGATATAAAGGTATGTTCCTTCTTTCTTTGAGCTTTTATATATAGAACACAGCATGACAAACCTTTTAATTGATTATGACTACAAAACTCTCACTTGCGAGATCAATAGTTTATGTTAGGGAAATATTGGGAACAAAACGTCCATTTGACAACAAGATTACTTGCTGTGCTTGGTTTGGGAATATAACATGATAAACCTAGTTTCAGGCAATGCCCTTTATTTTATTGATAAAGAAATTGTACCAATCCGCTATTGAGGTCCTGTAGTTTTTCGATGTCTAGTAACCCAGATCTAAAAGGTAGCAGCTTTACGCTATCTGTTTTGCACTTATCCGATGATCAAGTCGAAAATGCAGTCTCTTTTCTTCAAGAGAAAGTAGACCAAGCACCTACGTTTTTCGCTGCCGCACCTGTTGTTATCAACATCAGTAAAGTCGCGGGCGATATCGATTTTGTGCAACTTAAAAATGGTATATCTCAAGCGGGCATGATCCCGGTTGGTGTGGCAGGCTGTTCTGATAAGCGAATGCAAAACCTCGCTAAAGAAGCCGGTTTTGCAGTGATGACGGCAAGCAAGTCGCCATCACAAG
This sequence comes from Vibrio coralliirubri, assembly GCF_024347375.1. Classification (NCBI taxonomy): domain Bacteria; kingdom Pseudomonadati; phylum Pseudomonadota; class Gammaproteobacteria; order Vibrionales; family Vibrionaceae; genus Vibrio; species Vibrio coralliirubri. Next base: position 968,157 of record NZ_AP025470.1, on the reverse strand, counting down.
CTCCAGCGAAGATGGCACCAATCAAGGTGATTAGAACCCCTATTCGTTCTGGTCAGCAGGTTTATGCGAAAGATGGCGATCTATTGATTCTCAGCCATGTGAGTGCAGGCGCGGAAGTGATTGCCGATGGCAGTATCCATATTCATGGCACTTTACGCGGCCGTGCGATTGCGGGTGCAAGTGGTCAAACTGAAGCAAAAATAATTTGTAATGACTTACAAGCCGAGCTGGTTTCCATTGCTGGAAATTACTGGCTCAGCGATCAAATTGAAAGCGAGTACTGGCAGAAGAAAACCATGTTCAGTATGGCAAACGATGTATTACACGTTGATGTCCTCGCAATATAAGAGAAATAAAAGGAAAACAGAATGGCACGCATTATCGTTGTAACGTCAGGTAAAGGCGGGGTAGGCAAAACGACCTCCAGTGCAGCTATTGCCTCGGGTCTGGCTTTAAAAGGAAAGAAAACCGCAGTTATCGACTTTGATATCGGTCTGCGTAACCTAGATTTAATCATGGGTTGTGAGCGTCGTGTTGTGTACGACTTCGTTAACGTTATCAATGGTGAAGCGACGCTGAACCAAGCGATGATCAAAGACAAGCGAACAGAGAACCTGTTCATTCTTCCTGCTTCTCAAACTCGTGATAAAGACGCACTAACAAAAGATGGTGTTCGTCGTGTATTTGATGAACTGGATGAAATGGGCTTTGATTTCATCATCTGTGATTCTCCTGCGGGTATCGAACAAGGCGCTCTGATGGCGTTGTACTTCGCTGATGAAGCGATTGTAACCACGAACCCAGAAGTCTCTTCAGTACGCGATTCTGACCGTATTCTAGGTATTCTTGACTCTAAATCTCGTCGTTCAGAAGACGGCTTAGAGCCAGTGAAAACACACCTTCTACTGACTCGCTACAATCCGGCACGTGTAACTCAAGGTGAGATGCTCAGTGTGGAAGACGTTGAAGAAATCCTGCACATCTCTCTACTGGGTGTAATTCCAGAAAGCCAAGCAGTACTCAATGCATCGAACAAGGGTGTTCCCGTTATCTTTGACGAAGCAACCGACGCAGGTATGGCTTACAATGATACTGTAGAGCGACTACTGGGTAGCCAAGTTGACTTCCGCTTCTTAACGGAACAGAAGAAAGGCATCTTCAAACGACTGTTCGGGGGCTAATGCACAATGTCATTATTAGAGTTTTTTAGACCACAGAAAAAGACAACCGCAAACCTAGCCAAAGAACGTTTGCAGATCATTGTTGCAGAGCGACGCAGCCATGACGATCCAGCGCCGTCTTATCTGCCGCAACTGAAAGAAGACATCTTGAAGTGTATTGCCAAGTACGTTGAGGTCGACCCATCAATGGTTGATCTGACTTTTGAACACAAAGATGACGACATCTCAGTGCTAGAGCTGAATGTTAAGCTTCCAGAAGAAGATCGATAATCTTTCTGAACAAGATAGGCAGGTAATACACTTGCTTGTATTGATTAAATAAAAAAGAGAGCCTAGGCTCTCTTTTTTGTATCTGCAGTTTATAGCTGTAACTAAGTTAGGCTTTAAAGCAGCAAGCGGTTATTTGATCGCTTTGCTCAGCTTTTCGCCAACCACATCTAAACGCCAGCCTTGCATAACATCAGGCAGCTTCTCTGGGTTACGATCGTGCTTCCACACCCAACTTAACACTTGGTTAAGTTGCTTCTTAGATGCCAAGAATTCCGTAGCCAAACCGCTGTGCTGTGATGCTGTTTTCACTTCATCTTTCAACACTTTGAACAGTTGCTTGTAGCCAGGGAAGTCCATTAGACGTTCTACTGGTGCTGGGTACTCTTCTTCTGGTGTATGTTCCGCTAACTTAACGATTGAGCTGATCTTCGCACCATGGCGACGCACAGAGCGGTAATCGAAACCTTCTTGCTCCATGTGCTTAGGATCTTTCATCGCAAAACGCGCCACAGCCCATAGGTCTTGTTCTTTGAAGACAAAGTTCAGCGCTAAATCGCGCTTGATTGCTTCTTTTAGACGCCAAGTTGCTAGAGGTCGTAAGATCGCTAGCTGCTTAGGTTTAAGCTGCCACGCCCCTTTAATATCAAGGTAGGCAGTGTCTGGGTTTACTTTACGGATGCGCTTGGCAACTTGTAAGTCAGACTCTTGTTGAGCCGCTTCCCACCAGCCAGCTTCCATCACTTTTTCTAGAAGCTTGTTGTACATTGGCATTAGGTAATGCACGTCTGCTGCTGCGTAGTCCAATTGCTTTTGAGAAAGCGGACGCGCTAGCCAGTCTGTGCGAGATTCACTCTTATCGAGATCGACACCGACAAACTCTGAAACCAGAGCAGCAAAGCCTGTTGATAAGCCATGACCTAAGAAAGCTGCCATGATTTGTGTATCAACCATTGGGGTTGGTGTGCAGCCAAATGCGTTTTGGAACACTTCCAAATCTTCACCGCAAGCATGCAGCACTTTCAGAACAGAGGCGTCTTTCAACAATCCAACAAATGGTGTCATTTCACCAAGAGCAATAGGGTCAATCAGTGACAGCGTTTCACCATCAAATAACTGAATTAAGCCTAATTGAGGGTAATAGGTTCTTGTACGAACAAACTCCGTATCAAGCATAACGACATCGGCTTCACGTGCTTGTTGGCAAACTCGCTCAAGGTCTTTCAATTGGGTAATGATTTGATAATCCACAAAAACTCTCACAGGTTTCTATTTGATCGCCGGATACAAAAATGCCGACATTAACTGTCGGCATTCTAACACCATTTTTCAGCGCTCGCTTAGATTAAGCGCCTCTATGGTTATGGTGCTGTACTTTCGCGTAAACGGGTTAATTATTCGCTAGCGCGTTTCGCAAGTTCTGCATCGTTTTCTTCACGCAGTACTCGGCGTAAGATCTTACCTACGTTAGTCTTTGGAAGATCATCTCTGAACTCGACTAATTTAGGGATCTTGTAACCCGTTAGGTGCTCACGACAGTGCGCGATAATGTCTTCTTTGGTCAGGCTAGGGTCACGCTTAACCACGTAGATCTTAACCAGCTCACCAGACACTTCATGAGGTTGACCGATAGCTGCCACTTCTAACACCTTACCGTGCAGAGCCACTACGTCTTCAATCTCGTTCGGGTAAACGTTGAAGCCTGATACAAGAATCATGTCTTTCTTACGGTCAACGATGTACAACAAGCCTTCGTCATCAAACTTAACGATGTCACCTGTCGATAACCAACCGTCTTGATCGATCACTTCTTTAGTCGCTTCAGGGCGCTGCCAGTAGCCTTGCATCACTTGAGGACCACGAACTTGTAGCTCGCCTACTTGGTCATTAGCAATAACCTTGCCTTCATCATCAACAATACGAACTTCTGTCGATGGTACAGGTAGGCCAATAGCACCTGTGTAGTCTTTCAGGTCGTATGGGTTACCTGTTACCAGTGGTGAACACTCAGTTAAGCCATAGCCTTCCAATAGGTGAATGCCTGTCGCTTTCTTCCATTGCTCAGCAACAGCACGTTGAACCGCCATGCCGCCGCCAACAGATAGGCGTAGGTTACTGAAATCCAACTCGTGGAAATCTTCGTTATTAACTAGTGCATTAAACAGTGTGTTTACACCGGTAATCGCAGTAAACGGAACCTTTTGCAGCTCTTTAATAAAGCCAGGAATATCACGAGGGTTAGTAATTAGAAGGTTACGACCACCCATCTCAACAAACAGCAAGCAGTTCACCGTCAGTGCAAATACGTGGTAAAGCGGTAATGCCGTTACAACTAACTCGCGGCCTTCTTGCAGAACAGGACCGTAAGCCCCTTTCGCTTGAAGTACGTTCGCGATCATATTGCGGTGCGTTAGGATTGCGCCCTTCGCAACACCCGTAGTACCACCGGTGTACTGTAGGAACGCGATGTCATCACCCGCCATGAACGGCTTCACATATTGAAGACGACGACCTTTGTGCAGCGCTTTTCTGAATGAGATAGCACCCGGCAGATCATACTTAGGCACCATGCCTTTTACGTATTTCACTACGAAGTCGACAATTGTCCCTTTCGCGCGTGGCAACATTTGCCCTAGGCTAGTTAGAACTACGTGTTTAACCGGCGTGTTATCAACAACTTTCTCTAGCGTGCTCGCAAAGTTAGATACGATAACAATCGCCTTTGCACCAGAATCGTTCAGTTGATGTTCAAGCTCACGAGGTGTGTACAGTGGGTTGACGTTCACTGCAATCATACCGGCACGCAATACACCAAATAGTGCAATTGGGTATTGCAGTAGGTTTGGCATCATTAGCGCGACGCGATCGCCCTTCTTCAGTTTCAAGTCATTCTGTAGGTAAGCGGCAAAAGCACGGCTGCGCTCTTCAAGCTTACGGAATGTCATAATCGAGCCCATGTTCTCGAATGCAGGTTGGTCCGCGTACTTCTGTACCGACTGTTCAAACATTTCTACAAGAGATGGGTACTGATCTGGGTTGATCGTTTCTGGTACGTCACTTGGATAACGTGAAAGCCAAGGTTTATCCACGATGTTACTCCTCGTTTATCAGCTGACGACTGCTTCGCCGCTTTTTATCATTGCGGTATTACAGCACAGCTTTAGTGCATGAGCACTAAAAGGCTCAAACACTTGTTTAAATTTTGTTAACTACACCAAGAATTAGCTCTGAAACTAGCTCTGGGCTCTCTAAATGACAATGATGTCCACCAGGAACAGTCTCTATATGCAGAGGACTATGCACTGATTTGTAGCGATTATGCTGCAAATGTCGGAATCCATCATTCCCTAGGATTATTAATTGAGGGCATTCAATAGCCGCCATAATCGCTTCAGCGTGCGCCTGTGACATTCGATATAACGAGTCACATTTTAGATTAGGGTCGCATCGCCATTGCCAAGAGTTCTCGAACTCGACAATACCTCGCTCAACAATAGGAGCGATTAATTCAGCATTAATTTGGTTGGCGTGAGCTCTCAGCTTAATAGCATCCTCAAGGCTTGCCAGAGGACGTGAAGGCTTTCTTCGCTGTCGAAGACGACTGAGTACCCCATCCCTCAAGCGAGAGACTGTTTCGTGGGGAGCTTCAGAAAGAGGTCCGTGACCTTCAATTTGAATCAATCCTGACACCTTTTCAGGAAAGGCGGCACTATAGCAACTTGCTATCAATGCACCAAGTGAATGTCCTACCAGTACCAGTCTGTTTGGCGATAATTTAGTCACCAACTGATGCAAGTCATCAATATAATCATGAAATGGGTAGTAACTTCCCGATTTGTGCGACGAGAAGCCGTGTCCGAAGAGGTCGATAGCTACAAGGTGAGCATTGGGAGCAAGCTTGGCGACTTGCTGCATAACCTGGTTAAAACTGGACGAATTGTCCAACCACCCATGAATAAAAACGACCGTCGTTGCGGTCGTTTGTGGGTTGCCAATCTGTTGTGTTGCAAGCGTCCCGCTCGCGAGGGAGTATGACTTTTCAATCATCAAACATTTAGTTCCATCTGTTTGAGCAATCAACGTCTAATAAAAATAATTACTCTACGTCCTGTATCACTCGGCCTTGTCTTGGCATCGTTTGAAAACTACGACAATGTAAACTTCTGCACGAGTAGTAGGTTGGTGCAAAATCGTTAACAACAACGCGCTCAGTAATGTTCCACAGTCGTTGGTTGTCCACTTTCATTACAGGGAAGGTGTAAGGGTATTCCCCTATTTTTCCATCTTCACTTCCGCTTGAATGACCGACCAAAGTAATCAGGCGACCTTCTGCAAAGCTTAGAGGTTCAACGTACCCTTCAATATAACCAACAAAACGTCCGCTTGGCTCTGCGTCTAGATCAGGCTTACCGCTACTCGAAATCGGCATATTGGCGACTTCGATTCGAGTCCTGTCTTTCAAGTTGGTCACTTTAGAGATAACGCCACCTAATCGAACACTTTTCGCATCCGGTAGTTGGTCGACCCATTGTTGGTAATCACTAATCACAGGCTCTGATTTTGCTTCAAGCTCGCTAGGAAGTGATGAACACCCGGCAAGCACCAAGACACCAAGAGAAAAGGCTATTAAGCGTAATTTAGAGAGATAGTTAGACATGGTTCTGGTCCTTAAACAGGCATTAATAAGAAGCTCTAGATGTAGATATCGACACCGATAAGCTTTGCAAGTTCTTCTTTCTTCGCCTGATTCATTACATCCATATACTCTTCCATAGCCTTACGTCCTCGGCCTTCTGGAAGATCATACTGGATTTGAGCCTTGTGCAGTTCAGACTCTTTAACTTGACGAATAGAATGAGAAACAGCATTAGCCACCTTAGTCGGTTGCCCAACCGCAGTGCTAGCATCAGATTTTTTTGCCTGCTCCTTCTTTTTAATTCGATTCGGCTTAGACGTATTGCCTATCGAAGAAGGAGGTAAGTTGTTAATTGATACCATGACTAAATATCTGCCCTCTCAAATCTAAATAATACGCATTTAGACCTAATTTGCATCAGAACCTTGTAAAAATTATTCGCGACCTGGCAGTTTCTTCCAAGTCACTTTGTCACGAAGATAAACTGGCTCAGACTCTTCTGCTGCAACCGCTTTACCTTCTGCATAAGCGAATTGAGCAAGGAACGCCATATCTTGAGCTTCTGGGAATAGCACTTCACACGCTTTGGTGTTGATCGCTAGTGTGTCCATATGCTCGGCATAAGCTACCCAGCCGGTACCGACTTTCGCCCATGTTTCAGAATCTGCTTCTAACTGCGCAGCCAGTTCACTTGGTGGTATTACACATTCGGCATCCACCGCAGTCCAACGACCATCTTGTTCGCGGCTGTAACGAGCCCAGTATACTTCGCTCATACGCGCATCAATCGCTGTCGCAACGTGAGTTTCACCAAATTTACGGTAGCTGCCTTGCGCCATCGCTGCCAATGTAGAGACGCCGATCATCGGTAAATCAGCACCAAAAGCTAAGCCTTGAGCAATACCAATACCAATACGTACACCCGTGAAACTGCCTGGGCCTTGGCCAAACGCGATAGCATCGATATCGGTTAAAGCGACATTCGCTTCTTTCAGTACTTCATCCACCATAGGTAGAATTTTTTTCGTATGGTCTCGAGGAGCCTCTTCGCTACGTGCGAACACCTGGTCACCCATTACTAATGCAACTGAACAGTTTTCAGTTGCGGTATCTACTGCAAGAATTTTCGCGCTCATTTGTGTCTCAAATATCTGTTATCTAATCTAAAAATAATGGCTAAATTCAACAATGCCAATTAATCAGCAGCGGTTGAATGGTCTTTAGCTAAGAATTCTTTAATGACCCCTAAGTCACGGGTACGTGGGATAGGCGGTAAACTCGCCAAAAATATGCCACCGTAATCGCGAGTCACCAATCGGTTATCGCAAATAATCAAAGCGCCATTATCGCGCTTGTCACGTATCAATCGGCCGACACCTTGTTTCAAGGTAATCACAGCGTCTGGCAACTGTACCTGTGCAAAAGGATCACCCCCTTTTAATTTACAGTCCTCGATTCGAGCCTTAAGTAAAGGGTCATCAGGGGCCGTAAAGGGCAATTTATCGATGATAACACAGCTTAATGCGTCGCCCCTAACATCTATCCCCTCCCAGAAAGCACCAGTAGCCACCAGCAATGCGTTACCTAATTCCATGAATTCGGCTAAGGTTTTTTGCTTACTTGTCTCACCTTGCAGCAGAACTGGAACCGAGAGGGTTTCACGGAATCGCTCCCCCAACTCTTTCATCATGCTGTGTGAAGTACACAAGAAGAAGCAGCGACCTTGGTTTTGCTCAATCACAGGGGTCAGCATTCTTACTAGCTTATCGGCTAAGCCCGGGCTATTCGGCTCAGGAAGATAACGAGGCACACACAAGCGCGCCTGATTCGGGTAATCAAACGGGCTCGGCAGTGAAAACTGTGCCGACGGTTTTAAGCCTAATCGAGAAGTAAAGTGGTCGAAATCATCCGACACCGCCAAGGTTGCAGAGGTAAATACCCAAGCACCCGGTTTAAGCTCAATCTGCTCGTGGAATTTATCGGCGACAGAAAGCGGTGTGATGTGCAAAGCAAAGTGGCGCGGCGTGGTGTCATACCAATACGAATAGCCAGTGATCGACACGTCGCATACACGTTCGATACGCGACTTAATCATGTTTGCGCGTTCGAAAGCGGTATCTAACAGTTGGCTTCGCCCAAGTGCTAACTTCAATACATCAACAGCAAGTTGTAGAGCATCTTGCAAACGAACCAACTCGCGTGCAATCGACTCAGATTTCAAGGCTTCGCGCCAGTTACCACGAAAGCCGGTATCACCAAGCACAATACGCAGATCGGCTGACGATTGAACGAGCCTATCCCCTACTTTCTGTAGCTGACGCATGTCTTTGGCTTCAGTTCGGTAAGCGATTTCAATGTCTTTAGCTAGCTCTTGGATCTGTCGACTGGAAACCGATTGTCCGAAGTACTGGCTGGCGATGTCAGGAAGTTGATGCGCTTCATCGAAAATAAACACATCAGCTTCAGGAATCAGCTCACCAAATCCGGTCTCTTTAATCGCCAAATCCGCTAAGAACAAGTGGTGGTTTACCACAACCACATCAGAGTCCATCGCTTTTTTACGCGCTTTCAGCACGAAGCAATCGGTGTAGCTTGGGCACTCTTTACCTAAGCAGTTGTCATTGGTCGAGGTAATAGTCGGGATAACCGGGCTGTCTTCGGCGATATCATCACAATCGCCCAAATCACCCGTTTGAGTGGATGACGACCAACTACGAACTTTGACTAACTGAGCCAGCAGTGTTGGATCGGTATGAGCACCATGACTCTCGATCATTTGACGGCTGAGCCTATCCAAACACAAATAGTTTGAACGCCCTTTGAGTAACGCAACTTGACCATAAAAGCCAAGCGCATCGACCATCAAAGGTAAATCTCGGTGAAACAGCTGCTCTTGAAGGTTTTTAGACCCCGTACTAATGATGGTTTTCTTGCCACTCAGTAGCGCTGGCACTAAGTAAGCAAAGGTCTTACCGGTACCCGTTCCCGCTTCAACAACTAATTGGCTCTGTTTCTCAATAGCTTGTGAAACCGCTTCAGCCATGTCTAGCTGAGCTTGTCGTGGTTGAAACCCGGGGATCGCTTTACCCAGAGCACCATCAGCAGAAAACGTTTTAGATATCATAGAGTACGAAGTTTAGAAAAATAGAAGGCGAATTATGGCAGGTTTAGTGAGCCGGCGCGAATCAAGAATGACTTCGCACCGGAGGTGTTTGGTTTAGTTTGACGTGACTTAAGCTACCTTGAAGGTAAGAACTGAAGAAGTAAGAATTAGAGAGTCGTTTTTATTTTCGACTTAGATAACGTGACAGCCAAGGGGCACCTTCAAAATGGTTATCACCGGGCTGTATGGCTTTCGCTGCATCGGTTGGTGAGGTCTTACTTTCCCACATTTCATCTAGAACATGACCATCTAACTCGGTACCTCTCGCCAATGAATTCACTCGCTTGCAGTACAGTTTTTTGGCTAGTAACTCTTTATCCATAAGTATCACCTCTATTTTTGGCCAAGGCATAAATGCCTCGGTTGAAGTTCAAATGCGTACTACGGTCAAAACTTTTAAAAATGAAGCTTCTGCCTGTTTTTCTATCTAAAAACTGATATTTCTATATCAAACAATTTATCAAAGCGATAAATCAGCAGCAGAATTTGTTGAAACCAACTTGATAATAGATTAATTATAACGGTGATATTGCGGCTCAGTTCACCGTTCGACGGCCTGCATTTAATTTGAAGAATAAAAATATTTCATGGAAGTAAGATGCAAATGGAAAGAAAAACTTTACTAACACATTGTACTGATGCCCCGGGCCTCATCTCTAAGATCACCAACATTTGTTATAAGCACCAACTCAATATTATTCACAACAATGAGTTCGTAGATAACACAAGTGGCCACTTCTTTATGCGCACCGAGCTTGAAGGCTATTTCAATGATGAAACCTTGCTTGCCGATTTAGACCAAGCCCTGCCAGAAAACACGAAACGTAAGCTTGTTGATTCGTCTCGCAAGCGTGTAGTGATACTCGTGACCAAGGAAGCACACTGCCTTGGCGACATTCTCATGAAGAACTTCGATGGCAGCTTAGACGTTGAAATCGCAGCCGTTGTCGGTAACTACGACATTCTACAAAGCCTAACCGAGCGCTTTGACATCCCTTACCACCATGTTTCTCACGAAGGGCTAAACCGTGAAGAACATGAGAAGAAGATGCTAGAAGTAATTGACCAATACGAGGCTGATTACCTTGTTTTAGCTAAGTATATGCGAGTGCTGACTCCAGGATTTGTTGAAAAGTACAACCACAAGATCATCAATATCCACCACAGCTTTTTGCCAGCATTTATTGGCGCGAAGCCATACCAACAAGCGTATGAGCGCGGCGTGAAGATCATTGGCGCAACGGCACACTTTGTGACTAATGATTTGGATGAAGGCCCAATCATTAAGCAAGATGTTATCCCTGTGGATCACAACTTCAGCGCGAAAGACATGGCACAAGCCGGTCGTGACGTAGAGAAGAATGTATTAAGTAAGGCGTTAAACAAGGTGATCAATGATCATGTGTTTGTTTACGGCAATAAGACTGTGATTCTGTAAGTCGGATAACGATTTCCGGTAAGACTTCCAGTTAGAACCCAATAAAAAACGCGCAATAGGGTTAGCCCATCGCGCGTTTTTTGTATCTGATGATCAGACTCGCTTTACGAGATTCCCAATTACACTCCTTCGTCGCTATCGGGAATGACGAAGTCGATGATGAATCTTCTCGCTATAGGCTCCAACATACGCCCTCGAACGCTCAGTCTTTCAGTATCCATAGATAGACTGTGGCAAACACCTTCGAACACCCCGTCATTCCGACGAGCCTAGGCGAGATCAGGAATCTCTTTCCTGGCAACTCTCTGCTCAAATTACGCCTGTTCTGATTCCACAATCTTCTTCAAAGAGTGTGGATGTAGCTTGATGCAAATCCCTTGATGTTTAAAAGCCACTGTTGGGTTATTCAAACGTTCACCCTCGCCTTTCGGGCTAGAAAGTTTGATCTTAACGCCTTGCTCAGCCAGCGTTTCAAAGTTAGCAGCGAACTGCGGGTAAGTTTCTTTAAGATCCGCTAAGTACTCATCAGCCGTTTGAGCATGAGACGGAATCACAAACTCTACATGTTCCCAATCTTGGCTTGGGTAAATCTTACCTTCTGCTGGATATGGCAGCTCTAAACATTCAATGCTCCAGCCAAGGCTTTTCAACGGTTCATCGAAAGCCAACACCACAATTGGACGACCATTAATCATCGCCTCTGAAATCGTAGAGCCGTACTCAGACCATGCTTGATGGGCAGATTTCGCTAGCTCAGTGTCATTGATTCGAAGCGCAATATGATCCGCTTGAGCAAAGCTTAAATCCAAACCCAATGTATTTCCTAGGTTCTCGATTTTTGCCATAAAGGTATCAAGGCGGGCGATCATTTGTTGTGGTTCTAGTTCAGCTTGCTTCAGGCTCATCATCATTGTCTGTGTTCTCCAAATAATGGCTGCATGTTATCAGTTTTGCCTTTTGCAACAAGCGTTGCTTTTACAAAAAATACTCAATAACTATGTTCTTTTCGCTCCTTAAACATGCAAACGCGTCTTGCTAAAAGTCGATTGTCAAAAACCACTCAGGAAATGTTAATTTTCTATCAATTCGACCTATAAGAAACCCCACAAAATTGGTATGATTAACGCCATTTTTGTGAACTTAAACAGTGTCTGTTGTTCATTTCGGCATTAAATCGTTAACTAGATGCATAATTAACCAATTTAATGACCTCGAAATAACGGCCACTCTTATCATCCTTGAATTGAAGGAAACGCGTGTGAATATCCAAGCACTTATTAATGACAAAGTATCTCAGGCTCTAGAAGCCGCTGGCGCACCTGCAGGCTCTCCTGCGGCTGTTCGCCAATCTGCAAAACCACAATTTGGTGACTACCAAGCAAACGGCGTTATGGGCGTTGCTAAGCGACTAGGCACTAATCCTCGAGAGTTTGCTCAAAAAGTATTGGACGTTCTAAACCTAGACGGTATCGCTTCTAAAGTAGAAATCGCAGGCCCAGGTTTCCTTAACATCTTCCTAGATGAAGCTTTCCTAGCACAACAAGCAGACGCAGCATTGGCTGATTCTCGCCTTGGTGTTGCAGTAGCAGAAACACAAACAATTGTTGCAGATTACTCTGCACCAAACGTTGCGAAAGAGATGCACGTTGGTCACCTACGTTCAACGATCATTGGTGATGCGGTAGTTCGTACTCTTGAATTCCTAGGCCACAACGTTATCCGTGCTAACCACATCGGTGACTGGGGTACTCAATTTGGTATGCTTATCGCAAACCTTGAGCGCGTTCAAGCTGAGTCTGGCGAAGTTTCAATGGAGCTTGCTGACCTTGAAGGCTTCTACCGTGAATCTAAAAAGCTTTACGATGAAGACGAAGAGTTCGCAGTTAAAGCACGTGGCTACGTTGTTAAACTGCAAAGCGGCGACGAGTTCTGCGCAGAGATGTGGAAGAAGCTTGTTGATGTAACAATGATTCAAAACCAACGCAACTACGACCGTCTAAACGTATCTCTAACACGTGATGACGTAATGGGCGAAAGCATGTACAACCACATGCTTCCAACTATCGTTGCTGACCTAAAAGAGCAAGGTCTTGCTAAAGAAGATGACGGCGCACAGGTTGTATTCCTAGACGAATACAAAAACAAAGATGGCGACCCAATGGGCGTTATCATCCAGAAACGTGACGGCGGCTTCCTTTACACAACAACAGATATCGCTTGTGCAAAATACCGTTTTGAAGAACTAGGCGCAGACCGCGTACTTTACTTCATCGACTCACGTCAGCACCAGCACCTAATGCAAGCTTGGACTATCGTTCGTAAAGCAGGTTACATCCCAGAATCTGTTTCTCTTGAGCACCACGCGTTCGGCATGATGCTAGGTAAAGATGGTAAGCCATTCAAGACTCGTGCAGGCGGTACTGTTCGTCTTGCTGATCTTCTTGATGAAGCCGAAGTTCGTGCAGCGCAGCTAATCGAATCTAAGAACCCAGAACTAGCAGAAGACGAGAAGAAAGCGATCGCGAACACAGTTGCTATGGCAGCGGTTAAGTACGCAGACCTTTCTAAGCACCGTACTACTGACTACGTGTTCGATTGGGACAACATGCTTGCATTCGAAGGCAACACAGCACCGTACATGCAGTACGCATACACTCGTGTTGCTTCTGTATTTGCTAAAGCTGGCATTTCTATGGACTCGCTTGAAGGTGAAATCAAAATCACTGAAGAGAAAGAGAAAGCGCTTATCGCGAAACTTCTACAATTTGAAGAAGCAGTTCAGTCTGTTGCTCGTGAAGGTCAACCACACATCATGTGTAGCTACCTGTTCGAACTAGCTGGTCAATTCTCTAGCTTCTACGAGGCGTGCCCTATCCTAGTTGCTGAAGACGAAGCTGTTAAACAGAGCCGTCTGAAGCTTGCTGCACTAACAGCGAAGACGATCAAGCAAGGTCTGTCGCTTCTAGGTATCGATACTCTAGAACGCATGTAAGCGATTCGAGATTCGAGATTCGAGATTCGAGATTCGAGATTCGAGATTTGATATGGCCCCTAAAAAGTAGACACAGGGGTTTAGTTGATTAGTTCAAAGTCCATGGGACTCACTCCACCTAGAGTCCCATGTCTTCTTACTGGATTATAATAGGTATCGATATAAATTCGACTCTGCATCGTCATTTCTTGTCGTGAAAGCTGATCTAAGTTGTTCATCCACTCTTTCTTATATTGCGCAAAGAAGCTTTCGGAACAAGCGTTGTCCCAACAGTTTCCTTTTCTCGACATGCTGACTTTAATCTTTCGTTTACGGTGCCAACGGATCGTCTCCAACGCTCGATACTGTATACCTTGATCGGAGTGAAACAAAAGCTCGTGACCTAAGGGCTGCCTTTGTTTCCAAGCCTTATTCAGGCTTCTTAGCACTAACTTTGCGTTATTAATGCGACTTGTCGACCAACCAATCACTTTGCGTGAAAACAAATCTAAGACGACGCACAGGTATTGCCAACCATCAGTACAGCGCACCTGAGTTATATCTGACACCCAAACTCGATCGGGTTTATCCACCTTAAATTGACGGGCAAGAATGTTATAGGCAGGTATAAGCGTATTTTGTCTTGGTGCTCGTCCATATCGCTTCTTGCTCGCGCAAGAGCGATAGCCCATATTCTGCAGAAGCCTCTGTACTCGCTTTTTATTACAAATAAAGCCGTTAGCGACCGCTGCTTCCCAAAGCTTTCGATAGCCTGGAATACAATACTGAGCTTTGCTTTCTCTCCTCAAGTAGTGACTTAAAGACTCATTGTCTGTCTCTCGCTTCGATGGTTTCCTTGTTAGCCACTTGTAATAACCCGCTTTAGAAACACCCAACCATTGGCATAGTCGTATGACAGGAAGCTTCACACTGGCCTTCTTAAGGATATACTCGAACCTTATTCTTTTTGGCTGTCGAAGAAAGCCTTCGCTTCCTTTAAGAAATCATTCTCCAGCTCTGCCATCTCAAGCTTCTTTTTCAATTGACGGATCTCTTTCTCCAGTTGTGCAAAGGATTTTTCGGGGCCGTGGTTAGGTATTGGGAGGGAGTTAGTCTTTTTCGATGTCATTTGGCATCTCCATTTAGAAAGTAGCACCGGCGATATTCCTAAGGATAGTGCTACTGACTTAACGGTATCAGAAGAATCGAGAGATCGCTGAACAGCTTCTCGTTTAAATTCGTCTGTATATTGTCTTTGTGATTTTACTTTCATGACACTCAATGCTCTGTATTAAGTGTCTACTTTTATGGGGTCACATCAGATTCGAGATTCGAGATTCGAGATTCGAGATTCGAGATTCGAGATTCGAGATTCGAGAAAATTAGAAAGGTTGGCGTGAAAGCGTCAACCTTTTGTTTTATCTGAAGGTTTATTTAATCGACTATCTATGCGATTAGCTAACCTACACAGCAAGAGATCTCCTATTTCGCTCCTTCGTCGCTCTAGGAGATGACGAGAATAGGTGTAGTGAATCCAAGACAGCATCAATGATACGCCATCAAGTCACACCAAATCGTTATTACTTTCCCCAACCGTCACTTCCTTAGTGAAGAACCACGTCATTGAGAACCCACCTCAAGCGAATAACACCAACAAATCAATGCACCATCACTTTCCACGCCCGTCATTCCCTAAAGTGAGGCACGAACGTGATAGGGAGTCCCCTAAAACACGTAACAACAGCAAACCAATTCGTTATCACTCTCCCCAATCGTCACTTCCTTAGTGAAGAACCAACGTCATTGAGAACCCACCTCAAGCGAATAACACCAACAAATCAATGCACCATTACTTTCCACGCCCGTCATTCCCTAAAGTGAGGCACGAACGTGATAGGTAATATCCTAAAACAGGCTTTGTTGCGTAATTCAATGGAACTAAATCAAGAACCTACGATCTGATCAGCTACCTCCACTCTATCTCGTAGTCCTATGCCTAAGCCTCGTTATAAAACAACCAACTGGAAGCAATACAACCGATCACTCATTAACCGTGGTTCTCTGACTTTTTGGATTGATGAAGAAGCAATAAGCGGATGGGCGCAAAGCAAACAGAATAAGCGCGGTAGGCCGCGTCGGTTCAGTGATTTAGCTATCACGACAGCACTCATGGTCAAACGAGTTTTTTCTATGCCATTGAGAGCGCTGCAAGGATTTATCGACTCGATATTTAGGTTAGCCCATGTACCGTTAAGTTGTCCGCATTACACCTGCATCAGTCGTAGAGCCAAGCAAGTTGAGGTTTCATTTAAGACTAAAACGAGAGGAGCGATACAGCACCTAGCCATTGATGCTACTGGCCTTAAGGTTTATGGCGAAGGTGAATGGAAAGTCAAAAAACATGGGACGGATGGCAAGCGTAGAGTCTGGCGAAAGCTGCATATTGCAGTCGATACCAACACTCATGAGATCATTGCCGCCGAGCTAAGTTTATCGACGGTTACAGATGGAGAAGTACTCCCGAACTTACTGAAACAAACACGCCGAAGTATCCTTGAGGTGTCTGGTGATGGCGCTTACGACACGAGAGCGTGTCACGCTGCTATTAAGATTAAGGGAGCTATTGCGCTTATTCCCCCAAGAGAAGGGGCTGCCTTCTGGGAGCGTGGTCACCCTCGAAATTTCGCCGTGGGTTGCCAGAAATTATACGACTCAAATAAGTATTGGAAAGAGCGGTATGGATACCACAAACGTTCACTCTCAGAAACAGCGATGTATCGAGTTAAACAGTTGCTAGGAGGGAAACTGAGCTTAAGAAATTACAATGCCCAGGTGGGTGAAACTTACGCGATGATAAAAGCGTTGAACAAGCTTACTGGGTTAGGTATGCCTGAAACTTGTCGTATTGACTAAGAAACAAGCGAAACGGGTTGGCTCTATCTCTAAATTTAATTACGCAACAAAGCCCCTAAAACACGTCACAACAGAAAACCAATTCGTTATCACTCTCCCCAATCGTCACTTCCTTTAGTGAAGAACCAACGTCATTGAGAATCCACCTCTAGGCGCGTAACACTAGCAAAGCAATACACCATCACTTCCCCAAACGTCACTCCCTACAGTGAGGCACGAACGTGATAGGGAATCTGCTTATTGAGAACGTAAGCCCTAGCCACATTCAAACTCCGACCTTATACTCATGTAAAACAATTAATTGGAAAGATCATGAGCTTCGAACTTCACCCGCAACTTGCGAAAGACACCACACTTATCGGCGAATTTCCACTGAGCTTGGCTCTGCTGCACAAAGATAACGCAGTGCCTTGGGTTATCTTGGTACCAAAACGTGCCAACCTAAAAGAGTTGCACCACTTACCAATGAAAGAGCAACAGCAGTTCCTACATGAATCTCAGGCGGTAAGCCAAGCACTAGAAGCCACGTTCCAACCAGACAAATTGAACCTTGGTGCGCTGGGTAACATGGTGCCACAACTGCACATTCACCATATTGCACGCTTTAAAGACGACATTGCTTGGCCTGGCCCAGTATGGGGAAATACCAAAGGTGAACAGCGCAATGAAGAAGATCAAGCTGCTATCCTGACTCGTATTCAAAACGTTCTGTCACTGAGCTCTATCTTCAAGAAAGCATAATTCGAGTTCATCTCATTGAGCTTTAAAGCAAAACACTTCAGAAAAGACACATAACAAAAAGCCGCTCATCTTAGATGAAGTGACCCCGTAAAGTTGGACATTTCTGTTAAGCGGCTTTCAAGGCCTGAGTTCGATATTCTATCGGAGTCAGGCCTTTTAGTTTCACTTTTATACGTTTGGTATTGTAGTACTCGATGTATTCTTTAATCTGCTCTATCAGAGCATCTGCATCTTCAAAGCTTTGGTTGTGATACATCTCGGTTTTGAGTAAAGCAAAAAAGTTTTCAGCAACAGCATTATCCAAGCAGTTACCTTTTCTCGACATGCTTTGCGTTAACCCACTCTCCGCTACCTTTTTCTGATACTGTCGATGGCGATATTGCCAACCTTGATCGCTATGTATAATTGGCTTTGAGTTGGGTTTAAGCGTTGATATAGCTTCCGTCAGCATATCTGTGACAAGCGGCAAGCAGGCATTTTTGGCCACTCTATAAGCAACCACCTCCTGAGTAAACAAGTCGACAACGGGAGATAAGTATACTTTCTGCTCTTTGACTTTGAACTCCGTGACATCAGTTACCCACTTTTCATCGGGTTGAGTCGCACTAAAATCTCTTTCAAGAACGTTGGGAGCAGCTTTTCCTGACTCTCCTCGGTATGAACGATACTTTTTAATCCTGACCGTCGATTTAAGGTTGAGCTGAGCCATAAGCCTTTGAACCGTTTTGTGATTAAGCACGAACCCCTGATTCTTTAGTTCCAAGTGAATACGGCGGTAGCCGTATCGCCCCTTATGTTCATGATAAATTGACTTTATCAACCGCAGCTCACGTTCGTAGCTATTTTGGCGCTTGCTCGTTTGAGCCTGATAATAAAAGACACTTTTTGCCAACTGTAGAGTGTGCAGTAAGTGCTTTAATGGGTACTTGCCTTTAAGAGTTAGAGCTATGACCGCTTTTTCTTTGTTCGACGGTTTTTTTTCTGCTCCAACTCTTCCAACTTTTTTAGAACGGCATTCTCGGTTCGTAAGTAGACCAACTCCTCTTTTAGCTCCTCAAGTGTCATTTCATTATCAGGCTTAGTGGTACGTTGAGGTTGCTGTTTCATTGAGGGTCTTCCTTTCTGGCGCATTTCGAGCCCCTTGATACCGAGCTCATTAAATCGTTTAAGCCAGACAGAGAGTATTCCAGGGGATGAGAGGTTTAATACAGCGCTAGTGTGCGTGAGAGACCATTCATTCGTCCACATTAAATTCAATGCTTTTCGTTTTGTTTGAGCAGTCGCGGCATGATTAGTTGGTAAAAATGAATCAGTACCATGGATGGCAAAGACTTGAGCCCAATACCGTATCTGCCTTGAAGAAATTGAATATTGTTTTGCTAAGTAGAGAGATGACGTGCCATCTAAGTATTGCTTAGCAATGATACATTTTAGCTCTCGGCTATATTTGGACATAAAAAGACCCCCAATAATTGGTGTCCAACTATTGGGGGTCAGTTCAAGATAAGCGGCTTTTTATTTTTCTAATCTCGCCTTTTTCAACGAGATAATGAAGACCTGAACTACATCATCACGTTAAGCGACAAACCATCTTGTTTGCTGATGGTGTAGCGAATACGCGTTGTATGACCATGCTTATTCGTATCGACCAAGCGAGATACTTTCCCTTTCCTGACCCACACACTCAGCATCGCATCGATGCCATCTTCACTCATGCCAAACTTTGCAGCGAGCTCTTTACGAGCCGCAACGCCTTGGCTATCAATGTATTGATGAAGTTCAGTTAAAATCATACTACTTGCACCTCTAGTACTTTCTGCTTACTGCCCACTTTCTTGAAGACGCGATACGTCACAACAAAACCACCAGCAATCGCCACCATCCATACTGCACTTGTCACTGGGTGTGCAGCAAAGTTTGCCGCTTGGTAGTAGAAAGTCGCACCAAAGTAACCAAGAGCCATCGTCCAAACCGCGATGAAGCGTGCAAAAGTCTGACCAAATTCACGAACATAAGCACCCATCGCGGCCACACAAGGCGTGTAAAGCAGGATAAGAATCAAGTAAGCGAATGCCGCATGACCAGATACAAACTTGTCTTTCAAGTTACCAAAGATAGAGGTATCGACTTCTTGGTCAGCTGCTACAGAATTAGAATCAGACAAGTCGCCAACTTCAATACCCAATGGATCTGAGTAGCTCAAACCGGCTAGGTTTTCAGGGATTGTCATTACCGCTTCTTGCAGGCTTGCTGCTAAGTCAAACTCAGCCGCTTCTTCATCAGAAGGCGTTGTGTATAGGCTATTTAATGTACCTACAACAGCTTCTTTAGCGAAAATACCTGTGATGATACCAACCGTTGCAGGCCAGTTCTCTTCAGTAATACCAATTGGTTGGAATACAGGTGTTACAACCTGAGCCGCTTTAGACAGTACTGAGTTTTCGCTGTCTTCGTTACCAAAGCTACCGTCCATACCTAGAGAGTTTAGGAAGCTTAGAATAGCCACAACCATCACGATTGTTTTACCTGCGCCAAGTACGAAACGCTTCAGCTTCTGCCAAGTTTTCAGCATTACGTTTTGCACTGTCGGCAATTCGTAATCTGGCATTTCCATCACTAAGCTGTCGCTGCTACCTGGGTAGATCGTGTTTTTCAGGAAAAGGCCCGTAAACACAGAAGCAACGATACCCATGATGTACAGAGCGAATACTACGTTTTGTCCTGCACCAGGGAAGAACGCCGCTGCGAACAGTGCGTATACCGGTAAACGAGCACCACATGACATAAACGGCGCCATTGATGCTGCCAGTTTACGTTCGCGCTCTTGGTCAAGAGTGCGAGTTGCCATGATTGAAGGCACGTTACAACCAAAGCCCAGTACAAGTGGGACAAATGCTTTACCCGGTAAACCAATCTTCTGCATCACTTTATCAAGTACGAATGCAGCACGAGCCATGTAGCCTGAGCTTTCTAGTACCGCTAAGAATAGATAAAGCGCAGCGATAACAGGAATAAAGGTCGCAACCGTTTGGATACCACCGCCAATACCATCAGCAAGTACAGTGACTAACCAAACTGGTAAATGGCCATCTAATAAGTGGTGTCCACCATCAACTAATATTGCCCCAACACCAATATCGAAGAAGTCGATAAACGCACTACCGATATTGATAGAGAACATGAACATTAGGTACATGATGACGAAGAAGAAAGGAATACCGACCCATTTGTTCAAAATGAATTGATCGGCTTTCTCTGTAAAGTTACGGCTTAGTTTGCCTTCGCTGCGACGAACACGTTTACAAAGGTCATGTAAGAAAGTGTATTTAGCGTCAGCAACAGCAAGGTCAATATCGAAATCAGCACCAAGACGCACGCTATCAATTTGAGTGCGAGTTTGTGGAGCCAGTCCATTCAATACCAAGTAATCATTTTCTAAAGCACGAATCGCGAGCGCTCGGTGAGATACGTCAGCATCATCAAATTGTGACTCAACAGAAGGGATAAGAGCTTCTAACGCGGCATCGTAATCAATAGAGATAGGGTCAAGGCTCACACCTTGAACAAGCAGTTTATGCAGACGCTCTTTAAAGCGAACCACTTGACCTTTATCGTTTGCAGACAAGCTTAGAACTGGGCAACCTAGCTCTTTCTCTAGTGCTTTAAGGTTAATCACCTGACGTTCGCGCTTCAATACATCCATTTTGTTCAACACAACGATCATTGGGCGACCCAACTCACGTAGTTGTAATGTCATGTATAAGCTTCGTTCTAGACAGCTAGCGTCGACAACATTGATGATCACATCTGCTGGGTGAGTTAAAACAGCGCGAGACGCGATAGATTCATCGATGCTGTTCGCATCATTACCACTGTCTAGTGCGTAGATACCCGGTAAATCCGTTAGTTGAAACTGATCACCTGCGTGCGAGTATAAACCCGTCTTCTTTTCAACAGTGACACCAACCCAGTTACCAACGTGCTGCTTGGCACCTGTCAGTGCATTGAACAGTGTTGTTTTACCACTATTCGGGTTACCAACGGTAAGAACTTGATAATCCATTTAGATAACCTCGATTTGTTCTGCAATGCTTTCACGAATGGCGATAGAAACACCTCTCACTTCAACTTGAAGCGGATCACCCATAGGTGCACGACGGATAAGCGTCACCTCGGTTTTTGGCAACATACCCATGACCATAAGTTTTTTCCTTACGTCTGGTGTTAAACCTGTTAGTGCAACAATAGAAGCCGCCTTTCCTTGCTCTAGTTGTGAGAGTTTCATAAGTACCCAATTCGTGACTGATAATGAGAAAGATTGTTATTAACGCTATGATACACATACATGCCCACAATTCTATTGTGTGAAATCAATGTTTTCGAAAATACATACTCGTAAATTTCGTTAAAAACGTTTACGTCAAAAACGTTACTTTCAACAACTAGCGAGAACTACCCCACTAGTACAACCCCTTCCAAACCACAACAAATCATTAATTATCAATCAGTTAAAATAATGTCGGTTTTCTCATAGGTATCTGTCGTTAATTTTATAAGTAAAATAAGTACCTGGACGTATAGTTACTCCATCGAAGAGAAACTACTTCTCTTTAATTTTATTCCAGAGGTGATATGGCTTTGCTATATCACTCCGGCAGCAAGCGAAGGTGTCATTGGCACCCGTGGTATAGTCCCCCCGGCTATGCCACGATATTTTTTTCTTCCCTTTGTTTTATCCCAACAACCTTTTTAAACTCCCCATTTATCTCGTATCTCGTATCTCGTATCTCGTATCTCGTATCTCGTATCTCGTATCTCGTATCTCGTATCTCGTATCTCGTATCTCGTATCTCGTATCTCGTATCTGATGTGACCCCATAAAAGTAGACACTTAATACAGAGCATTGAGTGTCATGAAAGTAAAATCACAAAGACAATATACAGACGAATTTAAACGAGAAGCTGTTCAGCGATCTCTCGATTCTTCTGATACCGTTAAGTCAGTAGCACTATCCTTAGGAATATCGCCGGTGCTACTTTCTAAATGGAGATGCCAAATGACATCGAAAAAGACTAACTCCCTCCCAATACCTAACCACGGCCCCGAAAAATCCTTTGCACAACTGGAGAAAGAGATCCGTCAATTGAAAAAGAAGCTTGAGATGGCAGAGCTGGAGAATGATTTCTTAAAGGAAGCGAAGGCTTTCTTCGACAGCCAAAAAGAATAAGGTTCGAGTATATCCTTAAGAAGGCCAGTGTGAAGCTTCCTGTCATACGACTATGCCAATGGTTGGGTGTTTCTAAAGCGGGTTATTACAAGTGGCTAACAAGGAAACCATCGAAGCGAGAGACAGACAATGAGTCTTTAAGTCACTACTTGAGGAGAGAAAGCAAAGCTCAGTATTGTATTCCAGGCTATCGAAAGCTTTGGGAAGCAGCGGTCGCTAACGGCTTTATTTGTAATAAAAAGCGAGTACAGAGGCTTCTGCAGAATATGGGCTATCGCTCTTGCGCGAGCAAGAAGCGATATGGACGAGCACCAAGACAAAATACGCTTATACCTGCCTATAACATTCTTGCCCGTCAATTTAAGGTGGATAAACCCGATCGAGTTTGGGTGTCAGATATAACTCAGGTGCGCTGTACTGATGGTTGGCAATACCTGTGCGTCGTCTTAGATTTGTTTTCACGCAAAGTGATTGGTTGGTCGACAAGTCGCATTAATAACGCAAAGTTAGTGCTAAGAAGCCTGAATAAGGCTTGGAAACAAAGGCAGCCCTTAGGTCACGAGCTTTTGTTTCACTCCGATCAAGGTATACAGTATCGAGCGTTGGAGACGATCCGTTGGCACCGTAAACGAAAGATTAAAGTCAGCATGTCGAGAAAAGGAAACTGTTGGGACAACGCTTGTTCCGAAAGCTTCTTTGCGCAATATAAGAAAGAGTGGATGAACAACTTAGATCAGCTTTCACGACAAGAAATGACGATGCAGAGTCGAATTTATATCGATACCTATTATAATCCAGTAAGAAGACATGGGACTCTAGGTGGAGTGAGTCCCATGGACTTTGAACTAATCAACTAAACCCCTGTGTCTACTTTTTAGGGGCCATATCATATCTCGTATCTCGTATCTCGTATCTCGTATCTCGTATCTCGTATCTCGTATCTCGTATCTCGTATCTCGTATCTCGTATCTCGTATCTCGTATCTCGTATCTCGTATCTCGTATCTCGTAGAAGCATAAAAAAGCCCCAACACGAATGTCGAGGCTAAAATATCTTTTCTAGGTTCTAGTGGAGTATCCGCTGCACGCTACTCTTCGTTGTTTTCAGCAAACTTAGATGGTGACATGCCAAAGTGGTGCTTAAACCTTTGACTGAAATAGGAAGGGTCATTGAAGCCCGAATCAAACGCCACATCAGAGATCTTCTCTCCAGCGAGTAAGCGCTCACACGCATGCTCTAGACGTACTTCATTCAAGTGCTCTTTGAAGGTCTTGTTGTAAGCCGATTTAAAGCGTCTCTGTAAGCTTCTCTCAGACATAAACAAATACTTAGCGGCAGTTGCAGTACTGAACTCAGCATCAGCGTAGTTTTCACTCACAAGCTGCGACACTCTGTTCTTCCACTCTTGTTCCGCTGTCAGTTTTTGCTGCTCTGGTGTTGAAGCGGCAAGCTTAATGGTTTCAATCTGTTCAATTGTGCTGGCTTCGAGATTGTCGAGTACTTGATACTCAATTGGCCACGAAAGCTGAACCTTATTTTGAGACTCCGAAACAAAGGCATTAAGCTCACCACCGCTCTGATTCATCAATAGCGGCAGCTTTTCGATGTTAAGGTCGGTCGACTTTCCGGTATTGTCACCCATGCTTGATGCCAGTTTAGGGAAAGGCATCCCATGATCTCGAATGGTCACAACAAGATGCTCCTTAACCTCTTCAACCAGAACTACCATACTCTGCGACTTAAAGTTTCTCTTGATGATGCTCGCAACCAAGCTATTGAAGATAATATCGAGATTAAAATACAGCAACGAGACATATCGTTGTTTTGTTTCGACTTTAATATCCAGTTCAATACCAGCTTTGGCTAAATCATCCTGCCAAGCTTTGAGTACCGCTTCTAAGATTAAAATTATATCGTAACAAACTTGCCCTTCTCCTTGAGGCGTATTACTCAATTGAGATAAGCCATTTTTCAAGGTTAGAATTGGCGACTTCCCATGCTCGTCATTCCAATTCGGGATCATCGCAGCAATATGATTCACTTCAGAAGAGAGTTCATTGGCAGTATGAGACACAAGCGCATTCTTAACGGATAGCTGCTTTTTAAGCTGTTGATTAGTCGCGAGTAATATCCGGCTTTGGTGCCTCAATTGATCCGTCTTCAGTGCAACTTGCGCTTTTAAGTGCCGGTTGGCAAAAGTGACATAACGAGAGCGCCAAAAGACCAAAATAGTCACAACGCCAATCAGTAACATCAGAGAGCTTGCGGCAGCCCAATTGGTCAGATACCAAGGCTCCGCAATCGAGAAGCTTTGATTGGTTGATACAAAGCGATAATGGGAGTCCTTAACCGGCTTCACTTCAAGTGTGTAATCCCCAGGAAGAAGATGGTCGAGCGTTAACAAGCCCCCTTCAAACTCACTCCATGGTTCATCGTCGCTCAGTCGATATTCCATCGCTGGTGCAAACGTTGCTGGTAAGATGCCCAGCTTAAACCCCATCGATGAGCCATAAGGAATCTCATCCAGTTCAGCCGTTTTCCCGCCAAGTGACACCGTTTGTTGGTCGACACTGATCTTACTCAACAAGGCACGGCTATGAGGTGTTGTTGATACCAGTAACTCGTTAGATAACGCGCTGACTACGCCATACTTTGAGCCGAAAACAAGCCTCGAGGATTGGCTATCTTCACTGTAAAACAGAGCACACACTCCTGCCGCCAATTCATTGGTGATCAAACCAAATGGCGAACCGATGTGTTTATGCAGTTGCCCATCCAATCCGTAATAACTGATGCCTTTCGAAGAGCCTAACCAAACACCATTGTCATCGCTTATCAGGCAGTTGGGGCTAATATTGTCTTCAACAAGAGTGATTTCTTGAATAATAGAGCTGTCATCCGGGATTCGATACACGCCATAACTGCTCGCAAACCACTGCGCTCCATCCTTCGCTTTTTCAATATCGACGACTTTGCCAAACCGTTCGCTGGAACGACTAAAGCTAATTCGCTTATCAATGAACGAGTAGAAGCCATGATCCGTTCCTATATAGATGCGACCTAGCAAGCCTACATTGAGAGCGGTGATCTTCGCAGGCAAGAACTTGTCGACTAACCAGTCGGTGCCATAACTCGTCAGTTTCATGGTTTCGATAGATAACGAATAGAGGTTTTGCCCAGAGGTCATCCAAAGAACGTTATCGGCTTGAAGTGCAAGGTTTTCAACGTGTACTCCCTTAATCGGCCTTGGTAAATCAAGGGCTTTGGGTTGTAGCGTTTCCGTATTTAGACTGATGATGCCTTGTTCAGTCGCCAACCAAATGGAAGAGCCAAAGATCTCAAAATCATTAACAGGGTTAGAATAAACACGAATTGGGTTCTCTTCACTTTCAGAATCAACTAAGTAGAGCCCCATTGAGGACGCGACCCAAGATAGGTGGTCACTGACAGGCAGTACTTTATTGATCACCACACTACTCGAATGCATGCCCATTCCAGTTAGGGGGGTTCTCGAGAAGGTCTTACTAAACAGTGAGAAATATCGGATACCGTTGTTTGTCGCAATCCACATGCCACCAGCATGATCGTTTATCAACGAATATATTTTCTCACCCGGTAACGAGAAGTCTTGATTAGCGGCTTGTTCGAATCGAGTAATTTGTCCCGTAATAAAGTTGTAGCTAATAAGGCCATGTTCTGTACCAATCCAATACTGGTCCGAAGTTTCGGCCAGCGAGAGAACATGCGACCCTTTAACTATGGTCTCTTTATCTGGGTTCGCGAGATCTACAATCACAGCACCATTTAAAGTACCGATCACTAACTCACGTCGAGCATTCGAAAAATAAACCGTCTCAATATGATTTTTGTCGGATGCGGTGACATGGGTAAACTCTTGATTCTCAGAAAGGTAAACGCCAGAACTGGTCGCTAGCACCCACTTTGATAACACCCACTCAGCGTCGTTAATCGCAATGTCACTGCTGTTATTGTATCGGTACAATTTGAGCAGAGAGTAAGTGTTGAATTCTAAAGATTGAGTGTTGTAGGTATAGAAATTACTGCCGTCAGTAACCCAAATATAATCGCCTGATGCACCGATATTGGTTATTTCAGCACCGGGACTTAGGCTAAACGCCAATTCGTTGCCAATTCCAGGGTTATGTCGATACACCTCGTTATCGAAAAATGTCCAAAACTCATCGTTCAGAAACGCGACTCTTTCCGAAGAAAATTGCAATAAGCTCCCCTTGCGAGGGAATAGAGTTCGACCATCGTAAAAGAGTACTTTTCCATGTACATCATGAACCCAAAGCCCGCCTCCGGCACCTAAATACAAGTTTTTAGCCGCAAGGAAATTCCCTTGCGCTTGAACGGGCAAAGGATAGAAAACGGAGGGTGAGGTATTTACCGCTAGAACGCTAAATGAAATGCTCATTAAGATGAACATTTTGAAGATAATTCGATACAACTCTTAATCCTGAACAGCAACAACGCATGAAATTTTGGGCACCACAACGTCTTATCGTTGCTTAACCAAAAACTGAGTTTTTTTGTGCTTATTATTATCTTTCTATTTTAGCGGAAATTAGAAAAGGAGAAAGGAGGTTTGCTATTTGTTGGGAGGTTTTATCTTAGCGGTCACGAAAATGCCGCAAAAAGCGGCATGATTCATAAATTAACGAGAGCAAAGTAGAGTAAAGAATACTCGTTATGAATTACTTCCCGCTTAAGCAGCTTGTGTAGCTATCTGTAAGTTGCTGAAGAAAATCAAAATAACTTCCACTCTTCACTTCAACCGTTGAACCGATAGGATCAAGCTGGCCTTGCTTAGCGTTACTTCCGCGAGTCACTGATTCAATCACAGCAGGAGTGAATTGAGGCTCTGAGAATACACATTGAACATTGTCGCGTACTAGCGTTTTCTTAATCGCGATCAGGCTTTTTGCACCCGGTTTACGCTCTGGGCTCACCGTGAAGTGGCCTAAGTTATTCAGTTCAAACTCTTGCTCAAAGTAGCCATACGCATCGTGGAATACGTAGTAACCTTTTTCTTTCACTGGCGCAAGTTGTTCATGGATAGACTGCTGCTTTTCTTTTAAAGCAAGCAAGAAAGAATCTAGGTTTTCTTGATACGCCATTGCGTTATCAGGGTCAGATTCAATCAACTTTGCTGAGATATATTTTGCGGCTACTTCAACTTGGTCGATACCTAACCAAAAATGCGGGTCATGGCTACCATGATTATGTCCTTCATGAGAATCGTGGTCATCATGCCCGAACTCACGCAAGTTAATTCCTGGAATCTCACTGATCTTGATAACGTTTTCTTTTGAACCAATCACCTTAGTCAGAAAGGCTTCTAGGTCAGGACCAAACCAGATAACCATATCGGCACTGTGAACTTTTTTGACATCAGATGGCTTAAGCGCATAATCGTGCGGCGAAGCATTGCTGTTCATTAGCACATCCGGTTCACTAACGCCCTGCGTTAATTCCGTCACAATCATTTGAATTGGTTTAAAGCTTGTTAGAATAGTATTGGCACTTGCGACACTTGGCGCTAAAAGCAAAGTAGCAAGTATAAAAGATGAACGTGACATAATCCCTCGATAATAGAAAAGTAGCTTAGGCTTGAGGTAAATGTTACATTATAACATTAGCGAATTGCAAATGAGTTCTATTCATGGATAACTTAATCCAACTAGATTCTGTGAGCGTCGAATTTGACGGTCGAAAAGTTCTAGACAACATCTCTCTAAATTTAGAGCGCGGCAGAATCACCACCCTAATTGGGCCAAACGGTGCAGGAAAGTCGACATTAGTAAAAGTGGTACTGGGTCTACAGACCAAATTTTCAGGCACAATAACAAAAGCTAAAAAACTGAAAATTGGCTATGTACCACAAAAATTAAAGCTCAATGACTCACTACCGCTCAACGTAGAGCGTTTTCTAAAGCTCACTGGCAAGTTCAGTCAGCAAGAAATCCTTGAAGCATTGAAGCTCGTTGGTGCTGAACATCTGCAGAAGAGTAACATGCACCAGCTATCCGGCGGTGAAAACCAACGTGTGCTGATTGCTCGTTCATTGTTAAGAAGACCAGACCTACTGGTTCTCGATGAACCGGCTCAAGGCGTCGACGTTCAAGGGCAAATTGACCTGTATGACTTGATTGACACCATTCGTCACCGCTTTGGTTGTGCCGTATTTATGGTTTCACACGATCTGCATTTAGTGATGGCAAAAACAGACGATGTTATCTGTTTGCACCACCACATCTGCTGTTCAGGCGCACCTGCAGACATCAAACACCATCCTTCGTATATTGCGCTCTTTGGCACTGCGACCCAAGAGACACTAGCGTTTTATCATCACCAACACGAACATCACCATCATGACCTTGCAGGCCAACCAGTAACGGGCGGTGCACATGAATGTTCAAACCATAAACACGGACACCACTAATGCTTGAGTTTCTTCTTCCCTCTATTTTGGCGGGTTTGGGTATTGCACTAATTGCAGGCCCACTAGGTTCATTCGTGGTGTGGCGTAAGATGGCTTACTTTGGTGACACGCTTGCTCACGCTTCTTTGATGGGCTTAGCACTTGGCTTTCTGTTCAACATTAACTTGTATTTCACGCTGCTGATTTGTTGTTTGATGCTGGCCGTGTTGCTAGTGACTTTACAAAAACAAAAGCTGGTCGCAACCGATACCCTACTCGGTATTTTGGCGCACAGTGCGCTATCACTTGGTTTGGTTGCTGTCAGTTTCTTAGATAACGTTCGTGTTGACCTAATGAGCTACCTATTTGGTGACTTGCTGGCAGTATCTCCAACGGATTTAGTGTTCATCTATGCGGGTGCTGCTGTGATTGGATTGGTGCTTGCTATCTTTTGGCGACCACTACTATCAACGACGGTTAACGAAGATCTCGCGGCGGTTGATGGCATCAACATTGATTTAATGCGTCTGATTCTGATGCTATTGGTCGGTATCGTGATTGCTGTCGGTATGAAGTTTGTTGGTGCGTTAATCATGACATCGCTACTGATCATCCCAGCAGCTACAGCAAGAAAATTCGCGAATACACCCGAGCAAATGGCCTTCCTCGCATCGGTTATTGGCTCTATTGCAGTCTTCGGAGGGCTAAGCTTGTCTTGGTTCTATGACACGCCAGCTGGCCCGTCTGTTGTTATCAGTGCAGCTGCGATGTTTATGCTATCTCAAATGGTTAGGAGCCGAGCTTAGCAGTACGATCTCGTATCTCGTATCCCGAGAACATAAAAAAAGGCTTGGTCAGTGACCAAGCCTTTTTAATATCGTTCAGTTAACTTCTATCTCAATCGATAAAAGTCAGCTGATTACCAACCCGTGATTTCACGTAGGCCTTTACCGATGTCAGCAAGAGACTTAACAGTCTTAACGCCTGCTGCTTCTAGTGCTGCGAATTTATCTTCAGCAGTACCTTTACCGCCAGAGATGATTGCGCCTGCGTGGCCCATACGTTTGCCCGGAGGAGCAGTAACACCAGCGATGTAAGATACAACTGGCTTAGTTACGTTTGCTTTGATGAACTCAGCCGCTTCTTCTTCCGCAGTACCACCGATTTCACCAATCATTACGATTGCTTCAGTTTCTGGGTCTTCTTGGAAAAGTTTTAGGATATCAATGAAGTTTGAACCTGGGATAGGGTCACCACCGATACCAACACATGTAGACTGACCAAAGCCTTCATCTGTTGTTTGCTTAACTGCTTCGTATGTCAGAGTACCTGAGCGAGATACGATACCTACTTTACCCTTCTTGTGGATATGACCAGGCATGATACCAATCTTACACTCGTCTGGAGTGATAAGACCTGGACAGTTAGGACCGATCATGCGAACGCCAGTTTCTTCTAGCTTCACTTTAACGTCGATCATATCTGTTGTAGGGATACCTTCAGTGATCGTTACGATCAGTTCGATACCTGCATCAATCGCTTCTAGGATTGCATCTTTACAGAAAGGAGCTGGTACGTAGATAACTGTTGCTGTTGCGCCAGTAACTTCTACCGCTTCACGTACTGTGTTGAATACTGGAAGGCCTAGGTGAGTTTGACCACCTTTACCAGGTGAAACACCACCAACCATTTGCGTGCCGTATGCGATAGCTTGGTCTGAGTGGAATGTACCTTGACCGCCAGTGAAACCCTGACAGATTACTTTAGTGTCTTTGTTAATTAATACAGACATTATTTAGCCTCCGCAGCAGCAACAACTTTCTGAGCAGCATCTGTTAGAGATTCAGCTGCAATGATATCAACATCAGAATTAGCAAGTACTTCGCGACCTAGGTCTGCGTTTGTACCTTCTAGACGAACAACTACAGGAACTGTTACGCCGACTTCTTTAACTGCACCGATAATACCTTCAGCGATCATGTCACAACGAACGATGCCACCGAAGATGTTTACGAGTACTGCTTTAACATTGTCATCAGAAAGGATGATCTTGAATGCTTCAGCTACACGTTCTTTTGTCGCGCCGCCGCCTACATCAAGGAAGTTTGCTGGCTTGCCGCCGTGTAGGTTTACGATATCCATCGTACCCATAGCAAGGCCTGCACCGTTAACCATACAGCCAACGTTACCATCTAGTGCTACGTAGTTCAGTTCCCACTGTGCTGCGTGTGCTTCGCGCTCATCTTCTTGAGATGGATCGTGCATTTCACGCAGTTTAGGCTGACGGTACATCGCGTTTGAGTCGATGTTGATCTTGCCGTCTAGACAAAGCAGGTTGCCTTCGCCAGTAATTACAAGCGGGTTGATTTCTAGTAGAGCTAGGTCGTACTGAGAGAACATTTGGCCAAGACCCATGAAGATCTTAACGAACTGTTTGATTTGATCGCCAACTAGACCAAGTTTGAACGCCAGTTCACGGCCTTGGTAAGCTTGAGGGCCTACTAGAGGATCGATCGCTGATTGGTGAATCAACTCTGGAGTTTCTTCAGCGATTTTCTCAATGTCCACACCGCCTTCAGTTGACGCCATGAATACAATTTTACGCGTTGCGCGGTCAACAACAGCACCTAAGTAAAGTTCGTTAGCAATGTTTGATGCTTCTTCAACTAGGATCTTTGTTACAGGCTGACCATTAGCGTCTGTTTGGTAAGTCACTAGGTTTTTACCTAGCCACTTTTGTGCAAACTCTTTAACGCCTTCTTTGGTGTCATGCAGCTCTACGCCGCCCGCTTTACCGCGGCCACCAGCGTGTACTTGACACTTAACGACTTTCTTGGCTGTACTGATACGACCTGCAGCTTCGAAAGCTTCTTGTGCAGTATCACATGCGAAACCTTCTGGTACAGGCAAACCGAATTCTGCAAACAGCTGTTTGGCTTGGTATTCATGCAAATTCATTTTGATATTCCGTTTATTTTCCCTTAAGGGATTATTATTTCCATAACGACACAGTTTCCTGTGTTACGTCTGTAGGGTCTTCTCAAATCAACTGCTGTCCATTTTCTAATGGCTTTACAGTTCAATTGAAGGCCAGACGTTGAGCAGCCTAGCCTTTGAAACTTTTTACGTCTAGCTAACGGGGTTAACTAGACGTTTTAGCGATACTAAACGTCTAATAGCAGACGTGCAGGATCTTCTAGAAGCTCTTTGATGGTCACTAGGAAGCCAACTGATTCACGGCCATCGATTAGACGGTGGTCGTAAGAAAGCGCTAGGTACATCATAGGTAGAATCTCTACCTTGCCATCAACAGCCATTGGACGGTCTTGGATTTTGTGCATACCCAAAATTGCCGCTTGAGGCGGGTTAATGATTGGCGTAGACATTAGAGAACCAAATACACCACCGTTTGTGATAGTGAAGTTGCCTCCCATCAGTTCATCAACCGTTAGCTTGCCGTCACGGCCTTTGATTGCTAGCTCTTTGATGCCTTTTTCGATATCAGCGAAACCTAGTGTGTCACAGTCTTTCAGTACTGGAGTCACTAGACCACGTGGCGTAGATACCGCCATGCTGATGTCGAAGTAGTTGTGGTAAACGATATCTGTACCATCGATAGAAGCGTTCACTTCTGGGAAACGCTTCAGTGCTTCTGTTACTGCTTTCACGTAGAAAGACATGAAACCAAGACGCGTATCGTGACGCTTCTCGAATTGGTCTTTGTACTGCTTACGAAGGTCCATGATTGGCTTCATGTTCACTTCGTTAAAAGTAGTCAGCATTGCTGTGCTGTTTTTCGCTTCTAGAAGACGGTTTGCAACTGTCTTACGTAGGCGAGTCATAGGCACGCGTTTTTGGCTACGAGCCGCTGCTGGCGCTTCAACTGCTGGTGTAGATGCTGCTGCCGCTTTCGCTGCTGCTAGATGTGCGTCGATGTCTTCACGAGTAATACGACCACCAACACCAGTGCCTTTAACGTCAGCTGGTTGTAGGTTGTGCTCAGCAAGCAGGCGACGAACAGCTGGGCTTAGTGCGTCGTTGTTCTCTTCTGTTAGCGCAGCTTTATGGCGCTTGTCAGGAGATGCTTCTGTATCTTCAGTGGTGTCTTTCGTTGGTTCACCAGCGACAGCACCCGGCTTGATTTTAGCCAGAAGCTGCTTAGAAAGTACCGTAGCACCCTCTTCTTCGATGATAGCTTCCAGAACACCCGCTTCAGGAGCCGGTACTTCTAGAACTACTTTATCAGTTTCGATATCTACAATGACTTCATCACGTGCAACCGCTTCGCCCGGTTTTTTGTGCCAAGTAGCAACTGTTGCATCAGCCACAGATTCAGGTAAATCTGGAACCAGAATTTCAATTGTCATGTGCGTATTTTCCTTTTACTTCTAGTTCTTAAGTAGGGTCAAAGCGTCGTCAACTAACGCTTTTTGTTGTTTCAAGTGTACCGACATATAGCCAACAGCTGGTGATGCTGATGCAGGACGACCTGCGTATTGAATATCAGCACCTACTGGGATAGCAGCTCGGAAATTATGTTGGCTACTGTACCAAGCACCTTGGTTTTGTGGCTCTTCTTGACACCAAACGTAATCGACTACATTTGTGTATTGTGCGATGGCAGCCCTCACGTCCTCATAAGGGAACGGGTAAAGTTGCTCAATACGTACAATAGCGACATCGTCTTGCTCGTTCTTACGTCTTTGGTCAAGCAGGTCAAAGTAAACCTTACCTGAACAGAACACGACGCGTTTTACGTTCTCAGGCGCCAGGTCATCAATTTCTGCGATAGCTGGTTGGAACGTGCCTTCTGCCAAATCTTCAAGAGAAGAAGTACACAGAGGGTGACGAAGCAATGACTTAGGTGACATTACAATCAGTGGACGACGCATTGGTCGAACAACCTGACGGCGAATCATGTGGTAAACCTGTGCCGGTGTTGAAGGAACAACAACCTGCATATTTTGTTCAGCACATAACTGAAGGTAACGCTCAAGACGTGCAGAAGAGTGCTCTGGGCCTTGGCCTTCATAACCGTGAGGAAGCAGCATAGTTAGACCACATAGACGTGCCCACTTTTGCTCACCTGATGAAATGAATTGGTCGATAACAACTTGTGCACCGTTTGCGAAGTCACCAAATTGTGCTTCCCAAAGGGTTAGACCGCTTGGCTCTGCTGTTGCATAACCATACTCAAATGCGAGTACCGCTTCTTCAGATAACACCGAGTCAAACACTTGGAATGGCCCTTGTTTATCATGAATGTTCGCAAGAGGAACATACGTGCTTGCATCTGATTG
This sequence comes from Vibrio coralliirubri, assembly GCF_024347375.1. Classification (NCBI taxonomy): domain Bacteria; kingdom Pseudomonadati; phylum Pseudomonadota; class Gammaproteobacteria; order Vibrionales; family Vibrionaceae; genus Vibrio; species Vibrio coralliirubri. Next base: position 933,874 of record NZ_AP025470.1, on the reverse strand, counting down.
ATTGTGCAGTACTGAGTGACGGTGGAAGAACGTACCACGACCTGAATCTTGGCCTGAGATACGAATACGCTTACCGTCGTCAACAAGTGTTGCGTAAGCCAGAGTTTCAGCCATACCCCAATCGACTTGTTTCTCACCATTCACCATGGCAGTACGATCGTTGTACAGTTTATTTACTCGGCTTTGCAGCTTGTGGCTGTCTGGGTATTGGCAAAGTTTGGTACCAAGCTCTTTCAGGCGCTCGATATCAATCTTGTTATCCCACTCGATGTTCCAGTCGTGACCTAGGTAAGGAGACCAGTCTACTGAGTGAAGTGCCATTGGACGCCACTCTTTAACCACAACTTCACCGTGATCAAGTGCATCACGATATTCGTTAACTAGCTGAGTTGCTGTATCAATACCAAACTCACCGCGCTCCATTAGCACGTCAGCGTAAAGCTTACGTGGTGTTGGGTGCTTTTTGATTTTTTGGTACATCAAAGGCTGTGTTGCATTCGGCTCATCGGCTTCATTGTGACCGTGACGACGGTAACAAACCAAATCAATAACAACATCACGCTTAAACGTATTACGGTAATCCAATGCAAGACGCGCAACGAACGCAACCGCTTCTGGATCATCAGAGTTAACGTGGAAAATCGGAGCCTGAACCATCTTCGCGATATCGGTACAGTACATCGTAGAGCGTGTATCGCGAGGGTTAGACGTTGTAAAACCAACTTGGTTGTTTACAACGATACGAACCGTACCACCAACACAGAAACCACGCGCTTGAGACATGTTAAACGTCTCTTGTACTACACCCTGACCAGCGATAGCTGAGTCACCGTGGATAGTAATTGGAAGTACGCGGCTACCATCATTATCACCAAGGCGATCTTGACGTGCACGTACTGAACCGATAACTACCGGGTTTACGATTTCTAAGTGAGATGGGTTAAATGCTAGTGCTAAGTGAACGTTGCCGCCTGGCGTTGCGAAGTCCGCAGAGAAGCCTTGGTGGTACTTCACATCACCAGTACCCCACGTGTCATCGTGCTTGCCCGCAAACTCGTCAAACAGGTCTTGTGGCTTTTTACCAAGCACGTTGACCAACATGTTTAGACGACCACGGTGAGCCATACCAACAACAACTTCACGCATGCCTTGTCCGCCAGCATGACGAATAATTTCTTTCGTCATTGGGATAAGAGCATCACCACCTTCCAACGAGAAGCGTTTTGCGCCTGGGAATTTTGCACCAAGATAGCGCTCAAGACCTTCAGCAGCAGTTAGCTCTTCTAGGAAAGCTTGCTTTTCTTCTTTGTTGAAAGAGGGTTGACCAGATACAGACTCTAAACGTTGTTGGATCCAACGCTTTTGCTCTGTATTTGTCATGTGCATGTATTCAGCACCAATAGAGCCACAATACGTTTGCTTTAGAGATTTGTAGAGATCTTTAAGCACCATCGTCTCTTGGCCAATGGCGTAAGAGCCGACGTTAAACGTCTCATTGAGGTCATCTTCGGTAAGAGTGTGGAAAGAAGGGTCGAGTTCATCAACTGTCGCTCTTTTCCATAAACCTAGGGGGTCTAGATTTGCTGCTTGATGCCCTCGGAATCGATAGGCATTAATAAGTTGCAGAACCTTTACTTGTTTCGCATCGACATCTGGATCACTAACTTGGACACTGTAATGCTTTGTTTCTTGAGCGAGTCGACGGAAGTATTCACGAACACGAGAGTGTGGTTGTTCCACTGCCTCTGAAGCTTGCACAGGCAGTTCTTCAAAAACACTTCTCCATTCGTCACTTACCGAATCTGGGTCACTTAGATACAGTTCATAGAGTTCTTCTACGTACGTTGCATTGGCGCCAGCCAAGTGTGAAGACTCGAGCCATGCCTTCATCACGCCGTTGTGCATATTTTCCCTTAACCAGTAGTTTTCACGTTTGCTGCGGTCTATGCCGAGCTATTAAAAGGCCGCCCCAAAACTTCTAGGGCGGCAATTTTTATATAACTTAAACCGAACGATTCACTAGCATGGTCTTGATGTGACCAATCGCTTTCGTCGGATTTAATCCCTTAGGACAAACACTTACACAATTCATGATGCCATGGCAACGAAAAACGCTAAATGCATCATCAAGATCGGACAAACGTTCGTCTGTCGCTGTATCTCGACTATCAATTAGCCAACGGTACGCTGCAAGCAGGCCTGCTGGTCCGATGAATTTGTCAGGGTTCCACCAGAACGATGGGCATGACGTTGTACAACATGCACACATGATACATTCGTACAATCCATCTAAATGAGCACGCTCATCAGGGCTTTGTAAGTTTTCACGAGCCGGTGGCACATTGCCATCAGACACTAAGAATGGCTTCACTTTTTCGTAGTTATCGTAGAACTGAGTCATGTCTACAATCAGGTCACGAACAACGGGTAAGCCAGGCAGTGGGCGAATCACAATCTTGTCTTGGCCAGAAAGCGCAGACAATGGCGTGATACACGCTAGGCCATTCTTACCGTTCATGTTCAAACCATCCGAGCCACATACACCTTCACGGCATGAGCGACGGAATGAGATTGTTGGATCTTGCTCTTTCAACAGAATAAGCGCGTCCAAAAGCATCATGTCTGAACCTTCATCCACTTCTAGAGTGTATTCCTTCATATAAGGCTTCTGGTCGACATCTGGATTGTAACGGTATAAAGAGAAATTCAGTTTCATGGTCATATCTCCTTAGTACGTACGTGCTTTTGGTGGGAACGCTTCACGATGGATAGGTTCCATGTTTACACCACGCTTAGTCATGCTCTCTGACTCTGGGTTGTAAAGTGAGTGGCATAGCCATTGCTCATCATCACGGTCAGGGAAATCGAATCGAGCGTGTGCGCCACGGCTCTCTGTACGGAAGTTTGCAGCAACAGCGGTTGCGAATGCCGTTTCCATCAAGTTTTCAAGCTCTAGACACTCAATACGTTGAGTGTTGAACTCTGTAGACTTATCAGATAGGTGTGCATTCTTCAGACGCTCGCGAATCGCTTTTAGCTCTTCTAGGCCTTCAGCCATTGCTTTGCCTTCACGGAATACCGAGAAGTTGTTCTGCATACATTGCTGAAGATCTTTACGGATTTGCGCTGGATCTTCGCCGTCTGTGCTGTTTTCCCAACGGTTGTAACGCTCTAGTGAACGCTCAATGTCAGCTTCAGTTGCAGGTTTCGCTTCGTCTTGCTTCTTCAGTGTCTCACCTAGGTGTAGACCTGTCGCACGACCAAATACCACTAAATCAAGCAGTGAGTTACCACCTAGACGGTTAGCACCATGTACTGATACTGATGCGATTTCACCACAAGCAAATAGACCTTGGATTTCAACATCTCTGCCATCTTCGGTTTGCTTAATAGCTTGACCAGAAACTTGTGTTGGAACACCACCCATCATGTAGTGACATGTCGGGATTACTGGGATTGGCTCTTTCACTGGATCAACGTGAGCAAAGGTACGAGAAAGTTCACATACACCAGGAAGACGAGATTCAAGTGTCTCTTTACCTAGGTGATCAAGCTTAAGCTTGATGTGTGGACCCCAAGGGCCATCGCAACCGCGACCTTCACGAATTTCAACCATCATTGAACGAGCAACAACATCACGACCCGCTAAGTCTTTAGCGTTTGGTGCGTAACGTTCCATGAAGCGTTCGCCGTCTTTATTGAGAAGGTAACCACCTTCACCACGACAACCTTCCGTTACCAATACACCTGCACCAGCGATACCCGTTGGGTGGAACTGCCACATTTCGATGTCTTGCATAGGAACGCCAGCACGAATCGCCATACCAACACCGTCACCAGTATTAATGTGAGCATTGGTTGTTGATGCGTAGATACGACCAGCACCACCGGTAGCAAGGATTGTTGCCTTCGCTTTGAAGTAGCAAACCTCACCGGTTTCCATACAAAGCGCAGTAGTACCTAAGATTGCACCATCTTCGTTCTTAACAAGATCCAGTGCATACCACTCAGAGAAAACGGTCGTTTTGTGTTTAATGTTTTGTTGGTAAAGCGTGTGTAGCAGAGCGTGACCAGTACGGTCGGCTGCAGCTGCGGTACGAGCCGCTTGCTCACCACCAAAGTTTTTAGATTGACCACCGAAAGGACGCTGGTAAATAGTACCGTTCTCAAAACGAGAGAAAGGTAGGCCCATTTTTTCAAGTTCGATTACCGACTCAGGACCGTTTTTACACATGTATTCGATAGCGTCTTGGTCACCGATGTAATCAGAACCTTTTACTGTGTCGTACATGTGTTGTTCCCAATGATCTTCATGCGCGTTACCAAGAGCAACAGTGATGCCGCCTTGCGCTGAAACCGTATGAGAACGAGTAGGGAAAACTTTAGAAAGCAATGCACAAGAAAGGCCTTGCTCAGAAATTTGCAGTGCGGCACGCATACCTGCACCACCAGCGCCGATAACTACGGCATCAAACTCACGAACAGGAATAGTCACTTACGCACCCCACAAAATAAACAGACCAGAGAAGAAATATCCAAGAAGAACTGCAACAACACCGACTTGAAGACCAACACGCAGTTTTGCGCATTTGATGTAGTCAGTTAGTACTTGCCATAGGCCGATCCACGCGTGAACCAAAACAGAAGTAAGCGCTAACATGGTGAAGACTTTAGTGAAGGTTCCACCAAAGAATTGCGTCCAAGATGCGTAAGAGATATCACCAGAGAAAGCACAGAAGCTAACTAGGTAGATAGTGTAAAGCGTCATAATGATGGCAGTAGCACGAATCAATAGATAATCGTGGACACCATTACGACCAAAAGTAGAAACGTTGTTTACCATACTAAGATCCCCGCTAGTAGAGACAATACCGCTGTTGCTGCGAATGCAACCTTAGCGCTCTTAGCGCCAGATTCCAGCTCTTCAAAGTGACCAAGGTCCATAAGAAGGTGACGAATACCACCAGCAATGTGGTAAGCCAAAGCGGTTAAAATGCCCCACAGAATAAACTTCACGAAGAAACCATCGACAATGTCGCTAGCTTCGGCAAAGCCTACTGGGGATGAGAGGGAAATGGATAGTAACCAAAGCAAAATTCCAATCGCGACAAAAGTTATCACCCCAGACACACGGTGTAGGATGGAAGCTATTGCTGTGATTGGAAAGTGGATGGTCTGTAAATCTAAATTAACAGGTCTTGTCTTTCTTTCTTTCACGGGCTTGCTCACTCAGCTCCATTGAGCATTATGGTCATTAAATAACCTTATGATATTGTTATGGACAAAATTTGATTGCAAACCTTCAAAATTTAACATTAACTTAACAAATAACTGAAGTTGAGCCTTAGATAATTGTAAAATAATTGTTAACTGCTCGATTAAGAAAGACACCTCACATTTCTTCTTAGCCTTGCATTTATAAGGTTTTAACCAAACTTTTCAGCGCCACTATACGGCTGGCAACATTCTAATACAATTGATGTAACAAATAATGCTACACAGACCAGATTTTTAACGAATTTAATGTAAAAAACACTAACAAGTGCACACAAAGCTTCAGAAAAATTGACTTTCCCACGTAAGACCAGTAAAAAAATGGCACATAAACATCCTGGACGGATTAAATAATAAACAAAGGAGATTGTTATGGCGGATAAGAAAGCTACCCTTCACATTGAAGGTCAAGCGCCAATCGAGCTGCCGATTACAGAAGGTGTACTTGGTACTCCAGTGATCGATGTTCGTACACTAGGTTCTAATGGTTTTTTCACTTTTGACCCTGGTTTTCTTGCCACTGCATCCTGTGAGTCTCAAATCACTTTTATTGACGGTGGAAAAGGCATTCTTTTACATCGTGGTTATCCAATTGACCAACTTGCCAATAACGCTGATTACTTAGAAGTATGTTACATACTTCTTTACGGTGAAGCCCCATCTCGAACTGAGTACGAAAAGTTCAAGACTACCGTGACACGTCACACTATGGTGCATGAGCAAATCGCTAGTTTCTTCCACGGCTTCCGTCGTGACGCTCACCCTATGGCTGTAATGTGTGGTGTTGTAGGCGCTCTAGCGGCGTTCTACCACGACTCACTTGATGTCAACAACGATACACACCGTGAAATTGCGGCATACCGCCTGATTTCAAAAATGCCAACACTGGCTGCAATGTGTTACAAATATTCAATCGGTCAGCCGTTTATCTACCCACGTAACGACCTAGGCTACGCAGAAAACTTCTTACACATGATGTTTGCAAACCCATGTGAAGAGTATGAAGTGAACCCTATCGTTGCTCGTGCAATGGATAAAATCTTTACTCTACACGCTGACCACGAACAGAACGCTTCTACGTCAACAGTGCGTCTTGCTGGTTCATCTGGTGCTAACCCGTTTGCGTGTATCGCAGCAGGTATCGCATCACTTTGGGGGCCAGCTCACGGCGGTGCAAACGAAGCTTGTCTGCGCATGCTTGAAGAGATCGGTAGCGTAGATAACATTGAAGAATACGTTGCGAAAGCAAAAGACAAAGATGACCCATTCCGTTTGATGGGCTTCGGTCACCGTGTTTACAAGAACTACGATCCACGTGCAACAGTAATGCGCGAAGCGTGTCACGAAGTACTTAAAGAGCTAAACATCCAAGATCCACTACTAGACGTAGCAATGGAACTTGAGCGTATCGCTCTTTCTGATGAGTACTTTGTTTCTAAGAAACTATACCCGAACGTAGATTTCTACTCAGGTATCATTCTGAAAGCAATCGGTATTCCAGTATCTATGTTTACTGTAATCTTCGCGATGTCTCGTACCATCGGTTGGATTGCGCACTGGAACGAAATGCACAGCGATCCGACGAACCGTATCGGTCGTCCTCGTCAGCTGTATACTGGTGAAGAACAACGTGACTTTAAAGCACTTCACGAACGTGAATAGTTACTATAAATCATAATGTTAAAAGGGGTTGATGTGAGAACATCAACCCCTTTTCTTTTGTACGCTCTCAACTCTGTCATCCTCAAGAGTGCGAAGTGAACGAATAAAATAATATCGTCATCCCCAAGAGTGCGAAGTGAACGAATAAAATAATATCGTCATCCCCAAGAACGAGGGACGAGTGAGTTGGGGATATCAATCAGTTTATAGAGAACCTTGAGAGATTCCCTACTCCTTCCTCCGTCAGTCTAGGGAATGACGAATTACTTATGAACTCTCTAAGTTGAGTCCATTAGAGTTCTAATTAGCCCGCCTAATCGAAGGATACAAATTTATAGTTACTCGTCATCCTCAAGAACGAGGGACGAGTGAGTTGGGGATATCAATCAGTTTATAGAGAACCTTAAGAGATTCCCTACTCCTTCCTTCGTCAGTCTAGGGAATGACGGTACTTATAGAGCGAAACAATGTCGTCATCCTCAAGAGCGAGGAACGAGCGAGTTGGGGATCTCATTTAGTTTATAAAGAAACTTAAGAGATTCCCTATTCCTTCCTCCGTCAGCCTAGGGAATGACGGAGCCTATAAAACGAAACAATGTCGTCATCCTCAAGAGCGAGGAACGAGCGAGTTGGGGATCTCCTTAAGCGAGCAGATCAACTCTACAGGTTACCTGCTCAATGCTAGAAAATGATGCATACTCTCGACTCGTATCCCTCATCTCGCAACTGCTCTTATACCGGATTATCGATATCAATAAACTCAACATCCAAGCCATGCTCTTTCGCTAACCATTCACCTAGCGCTTTTACACCGTAGCGCTCAGTCGCGTGGTGACCAGCAGCAAAATAATGAATGTCTTGCTCGCGTGCTGAGTAAGTAGTGCGCTCTGAAATTTCACCAGAGATGAACGCATCAATACCTTGAGAAGCTGCAAGTTCAATGTAGTCTTGACCACCACCAGTACACCAACCGACGGTCGTAATCATTTTGTCTTGGTTTTCTGGCGCGATATGCAGTGGTTTACGATTCAGAACTTGATCGATTTTTGCTGCAAATTCAGTACCTGTCATTGGCGCTTTTAATTTACCAAACATAGCAACCGATTGTGGATGCCCTTCCAAGCCACCTTCGACTTCTATCTCAAGTAACTCTGCCAATTTTGCGTTGTTACCAAGCTCAGGGTGGATATCAAGCGGCAAGTGATAACCTAAAAGGTTGATGTCATTCTTAATCAGGGTACGAATGCGCTTACCCTTCATGCCACGAATCGCTTCTGACTCGCCTTTCCAGAAAAAGCCATGATGGACTAACAAAGCGTCTGCGTTCAGTTCTACCGCTTTATCAATCAAGGCTTGAGAAGCTGTCACACCAGTAACAATTCGCTTCACTTCTGTTGCACCTTCAACTTGAAGACCATTAGGACAGTAATCTTTAATCTGCTGTGGCTGCAGTTTTTCGTTAAGTAGCTTTTCTAATTGTAAGTTATTCATTTTTCTTTCCAGCTTACCTTTATAATAACGTCGTTATATCAATTTACGGGTAGAATGTCGAAAGCCCCACGATGAGTTTATGAGGAAGAGATGACAGCACTGCAACGTTTTTACCAATGGGTCATCGACTCACCGCCATTACTAGAAATCAAGCCACCGATTTCGGATCTCAGTGCATTCTCTAGCCACCATGCCATCGACTCATCACATACTTATGATGGTAATCCTAGATTAGGCTTCCTCTACCAGCATCTATGTGAACAAGTGATCACTGCCTCACCGAATTACTCGATAAAGCACGATGAGATTCAGATCAATGTGGAAGGCAGAACTCTCGGTGCAATCGACTTTATTCTTGAAGAAGAGAGCAGCCAAAAGCTAGAACATTGGGAAGTGGCGATTAAGTTTTATCTGCTCCACGAACAAACATGGTTTGGACCCAACTCTCACGACCAATTGGATAAGAAACTCGACAGGATGCTCAGCCACCAACTCGAAATGTCCTCTTCTGCCGCCTTTGTTGAGCAATATCCAGAGATCGATGTCGACTCAAAGCACTTATTGATGCAAGGTCGCCTATATACCAACCCATTCTTAGAGCAAAACGTACCTACTGCATGTTTGGCCTACGACATTAACTCGAGCCAAGTTAACGGGTTTTGGTGCTATCAAGACCAAGTTCATCTAATCACTGAAGCGCTCTACCCTCTCACCAAAGAGCAATGGGCAGCTGGTACGGATGATTTCAGCAGTCAGCCTATCACCGAGTTCGGTGATCGCTTCGTCCATGGGCAAACAAAGTCGGGGCAATTCTGGTTTGTGATGCCGCAAAGCTGGCCACACGGTTAGTCGTCTGAGCTAACTCAGTTACCTTTCCCAATTATACGAAACCAACACAAATAAAAAGGGTTGATGCTTTCACATCAACCCTTCTTCTATTTACGTAGCAACTCTAGTAATCGAGATTCGATTATAGGCCAGCGGCTGCAAATACTTGGTTAACAATCTCTTGAGCTTCTGCTTCGATTGCTTTCAGGTGCTCTTCACCCTTAAAGCTTTCACAGTAGATCTTGTAGATGTCTTCAGTGCCTGATGGACGCGCAGCAAACCAGCCGTTCTCAGTTGTCACTTTCAAGCCACCAATCGCAGCACCGTTACCTGGAGCGTGTGTTAAACGTGCAGTAATTGCATCACCAGCCAGCGTCTCAGCAGAAACCATCTCTGGAGATAGCTTTTTAAGCACGTCTTTTTGTGCGCCATTTGCTACCGCTTGAATACGGTTATACTTAGATTCACCGTGTTTAGCGGCAAGCTCTTCGTAGTATTCTTGTGGGTTCTTACCCGTCACAGCAGTGATCTCAGCCGCAAGTAGGCAAAGAATCAGGCCATCTTTATCTGTTGACCAAGGCGTACCGTCTTTACGTAGGAAAGAAGCACCTGCACTCTCTTCACCACCAAAACCAAACTGGCCGTTGTATAGACCATCAACGAACCATTTGAAACCAACTGGCACTTCGCAAAGCTCACGACCTAAGTCAGCAACTACGCGATCGATTAATGCACTTGATACCAGTGTCTTACCAACAGCAACGTCTTTACCCCAACCTTCACGGTTACGGTATAGGTAATCAATACAAACCGCTAAGAAGTGGTTTGGATTCATCAAGCCTTTAGGTGTCACGATACCGTGGCGATCGTAATCTGGGTCGTTACCAAACGCTAGAGCGTACTCGTCTTTAAGCGCCAGTAAGCCTGCCATTGCGTATGGAGAAGAACAGTCCATACGAACCACGCCATCTTTATCTAGAGACATGAATTGGAATGAAGGGTCCACCGCTTCACTTACCAGAGTAAGATCTAGGTTGTACGCTTTACCAATTTGACGCCAGTAATCAATACCGCTGCCACCCAGTGGATCAACACCAATCTTGATGTTTGCTTTCTGGATCGCTTCCATATCCACAACGTTAACCAAATCAGCGACGTATGGCGCCACTAGGTCAACTTCTTTTACTAGCTCAGACTGTTTAGCATGTGCGATAGGCGTACGCTTAACACCTTGCATTTGCTCAGCAATGATCACGTTCGCACGGTCTTCAATCGCTTGAGTCAATTCAGCTTCAGCCGGGCCACCGTGTGTCGGGTTGTATTTAATACCGCCGTCTTGAGGTGGATTATGTGAAGGCGTGATAACAATGCCATCAGCTTTTTTGTCATTCACTAGGTTGTGCGTAAGAATCGCGTGCGAGATACCAGGTGTTGGAGTAAAGCCGTTGTTTTCTTGAATAATAACTTCAACACCGTTCGCTACAAGCACTTCGATAACCGTAGAGAATGCAGGCTCAGATAGAGCGTGAGTATCTTTACCTAAGAAAAGAGGGCCAGTTGTACCTTGCTCGGCACGAACTTCAGCAACCGCTTGTGCAATTGCTAGAATGTGGTTTTCGTTAAATGTTGATTTGTCTGCTGTACCGCGGTGACCTGAAGTACCGAAAAGTACTTTATGATCTGGGTTAGTAGCATCCGGTTGCTGTAAGAAATAGTTAGCAACTAAAGCCGGGATATTATGAAGATCTTCCTGCTGAGCTTTCTGCCCAGCACGAGGGTGCATAGCCATTTTTCGACATCCTTATATATAAAATTTAAAAACAAAAAAACCTCATAATATCTTCTTATCCATGGATATTATGAGGTTTAAATCAGATTTCGTTAAATTGAACCTGTTACTTTTTCTATCAATTCTGCTTGGAAACTCATGCGGCTCATAAGCTGCTCAACCATCTGTCTTTTTCGGCTTGTATTGTTATTAGTAATAACCCAAAAAGGACTTTGTGGAATAGCTTTAGGCTTAGTCGTGTTGCCGTTTGCTAGCAACGTCGCTTCGTTATCTGCAAAGTAAACGCGCTTACGGCCTTTTACTTGAGTTGCTTCTGAAAAGCTTAAAGGGTCGATTTTATGCAGTGTTGATAACACAAGCATGAAACGATCAATGGCTTTCTTTAGTGATGCAAACTCATCTGATATTAGTAGTGAGCGCATTTCTTTAACGCCATCGAACTTCTCTGGAGTAAAGCCTACCTCTTTGCTAACAACGATACCTTTTGGCTCAACGATCTCTTCGAACGGAGCCATGCCTTGGCTATCAACCTGTAACAAGCGGCGCAGAATATCTGAAGCGCTTTCGCCAATACGTTCTGTCTGACCCGCAATAAAACGGTATAGGTCCTCATCAACCTCAATTGTTTTCATTCGCTTTTCACAATCTCAATGTTTAAACTCTGGGGGATTATAGCGAGATCCGCGCGGATACTCTACGTCAAACCCACCATGAATAAGATAAAAATGTCAGTACAGCTCAACTATAAAATTGAAGGTGAGGGTCACACCATTGTTTTGATCCATGGATTATTCGGTAATCTGGACAACCTTGGCTTGCTCGCTAGGGATCTAAAAGCCGATCATCAGGTACTTAGTATTGATCTCCGCAACCACGGTCAATCCTTCCATAGTGACACTCATAACTATCAAGCGATGGCACAAGACGTGGCTCAACTGCTGCATGATCTTAAGTTAGAAGACGTCACTGTGATTGGTCACTCGATGGGTGGCAAAGTAGCGATGGCAATGACACAGCATCTTGCACTGCATAAATTGATTGTCTTGGATATGGCGCCAGTCGCGTACACTCAAAGTCGCCACGACAACGTATTCGCAGGCCTACAAGCCGTGATAGAAGAAAAACCGACTTCACGCTCAGACGCACTCAAGGTTCTCGCAAAACATATCGAGATCGATGGCGTTCGCCAGTTTTTAACCAAATCTTTGTTCAAAACAGAGCAAGGCATCATGGAGTGGCGCTTTAACGTCGCATCACTGCTCGCTAATTACGCGCACATCATTGGCTGGGAACCGATCGAGAAAACCTCGGTCAAAACCTTACTCATAAAAGGCGGGGATTCTGATTACCTCACAGCAGAACATCAAGCAGCCGTTCAGCAGCAATTTTCTAACGCAAAAGCGCACGTCATTGCCAACACCGGTCACTGGCTGCATGCTGAAAAACCAGCAGAAGTACTTCGAGCAATTAGAAAATTCATCGCTTAACTGCGCTTTTTCGTGCAGATAAATGAGAGCTGTGTAATTACTGCAGATTAACTTTATCTCACAACAGTGATATAGTGCGCCCAAGCAAAATTGGTATATAAGGTTCCCATGCTTTACGACTACATGAACATCATCGAATCTGTTGGTTTAGATCTCCTGTTTGCCGCGATTTTCTTTTTAATCGGTATGGCAATTAAGGACGTTCTCAAGCAGGGAAATGTTCCTCCATTTGGTCGTCGCATCGTATGGTTAGTACTTTTCCTTGGCTGTGCGGGTTTTATCGCCAAAGGGATAATCCAACTAAGCTGGGAAGGAACTGGGATCTAACGATTCTCTTCCGAACTTTATTACACCGACAACAGACAAAATGAAAGGTAATGATTCTATGGCAAGTGTAGGTCTCTTCTTTGGTAGCGATACAGGTAACACTGAAGCTGTTGCTAAGATGATTCAAAAGCAATTGAGCAAACAGCTCGTTCACGTTCAAGACATTGCAAAAAGCAGCAAAGAAGATATCAATAACTTCGATCTACTGCTGCTTGGTATCCCTACGTGGTACTACGGCGAAGCACAATGTGATTGGGATGACTTTTTCCCAGAGCTAGAAGCTATTGATTTCTCAACTAAGCTTGTTGCTATCTTTGGTTGTGGCGACCAAGAAGATTACGCAGAATACTTCTGTGATGCTATGGGTACTATCCGTGACATCGTTGAAGCGAAAGGCGGTACTATCCTAGGTCACACATCAACTGAAGGCTACGAATTCGAAGCATCGAAAGGTTTAGTTGAAGGCGATGACAGCCAATTCGTTGGTCTATGTATCGATGAAGACCGTCAACCTGAGCTAACTGATGAGCGCGTATCTAACTGGGTTAAACAAATCCACGAAGAGATGTGCCTAGCAGAGCTAGAAGACTAATTCTCTAGTGGTTGTTAATTGTTACAATTAATAACCATTATGTAGATATGAAAAAAACCTCCTTATAGGAGGTTTTTTGCTATTTAAAATCTATTAATTAGCACTCAGCTTCTAATGTTTCATCGTCATCTCTAAATTGCGGCTTCTTTCTTACATAGAGGGTGCGTTGAATTTCTGAAACCACATTACCCTGCTTATCTTTCACGTGAATAATAAATTCGGGGAAACACTTTTCACCGAGTTGCGTCTGACGATAGATATCGTCAAGCTGCCCTTGGCTTATCTCAAAATCTGCATACAAGTCCGATTGCCCCGGCTTGATGAAATTAATGCTCGCTTCTTTATCCCAAACATAATACCGCTCACCTAAAATTCCCATTAACATCAATGAGTAAACGGGATCGGTAAGAGAAAAAATACTGCCGCCATATTGAGTACGATTGGCGTTCTTATTCCACCTGCGTAGTTTAAGTACTGTCTTAACAACCCTAAAGTCAGCGCTAATGTGGGCTATTCGAATACCCGCTCCCCAAAAGGGAGGCCAAATATTAAGAGCAAATTTTACAATGTTGGGTTTATATATTTTTGCGAGTTGCTTATTCATAACAACATTCCATGTTCATATCAGAAACACCGTCACCTTGACTGGTCGTACCTCTACTATAAGTGAGATACTTCCAATTTACAAAACAGATTGTGATGTCAGTAAGTAACCCTTTGAAGTTCGTGGTTTATTGTTATGCCTGACTAAACTATAATGGTATTAATATTGAATTCTGTTAATTGCTGCAGATCATCAACAGGAAAGTATATGTCAGACAATAATCAAGCGCTAAAAGATGCAGGTCTTAAAGTGACCCTTCCACGGCTCAAAATTTTAGAAGTATTACAACAGCCAGACTGCCAACATATTAGTGCTGAAGATTTATATAAGAAGCTGATCGACCTAGGTGAAGAAATCGGTCTTGCAACCGTTTATCGAGTACTTAACCAATTCGATGACGCTGGCATTGTAACTCGTCACCACTTCGAAGGCGGCAAGTCTGTATTTGAACTTTCTACACAGCACCACCACGACCACCTTGTATGTTTAGATTGTGGCGAAGTGATCGAATTCTCTGATGACATCATCGAAGAAAGACAAAAAGAGATTGCTCAGCGTTACAACGTGCAACTAACAAACCACAGTTTGTACTTGTACGGCAAAAGCATTAGCGGAGATTGCAAAGGCAATCCAGACGCGCATAAAGCGAAGAAGTAATACAGAACGCTGGCTTAGGCCGGCGTTTTTTATATAGGGCTCCATAAAGTATCCATGAAAAGAATCCCGCTAGTTAAGGCTTTTACTTTAATTGAGATGTTGGTTGTTGTGGTGATTATCGCCGTACTTGCTGTTGTTGCCCTTCCCCGTTTTCTTAACATTCAAACCGATGGCCGTATCGCTCTGTTTGACGCTGCTCAATCTCAATTTCAAAGTGCGATCACGTTTGCTCACAGTAAATGGCTAGTCAGCGGCGGCGGCAACGCTGAAATGAATGACATGCCAGGTTTTGGCGAAGACGCAGACGGCAATGCTCAATTGGACATAAATGACGTCGGCTACCCACTTGGCGTCGATAAAGGTAACCCTATGGGGCAGCCTTACAACATAGGTCAAGGTGATCAAGGGTGTGTGTCAATATGGAATGCCATTATGACAACCGACCTAACCGCTACCACAGACCCGAATCAGTCCAACAATTTTGATTTTATTACCCGCCGTCAAAACCATAGTTTTGTTGCCAAAGACGGTACTCCTCAAAACAAACTCGCGCTTTGCTACTACATCTACACTGGAGTCGATTTCGACAGCGATCCTGGAAATGCAGGTTATGTTTTCTGGTACAACTCACGCACGGGTGAAGTAACCCAACAAGACCCTAATAATCCCTAAAGCTCTGGCTCTAGTGCTTAAAACGCCAGTTGGTCACTAGAAGCGCCTTAGTAATCAAATTTAAGATACAAAAAAACCGGCTCTAAGCCGGTTTTTTATTGGGTCGTTTTTAACAAACTAAATACTTAAGCATTAAGCTTCAGTTTTACCCCAAGTATCACGTAGACCAACCGTACGGTTGAAGACTAGTGCATCTGCTTTAGAGTCTTTCGAATCCACACAGAAGTAACCTGTACGTTCAAACTGGTACGCTTGCTCTGCCACACCTTCTGCTAAGCTAGGTTCAACAAAACCATTTAGCGTAACAAGTGATTCAGGGTTTAGCGTTGCAGCGAAGTCATCAGCAGCGGCTGGGTTTGGCACTGTGAATAGACGATCGTACAAACGAATCTCAGCAGGCAGCGCTTTATCAGCAGATACCCAGTGGATAACGCCTTTCACTTTGCGGCCATCTGCAGGGTTCTTACCCAATGTTTCATTGTCGTAAGAACAGAAGATAGTCGTAATGTTGCCTTCTGCATCTTTTTCGATACGTTCAGCTTTGATCACGTAAGCGCCACGTAGACGAACTTCTTTACCTAGAACCAAACGCTTGTACTTTTTGTTTGCTTCTTCACGGAAGTCATCACGCTCAATCCAAACTTCACGTGTAAATGGTACTTCACGAGTACCCATTTCTGGCTTGTTTGGGTGATTTGCAACCGTTAGCGTTTCTACTGTATCTGCTTCGTAGTTTTCGATAACGATCTTAACTGGATCCAGAACAGCCATTGCACGAGGTGCATTTTCGTTCAGATCATCACGGATGCAAGATTCAAGTGAACCGAACTCAATCATGTTCTCTTGCTTAGTCACACCAATACGCTTACAGAATTCACGAATCGAGCTTGAAGTAAAACCACGACGACGTAGGCCAGAAATAGTAGGCATGCGTGGGTCATCCCAACCTTGAACTAGGTTTTCAACCACAAGTTGGTTCAGCTTACGCTTAGACATCACTGTGTATTCAAGATTCAGGCGGCTAAACTCGTACTGACGAGGTTGGCAATCAATCGTGATGTTATCTAGAACCCAATCGTACAAACGACGGTTATCTTGGAATTCAAGCGTACAGATAGAGTGCGTAATACCTTCCAGCGCATCAGAGATACAGTGAGTAAAGTCGTACATTGGGTAAATGCACCACTTGTCAGCCGTTTGATGGTGGTGAGCAAAACGAACACGGTAGATAACAGGATCGCGCATAACCATGAACGAAGAGCTCATGTCGATCTTAGCACGTAGACACGCTTTACCTTCTTCAAAGCCACCGTCACGCATTTTTTCAAACAACGCTAGGTTCTCTTCAGAGCTACGATCACGGTATGGGCTCGCTTTACCTGGCTCTTTTAGCGTGCCACGGTACTCACGGATTTGATCAGGACTTAGCTCGTCAACATACGCTAAGCCTTTATTAATTAATTCCACAGCATAAGCGTAAAGCGTATCGAAGTAGTTTGATGAGTAACAAATATCACCAGACCATTCGAAGCCTAACCAGCTTACATCATTCTTAATTGACTCAACGTATTCAACGTCTTCTTTTTCAGGGTTTGTATCATCGAAACGAAGATTACATTGTCCCTGGTAGTCCTGAGCAATACCAAAGTTCAAGCAAATAGATTTAGCGTGACCAATGTGCAGGTAGCCATTTGGCTCCGGCGGGAAACGAGTATGCACGCTACTGTGTGTACCATCCGCTAAATCTTTATCAATAATTTGGCGAATGAAATTCGATGGACGAGCCTCAGCTTCACTCATCTATAGCACCTCTATGTATTTAGTATTGTCAGAGAAAGTTATCTTTCGTCTCCAAGAAAACGGTCGCTTATAGCGCCAGTCAAAGATAGAAAGATCATTGTTGCTAATCATCCACAATTCTTAGCCTTTGCACAATAAGAACCGTCCGTTAATTGCGATTATTTCTACTATTCGATGAAGAATAGAACGAACCGTGTTCGCTCATCTTAAACTGCAGACACAAAAAAGCCTCCCATGTGGGAGGCTTTCAATTTGACACTTACTTAAGAGTAACTTTACATCTTAATTAAGTACTTCCCTTACTATGGAAGTTTTACATCAGATAGGTCTTCGCCTGCACCGATAGCTTTCATTTCGCCAGCTACGATTTCAGCTAGTGGGCCTAGGATAACCTGTAGGTTGTTTTCACCTAGTTTAACCACACCTTTAGCACCTAGTTTCTTAAGAACAACTTCATCTGCAACAGAGCGGTCTTTAAGAGTTAGGCGTAGACGAGTGATACAAGCGTCGATTGAAGTTAGGTTTTCGTGACCACCTAGAGCTTTCAAGTATTGACGTGCAAGGTCGCCCTTTGGTGCGTCGCCAGCAGGAGCAGCAACAGCTTCGTCATCATCTTCACGACCTGGCGATTTCAAGTTGAAAGCGCGGATTGCGAAAGAGAAAGTGAAGAAGTATAGAGCACCGAAGCCAAGACCGATTAGTAGTAGTACGAATGGTTTAGTTGCTAGACCCCAGTTCAATACGAAGTCGATAAGACCAGCAGAGAAACCGAAACCGTGCAGAGTACCAAACATGTTAGCAACTACTAGAGACAGACCTGTAAATACAGCGTGCATTGCGTATAGAGCAGGAGCTAGGAATACGAACATGAATTCTAGCGGTTCTGTGATACCTGTTAGGAATGAACAGAATGCAACTGAGAATAGTGCGCCACCAACTTGGCTACGTTTTTCAGCAGGAGCAGCTAGGTACATTGCAAGTGCAGCACCTGGTAGACCGAACATCATTACTGGGAAGAAACCGTTCATGAATACGCCAGCGCCTTTATCGCCGCCGAAGAAACGGTGTAGGTCGCCAGATTTAACAGTTTCAGTCACTTCTTTAACTACAGTAGTGATTTCTGGAGTTACAGAGTTAGCGAATGTGAATGTGTGCTCTTGGCCAACAACTAGAGTTTTAGCAAGTGCTGGGTCAACACAAAGTTGAGTGATGTTAGCGAATGCGCCTTGACCAGCAACGATGATTTCTTGACATGTACCCATACCGAACCAGAAGTATGAGTTCAATACGTGGTGTAGACCTACAGGGATAAGTGCACGGTTAAGAGTACCGTAAACGAATTGGCCGATAGCGCCAGACGTTGATACTGCATGAGCAAGTGCGTCTAGACCAGATTGAACACCAGGCCAAACCACACCAGACACAGCACCTGCAACAAGTGCAAATAGACCGGCCATGATAGGTACTAAACGTTTACCCGCGAAGAAAGCCAGCCATTCTGGAAGGCGTGTCGCGTGGAAAGCGTTGTAAGAGTGACCTGCGATGATACCTGCGAAGATACCGCCGAAGAATGACATGTTAACGTCTGCGTTAATTGTCGTTGCTGTAGCAGTTAGTACGAAGTAAGCAACTGCACCAGCAAGACCTGCTGCGCCGTTACCGTCTTTAGAAAGACCAATCGCGATACCTAGACCAAAGAGCAATGGTAGGTTACCGAAGATAGCACCACCAGCTTGCGCCATGAATGGAATATCAAGTAGATCGCCTTGACCTAAACGTAAAAGAAGCGCCGCAATCGGAAGCGTTGCGATTGGTAGCATTAACGCCTTACCAAGCTTCTGTGCATATCCTAGAATATTCACCAGTTGTTTCCCCCTATAGGATTTTTTAGAATTCGTTTGAGAAACTTATTTTAGTCGCTCAATTTAGTCCTATTCAGTGTATTCAATTAATTTTGCTCCGCAAATTAAAACCTTACCATTTGTGATCCTAATCACCAGTTTTTACCAAATCCAGAGGTTTTTGCTAGCGAGATCATAAAACTTATTTTATCATTCAAAAAAATGAACATTTATAGATAAAATCTAAATCTAATCATTAGGCAAAAAGATGGTATCTCAGAGCTTATAGAGCTCCGTGAATAATCATTAATGATGAACCTAAATGTATAATAACTATCAATTTTTCATATGCTTTTCAATAACTTAAATCGCTTCCCACTTTGAAGCCGTTTGCCCATAAAAGATAAATCGTTACGTAAATGATGCTCGAAAACTAAGTCCACATTTAGGTAACGAACGAATTTAAAAGATCTCACGAAATAAGGATTAGCTGACTATGTACGCGCTAAGTAACTGTAAAATTTACACTGGTAGTGATGTTCTAACCGATCATGCTGTTGTAATCGAAAACGAACTGATCAAAAAAGTCTGTCCTATCTCTGAATTACCAGAAGGAATCGAGGTTCGCGACCTAGACGGAGCAAACCTAAGCCCAGGTTTCATTGACCTACAACTGAATGGTTGTGGCGGTGTAATGCTTAACGATGAGATCACTGCAGAAACCATGCAGATCATGCACAAAGCAAATCTGAAATCTGGCTGTACTAGCTTCCTACCAACGCTTATCACCTCTTCAGACGAAGATATGCGTGCGGTTATTACGGCAGCTCGTGAATACCATAACCAGTACCAAAACCAATCTTTAGGTCTGCACCTTGAAGGCCCTTACCTAAACGTTGCGAAAAAAGGCATTCATAGCGTCGATCACATTCGTAAATCTGACAGCGAAATGATTGAGCTTATCTGTGAAAACCGTGACCTTGTTGCAAAAGTAACATTGGCTCCAGAGCTTAACGACCCAGAACACATCGAATGCCTGCACAAAGCTGGCGTTGTCGTTTCTATCGGCCACACCAACGCAACTTACGCAGAAGCGCGCCAAGGTTTCGAGTCTGGTATCACGTTCGCCACTCACCTGTTCAATGCAATGACGCCGATGGTTGGTCGTGAGCCTGGCGTTGTTGGCGCGATTTACGATACTCCTGAGGTTTATGCAGGCATTATTGCCGACGGCTTCCACGTTGATTACGCAAACATCAGAATTGCGCATAAAATCAAGGGAGAAAAGTTGGTATTAGTGACGGATGCCACAGCTCCTGCAGGTGCTGACATGGAATACTTTATTTTTGTCGGTAAGAAAGTATATTACCGTGATGGTAAGTGTGTTGATGAAAACGGCACACTGGGCGGCTCAGCTCTGACTATGATTGAAGCAGTTCAGAATACAGTTGAGCACGCTGGTATCGCTTTAGACGAAGCTCTTCGCATGGCTACGCTATACCCAGCTACGGCTATCGGTGTAGAAAGCAAGCTAGGTCGAATCAAAAAAGGCATGGTTGCAAACCTAGCTGTATTTGACCGAGACTTTAACGTTAAAGCGACTGTTGTTAACGGACAATACGAGCACAATTAAGTATGAATGGCGGACAAATAGGTAACGTAGACTTAGTTAAACAACTAAACAGTGCGGCGGTATATCGACTTATAGACCAACAAGGGCCTATCAGTCGTATACAAGTGGCTGATGTAAGCCAACTCGCACCGGCAAGTGTTACAAAAATTACCCGCCAACTTTTAGAGCGCGGCCTAATTAAAGAGGTTGCGCAGCAAGCGTCTACTGGCGGTAGACGCGCTATCTCCCTAACCACAGAAGTAGAGCCTTTCCATTCTGTCGCTGTGCGTTTGGGTCGAGACTACATTCAAATAAGCCTGCATGACCTTGGTGGTCGTGAATTGGCTTTCCAACAGCAAGACCTGAATTATTCAGACCAATCAGACCTTACCCAAGGCTTGGTCAATAGCCTCAAAGCTTTCATTGCTGCGCATCAACCAAAGATCGACCAACTGATTGCTATTGGTGTCACGCTTCCAGGCTTAGTTAACCCAACGACCGGTGTTGTTGAGTATATGCCGAATACCGACATCGATAACCTCGCATTAAGCGACATTATTCGCGATACATTCCATGTTGCTTGTTTTGTTGGTAACGATGTTCGTGGAATGGCGCTTGCTGAGCACTACTTCGGTGCAAGTAAAGACAGCCAAGATTCTATTTTGGTCAGTGTTCACCGTGGTACAGGTGCAGGTATTATCGTTAATGGTCAGGTTTTCCTAGGTCATAACCGTAACGTGGGTGAAATTGGTCATATCCAAATTGATCCGCTCGGCGAGCAATGCCAATGCGGTAATTTCGGCTGTCTTGAAACCGTAGCGGCAAACCCAGCGATCGTTGAACGAGTGCAAAAGCTGATTAAGCAAGGCTATGAGTCTTCTTTAACAGAGCTTGAACATATTACGATTCAAGACGTTTGTGACCACGCAATTAATGGTGATGAGCTAGCCAAGCAAAGCTTAGTTCGAGTAGGAAACCAGTTAGGTAAGGCTATCGCGATGACGATTAACTTATTTAACCCTCAGAAAGTTATCATTGCTGGTGATATTACCAAGGCACAAGAGATTGTTTTCCCTGCAATTAAGCGCAATGTAGAGAATCAGTCGTTAACGACTTTCCATAGCGGCCTGCCTATTGTAGCATCACAGATCGATAAACATCCTACGATGGGAGCTTTTGCTATGATTAAGCGCGCAATGCTCAACGGTGTGTTGCTTCAAAAGCTTCTCGAAGACTAAAGAAAAACAATTCTGATTTTCCGCGGGCCGTGTTTGTATGAACACGGCCCGTTTTTTTTAAGCTAGGGAACTACAACAACAAGTTATGGAACTTATATTAATATCCACTGCGTTTATCGCAGGATTTATTGCTTTAAAATGTCAACTTCCTCCATTAGTTGGATTTTTGGTCGCAGGTTTCGGGCTCTTTGCCCTAGGCTTTGAAACTAATGACACCATCATTACCTTGGCTGACCTTGGTGTCACCCTGCTCCTATTTACTATTGGCTTAAAGCTCGACATCAAAACCTTGCTCTCTAAGGAGATCTGGGCTGGCGCAACAATCCACAACCTTTTATCTACTCTGTTTTTTGCGGTCGCCCTATTTGGTTTTAAGTTCCTAGGTATTTCATCTCTGGCAGCCATGTCGATGGAACAGATCGTTCTACTCGGGTTTGCCCTTTCATTCTCTAGTACTGTATTCGCGGTTAAATCTCTACAAGATAAAGGCGAGATGAATGCGACCTATGGCACGCTAGCGATCGGTATTCTGGTGATGCAGGATATCTTCGCCGTGGTCTTTTTGACCGTATCGACAGGCAAGATTCCAGAGTGGTATGCCATCGCATTGTTCGCTTTGCCTTTCTTTCGCCCATTGTTCTACAAGATCCTCGATTGGGTTGGACACGGTGAAATGTTGGTACTGTTCGGCATCTTCTTCGCATTAGTTGTTGGTGCGGGTTTGTTCCAGTTTGTAGGTGTAAAGCCAGACTTAGGCGCTCTTATCTTAGGTATGTTGCTCGCTGGTCATCCAAAAGCTTCAGAGCTATCGAAGTCGCTGTTTAACCTCAAAGAGCTTTTCCTCGTCTGCTTCTTCTTGAATATTGGCTTGTCCGAACAACCGACCATTCAAGGCTTTATGCTTGCAGTCTTGTTCTTGTTGTTACTGCCAGTGAAAGGCATGTTGTACTTCTTGGTGCTCAACCGATTCAAGTTCCGTGTTCGAACGTCCCTACTCGCGTCTCTATCACTGTTTAACTACAGTGAATTTGGCCTTATCGTCGGCGGTCTTGCCTTCAAGATGGGTTGGATGTCTGGTGACATTTTGGTGGCAGTAGCGATTGCAGTTTCACTATCCTTCTTAATCGCTGCACCTCTCAATAAAGCGGGTCACAAGCTTTATCAACAATCAGGTCGTTGGTTAAAAGAACATGCGGCAGAGAAACTTCACCAACGTGATAAGCGAATTGACCCGGGTCGGGCTCAAGTGCTAATTCTTGGTATGGGACGAATTGGTACTGGTGCTTATGACGAGTTACGTTCTCGCTACGGCAAAGTCAGCTTAGGTGTCGAAGTTCGTGAAGAAGCCGCACACAACCACAGAAGCCATGGCAGAAACGTAATTTCTGGCGACGCGACTGACCCAGATTTCTGGGAGCGAATTCTAGATACAGCAAACGTAAAACTGGTGATTTTGGCAATGCCTCACCACCAAGGTAATCAAACCGCTTTAGAACAATTAAAGTCACGTAACTTTAAAGGCCAAATTGCGGCTATTGCTGAATATCCCGATCAACTCGAAACACTGAAAGAGAATGGCGTTGATGCGGCATTTAACATTTACAGCGAGGCTGGTAGTGGTTTTGCTCGCCACGTTTGCGAACAGTTAAATCCAAATATCAATAAAATCTAGTATTAGACGGTGTTCAACTAAACCTCTCAAAATTGCCTATTTTTCGCACTTTTGAGAGGTTTTTGTTTAAAAAATCAACCACAATTAAACATCACACACCAAAAGCTCATAAAAATTAGATAATTTCTAACAGAACACCCTTTATATTATTTTTTTGCTCACATCCGGTTGCTTTTTTTAGCCAGAATGGCAAATTGAATGCAGTTGATTTGGAAATTATTTAAAAGGAAGTTCTATGTGTTCAGTATTTGGCATTCTCGACATTAAAAGTGATGCCGCAGCACTTCGCCCTATTGCTTTAGAAATGTCTAAGAAGCTTCGTCACCGTGGTCCAGACTGGTCTGGTATCTATGCTGGTGAAAAAGCAATCCTTGCTCATGAACGTCTTGCTATTGTTGGCTTGAACAGTGGTGCTCAACCACTATACAGCCAAGACAAAAAGCATATTCTCGCAGTAAACGGTGAAATTTATAACCACAAAGAACTTCGCGCACGCTATGAAGATAAGTACCAGTTCCAGACCGATTCTGACTGTGAAGTTATCCTAGCGCTATACCAAGAGATGGGTGCAGACCTTCTAGAAGAGCTTAACGGTATTTTCGCATTCGTTTTATACGACGAAGAGAAAGACGAATACCTAGTCGGCCGCGACCATATTGGTATTATCCCGCTTTACCAAGGTTACGATGAGCACGGTAACTACTACGTGGCTTCAGAGATGAAAGCATTGGTTGAAGTATGTAAGACGATCAGTGAATTCCCTCCTGGTAGCTTCTACTCTTCGAAAGATGCTGAACCTCAACGCTACTACATCCGCGATTGGAACGAGTACGCTGCGGTACAAGGCAACAGCACAAGCAAAGAAGAACTGACTGAAGCGCTAGAAGCAGCAGTTAAACGTCAACTAATGACTGACGTTCCTTACGGTGTACTTCTATCTGGTGGCCTTGATTCATCAATTACTTCAGCAGTCGCAAAACGCTTTGCTGCAATGCGTATCGAAGATGATGAGCAATCTGAAGCTTGGTGGCCACAACTGCACTCATTCGCTGTTGGCCTTGAAGGCGCACCAGATCTTATCGCTGCTCGTGAAGTTGCGGACAAGATCGGTACTGTGCACCACGAGATGACTTACACCATTCAGGAAGGCTTAGATGCCATCCGTGATGTTATCTACCACATCGAGACTTACGATGTAACGACGATTCGTGCATCAACGCCAATGTACTTGCTTGCTCGTAAGATCAAAGCAATGGGCATCAAAATGGTATTGTCTGGCGAAGGTGCTGATGAGATCTTTGGTGGTTACCTGTACTTCCATAAAGCGCCAAACGCGAAAGAGTTCCACGAAGAGACAGTACGTAAACTGCTTGCTCTAAGCATGTTCGACTGTGCTCGTGCAAACAAATCGCTAGCGGCATGGGGTGTTGAAGGCCGTGTACCATTCTTGGATAAAGAGTTCATCGATGTCGCAATGCGTCTAAACCCTGAAGACAAGATGTGTGGTAACGGTAAGATGGAGAAGCACATCCTGCGTGAGTGTTTTGAAGACTACCTACCAGATTCAATCGCATGGCGTCAAAAAGAGCAGTTCTCTGATGGTGTTGGCTACGATTGGATTGATACATTGAAAGCAACGGCTGAAGAAAAAGTAACGGATCAACAAATGGAAGCTGCTAAGTTCCGTTTCCCTTACAACACGCCAACAACCAAAGAAGGTTATGCTTACCGTGAAATCTTTGAGGAGCTATTCCCTCTAGAATCTGCGGCAGAGTGTGTACCTGGTGGTCCTTCAGTTGCTTGTTCATCAGCGAAAGCGATTGAGTGGGATGAGTCATTCAAAAACTGTGTCGACCCATCAGGCCGTGCAGTACAAGCCGTTCACAACGATGCTTACAACGCTTAGGGCATTTTGAACAAATCCTAAAAACTAAAAAAGGCGCATTATGCGCCTTTTTGTTTTAAGCCTATTTTTTATTACTGCAGTTATGCGCGAGCTTGTAGTGCTTCGTTCTCAATACTGATTGGAACGACTTGGCTGATCATTTTCACCAGCATAATCGATCGAGCCTCACCGTCTTTCTGATCGAAAATAGCTTCAACCCCGGCAAACTGGCCACTCTGAATCTTGACTACCTGCCCAGATTCAAACTCAACACAACAATCTTCCACTTCGTTACTGCAGCACTTCTCAAACTCTTTGAGTTCAAACACCAAGTCTCCTTGGACCTCGTGCGGCCTCGCACCGAACTTAATAAAGTCCACGACGCCACGTGTTGAACGAACGGTCGTGAAGCTAGGGCCTTGCTCATAGTCGAAGCGAACAAAGATGTAAGATGGAAACAGCGGTTCTTTGACCTGCTTTTCTTTCCCTCTCACCACCTTTTTGACTTCTATTTGAGGGTAAAAGCACTCTACCCCTTGATTCTCTAAGTGCTGCTGGGCGCGTTTTTGATCACCACGCTTACAGTAAAGCAAATACCAACGTTTCATTTAACTAACCATTTTATATTTTTGGATATTTTACCACATGCCTAAAACGGTTGAATCGCCATTAATAAAATGAATCGTCGCGAACGAAAAATAATGCGTAGCAGACCAATTTATCAACAAAAAGTTATAGGTGTCGAAAGTGGTTAAGCATTGTACAGGGATAATTTAGAGATCAAAAGGCTCATTGTTGTAATCATATGTACGCCCCAATTAATGAGAATGTCATTCCATTTAAATTCAAAACGATACACCAGAGCAATACATCTAAACATCTTTATTCAACATGACTTTAAAGAAGGTTATTAACCAACCAGCTCAAATCTGGAAAATTAGTTTGCAGCACACTTAAAATGGGCAACATTAAAAGTAAAAGTCATTAATATCAACACTTTAGCCAAACCGAGTTATCGTGACCATAAAATACGTCTATTGCAGACTTTTATCCCACTGTGTATACATGAATGACTATAAAATCTTTTAATACCTAAAATTAGTAAAACTTATGCCAAGCAACCACAACATCTTTGGCCACCCTAGAGGCCTATTTCTACTTTTTAGCACAGAGCTATGGGAACGTTTCTCTTACTATGCGATGCGTGCCATCCTTGTCTTATTTTTGACTGACACTACCATCAACGGTGGACTGGGTTGGTCAACAAAAGACGCACTCGATCTCTACGGTATTTACACCGGCTTAGTCTACATCACACCATTAATTGGTGGCTGGATTGCCGATAACTACCTAGGTCAGCGTAAATCAATTCTGATTGGCGGTGTATTAATGGCACTTGGCCAATTTACACTGGCTCTACCTAACGGCTTCATCGGTTTAGACCAAGTGAACGCTCTGTACCTTGGTTTAGCACTGCTAATCAGTGGTAACGGTATGTTTAAGCCGAACATCTCAACCATGGTAGGTGACCTGTACCAAGAAGGCGATAACCGCCGTGACGGTGCTTTCACCATTTTCTACATGGGCATCAACTTAGGTGCGCTGCTTGGTGGCTTAATTTCAGGGGCTGCTGTCGATTCGTTCGGTTGGAAAGCAGGTTTCCTAGCCGCTGGTATTGGTATGGTTATTAGCTTGATCATGCAAGTGACAATGGCTCAGTCTTGGTTAGGCAACATCGGTTCTGTACCTGCTGCTGCTCGAGCGAAAGCACTGAACAAATCTAAAGAAAAAGCGCCACTGACCAAAGAAGAGTTCGACAGACTAAAAGTGATTCTTATCATGGGTCTGTTTGTGATTGTTTTCTGGGCGGGCTTTGAACAAGCTGGCGGCCTAATGAACATCTACACTCAACAATATACTGACCGTATGATTGGTGGCTTTGAAATTCCTGCTGCGTGGTTCCAATCTTTGAACCCATTCTTCATCATTACACTTGCTCCAATCATTGCTGCGTTCTGGGTGAAACTGGGTAAGCGTGAACCCAACTCTCCTGTTAAGTTTGCAATGGCATTGTTCTTCTTAGCACTTGGCTTTGTGTGCATGATGGGCGCGGTAATGGAGCAAGGCGGCGACCTAACAGTGAAAACATCAATGCTATGGCTAGTCGGTGCTTTCTTCTTCCATACCCTTGGTGAGCTTTGTCTATCTCCTATTGGCCTGTCGTTGGTCACTAAGTTAGCTCCGCTTCGCCTAGCATCATTGATGATGGGTGCATGGTTTGGCTTCAATGCGGTGGCAAACTACGTGGCGGGCCTGGTTGGTTCTCACGTTGGTGAGCTTGGTGCTATGTCTATCTTCAGTGGTATTGCTATCACAGCAACGGTGAGTGGCATATTACTGCTGCTTTGTGCTGGTAAGCTTGTGTCATGGATGCATGGCGTAGAAACCAA
Organism: Vibrio coralliirubri; assembly: GCF_024347375.1. Taxonomy (NCBI): domain Bacteria; kingdom Pseudomonadati; phylum Pseudomonadota; class Gammaproteobacteria; order Vibrionales; family Vibrionaceae; genus Vibrio; species Vibrio coralliirubri. The sequence continues at coordinate 905,993 of NZ_AP025470.1, read as the reverse complement.
CATGACGCTTGAAGCAGAGCCTAAAGCTAAGCAAGCAACAGAGACATCTGTGGCTTAACTCTCAAGCTGTTTCAAAACGAAATATCCTGATCAAAAAGGGCTGCTCAATGAGCAGCCCTTTTGTTATTTGTATTATGCATCTTACGACGGTTAGCGATAAGCCATAATCAAGGCTCAGCAGCTGTTAGCGATATAGAGCGACTAACTCTGCCATCATATCGATATGCGAGTCTCTGTCGTTCAGACACATAATGTAGCTAAAGTCTGAACCACCAGCATCAATGAACGTCTCTTTACACTGGTCTGAAATCTCTTCCAGCGTTTCCAAACAGTCAACCGAAAAGGCAGGTGCCATGATATCGATCTTCTTGATGCCTTTGCTTGGCAGTGATTCAAGTGTCTCGTCAGTGTATGGCTTCAACCACTCTTCTCGACCAAATCGCGATTGGTAGGTCATGGTGATATCGTCTGCTGATAAACCTAGCTCTGCCGCAAGCAGTTTTGTTGTCGCTTCACAATGCTGAGGGTAGATATCGCCTTCATCAGCCAGTCGCTTAGGAATACCGTGGAAAGAACACACTAAATGATCGGCTCTGCCATTTTTATCCCAATGGCTGCGAACGCTTTCAGCCAATGCTTTTGCATAGCTTGGGTGCGCGTAGTAGTCACGAATAAAGCGATAGCTCGGGATGACCGGCATCTGTTTAAAGGCTTTGGTTAAACCATCAGAAACCGCCGCTGTGGTTGTGCCAGAGTACTGAGGATATAAAGGCAGTACGATGATGTCCTCAACGCCCTGCTCCATCAGTTGCTCAACACCTGTCTTTAGGCTTGGGTTACCATAAGTCATACCCAGTGCAACAGGCATCTCTAGTTTCTTCTGGAGTTTTTCAGCTTGTCTTTGAGAGTACACAAGCAGTGGTGAGCCTTCATCCATCCAAACAGACTGATACAGCTTAGCAACTTTAGGCGAGCGAATCGGTAAAATCACGCCATGTAATATAGGACACCAAAGCCAACGTGTTAGGTTTACAACTCGCTTGTCGTGTAAGAATTCACTCAAAAATCGACGAACGCCAGCTGGGGTCGCCGAGTCTGGTGTTCCTAAGTTCACCAGTAAAACGCCCTGCTTTTTATTATTTTCCATAGATACCTGAGACCAATATGTGATTTTCTGGAAAGTAATATACTAATCTGCATAAGTTTAAGATCATTGCGCCTCAATGAAAGTCTGAATAATCATTCTTCATATGAGATACACAACATCCACTCTCAATTGCTAGCCACTACCATCGGGCCTGAACCGTTCTGAATCATGTGCAATCAAATTATCTAGATTGGTATCGTACTAAAAATTGAAACAAAAAAAGCGACCCTTAAGGTCGCTTCCAATATATCAAATTCTAAAACTGGCTGTTAGCCAATTATGCTAGTGCTTTCTCAAGTTCTGCACTAACTTCAGCAACTTGCTTAGTACCGTCAAACTTAAGGTACTGAGTGTTGCCTGCTTCAGCTTCTTTACCGTAGTAAGAGATAAGCGGAGCTGTTTGATCGTGGTATACACCTAGACGTGCACGAACGGTTTCTTCTTTGTCGTCATCACGTACAACTAGGTCTTCACCAGTTACGTCATCTTTACCTTCTTCTTTAGGTGGGTTGTACACATTGTGGTATGTACGACCAGAAGGAAGGTGAGCACGACGACCAGCCATACGCTCAACAATCACATCGTCAGCTACGTCGAATTCAACAACGTAATCAACAGCGATGCCCATTTCTTTTAGGCCATCAGCTTGTGGGATTGTGCGTGGGAAACCGTCTAGTAGGAAACCTTTCTCACAGTCATCTTGAGCGATACGCTCTTTGATAAGACCAAGGATAATTTCATCAGAAACTAGCTGACCAGCGTCGATTACTGACTTTGCTTGCTTACCAAGCTCAGTACCCGCTTTGATAGCAGCACGTAGCATGTCACCAGTTGAAATTTGAGGGATACCAAATTTGTTCATGATGAAGTTAGCTTGAGTACCTTTACCCGCGCCAGGAGCACCTAGAAGAATGATGCGCATGTTTAATCCTCTTATAAAATTATGATTTATACCGAAGCTCACTATCCCTCCATTCTGGCTCATTTTTAGGATGAACAGAAAGCGTTAAGTAACCATTGAGGCTAAGCAAAACTGTGAACAGAAGCAAAACGGTAAGTTTCGGTATAACGTTTAAAAATCATACAACTGGAGATAGTCGCTTCTTAGCCCCAGCTGATTAGGTCGAGCATTCTATCACATTAATATTCAATTTGGCTGAATTTACGACTAAAGAATGCATCGACAACATTTGTTGTGACGATAACGGTGACGTTGACCACGTTAGGTCAATTTTCAACGACGTTCATAAAAAAAGCCCGCATTTGCGAGCTTTTTATTACAATTGTTGGCTTAACCTAAAGTCGAAAGACTAACGCTTTGTTAGTAGCTCGTTGATTGCACCCAAGAATTGTGACGGATCTTCCATTGAGCCTTTCTCAGCTAGCATAGCTTGGCCAAGGAGTAACTCAACCCAACGGCCGAATGCTTGCTCATCAGCTTCATCAGCCATCTGTTTCACAAGTGCGTGCTCAGGGTTAATCTCAAAGATGTACTTAACTTCCGGTGCCGCTTGACCCGCAGCTTCAAGAAGCTTCGCCATTTGCGTGCCCATTTCGAAGTCGTCAGTTACGACAACCGCAGGTGTTGTTGCTAGCTTAAAGGTCGTACGAACTTCTTTAACACGACCACCTAGGTAAGATTGAGTACGCTCAACAACAGATTTGAACTCTTCTTCTGTCTCTTTTTGCTTCTCTTTCTCTTCTTCACCTTCAAACTTGCTTAGATCTAAGCCCGCTTTAGTGATCGATTGGAACTGTTTACCGTCAAAGTCAGTCAGGTAGTTCATTACGTATTCATCAATACGATCGTACATTAGAACCACTTCAATACCTTTAGCTTTGAACTGCTCCAAGTGTGGGCTGTTCTTAGCGGCAGCGTAGCTATCTGCTGTTAGGTAGTAAATCTTATCTTGGCCTTCTTTCATGCGCTCAACGTAAGATTCTAGGCTGATGGTTTGTTCAGCAGAATCCACTTCCGTTGACGAGAAACGAAGTAGACCAGCGATCTTCTCTTTGTTCGCCATGTCTTCAGCTGGGCCTTCCTTCAATACTAGGCCGAACTCTTTCCAAAACTCTAGGTACTTGTCATTGTCATTCTTTGCCATGCGCTCAAGCATAGTCAGTACACGCTTGGTACATGCGCCACGAAGAGACTGAGTTACCTTGTTGTCTTGCAGGATTTCACGAGACACGTTCAATGGCAGATCGTTTGAGTCAATCAGACCGCGAACGAAACGCATGTAAGATGGCATGAACTGTTCTGCGTCATCCATGATAAATACACGCTGCACATAAAGCTTCAAGCCGCTCTTGTGGTCACGGTTCATCATATCCCAAGGTGCTTTCGCTGGGATGTAAAGCAAGCTTGTGTAGTCGTTCTTACCTTCAACCTTGTTGTGGCTCCAGGTTAGTGGATCAGCAAAGTCGTGAGATACATGTTTGTAAAACTCTTGGTACTCTTCTTTCTCAATATCAGACTTGTTACGAGTCCAAAGCGCTTGCGCCTTGTTGATCTGTTCCCAATGTTTCTCTTCGGTGTCTTTACCTTCGTCATCTTTCACTGCTGTGAAGATAGAAACAGGAATGCCGATGTGGTCAGAATATTTACCAATCACTTCACGCAGACGCCACTCATTTAAGAACTCTTTACCGTCTTCACGCATATGAAGAATAATGTCAGTACCACGAGACTCTTTAGTGATGTCTTCGATTGTGTAATCGCCTTCACCTGCAGAGTGCCACTGAACAGCTTCATTGTTCGGCAGGCCAGCTGCACGTGTGCGAACCGTTACCGCATCTGCAACGATGAATGCAGAATAGAAACCCACACCAAATTGACCAATCAGTTGAGAATCTTTGCTTTGGTCTTCAGACAGCTTTGAGAAAAAGTCTGCAGTGCCTGACTTAGCAATTGTACCTAAATGCTCAATAACGTTGTCGCGGTTCATGCCGATACCGTTATCAGAAATGGTTAACGTGTTTGCTTCCGCGTTGAATGAAAGTTTTACACCTAGATCTGCATCACCTTGGTAAAGGTCACCGTTCGATAGAGCTTGAAAACGAAGCTTATCAGCCGCGTCAGATGCGTTAGAGATCAGCTCACGTAGAAAGATTTCTTTATTTGAATACAGTGAGTGAATCATTAGATGAAGTAGTTGTTTTACTTCAGATTGAAAGCCACGAGTCTCTTTATTTTGCGTTGCCGTTTCGCTCATTTTTACTCCAAAACATCTATACTTTATGTTGAATAATCATAGGGGCGTAACACTTGATGCCACTCTTCTGTTCATTAACATGAGGATGACAAATGTAAATTCAAGGTCAAAAATCATAAAAACACTGTTTTTTTGATCTGTTTTTATTATCCTTGAGTCTGATAAATATAAAAGAACATAAAAGAAGCCATGATTTGGTGAAGAATTAACGGAACTTCACCTGAGATTTGTCTATTTCGCACCCAAAACAACCCAAAATAGAAGAATTCAATGAGCAATATCGGCACAAAGTTTATTCTCGCACAGCGGTTCGTATTCGACCCAAACAGCAATTCACTTGTTGATCAAATGAGCGACGGTGAAGTCGTACGTCTTGGTAGCAATGAAAGCCGCATTCTCCTAATGCTGTCAGAAAGACCCAATGAAGTTATCACTCGCAATGAGTTGCACGAGTATGTTTGGCGAGACCAAGGCTTTGAGGTGGATGACTCAAGCTTGACGCAAGCCGTATCGACGCTGAGAAAAATGCTCAAAGACTCGACTAAATCTCCTGAATTCGTAAAGACAGTACCTAAGCGCGGCTACCAATTTATTGCGACCGTTGAGCGCTCTGCCCCACTATCATCAAATGATCAGCCAGTAGCCGCTGAAATTGCAGAAAATGACGTAGAGCCTATCCTAACGTTTGCAACGCCTGCAGCGACTGAAGATGCGATCACTGAAACGGTTGAACCTGAGCCAATTGCAAAAGTTCAAGAGAACAAGGTAGAAGTAGAACCAGCAACAGCTCCTGTTGTGGCTCCGACTAAAAGCACCAATAAATGGCTAACATTTTGGTTGCTGCTTGCCGCTTTCATCATGCCGATTCTCGTTTTAACGTTTACCAACCCGGCAGAGTCCGAGTTCAAAACATTGGCTGAAGTCGATGGCGTAAAGGTTCAATCACCGGTTAACCACCCAGACCTCAGCAGTTGGCTACCAGCGATAGAAAAGTGTGTATTACGTTACAACACGAATCACACTGGCATGCTAAAGCCGACTGAAGTGATCGCGACAGGTGGACAAACCAATAACCTAGCCCTCAACTACATTCACCCGCAAGATTACTCGAGCGAAAATGTAACTCTAAGAATTTACGCAAATCAGTCGGATCTAAACGACATTTGTAACGGTGGTCAGTAACATGAAATTAAAAGTATCGATTATTTTACTGGTTCTATCTGCATTCTTGAGTGGTTGGTTATATTGGGGCAGCGATGCAAAAGTAGAGCGCTTGCTCACTCAGCATGAGTGGCAGTCGAAAATGGTGACGCTGATTAGCGATAACAAGCAAGCTGACTCAATCGGCCCGCTTCGTAGAGTTGAACTATCATCGAATGCGAAATACCTACCAAATGGTACATATTTAAGAATGTCAGTGGTGAGACTTTACGGTAATCAAACTGAGCCTGCGAATGTCATCAACATCTCTGAAACGGGTCAGTGGGATATTAACGATAACTACTTACTGGTTTCGCCAACGGAGTTTAAAGATGTGACTTCGGCTCAGCGCCAAGACTTTTCAGAAGAACAGCTAGAGCTGATCACTCAAGTCATTAAGATGGACGCAGAGCAAAGCCGCCGCATAGACATCGTTAACCCGAAGGCACTGCTACTGACTAGCTTAAATCATGGTTCTACCGTATTGTTTTCAAACTAAGATTGGATCGCTATTTACTGTTTATGAATAGCTGAATACTATGAAACGGAAAACCAATAGAAAAAGGGGCATGAAGCCCCTTTTTGTTATCTGAAGCTAACAAATACGAAGACTCTATGGATTGGATAAACTCGCTAGCTCTGTTCTTTGGCTCTTTAATCGCCAATACCTTAGCCTCCTTATCGGGTGGCGGAGCAGGACTCCTGCAATTCCCACTGCTTATATTTCTTGGCTTACCCTTTTCCGTTGCTTTAGCCACTCACAAAGTCGCCAGTGTCGCATTAGGTTTGGGCGCCGCGTATACCCACATTAAAGGCGGTACTCTGAATTGGAAGCTTTGCTGCTACTTGATTGTTGTCGGCAGCATCGGCGTGGTCATTGGCGCGAATATTGTGCTACTGATTCCCGACAATATTGCTCAGAAACTGCTTGGGGCAATGATCTTGGCGTTAGGTGTCTACTCTCGTCTAAAGAAGCAACTAGGCCAAGAGGAACACCTGAAAAACCGCAATACCAAAGGGTGGATCATAGGTGGCTTTGGTCTGGCACTGATCGGCGTTATTAACGGCTCACTTACCGCAGGTTCAGGGCTATTGGTGACCTTGTTTCTCGTTCGGTGGTTTGGCTTCACATACAAACAGGCGGTTGCACTCACCATGATATGCGTGGGTTTGTTCTGGAATGGTATTGGTGGGTTCGCCATCGTTCAAGCAGGAGCCCCCGTCTACTGGTTATGGCTACCAATATTGTTGGCAAGTTCATTTTTAGGTGGCAGTTTAGGAGCCTATCTAGCCAACCGTTCAAGTAATCAGCTCGTCAAAACCGCTTTTGAAATATTGACGTTTGCCGTTGGCATTAAACTACTGATATAGAATTTAAAAGGATTAACTATGAAGACGGAACAACCCAATCTAGCGCCAGCGAAAGAAACAACAGCAAAAGCCACAATCGCCATACACTATTGCCGTCAATGCAACTGGATGCTTCGCTCTAGTTGGTTATGCCAAGAGCTACTGCATACCTTCAGCGAAGAAGTTGAACAAGTGAGCTTACACCCAGACACCGGAGGCAGGTTCGAAATCTTTTGTAATGGTGTGCAGATTTGGGAAAGAAAAGCAGATAACGGTTTTCCAGAGGCGAAAGTTCTGAAGCAAAGAGTGCGAAACATCATTGCTCCAGACAGAGATCTCGGCCACGTAGACTCAAAATAAGCCTTTCACAGCCGATCCAATGATTTAAAGCTGACCACTCACGAGAACATCACCTTCAAGGCTAATGACTTTGAAGGTATTGTTTTCATAGATGCCATAGCTCGCCGCGTGTCCCTCTCGTGGGAATGTCACCGAGCTAGGATTAAAGATAAAGATGTCATCTTGGTATTCGGCGACAGGAATATGGGTATGACCGTGTGCAATGATATCGCCCGCCTTCAGCGCAGGGCGTTTATTGGTGTTGTACAAATGGCCATGCGTTAGGAAGATACGTTGACCTGATTCTAATAGCACCCACGAGTAATCCATCATCATTGGAAAAGACAACAGCATCTGATCCACTTCGCTATCGCAGTTACCGCGAACGGCAATGATCTCTTGAGAAAACGCATTCAACTTATCTGCAACCGCCGGCGGATTGTATCCTTCTGGGATCGGATTTCTTGGTCCATGATTCAGAATGTCACCCAATAGAACTAAATATTGCGCACCAGACGCTTGGTAGAGTTCTAATACCTTTTCTGTTGCTGGCAGCGAACCGTGTAGGTCTGAAGCAAAAAATAATTTCACACGTACTTCTCCATAAAATTTATGAGCCTATTGTACGTATCTAAATGCTACACGTCATCTCTCACCATACCGTTGATCACGATATTATTGTAACTAACCATACCGACTATCTTGTTATCACGAACTACTGGCGCACGACTGATACCAAAGCGTTCAAACAGGCGAGCACAATACTTTACGTTCATCTCTGCAGACACGCTTAGCGCAGGCTTGGTCATGATCTCATAAACATTGGTTCGCTTTGGAGATCGGTTCTTAGCCAGTACTTTCTTGGCAATGTCATTCATCAATACGATGCCGTATTCGTCATCTTCGTGGCGCTTATCGACAATAATTGCTTTCACCTTATGCTTCTTCGCCGTCTCTATCGCTTCTAACACAGTGGTTAGCCCATCGATAATCACGTACGTATTGGCCATGACATCACCTACTCGGATTTTTTCACTGGTACTCATAACTCATCCTCCACAACCTTAGTTAATGTCTCGACTTGATGCGCAACCCCGACTGCGTCTTCGATATCGATCTGCACCGCTATACCTTGTCCTGACTCTTGGTCAAACTCACCGACTTCGCCAATAGTTTCGAGAATATGCCGAGCTAAGTGTTCCTCAACCACAAACAGCAACACATCTTTTTGCACCTCTAACGTTAAGCCGAAGAAGGTGGTTTTTTGGTTTAAGCCTTGCCCTCTGGCGTTGTTAATCACCGTTGCTCCAGTCGCGCCCGCATCACGCGCGGCATCCAGCACAGTGTCGGTCTTACTCTCTTCTACAAACGCTAAGATAAGTTTAAAGCGCATCTTTGCTCTCCTTAGAGGTGTGTAAACGGTTTAACCATTGTGTTATTTGGGCATAGCCCATCACTGAAATGATGGGAAATAAACTGGCAAAGGCGATCAATCCAAAGCCATCAATGACAGGATTTCTTCCTGGTACGGTTGAAGCGAGCCCAAGCCCGAGCGCTGTCACTAAGGGGACGGTCACCGTTGATGTGGTTACGCCACCCGAGTCGTAGGCCAATGGAATAATGAGTTTTGGGGCGTAAAAGGTTTGAATGACCACAACGACATAACCAAAAATGATGTAGTAATGGATCGGGTCACCCGCAACGATACGGTAGCTACCCAGTGAGATACCGATAGCAACGCCCAATGCCACGGCGATCCTCAGCCCATTGACGCTAATACTGCCACCGGAAACTTGGTTTGCCTTAATCGCTACAGCAATCAAAGAGGGCTCGGCTATCGTGGTGCTGAAACCAATGCAAAACGCGAAAAGATAAACCCAATAATAATCAAACCAAGCCAAAGCAAGACCAGAACTGATCTTAAACTCAGTCAAAAAGCTTGGTTCGGTGAGTTGCATTGCCATCGTCTCCCCCAAAGGAAACAACGCGAGTTCCAACCCCATCAAAAAGAGTGATAAGCCAAGAATGACGTAGAAGAAACCGATGAGCACTTTGGCTAGGTTATTGACTGGCTTTCGTAATACCGCCAACTGAAAACCGAAGATGATGACCGCAATCGGGATCACATCCATCACAGTGCCGAGAAAGGTGTCGATAAATTGTTGAGCACTGATCATGTCACCACCATCCCGTACACCATGACAAACATCATCGGCAGCAACGAAGCAAACGCGATCAACCCAAAACCATCTATCATCGGATTGCGTCCTTTAATTGCCGAGGCTAAACCCACCCCTAACGCAGTTACTAACGGGACGGTGATCGTCGATGTCGTTACTCCGCCAGAGTCATACGCAATTCCAATGATGTTTTCCGGAGCAAATGCCGTGAGCACCACCACTCCAATATATCCACCGATGATCATGTACTGGATTGGCCAGCCTTTTAAGATTCTCAGCACACCGAGTAAAATAGCGATACCGACTGACAGTGCCACAGTAAAGCGCAGGCCATCGGCATACTGCTCCATTTCATCTAACGTATTGGGGATTACACCTCCCTCAGCTGCCACTTCTGCGGCTTCGGCAGCGACTGCGGTTAACGCTGGCTCGGCTATGGTGGTACCGAACCCCAAACAAAAGGCGAAGATCAATAACCAGAACACACTCCCCTTTCTGGCAAATGCTTGAGCCATCGATTCGCCAATTGGAAACAGCCCCATTTCAAGGCCAAAAATAAAGAAAGTGAGTCCAAAAACGACGAGCACTAAGCCAGTCAGAATAGATAAAAGATGAGGAAGTGGCTCTTGTAAGACAGCAAGCTGGAAGAAAGCGATTACCGCTACGATTGGCAATAGATCCCTCAGGCTACCTAACATGGATCGAAACAAAGCAAGCACCGCCGTCATCGCAATTCCTTGTCGCTGGTTATGAATTAATAATAATCATGGCAAATCCTTATCATTGCTTATGTGACAAATATTACGCAGTTGGTAACATATCCGAGTAAAGTGCATAAGTGTGATAACGATACACATCCTGACTTGATGAATTTAATTTCATTCCTTTGTAAATTGAAAAAGGCGTAATTTGGGCATCACACGATTGAAACCTTATGATCGTTATAGTGATTTTTTCGTATTGATTGGCGACTAAAAACAAGCCATGTCTATAATTATGTTTAATAGGGAGATTGGTATGAAGATATTGTTAACGGGTGGTACTGGATTTATTGGCTCTGAATTGGTCAAGAGTTGGAACACTGACGACGTGACATTGCTGACGCGGAGTCCTGAAAATGCGAAGCAAAACCTAAATCACCTCAACCAGAACAACCTTCATTACATTCAATCCCTTGATGAGCTCAGTGATCTCAATGAATTTGATGTGGTGGTCAACCTCGCGGGTGAACCGATTGCCGATAAGCGTTGGAGTACAGAGCAAAAAGAGAGGATCTGTAACAGCCGCTGGCACATCACTGAAAAGCTGGTCGAATTAATTCATGCCAGTAGCAACCCGCCACACGCTTTTATTAGCGGTTCAGCCGTGGGTTACTATGGCGATCAACAGCAGCATCCCTTTGACGAGTCACTGCAAGTAGAAGATGAAAGCTTTCCTCATAAAGTCTGTGCCCACTGGGAAGAGATAGCCAAGCGAGCACAATCAGAAAGCACACGCGTGATACTACTGCGAACAGGGGTTGTACTCGGTGAGAATGGCGGCGCACTCAAGAAGATGTTATTGCCCTATAAACTCGGCGTCGGTGGCCCACTAGGTTCAGGTGAGCAGTACATGCCATGGATTCACATTCTCGATATGGTGAGAGCCATCAACCACTTATTGTCTATCCCTCACGCTCAAGGGGAATTCAATATGTGTGCCCCTCACCCTGTGACCAACAAACTGTTCAGCAGCACGTTAGCGAAACAATTAGGCAGACCGCATTTCTTATTCACGCCAAAATGGGCAATGTCGATTCTAATGGGGGAATCATCTTGCTTGCTATTTGACAGCATTCGCTCCAAGCCGAAGAAACTCACTGAGATGGGGTTCATCTTTAGTTACTCAAGAATCGAGCCAGCACTAAAAAACTTGTTACAACATCAAGACTAATTCTTTACCCTAGAGCGATAGAGACTCTAATAAAGGATTAAGTGTGAACAAGTCGATTCTTATTACCGGTTGCTCAACAGGTATTGGCTATACATGTGCTCATGCACTTCAAAAGCGTGGTTTTCATGTCATTGCATCTTGTCGTGATCCACAAGATGTTCAACGCCTTCAAGATGAAGGCCTCACCTGTATTCAATTAGACCTTTCCAACCAAGAAAGTATTGAGCATGGCGCCAAGCTTGCTATTGATCTCGCACCTAATGGATTGTATGGATTATTCAATAACGGTGCTTACGGTCAAGCAGGTGCGCTAGAAGACTTACCAACCCAAGGACTCAGAGAACAATTCGAAACTAACTTCTTTGGTTGGCATCATCTCGTCTGTCAGATCCTTCCGCACATGCGCGAGCGTGGCGAAGGTCGAATCGTACAAAACAGTTCCGTATTAGGTTTTGCAGCCATGAAGTATCGTGGTGCTTATAATGCTTCTAAATTCGCGATTGAGGGTTGGACGGATACCTTACGATTAGAACTGCATGGCAGCGGTATACAGATCTCATTACTGCAACCAGGGCCAATTGAGACTCAATTTAGAACTAATGCCCTGAAAGCGTTCAATAAATGGATCAACATTTCTGGCAGCGCTTACCAACAACAAAAAGATCGACTCGCAAAAGAATCATCGAATAATGCTTTTGTTCTACCTCCAGAAAGTTGTATTGAGCCGGTATTCCATGCTCTCACCGCCGACAAGCCCAAGCTAAGATACCGAGTTACAACCCCGACTAAAGTGTTCGCGGTATTGAAAAGGATCCTACCGAGTCGCTTGCTAGACCCTATTTTGAGAAAAGCTGCATAAATTACTAACTTTGAATGCAGAGTCGCAAACTTTAATGTAACGATGTAATTTTTCCGTAACAATAAGATGTCATGATTATCCTATCCCATCAATTACTCCCAATTGATGGTTCTACTCTGGAAATCTCATGACTTTAAACCGCCTTAATTGGGTAGGTGTGGGTCTGGCTATTACGTTGTTTATTCTGTTTTGAGTATCTCACGCAACGCCTCACTGACTACCTCGATGATAACGCTATGCCTTCCATGTTGAGATAACAATTCTATCAGCATCGAAGCATAGCGTTTTTCTATTTTTGGTTCTTTTTATCAGAGATAACCGAGTTAGATCTTGAAGTTACCGACTAATCCCCCCATATTTGCAACGTATCCACAAAACAAACCTCAAGGAACGTAAATGCAATCTCCGCATATTGTTGAACTTAATGAGCAGAACTTTCGTCAAGTATTAGAAGGTTCGATGCAGACCCCTGTACTCATCCATTTTTGGGCACCAATGAGCCAAGAGAGCGCCCAAGTCATTCCTGAACTTCAAACTTTAACTCAGCAATACAACGGTGCCTTCACCTTAGCCCTGCTCAATTGCGAACAAGAGCAAGCTATTGCTAGCCAGTTTGGTGTTCAAGCACTGCCTACTATTGCACTGTTTGTTAACGGTCAGCCAGTCGATGGGCTCGGTGGCCCTCAAAGCATAGAAGCTATCGTCGATATGCTAAGCAAGCACCTTCCTAGCCAAGATGAACTTGCTTTACGCCAAGCGCTTGAGCAAATGCAAGCTGGCGAGCACACACAGGCACTAGCAGCAATGCAGCAACTACCAGCAGAGCTGACGAATAAAGGTGAAGTAAAACTGGCGATCGCAGAGTGTTTGTTAGAAACGCAACAATTTGACCTTGCTGAAACTCAGCTAGCAACTATCCCTCTTGAGTACCAAGACAACTACTACAAAGGCTTAGTTGCAAAGCTTGAACTTCATAAACAAGCAGCAGACAGCCCTGAAATACAAGCATTAGAAGCCGCTCTTCAGCAAAATCCGAGCGACGCTAAAACAGCATCTGAATTAGCATTGCAATATCACCAAGTGAACCGCAGTGAAGAAGCTATGGATCTATTATGGTCTTTCCTAGCCAAAGATCTTAATGCTCTCGATGGTGACATGAAGAAAGAGTTCATGGACATTTTGAGTGCGCTTGGACAAGGTAACCCAGTTGCCAGTAAGTACCGTCGACAACTGTACTCTCTGCTTTACTAGTTAAACCTAAAAAGCGGTAGATTAAACATCGAAAATTGACCATTCAATCAATTAGTTTATCGAATAACAGAATGTAAAATGGGCCATAAAATCAATATTTTATGGCCCATTTCTCGTTTATAAATTTGCTCAGAATTTAAATATGAGCCAGTATCAATACTGAACTATCAAAAACTTAAACTTGCAAAGGATTTTGTATGCCTATTGATACCTTGATTACTATCGGCGCCTTTACTGCCGTCGCACTGTTATTTATCTTCGCTGGCGTAAAAACCGTTCCACAAGGCAACAACTGGACCGTTGAACGCTTCGGGCGATACACACACACCCTTAAACCGGGTCTTAACTTAATCATTCCATTTATTGATAAAGTTGGACAGCGCATCAGCATGATGGAGCGTGTTCTCGACATCCCAGCACAAGAGGTCATCTCTAAAGACAACGCCAATGTAGTTATCGATGCGGTGTGTTTTGTTCAAGTTATCGACGCGCCTAAAGCAGCTTATGAAGTTAATGACCTTGAACATGCGATCCGTAACTTAACCCTCACCAATATCCGTACTGTACTTGGCTCGATGGAGCTGGATGAGATGCTTAGCCAGCGTGACATGATCAATACCAAGCTACTGAATATCGTTGATGAAGCGACAAACCCTTGGGGCGTAAAAGTCACCCGTATCGAAATTAAAGACGTACAGCCACCAGCAGACCTTACTGCTGCGATGAATGCCCAGATGAAAGCCGAGCGTAATAAACGCGCTGATATCCTAGAGGCAGAAGGTGTACGACAAGCTGAGATCTTGAAAGCAGAAGGCCACAAACAATCAGAGATCCTGAAAGCAGAAGGTGAGAAGCAAGCCGCAATATTGCAAGCAGAAGCCCGTGAGCGTGCCGCAGAAGCAGAAGCTAAAGCGACAGAAATGGTATCAACGGCGATTGCTCAAGGTGACATGCAAGCGGTCAATTACTTTATTGCACAAGGTTACACCGACGCATTGAAATCTATAGGCCAAGCTGAAAACGGCAAGATCATCATGCTACCACTCGAAGCAACTGGCCTTATGGGTTCTGTCGCGGGTATCGCGGAGATGTTTGCACATAAGAATGACAAAGGTAGTAAGGACTAACATATGGTCGAATTACTAGAACAAGTAAACCACTGGCATTGGTTAGCGTTTGGTCTAGCATTGTTAGCGCTTGAGCTAATTGGAACCGCTGGTTACTTTTTATGGATAGGCATATCTGCCATGTTGGTCGGTGCCCTATTAGGCGCATTACCAATCGGTTGGCAGATGCAATGGCTGTCCTTCGCTAGCTTTTCTCTTATTACCACTTGGTTGTGGTGGAGAAGACAACTGTCTAATGACAAGCAGTCAGATGCAGTGCGAGAGCTAAACCAAAGAGAAAAACAACTGGTAGGTCAAACCGTTATTCTAAGTGAAGACGTAAAGAAAGGTAGCTGTCGAATTAAGTTCGGTGACTCTTCTTGGTCAGCAAAGGCTAGTCAAGATATTCCATCTGGCACCGAAATTAAGATTGTCGCTTTAGACGGAATCGTTCTAATAATAGAACCTTTATAAACAAGAGCTATATGAAGCCTGCATTTTCAATAAATGCAGGCTTTTTATATTTTTGAATCTTAATAATATTCGAATTATCATTGCGATAGATTGAATTGAAAAAAAAATAAGTTCTTATTTCGTAAAGCTAAAAAGTTTGATTGAGCTAAAAAGGTATAAGAAAGCCAGATTTCTTACTCAAGATATATATGAATAATTAGCCTGACTCTCGCTTAATTATAATTATTAAAAATGTTAAGTCCGTCCAATTTTTGAAATTTTCCTTTCCTTGTCCATACTTTCATTTATCTCAATCAGAGATAAACCTAATGGAGTTTTTATGAGACATTTTTTGATAATTCTAACCGCAATTTTCAGCTTATCATTCGGAAGCGCTCTCGCGAGCAGTCAGTCTCCTGGTAACGGAAACATGGGGCCTATCGTTAAGTGTTCAGATGGTAACGCAGTCACTCATGTACCACTGTTGATCTGTAAACATTACGGCGGAAAGGTGCTGTGATAGGTGATTAAAGTCAGGCTAGTAATGAAATTGCTGCCTGACGATTATTTAGAACTGGAATAACCTAACTGCGGCCAGAGAGATTATTCAAGATAGGACATTCCGTTGAAGTATCTCCAGGGCAGTCATGTACCCAAGATTGTAGCTGCACCTTCATCTTGTTTAACTCCGCAAGCTTCAACTCTATTTCATCTAACTTCTGAGTGGCCTTCTTCTTTACTTCGTAGCTTTCTCTGTTTGGATTAATTGCCAACTCGACAAGTGACTTACACTCTTCGAGAGTGAAACCAACCATTTTAGCTCTCAATACGAACTCTAACTGTTCGATATGAATCTCGCCATATTGCCTGTAACCATTTTCTGATCGGTGCGGTGGACTCATCATGCCTTTACTTTCGTAAAAACGAATGGATTTCGCTGTTGTACCAACACGTTTCGCTACTTCACCAATATTCACAATCTTACCTGTAAGCCTAAAATGAAAAACCGCAGTACTGTTGTTATACAATACTGCGGTTGAAAAACATAGCTAGAGACTTACGTTAGAAGCCTACTCTTGCTCTAACAGCCAAATCATAGTTTGAGATTTTTCTTCACTGTCTAGCTTATTAAACCAATATGAAACCATTTCGATCTCTTTTGAGCCTTCTAGTGATGCTGGCGTCGCGTTCTTACGGTTTTGGAATGCCCAATCCGTCACAGCAGATTGCTCTTCTTTTGTCGCTTGTCCATACCAGTAATTAACCATCTCTTGAGCTTGAGACGCTTTTGGTTCTTCAGCAACTACAGCCGCAACAGGTACCGCAACCGGAGCAACAGCGATAGCCGTATGATTATTTGCACCATTATAAATTGTGTCGATATACGCTTTCGGCACAATGAAAGTTGTACTCATGACTGAGTTTTGCCCATCAAGCGTAAACTCTAAGTTCTTTTCTCTTGCTTGCTGTATATCAGCGTCGCTTAATGGGAATTTAATATATTGAGTCTTTGTACAATGTTCGCTGCAACTTTCTCTTGGAACTTGTCTCTCTTCTAGCTCTAATGTCTTACCAAAAAAGCTAACGGTTTCGTACTCTTTATAGCTCTGGAAGTAACTCACATCCATAGTGATTGAAGATTCTGGAGCTGAGTTCTGTGTTACTTCTTTATTATATGTAAAATAAAGTGACGATTTCAGGATGTCAGCCCCGACATTCGCTTTGTTTTCCGCTACATAAGATTGTCCAGTAACTTGAATGTAACCACCTTTAGGCTGCACATCCGCCACTGAGTCTACAAAATTACTTTTTGAATCGAGTGAACTACAAGCTCCCAAAAATAATGATAATACAACTACACTAACTTTATTCATTATGACTAATTCCTTATGTTCACTATGGAAAAACGCTGGCAAAAAAATTTACCAGCGTTTTGATTTTATCTAACTGTTTAAGCTGATAATTCTAGCTTAGAAACCGTACTCAAGACCAACGCGAGTTACGATATCTGTATCAGCGTCACCAACAGTACGACCCGCTACACGTAGGTAAGGTACGAAACCGTTGTGAACAGCCATTAACTGACCAGAGATAGTGTTGCTATCTGTGTTAGCATCTTTAGAACCGTTTGTTTCAGACTCAAGGTTGGCAGCGTAACCTAGTTTGAAACCGATTGGGCCATTCCAGTATTGACCAATGATTGAGTAAGAATCTTGAGTCACTTTACGGATATTATTATCCAACTCTTCGCCTTTATAAGCTGCTGCTAAACCGAAGCCCGCAGGAAGGCTAGCTTCAAAACCAACGATGTATGCGAATGTGTCATCTTTGATTTCTGCAACTGCAGCTACAGGGTCTGAAGCACCTGTCTCTGGGTTGAACTCAAATCCAGCATCAACTGCAGGTGTCACGCGAGTACCAGATTCAACTGCACCCATCAAAGTGATTTTTTCGAAGCTGTACTTAGCGCTTGCGCCAGCAAAGTTAGCATCGCGTGTCGCATTGCCGCCACCATTGTTATCATCATCACGACCAACAGAAGCTGCAAAAGAGAAACCACCAAATTTAGCTGAATCGTAACGTACTTGGTTAGATTGACGATCGTAGTGACCGTTGATGCCGCCCCAATCGAATACAGAACCTAGACCAGGGTTAGAGAATGGCCAATCGACGATTTCGTATAGTGGTGTAAGAACACGACCCACACGTAGGTTACCCCAAGAGCCAGAAGCACCAACGAAAGTATCACGGAAACCTAGCACACCGCCTGAAACGCCACCGTGAGACCAGTCTGTGCTATCTACATAACCAGATTCAATCTGCATTGTGATTGTAACGTCTTCAAACATATCTTTATGAGCACGGAAACCGATGCGAGATTCATTCTCAACAACGAAGCCCTTGCTGTTATTATTATTGTCTGTTGTGTTGTAGTTAACCATTGAAATAGCTGCAACACCGTATACGTCAACGTTGAAGTCAGAGTTGATACCAACTTCTTTCGCCATTACACCTGTCGATAAAAGTGCAACGGATGCACCTAGTAGAGTACGTTTGAAAATTTTGTTTTCCATGGAATAAAACTCCTAAAAATGGATATAGCTGTTTGAATATTCCCCGCCTAAAGTTGGCCGCCGTAGAGAGAAATACCTTTTCTTGTTTGAGAACCCTAAACTCTGAATTCTCTATTTCCTTTCTGGTTATGCACATCGTGTGCATCCATGGCATTAAGACTAACTTCGCCCTCAAAAAGATCAATGAGAACTTAATTTTCATCTAAAAAAATATGAGTTGGTGCAAATTTAGTAGGTACTTAGTGATCCAGATCGATAAATTGTAAAGCTCACAACCAAAAACAATAAAAACAATAAATATCAAACACTTAATCCAATGGTGTTCTTATAAACATAGAAGTGACTCGCATTTTTGATACAACTATAACGGTATTTCATTAATGTTGAGCAGCGTCACTGTCCTGATTTTAGAGTTCGTATAGGAACAAAATTCTCAACAATTAAAAAGCCCTCATTTTTATATCAGAAACAAAAAAGGCACTCCCTTGAAATGAGTGCCTTTGAGCTTTTTTTATCTGTATTTACTTACGATATAAGGGCTATTAGATCTTCTTCTGTTCTTATTTCGATACCTAAATCTTGTGCTTTAGTTAATTTAGAACCCGCAGCTTCACCGGCAAATAAGATGTCCGTTTTCTTAGATACACTACCCGTCACTTTCGCTCCCAATGCTTGCAATGCCGCTTTGGCTTCACTGCGACCCAATTGAGAAAGTGACCCGGTCAACACAACTACCTTACCTTCTAGTGGTAGCTCTTGGTCATCCGCAGCTTCTTCGATGACAGGCCAGTTAACACCAAGTTCTATCAGCTGATCGACAACCGCTCTGTTTTTCTCTTGTGAAAAGAAGCTTGTGATATGGCTAGCGACGATGTCACCAATATCCGACACTTCAACTAATTGTTCATGCGTTGCAGCTTGAACCAGCTCCAGTGTTTTGAAGTGTTGCGCCAAGTTCATCGCAGTTGCTTCACCCACTTCACGAATACCTAACGAATAAAGGAAACGTGCCAATGTTGTGTCTTTGGCTTTATTAAGTGCACTAACCACATTTTGCGCCGATTTAGGCCCCATTCGGTCAAGAACTGTGATCACGCCTGCGCTGAGCTTGAACAAGTCAGCGGGCGTTTCTACCATTTCACGGTCTACAAGCTGCTCTATCACCTTTACGCCAAGGCCATCAACATCCAATGCCTTTCTCGACACAAAGTGCTTAAGCGCTTCTTTACGCTGCGCCTGACACACCAAACCGCCTGTACAACGCGCTACAGCTTCGCCCTCTACGCGCTCAACTGCAGAATTACACACAGGGCAAGCATCAGGGAAAACAATGTCTCTCGCTGTTTCAAGGCGACGATCTTGTACAACAGCCACAATTTGCGGAATAACATCACCAGCACGACGGATAATCACGCTATCGCCTACCTTCACGCCTAAACGAACAATCTCATCGGCATTGTGAAGGGTGGCATTACTAACCGTCACGCCGCCTACGAAGATAGGTTCTAGTTTAGCAACCGGTGTAATAGCGCCAGTACGGCCCACCTGAAACTCAACGTCATTGAGCAGGGTAATCTCTTCTTGAGCTGGGAACTTGTAAGCAATTGCCCAACGCGGTGCTCGTGCAACAAAGCCAAGCACTTCTTGAGCCGCGATATCGTCGACTTTGATAACAACGCCATCAATCTCGTAAGCCAACGCATCACGACGAGTCATAATATCTTGGTAATAGGCTTTCACGTCTTCAAGAGAGGTCAGTTGCTTAGTCTCAGGGCACATAGGTAAGCCCCAACCTTTAAGCTGTAAAAAGCGTTGGTAGTGACTATTTGATAGCTCAGCGCCTTGAACAACACCGACACTGTATGCGTAGAAAGCCAGCGGACGTTTCGCTGTAATACGAGAATCAAGCTGACGCAGGCTACCTGCAGCGGCATTACGTGGGTTAACAAAGACTTTCTCGCCTTTCTTCAACGCCATCTCATTCAACTTATCGAAACCCGCTTTTGGCATAAACACTTCGCCACGAACTTCAATACGCTGCGGCCAGCCTTCACCTTGCAACTTAAGTGGGATCGAGCTGATAGTACGCACGTTTTCAGTGATGTTTTCACCCGTCGCACCGTCACCACGTGTCGCAGCCTGAACTAAAGTACCATTCACATAGAGTAGGCTAACTGCAAGGCCATCAAGCTTAGGTTCACAACAGAAAGTCTTGAGGTTAGCGGTTGGCGCTCTATCAGACATTCGCTTATTGAACGCATCCAAATCTTCATCAGAGAAAGCATTGTCCAGAGAAAGCATTGGGATCTCATGAGTCACTTGAGTGAAACCATCGAGAGGCTGACCACCAACGCGTTGGCTCGGAGAATCTACCGTCACTAGCTCTGGATTCTCTTCTTCGATCTTTAGCAATTGCTGCATTAATCGATCGTACTCGACATCAGGGATCTCAGGGCTATCTTCTACGTAATAACGAACGGCGTGATAATGCAGAGTTTCTCTTAACTGCTCTAAGGTAACTTGAATCGATTCTTTCATATCATTCTCTGTCGTGATTGAAATATCAAAAAGGGCTCCCTTAGGAGCCCTTTTCTATAAATATAGATTATTTACAAGGCTAAACAATACGGCTAGGCATTCGATGCCGTCATAAAGTCTCTGATTTGCTTGCGGTAGTCAGATAAACGGTTTGGTGTCATTAAGTTGCGTGACTCATCCAACACGTTTCCGCCCATATCGTCGGCAATTTTCTGCGCCGCACTCAGCATCACATTGAAGTTTTGGTCAGCTTGACCGTAACAAGGTAGCGTCATAAAGAACGAAATACCTTTCGTCGTGAAATCAGCTGGGTCGTCATGTTCTAAAGTACCCGGTTGCATCATGTTCGCTACGCTGAAAATAACTTTTGGAGCGTCTGTAGATTGTGCAAAGCAGTGGTAGATAGACATCTCACCATAAGTTAAACCGTTGTTCTCCATGCTGCGGAAAAGTTCAGTACCCACGAATGGGATCTCTCCAGCACAATGAACATTAAGAACGATAACTTCTAAGCCAAGTTCTTCATCTGGCTTAGTTTCTTCAACAGGCGCACTTTGCGGAGTCACTACTTCTTTCGCAACAACAGGCTCTCGTTGAGTAAGCGTTTCGTTTGGAACGACTGGCTCATCAACTGTCTCAGAAGGTTCTTCAAACGAACCGTACTGCTCTTTAAAGCCGGCATGGTTTTCTTTTTGCTCGTCAGTCAACTCAAAACTTGGAACTTCAGGCTCAACGACCTTCTCTTCCTCAATCACTTCAGGTTCACTTTCAACCTTAATTGGGTCTTCTACGCTGAAAGAAGGAAGATCATTCAATTCGATGTCATCTTCGTAAGCTTCTTTCGATTGTGGCGCTGTTAGCGGATCTGAATCGATCAGCGGATCAGTCTCAGAGGGTGAAACAGCAAAATCCGGCTCTTTACGTTCTTTTCGGATTATCTCAAAATCATCTTCTGGGGCGAATGAACGGTTTGGAATAGTTTCTGCTTCATCTAAGCTGTCGTTATCAAGCTTACCGAGCGGCTTATCTCCAAACTTTGCTTTCCCTTCTTTTTTACTCGTCCATAGACCATGGAACAATAATGCGGCGATAGCTAATGCGCCAACAATAATGAGTACAAATCGCAATTCCTGCATTTTTCGCTCTCAGCTTTCTTAGTCAACTAGCTATAAACACGCTGTCACTAAGTTGGGTTAATTTGGCTAATCTCACTACTCTATCAAAAGTAGCCACTGTTTTAGAACAACTTAATACAATTAGTTCCTTACATGGTGTGATTTTCGCCACGCTTTTTTTCTTAATTTCGGTCGAGTACACTAGACATGTTTGCTATTTAACCAAATTCACATGTGACCTAATTTAAATATGACTATTGAATCTATTCCCCGCTCCGGCTTTGGCTATTTTATTTTCGGAATAAAAATCGCTTTATCACCGAGCATTCGTAAGTTTGTACTAATGCCACTTATCGCGAACGTGTTACTCGTTGGTGGTGCCTTGTTTTATATCTTCTCCAACCTAAACACTTGGATTGAAGGTTGGATTGGTGCATTGCCAAGTTTCTTGTCGTGGTTGTCATACATTTTATGGCCACTGCTTGTGTTAACCGTTTTGGCCACGTTCTCGTATTTCTTTAGTACGCTCGCTAACTTTATTGCCGCACCGTTCAACGGTTTACTCGCGGAAAAAGTTGAAGAGTTGTTGAGTGGTAAAAAAGTTAATGACGATGGTTTACTTGATGTTCTCAAAGATACCCCACGTATATTAGCGAGAGAATGGCGCAAGCTTGTCTACATTCTGCCAAAAGCGATCGGTTTATTCCTGCTTTTGTTAATTCCAGCACTAGGACAAACCGTTGCACCGTTTTTATGGTTCATTTTCACAGCATGGATGTTAGCGATCCAATACGCCGACTACCCATTCGATAACCATAAAATCAAGTTTGATGACATGAGAAACAATTTGAAACAAAAACAAGGCAAGAGCTACAGCTTTGGCGCGCTTGTTTCTGTGTTCACCACAATTCCAATTCTAAACCTGATCGTAATGCCCGTTGCCGTTTGCGGCGCGACGGCAATGTGGGTTGCTGAGTTTAAAGACCAAGCTCTGCGTTCTCGTCTATAACCCTTCCTACACGCCCTAGTCTCGCCTATCTTTTTGAAGTTCTGATTTCAATATAGATAGGCGTGAATTCTGCTACATATCTATATGATATAACTTTTTAATCCTTTTACCTTTTTTTCAACTTGTTTAATCTAAATTCAAGCTGAATAAACATCGTAAGACACTAGACGGTAAAGTGATTGATATACTACGTTTAGTTCTGTCATTAAATGAAGGAATATCGCATGAGCAAGATCTACGAAGACAACACCCTAACGATTGGTAACACACCTCTAGTCCGCCTTAACAAAGTAAGCAAAGGTAACGTCCTAGCTAAGATCGAAGCTCGTAACCCAAGCTTCAGTGTTAAGTGTCGTATCGGTTCAAACATGATCTGGGAAGCAGAAAAAGCGGGTACGCTTAAGCCAGGTATCGAGCTTGTTGAGCCTACCAGTGGTAACACAGGTGTTGCACTTGCATTCGTAGCAGCAGCACGCGGTTACAAACTAACGCTAACTATGCCTGAATCAATGAGCCTAGAACGTCGTAAGTTGCTTAAAGCGCTTGGCGCAAACCTAGTGCTAACTGAAGCACCAAAAGGTATGAATGGCGCGATTGCTAAAGCAGAAGAGATTGTTGCTTCAGACCCAGACAAGTACCTACTACTACAACAGTTCAACAACCCAGCCAACCCACAGATTCACGAGCAGACGACTGGTCCTGAAATTTGGGAAGCAACAGACGGCGAAATCGATGTATTTGTCGCGGGTGTAGGTACAGGCGGTACTATCACAGGTACAAGTCGTTACATTAAAGGTGAAAAAGGCAAAGCGATCACTTCAGTAGCGGTTGAGCCAGCAGAGTCTCCAGTGATTGCACAGGCACTTGCAGGCGAAGAAATCAAACCAGCTCCACACAAAATTCAAGGTATCGGCGCAGGTTTCATCCCTGGAAACCTAGATTTAGAGATTATTGACCGTGTTGAATCGGTAACTTCTGAAGAAGCTATTGAGATGGCTCAACGCCTAATGAAAGAAGAAGGTATTCTTGCAGGCATCTCATCTGGCGCGGCAGTTGTAGCAGCGAACAGAATCGCCGAACTACCTGAATTTGCAGGAAAAACTATCGTTACCGTACTACCAAGTTCTGGTGAACGTTACCTAAGCACAGCCCTATTTGCTGGCATCTTTACGGAAAAAGAGAACCAACAATAATATGTGGTCAAATCAATTTTTCGTCCAAAAAAGCCCCGTTTAGGGGCTTTTTTGTTGATCCCTGCCCCACCTTTGGTAATATCGGGTCTGTTTTATTTTTCGCTTCAAAATAAAAGAAGCAATAAACAAATTCTGAAAGTCATGAGTACTCAACAAAAGACGACCATGGCTGGATAAAAATTTATAACCAGTCTAAGTTCTAACACGAACATGGCGTACTAGCCTCTAGCGCATTTGGGCTAAAGCAGTTAAGCTAATCTGGTTACAAACTTACAAAAAATAAATTAATTGGGGTATATAAAATGTACGAGAAGCAAGTAGAAATCACAGCAGAAAACGGTCTTCACACTCGTCCAGCTGCACAGTTCGTTAAAGAAGCAAAATCTTTCGACGCTGACATCACAGTGACTTCTAACGGCAAAAGCGCTAGCGCGAAAAGCCTGTTCAAACTACAAACTTTAGGCCTAGTAAAAGGTACTAACGTTACTATTTCAGCTGAAGGTCCTCAAGCTCAGCAAGCAGTAGACCACCTAGTTGCTCTTATGGATCAACTACACTAATACGGTCTCCTTCTTTCAAAGCCATTTTGCATAGCAAAGTGGCTTTGTTCGAAATAGATAGGAATAAGCGCGACATTAGTCGACGACTTAAAGTCACACACTCTCCCGTTTACAGTTGAACAACTAAGGTAAGGCTATGATTTCAGGCATCCTAGCATCTCCTGGTATTGCTTTCGGTAAAGCACTACTACTTCAAGAAGATGAAATTGTCCTAAACACTCAATCTATCTCTGACGACCAAGTTGAAGCAGAAGTACAGCGTTTCTTTGACGCTCGTAACAAATCTTCTCAGCAACTTGAAGTTGTTAAGCAAAAAGCACTTGAAACTTTTGGCGAAGAAAAAGAAGCAATCTTTGAAGGCCACATCATGCTGCTTGAAGATGAAGAGCTAGAAGAAGAGATTTTAGCACTCATCAAGAAAGACAAAATGCACGCAGACAACGCGATCCACACTGTGATCGAAGAGCAAGCTGTTGCACTAGAGTCTCTTGATGATGAGTACCTAAAAGAACGTGCAACTGATATCCGTGATATCGGTACTCGTTTCGTTAAAAATGCTCTAGGCATCAACATTGTATCTCTAGCAGATATCAATGAAGAAGTTATCCTAGTTGCTTACGACCTAACGCCATCTGAAACTGCACAAATCAACCTAGACTACGTTCTTGGTTTCGCTTGTGACATCGGCGGTCGTACATCTCATACTTCAATCATGGCACGTTCTCTTGAGCTTCCAGCTATCGTTGGTACTAACGATATCACTAAGCAAGTTAAGAACGGCGACATGCTTGTGCTAGACGCGATGAACAACAAGATCATCATAAACCCTTCAGATGCTGAATTAGCAGAAGCTAAGAAAATCAAAGAAGATTTCGAAGCAGAAGCTGTTGAACTAGCAAAACTAAAAGATTTACATGCTGAAACTCTAGACGGTCACCGTGTAGAAGTTTGTGGCAACATCGGTACAGTAAAAGACTGTGACGGTATCCTGCGTAACGGCGGTGAAGGCGTTGGTCTGTACCGTACTGAGTTCCTATTTATGGACCGTGACGCGCTTCCTACTGAAGAAGAGCAATACGTTGCTTACAAAGAAGTAGCAGAAGCAATGGAAGGCGAGTCAGTGATTATCCGTACTATGGATATCGGTGGCGATAAAGACCTACCATACATGGACCTTCCTCAAGAGATGAACCCTTTCCTAGGCTGGCGTGCAGTACGTATCAGCTTGGATCGTCGTGAAATCCTACGTGACCAACTACGTGGTATCCTACGTGCTTCTGCACACGGTAAACTACGTATCATGTTCCCAATGATCATTTCTGTTGAAGAGATCCGTGAACTGAAAAAAGCAATCGAAGAGTACAAAGTTGAACTTCGCGCTGAAGGCCTAGCTTTCGATGAAGAAATCGAAATCGGCGTAATGGTTGAGACTCCAGCAGCTGCTGCAATCGCACACCACCTAGCGAAAGAAGTATCTTTCTTCTCTATCGGTACTAACGACCTAACGCAATACACTCTTGCGGTAGACCGTGGTAACGAAATGATTTCTCACCTATACAACCCACTATCTCCTGCTGTTCTTACAGTAATCAAGCAAGTGATCGATGCATCACACGCTGAAGGTAAGTGGACTGGTATGTGTGGTGAGCTTGCTGGTGATGAACGTGCAACGCTACTTCTTCTTGGTATGGGTCTAGATGAGTTCTCTATGAGCGGTATCTCTATCCCTAAAGTGAAGAAAGTAATCCGTAACTCTAACTTCGCTGAAGTTAAAGCTATGGCTGACGAAGCACTATCTCTACCTACAGCTGCAGAAATTGAAGCTTGCGTAGAAAAATTCATCGCTGAGAAAACTCAGTAATCGCCAAATGCTTAATAAAGTTAGACGGCTAAAAATAGTCGTCTAATTTGTTAGATTGGTATAGTATATTCTACAGAATAAAACTAAACGTTAGGAGCATGACACAATGGGTCTGTTTGACAAACTGAAAAAGCTTGTATCTGATGACAGCGCTGATGCTGGTGCAATCGAAATCATCGCACCTCTTTCTGGTGAAATCGTAAACATCGAAGACGTGCCAGATGTAGTTTTCGCTGAAAAAATCGTTGGTGACGGCATCGCTATCAAACCAGCTGGCGACAAAATGGTAGCTCCAGTTAACGGTACTATCGGTAAGATCTTCGAAACTAACCACGCATTCTCTATCGAGTCTGACGACGGTGTTGAGCTTTTCGTTCACTTCGGTATCGATACTGTTGAGCTTAAAGGCGAAGGCTTCACTCGTGTAGCTGAAGAAGGTCAATCTGTTAAAGCTGGTGACACTATCATCACTTTCGACCTAGCGCTTCTAGAAGAGAAAGCGAAATCTACGCTTACTCCAGTTGTTATCTCTAACATGGACGAAATCAAGGAGCTGAACAAGCTTTCTGGTTCTGTAACTGTTGGCGAAACTCCAGTTCTTAAAGTAACTAAGTAATCTCGATTACTTATCTGCTTTAATTAAAACGCTACCTAAGGGTGGCGTTTTTTGTACCTGTTATATTTGTTCAATACCTCAGATAGGCATTACTGAGTATCACACCGAAAACCTTCTCCTAGCTCCCTCAACCAGTGACAAACACACTGACCGTTTGTCCCCTGCTATCGAACTAGTTTTTTACTAAACGTTGTTAAGCGCTATTCAAAGCATTTCACCCATACATCAAATTACACTTGTGAATTTTAACAAACAGCAGATCTCTGATATCTCGTTCTACTCGATTCTGAGATGACGACTAGAGGCTTCGATTCAGGTAAACAATGGATCAATACTACCCTTACAGTGAGGCACGAACGTGATAGGGGATCTCGCTTTTGCTCCTGCCTACCAACATTGCACTTTTCTAAATACATACTCGCCAAATAACGGGCAATAAAAAACCCAGCCGAAGCTGGGTTTGTTTAGCGCTCATCTCTCACCACGAGCTAATTTGTGGAGGTCCTACGTTAACACTAGAGTCAACGTGGCCTTTCAATCGATTAACCTAGTAGGCTAAGTGCCGAGTTCGGAGCTTGCTTCGCTTGAGCAAGAATCGAGCTTGAAGCTTGAGAAAGGATCTGAGACTTAGTCATCTGAGTCGTTTCTTTCGCGAAGTCGGTATCTTTAATACGGCTCTTAGATGCATTAACGTTCTCGTTAATGTTGTCTAAGTTGCTGATAGCGTGGTCGAAACGGTTTTGGAAAGCACCTAGCTCAGCACGGTGGCTATCTACATACTTAAGTGCCGCATCGATAACTGCTACAGACTCTTGTGCGCCGCCAACTGATGTTACATCGATAGTATCAACGGTTACATCTTTGCCAGGTTGCATGCCTAGTTCACCCGCAAGGCTGCCAGAGAATGCCACTTCGCCTTCAACTTTGTTGTTACCAGTAAACATTTGTAGCTTACCGTCTTCAGTGACAGACGCTTTAACAGAATCTTGTTGACCGTTGATGTACGTTGCTAGCTCTTCGATGTCGTCACCCGCTTTTGCGCTGATGTCGATTTCTTGTGCTTGGCCGAAGTTATCAGTGAACGACAGTTTTAGGTCGTTAGAGCCTGCTTGAACGTTCCAGTCTTTGTCTTTCGCGTTCTCAGTTTGGTAGCTCTTACCACCCATCTGAGCGTTATCAGAGCGCATGTCTTTCAGTTGAAGCATTACCGCTTCACCGTTGTCCGCACCGATTTGGAATGATTTTGTACCGTGAGTACCGTTAAGCAGCTTGTTGCCACCAAAAGACGTCGTTTCCGCGATACGGTTTAGTTCGTCGTTCAGTGCTGTTACTTCTTCTTGAATCGCTACACGCTCAGATTTTGAGTTTGAGCCGTTTGAAGATTGTAGAGACAAATCACGCATACGTTGCAGGATGTTCGTCGTCTCGTTCATTGCACCTTCAGCTGTTTGTGCAATTGAGATACCGTCGTTCGCGTTACGTACAGCAACATCAAGACCACGACTTTGAACGTTCAAACGGTTCGAGATTTGTAGGCCCGCAGCGTCATCTTTTGCGCTGTTGATTTTTGAACCTGAAGCTAGACGCTCCATTGATGTTTGTTGTGCGCTGTTTGCGTTGTTTAGGTAACGTTGCGCTGTCATCGCTGAAACGTTTGTATTTACATTCACTGCCATGGTGACTTCTCCAATTGATTTTCCGGTATAGCGGTTTCCGACGTCTCGGAAAACCAAGTAGTTATCTCTAAGTTACTTTTAATAACGGCGTGATTAGCGAAACCTTTAGGAAAAAAACAACAAAATTAAAGAAATAGCGATAAAGGAGAAGAAAGCGTGACTGGCAGTGAAATTATCAAAAAAAGATGAGAAAAACGCTAAAGTTGCCGATAAGTCGGTCGAGCGATAATTTGTATTTTAATTAACCAAATGGACTGATTAAGTTGAAACACCTTTATAAGATTTGAGGTGATTTATTACCCTAATAAGGTTAAGGCAAGGTTCGGCGCTTGCTTGGCTTGAGCGAGTATCGTTGTGCTCACTTGCTGAAGTATTTGTTGCTTGAGCATTTGAGTGGTTTCTTTGGCGTAGTCGGTATCTTTGATTCGACTGTTTGATGTCGCCAAATTCTCATGAACGTTTTCAAGATTATTAATGGCATGATCAAAGCGGTTTTGCATTGCCCCTAATTCAGAGCGATGGCTATCGACATACTTCATCGCCGTATCCAAAATAGAGACAGCACGCTGAGCACCACCCACATCCGTTACATTGATGTCATCGACTGATTCGTAATAACCCGCAGACATGGAAAGCTCACTGGCTAACGAACCTGAAAAAGAGATCGTGCCCGAGGTATCTTCACCAGACATATAAATCTGAAGCTGTCCGTCATCATTAACAGAAGCCGATACGAGATCGGTTTGACCATTAATGTAAGTCGCTAACTCTTCAATGTCATCACCCGCTTTCGCGTTGATGGTGATCTCTTGTAGCTGACCAAAACGATCAGTAAACGACATCGTCATATCATTCTGGTTTGATTTCACTTCCCATGAATCACTGGCCATGCCATTAGCAACGTAGCTAAAGCCGCCCATGTTGATGTCATCAGTACGCATGCTTTTCAAACCAATCTGCACGGCTTCGCCCGAACTGCCGCCGATTTGAAACGAGGTGTGCCCAAAACTGCCGTTAAGGAGCTTTTTACCACCGAATGAGGTGGTTTCGGCAATTCGATTCAGCTCGTCATTTAAGGCGGTGACTTCTTCTTGAATAGCGATTCGTTCCGATGAACTATTCGAGCCGTTACTCGCTTGTAGGGATAAGTCTCGCATGCGCTGCATGATATTAGTGGTTTCATTCATCGCTCCTTCTGCAGTCTGCATAATGGAGATACCGTCGTTAGCATTTCGAACGGCAACATCAATGCCACTCATCTGTGCTTCTAATCGATTCGAGATCTGTAAGCCAGCAGCGTCGTCTTTTGCGCTATTAATACGGCTCCCTGAAGCTAAGCGCTCCAAAGATTGGTTCAGCATGTTATTAGCATTAGAGAGGTTTCTCTGAGCCACTAACGCCGAGACATTCGTATTAACAGTGATAGCCATAGACCTTCGCTTACAAAAAGATGAATAAAACTCACGATTGCTCTTATATCGACCAGTTCATATAAAGCTTTAATAAAAAAGGAGCCCTGAGGCTCCCTTTCTTTACTGCAGATGAGGTGATTTACTTAATCGTTAATGCGCTCAACATGTCAGTTGAAGGTGCAAAGTAGTAAGCGCCAGTCACTGCTTTGGTAAAGCGAAGCAGTTGGTCTGTTTTGCCATCTGTTGCGCCGTACATGCTCTCTAACATCGCATCGAAGTTATGACGAACGTTACAGTAAGCAATGAACAATAAGCCGTGATCGCCCGTAGCAGTACCATAAGGTAGGCTGTGGCGAACAATCTTAAGCCCCTTGCCTTCTTCTTTGATATCCACACGGCCAACGTGAGACGCCGCAGGAACATCATCTAACTCAATTGAATCAGGTTTAGTTCGGCCAATCACTTTCTCTTGTGCCGATACATTCAAACGATTCCAAGCTGGCAGGTTGTGCACAAAACGCTGCACCATCACATAACTACCACCAGCGAATTCACCCTCAGGCACAATAGCGACTTCAGCACGTTGTGCATCTTTCGGGTTTTCAGTGCCATCAACAAAGTCTGTCATGTCACGAGAGTCTAGGAAGCGGTAACCATAAGTTTCATCAACCACTTCAACATCAGCCGCTACTTCAGATAGCAATTTACGCAAGATAAAGAAGTGCAGATCATGTCGATTTGAATGACAGTGAATCAGAACGTCAGACAGTGTGCTCGGTGCAGTGATATCACCTTCACCCAGCGCAGGGAAGTCAATCAAATCAGCGGGCGCTGCTTGTTCGAACTTATCCCAAAAAGCTTTTGAGAACGCAACCGATGCCGTTAAGTTCGCATCAGGTTGAGTTTGGTTTAATTCGTCGATTAAACTCGGAAGCTTTTGAAGTTCCGCTAAAACATTAGCAGCGTTAGCATTCACTTTCAGTTGAACATAAAGAGCGAAAGGCCCAGCTTCTGGCAAGATAGCGCTTTGAATTTTAGGCTGCTCATTTGAGATGTTAAGCATAGATTAATCCTTTCATTTTTTAGCTTCTAAGTATAATTGGGAATGGGACAAATGTTTTGATGAGAATCAGTCTTCGTGCTCAACCACTTTAAAGCAATCCCTAGCAGCATGGCTATTAGTCAGGTAAAGCGATAACCATAAAAGCAGCAATAAAGTGATGCCATTGGACCAGCGGAACCATCCATTATCCAAATAGATCAAATAAATCGTATGTGAGCTCTGCGCCAAGATAGCCGTCATGGTGACCCAACGCCCCCAAGACACGACTTTATTGAGGCGTTTTCTATCTGGCGATCTTAGTCCAAATAGCCACATCAGTAGCAAACTAGGCACACTCAACGCGATCCCAACATAAAACATTTGATGATCTGGATAGATAATTTCGAGTATGTCAGTGCCCGACTCTCGGCTTGCTCCTGCGACAATGAAAACAACCAAAGCTTTCGCCAGAAACAGCCAACCTAACCATAATAGGATTGGGGCTTTTAAAAAGCCGTGCTTATCGTATTGTTCTATGGAGTACCGCACAAATCTCACTTTCAGTTATTTTCAAACCAACACTTTAACGCAAATCATTCATACTTAACTAGCTTTGCGTTATCTTAGTAGCCAATCCGTTTTAATTATCGAACTCAGTATGAAAAAGAAAACTAATACGCCGTCTGTTGAATCTCAACAAGAAGCACTGAAGATAGCCAAAGCGACTCAAAAGCCAGCTCAAACCAAAGAACAAACCAAGTTGATTGCTCAAGGTATCGAGAAAGGCATCGCACTGTACAAGAAACAGCAAAAAGAGCGCAGTCGCCAAGCCGACAAAGCAAAAAAGCGTGTACAGAAAGAGAAACAAACTCAACAGACTAATCAAGACCAAGAACAGAATGTCGACACGAGTGTTGAAACAACATCAAATCACGGCAGCAAATTACCGTGGCTACTACTGATCGCTAGCTGGATAGGCTTCGCGATTTATTTGATGAAATAACAGGGTAATCGTATGAAAAAGGAATTAATCGCTTTAGCTATGAGTGGTGCATTGTTAGGTTGCACAACACCAACATCAATACCTCATAGCGAAGCTGACAAAGTGCAAATGGATTACCACGGTGTGATTAATATCGAGCAATGCGAGTATAAAGGGGAAGTCACAGGCAGCGAAGGCCATTGGTACAGCTACCTGTTTTACCCGAATGACACATTAATTCAAGGCGCCATGAATGAACTCAAGTCGAATACGATTGAGCTAGGTGCAGATACCGTGATATTCACACTTCCCCAAGATTTTTCCACATCCGTGACTATGCTGGGAACTGCCTATCTGTGTAAGTAAATAGAAACGTAATGAGCTCGCTCACCACTCAAATGAGCGAGGTGCTCCCTACTATTTCTATTCTAAAAAAAGAAAGCCAGCTTTCGCTGGCTTATGCACTAAATCCAAGGCTTGTTGCTATATCGCCTTTACGCTGGATAACCCATTGACTATCAAATGGCCCCCAGTCGGATAACTGGTAATAGCCATCATTATGACGTCGCCCATCTTGAACAAACATAAGTTCGATACCGATCCCCGGTAACGCCTTGAGTACATCTTGAATAGTACGACGAGGCCACCCCGTTTTTTCGATGAGTTTAGGCACATTTGGCCTATCAAGGCTTTCCACTAACAATGCTAAATATAGCCGCCTTGCAAAAACAGGACTCAACTCCATTGACACCTCCTATATATGTGCAGCTCAATTATTTCTTTTTTCGCTGACAACATGTTGAGGCTGATCAATAAGTCTCCAATAGTGACATTTTCTTACGCTTTTTTTTCACTCTATGAAATATTCATCACTCTATTTTGTCTGAGTTGCTGCTTCCTGATAGGATTCAACTCATAACAATGAAATAAAATCACTCAAAGGAAGAATAATGACTATCACCATGTTTGGTATCCCAAATTGCGACACCATTAAAAAAGCAAAGAAATGGCTCGAAGCTGAAGGTATCGAGTTCGAATTTCACGATTATCGCAAACAAGGCATCACAGAAGAGCTAGTAACAAGCTTCTGCTCTGAGCTAGGTTGGGAGCTTGTGCTAAACAAACGTGGTACGACTTATCGCCAACTTTCTCAGGAACAGAAAGACACCCTAACAGAAGAAAAAGCGGTGACTTTGCTTGTTGAACAACCTGCAATGATCAAGCGCCCAATCTTAAAAGTAGAGGGCAAGCTTCACATCGGATTTAAAGCCGACCAATACGCGGCTATTTTTGCTTAGATCGTCGTATTGACATAGACAGACAACAGGACGTTGATCATTGAATCAGCGCCCTAAAAATTAATGACTAGACGTTTTATTTAAACAAGGAATTCAAGGATGACAGATAGCCCAACTTTGGCTCTGGCAAAAGACCTCATTAGCCGTCAATCGGTAACACCTGAAGATGCAGGCTGCCAAGAGCTGATGATTAATCGCTTAAAAGCGCTCGGTTTTGAAATCGAAGTGATGGTATTTGAAGATACGACGAACTTTTGGGCTCGTCGTGGTACCGAAGCGCCTCTGTTTGCCTTTGCTGGCCACACTGATGTTGTTCCTGCTGGCCCGATTGAGCAGTGGAACACTAAACCATTCGAACCGACTATCGTAGACGGTTTCCTACACGGCCGCGGCGCAGCGGACATGAAAGGCTCTCTGGCTTCAATGATTGTTGCAGTCGAGCAGTTCATTGCGGAGCATCCAAACCACACAGGTTCAATCGGTTTCCTTATCACATCGGATGAAGAAGGCCCGTTCATCAACGGTACCGTACGTGTTGTTGAAGCTCTGATGGCTCGTGGTGAGAACATCGACATGTGTATTGTTGGTGAACCATCAAGCACTGAGTTCGTAGGCGATGTTGTGAAGAACGGCCGTCGTGGCTCTATCACAGGCGATCTAACGATTAAAGGTACACAAGGTCATGTTGCCTACCCTCACCTAGCAAACAACCCAGTACATAGCTCCCTGCTTGCTATTAATGAGCTGGCAACAACTGAGTGGGACAAAGGTAATGATTACTTCCCGCCAACGAGCTTCCAGATTCCAAATGTGAGTGCGGGTACTGGCGCTTCAAACGTGATCCCTGGTGAGTTTAATGTTCAGTTTAACCTACGTTTTAGTACCGAGTTAAGCAACGACATCATCGTTGAGCGCATCACAACAACACTCGACAAATATGATTTCGAATACGACCTTAAGTGGACATTCAATGGCGACCCGTTCTTAACCGACGCAGGTTCACTGCTTGATGCTATTGTTGATGCTGTGGGTCACGTCAATGATGTGAAACCAGCTCTGCTAACGACTGGCGGTACGTCTGATGGTCGCTTTATTGCACGTATGGGCGGACAAGTGGTTGAACTAGGCCCTGTCAATGCAACGATTCACAAGGTTAACGAATGCGTGAAGGTAGCCGATTTAGAAAAGCTAACTGACATGTACGAAAGAACATTAGTGAACCTGTTCGCTAAATAGTCTTTCATCAGCGATTCATAGCATCTAATTATTGAGAGACTCGTTATGACACCAGAGCAGCTTACCGGACAATCAGATTCTCATCTAGAGCCTTGCCTGATCGGCACCAAGAGCTTTTTGGTCCACAGTGAGGTTAAGAATGACCTGAATAATTTGATTGAAGCTGCTCAGCTCGCTGGTTTTAAAATGGAGATTGCCAGTGGCTTTCGCGACTATGAAAGGCAATCTCTGATTTGGAACCGTAAGTTTTCTGGCGAAGCTCCGATATTAGATTCAGAAAGCCAACCTCTTGATCCATCAACACTGACTGAACATCAAAAGTTATCGGCAATCCTGAGGTGGTCTGCCCTTCCCGGAGCAAGCCGTCACCATTGGGGTTGTGACTTTGATGTCTTTGCTCGAAACGACTTACCTGAAGGCACACAGCTGCAATTAGAGCCATGGGAATACCTTACTGGCCACCAGCAAGCGTTTTACCAATGGTTATTTGTTCACGCTTCGCAATTTGGGTTCTTTTTTCCTTATAGCGAAGACCTCGGCGGTGTGGCAATCGAACCGTGGCATATCAGCCATCGCAAAGTATCGGAGTCGTGCTTATCACAGTTATCTCCGACTTTACTTGGCAAGCAACTCCAATCTAAGCCAATATTAGGGTATGAGATTATTATAGAGCAGCTAGACGAGATCTATGCGCGCTTCGTAGCGAATATCAGTCATTAGGAGCGCTTATGTTGGAGTGGCTTACAAACCCTTGGGTTATCATCATCATCGTGGTTAGCGTTGTGGTGGGTAACATCGCAGCGCTCAAACAGACCGCCAATATGGATCTGACGGGGCGTGGTAAAACCGAGCGAGACTTAGATAAGCTCAATCGCTTGGATAAACTTAACCAAGAGAAAGCTGAAAAAGAAGAATCCAAAAACAATAAAGACGCATAGCTTTTTTGCTTTGGCTAATCAGCTTGATTGACCAATATAGCCAGATGACAACGAATACAAAAAAGAGGACACAGTGTGTCCTCTTTTTTATTTGCTTGAGCTAATCACAACGCTGATTTAACTCAGCTTGTGACGGCTTGAATGACTACTCAGCTTTCGCTTCTTTGTCATCTTTGGTTTGGTCAGCAATATGCGCTAATATCGGAACCATTGATTTAAGCAGCTCTTCTTCTACTGGCTTACCTGATGCATCCGTTACGTTGATTGACGTACGGTTGCCAAGGTCACCAAATAGGAAGTTGTAAGTGCCTGGCGCTAAGTCGATAGGCTGTAGGCCAATTTCTTCCCAGAATTCATCATCTGGCGCGGCGTACTTCGCCTTCACCGTACCCTGAGATTGATTGCGTTCTTCAAGCTCAAAGCCCATTTCAGGCAACAAGCTAGGCAGATGTTGCCAGAATACATTGTATGGTGTACGAGCAATAATCACCAGGAAACCACTGCGGTCAGCACCGATTGAGATTGGAATATGCTTCACCAACTCTTGCGCTTTCAGCTCCGCTTCAGCACGAAGGTTTTCATCGTACTTAGCCATAACTAGGTTAGTCAGGAACGCGTTGTAACGCTCTTTATTGGTTGCCGTTACCGGTTTCTCTTCAGTACCTTCACGCCAATCAATCAGATTAATCTTGAAGCCATGACGGTTGTTCGCTTGGAAGCGAGAGATAGAGTAGCGGCTGCCAATCTCTACGTCTTCGTCTTCAGAAACCCAAGTAACCCAATCGGTCTCAATCTCATTCTCAGACTGTTCACGAATACCAATACCACGTTGAGCTAACATGTCGACAGCCGTTTGCCATACACGGTCTGCTTCTTCAGCACGAAGCAGCCATAACGTTACTTCACCGTTTTGACGCTCCGCACGAGCACCAGGGATCAACTCAAGTACCTGTTGTGGTGGACGAATATCCACAGCAGGGCCTACACCACCAGTGAAGTCACCGCTCGGGATGTCATAATTTGGGTAGAACTGAGGCTGAGCATCTTCAGGCAACTGCCATTGTGAAAACTCAGGTGTTTCTAAGTATTCGAAATCATCTTTGGCTTGACGACGTTGAGTCGGGCTGCCAGAACATGCTGTAAGAACGAAAACAGCCAGTGACCCAATCACTAGCTGGTGAGAATACTTCATTTATACTCCTAAATGCCGAAGGTTCGCTTCGGCATCACTTCATACGTTTTTAGTAAATGCACGCTTCAGTCATTGCTTGAGCAACAACAGGTTGAGCTGGCTCTGACAGTTCAGTCAGCGGTAGACGTAAGCCACCTTCAGCAATCAGACCCATTTTATGAACCGCCCATTTTACGGGAATAGGGTTAGACTCAACGAACAAATTCTTATGTAGAGGCATCAAACGCTCATTGATCGCTTCTGCTTCTTCAAACTTACCTTCTTTCGCTAGCTTGAACATGGTTGCCATATCAGCGGCTGCAACATTATTCGTTACAGAGATCACGCCATCGCCACCACGCTTAACAAATTCTAGACCTGTTAAGTCATCACCACTTAGTAAGATAAAGTCTTCGCCACAAAGTTCACGGTGAATTGCAATTCTGTCGAGATCACCCGTCGCATCTTTCAGTGCAACGATGTTTTCGATCTCAGCAAGACGAGCAACCGTTTCTGGCAGCAAGTCTACAGCAGTACGACCAGGAACATTGTATAGGATTTGTGGAACGTCACTGACTTCAGCAATCGCTTTGTAGTGTTGGTACAAACCTTCTTGAGTCGGTTTGTTGTAGTAAGGCGTTACGCTCAGGCAACCAGCAATACCAGAACCATTCAACAAACGGCTGAATAGAACAGATTCGTGAGTTGCGTTTGCACCTGTACCAGCGATAACGGGAATACGACCATCAGCAAACTCAACGATCTTATTGACGACTTTGACATGCTCTTCAATAGTGAGTGTTGAAGACTCACCTGTTGTGCCAACCGCAACCAGACCATCACTACCTGCAGCAACATGGTGCTCAACTAACTTTTTAAGGCTGTCGAAATCCACTTCACCATCTGTATTAAATGGCGTAACTAGCGCAACGATACTTCCTGAAAACATGTCTATCTCCCTTAATTTATTCTTTTTGCATGTTACTGTAAGCCAATCAATAAACACAAGACATTAAAGTGGCTTACCGGCAACATCTGCATTAAATATTGTCGTATGTTTGAGGTAAAACGACTTCTAACGACGTTCTACCTAGAATTTGGGTAACCTGCGCTCAATCTAGCGGATAGCACACCACTGGATGTCAGTAACAAGTAAGCTGTGCTCTCATCACTCTATCTCATTTTTTAACGCGCTCGATATTCTTATCATTGGTTACATGTTAGAAGCAAGGTCGCTCATAAAAAGCCCCGTACGCACGCTTATTCCACGAGCTAACTGTGCTAACATGCATGAATCAATGGAATATAAAGAGACGTGATTTTATGACTCAACATCTAGTAATCACAGCTGTGGGCACTGATCGCCCAGGTGTATGCAACCAAGTGGTTCATTTAGTCACCCAATCAGGCTGTAACATTATTGATAGCCGTATCGCCCTGTTTGGCGAAGAATTTACGCTTATCATGCTGCTGTCTGGAAAGGCAAACAACATTACCCGCGTTGAAACCACCTTGCCCTTGCTTGGACAAGAGCACGACTTGATTACGATTATGAAGCGAACCTCAACTCATGATGTTATTGAGAACTCTTACACAGTAGAGGTGTTCGTTGAGTCAGACGATAAAATCGGCCTTACTGAGCAGTTTACCCAGTTCTTCGCAGACCGAAACATCGGCCTCGATTCGTTAAGTGCACGAACCATTAATAAGTCTAAGGTTCAACTCGACAACGACCAATTCCATATCTCTATTACCGCTTCTGTGCAATCAGAATGTAACTTGATGCAGCTACAAGAAGAATTCGATTCGCTGTGTCAGAGCCTATCAGTCCAAGGCTCGCTCAACTTTATCAAAAACAGTCTTTAAAAAGGAAATGTCATGAATACGCTAACGGCTGGTGTTCCAGCACCTGCTTTTTCTCTTCCAGATCAAGATGGCAATATCGTATCTCTTGGTGACTTCAAAGGTAAAAAAGTACTTTTCTATTTTTACCCAAAAGCAATGACTCCAGGTTGTATTGTGCAAGCGGAAGGTCTGCGTGATATCAAAGCACAGCTTGATGACCTAAACGTGATTGTTCTAGGTGTGAGTGTTGACCCAGTAAAACGTCTACCAAACTTCGTTGAAAAGAAATCTCTGAACTTCACCCTGCTATCTGATGAAGACCACAGCGTTGCTGAACAGTTTGGCGTTTGGGGCGAGAAGAAATTCACCCTTGAATAATTTTTATGACATAAAACCTTGATCGTTTTTTATGACAAATCTATCTTTGATATGTGGGTAACATATTGAGGGTTGTTTTGTGATAGAAACACATGATGAAAAACATTCTGATATTTATGATGACTACCGATTGCTTTCCATAGAGGTAGATACATTAGCAAAGCTTAAAGTTTCAGAGAGCATCAATGCTGACTCAGGAGAGGTGACTTATTCACCCTACCTTTCTCCTTCCAGTATTGAAACACGCCTAAAGAAAACAGATATTATCATTGCGCCTGATGGGAGTGTTGTTTACCCACAATCTCTTTACCTCGTCTCTAAACTGCGTGGTGATGGTGCCGTCAAGGACACTGACTCAATTGCCAAAGGCTTACTGGCTTTTACTCGCTACTTAGATTCCACCCATCACCCTCAACCTGATGAAGACGATAATGAGATACCACCTGAATATTTAACGTATAAAACACTATCGAAGTATGAAGAAGAAGGTGCGCCATGGCGCTTTGCAGAACACCTTTTAGCAAACTGCCGTGCCAAACTAAGCGCAACCGGTGACGAAGCATACTCACTTAGCTCTGCAAGAAGCTATATGGGCGCTGTGATTGGCTTTTATAAGTGGATGCAAAAATACGGTTACCTCAAAAATGATGATGAACACGTATTAACACACTTCAGTAAGGTTGAGAGTTACGAAGGTATCAATCAGCACGACATGCTTGCTCATACCCAATCTGGCGCAAAGCGAGTCTATGAAATCTCAAACATCATGAAGATGTTTCCCAAGAACGATAAAACGCCTGCTTATAAAAAGTTAAAGCCTATGACGTTCGATCATAAAGAACTGTTCTATCAACACATAGGTACGTTGCCAAAAGCTGTATCCTTAATGCTTAGACTTTGTGAGGAGTCAGGACTTAGGATTGATGAAGCCACGCACTTCCCCGCACACAATATTGGTCACACTGATTTTAGTGAACTCGAAGTTGTCTCCGTTCACATTACACACACTAAAGGCAGTAAGGAACGTACTGTTGAAATCCCTATAGCGCTTTATGAAGAATTAGAGCAATACAAAGAAAATAAACAACGACAAAAGAACCTTATCAGACGTAAAGAGCTGATTGATTCTAAAGAAGAGCTAGATTCCACTGATTACCTTTTTGTCTCTAATAAAGGCCGCCCGTACACAGAAAACACACTTGAAGTACATTTTGGGGAACTAAGAAAGCGCATCCGAGGGATAGAATCTAGTTGGTACTACCGAGTTCACGATTTGCGTTCAACCTTTGCCACCCATTGGCTTTGGAGTGAATATCAAAAGCGACAGGTTGCCTATGACTTTCTGATGGATGAGTTAGCAGAGCTAATGGGCCATGCAAGCACCTCAACAACTGAAAAGTATATTAAGTTCATGAATAAGCTTGACGACCAATTGAGAGTCGCAAAGAGTAAAAACAACAAGATAAACGGGGGTTGGTAGCATGGCAAAAAGCCCACTCGCAAAAAACTCAAAGACAGCCAGGCACGTTAGAAATAGTAAAAATGTGATTCCATTACGTCTTACTATCCCTTACAAGAGCTCTAGAAACAGAGCAGTCACAGAGTTTGATGTCTCACATTTGTTGTACCTTGGCACCAACCGCGATAACGATA
Source organism: Vibrio coralliirubri (assembly GCF_024347375.1). Lineage (NCBI taxonomy): Bacteria > Pseudomonadati > Pseudomonadota > Gammaproteobacteria > Vibrionales > Vibrionaceae > Vibrio > Vibrio coralliirubri. Next base: position 865,364 of record NZ_AP025470.1, on the reverse strand, counting down.
AAATTGAAAGCCGTACACCATACTTGAGAAGCTTTTGCAAAAAAGCCAAGCAGTATGTTGATAATGGTAACCGTGTATCAACGGTCGTGAGAACTTATGAGTGCTTGCGTGCTTTCATCGTCTTTTGTGATGCTGTGAAAGTTAACCCATTATCAGAGGAAGGCTATTTAAAATTCGCGGGGAATGATGGTGAGTTACGGCATCGCATAAAAACGTACCACCCATCAAAAAAGTTGTGGGAAAGGCAACATGGGGATGAGCTTGGCATTAAAGAAAACTCAACACCTGGCATCGTTTCAGCACTTCGCATAGCCCTTATATGGTGTGGATTACCCGCTGATTCATGGGCGCTCCTGCATCGAGGATTTAATGGTGAAGGAATACCAAACCAAGGCTATTCTGATGCTGAGGAGAAAGTCCTTGTCACTCGATTGAGTGAGTTGTTTTTCACCTTAGCCCCGCAGCTCATTGCTGCAAAAAAAGAAAATCTAGAACTGCCTGATGAACTGCCTATCGTTATTGATTTGAATGGGTACCAAGAAGTCATTTCGATTCAAACCTCTCTAAAAACACGAACACATGGATCAAGCCAGAATGGCACGTCTGTAAGAGCTTCCGCTGCGTTTAACATGGTGATGGGGGCGACTTATCACCTAATGTGTTTTTTCACCTCATTGAACGATAGCGACATACAGGGCATCGCTCATCCAATTACAATTCATACTGATGAACGGGATAAGGGCTTGCAGGTGGTCAAGGTATCGAGCTTTAAAGCACGAGCAAACAAAGAAGTAGACGCCGTTCTAACCAATCAGAGCTTCGATGTTGAGAAGCGTGATGGTGTGAAGTTTATTAAAACCCTTGAGACACTTTCAGCTCTGTACGGCGGTAGCGAAGAAGGTTCAGGGTTACTCTTCGCTCTCAATAACCTGGGGGAGAAAAGCGAAACGTTTAATTTAATAGAATTAAACAAAAGTCTGATGGTGAAATTAAACCTACTCTCACCCACTCGAGCATCCATTATTCCATGGTTTAAAGAGCTGTTTTATAGCTATCGAAACCAACATATTATCGAGCTTAAAAAAAAGACCAATAAGCATGGTAGAATAGTCGTAAGCAAAGTGACTCACCCATGCTCAAAAATGCATGCCACAAAAGGCGCAACCAATACCGCCTACTGCATTTTATCGTGTTACACAGACTTGCCACTCAAAGGCATCCTGCTGCCACTTTCCTACTCAGAGAAAGATTCCGATGGAAACATCAATATTTCATTAAAATACCGAGATGGTGCAAGCCATTGCTTCTCTATCTCTGCTGCGGATAAGACGTTAATTCAAGATATTGAACAATTCGCCACAGAGCTAGCAGACAAACAATACCCTAAATATGAGCGACTGCTACTCAAACGAGGTCATGAAAACCAAGCCCCTAAAGACTGGGACGGGATTAGCCCTATCACATCCAGCCAAATGAATCGATGGTCAATTGAGACAAATGAATACTTCATTTCACTTCAATCAAGCCGTTGGAGAGAAATGACCAGCAACCAAGTGTACTCCGATAATGGTAAAGGCGGTGTTCAGAGTCTCCTTCAAAATCTACTTGAAACCATAGATAAGCATTATACCAATGGTGACGCGAGACTAAACAAGGTCATTATCTCACAAGCCATGCAAGTCATGGAGCAATTGGGCGAAGGCACAAGTTTAGAGCAAGCGAAAGCTATGGTTATGACCAAACTCGGCATTACAATGCTGGCACATGATGAATGGAAAAAGAAACAAGAGGAAGAAAGAGCTAAAACGAATCCAAATGGCATTCATTGTAATGGGCAGCAAAGCATTACAGGCGGTAAAGACACGCAGCGCGAAACCAACAACGCAATGGGCTTGACACTGCCTTGTACCGAGTACGATATGTGCCATAAATGTCAGTCTGCCAAAGCCGTTGATGAGGTTCAATCCATCTATAAACTTATTTCTTTTATTGATGTGCTGAAAGAAGCCTTAGCTCAGTACCCCAATGCAAAAGAAGAGGTACATGAAAAGATAGCCGCTTTTGAGTTCACCCTGGACGGGGCAAGTCAAGATGTGTACGAAGATGCTATGGCGATGTTTAACAAAAACGGTCGTCATCCAAGGGTATCCACTGACCACGCCATTTTGGCTTTATATCGTTAATTAGGAGTCTGCCATGATAAAGCTACCTAAGCATGATCTTGCCCGACAAAATGCCATCATAAATGCGCAAAATAACGTTGGCAGCTACACAAACTACCTGAACGACGTATTAAGGCCTGCGATTAAGTCGGGGGATTGGGATTATTTGGAAACGCTAGATATTGGCTTTAGCGTCACTGGCGAATCACTAGGTAAAATTGGGAACAATGATGCGTGGCGAAAGCTTCAATCGTTCTTTGAACCCAACTATACCAAAATATCCACACTAGACTTCTCGCTTAATGGAAAAGTGATGGAGCGCAACCTTAGAAATCAATTGATGGCGCTTGCTTTGAATATGATGTGGCTCTCTCCCAAATACTACTCTTTTGATTCCATTTACTGTACCGTCAACGTGTTAAAAAAGTTCATTCCACCTCTTTTGAGTGAAGGCTACAACAGCTTTGAGTTTTTGAATTTTAACCGATTAGAGTCTTGGGTGCTGAGCGATTTCACCGATATCGATTTTGAAAGAGAACCAACCTATTCTGCTCTCAATAAAATTTACATCGAGTCAAAAGGCTTACCGTTTATCGTTGCTCTGACGAAAAAAACAAACGCATCAGATTTTGGCTTAACTCTTAAAGACGCCCAGCAATACACAGTTGTCCCTCAGCGATTATATTATTGGGGACTGCAAGAATCAGAAGCATTAGTTGACGAGCTGTACCCGATCCGAGATGAACTGAGCAAGTTATCAGATTATATTGCAACCTACTTTGATAAGAGCTATCAAGGGTACGCCAAATACCTTGTCAGTGATGAGTCAAAGTTAAAAAATGGCGGACTCAAGTGGTATTTAAGTAAAACAAGAGAAGTTGGTAGAGAAAGAGTCATAGCCTTTCAAGCGGCTTTTCTAGCGATAAACTGCCCCTCAGAAGCAGCAACCCTTGAGTTACTCTATAAGCACAAACCTCAAATCAAAGGTGCTTACATCGACAAATTCCACCCTGATAGAAGATTAAGGGTAGGAACAAGGGAAGTAGCAAGTCTAATTGAGGCTCAGTCACTTTTTAAACAGCTCAACGGCGGCTGCCTCTGGGCGCTAATGTCTCGAACGGGCATGCGCTCTGATGAAATCTTTCACCTTCATACCGCGAGTGGGTGCTCAGAAGAAACTATATCTAAGCAAACCATTCATATTATTCATGCAGACCTATCAAAGACCACCAAAGGCTCTCAGTCAAAGCAAGATGAGTTTGTCACTACTGAAGTCGGAAAAAAAGCTTACGAGATATTGCAGGCTTTACACGAACCACTTAGAGAGCGCCACCCAGACAGTCAAGCGTTTTTCCATAAGGTAAGAGAGGACTGTGGTGCAGTTCTTAAAAACCAACTCGGAGACCATATTACGGATTGGTTTGAAGGCGCACTGGGGGAGAAACTTGCGCTAACCAATGATGATGTGATTGATTTGAAGGTTTCCGACTCTAACCTCTCGTTTACTGTGGGTGATGATTATATATTCACAGCCCACCAACTGCGCCGCTCGTTTGCCTACTACCTTATCGGCTTCGAGCTTTGTGCGTTTCCACAACTCAAGCAGCAGTTCAGCCATGTATCGATGGCGATGACAAGACATTACGCTAAGAACGCCAGTAAATTTCAGAAAATCAGAAAGCAAAAACAAAGCTTGGTCCACGCCATTGATGAAGAAAGGATTGTTCAAAAAGCGCAGGTCTATCTAAACATCTACAAGAAACTGGCGAATAAAGAACGTGTCGCTGGCGGTAAAGGTAAAGAGTTTGCCAAAAACATGATGAAGGCTAAGCACAACCTGTTTAAAGATAAAGTTGATGATGACATGCTATCGCTCAATTACTGGAAAAAACAAATCCAGGACCAAAAGCGTCACATTCATGCCGTCGCCCCTGGTGTTTACTGCACTTCTACAGGTTGTAGTCTACGCACACAAGTCAACCTTTTAGAGTGTGTGGACTGTAAGAACGACTACATAGTCGATGCCGTTTTTGCCGAGGCCACACGCAAAGAGGCTGAAATCAATATGCTATGGGATATTGAACATGATGAATTAACGCCTCAAACGGCGGCAGAAGCGTATATCAAAATCACGGCTGCCGAGCGCATTATGAATGACTTAGATATCAGTTATGAGCCTGTTGAGATACCACAAGAAGTAGAAAATCTGCTGATTCCTTTCGGAGTGACTGCGTAATGACACAAGCAACTAAAAGCAAACTGGTAAAAGCCCTAGGGCGACTGTTAGATGGTAGTCCAGAAAACCGAGAGCTAAGGAAAAAAGCCCGAGAGGGCAAACTAAAAATCAACAATAGCACCGTTGAGAAGGAAGCAGGTCTTTCGGTAGGCGCACTACGAAGACATGAGGATGTTCGAGTCATGGTGGAGAGTAAATCACTTGAAGCTCGCGCGGCTCAGGATAACTCAAGCCAATCACCTATTGATGTATTACAAGCGGAAGTGAAACAACTAAAAAGCGATAAGACTCAAGCAAATAAAAAGAAAAAGGAGTATCTAGATCTAGCTAGAAGCCATGAGCAAGCATTAGCTATACAAGCTGCTAATCACATAAAGGTGGTTCAAGAACTCATGGAGATGCTGCATGAAAGTGAGCGTGAAAAAGCAATGGATAAGGTAGTCAAAGCAAGGCCCGATAATATCGTTGAAGGCAACTTCAGAAAGTAACTAAACTCAGTTTAGACTTACCACTAGACAACACCACCAAGCATAGATAAAACTACACACTGAAATAATAACAAAGCTCGATTCAGAGTAAATTAAAGAAAGTAAGGATAACCCATGGCTATCGAAGCAGGACAAATCGCTCCAGATTTCACATTAAACGACCAAGACAGCAACCCAGTAACCCTCTCTGAGCTTCAAGGAAAGAAAGTGCTGCTCTACTTCTACCCACGCGCTTCGACGCCTGGCTGTACCGTTCAGGCTCAAGGATTGCGTGACACGAAAGCTGAACTAGATGCACACAATGTTGTTGTACTTGGTTTAAGCCCAGACACCCCCAAAAAACTGACCAACTTTATCAACAAGCAAGAGCTGAACTTCACTCTACTAGCCGATGAAGAACACGAAGTGTGTGAGAAGTACGGTGTTTGGCAACTCAAGAAGTTCATGGGCCGTGAAAACATGGGCGTTGTAAGAACAAGCTTCTTGATTGACGAGTCAGGCAACCTTGAGCATGTGTTTAACAAGTTCAAGACTAAAGATCACCATGAAATTGTATTGGACTACCTAAATAGCAAGTAACTCTTAATTTATTAATAGGGCTGGTGCTAACGGCACTGGCTCTGATTTAAAACCGCTTAACGAGCTTACGAACTACTACCCTCCCACGATTCATCAATCAGTCGAGCAGTCATATCAAGAACCTTCTGCTTATCCTTTTCAGAGAGCCTGTTCAGGTTCACTGCTAACTCAGCAGAAATCTCATCTTCACAAAAGAAATAACTTAACGGCACACCTAATTCGTTGGCTAATAGCTTTAAGGTTTGTACGTCTGGAGTATGTTTACCCTTCTCATATTGATTCATTCTAGGGCTAGCAGAGCTTTCATCCATACCTATACGCCCTCCCAACGCTTTTTGAGAGAGGTTTGCTTTTTTGCGTGCTTCTTTGAGCCGCACGGGAATTGGGTTTTCGAATGGCACTTGAGTTTCATATCTCTAATCTCATCGTAACTAAGATTTTCTTAGTTTTACCGATTTCTGTATACTAAGCAATCCTTAGTATTTTAATGGTATATGCAGTACATGAAGCGTTGTATAAAAATCAGTAATGAAATGCACAAGTTATTGATCGAAAAAGAGATGGATGGTTTTTTAGTTGTTGAACTAAGAGATGCATTTGTTTCCATTGATGACTCCTATGTTGATCTGGATGATGCTCGTCGTAAGGTTTACCGTCAACTCCTACGTTTGGTTAAGAACAATTGGCTTCGAGTTGAGGGGACGGGGCAGCAAAAACGATACTTTCAAACGGACTTATTTAAAGGTCTTCAAGTCTATATTGGATCAGAAAACACTAAGGCTACCCTTTCCGCTGCTTCTGATTATTCGGTACTAAGACACGAATGCAATCAGTACAAAGGTGAGCTAGAGATTGTTTTAGGGGAGATTAATGAGTATCAATCTCTCTGCGGTCGTTTTCCTGAACTAGAACCGAGGTTAATCCCACTTCTTGAACAAGCAAAAGAACATTCAGGACAATTGTTGGGCAGCGTAAATGTACTAACTAGTGTTCTCAAAACACTCTCAGAGGACAATCCGTCGTGCTAAGGCAATGGCAAGCAGAGTGCTCAGGGAAGGCGTTACATAAATACAGCTCAAGCCAGCAGCACTTCTTCTGCCAAGCAACGCCTGGGGCAGGAAAAACGGTATTGGCTGCGACGGTTGCTTCAAGATTACTGCAAGAGGACAAGATTGACCTTGTATTGTGTTTATCCCCCTCTTTAACGGTTTCAAGCGGAATAAAGATAACCTTATCACAGATTCTTAATTGTACCTTTAATGGAGGATTAGGCTCTATTGGACGGTCTCTCACTTATCAGTCGATTCAATTTCTAAATGAGGAGTTTTGGCTGACGCTGCGAAATCACAGAGTATTCGTTGTCTTCGATGAGATACACCATTGTTCTGGTTCAGAGATTGAAAACGCGAATGTTTGGGGGCAACAAGTCCTTGCAAAGATTCAAGGACTCGCAACGTATACTCTTGCGCTTTCAGGGACTCCGTGGCGTTCGGACTCTTTGCCGATTGTTCTTGGTGAGTATAGCGACCCAGATGGAATTCTTTTGGTTGATTATCAATACACGCTGAAGCAAGCAATCGCCGATAAGGTTTGCAGAGTCCCTAAGATTGTTTTGGTTGATAATGAGCATTTGACCGTGACGAACGATGAGAAGATGGAGTCTTTCTCTTCAATATTAGAAATGATTAAGCAGACTAAGACCTCTTATCAAAGCATCATTCATAATGAAGATGCGATGGAGTACTTGCTTGGATTAGGTTGCAAAAAGCTTACAGAAATCCGCTCTCGAACCCCAGCGGCTGGAGGGTTAGTTGTTGCCGCATCAGTTCAGCATGCACAAACAATTAGAAAGGTACTTTCTGAAAAGTACGCTCAATCGGTCTCAATAGTGACCTATCGGCATGAAGAACCTTTAGCTGAGATTGAAAGGTACAGACAAAGTGACACTCAGTGGATTGTTAGCGTTGGTATGATTAGTGAAGGGACCGATATTCCGCGTCTTCAAGTATGTTGCCACATGAGTTCGGTCAAAACCGAATTGTATTTTAGGCAAGTCTTAGGCCGAATTCTTCGTGTGAACTGCGCGACAAATCAACAAGCGTGGTTATTCACCTTTGCTGAACAAAGCTTGATCGAGTATGCCGAGAGGATTGAACAAGATATCCCTGAGTCGTGTATGTATGCAAAGTGGGAAAGGTTTGCAGAAGCCGATCCTGAAACTAAGCGCAACCGTCTAAACGAAAAAGAGTTGCTAGAAGAACGAGAAGAAATAGGTTCTAAACTGGTATGGAATAGCACGACAAGTAGCACGAAGAATATTGATGACGTACTTGGCGCGCTTGATGAGCTTCGGCTCGGGACTTTTAGGCAGCGGGTAATATCGGCATTTTTGGCTTCTTGATTCGATGAGTGTGGGGACTGTTGTTGTCAAAACCAAGGTTTGGCTACGCGGCACATCAGAGTTTATAGAATACCTTTAAAATAATAGAACAGCGGGTAGTCATGAGTAAAATTATCGCAGCGCTTGAAGGTAAAGCTAGTGTGGAGATAGGCCGGTTAATAACAGAAGCTATTGACCTTGAAATTGGAACTAACTTGATTAGCCCAACTGGTGAGTTTATGAGTGATGACGTTAAGCTTGCCATCGCACACCTTAAGAGTTCTATCGATAGCAGGGTTGATGCCCTTAATACGCTCTATACCTTTATTGAAGATTCGCAGCATCCTGAAAAATTCTTTGATGCTGAATCCATCAAAGAGTTAACCGATGCTGCTGCAATGATTCAGTCTTTTAAAGACATCCTTAAGACTCAATTTTATGGGATAGTTAGGTGTGCTGGGGTTGAGAGTGAAGCTGTGCAATCTTTTAAACTAGTTTGTCGGGCTAATGCTAAGTTTTCTACTAGCGTACGGAACCTTATTTCTCTTCACAAGCAACTTTGTATACCTAAACGCTCAGAGCATAGACCTGAACTCGCATTTAGTTCAGAGATGGCTGATATGCTAAAAAAGGCGACCGATTCAGTAGTGGCCAAAGCTCTTGTTGAAGAGTAACAATGCTCCCTAAGACTAATAGAGTGTGATAAATGGATAACTTCTTTTTGGTCCTTCTAACGCGTCTTTGCCCCAAACCTTCTTAGAGCCAATTTGCTTTTAGATAAAGCTGAGTAATGCCACTGGTCGCTGTCAAATTGGCAACAGCTTGTCGCTAAATTGTGAAACAACCTGTTTCACAATTTATTCCTGATCCTTTCCTATTTAGTGCTTCTATTCATTCACATCCTGTTCAGGGCTCTTTCCCTACTAAAAGTTATCCATTCTGTAGTGGTCAACAAATTCAGGACACTGACTTAAGACGATTTTCGGCATTCACTGGTGACAACCCATCATTTGCTTGATGAGGCCGCTGCCGATTGTAGTAACTCATCAGGTAATGGCTGATCTCTTTCTTAGCTTGAGCTAGTGTCAGGTAACCTGTTGCTGGTATCCACTCGGTTTTCAAACTTCTAAATAGCTGCTCCATGGGAGCGTTATCCCAACAATTACCACGACGGCTCATGCTTTGAGTTGGCCGCCCCATCGCAGTAAAGCCGTTTCACCTACGCCCATAGAGTTAGCTGCTCCAGGTATGGAATACCCTTAGTCAAAAACCAAACTTGCAGCATATATTTTGAACTCAGTAGGAAATGTACGTCGTTGTCGTTTCGTCATTGAACACCTCATTTATGGTGGAGACTTTACCACCTAATTTGGTGTCCGGGATTTGTTGACCACTACAATATTCTTTTTGTCGCACGATGTATTTCGATACTCAACAATGTCTTCTATCGTCAGAACGGGCATTTTGTGAAGTTTCGCAAACACAATGGTTTCAGGCAATTTTGCCATAGTACCATCTGAGTTGGTAAGCTCGCAAAGCACACCAGATGGGACAAGGTTAGCGAGCTGCATTAAGTCAACAGTCCCTTCTGTATGACCTCGACGGGCCAGTACGCCATTGCTTTTAGCAACCAAAGGAAAAACGTGGCCCGGTCTCGCAAGATCTTCCGGTTGAGCACCAAAATGGATCGCTGTTTTTACTGTTGTCACACGGTCTTTTGCTGATACTCCTGTTGTAACCCCCTCTTTAGCTTCGATTGACACCGTAAAAGCCGTTTGGTTTTTACTTCGGTTATCTTCCACCATAGGAGGCAATTCCAACCAGTTCGCTCGCTCTTGAGTTAGGCACAAACATACGATTCCACTACACTCTCTGATCATCAGCGCCATTTGTTGCTCTGTCAGGTATTGAGCAGAAAAGATCAAGTCACCTTCATTTTCGCGGTTCTCATCATCCATCAATAAGATACCATTGCCATGTTTAAGCGCCTCAATAGCCCGTTCGACTCTTTGCAGAGGATTACCAAACTCTTCTAAAAGTGACGTAGACTCCATAATTTCATCTCCTTGAAAGTTGTTATAAATAAGCGAATGCATCGGAATAAAGTTGATCTAGCTCTACACCTTTCTCTTTACAAAATTCTGTCCGAGCGGACTCAACCATTTTGCCAGGGCCACATAAATAGATATCGAATTCAGATAAGTTCCCGAAATCATTCATCACACACTCTAGAACCTGCCCACGCTTCGCATATTGGGGGGAGCTTGAGACCTCCGTAATAGGTACGTAACGAACATTTCTGTTTTTCAAGGCAATATCAACCAACTCATCATGCACGTACAAGTTATTCATATCTTTTGCACCCCAATAGACGTAGATCGGTTGTGTAAACCCATGTTGTAAACTGTTTCTCAAAATACTCATCGCATATGACATACCAGTACCACCGGCTATGAGTAATAGAGATTTTGCGCTCTTACTGCGGAGCCAAGCGTCACCTCTCGGTTCACTCACTTCAATTTTTTGGCCACTGAGCCAAGCGTTGGTCAGCTCTTCCATAACAAGGGTATTTTTATTACGCAGCTCTGAGCCACCAATATGAAGCTCTAAAAACTCACCTTCAGTAGGGCAAGAAGCAATGGAAAGCGGAACTCCGCCACAATTTAAGCTGAGGTTGATGTATTGCCCTGCTCTAAAATCAAATGGTTGATCTGGTCTCAAAACTACACGGGATATAAAGCTGGTAAGTGGTTCTATTTTTTCTACCGTACATAACATCACATTCACCCCTTCACATTCTTAGTCGTAATCGTTTGAGACAAACTCAGTGCGCACCCTTTTAGCCCTCTCGTATTTACCCGTCTAACGATCTCGACCGTTGTCCCAGGCCTTTCTCCCTCTTCCTCTCTCACGATGCCAATATCATCGGTGACCAAGAAACAGGGATAACTCACCGCCGACGCATCCATATAGCTCATTAGCCCCGGCTCCCCATTTGGCAAAGGTTTAAGAGTGATGGGATCCAAGGCTCTCGCAAACACCCAAGGTGGTACTCTTTTTTTATGTTCTTTATCTTCGAAAAAGCAAGTATTCAACTCCACTTGGTTGAAGGTATCTCGGATCTGTTGGGAACTGTCTAAGTCAAATGTTTCAAGCAGAAGTTGATTGAAAGCCTCTCGATCGAGAGATTGGTCTTGATGCTTCTTCCAGCCTCCACCCGTAATTATGTAAAGATCGCTGCCACCATTGAACTCTCGCCCTTGTTTACGCATGAAATGACAAAGCAGGTAGATGAAATAAGGAGGGCCAATAAGACAAATGGTTTTACCCTTTTTCTTAATCCTCTCCATGTTTTTTAACGTTGCTTCAAAATCGATTTCATCTTCGTTCACAGTAAAAGCTGTTGGATAAAGCAGCTCGACCAAGCTCATCACATATTTGAACCAAATGTTATTGGCGTTAAAGCGGTCCGGGCCTAAATTGACCAACTCCATTTGATGATCAAACCAATCACCGACATAGTTCATGCCGAAATTGACTGAACCAAGCAGGCGCTCGATGCTCAGTCGGTCTCTAGCAACTATGCTTTTTATTCCACTAGTGCCGCTGCTTGTGAATCGATTTTCAACGTCAGCGTCTTCGACTGTCAGTAACGTTCTTAGTTTGAAGATTGAAGTTGGAAAAACGGGGATATCGTTGAGGTCGGATACGTCCTCTTTCACACCTAATGTTTGGCAGAAATGACGATAATCCTCGTTATTCTGGTAATGATACCGATACGCCTCTTTAACAAGACGGGAAGTCAATTGCTTCTGTTGCTGCAAAGGCCACTGGTGTGGTGTACCCATAAAAATCAAGTCATCGATTTCTGTGCTTGCCGCGATATTTTCCTGCTTGACCGCTGAAAGTACGTCCATATAAATGCCTATATAAATAAGCGCGATTGCGCATAGAGATGGAGAAAGGGGCGTCAATGTAGCCCCTTTATGTGTTGGTATGATCTTAAGAGTGGTATTTCACAATGTTGGCATTCACAACATCGATGACCGCTCTTTGCTGCGTCTTGTCTGCAATTGATTCAAATGACATCAATACATCAGAAGCACCACAGCACTCGATTGCAATACGGGCTGCTTGAGTACTTTCTTCATAGGTACCAATGGCATTTTCAGACAACAATTCGGACATTTTTGTTGAGAAATCACTATTTGGGTAAGACTCGCGAACATACTCAGCTAAGTACTCATGCGTTTCTGCTCTTGCTTGGTCGCCATCAAGATTCTGGTTGACTAAAAGAGTCAGCTTATGGCGCACTTTCGCTATATCTACACCGTGCTCGTTAGCAACATCGTTGTAGAGCATCGCGTATTCTTGGCGCTGCGCATTGGAGTCATCCCACTTAAACACAAGAGCAAGACCTCGCTTCGCCGCCCATTCGACCACTTCTTTACTGGTGGCATTCACAAACTGAGCGGGACCACCTTCGGTATAAGCATGTGGATTTACAGAAATCTTTGGAAAACTGAAAAAGTCGTTATCAGGGTGGCAGTAACCCGTTGAAAAAGCATCATTAATGATTTCATAACATGCATCAAATACCTGAAATTGCGCATCGGTCGGACGATTAAAGAAGCGCATATCTGTACTTTTTTCGCAATCACTGAAACCAAAAACAAAGCGACCTTCACTCATCTGGTCAAGCAGGCAAGCTTCTTCAGCAACGCGAACCGGATGATGGGTGGTAATAACATGATTCAAAGAGGCCACTTTGAGATTTTGAGTCATACCAAGTAAAAAACCCGCAACCGTCAATGGCGCCCCTACTGTGCCTTGATTCGAAAAATGGTTTTCATATACAGCGACGGTATCAAAACTCAGTTGGTCAGCGTAATGAGCAGTATCTAACATCTCTTCAATGACTTGGTCTGAAGATTGCTTTGAGTTAAAAAAATTGAGGAAGAATAATCCAAATTTCATGTCCCTTTCCTTATCGAAAATAATTATTATTGTTTCTCTTTGAGATATGGCATCACATCAGATTGAAACAGCGTCATGGATGCGATGATTTCTTCTTCTGAACCGTTAGCTTCAAAACCACAGCAAATATTGTTGATGCCTGTTGCATCGATATCCTGCTGGATGATCGCGATACACTCTTCAGGCGTGCCCACTGGATTGATTTCGTAGCTGTAATCAATGCGACGATTCGTGTCCTTATGACCTTTCAAAACAAAGTCACGCCATTGGCCTTTGTTAAAGTCATAGCCTTTGATCTGGTTAGAATCATCAAAAATAGTGGTGGCATTCACGTAAGAGTCGTACCAATGGGCAAGGAAGTTTCGGCAAACTTCTTTAGCTCTCTCAGAGTCATGGTCGACTGAGGTAATGTAAGATAGGCAGTGGTCAATTTGGGTGACGTCGTAGCCATGTTCCGCCGCGATTTCATTGTAAAGATCGAGCTGAGCTTTCTTTTCATGTGTATTGATGATCCAACTTAAGATCATTGGCAGACCACGCTGTGCGGCCCATTCCGTTGTGGACGCTGATTCAGCAACCACATAAACAGGTGCGCCGCCTTTGGTGTGTGCTGCAGGGTTCAACTGTACTCTAGGAAATTTAATATGCTCGTTATCTGCGGCCATGTAACCTTCTTCAAAGCCTTCTTTCATCAAGTCATACCAACAATCCATCAGTGCACGGCTGTTGTCCATATCAGTCCCAAACACTCGGAAGTCCTTATCGTACAACCCGCGACAAATACCAAAGCGGAATCGCCCTTTCGACATTTGATCAAGCAAGTTAACATCTTCAGCTTGTCGGACAGGGTGCGCCGTTGGTAACACAATCGCAGCGGTACCAACATTAAGGTTTTCTGTCGCACCAAGTAAGTTCGCAGCGGCCACATATGGGTTCCCCAGTAAACCGAACTCAGTAAAGTGATGCTCTAATAACCAAACGGTATCGAAGCCACAACTTTCAGAGGCTTTGCCAAGGTTAACCAATCGCTTCATCACTTGTGCCTGATCTAACTCAGGTGGTTGATAAGTGAGAAGGAAATTTCCAAATTTCATAACGTTTCCTTATTTATTGGTGTTGCAGGTAAGCATTAAGCCATTTCTAGCATGCGGCTTTCGATTTCTGCTTTTAGACGACGCTCATTGACCGTCGCGATGGTGAGCTGCTCAAAATCTGGCTCGACAAAATCAACATCGATTTCGAGACTGCCGTCATCCATTGCGATCGCTGCTTTCGTCACAGATTGATAAAAGTTACGTAAGACAACTAAATTCTCACCCAAGTCGTGAGAGCTCCCAAGCAAGGAGTACAGTTTGCAATTGCCGCTGCTGATTTGTCCGAGCATTCCGTAGACTTCACCTTGCTCTACCCAGTCATCGTTGTTGGCGGTAAATGCAATTAATGGAACAGAGGTATTAGCGACCTTGGCAAGCGTAGATTCCAAAGTATCCCAATGATGCTCAAAACAGTCTCGAACAAACACTTCAGAACCAAGCTTGTGCCCTTCGAAGTCAAGGTCGTTTGGCAACTCATCGATCGGTAAACTGAGATAATCAAACCCAAGTGCTTTTTCCAGCGTGTCACGCAGATTTACGACACCAACAGCAGTAATGAGGAAAGACAATTCAAGATCAGCAACAACCTCATAAGCCACACGAGCCGACAAACTTGCCGCAATGAGTCCGATGTTCGAGATGCCCTTTTGTTGTAGCCAGTGATAAACCGTGCATAAACTGTTTTTTCCAGTGGTCATCGTAAATTCATCGATAGTGCCTGAGCTCAAACCGACGTGATGGAGCGAGTCATAACGAAATACATGGAACCCATTTTCAGACAAGTATTCTGCGAGACCAGCAAAGTGATCCATTCTCCGAGCGAACCCAGAAGCAATAAGAATGGTATTGTTTTTAGAGGGAGCACTTTTATTCGGAGGTGTTTCCCAGATGTGAATATTATGACCATTATTCACGCTTAGCACGTGAGAAATAGTCTTACATTGACTTTTCATTATAAACTTCCTTATTTAAGGGACAAAAACCAAGAACTTATCTTCTTCAAGAAATCGAGTTTGTTCTATTTCTACAGAGACATCCTTGGTGGTAAAACTATATGGTCTTTCGTGAGAGACAAATCGAACTAAGCGTTGTAGTGGTCGCATCGCATCATGTGCACCACCCGCTCTAAATATATTATTCATGCCGGATTCAACTATTCGCTCAACGCCTTTTTGAGCAAAGATATCTCGGTATTTAGTTGAAGAACGCCAAGGATAAAAAGAAATCGTTTGCGTTTTATGCTTTTCGATATAATCAATAACATCTTCCACCTTATTTATTTTATGGATATAAACACAACGACTTAAAGGGTGGTTGTATTCGACACCAGCGTCTGATTCTATAATCATCCACTTATTATCTGGTTCCGATATAATGTTGAGACCTGAGAATTGACATTCCAGTCGAGTAAATGAAAACAAAGCTTCTTCATCAAAACTTTGCCTAGACTTCGGGAGAATATTTTCATAAAGACATAATTTTTCTACCAACTTATCCTTAAAAGCTTCATAGTTGTCTCCACAAAAGTATATATTCTGGGTAGAGAAACAAGCATTCTGGTCATAAAAGCAAATATCATGAGCGGCGCCGGAAGCCGCTTCATCTAAGTTGGTCGGTTCATCTAAAATAGTAAAACTTTTTTTAGGGCCGAACTTCAAAACATCAATATGTGAAGGCGAATGCTTAACCGCCCAATCAATAGCATCATGCCCTCCCCAAGCAACAACCGCATCCATATGACTAATGAGCTCTTCCGCAACTGTCGTATCAGCTTTATGTGGCCAATACAGTACAGAGATCGACTTAGAAATTGGGTGGTCCGGATTGACGTCTATAAAACTCATTGCCAATGCATGCGCAGTAAATGGATCGGAAGCCGACATTCGTACGATGCATTGATTTTTAGTCAGAATGCCACGCAATATCGATGTCACACCGGAAAGGGGAACATTACCTGCGAGTAAGTGCATGACTCGCCCTTTAGGGAATGCTCTTACATAACACTCACCTTGAGGTAACCACTCATCTTGAATATGGGTTGACCCAAGCTCAGTATTCACAATGTCATATAGGGCACTTTTAGAGCATAAAATCATTGCGATCCAATTGGCCTCTAATTTTGCCATTTGTGGTGAATAACCTAAGTAGGTAATTAGGTTTCTAATGTACGTTCTTCTTCTAGAATATTCTTCATTCTTCCAGCGCTGTCCCACTGTATAAACAAAATTGATTATATTATTTATATCTAAATCTATCAGAACCTCCTGATTAAGCATCTGAGAAATATGCTCAACATTGAAAGAATCTATTTTAACTTTATTTTCTTCAAAAGTGATCTCATGACTTCCTCGCCCCGTAGAGCATATAAGACCATTTATAATCAAGGGTAAATGCTTTTCCATATTAAAGGTAACTCCTCTTTATCTAGAAAAAGCCTATCTGTTAATTAATTTATTTGGAAGCGGAAATACCACTTATATTAAAAAGCGTTAATCATATCAAAAAATTCCCACTCACAATAATTAGTTATCATTATAGATAATCCACCCTATAAATATTATTAATCATAGTGATTACGACGGCTTTTATGGTCAAACGGGTATTTTCTATGCCGTTGAGAGGTCTGCAAGGATTCATGAATTCTGTTTTCAAGCTTGCTCAACTGCCATTGTTATACCCTCATTATTCATACATTAACAAGCGAGCAAAAACGGCGATGTTCCGTGTGAAGAAACTGCTCGGAGGAACATTAAGTTTAAGAAATTATAACGCCCAAGGGCTTTGTTGCGTAATTCAATGGAACTAAATCAAGAACCTACGATCTGATCAGCTACCTCCACTCTATCTCGTAGTCCTATGCCTAAGCCTCGTTATAAAACAACCAACTGGAAGCAATACAACCGATCACTCATTAACCGTGGTTCTCTGACTTTTTGGATTGATGAAGAAGCAATAAGCGGATGGGCGCAAAGCAAACAGAATAAGCGCGGTAGGCCGCGTCGGTTCAGTGATTTAGCTATCACGACAGCACTCATGGTCAAACGAGTTTTTTCTATGCCATTGAGAGCGCTGCAAGGATTTATCGACTCGATATTTAGGTTAGCCCATGTACCGTTAAGTTGTCCGCATTACACCTGCATCAGTCGTAGAGCCAAGCAAGTTGAGGTTTCATTTAAGACTAAAACGAGAGGAGCGATACAGCACCTAGCCATTGATGCTACTGGCCTTAAGGTTTATGGCGAAGGTGAATGGAAAGTCAAAAAACATGGGACGGATGGCAAGCGTAGAGTCTGGCGAAAGCTGCATATTGCAGTCGATACCAACACTCATGAGATCATTGCCGCCGAGCTAAGTTTATCGACGGTTACAGATGGAGAAGTACTCCCGAACTTACTGAAACAAACACGCCGAAGTATCCTTGAGGTGTCTGGTGATGGCGCTTACGACACGAGAGCGTGTCACGCTGCTATTAAGATTAAGGGAGCTATTGCGCTTATTCCCCCAAGAGAAGGGGCTGCCTTCTGGGAGCGTGGTCACCCTCGAAATTTCGCCGTGGGTTGCCAGAAATTATACGACTCAAATAAGTATTGGAAAGAGCGGTATGGATACCACAAACGTTCACTCTCAGAAACAGCGATGTATCGAGTTAAACAGTTGCTAGGAGGGAAACTGAGCTTAAGAAATTACAATGCCCAGGTGGGTGAAACTTACGCGATGATAAAAGCGTTGAACAAGCTTACTGGGTTAGGTATGCCTGAAACTTGTCGTATTGACTAAGAAACAAGCGAAACGGGTTGGCTCTATCTCTAAATTTAATTACGCAACAAAGCCACGCCCAAGTTGGCGAAACTTACGCCATGATCAAAGCGTTAAACAAGCTCACTGTTCTAGGTATGCCTAAAACGATAGTAATCGCCTAACAATTCTCCATATTAGGCGAGTTTATACCTGAACTCGAATTAGGAAACAAAGCCACTATGAGGAGTTCTTGTCACCAGGTTGGAATATTGAAAAACATGGTAGTAAGCTCCTTTGGGGAGGCAGTAAAGTTCTTCAGTTAAAAGAGCGAATAGGTATGTTTGAAGGAAAAAAGTTGATAGCAGACGTATTAACATGAAGGAGCATGTCGTTAGATAATTTAGGGGCCGTTATGAAAATAGAACATTCCTTTTTAGATTCTCACTACTCAGTGATACTGTGCATGAGTGTAAGCGACTTCGTGTTACCTCAACTAATTAAGATTGTGCTAACTTAGCAAGATTGCTAACAAGCTTCTGTCCAGAACCTTCACAGACTGAATTTTTACCAGTGGCACTTTCTAACTCCAAAGTGCCCCAAAGTTGTTTAGATCTTTTACTCATTCACACCCTGTTCAGGGCTTTTACAATACTAAAAATTATCCCTTCTTCTCATGCTGTTCGCTGTTAATCCCCGAGATGTAATATGGGAGTGAAAGTCTGTACAAACGAATAGATAACCAAATATGAATAGGCATTTACATACACATATATCAATGTGCAATAAATACCTTATAGGTTAGAATCAATTACTTTCTAGATATATAGGACTTGAAGTTTGAAATGGATAGATCAACTACTTGATTTTGGTTACGTAATTTTTCAGCGCCGACTTTCAGGCTCACGCTATCTTATGAGCTTAGGCATAAAGCTCTTTACTCTTACGGCAATTGGCTCACTTGCAATTCAGTTTAGCAATGGTGAATACTCATTCGTCATTGATACAGCGTCTGACTCAACATATGAAATTGCGACGTTGGTAGGTGTTTATGTCTCAATAGTAATGATCGTCGTAGGATTCTTCTTTGAAGTTTACTCAATGCTATTTGGTGAGTCAGCCTCAAAGAACAGAGCAAAGAGTATCGATTTAAGAAGCTTAGATGGGGCTGCCGCTCCAACCCTGTGCAGCAGTTTTAGTTCCACAATCGAACCAGCCGGGTTACATGATGACCTTTTCATGTGGAAATCTAGAAAGCAGACTCTTGAGGACTGGTTAAAAGAATCATGCGCCAAACTTCAGAAGTTTTACGACGAATCACTTCAGAAATTAAATGGCTTTGAACCAAACAAGCCACTCGCTTTAGGAGCTATAGCTCATGTTCCGCATTGCTTTACTTTAGGTTACTTGGTTGGAAATAAGCGTTTGGTAAATTACTACTGCTGGAACCGTGACAACAAGAAGCAGCACAAGGAACGATGGTTAGACTGTCGAGATGCTAGAAGTCGAGGTCAAAAATTAGAGTGCTCAGAAATTATGGAAAAGCCGGAAGTTCTAGATTCTCAGGTAACAAAGCTAGGCATTTCGATAGAAGTCTCTTTTGATAATGACTTAAAGACCTTTCTTGAAAGTCTAGAGTTAGATCGCGCTATTGCTTATAGAGTTGAAAGTAGAAACGTTGGAAATATGTTCTCAGATGTAGAGCAATCAAACTTTGTTGCCTCCCTTAGAACCGAAATAAATAACACCCTTCTTAAGAAGTACCCCTACGTTACTGAAGTTCATTTGACCCTTATGGCTCAAGCCTCGCTAATCATGCGCATAGGGGCGGAGTTTAATCAAAATCACCTTAGTCAGCAGATAAACGTACACCACTTTGATGGTGCTGGTTACCCTTGGTCATTACAAATAAACAAAGACCAAGAAATTAGTTATTTAATTAAGTAAGGAAACCATGTGAGACATCAAAAAATATTTACTGAATTCCTAACAGAAGTGGTCAATCTCAATCAAGCTCGAATTAACAAGGTTACTACCACTTCAGCGTCTGTTGAGAAGTATGTAAAAGATCACGACGATTTTAAAGGGATTTTTAGGAACACCTCGCCTCAGGGGTCATACGGACATAGGACGATTATCAAGCCAGTTAAAAACAAAGAGTTTGACGCTGATATAGTCTTCTTTATGGACGAAAATGATAATTGGGAGCCTAAAGACTACATAACAAAACTTCATCAGGCTTTTAAGGGGTCAAGTATCTATAAAGATATGGTTCACTATAACACTCGTTGTGTTTATCTTGATTATTCAGGTGATTTTCATATCGATGTTGTTCCATGTATTGTACGAGTAACAGAAACCGTTTTAGGTAATCATACACAATATTTGATTGCGAATAGACACACCAATGAGTTTGAGCTTACTGACCCTGAAGCATACAAGAAGTGGGTCGCCGACAAGAATTCAGTAGTAGGTAACAACAACCTCATTAAATGTATTCGCCTTATCAAGTATCTTCGTGACATAAAAACTACGTTTTCATGTAAATCAATACTTTTAACCACTTTGATTTGTAATATGGTTCAAGACTACGAACCTAATAGTGAGCTCTTCAAAGATATTGCTACCACCTTAAAGACAATTTTTACCCGTTTGGATGATTATTTAAGTTTTTACGATTCAATGCCAGAAATAGTCAATCCAGTACGAACCGAAGAAACGTTTACTCGTCACTGGAATGAAGAAAAGTATACGATTTTCAAAACAAAGATCGGCGATTATAGAACTTGGATAGAAGATGCATTTGATGAAACAGATCGAACTGAATCTATTAAAAAATGGCGCCGTGTGTTCGGAGATAGCTTTCATTCTGTTACCAAGAAATCTGCCACAGCAGCTACCTATGATGAAATCTTGGGCGAAGCAAGTCAACCTAACTTCCCTATTCCTCCTTACTGCGCGCGTCATAGATGGGAAGAAGTGGAGAGCGTTGGTAGTGTCAACTTAGATGTTGAGTATCGTAATAAAAATGGCGTCAATCCGTTCGCTAGAGCTGTCCAACAAATTATTTTTGGCAAGAACTATTCGCTTAAGTTCACGGTTACAGATGATATTCCTCCCAACTCAGACGTATATTGGCAAATTACTAACACTGGAGAAGAAGCGGGTAGATTAGGTCAATTACGAGGTGGGTTTGAAATCGGTGGAAAAATCAAAGAAGAAACAACCTCTTATAAAGGGAATCACTTCGTAGAGGCATTTGTTGTTAAAGACGAGGTGCTTTTAGCAAGAAGTGGTAAGCTCGTCATCCCTATCAATTGATAGATATAAGGCTCGCATTAGCGAGCCTTTTCCTTCTTGAACTTGACCAATTCACCGCCAGCCACTCACGTTGACTCCATTTCTTTTCTCCTAAAAGTGGACATTTCTATCGGGGATTGACAGTACGAAAGCGTTTTAACTGGAAATATTTGTTACTTTTAGTAACCCTCGTTACCTCTGTTTGACCAAATCTAACTAATACCACATTATGAGCTTGGTTGATTATTGTTCTTACTTATCTGCAACCGAAAGGAAGAAATTGGGTCAGAGTCAGTTAATAATGAGTAGCAGTTAAATGATGGAAAAGGATTACAAGTGCAAAACGAACTGAAGGTACTTAAAGGTCATCCGTCAGGTTTATCTGACGCAGAATTGGCAGAATGGCTTTCTTTATGCCTCTCAAATGGAAAACTAATAGTTTATGCTTATGCCAAACATATCTTCAAGGTCTATGAACAGGGTGAAAAACCGTCGCAGTTAATGGTAGGTGATTTAGGTACGGAAGCTGTGTCCGTTCTCAAGGTGCTGTCTAAGAAGAACATGCTTAAACGTATAGAGCTTCCTTATGACGTATTAGTAGAAAGTAAGACCTCACAATTTGACTGGGCGTTGCTAGAAGCAAAAGTCAAAGATATTACCGCCCTAAAGAAAGCAAGGGATGTACTATTTGGCCAAGGTCGAGGTAAAGCAATATCACCCCTTACAGCTTCTAAGGTATGGCATGATGCTGGAGGAAGGTGTATGTACCGGGGGTGTGGTCAAGATCTTGGCTCTACTCCTTTAACAACAAAAAATGCAAGGGTTGCATATTTGGCTCACATTGTAGCTTCCGATCCAGATGGACCTAGAGGGAATGAGAGCTCTCATGCACTATCAGACTCTCCAGACAACATCATGCTTATGTGTGACGGTCACCATAGACTTATAGATAGGATAGATGTAGCTGGACATTCAGCATCCGATTTACAACATATGCGCGATGAACATACTGCCCGAGTTAATTTGTTATTGGGTAGTTTGCAGTATCCCACCGTACAACTCATAACTCTACTCGCTGACTTAGCTCAAGTACCAACAAATGTATCCAAAACAGAACTTTGCAGTTCTGCACTTAGCCGAAATCTTGGTCCACTCCCAGAAATCAAACACATGCTCCGAAGAACACAGCGAGATGACCGAGGACGTTTTGGGTTTTGGGGGCATTTTCTTCATGAACATGAGTCAGATATACGAGAATTAATTAGCTTCACAAGTAACAAACCATCTCAGAAATCATCTATGACACCTGAATCTCTAGGAATTTTCCCGTTGCATTTGGTTCCAGTACTAGTTCTAGCTGGAAGGATTATCGGTGAAGCTAGGCATGTAGAAATTTTCCAATATGATCGAATCGCAAAAACTTGGCGT
The DNA here is from genome assembly GCF_024347375.1 of Vibrio coralliirubri. Taxonomy (NCBI): domain Bacteria; kingdom Pseudomonadati; phylum Pseudomonadota; class Gammaproteobacteria; order Vibrionales; family Vibrionaceae; genus Vibrio; species Vibrio coralliirubri. The sequence continues at coordinate 842,985 of NZ_AP025470.1, read as the reverse complement.
TGGCCAAAGGAATCTCCGATCTTAACCTCGCAGTTTAATATCTCGTATGAAGTAGGTGACGATTCTGACCAGGAAGAAGCAATCCTTTCTTTCGAACTCACAGCAAAGTTAGATACCAATGCTTTTCCCGAAGAATTGGCTAAAAAAGTTAGAGATAAGAAAATAGGCTGGATTAGAATCACTAATACTGACCCCGACCCTAACTGCATTAACTCAAAAGAACAATTAGATAATTTTTCAGTTCTTGCTAGGCAAGCCATAAGGACAATTCAAGATTCATGGCGCTCTAAGGTGATACATGTTTTCGGTATCTCCCCAGCCAGTACACTTTTCAAATTTGGCCAAATGTTACAAGCAGGGAATCATTCAGTATGCAGACTTTACGATAGACCTGATGGTTCAAATATTTTCGTCCCCGCTTTAGATATAACTGGCAATGATGTTAGGTCAGTCGGTGCTAACTCCGATCAGCAACATCAAATAAGTCTCAGATAAAGGATATTAAAGTAACAATTACACAAATTTCAGGACAATCTCGATTTATACAGTGTAGATTTTCAATTACAGCCTATTTTTGTGGCATACCAGATAGACTCCAGCCAGAGCATGTATTCCCATATGTTACGAATACATCTTTTAAATATGTCGTTGTAAAAATGGCGGTTGCAAATTGTACATGATTGATTCTAAGGAGTATTCTAGCTATGCAACTTTTGGCATTTATACAACATCAACGTTCAAAAGCTGCATTATTGAAGTAACGGAATGATGTTCCCATAAGGCAGGAGAAGGTTGTATGTCTGTATCAGTTACAAAGCAAGCGGATACTTATCTAGAGGCTTTGGCCAAAGCATTAGAGATCCCACAGTCTAGATATGAGCAGGCTGAGAAAAGCTATAAGTCTGTAGGGGAATGGCTTCATAGAGATGAGTCAACGGTAAAAGATTACTCTCCTGACGTGTATGTACAAGGCTCTTTTCGTCTAGGATTAGTCATTAAACCTTTGTCAGCACAGGAAGAATACGATATTGATTGTGCGTGCTCTTTGACTTATCTCGATAAGTCGTCTCTCTCGCAACAAGATTTAAAAGTGCTCATGGGGGATGAACTAGAGTTATATCGCAAAAGCAAGGGTATCAAAAAGCCAGTCGCTGAGCAGAGGCGCTGTTGGAGGCTAGAATATGCTGACGGCGCGCAATTCCACATGGATGTCGTTCCCTGTATCCCAAACGCTGAACAACAACGTCTTCTACTAGAACAGAAGAACTTTGATACTAAATTTGCTGAGACGGCAATAGCTATAACAGATAATGAAGTACTACCTCAGTACTATCAAATTACATCAGACTGGCCGAGATCGAACCCTCGTGGATATGCTGAATGGTTTAAATTTCGAATGGGTGAGAACTTTGAAAGAAAACGCCGCGAAATACTGAAAGAAATGGAAACTAAAGGTATACAAGCCAGTATTGAAGACATCCCGAGTTATCGCGTCAGAACATCCTTGCAATCAGCGATAATGATACTTAAACGTCATCGTGACATGATGTTTGAAGGTAATTCAAAAGATAAACCCATATCAATAATTCTTACAACGCTATCTGCTCATGCATATCAAGGTGAAGATAATATAGGTTCGGCGCTGCTCTCCATATTATTCAAGATGGAGGAAGGAATACACTATGATGGACAGAAGTATGTAATCAACAATCCAACAGATGCCATGGAGAATTTTGCCGATAAATGGGAAACACATCCTGAACGCGCTGAAGCCTTTTTCTCCTGGCTTAGTCAGGCTCGAGAAGATTTTTACTCAGCAGCACAACAAGCTGAACACCGCCGAATGTCGGGTATCCTGGAAAGCAGAATCGGCCAGAATGTAACGAATCTGGTTCACCAAGATCTATTAAGTTTAACAAAATCTGGAGCCTCTAGTTTGTTGTCTGCTGCGACGGCAGCATCAACCTTAGCAACCCCAAACATTGCATTTGGTGATGTTGCAAGAAAACCTAAGAAGCCGGATGGATTTGCGTGATGTGGTGGATTCTTCAAAAAGAAAGGTTTTCTTTAGAAAGAGCGGCTGTATCGGAGCTTGAGTCTAAAATAGGCTGGTTAGAAGTAGGCAAGTGGCAGGCTGATCCAGATAATGAATTGGCAATGTGTTTGACATTTCATGTATTTCATCTAAATACAACTTATCACTTTAAGATGGTGTACCCGAGCGTATTCCCTGATTCACCACCAATGATCTATACAGAAGATAAAACGAGGGTCTCTTTGCATCAGTATGGGCCGAACGGTGAACTATGTTTAGAGCATAGGCCTGATAATTGGCAATCGTCAATAAGTGGCTCAGATATGATTGAAAGTGTTTACCGACTACTTTTAGAAGAGCAGGGAGAAGAAGGGTATATGGCGCATGCACAATCAGCACATATACCTTCCTTAGGGCGTGATACGCGCATCAAAACTTGTCGTTTTTTGCTTGCTGAAGGAGACCTAAATGCACTCAAAGCGCTCACAGAGAGAAAAACAGAAAGAGCTTGGATCAGAGAACGTAAGGTGGGCGGGGTCTTCATTAGTTCTCTTTTAAAGGTGGGAGACAAAGATAATCCAATTTGGACAAGCAATCTCAACTTACCTGACGGTAATAGAGAAGAACAAGCCTTCGTAGTACGTTTTTCTGGTGCAGAAATATCAGAACAACCAGAAGTATCTGATTTAAAAAAATTACTTGAAACATCAGAAATGCTAGAGCTGTATCATGAAGTTCTACAAACAGATTCAATTGCAAACTTGATTATGGGGGATAAAGATAATTGGGTTTTATTGACTCTCTTTGGTTCTATCGATGAACGAAAATTAATACGTTACACGACGATTAAAATACCGGAGCACAAAAATAGATTACCTGATCAATTTTTATCATTGAGCGATAAAAAAGTAGGACTAGTTGGGTGTGGCTCTGTTGGTTCCAAAGTTGCCGCAAGTTTGTGTAGATCTGGGGTAGGAAATTTTTTGCTCATTGATGAAGACATTTTTTTTCCTGACAACATTGTTAGAAATGACTTAGATCTCAACTATGTTGGAGCTCATAAAGCACCTGTATTACAACAGCGATTACAAAACATTAACCCTCGCGTTGATACACAGATCCTTAGATTATCGTTAGGTGGACAAGAAAGCTCTAGTTCAATGTCTGGGGCGTTAGAATCACTCGGTAATTGCGATCTCATTATAGATGCTACAGCAGAGCCTTTAGCATTCAACTGGATTGCGTCTGTTTCAGTGCGCAAGAAAAAACCAATGATCTGGGTTGAAGTTTTTGGTGGTGGAATTGGCGGCCTTGTGGCAAGGTCAAGACCTGAGCTAGACCCTGTCCCACTGTCTGCGAGAGCTCAAATATATAATTGGTGCGAAGGACAAGGTGTAGAGTTCTTGCATAGCACAAAAGCAAATGACTATAGTGCTCAAATGGATGACGATACACCGTTAATAGCAAATGATGCTGAAGTCTCCATTATGAGTGCTCATGCTACTCAGTTCGCAACCGATATTCTAGCTCGACCTGAAGCTAGTATATTCCCTTATTCTGCGTATATCGTTGGTATGTCGTCAGAATGGCTTTTTCAACAGCCTTTTGATACTCGCCCTATCGACCTGCTACCAGAAGGCAAGTGGGGAGAAACTGCTGAACATATTGATTCAGAAGAGATTATCCAAATATTGCAAGCTTACCTGCCACCTAAGGGCCAATTAGATGCAAATAATTCTTCCGAATAGTGTTTCGAAAAAGCTTCGGCTTCATATGTTAAAGGCTGGCAAGCGTGAAATAGGTGGAATGCTTATGGGGGAAGACTTAGGCGAACAGGCCTTCCGGATCGTTGACTTTTCTGTTGATGTGAAAAGAGGGACGACTTCTAGCTTTTTCAGAGATTCTGATGAACACGATTTGGCATTGCAGAAGTTTTATGAAGAAACAGGCTCTGATTACAAACGCTTCAATTATTTAGGAGAGTGGCACACACACCCAAGTTTCTCAGTTGATCCTAGTATCAATGACATCAATGCTATGCAAGGTATAGTTAATGGTGGTGAAAACGTAGATTTTGCGTTTTTATTTATTTCTAGGTTACGTTGGTTTTGGCAGTTCGAGTGTAGTGCTTACCTGTTTATTCGAGGTCATCAACCAATTCAAGTAGAGGTTATTATTGAGAAAAAATAAAGGCATATTACTTTGATAGTTAATTGTCGAGCTTTTATGCTATTTATCACTATTAGCAAGGTAGAGTTAACTTTCGGTATGATTTTAATCAGAATGGCTAACACGTTTTAACACATAGTAACCGACGGTTTTTCGACTAGTAAAATAATTCCCTTGAAGTAATCCATCATCATCCAGACCTAGCTTAAGAATAGCTGTACCCTTATATGGTTGTTGAGGCTGTGAGTGTGATTTGTGTTTTGGGGTGGTTAAAAAAACATAATATAGTTCTGATCTCCCAGTTTCTGCATCTTTTTTAGGCTTAGCCAGTAAAGTTTGAGAGTCAGAATCTTCAGCCTCTACATCCATACCGATATTCAGAAAACTTTGTTTAATCACAGCTCTGCCTTGCGATGTACCTTGCTTTCCTTCCCACTCCCAATGGATCGTCATATCCCATGTCCCGTTTAAGTTGGGGAATAAAAGTCTGTTTAGGATAGGGTATTTCCCCCAAATTCTCTCCCAGCCATAATAAAATAGAATGGCGAGTAGACCATTTAAAACAGCTGAACCGCTAGCTCCTATTGATACAGCTGACAAGAACGATGTACTTTCGTCATACACAGCCCAGAGGATTAGACAGCTAACGACTGCGTATACGACAGCAATGAGGGTAATAACTCTACCTATTGGAATAAGGCTAATCATTATGCTTTCTCAAAATATACTTCTTTGCCACCTACAAAGATAGAAAGGCCATGTCTTTCACTGATAACCCCGGTCATTATTACATCAGGAATTGCTGAGCCGAAAAGAGCAGCTACGAAACGCCCACCTACTGGGCGAACAGTATCGATGTTCAATTCTTTAATAATCGGTGGAGAGAAATACTGAGCGACATGCGTAATTTCTCCTTTTCTATTTAGAATATGAAACCCATCATGATATTTGCTTCTATAGCTAGAAAGCTCTGCCAAAATCTCAACCACCGAACCGGATAACTTTGGTGATGTATCTCGTAGACTTACTATTGGTAAACTCGCAGGAGAATCAGACACAATAACACCAACTCCAGAGAAATCGGAGCAAGCATCGGCCTTAATCTTATACATTAAATCTCTAAAATCGCTTTGTGTCATAATAGCTTCTATACTAGAGCGCTGAGTACTAGGAGCGCCCGAGGTACTTCTTCGATACTTTATGGAGATAATACAGGAAACTCGTACCAAATTTCACACACTAAAATCAGAGATATCAAATTCTTTTCAGCATGATATCAGTAACTGTAGTGAATAAGGGAACTTGGCCTGTCACATGTAGGCTGGTTACATAGTTGCAATACTAGAAGTAATCCGAAAAATCAGGGCTCTGTATGGTTCATTACTCAGAAATGTCCAAAAGCGAGTTGAGTGACAAGTGTACATGTGATCACCAAGTGATCCCATCGTAATGACTATCAACTTCAACTTATAGCAACGCCTTAGTTTTTATGACAAGTTTGCGCTTGGAAAAGCGTCAAAATCAGCCCGATTTACAAAAAATTATGACAACTACTATAATTGAGGTTCAAAAAGAGAAATTACCAAACTAACTCACTGTTAAATATAGAGTTTATTAAAAATTGTCAAAAGTTGAGTCTAAAAAGATTTCCAAGGGTATGAACTCATGGGTAAGGTATACGATGGTCTACACCGTATTAGCTTCCTAATTGATGAAGAAGGTCAGATTGAACATGTCTTCAACAAGTTCAAGACTAAGACTCACCACGAAGTGGTTCTAGATTACTTCAATCAAGAAGCTTAAGGGCGATTTGAGTGAGTTAATGACTTAGATTCAACACTCTCTAAGGCAAAAGCAGCACTCATTAAGCTAATTATTAAGCTAAGAGCAAAAAGGCCGAACATCATGGATGTTCGGCCTTTTTCTATAACAAGATCAATTACTTTTGATGTTCAGGGTCATCGTCTAATGCGTGACTCGGTAAGGCATTCCAAACCGCCTTAACTAGCGTTGCCAACGGGATCGCAAAGAACACGCCCCAGAATCCCCACAGTCCACCAAACACTAACACGGCGACAATAATGGCCACTGGGTGCAGGTTCACCGCTTCAGAGAAAAGAACAGGAACGAGCACGTTACCATCTAGCGCTTGGATAATACCGTAAGCGAGAAGCAACCAGTAAAACTGGGGCTCTAATCCCCACTGGAACAGGCCAACAATCGCTACTGGCACAGTCACAGCTGCCGCACCGATATAAGGGATCAGTACCGAGAAACCAACCGCGACAGCCAACAAGACTGAATAACGCAGATCCAAAATCGCGAAGGTTACATAACTGACACCACCAACGATTAAAATCTCGAGAACCTTACCGCGAATGTAGTTCGAGATTTGCTGGTTCATCTCTTCCCATACTTTGGTCGCTAAACGACGATTTCGAGGAAGTACACCGCTCGCCATTCTGATCATCTCTTCTTTGTCTTTTAACAAGAAGAAGATAAGCAGTGGTACAAGAATCAAGTAAACCGCCAAGGTCGCTAAGCTCACAAGAGAAGCAAGAGAACCTTTGACAACACTTTCACCAAAACCTAACGCTTTGTTCTTGGCGTTAGACATAATGGACTCAACGATCTGCAGGTTGGCTAGTTCTGGGTAGCGTTCAGGGATCGTCGCGATGAAATTTTGTAAGCTGCCATACATGCTTGGGATGTCATTGATTAGGTTACCCACTTGTTCCCAAATAGTTGGTACCAAGCCAAAGATCGCAAGTAGCATCACGCTAAAGAACATCATGATCACCAACATCACCGAGGGCGTTCTTGGAACGCCGAGTCTTTGAAGTTGGGTAACAGGCCACTCAAGCAAATAAGCCAACACAATTGCAACCAAGAGTGGCGCAATTAGGTGACCAAAGAAGTAGATCGTAATAAAGCCGAAGAGAATGATGGCAACCAAACTGACAGCATGGGGATCAGAGAAACGTCGTTTATACCAACGATTGACCATTTCAAGCATCTGACTGCAATTCCTTTTTAGTGACGAGGAGATGATGGTAATTAGAGCAAACCTCAGCGATGACATCATAGGCTTGCTTAGACAAATAAGTAACAATATCTTTCATCGAGCTGTTATCAGACACATAAATTGACAATGACTGCCCTACTTCTAACTTTACACTGTGACGCTTGGCTAATAATAGCGCCATTGGACAGCGCTCTTGGCGTAAATCTAGAATATTAGGTGTCATTCTTGAGCTCGATGCTTATTATAAGGGTCGTATTGTAATCTGTTTTTGAAAACGCGCCATCATTCATTCATCTTCCTTCATGATAGCGCACGCACTTGGCAAAGGTTAAATCAGATAAAGAACCAATTTCCATTGCACTTGTCTTACTGTCAGAAGAAACGGAGTATTACTGACTAATATGTTTAAACGCGCTCGCTCAATTGCTTGCTTATGCATCGCAGCCACATTAAGCACCCCAACTATGGCGAATGCCAATAGTTTGGAGCTACCAGATATCGGTACCGCTGCTGGCGGCACACTCACTATCGACCAAGAGCTTATCTATGGTGATGCCTACATGCGTATCATCAGAAGTAGCCAGCCTATCGTAAACGACCCAGTTCTAAACCTGTATATTGATACGCTTGGCCATCGTCTGGTCGCGAACGCAAATGATGTAAAGACACCTTTCCAGTTCTTTATGATCCGTGACCGCAACATCAACGCCTTTGCTTTCTTTGGTGGTTACGTTGCTTTGCACTCAGGTCTGTTCCTGCATGCACAATCTGAAAGTGAACTGGCTTCTGTATTAGCGCACGAAATCGCGCACGTAACCCAACGTCACTTAGCACGTAGTATGGAAGATCAAGCTCGCCGTTCACCAGCAACCATTGCAGCACTAGCAGCCTCTGTATTACTGGCAATTGCAGCTCCTGAAGCCGGCATTGCAGCCCTAACGGCAACGACTGCGGGTAATATGCAAAGCCAAATCAACTACACCCGTAGTAATGAAAAAGAAGCCGACCGCTTTGGCATCAACACGCTAGCAAAAGCTGGGTTTGATGTGAATGCCATGCCACGTTTCTTTGGCCGTTTGGCTGATGAATATCGCTATGCGAGCACACCACCGCCAATGCTACTGACTCACCCATTACCAGAAGACCGAATTACCGATTCACGTGCTCGTGCTCGTAGTTACCCGCCACTGAAACTGGCTCCGTCTCTGGACTACCACCTAGCAAGAGCCCGCATTGTTGCTCGCTATGCTGGCATCAATAATGATGCTGCTCTTGATTGGTTTGAGCGCCAGCTGAAGAAAGCCCCTAAAGCTTTGGTTCCATCATTAGAATATGGCCAAGCACTGGTTTACCTAGACTCTAAAAAATTAGACAAAGCAGAGCCGATTCTGAACAAGCTGATTAACAGCGACCCAACTAACCTATTTTATCTAGATGCTATTTCGGATCTGCACATCGAGAAGAAACAGCCTGAGGTTGCAATTAAAGAACTTAAATCGGCACTGGTTCGTCAACCAAACAACCCGGTTCTGACCATTAACTACGCCAACGCACTGATTGAAAATGAAGATCTACAAGAAGCGGTTCGCGTATTGCAACGTTACACGCACGATAACCCGAATGACACCAATGGCTGGCACTTACTTTCAAAAGTAAATACGAGCCTTGGTAACAGCGACGAAGAACTGGCTGCTCGTGCAGAAATTTTGGCATTGCAAGCCAACTGGAACAAAGCGATTCAGTACTACACGCAAGCAAGCCAAATCGCAGAATTAGGAAGCCTAAAACAAGCACGCTACGACGCTCGAATTGATCAGCTGATGATTCAACGAGAACGCTTCTTGTCGCTACAATAATATGTTTACTGATAACAGCTCGTTACCAGAATAAAAAGAAAGCTCAACTGTACACAAAAAAGAAGTCACCTCTGGTGGCTTCAGCTAAACAATTAAATCAAAAATAATAATGAGGAAGAACCATGTCTGTCGTGATTTATCATAACCCACGCTGCTCAAAGAGCCGTCAAACTCTAGAAGTGCTTCAGGAAAACGGCGTACAGCCAGAGGTAATCAAATACCTAGACACTCCGTTAACAGTTGAACAGCTGAAAGTACTGTTCACTCAGCTTGGTTTTGAGAGTGTTCGCGACATGATGCGCACCAAAGAAGCGGACTACAAAGAAGCAAACCTTGGTGATGCTTCGGTTACTGATGAAGATCTTTTCGCTGCGATGGCAACCAATCCAAAACTGTTTGAGCGCCCAGTCGTTGTCGCGAACAACAAAGCAAAGATTGGTCGTCCACCAGAGCAAGTGCTAGAGATTCTGTAATCCAATATGAGCATTAACATTCTTGTTCTTTACTACAGTCGTCACGGTAACACACAAGCTCTAGCAAGGCAGATTGCACGAGGGGTTGAGTCTATCCCGAACTGTGAAGCCATGTTAAGAACGGTGAACGACGTTTACACGGTAGAAGAGCAGCCTGATTCACGCTATCAACCAACCGATCCTATTGCCTCGTTACAAGAACTTCGATCTTGTGATGGTTTGGCGCTAGGCAGTCCGGTTTGGTTTGGTAACATGGCCGGGCCAATGAAGCACTTTTGGGATAGCACGACATCAATGTGGATCAATGGTGATCTCATCGATAAGCCAGCTTGTGTATTTACCTCTTCTTCATCATTGCATGGTGGTCAAGAGACGACACAGCAAAGCATGATGTTGCCTCTGCTTCATCACGGTATGTTAGTCGTGGGCATCCCCTACTCAGAACCGGCGCTGCACACCACGCAAACTGGTGGTACGCCTTATGGTGCAAGCAGTACTGGAGAGAGCGCTTCACTTAGCAAAGAAGAGATTGAGTTGGCGCAAAACCTAGGTAAACGCCTAGCGCGCATCGCAATAAATCAGAAGGGAATTACTCAATGATGTATATGCCAGAGAAGGCTATGTCTCCCAAAACCAAGCTATTTCGCTACCTCGCTTTAGCGGGCAACTTGTCACTTTTATTCTGGGTGGTGGCTTGGCAGATGACGCTTTCACCGCACCCTCATCTCAGTAATGTCACGCTGGCGATTGCTTGGGCTATCCCACTGTTGCTGCCATTGCCGGGCATTTTAGCAGGTAAGCCTTATACGCACGCATGGGCAAATTTCGTCTTGATGCTCTATTTCCTACACGCATTAACTATTTTGTATGTAGACGATGGTGAACGCTTGTTAGCGGCTGTAGAACTGCTTCTGACGACTCTAGGTTTCGCGGGCAATATCTTATTTACTCGCTTTAGAGCCAAAGAGTTAGGCATCAAGTTGAAGCGTCTTTCTGAAGTAGAAAAGAGAGAGAAAGCTAAGTTCGAGCAATAATATTGAACCCATGCTTTTAAACAGACCGCTTAATAAACAAAAAGCCCTGCAAGATTGCTCTTGCAGGGCTTTTTTCATGTTTTCATTTCAATCAGTCATGTCAGCTGACAATTATGAGCGAACCCACTCGTAGACCAAGCTTGGCTTAGCATGCACTGGCGCAGTGATGGTTAGATCTTCTGTACTAGAATCCTCTAACGTTGCGTCAGGCGTTAGCTCAGCATCCTCAGATACCTCGTTGCCCTTAATCACTTGTACGCCTGAGTCAGTTTCGTCACCAACGACTTCAGCAGCGTCTGTTGAATCATCACCGACAGACATTGTGTTGTCTTGAGTTTCAAATTCAGGACTCACTTCAGGCTCAATGTAAGATTCTTCAACCTTCGCAACTTGGCGAATACTTGCTACTTCTTGCTCAAACTCTTGTTGAGTCGACAATAAGTGAATTCGGAAAGTCACTTCGTTGTTCTGAATCTTCAGAATATCTAGGCTTGCCACCGAGTTTAGACGCTTAAGTGCGTTCTCCAACTGGAAGAAGTCTTGAGCATTATTCAGGCTAATAAACTGCGTTAAAATCGATTCTGATGACTCACTCGCTACCGTCACAGCACTTTTGCCTGCGTAGTAGTTACTGATTTGGTCGACTAACTTCTTAGAAGTCGTTGCGCTGTTACCTGATAAAGAACCACTTACAGGCGATGTTGGTGCGCTCGTCAATTGACTTGGCTTTTGATCGTATAGAGCCCAACGTAGGCCTGAAGATTGAGCCTTTATCACCAGCACAGCATCAACAGGGTAACGCTGACTCGCTTTACTGATTGGCGTAACAAAGCTGCCCCACAAATCAGAAGTCGCAATACCGGTAATATCGTCAAAGTCACCCACAGGCAGCGTTAGAGGCAAGCCACGCTCTTTTGCGTTCGCTTGTAAGCCAGCGGCCAACTGTGAGTTAGAGTGTTCCCATACGATGTTCTTGTCGTAGTTGTCCTCTTCCACCAGCCAAACAAGGATGTTTGAACGCGTATCAGGCCAGTAAGGTAACTGTGCTTGAGTCAGTAGAGAACGGATTTGAGCACCGTTAAAACGCATACGCAATGTTGATTGGTCATTGCTTTCGCCAAAACTCATTTGAGACATGTACTGCGAACTCTTGCGCATCGCCTTTTGAATCGTCTCATTCGAAGCGACATCAGTTTGGCCAGTCGCACGTATCAATACCTGCTCCATACCTGTATTTCTTGCCACTTGTTCTGGCTGTTTGTCTTCAGCGTTAATCGCAACTTCAGCACTAAAAATATCTACTTGAGTTAAGGCATAACTCGGAGAGGCTAATAGTCCCATCAACAACAATGCTATGTAGCGCATACTGATCCTAATATTCAAATCTTGTGCCTAGATGATAAGCAACTATGGATTGAGGGGCAAGGTCGTTAGCGCCCACTGTGTTTAATAACCACAAAATATCACCTGGCCATGATAAATCGCTCACTTATAAGCTGAATTTCTAGGGCTTAGATGGATATAAAACATCACTAAGATAAATAAATTTGATCTATCAGGTGTAGCAATCGATTGCTAAGTGATAGAATCCCGCGAATTTTATTTTTCACTTTTCATATAACGACCATTTTTAAGGACATATCATGAAAAATGCTTTGCAAGGTGCGCAAATGCTGTTCGTAGCTTTTGGTGCGCTTGTACTCGTGCCGCTACTAACAGGACTTGATCCTAACGTTGCACTCTTTGGCGCAGGTATCGGTACCCTTTTATTCCAACTTATTACACGCCGTTCAGTGCCAATCTTCTTAGCGTCTTCTTTCGCATTCATCGCGCCTATCATGTTTGGTATTCAAACTTGGGGTGTAGGTGCAACCATGGGCGGCCTTATGGCGGCGGGTGTTGTGTATGTACTAATGGGCGCGTTAATTAAAGTTCGTGGCGTTGGCTTCATCCATAAACTGCTTCCACCGGTCGTTGTTGGCCCTGTGATCATGGTTATCGGTTTAGGCCTTGCGCCTGTTGCCGTTAACATGGCGCTAGGTAAGACAGGCGATGGCGCGGTTCAGCTTGTTGATGCAGACGCTGCACTGTGGATCTCTTCGATTTCACTGTTAGTGACCATTGTCATCAGTGTGTTCTCTAAAGGCTTCCTTAAATTACTGCCAATCTTCGGTGGTATTGTTGCGGGTTACATCACTAGCTTGGTTTATGGTGCAGTCGACTTCACACCAGTAGCTCAAGCATCTTGGTTAGCTCTGCCAAACTTCACAGCGCCAGAGTTCAACATCAACGCTATCTTCTTTATGGTATTTGTTGCGATTGCACCTGCTGTTGAGCACGTAGGCGACATGCTTGCTATCTCTAACGTGACCGGTAAAGACTACCTTAAGAAGCCAGGCCTACACCGCACAATTACTGGTGACGGTGTGGCAACAATTGCGGCTTCTATGCTGGGCGCGCCACCAAACACGACGTACAGTGAAGTAACAGGCGCAGTAATGCTGACCAAAGCATTCAACCCAGTGATCATGACTTGGGCTGCTGTAACAGCTATCGTTCTTGCATTGGTCGGTAAGCTAGGCGCACTACTTCAAACGATTCCGGTTCCTGTAATGGGCGGCATCATGATTCTACTGTTTGGTTCTATCGCAACCGTAGGCTTGAATACTCTAATTCAAAACAAAGTTGACCTGCACAAATCACGCAACCTTGTGATTGTGGGCATTACCTTAGTATTTGGTATTGGCGGCATGGCATTTGGCATCGGCGACTTTAGCCTACAGGGCGTAAGCTTATGTGGCATCGTAGCGATTCTACTCAACCTAGTACTTCCAGATGAGCTAGGTGACAACACTGTGGTAGATAAAGCTCAAATCGATTAATGAATCGATAAGGCTAGATTCAAAAGAATCACAACCTAACAAGATCAAAAAAGGGAGAGCATCGAATGCTCTCCCTTTTTATTAATACGGTTAATTCAACAAGTTAAGGAACTGTTTAGAGTCACTTAAGCTGAAACCGAATTACTTAGTACCGAAGATCTTATCACCAGCATCGCCAAGACCAGGAACAATGTAGCCCTTGTCGTTTAGCTTCTCATCGATTGCAGCCGTGTAAAGCTCAACATCTGGGTGCGCTTTTTCTAGAGCAGCGATACCTTCAGGAGCAGCAACAAGCACAAGAATCTTAAAGTGCTTACAACCTTTCTCTTTCATCAGGTCGATAGTCGCGATCATAGAACCACCTGTCGCAAGCATTGGGTCTACCACTAGAGCAATACGCTCATCGATGTTAGATGCAAGCTTGTTGAAGTATGGTACTGGCTCAAGCGTTTCTTCGTCACGGTAGATACCAACAACGCTGATACGTGCACTTGGGATGTGCTCAAGAACGCCGTCCATCATGCCTAGACCAGCACGTAGGATTGGCACTACAGTTACTTTTTTACCTTTAATTTGGTCAACTTCTACTGGACCGTTCCAACCGTTAATCGTCACACGCTCAGTTTCAAAGTCTGATGTCGCTTCGTATGTTAGAAGGCTACCCACTTCTGTCGCTAGCTCACGAAAACGCTTAGTGCTAATCTCACCTTCACGCATCAGGCCAATTTTATGTTTTACTAGCGGGTGTTTCACTTCAACAACTTTCATTTCCAACTCCGGCAATATTTAAACAAACCTGTAGATTATACACGAACTCTAAGGTTATTTCAGAATCTTTATTCTAATAAAAAAAACCGCGCAAACGTTTGCTCTTGGTAATCAAGCCCTGTTAGAATAGCGCCGTTTTCACATCCAACTTAAGTTCGAGGACTATCCCGTGAGTGGTAATACTTCTTCTCTAAGCTACAAAGACGCTGGTGTTGATATCGACGCAGGTAATGCACTAGTAGACCGTATCAAAGGTGCTGTTAAACGCACTCGTCGCCCTGAAGTAATGGGCGGTATTGGTGGCTTTGGCGCCCTATGTGAACTTCCAACGAAATACAAAGAGCCGGTACTTGTTTCGGGTACTGATGGTGTTGGTACTAAACTTCGCCTTGCTTTGGATCTGAAAAAACACGACACCATTGGTATCGACCTAGTGGCAATGTGTGTGAACGACTTAATCGTTCAAGGTGGTGAGCCGCTATTCTTCCTAGACTACTACGCAACAGGTAAGCTAGATGTAGATACAGCAGCAGACGTTGTTTCTGGTATTGCTGAAGGCTGTGTTCAAGCTGGCTGTGCACTAATCGGTGGTGAAACTGCTGAAATGCCAGGCATGTACGAAGGCGACGACTACGATGTAGCTGGCTTCTGTGTTGGTGTTGTAGAAAAAGCTGACATCATTGACGGCACTAAAGTAGCAGCAGGCGACGCACTTATCGCTGTTGGTTCAAGTGGTCCACACTCAAACGGTTACTCTTTAATTCGTAAAGTTCTAGAAGTTTCTGGTGCTGATAAGAGTGAAGAACTAGAAGGTCGCACTATCGGTGAGCACCTACTAGAACCTACTAAGATTTACATCAAATCGGCACTTAAGATGATTGCTGAGCATGACATTCATGCTATCTCGCACATCACAGGTGGTGGTTTCTGGGAAAACATCCCACGCGTACTTCCTGAAGGTACTAAAGCAGTTATTGATGGCAAGAGCTGGGAATGGCCTGCTATCTTCAACTGGCTACAAGAGAAAGGTAACGTGGAGACATTTGAAATGTACCGCACTTTCAACTGTGGTGTAGGCCTAGTTGTTGCTCTACCTAAAGATCAAGCAGACGCTGCTGTTGAACTACTGAAAGCTGAAGGCGAAAACGCTTGGGTTATCGGTGAGATCGCAAACGCTGAAGCTGGCGAAGAGCAAGTTGAAATCAAATAAGTGATACGCTCACTTACTTAGTTAATCAATGAGGACCTAATGGTCCTCATTTTGCTATTTAGCCCGCAGAAAACCTTAGTTTATGTAGGTACATTGTAAACAGTTCAGTTAATCAATCGTATGACCCACTCTATGAAAAACAATCACTCAAATAAAACCAGTCACTCTAAGAAAAACATCGTTGTGTTAGTTTCAGGAAGCGGAAGTAACTTACAGGCAATTTTGGATGCCTGTGATAGCAATATGATTGATGCTTCAGTTAAGGCTGTCTTCTCAAACAAAGCAGAGGCTTTTGGATTAGAACGAGCGAAAACCGCAGGTGTTGACGCACATTCAGTGAATCCAAAAGACTTTGGTTCACGTGAAGAGTTCGATCATGAATTGATGATTCAGATTGATGCATACCAACCCGATTTAATCGTACTTGCGGGATACATGCGTATCCTGAGTTCAGAGTTTGTTCGTCACTATGCGGGTAAAATGGTCAACATCCACCCTTCCCTGTTGCCTAAATACCCAGGCCTACACACCCACCAGCGTGCCATTGATGCACAAGACAAAGAGCACGGAACTAGTGTCCACTTTGTGACCGAAGAACTTGATGGTGGCCCGGTGATCTTACAGGCTAAGGTACCGGTATTTGAAGATGATGATGCTGATATGCTGGCAAGCCGAGTGCTTACCCAAGAACACTGCATTTACCCTATGGTCTGTAAATGGTTCGCCGAAGATCGTTTATCAATGCTAAATGGGCAAGCTGTCTTAGACGGTAAGGCATTAGGTAAACACGGTTACGCAGAAGAGTAATTCTTCAGAAACTAAATCAAATCAAATCAAATCAAATCCAAAAAAAGGCCGCTTACTGATTCATTAGTTCAGTAAGCGGCCTTTTTTTATACGGTTCAAATAATACTATTCGGAATACTTAGCTTAGCTTAATGGCTCAGTTGGCGCTTGGCTTGCTACCTTCTTCGGTGCATAAGCGACATCTTCCAACGCTTGATGGTTATTGCCAATCAACTCACCAAAATGAAACAGCGCGTATTCACCCGGCTTCATTCTAAACCACTCTTCATTGTCTGTTAGAGGCTGAGTTGCCACCACTGTAACCACATCATTAGGCGTAGTTTCTTCTTGGAAGTTAATCTCAACATCTTCATCAATCAGGCTCGCTTTACCAAAAGGTGCGCGCCTTGTTATCCAGTACAAATGGTTGGTGCAGTACGTCATCACATACTCACCATCACTGAGTAACATGTTAAATACGCCTTTCTCTCGCAGCTTGTCACAACACTCAGCCACAAAGCGAAACATACCTTCCATATCTTGAGGTGGCTCAGGGAAACGCTCTTCAAGTTGTTTGAGTAGCCAACAGAAAGAGAGCTCACTGTCTGTCTCGCCAACCGGTCTGAAACGACCACTAATCAGATCGTCGTAATCCGTTAATTGACCATTGTGAGCAAAGGTCCAATATCGCCCCCAAAGCTCACGAGTAAAAGGGTGTGTATTCTCTAGATTAACACCACCACGGTTCGCTTGACGGATATGACTGACAACGGCTTGGCTTTTAATTGGGTAGTTTTGAACCAACTCAGCGATCTTAGATTCACAGCTAGGGTTAGGATCTTTAAATGTACGAAAACCCTTTCCCTCATAGAAGGTAATACCCCAGCCATCGCGGTGCGGGCCAGTATTGCCTCCACGCTGCATAAGACCAGTAAAGCTAAAACAAATATCAGTTGGCACATTCGCGCTCATACCGAGCAATTCACACATGGTTTAATCTACTCCCTATTAAAACCAATAGAGCCACAAACCTGGGCTCCAAATGTCTGTAAAACTATTATTCCATCTCTTTTTCAACAAGCTGAATCACAATATGAATGATCTTAATGTGAATCTCTTGGATGCGATCTGCGTAACCAAAGTGTGGTACTCGGATTTCGATATCGGCGCAACCCGCCATTTTGCCGCCATCTTTACCCGTCAATGCAATCGTCTTCATGCCTTTAGCTTGAGCAGCTTCAATTGCTTTTAGAATATTGGCAGAGTTACCTGAAGTCGACAGACCAAACAACACATCACCTTTACGACCTACCGCTTCTACATAACGAGAAAATACGTGGTCGTAGCCAAAATCATTACTCACGCAAGACAGGTGGCTTGGATCTGAAATCGCAATGCCAGCGTAACCTGGACGGTTTTCACGGTATCGGCCTGTAAGCTCTTCCGCGAAGTGCATTGCATCACAGTGTGAACCACCGTTGCCACAAGAAAGCACTTTGCCCTCTTGCTTGAATGAGTCAGCAATCAGTTTTGCCGCCGCTTCAATTTGAGCGATGTTATGGTCATCACTCAGGAACTTATTCAGAACGTCAGCAGCTTCGTTTAATTCACTTTTGATTAGGTCTTGGTACATAAGGCTTATCTCTTATTTTTTTGACGCAGCTTAAAGTGCGTGAAATGAGAACTGAGGGTTTTCCCCTCTTTATAGCTGAGTTTACCCACAAACATGAAATAGTGTCGACACTTAAGCCCAAAGATTGCCACCTTAATTAACTTGTCGTTGTAAATCCGTCCAAATATTCGCCACCAACCTCTCACAATTAGAACTTTAACTCTATTGAGATCACTTTTTACTCACTTTGGAGTTTTACAAATATTTAATATTTTGTTTACACTTGACTGGTTAGACCTCTTACCTAAAACTTAATAACAATAAGTGATCTCTGAAAAGGAAATCGATCATGAACATATTGCTCTCCCTACTCGGCATGACCGCCATCTTAGGCGTCTGTCTTTACCATAGAGTTAGTCTGGTACGTGCATTAGTTGTATTAACCGGCGCAATGGTAGCATTAACACTGTTTGGCGGCGTGGCTGTTACTGGCTGGCTTTGCTATCTATTAGCCGTTGCGATCTTTGCTGTACCGACCATTCGTCAGACACTAATCAGCCAAAAAGCACTCTCTTTATTTAAGAAAGTTCTACCAGCAATGTCTCAGACAGAAAAAGAAGCACTAGAAGCTGGCACAGTATGGTGGGAAGCAGAGCTGTTCAAAGGTAAACCTGAATGGAAGAAGCTTCAGAACATTGCTGACCCGAAACTCTCTGAAGCTGAGCAAGCGTTTTTAGATGGTCCAGTAAATACCGTGTGTGAAATGGTCAATGATTACCAAGTCACTCATGAGCTTGCTGATTTGCCACCAGAAGTATGGCAATACCTGAAAGACCATAAATTCTTCGCCATGATCATCAAGAAAAAATACGGCGGCTTAGAGTTCTCAGCTTACGCTCAATCTTTGGTTCTACAGAAGCTAACGGGCGTTTCGAGTGTATTGTCATCGACGGTTGGCGTACCTAACTCATTGGGCCCAGGTGAGCTGTTACAACACTACGGAACAGAAGAACAAAGAAACCACTACCTGCCTCGCCTAGCGGAAGGTAAAGAGATCCCTTGTTTCGCACTAACTAGCCCAGAAGCCGGTTCAGATGCAGGTTCAATCCCAGATTACGGTGTGGTGTGTAAAGGCGACTGGCAAGGCGAAGAAGTACTTGGCATGCGCCTAACTTGGAACAAGCGTTACATCACTCTCGCGCCTGTCGCGACCGTTTTAGGCTTGGCTTTTAAATTGCGTGACCCGGATGGCCTGCTTGGCGATCAAAAAGATCTTGGTATCACTTGTGCGCTTATCCCAACGGATTTAAAAGGCGTAGAGATTGGCAACCGCCACTTCCCGCTTAACGTTCCGTTCCAAAATGGTCCAACGCAAGGCGACGATATCTTCGTGCCTATCGATTTCATCATTGGCGGCCAGAAAATGGCAGGTCAAGGCTGGCGTATGCTAGTTGAGTGTCTGTCGGTTGGTCGTGGTATCACACTGCCTTCAAACTCAACCGGTGGCATTAAGTCTGCCGCGCTTGCAACTGGCGCTTACGCTCGTATCCGCCGTCAGTTCAAACAACCAATTGGTCGCATGGAAGGGGTTGAAGAGCCACTTGCACGCCTGGCAGGTAACGCTTATGTAATGGACGCTGCAAGTAACCTAACCGTTGCGGGCATCGACCTTGGTGAAAAGCCTTCGGTTATCTCTGCAATCGTTAAGTACCACTGTACTCACCGTGGCCAGCGCAGCATCATTGATGCGATGGATATCGTCGGTGGTAAAGGCATTTGTTTAGGCCCATCGAACTTCCTAGCTCGTGGCTACCAAGGCTCGCCTATCGCGATTACGGTTGAAGGCGCAAACATCCTGACTCGTTCAATGATCATCTATGGTCAAGGTGCGATTCGCTGTCACCCTTACGTACTGAACGAAATGGAAGCGGCTTATTCTGAAAGCAGCGATGCGCTTGATAAGTTTGATTCAGCGTTAGCAGGGCACGTTAGCTTTACGATGAGCAACCTAGTCCGCAGCTTGTGGTTTGGTTTAACCGATGGTCGTGGTTCTGATGCGCCAACACCTTCAAATAAAACAGATAAACAGACACAGCGTTATTACCAACAGCTAAACCGCTACAGTGCAAACCTAGCGCTACTGTCTGATATCTCAATGGCTGTTCTAGGCGGATCACTGAAGCGTAGAGAACGTTTATCAGCAAGACTGGGTGATATCTTAAGTCAACTTTACTTAGGTTCAGCAACGTTGAAGCGCTTTGAAAGCGAAGGCAGCCACGCTGAAGATCTACCGTTAGTACATTGGGGTATGCAAGATAGCTTACGTCAGACTGAAGTGGCGATTGATGAGTTCTTAGCGAACTTCCCTAACCCTGTGATTGGTCGTCTGCTTCGTGTTGTGCTAATGCCATTTGGCCGCATCCGTCGTGCACCAAACGACAAGCTCGATAGCAAAGTCGCGCACATTCTACAAACACCAAGCGAAACACGCTCTCGTATAGGTCGTGGCCAATATCTAGAAGCAACGGAATACAACCCTGTTGGTAAGATTGAAAAAGCGCTAGAAGTGATTCTTCAAGCTGAACCCCTGTTCGACAAAGTCTGCAAAGAGACACATCAAAAACGTGCCTTCTTACGACTTGATCTTGTTGCTCAGTTGGGACTTGAGAGAGGTATCTTAACGCAAGACGAAGCAAATCTTCTGATTAGCGCTGAGGAACATAGACTGTACACGATTAACGTGGATGACTTCTCACCAGAGGAGCTTGCAGCAAAGTCTCAGTACCCAGACCAATCGATTGATAACGTCGCTTAAGGCCAGAAAAAGAAACAAAAACGGGACTCCTATGAGTCCCGTTTTTTGTTCATGATTCCGCTGTCACAAATTCTAATGCTTTATCTAGCGGCTTATTCTCTCTAGACAATCTAATCATCTAAGCGAGTTACTTGGGTGCCTTGAGCTGCATCTCAGGTAACGCTTTTTTCTTCGCCTTAACCTTACGAACCACAAACCAAATCAATAAGCCCAATAGAATCGCGACCACATTACCCACCGCAATAATGATCATACTGCGCTGTCTGTCATCTTCACGTTTTTGAAGGATCATCAACTCTGTTGCGATACGCTTCTGTTCAGCAAGTGCTTCTTCTTGAAGGCGTCGTGACTCTGCTAAGTCGATATCTTCAACAACGCTGTACGACTGCTCGGTAATAGGAAAGATCAGCGGGCGCTGACTTGAAGCATCAGTGGCGTAAACCATCCCTGACCAATTATAAATCCCCAAATCGCCATTATAAGGCACCTCAAGAGCGACTTTCATTGCGTCGACTTCAGCTTGCCCCTGCTTGTACATCACATATTCATCAGGAGCCTTGTGCTCAACATGAACCGCTAACGAGCTCGGTGCGATCATCCCCTGCTCACCAGACACCACAATAGTATGAGGTAAACCCTCTTTTCGTGATTGAATGAAGGTGCTAGTGATCGGTGTTGGGTAAACCAAGACTTCTTGCTCTTGCGCTCGCAGGAACACGCCATTACCAGAGGTAATACGCGCTCGGTATTTACCGGGCTCGATATCAATTGGCAAAGAGACCGTGAACACACCATCTCCAGCCTTTTCATCAAGATCTGCGCCATCATCAGCAAACTCGCCCATCACAACCGGCACCGGGCGCGCTTCTCTCACCAAAGACTCTTCGTTTTCAACAAACTTAGTAAAGGTGACTTTAAGCTTTACGCGATCGAGAAAATCGCGCAGCACCAGCGGCTTGCCATCAGAAGTCAGTCGAGCGGTAAATTTGATGCGTTCTGTTTGATACAGCTTATCTGGGAACTCATTAGCATCCAAAACAAGGTGAGACAGGAGCTTGATATTGTTCTTAGGGGAAACTTTACCTATCGCTTGCCAAGGGCCGGGCATCGGATTGTCGATAGAGATAATGTCCATGGACGATTCTTCGTACCAACGGACATTATCAGCATTGCGCCAAGAGTAGTATTTCTTGCCATCAGGACGAACCAAAACGACAGGTTTAGAGTTATCGGCTCGATAAATCACAAAGGTGACTTGTTCAATACTGGGATCAACTCGAAAACGGTTGTCCAATAAACTCATTACGGATTCTGTTGCTGCATGTAAGCCAAAGCTTAACAGCAATAAGCAACCGGTAGCCCATACCCTTAACATACTTTCTCCCTACTGACGCCAGAGGCAGCTTCCGCTTTTCTCGACGAGATCTAAACGACTTTGATGCGCTTCTACTTCATCGGCCGTAGCTCGTAAAACCTTTAGGGATTTTCGACCACTTTCTACTCTTCGTATGCTTTCGGCTTCGCCTTCCTGTTGACCAGCGTTAAATTGCAGCGAAGTTTGACCACCCGTCATCAATAAGTAGACGTCAGCTAGGATCTCCGCATCGAGCAATGCGCCGTGGAGAGTACGGTGCGAGTTATCAATACCATAACGGTCACATAAGATATCTAGGTTGTTTCTTTTACCCGGGAATATCTTCTTCGCCATTGCCAAGGTATCGGTGACTTTACAGTAGTCATCCGTTTTACCTATCGCAGGGTTGAGCTTCTCAAACTCATAGTCCATAAAGCCCGTATCGAAGGGCGCGTTATGAGCCACCAGCTCAGCACCTTTGATAAAGTCGAGAAACTCTTTATGTATGTCTTGGTATTCAGGCTTATCAATCAAGAATTCATCGGTGATACCGTGAACGCCAATCGCCTCTTCTTGAATCGCACGATCGGGCTTGATGTAGACGTGGAAATGACGCCCGGTCAGCCTACGGTTGATGATCTCTACTGCACCAATTTCAACGATGCGGTGGCCCATATAGTGAGGACCACCTTCTGTATTCATACCGGTGGTTTCGGTATCGAGTACAACAATGCGCTTATTTTCGTTCGAACTGTTTTTTTCGTTCGTGCTTTGTTCTGGAGTGCTACTGGTATTCATAAGGATAACTGTGTCAGACTATGCCGATAATGTGCTTGAGGTAATAGTATCAAATCATGACGAAACAAGTTGAAATTTTCACTGATGGTTCTTGTTTAGGCAACCCTGGCCCCGGTGGCTATGGCATCGTACTTCGCTACAAAAAAGTCGAGAAGACGCTAGCAGAAGGCTTCACGCTAACAACCAATAACCGTATGGAAATGCTCGCTGCTGTCGTTGCCCTGCAAGCCCTCAAAGAGCCTTGCTCTGTGATTCTGACCACAGATAGCCAATACGTGCGTCAAGGTATCACACAGTGGATTCATAACTGGAAAAAGCGTGACTGGAAAACGGCCGACAAGAAACCGGTTAAAAATGCCGACCTGTGGCAAAGGCTCGATAAAGAAACCGCTCGCCATAGCGTTGATTGGCGCTGGGTAAAAGGACACGCAGGGCACAGAGAAAACGAGATGTGTGATGATTTAGCAAGAAACGCAGCGGAAAATCCGACTCAAGAAGATACGGGCTATCAGCCAAGCTAACCGCTTTTTAAATTAGACGCACATTTCAGAAAGCGATTTATAATTTCTTAAACTGACCAATCGATAAAAAGCCGACAACTAGTCGGCTTTTTCTGTTTTTAGCGGATATGACGCTTTGGTTGAATCCATTGTACGGCGCGTATTGGTTCTAAAACTGGCTCCAACAGGCGAGAAACGTCGCTTAAGGTGCCAATGTGGCTTGATAGGTTTAAGCGGGTAAGTACGTTTACGAGCAACAATAAAGTATTGGCTTCCAGCAAAAGATGCGCAGCCACCTAAGCTGTTCTCCAACCACGTCCACATCGCTTGATACTTACTCATCGGAAACAGCGCGTAGGTGTCACAATGAATCACTTCATAATTAAGTACACCTAACCAATCTTTTATTCGGCTTGGGGTGTACATCCGCCCACTCCAAGGCAAACTGTTCTTTCGCCAAGGCATTAAACTGGCAAGTCCAGTGACACTGATTGGGTTGAAGCCGGTGATAATGATATAGCCATCGTCCATCATCACTCGATCGACTTCTCTCAATAATCGATGCGGGTCATTGCTATAATCTAGCTGATGACTCAGTACTACAACATCAAAGCTTTTTTCCAAAAAGGGTAAATTATAGCCATCCGCTATCACATTATGTAATGGGTTCTGGATATCTAGGTTTACTTGATGTTGAATGTTGCATGTGCAGCTAGAAATCTCACTACTGAGGCCGCCGAGCTTGAGCATATGGTAACCAAATAGCTTTGGGCACCACTCATCGAGTCGAGTTTGAATAGATTCTCTCAACCAGTCCCCATTGTGCAATTGCGCCCAAGTGTAAGGACGTTCAAACTTCTTTCTGCTACGTGCTGGCTTCATCAATAATCTGTCTCACTTATTCTGTCGCACTAAAAGTGACTGGAGAACCAATAATGTTACATATCAAAAGCATACCTGCATTTAACGACAATTACATCTGGCTGATTCAAAATAGCGATCGCCGTTGTGCTGTCGTCGACCCTGGTGATGCGGCTCCAGTATTAGAGTACTTAGCACACCATGAGCTAACTTTAGATGCAATCTTGATTACACACCACCACCACGATCACATTGGTGGCGTTCCAGAACTCGTTAGACAATTTCCCGGCGTGGATGTCGTGGGTCCAAGGAATGAACCTATCCCTACCTTAACTCATCCGGTCGATGATGGTGATCAATTAGAACTGTTTGGCGAAGTATTCCTCGTCCTAGGGCTCAGTGGCCACACCGCGGGTCACATTGGTTATGTGGGTGATGCCAAACTGTTTTGTGGTGATGTGCTGTTCTCTGCGGGTTGCGGCCGAATCATGGAAGGCACACCACAGCAGATGTTCGATGCACTGAATAAGATCACGGCGCTACCTCAAGAAACTGAAGTTTATTGTGCACATGAGTACACTGCAGCCAATATCGCTTTCGCATTAGCAGTTGAGCCTGATAACCAACATTTGCAGCAATATCGCGATCAAGTGAACCGACTTCGCGCTCAAAATAAGTCGACCATCCCCACAAATTTGAGACAAGAGAAGTTTGTGAACCCCTTCCTGCGCTATACCGAGCCAAGTGTAGTGAAATCAGTGTCTAATCGCACCGAGCAGACCGATCCTTTATCAGTATTCACCGCTTTACGTGCGTGGAAGAACGAATTTTAACAAATACAGACTTGTCACTCATAGGGGGTGGCAAGTATTATCATCGGCCGTTAATTAAAAAGGCTGTAACATGCGAGTTAAGTACAGCTGGGCTTTGGTATTACTACTTTCTGGTTGCCAATTAACTCAGTCAGAGAATCCAGACCAAGCTTCCGAGCAAACCAACACATCTCCTACTAAAGAAGTTTCTCAAGCGAACGTTTCATCAGAAGCAACAGCCAAAGAAGATCAAAAAGTTGAAGCACCTGTCGTTACTCCACAAACACAAGAAGATGTTTGGAAACGAATTGCGATGCAACTTGAAATGGAAGTACCAGACCAAAAGAAGGTCGACTACTACCGAACTTGGTATCTCAAGCACCCGAGTCATCTAAAAACCGTATCAAAGCGTGCTGAACCTTTCCTATATTTGATCACCACTAAGATTGAAGAAAAAGGCTTACCACTAGAATTGGCACTACTACCCGTTGTAGAAAGCTCTTTCGATGCGTTTGCCTATTCTCATGGCAGTGCTGCAGGTCTATGGCAGTTCATTTCAGGCACAGGCAAAGACTACGGTCTTGAACAGAACTTTTGGTATGACGGCCGCCGCGATGTTGCCGCCTCTACCGACGCCGCATTGGACTTCCTCTCAGATCTTAACCGACGTTTCGATGGCGACTGGAACCATGCGATTGCTGCCTATAACAGTGGCGGTGGTCGAGTAAACAGCGCAATCCGTAAGAACAAGAAGTTGGGTAAACCAATCGACTTCTTCTCTCTGGACTTACCAAAAGAGACCAGCAGCTATGTACCAAAACTGCTTGCTCTAGCTGATGTCATTGCCAACCAAGAAAAGTATGGCATCGATATTCCGGCGATCCAGAACAAGCCAGTGCTGACTCTAGTTAACCCTGAAGAACAGCTTGATTTAGCCATTGCTGCGAACTACGCAGGCATTCCTGTCAAAGAACTTCAAGGTTACAACCCGGCTTACAACCAATGGGCGACAGCGCCAGAGAAACACCAACAACTATTACTTCCTTTAGACTCAGTTGAAAGATTCAACAAAGAAGTCGCTGCCAATAAAGGCAAAGGCATGAAGTTGGTGCGTTACAAGGTTCAATCTGGTGACAGCATTAGCGTACTGGCAAGCAAATATAACACCACCAGCAAAGTGATCCGCTCTGCGAACGGTTTGAGCAACAACAATATTCGTATTGGCCAGCACTTACTGATCCCAACATCCACCAAAGACGACAAGACATACGCCCTAAGCGCCTCAAATCGCCTAGCAAGCACACAGTCGAAGAGTCGTGGTCAATATAAGCTTAGCCATACTGTAAGAAGTGGTGACAGCCTATGGACGATTGCACGCGCAAATAAGGTCTCTCACCAATCACTGGCTAAGTGGAATGGCATGGGACCACGCGACACGCTTAGAGTTGGTCAAGAACTGGTCATTTGGAAGAATGGTTCAGACGGCGCCATCATCCGTACGATCTTTTATAACGTGAGATCAGGTGACACAGTCAGCGGTATTGCATCAAAGTTCAAAGTAAAAAGTGCAGATGTTGTAAAATGGAACACTTTGCAGAACAAGAAATACCTACAGCCAGGACAAAAACTGAAGCTGTATGTTGATGTAACTAAGGTAAGTGTATGAACCCGTCAAGTAACCCACTCGTCATGCTGTTGGATATATTCCGTTCGCCAACAGCTTGTTTCTTAGCGCTTTATCAGCGAAGTGCTTGGGGATGGCAACCCTACGTCGTATTAATGCTCAGCCCATTTTTATTTTGGGGTGCTTATTTTTCGAATGTAGATTTTGCATGGTTAAGTGCAGAGCTCTCGCAGCAACTGGCTCAAACGAACCCTGACCAATTGGCGTTACTTGACAGCAATACCTTACTCGCAAGTGAAATCATCAGCGACGTATTTGGCCGAACATTAACCATCGTTCTATTGGCATTCTGGTTTAACCTAGCAACCAAGCCAAGCCAACATCAGCACAGCTTTTGGCGATGGTTTGCAGCGGCATCGGTTGTTATATTCCCAGCTGTTTTAGGTGATGTCGCAAGCTACGCAAGCCTGATACTCAAGCATGGACATGTGATGAACTACGCTGCCGACTTGAACAGCTTAAATGGCTTGATCAAGTTACCGCTAACTAATGATTGGTCACAGTTTGCTAGCTCATTACCACTGCTTCTTCCATGGTACATCGTGCTAGGTTATGCCGCGGTATTGACGTGGACTGAGTTTGAACGCGGGCAAGCGCTTGTGATTTCTGGCTTACCATGGGTTGGCTACTACCTAATCTGGGCGCTCTACATTTTAATCTTTTAAGTTGAAGAGATAAGGCTAGCGAAAACTCTCTAGCCTATTGTTCCGTTAGATTTCCCAAGGTAACCACAGTGCGAATGGTTAAGCTCCAATGACTAATAGCTAATGACTATTTAGCCTTAAAGGTCACTCGCATAGGGTTATGATCAGAAGCGTCCGTAATGGGCGCTTTTGCTTTTTCTACCTCTAGCCCTCGATAGAACACGTGGTCGAGCACTAGCCCTGTAATGAACTGAGTTCTGTTATCTGGCTCAAAGGCAACTTCCGTCAAACCAACCTTCTCCAACGCATCTTTCAATACAGCAAAGCGAGCTTCACTCCAGCTATTAAAGTCCCCAGCAAAAATAACCGGCCCACGATACTTTTGCAGATTGTCAGTTAAGCTCTTGAGCTGAGCCTCGTAATCTTCCGTACCAAAAGTAAAGTTCACAGCGTGGATATTAATCACAGCCAACTCTTCGCCATTGCTTAGTTGGTAACGCGACCAAAGCGCGGATTTAGGCAGTTGAAGCCAAGGTTCTTCGTGAGTATAAGCACAAGCTTCAATCGGTAAATGAGTTGCTAGGTTGAGTACCCCTGCACTTTGCTCAAAGGCTTCAAACGCATTCACACGAGTACTACCCCATTGGCCACTCGTTACCCATTGGCGAAGTCCTTCTGTCATACTCGCTTCTTGCAGCAAGACTAAATCGCTGCCTGCCGATAGCTTATTTAACTCACTCTGCCAATTATTTCGGTTTTGCTTATAGATATTCCACACCGTAATGTCTAAGCCATCAGACACATCAATCGCTTTCGGTGCAGAGTTTTGGTAGCAGCTGTAGATGTCGTTACTGGTACTTTGAGAGGAAGTGATCAGGTTGGGTTTATTCGGGATCACGAAGATAAAATGAAAACTAACGACAGCAAGCGTTATCAATAGCGTGATAACAATGATGGTTTTCTTAAACATACAGCACCCTACCAGAAATGAAAAAGGAGCGATAAACGCTCCTTTTAGGGTAATAGTTTTTTTATACGGCGTCTTCGTCTTCTTCGCCAGTACGAATACGTACCACACGTTCAACTTCAGTAATGAAGATCTTACCGTCACCAATTTTACCTGTTTGAGCCGTTTCGATGATGGTGTCAACACATTGGTCAGCCACTTCGTCGGTCACAACGATTTCTAGTTTCACTTTAGGTAAAAAGTCGACCATGTACTCTGCGCCGCGGTATAGCTCAGTATGACCTTTTTGACGTCCAAAGCCTTTAACTTCAGATACTGTCATACCCGTAATGCCCACTTCTGCAAGTGCTTCACGTACATCATCAAGTTTGAATGGCTTGATAATGGCTTCAATCTTTTTCATGTTCATCCCTTAAACTGTGCGAATGGCTCATTATCGGTTAGCTATAGTAAACATTCAATGAAAAAAGCCAGAGCTTTAAAGCTCTGGCTCGAAATTTATCATCTTGTTTAATCAGCGCTTTGAGAAGGTTTTACTTAAGGCTTGCGTAGTAAGCGGCTAGATTCGCGATGTCTTCATCATTCAGCATTGAAGCTTGAGCCTGCATTACAGCGGCCAAACCGCCGGTGCGCTGGCCGTTCTTATAAGCATTAATTGATGAAGCGATGTATTGCTCGTTTTGACCTTTAAGGTTTGGATAGCCAGGGATCACTGCGATACCGTCTGCACCATGACATGCCGCACAGATTGCAGCTTTAGCTTGACCCGCAGCAACATCAGCCGCCAGAGCGTTACCACTCAATAGTCCAAATCCAAGAACTAATCCTAGTGTAATTTTCTTCATTGCATATTCCATTAATTATTTTTATTAAAGTGACGTCGAATTGTGACACAAACTTTTTCTACTTGCTCCAAAGCGCTTCACAATCTTGACCTTCGTAGTTTTTATCTACGAATAAGCCTAAAACAGCGATCACTTGATCGCCATCCATTAATATCGGCGTTCTGCGCCTTAACCAACTGGGTACTTGGTACTCTTGAAACAACTTCTTCAGCTTCCTGCTATGACCGCGCCCAACAGGGTGTGCTGACAATCCCTCAGGGTTAAAGATCACTCGCAGTGTTCCTCTCGTTGTGTTGAGACTAAAACGTAAACGTTGCACATCACGGTGGTTAGACACACCATCACTCGCCGCTGAAGTTAAGTTTAGCTCCCCTAAACCATCAGGCAGAACTAAGCTCTCTTCCATCGAGATATAGCTTTGCCAGTTCGACAAGTCTTTGGTCTCTTTGACGACATAGAGCTGATGATTAAAACGTCTAACCTCAACGTCATTCAACACTAACTTAGGATTGGCGTCCGCCTGAGCACATGCCACCTCATCCCATATAAGTTTGAGCTGCTTTTGGCTCGGCATCGGTTGATTACAGTGGCTCAGCCACATTCTTAATAGGCGTGCACGCAGTAAATCAGAGTGCTGAGATAGTGCTTCTATACTTATGCTTTGACTTGGATTGCCACCTAAAGCTTGCTGTAAGTGAGACTCAAGCAACTCATCCAACAGTAACTCTTGCTCTGCACATAGCTGAGCGCTGCGACTGACCGACTCTTGGAAACTAGGCCAACGCTCGTTCAGTGTCGGAGTGACTTGATGACGAATAAAATTGCGGTCAAAACGAACGTCTTGATTACTCTCATCTTCTACCCAAGTTAAAGCCATATCGCGCGCCGCCCCTTCAATATCCGTTCTCGTCACCGACAGCAGTGGGCGAACGATATAAGCATTAGCAAACGGCATCATTTTCGCCATTGAAGAGAGCCCTTTCGGACCACTGCCACGCTTCAACGCTAACAAAAAAGTCTCGACTTGGTCATCGATGTGCTGGCCTGTCACTAATACATCGCCTTGTCTAATATGCTTTTTAAAGGCTTGGTATCGCGCGTCTCGAGCCAGCTTTTCAATGCTTTCTCCACGGCTGATATCTAACGAGACTCGTTCAATGAACAAGGATACCGACAAAGCATCACACCATGTTTGGCACTGCTCTGCCCAATAATCAGCATTGTTGCTTAAGCCGTGGTGAACATGTACCGCACAGCACTCAATGTGATGGGACTTAGCGTATTGCGCAGCCAGTTCCAACAAAACTCGTGAATCGACACCACCACTGAAAGCGACGATCAACCGACAAGGCTTAAGCGCGCTTTGATCAAGTACAGATGTGAAGGTATCAATTAAGTGTGTCATGAGGCTAATAAACCAAGAGATCGTGTGTGAAGGGATAATGTTTTAATAATAAAAAAGGGTTGGCACTGAGTCCAACCCTTTCATCATTTGTTCGTATAGCTAGCCTTATCGCTAAGGCAAGTTATCAGCAGTAGCCGTAGCTCATTAGACGCTGGTAACGACGCTCAAGCAGCGTTTCGTTATCAAACTGCTCTAGCTCTTCTAGCTGTTTAACCAACATGTCTTTCATGTTCTGAGCCGTTTGTGCAGGGTCGCGGTGCGCGCCACCTAGAGGCTCAGGAATGATTTCGTCGATAAGCTCAAGCTCTTTAAGACGAGGAGCAATCAGACCCATCGCTTCAGCAGCTTGTGGTGCTTTATCTGAATCGCGCCATAGGATTGAAGCACAACCTTCTGGAGAGATTACTGAGTACGTAGAGTACTGAAGCATGTTCACGTAGTCACCAACACCAATCGCTAGTGCACCACCAGAACCGCCTTCACCCACAACGTTACAGATAACAGGAACTGAAAGGCCAGCCATCACTTTTAGGTTTTTAGCGATAGCTTCAGATTGACCTCGCTCTTCAGCACCAACACCTGGGTATGCGCCCGCTGTGTCGATGAAAGTGATGATAGGCATGTTGAAACGCTCAGCAGTTTCCATTAGACGTAGCGCCTTACGGTAACCTTCTGGCTTTGGCATACCAAAGTTACGGATCACTTTCTCTTTAGTCTCACGACCTTTCTGGTGACCAATAACCATAACAGGACGGCCATTTAGACGAGCCATACCACCCACAATAGCTTTGTCGTCAGCGTAAGCGCGATCGCCCGCCATCTCTTCAAACTCTGTGAATGCATGCTCCAGGTAATCTTTTGTGTAAGGACGTTGAGGGTGACGAGCAAGTTGAGCTACCTGCCATGCACCTAAGTCACTAAAGATTTTCTGTTTAAGCTCTAAGCTTTTTTTCTCTAGTTGTTCGATTTCTTTGTCTAGATCTACCGCTGTGTCACCACCGTGACGCGAAACGTCACGTAGCGCTTCGATTTTTGCTTCAAGTTCAGCGATAGGCTTTTCAAATTCTAGAAAGTTCAGGCTCATCTATGAATCCTTGTTGATTCAGCTCCGCATTCGCGAAGCTAAATTTTAGTTAAATTCGAGTTCTACTTGGCTATTTCCAAGCAGCTGTTTTAATTCGTCTAGTAATGTATCACTTGGCGTCACACGCCATTCTGTGCCCAATGTTAACCGCGCTCTAGCGTCGGCACGCTGGTAGTATACATTGACTGGGACCGTTCCGGCTCTATAAGGTTCTAAGATTTGACTAAAGCGTTCAAAAAATTGACCGTTAATTTGGGATTGGTCGATAGATATCGACACCCCACGAGCATATTTCTCACGGGCGCTTCCTAAGTCCATGACCTCGCGCGCGGACATTTTAAGCCCGCCATTGAAATCATCAAAGCTGACCTGTCCGGAAACGACAACAATTTTGTCTTTTTCGAGCAATTCTGCGTAGCGATCGAGCGCATCCGAGAACAACATCACTTCCATTCGGCCCGATCGATCATCAAGTGTCATCAAACCGATTCGCGTACCGCGCTTAGTCGTCATCACTCTCGCCGCAATCACCAAGCCAGCAATCGTTAATGATTGGTCACGACGCGTTGGCGTAGCATCTTTCAAACGACAGCTGGTGTATTTCGCTAACTCTTTGATGTAAGCGTTAACCGGGTGACCCGTTAAATACAAGCCAAGCGTTTCACGTTCACCTTCAAGCCAAACCTTCTCAGGCCATTTAGGCACTTGGGTATACTTGTGTTCAACCTCTTCCGGAGCATCGGTCAACACACCAAACATATCAGATTGACCAAAAGACTCGGCATGGTGGTGTTGGCTCGCCGCCTTCACCGCATCTTTCAAAGATGCCATCATCGCCGCTCGGTGAGGACCTAATCTATCTAAGGCTCCGGATAGAATCAACTTTTCGATAACACGTTTATTAACCTTCTTCAGATCAAGACGCGCACAGAAGTCGAATAAGTCTTTAAAGTAACCGCCTTTATTTCGCGCTTCAATGATCGCTTCAATAGGGCCTTCACCGACCCCTTTGATCGCACCGATGCCATAAACAATCGCGCCATCTTCATCGACGTTAAAACGATAGAGACCCGAGTTGATATCTGGGGGTAAAAGCTTGAGCTTCATACGGAAACATTCATCAACAAGGCCGATAACCTTCTCGGTGTTATCCATATCCGCTGTCATTACCGCAGCCATAAATTCCGCTGGGTAGTGCGTTTTCAGCCATAGCGTTTGATAAGAAACCAGTGCGTATGCGGCCGAGTGAGATTTGTTAAAGCCGTAGCCCGCAAATTTCTCTACCAAGTCAAAGATCTTCATGGCCAGTTCGCCATCAACACCATTGGCTTCAGCGCCCTCTTTAAAGGTACCACGCTGCTTTGCCATCTCTTCTGGTTTTTTCTTACCCATCGCACGACGCAACATATCCGCTCCACCAAGCGTATAGCCAGCAAGGATCTGTGCGATTTGCATTACCTGCTCTTGATACAGGATGATGCCGTACGTAGGTTCTAGCGTCTCTTTCAGCGATTCGTGTTGCCACGTTTCATCAGGGTAAGAAACCGCTTCACGGCCGTGTTTACGGTCGATAAAGTTATCTACCATGCCTGATTGCAGAGGACCCGGACGGAACAGGGCTACCAATGCGATAATATCTTCAAAACAGTCCGGTTGTAGACGTTTGATCAGGTCTTTCATACCACGCGATTCGAGCTGGAATACCGCGGTGGTTTCAGAATTTTGTAATAGGTTGAACGATGCTTGGTCATCAAGAGGAATCGACTCGATACGAACAGGCTCTTTACCCTCTTTCTTTAAGCGTGGGTTTACGAGGCCCAACGCCCAGTCGATGATGGTCAGGGTACGTAGACCCAAGAAGTCGAACTTAACCAAACCAGCGGTTTCAACGTCATTCTTATCGAATTGCGTTACTGGGAAGTTACCTTCGGCATCGGCATAAATTGGCGCAAAATCGGTGATCGTGGTTGGTGAAATAACAACACCACCCGCGTGCTTACCGGCATTTCGCGTACAACCTTCAAGGATGCGACACTTATCAATCAGCTCACGAACTTCTTCATCGCCATCATAAAGCTCTGGCAATGCAGGTTCAGCAAGGAATGCTTTCTCTAGCGTCATACCCGGATCTGGCGGTACAAGCTTTGAAATTCGATCGACGAAACCAAACGGGTGGCCCAGTACACGGCCTACATCGCGAATTACCGCTTTCGCCGCCATGGTACCAAAGGTGATGATCTGAGATACCGCATCACGACCGTACATTTCAGCAACGTGATCAATAACTTGGTCACGCTTATCCATACAGAAGTCGATATCGAAATCGGGCATGGATACACGTTCTGGGTTCAAGAAACGTTCGAAAAGTAGATCGTATTCAAGTGGATCAAGATCGGTGATATCAAGCGCGTAAGCCACCAAAGAACCGGCACCAGAACCACGCCCTGGACCTACTGGCACATCGTTGTCTTTTGACCACTGAATGAACTCCATTACGATCAAGAAGTAACCTGGGAAACCCATGTTATTGACAACTTCGAGCTCGATCTTGAGTCGCTCATCGTATTCAGGTCTGCGCTCAGCGCGAACTTTTTCGTCAGGGAATAGGAACGCCAAACGTCGTTCAAGACCTTCTTCTGATTTCTTGATCAAGAAGTCTTCAATCGCCAAACCTTCCGTAGGGAAGTTAGGCAGGAAGTATTCACCTAAACGAACGGTCACGTTACAACGCTTGGCAATCTCAACACTGTTCTCTAGCGCTTCTGGAATGTCTGAGAACAGCTCACACATCTCTTCTTCGCTACGAAGATACTGTTGCGCACTGTAGTTCTTAGGACGACGAGGGTCGACCATAGTGAAACCGTCATGGATCGCCACGCGGATTTCGTGAGCATCAAACAGGTCTTCAGTTAGAAAAACCACTTCGTTGGTTGCGACAACAGGCAAGTCTTCCTGTTCAGCAAGCTCTAACGCAAAATGTAAGTATGACTCTTCATCTGGTCGTCCGGTACGAATCAGCTCCAAGTAAAAACGGTCGGCAAAGTACATTTTGTAAAACTCAACGCTGCTTGCAACCAAATCACGGTTACCTTTCAGTAACGCCTTACCAATCTCACCTTCTTTGGCGCCCGATAGAATGATCAGGCCTTCTGCATTCTCAATTAGCCACTCTTTATCAATAACAGGCTGATGCTGAACGTGACCACGAAGGTAGGCTTTTGAGATAAGTAGCGTTAGGTTGTTATAACCTTTATTGTCCGTTGCGATAACGGTGAGCTTGGTCAACTCGTCACCGAATTCCGGAGACTGCATCAAGAAGTCAGCACCAATAATAGGTTTAACCCCACACCCATGGGCAGTACCGTAAAACTTCACCAAACCACACAGGTTGGTAAAGTCGGTCAATGCTAGAGCAGGCATACCCATTTCAGCGACTTTTTTAACTAATGGTGGCACCTTGGATAGGCCATCCACCATCGAAAAGTCACTGTGTACGCGTAGGTGAACAAATTTTGGATCTGACATTATTTTTCCTGAGTTCTAGGTTTGAGCCTAGGATTACAACTGTGTGTATTCTATTTTTTTCTAATACAAGTTAGCAACTTTATTCGATGCTAAGCTCTAGTTAACGTAAAGCTCTAGTCTATGCCAAGAATACGTTTTACTGGCTTAAAGCTCTTACGGTAATGCTCGGTTACACCATGTTTTTCAATCGCTTCGAAATGCGCTTTGGTCGGGTAACCTTTATGTTTAGCAAAACCAAACTCTGGATGAAGTTTATCAAGATCTTCCATCTCTTGGTCACGAACGACTTTTGCGATAATAGACGCCGCACTGATTTCAGCCACTCGCAAGTCCCCCTTCACAATCGCAAGACCGTCCATCGGCAGTTCTGGGACACGGTTTCCATCTATCAACGCCATATCAGGTTGAACGCTCAAACCTGCGATAGCTCGCTGCATAGCTACCATCGTCGCTTGCAGAATATTCAACTCATCAATTTCTTGTGGAGAACAACGACCGACAGACCACGCTAAAGCTTTCTCTTTGATTTCTGGAAGCAGCGCAAGACGCTTTTTCTCAGATAATTTCTTTGAGTCGTTCAAGCCTTCGATTGGGTTGTTTGGATCGAGGATAACCGCAGCAGTCACCACGTCGCCAACCAAAGGGCCGCGTCCTACTTCATCTACGCCAGCAAACAGCTGGTAGCCTTGCGGATATTCAAATGGAGGAAGCTCTTTTTTCTCTTTTACTGCCATAACTAATCTCTTAATGTTCTGTATGTAAGCGCTTTATGCTTCAACAAAAGGTCGGTCAATCAATTTCAATACTGCGTTAGCGGCTTGTTTGTCTGCGTCTTTACGGATCCAGTGATGCATCTCGGTAAAGCGTTCGATCAAGGCACTGTTATCGGCTGATAGCATCTTATCGACAGACGGGAACAAAAAGTCTGGGTGGCACTCTTCAAGAATATGCTCTTTCACGATCTCTTCACCAGCCAAAATATTCGGCAGTGACACAAACTCAGTGATCGCCAATTTCTTAACAATGTAACCCGTCAGCTTATTTACTTTGTAACCAACCACCATAGGGCGTTTAAGCAACATACATTCAAGAGCCACGGTACCTGAAGCCAAGAGCACAGAATCAGCGGCGGTAATCACGTTGGTTGCCGTATCTTCGACTAACGTGAATTCAAGCTCAGGTGCGGTCGATTGCCAGATTTCAGTAAACTGCTTTTTACGCTGCTCGTTAACGAGCGCAACAACAAAATTGATATCCGGATACTTCTGCTTGATACGTTGGCAAGTTTCGATAAATGGCTGAGCAATCAAACCCATCTCACCACCACGACTACCCGGTAATACGGCTAACCACTGCTTGTCTTGATCAAGACCTAACAGCTCTCGAGCATCTTGTTTACTAGGCTCTAAAGGAATCGCGTCTGCCAACGTGTGACCAACAAACTCACAGGCAACGTTATATTTATCGTAGAACGCTTTTTCGAACGGCAAGAAAGCCAATACTAAGTCAGTTGCTTTGTCGATTTTAAAGATACGCTTTGGACGCCAAGCCCATACTGAAGGGCTCACGTAATGCACCGTTTTGATACCAGCGTTCTTAAGGTCTAACTCAAGCCTTAGGTTGAAGTCGGGCGCGTCGATGCCGACAAAGACATCGGGTGGATTTTGAGTGAAATACTTAACCAGCTCTGCTTTTACTTTTAACAAGCGAGGTAAACGGCCAAGCACTTCAACTAAGCCCATAACGGCCAGCTCTTCCATCTCGAAAAGAGACTCACAATCCAGGGCTTTCATTTTCGGCCCGCCAATGCCAACGAACTCAGCATTCGGGTATTGTGATTTGATCGCTTTGATAAAGCCTTCACCAAGCGTATCGCCAGACAGTTCGCCGACAACAATGCCTACGCGCAATGGTTCATTCGAAACGAAGTCCGAGCTATTGGTTGCTGCTTCTTGCTGTGCCATAGTTTTTCAATTCCCTTGTTGCCTAAAACAAAAAAGACCGCCTAACGAGTAGCGATCTTTTTGTTATACCATTCTGATGAAGTAATTATTGTCATACTCACATTGATTGGTACATAACCACATCGAGTATTAACGAATAATACCGCGCTCAGAGTTCTCTAGCATTTCAAGCATAGGCGCTACCGAAGTAAACTCTTTTGCCATTTCAACTAAAGCCGCTTTCGCTTCTTCAAGTGTTTTACCTGAACGGTATAACTCTTTGTACGCCTTCTGTAGTGCACGAATTTCAGGTTTTTCAAATCCGTTACGCTTCAAACCTACTAGGTTAAGACCGAATGGAGCCGCGTGGTTACCCTGTGCAAGTACGTACGGCAGTACATCTTGAACAACTGCAGAACAGCCACCAATGTATGCGTAAGCACCAATCGAACAGAACGGGTGAATCGCAGAAAGTGCCATAACACCAGCGTAGTCGCCAACCGTTACGTGACCGCCAAGAATAGCGTTGTTACCAATGTGAGTGTGGTTACCAACAATAACATCGTGCGCTACGTGAGCATTAACACAAAGTAAGTTGTCATCACCAATCACTGTGGTTGCTTTATCTTGAACCGTACCACGATGGATTTGAACCGCTTCACGAATTACGTTGCGATCACCGATCACAACTGTTGTGTCTTCGCCGCCGTATTTCTTATCTTGGTTTTCTTCACCGATAACAGCGTGTGGGAAGATACGGTTTTCTTTGCCAATGGTTGTGTGACCTTTGATCACAACGTGCGACATCACTTCAGTGTCGTCACCAATTGTCACGTTACCAGCAATGTAAGTGAAAGGCCCAACCGTCACGTTAGCACCGATAGTTACATCACCTTCGATTACTGCTGCCGGGTGAATTTTCGCTGTTTCATGAATCATATTAAAACTCTCTACGAGCACATTTAAGTTCAGCTGAACATACAACTACGCCGTCAACTTTAGCAACACCGTTAAACGATGCGATGCCGCGACGTTCTTTTAAGAATTCAACTTCGATAACCAGTTGGTCACCTGGTACTACTGGCTTACGGAATTTAGCTTTATCTACGCTAGCAAAGTAGTACAACTCGTTGCCAGAAGGCGCACCGAAAGATTTGAATGCTAGAAGGCCTGTTGCTTGTGCCATTGCTTCTAAGATCAACACGCCTGGGAATACAGGAAGCTGAGGGAAGTGGCCTGTGAACTGAGGTTCGTTAACAGAAACATTCTTAATTGCGGTCAGTGTTTTTTCTTTTTCAAAGCTAGTCACACGATCAACCATTAAGAATGGGTAGCGATGAGGTAATAGTTCCTGAATTTCAGTAATGTTCATCGTTGTCTGTTCAGTAGTCAAAGTCGTATTCCTATGTATATTCTTTATTTAATTAGAAGGATTATAAACGAAAAAGACTCGCTGTACGCGAGCCTTTTATTAGAAATGCTGGAATTATGATTCCGCGCTCTTCTCAATAAGTTTTTCAACGGTTTTCAAACGCTTGTTCATTTCATCAATACGATGAACACGCGTTGCTGTTTTACGCCAATCTTTGTTTGGCTGTAAAGGAATACCCGAAGAGTACATGCCTTTCTCAGTGATGCTGCGCATTACCATTCCCATTCCGGTAATCGTAACGCCGTCAGTAATTTCAATGTGACCATTAATCACACTACCACCACCAATAATACAGTACTTACCTATCGTCGTGCTGCCTGCAATGATAGTACCACCTGCAAGAGCTGAACCATATCCGATGTGAACATTGTGAGCAATCTGAAGTTGGTTATCTAGGATAACGTTGTCTTCAATGATTGTGTCATCTAATGCGCCGCGGTCGATGGTAGTACACGCGCCAATTTCTACGCGGTTACCGATGCGAACCGAGCCGACTTGCGGGATCTTAACCCATTCGCCTTTCTCGTTCGCATAGCCAAAGCCATCAGAGCCAATAACAGTACTTGATTGGATCAGACATGCTTCACCAATCACAACTTCATGGTAAACACTGACGTTAGCCCACAGCTTAGTGCCTGCGCCAATTTTTGCATTTTTACCAATAAAGCAACCAGCACCGATGACCACATCGTCACTAAGTACTACACCAGACTCAATCACAGCGTTCGCGCCAATAGACACATTTTGTCCAATGGTTGCATCGCTAGAGATTGAAGCAGAATCAGCAATAGCCGCTGCGGGAGCAGGAGTAGTATCAAGCGCTTGAGCAACCTTAGCAAAAGCAACGTAAGGGTCACTAACCACAATAACGTTGGTCTTACACAGTTCGCGCTCACTCTCTTTAACCATAATAGCGGATGCTTTACAGTCACCTAGGTGCTTGCTGTACTTCACGTTAGAAAGGAACGTAATGTGACCTTCTTGCGCTTTATCCATAGGAGCGACTGCTGAGACGGTAATCGTACCGTCTCCGTGTAGCTCTCCCCCAGTAATCGTTGCCAATTCGGCTAAAGTCAGGTTCTTCATAAAACTTATTTCAGTGATTTAATTACTTGCTCAGAGATGTTGTATTCAGGCTTACCGTATTGTAGAGCTTGAATATCAACGATCATGTCGTAGCCTTCTTTCTCTGCAACTTTAGTTACAGCATCTTGAATCACTTTGAACAGCTTCTGCTTCTCTTGTGCTTCACGACGTTGACTTGCTTTTTCTAGTGCTTGAGCCTTGATTTTGTACTTGCTGTCTAGTTGGCCTACTTCGATGCGAAGCTTCTCAACTTCTTCAGGACCTAGTAGCTCGCCATCACGCTTAAGCTTTTCAATCTTCGTTTTCGCTTCAGCTTGAATGCTCTGTAGCTCAGCCGCTTTATCTTTGAACTCTTCCTGCATTTTTTGAAGAACAACTTCACGCTGAGGTAGAGCCTGGAATACTTGTGCAGTGTTTACATAACCCACTTTTTGCGCAGCTTCAGCAGCTGTTGCAAAGAAAGAAGAGCTAAGAACTACAAGGCCTAAACCTGCTGCTTTAATCATATTTTTCAAAATATTGTCCTTTAAATATTAGAAAGTTCTACCAATGGTAAATGTGAAGAACTCTTCATCATCACCTTCGTAAACTTTAATTGGTTTCGCTAGAGAGAAAACCAGTGGGCCCATCGGTGACATCCATTGAAGAGCGGCACCATAAGATGAACGGTAATTTGTTGGATCAGAGTAATCGTAATAGTACTGGCTGCCACTGTTAGGTGCGCCGCGGTCTACGAATTCGGTATCCCATACACTCGCCATGTCAAAGAAGACACTGGTACGAATCTGGCTACGCGCTTCATCAGAAGCAAACGGCGTTGGTACAATTAACTCTAAGCTTGCCAAAGCAACCGCGTTACCACCTACTGAGTCATCAGTAGCTGAATCGTATGTAGGGTTGTTACCTGTGCTGCTTCCGTAAACAGCTTTCGGACCTGCCGAGTTAGAGCCAAAACCACGTAGGGTTGTAAAACCACCTGCGTAGTAGTTCTCGTAGAATGGGAACAAATTATCGTTACCATCCGTTTGACCATAACCATTACCATAGCCTAAACGGCCACGCATCAATAGTGTGAACTCATGCTTTTTAGTCAGCGGGATGTAATGTTTTACATCGTACTGCATTTTGAAGTACTGAGCATCAGAACCGGGTACCGTCACCTTAGCAAAAGCACGTTGATGGTTACCTTCAGTAGGGAAGAAACCGCGGTTAAGATTGTTACGAGTCCAAGATATATTGATATCGAAGTCATCAGTTAGGATGTGTTCGTCACCATATTGGTCAATACTTCTCGCGAACTGTTCCACTTGGATATAGGTCGGAACGTTACCGATCTTGTTGTGCGTATAACCAACACCAAACTCAAGACGGTTCAGCTCATCCACAGGGAAACCCCATGTTAGGCTGGTACCATAACTTTGGTTGGTATAGTCGACGATACCCGCTTCAGAGGCTTCAAATTCGTTGTAGAAGATCTTACCGCCTAAGCTCACACCATCCAGGTTCCAGTATGGGTCACGGTAGTCTAAGCTCACGTTCTTTTGGTAATCATTCATCATGGCACTTACGCCAACACGGTTACCAGAGCCCGCAAAGTTGTCTTGCTGTAAACCAACTTGGAAACTAACACCTGATTCAGTACCATAACCAACACCAAAGTTGATGCTGCCTGAGTTAGCTTCCTTAACGTTGTAAACCAAATCAACTTGGTCTTCACTGCCAGGAACACGCACTGTTTGTACATCAACCGTTTCAAAGAAACCTAAACGGTTAAGACGGCTCTTACCAGTATCAATTGACTTAGAGTTAAGCCAGCTGCCTTCCATTTGACGCATTTCACGACGCAGTACTTCGTCTTTCGTTGAGTTGTTACCCGTGAATCGAATATCACGAACATAGATACGGCTGCCCGCTTCTACATTGATAACCAACGACACCTCTTTGGTCTCATCGTCAAATTCAGGAATCGTACGAACTTGTGGGTACGCGTAGCCAGATTCACCAAGAATTCGTTTTACGTTCTCTTCCAAAGACGTTACCGAAGAACCGTTGTACGTATCGCCGTCTTCGAATGGCACTAACGCTTCGAAGTCAGCCTCACGACCGATTAATTCACCACGGAAAGAGACATCTTTAACCGTATAAGCTTCGCCTTCATCAAGACCAAGCGTGATGTAAACACCTTTCTTGTCTGGAGAGATCGCCACCTGCGTAGAGTCGACCTTAAACTTAAGGTAACCACGGTCAAGGTAGTAAGATTTCAGCGCTTCGATATCACCGGCTAATACTTGCTTTTGGTATTTTTCATCCGCAAGGAAATTCCACCATGCAACATCTACATTCAGATTGAAACGACTAAGCAGTTCAGAGTCTGAGAAGACTTCATTACCGATAAAGTTGATTTGCTGAATCTTAGCGGATACGCCCTCAGTAAACACAAACTTAAGGTCAGAACGGTTACGTGGCAGAGGCGTCACAACCGCTTTTACTGTCGCGTTGTACTTACCCACGCTGTAGTAAAAATCTTCAAGGCCTTTCTCAATGTTACTCAGCGTAGTACGGTCAAGAGCTTCACCTTCACGAACACCAGACGCATCTAGGTTCTGCTGAAGCTGCTCTTCTTTGATCGCTTTGTTACCCGAGAATGAAATGCTCGCGATGGTCGGTCGTTCTTTCACTTGAACAACTAAAACACCTTCATCGCGAAGGACTTTAACGTCCTCAAAGTTACCTGAAGCATACAGTGCACGAATGATCTCAGATACATCGCTTTCATCCACTTCATCGCCAATACGCACTGGCATTTTCAGTAGAGCAGCACCAAGTGCAACACGCTGTAAACCTTCGACCTTGATATCTTGAACCACAAAGTTTTGTGCTCCGTTCGCAGCCACACTAGTGGCCAATAGACTTGCGAACAGAATTTGCTTAATCGCCATACTTATTCTAATTATTCCTTGCTACTACCAATGCCTGTGAGAAACCATTCACAGACGAGTAAAATCATTAAATATTGCCAGAGCCATCAAAGAGAAGAGGATTGCACCTCCCACTCTGTATCCCATTTCCTGAACTTTTTCAGGCACCGGTTTACGAGTAACGGCCTCAATAGCGAAAAAGAGCAAATGTCCGCCATCAAGCATAGGCAGCGGAACCAAATTAATAATCCCCAAGTTAACACTAATCAGAGCCAAAAAGCCTAAGAAGTAAACCAAACCGTAATCGGCGGTTGTCCCTGCGCCTTTAGCTATTGAAATCGGGCCACTCAAGTTATTTAAGCCAACATCACCAACGATGAGCTTCTTAAGCATTGTCAGCGTCAAACCAATGATTTGACCTGTTTTATCAAATGCTTTTCCTACAGACTCAATTACACCAAATTGTAACTCAAAGCGATAATCTTCTGGCCATTCTGCGACTTCTGGAGCAATACCTGCATAGCCGATTGTGGAACCATCAGAAAGCTCGCGGCTTTTTGGCGTCATAATTAATGACTGTTCAGTACCATTTCGCAGGACTACAAGGTCCAAGGATGTCATCGGGTTTGAACGGATTAACTCAACAACCGACTGCCACTGTTCAATAGGCTGCCCATAAATCTCAACAATTTTGTCGCCAGCTTCTACCCCTGCATCGTATGCCGCACCGTCATCAATGACTTGAGCGAGCACTGTCGATATCTCTGGAGAATATGGTCTAAAGCCCAGCGTTGTCATTGCAGATTCAGTTTCTGGGTTGAATGACCAGTCTGAAATATCCAATGTCATCTGTTGTTCAAAGCCGATATCGTCTTGAGAAGCAACCGTTACAGTCATGGACTGATCACCAATATGCGATATCAAACCCATATTGACTGATTCCCAATCTGCGGTTTTGATTCCCGAAATAGATTTAAGTTCCATTCCAGTTTCAATTCCGGCTTGTGCAGCAATAGATTGCGGAGTAACTTCACCAATTACGGGTTTAACCGCCGGTACGCCAATCAAAAATACAAGCCAATACGCAAAGACGGCAAAGATAAAGTTAAACGCAGGACCTGCGCCAACTATCGCCGTTCTTTTCCACAATGGCTTCTTATCAAAAGCGTATTGTTGTTCGTCTTCAGAAAGGTCGTCTACACGACCATCAAGCATCTTAACGTAGCCGCCCAATGGAATGACAGACAAGCTGTACTCTGTGCCATCACGGCCAACTTTGCTCCAGATTGATTTACCAAAACCAATCGAGAATTTCTCAACTTTCACACCACAGCGACGAGCAACCCAGAAGTGTCCAAACTCATGAACAGCGACCAGAATACCAAGCGCTACAATAAAGGATGCGAAGTTCCACAGAATTCCACTCATGCTAGCTGCTCTTTAATAAATTGATTGGCTAATTGACGAGACATATTATCGAGCTCGAGGAGGCTTTCCAAGCTATCTAAGCCCTCAGAGTTATGTTGTTCACATACTTTGCTCATAACATGCTCGTTAATGACGGCAATATCGGTAAATTTCACTCGATTGTTCAAGAAAGCATCGACTGCAATTTCGTTTGCTGCATTAATTGCGGTTGTTGCATGCTGACCTAGGTAGCAAGCTTCAATCGCTAATCTTAAACATGGGTAACGGCTAAAGTCTGGTTCTAGGAAAGTAAGCTCGCCCACTTTGGTGAAATCCAGAGGCTTAACACCCGCTTCTGTACGCTCAGGGTAAGACATCGTCAAAGCGATTGGCGTCGCCATATCAGGTTCACCCATTTGAGCAAGCACAGAGCCATCTTTGTACTGGACCATAGAATGAATCACAGACTGAGGATGAATAATCACTTTCAACTGCTCTTGAGAGGCATTAAATAACCATTTCGCCTCAA
The DNA here is from genome assembly GCF_024347375.1 of Vibrio coralliirubri. Classification (NCBI taxonomy): domain Bacteria; kingdom Pseudomonadati; phylum Pseudomonadota; class Gammaproteobacteria; order Vibrionales; family Vibrionaceae; genus Vibrio; species Vibrio coralliirubri. Next base: position 798,526 of record NZ_AP025470.1, on the reverse strand, counting down.
TGTACTCTAATCCCTTATTCATCATAGTCGCTGAATCGACCGAGATCTTAGGACCCATAGACCAGTTAGGGTGTGCGATAGCTTGTTCTGGTGTTACCGACTCTAGCTCAGCAACGTCCGTATAACGGAAAGGACCACCCGAACCAGTCAAAAGAATATGGTTGATACCGTTCTCTTCTAAATCACAACGGCCTAGGTTAGTTTGTACGTTTTGAGGCAAGCATTGAAAGATAGCATTATGTTCACTATCAACTGGAAGTAGTTCAGCACCGTACTTTTCCACGGCGTCTATAAACAACTGTCCAGACATCACCAAGGCTTCTTTATTAGCAAGCAAGATACGCTTACCAGCCTTAACCGCAGACATAGTAGGAAGTAAACCAGCGGCACCAACAATCGCGGCCATTACCGTGTCCACTTCCTCTAGAGAAGCAACCTGACACATGCCTTCAGTGCCTGAAAGAACTTTTACGTTAGAGTAACTCGCGGACAACACTTCAGTCAGTTGAGACGCTGCATCAGGGCAAGCCATAGCAACATAGCTTGGTTGCCACTTTTCAACTAGCGCCAGCATCTTTTCAACATTCGAGCCTGCAGCCAGTGCAACCACTGAATAGAGATCTGGGTTTTGCTCGACGACTTTTAGTGTACTTGCACCAATTGAGCCGGTGGCGCCAAGGATAGTTAGATTTCGCATCACATATGACCGTAGAAATGTAATAAAGGGCAGAATCACTGCCCTTTTTTATTAGAATGCTAAATAAAGCAGAGCAAAGACAGGGAATGCAGCCGTTAAGCTATCTATTCTATCTAGTATACCACCATGACCAGGAATCAGATTACTGCTGTCTTTCACCCCAGAAACACGCTTAAACATGCTTTCAACAAGGTCACCTAGAACAGAAATAACAACGGTCACAAGGGTAATAACAATCATGTGAAGTGGGCTTGTGAATTGGATGTCAAACAAGTCAGCAAAGATCCAAGCCACGATCACTGCAGTAATAATGCCACCAATAAGACCTTCAATCGTCTTATTCGGACTTACCGCTGGTGCCATTTTACGCTTACCAAAACTCTTTCCTGAAAAATAAGCACCGCTGTCCGCCGCCCAAACAAGCAAGCAAACAAACATCACCAGTTTTGCGCCGTGGTAAGGATCAGCATCGATACCGTTAGCACGCAGGATAACCACACTCCAAAAGAATGGCAGCAGAGTCAGCACACCAAAGACGTGACGAAGAAGAGAAGAGTCTTTCCATGCAGGCATAGACTTAGGATAAGTCACCGCCATGCCACTCGCGATTACCCACCAAATCGAGCCAATCGTTAGAATGGCGTAGTGAGCAGTAGACAAGTTATTAAGGCTAAATGCATCAAAAGGGATAAAAGCAAAACTTGCAGCACTAACCACAACCGTTGGAATCAACGCTAAATAACGCGATTTGCTTTCAACAAACTGAGTCCACTCCCAAAAACCCAATAGCGAGATTACCGCTAGTGAAAGAATAAATGTAGGAAGTGATAACTCGAAAATACCTAGAATAACTAGGGGAGCTAAAATCAACGCCGTAATAATTCGTTGTTTCAAACCAAAAAATCCTTATTAACTGTCCATCAGAGCTTTAATTTGCTCACCGGTGCATCCAAAACGACGCTCACGGTTTACAAACCAAGTCACAGCTTCTACTAAGCTGTCTTCATTAAAGTCTGGCCAGAATTGTTCAGTGAAATACATTTCGGCGTAAGCCAACTGCCAAAGCATAAAATTACTAATGCGGCATTCGCCACTGGTACGGATAAGTAGATCGACTTCAGGAATATCTGCCATTGTCAGGTGCTGTGTAATCATAGCTTCATCAATATCATCTACATTAATATCACCAGACTTTACCTGTTGAGCAATAGAGGTCATTGCTTGCTGAATATCCCACTTACCGCCGTAGTTAGCTGCAATATTAATAACCATACCCGTATTGGTGCTAGTCAAAGCTTCCGCTTCTTCTATCTTCTTTTGTAGTCGATCATTGAAACGACTTTTATCACCAATAACACGAAGTTGTAGATTATTTTTATGAAGCTTTTTAACTTCACTCGACAGCACTGAAATAAACAGTTCCATCAAGATACCGACTTCTTCTTCAGGACGACGCCAGTTTTCGCTACTAAATGCAAAAAGAGTAACGGCTTTAATGCCAAGTCTGGCTGCAGAAGAGATGGTTTTACGAACGGCTTGAACACCGTTTTTATGGCCAAAGACGCGAGGCTTGCCCTGAGCTTTTGCCCAGCGACCATTACCATCCATAATGATAGCAATGTGTTTAGGAAGAGAGTCTGTGAACGCTTGAGAATTATGCATAAAAGAGTGAATCAAATTCTAATAGTCGAACAGAGTAGCATAAAAAAACGCTGCACCGTGAGTACAGCGTTTTTCCGGAAAGAAAAGAATATGGAAAATTAAACTTCCATCAACTCTTTTTCTTTAACAGCTAGAACTTCGTCTACGTTCTTAACCGCAGCGTCAGTTAGCTTTTGAATTTCGTCTTGTGCTTTACGATCTTCATCTTCCGAGATTTCTTTATCTTTAAGAAGTGCTTTTAGATCGCCATTCGCGTCACGACGGATATTACGGATAGCAACACGGCCACCTTCAGCTTCGCCACGAACGATTTTAACTAGGTCTTTACGACGCTCTTCCGTTAGCGGTGGAAGTGGAACACGGATAACTGTACCCGCAGACATAGGGTTTAGGCCTAGGTCAGATGTCAGAATTGCTTTTTCAACTAGAGGAGTCAGTGTTTTATCAAACACTGTAATAGCTAGTGTACGTGCATCTTCAGCGATAACGTTAGCTACTTGAGTCAAAGGCGTTGGAGCACCGTAGTACTCAACAGTAAGACCAGAAAGTAGGCTCGGGTGCGCACGGCCTGTACGAATCTTTTGCAGGCTGTTTTTTAGTGCATCAACACTTTTTACCATGCGCTCTTGAGCGTCTTTTTTGATTTCGTTAATCACAATTTCACCTTGATTATGTTCTTTCTTCAAGAAAGCTTTTTATTTGGAGTGATAAGGATAAGCTTACCAAGGTACAACACCTCAGTAAGCCCGAAAAATTAGTCAGCGTCGCTGATTAATGTACCTTCAGTTTCACCCATAACCACGCGACGTAGTGCGCCTGGTTTATTCATGTTAAATACACGGATTGGCATTTTGTGATCACGTGCTAGCGTAAATGCAGCCAAGTCCATTACTTTAAGTTCTTTATCAAGAACCGTGTTGTAAGACAACGTATCATACAACTCTGCGTCTGGGTTTGCTACAGGGTCAGAAGTAAATACACCATCTACTTTTGTCGCTTTTAGAACTACGTCAGCTTCGATTTCGATACCACGTAGACATGCAGCAGAATCCGTAGTGAAGAATGGGTTACCAGTACCAGCAGAGAAGATCACAACGCGACCTTGACGTAGTTGGCTGATTGCGTCTGCCCAGTTGTAGTCGTCACACACACCTTTAAGAGGGATTGCAGACATTACACGTGCGTTTACGTAAGCACGGTGAAGAGCGTCACGCATTGCAAGGCCGTTCATTACCGTTGCAAGCATACCCATGTGGTCACCAACAACGCGGTTCATACCTGCTTCAGCAAGGCCTGCACCACGGAAAAGGTTACCACCACCGATAACAACGCCTACTTGAACACCTAGTTCAACCAATTCTTTCACTTCTTGAGCCATACGATCAAGGATCGTCGGGTCAATACCAAAACCTTCTTCGCCTTGTAGTGCTTCACCGCTAAGTTTTAACAGAATACGTTGATACGCCGGTTTAGGGTTCGTAGTCATGGAGTTTACCTTCCAAAGAGTTGATGATTAACAGTCATGGATAAAAACTGAATAGCTCAGTTTGCATTCATAACAGCTAAAAAATAATTCACTATTCATAAAAAGACCGCAGCATTTGCCACGGTCTCTTTTCAAACAATACGCTAAGGATTAACCTTTTTGTACCGCTGCAACTTCGTCAGCAAAGCTCATTTCAGCTGCTTTCTCGATGCCTTCACCAACTTCTAGACGTACGAAGTTAGATACTGAAGCGCCTTTCTCTTTAAGGATAGCACCAACAGTTTGCTTAGGCTCCATGATGAAAGCTTGACCAGTTAGAGAGATTTCGCCTGTGAATTTCTTCATACGGCCAACAACCATTTTCTCTGCGATTTCAGCTGGTTTGCCTTCGTTCATAGCGATTTCAACTTGAACTGCTTTCTCTTTAGCAACTACGTCTGCTGGTACGTCTTCTGGGTTTAGGAACTCAGGACGTGATGCAGCAACGTGCATTGCAACGTGCTTAAGAGTTTCAGCTTCGCCTTCACCAGCAACAACAACACCGATTTTCTCACCGTGACGGTAAGAAGCTAGTGCAACACCAGAAACGTATTGTACGCGACGGATGTTGATGTTTTCGCCGATTTTTGCAACTAGAGCAACACGAGTCTCTTCGAACTGTGCTTGTAGCTCTTCAACAGTAGCTTGAGAAGCTACTGCAGCAGCTGCAACTTCTTCTGCGAATGCAGTGAAGTTAGCATCTTTTGCTACGAAGTCAGTTTGGCAGTTAACTTCAAGAAGAGCAGCTACGCCGTTCTCTTCTTTGATGATGATTGCGCCTTCAGCAGCAACGTTACCAGCTTTCTTAGCTGCTTTCGCTGCGCCAGACTTACGCATGTTTTCAATTGCTAGTTCGATGTCAGCGTTTGCTTCTACAAGCGCTTTCTTACATTCCATCATGCCAGCGCCAGTGCGCTCGCGAAGTTCTTTAACTAGAGCTGCAGTTACAGTTGCCATTCTCTATTCCTCAGTAAATTCTAAAAAAGATAAAAAACAGGGGCCTAATTAATTGGCCCCTGATATTGACTGTATTCAGTCCGTTAAGCCACCGATTATGACCGCTTAATATGAACTAAATATGGCTCAGAGCCGCTATTATTCAGCTTCTACAAAACCGTCTTTTTCAGCAGCTACAGCAGCAACATCTTTGTTGCGACCTTCTTTAACCGCGTCTGCAGCAGCGTTTAGGTAAAGCTGTACTGCACGGATTGCATCGTCGTTACCTGGGATAACGAAGTCAACACCGTCTGGGTTAGAGTTAGTATCAACTACAGCGTAAACTGGGATACCTAGGTTGTTTGCTTCTTTAACTGCGATGTGTTCGTGATCAGCATCGATTACGAATAGAGCGTCTGGAAGGCCGCCCATGTTCTTGATACCACCAAGAGATTTCTCTAGCTTCTCCATTTCACGAGTACGCATTAGAGCTTCTTTCTTAGTAAGCTTGTCGAAAGTACCGTCTTGAGCTTGCGCTTCAAGTTCTTTCAGACGCTTGATAGACTGACGAACAGTTTTGTAGTTCGTTAGCATACCGCCTAACCAGCGGTTGTTAACGTAGAACTGGTTGCTGTTGATAGCAGCTTCTTTAACAGCTTCAGATGCAGCGCGCTTAGTACCAACAAAAAGAACTTTACCTTTCTTCTCGCCAACTTTAGCGATTTCAGCTAGAGCTTCGTTGAACATTGGTACAGTTTTTTCTAGGTTGATGATATGTACTTTGTTACGAGCACCAAAGATGAATGGCTTCATTTTTGGGTTCCAGTAACGAGTTTGGTGACCGAAGTGAACACCAGCTTTAAGCATATCGCGCATTGATACAGTTGCCATTTTAAAATCCTCTATGGGGTTAGGCCTCCACATCCCCCATGAATCCGACCCCTAACAACTAACCACTTTTCAGCCGTTATCTGTGTTGTTGAGGCACCCCGGAACATGTGTCGGAATGTGTGTGATTTAAAGAAATAAGTTAGTGGACATAAAGCTTGTTTCGCCAATTGGAGAAAACAGTCCTGATGTCCGGCGCGCTTTATACCATATTTTGTCTATCTATGGCTAGAAAAAATTCTAAAAATGGCGACTGCTATACTGATCCCTATCGGCGAATTTCACCTATAAATAGTGTCGCTATTCATTCACTTCAGGCTCAATAAATCGATCACGATTCACTCACGTTGAGCAGTATCCACCAGCAATGTATGGACATGGGAATGTTGCGCTAAAATGCTGCACTGATAGAATAGCCCCAATATGCACACTTAGGTGCTACCAAATTAAGAGATATGCAATGGCTGTAAAAATTAAAACTGCTGAAGAAATTGAAAAAATGCGCGTCGCCGGCAAGCTGGCTTCTGAAATTCTAGAGATGATTGAACCTCATATCCAAGTAGGTACAACGACAGAAGAGCTAAACCAAATCTGTCACGAGTACGCTCTAGAAAGAGGCGCATACTCAGCACCACTTGATTACCACGGTTTCCCTAAGTCAATCTGTACGTCTATCAACCACATTGTGTGTCACGGTATTCCAGCATCACAAGATGAGACTGGCAGCACAGGTCAATTCAAACCGGCTGTATTAAAAGATGGCGACATTCTTAACGTTGATATCACGGTAATCATTCCTGATGACAAAAATGCAGATCTAAGCGTTCGTCCACAAGGTTACCACGGTGACACATCTAAGATGTTCCTAGTGGGTGAGGTTTCACCAGCAAACAAGCGTCTGTGCATGGTTGCTCAAGAAGCACTTTACGAAGGCATGCGCCAAGTTAAGCCAGGTGTTCAACTTGGTCAAATCGGCACTGCTATCGAGAAGTACATCAAAACAAACAACAAGAACAACCCACGCGCTAAGTTCTCTATTGTTAAAGATTACTGTGGTCACGGTATTGGTTCTGAGTTCCACGAAGATCCACAAGTGGTTCACTACAAGAACAGCGATCGCACCGTGCTAAAAGCAGGTATGTGTTTCACTATCGAGCCAATGATCAACGCGGGTAAGTTTGGCTGTCGTCTTGATGACGAAGATAGTTGGACAGTATACACGGCAGACAGCAAGAACTCGGCTCAATGGGAGCACACTCTGGTTGTAACTGATACTGGTTGTGAAGTACTAACACTGCGCAGCGATGATACAATCCCACGTATCATGAAGAACGCTTAGTTCACCGAACTGAACGCATCAGCCTTTTAAAAATATCCTCGCATTGTCGAGGATATTTTTTTATCCGCTCAATTTCGATTTTCCATCAGCTTCTGTTAAATTGTTTACTATTCTCATTTGCTTGCACGGATAGCAGACTATGCCTTATCAATGCCCTCTTACGTTCAATGACGAACAAATTGAAATCTGCGAATTAAAAAATCAGCTCGAAATCTTCACGCAGTATCAAAAAAATGAATTTCTGAACCACCACCCCGTCACCGATTTGGTTCTACTGCGCTCCGAATACATGGATTTACTTCTCAATCGTTTGTGGGAAAATTTCGGATTCAACAAACTGCCTCATATTTCACTTGTCGCAGTGGGTGGTTATGGTCGTGGCGAACTGCACCCTTTGTCTGACATTGATATTCTCATCGTCTCGCAAAAAACATTGCCACCAGCGCTCGGCGAGAAGGTCAGCCAATTCATCACCCTACTCTGGGATCTAAGATTAGAAGTCGGCCACGCCGTGCGCACCATTGCCGAATGTCTTGAGATCGGCATTGATGATTTAACCGTTGCGACCAACCTACAAGAGTCTCGATTGTTGTGTGGCAGTGAAGACACCTTCCAAGAACTAAAACTGAAGATTCACTCCGATTCGTTTTGGCCAAGTGAAACCTTCTACAAGGCTAAGATTCAAGAACAGAGAGAGCGTCACGCTCGCTACCACGACACCACTTACAACCTAGAGCCGGACATTAAATCGACTCCAGGCGGACTCAGAGACATCCATACCCTGAGCTGGGTTGCGCGTCGCCACTTCGGCGCGACCTCTTTGTTAGAGATGAGCAAATACGGCTTTCTAACCGATGCGGAGTATCGTGAATTAGTTGAGTGCCAAGATTTCCTATGGCGAGTTCGTTTTGCACTGCACATTGAACTGCGCCGTTATGACAACCGCCTCACCTTTGCCCATCAAGCTCAAGTCGCTGAACATCTGGGTTATACGGGCGAAGGCAACCGTGGTGTTGAGATGATGATGAAAGAGTTCTACCGAACCCTTCGTCGTGTTGCTGAACTGAATAAGATGCTGCTTAAACTGTTCGATCAAGCGATCATCAATGGCGGTCAGACCCAGGACGCTGAGATTCTCGACGATGACTTCCAACGCCGAGGTTCGTTGATCGAAGCACGCAAGCCAGCACTATTCCAAGCAAGACCAGAAACCATTCTCGATATGTTTATCCATATCGCCAATGACTCGACTATCGAAGGGGTTAGTCCCCCAACATTGCGACAGTTGCGAACGGCACGTCGCCGATTGAACCGATTCCTGCATACCATTCCTGAAGCTCGTGACAAGTTCATGGATCTAATTCGCCACCCAAATGCTCTGCACAAGGCCTTTAGCTTAATGCACAAGTTGGGCGTACTCTCGGCATACTTACCGCAGTGGAGCCAGATCGTTGGTCAGATGCAGTTTGACCTATTCCATGTTTACACTGTGGATGAGCACAGTATCCGCCTTCTCAAGCACATCAACCGCTTTGGTCAAATTGAAAACCACGATAAGCACCCTATCTGCTGTGAAGTGTACCCGCGCGTACAGAAGAAAGAGTTGCTGATCCTTGCCGCTATCTTCCATGACATCGGCAAAGGCCGCGGCGGAGACCACTCTGAGATAGGTGCAGTTGAGGCTTACTCTTTCTGTATTGAACACGGGTTATCGAAACCTGAAGCTAAACAAGTCGCGTGGTTGGTACAAAATCATCTGTTGATGTCAGTAACGGCTCAGCGCCGTGATATCTACGATCCAGATGTGATCACCGAATTCGCCAAAAAAGTGCGTGATGAAGAATCACTCGAGCTACTGGTTTGCTTAACCGTTGCCGATATCTGTGCGACGAACCCTGAGCTATGGAACAGTTGGAAACGCACCCTGTTAGCTGAGCTATTCCACTCTACGCAGCGCGCACTGCGCCGCGGATTGGAAAACCCAGTCGATGTCAGAGACCGTATTCGTCACAACCAACAAATGGCATCAGCACTGCTGCGTAAAGAAGGCTTCACCGCTCGTGAGATTGAACTGTTATGGCAACGCTTTAAGGCCGATTATTTCTTGCGTCACACACATAAACAAATCGCTTGGCACTGTGAGCACTTACTTCGCCTAGAAGACCCAAGCCAACCACTCGTGCTGATCAGCAAAAAAGCGACACGTGGTGGTACTGAGGTGTTCGTTTACTGTAAAGACCAAGCGGCACTGTTTGCGACCGTGGTTGCCGAACTCGACAGACGTAACTTTAACGTTCATGACGCCCAAGTCATGGTCAGCAAAGATGGTCATGTTTTGGATACCTTTATCGTACTAGACCAGCACGGTGAAGCGATTGATGAAGCAAGACACAAAGCCGTTGCTAAGCATCTGACTCATGTATTGGCTGATGGCCGACCAACTAAGATTAAGACACGTCGCACGCCACGTAACTTGCAACACTTTAAGGTCAAAACCTTAGTTGAGTTCCTACCAACCAAGAGCAAGAAACGCACCTTGATGGAGTTAAGAGCCCTTGATACGCCGGGGTTATTGGCTCAAGTCGGTGCAACCTTTGCGGAGCTAGACATCAACTTACACGGTGCCAAAATCACCACCATAGGTGAGCGAGCAGAGGATCTGTTTATTCTGACCAGTGAAGCAGGTGGAAGGCTGTCTGAAGAACAAGAACAGGCACTAAGAGAGCGATTAACCGAGCACGTTTCTGAACTCGCACCTTAGAAAGCGAATTCAGTCTAAAAGCAGGTTTAATAACCAAATAAGTGTGGGTAAAGATAGAGAGCGATCTTGCCCACAACTTACAATCAATTCACAGATATCAACTATCTAGCTCGTCGTTAGGCTGCTACATTGATCAAGTCAATTACATAAAAGTATTACATTCATAACCTAGAGGTCGCTTATGTATCCAAACCTCACTGGCTTAGGTATCCACGAACCTAAACAGATTGAACGTTACTCCCTTCGCCAAGAAGCGCACAAAGATATCCTGAAGATTTACTTTCGTAAGCAGAAAGGTGAACTGTTCGCGAAAAGCGTTAAGTTTAAGTACCCACGACAAGTAAAAAGTGTGCTTGTTAGCGGTGGCAATAATCAATACAAAGAAGTGACTGAGATTAACCGCAACCTCACTCTTGTGATTGATGAGCTCAACAAGATCACCAAACCGACGCCAACGGCTGAGGTGGATGTGAAGCAGAAGATCCTTACCGACTTACGCCATCTAGAGAAAGTGGTATCAAGTAAGATCGCTGAGATCGAAGCCGATCTAGAAAAGCTAAAATGATCCCGCGACTAACTAATAACTAACCAACATTAGTTATGCCGTTAAGGTTATACAGATACAAAAAGGGCTGATATCACTATCAGCCCTTTGTTTTTTATTCTATTTTCTCTATTCACTTAGACTCGCGATTGCTTAAAACACGCGAGACTTACTTAGACAAGCAAGTTTGAGCATCGATTAAGTTAGTATCCCACTCAAAGGTTTCAAACAACCTTAGCCAAGTTTCATCAAGGTTGGCCTTCATAACCAACTCTTCTTTTGTGAAAGGGTGAATAAAGCGAAGCTCTGAAGCGTGCAACAACAAACGGTGCGAATCTAAATCATCACGGAACAGTCGATTGTGCTTACCATCACCATGCGAGGTATCACCCACTATCGGATGTCTTAGGTGAGCCATGTGACGACGCAGCTGATGTTTGCGACCTGTCTTTGGCATCATCTCAACCAAGCAGTAGCGGCTCGTAGGAAAACGCCCTGTTGAATATGGCACTTCTACTTTTGCTAGCGGTTCATAGACTGTCACCGCCTCTTGCGCTTCTTTGTCTTCTTTCGCGAACTTATCTGCGATCTTATCCAGCTCAACCTTAAGTGCATAATCGAGCGTATCGCCCTCTTCTATCCAACCACGAACAATCGCATGATAGGTTTTTTGCATCTCATGATTAGCGAACATTGGCATCACCTGTGAAGCAACCTCACTCGACAACGCAAACACCAACACACCCGATGTCGGTCTGTCTAAACGATGCAATGGAAATACATGCTGACCAATTTGATCACGCAGTGTCTGCATAACAAATTGCGTTTCGTGTTTATCCAGCCATGAACGATGCACTAGCATGCCAGCGGGCTTATTCACCGCGACAAAATACTCATCTTGATAAATGATCTCTAACATTACGCGCATACCTCATCAATGCTCTGAATTGTCACTAGCAGTTCGACCTTGTCTGCCTCATTTTTCCACACTTCACCAAAATAAGGATGGATAGCAAAGCCCTTCGGTAGCGCCATTTTCGCATCCATCATTGCGTTGATCTTAACGATAAAGATCCACTGCAACCACTCTTCTGGCTGTAGAGAATCAATAGCAAAAGGCTCTACGCTCGCCAGAGCTTCATCCGAAGGCGGAAGCGCACTCCATAGGGAACATTGGCGCATTTGTTGTTCTAATTGTTGAAGTAAAAGAGGTAACTTTGTGGCTGCTGTCATTTTTCACCAAGTTATTTATCTAGTGACCTTGAAATTGGGGCATAGAGTACCATCTATTTAGGAAAGAAAGTTAGGAGCTTTATTACTATGGAAACGATTCACACGCTCACTCAGTTACTAAAGAATAGCGGTTGCCAATACGATATCTACGACCTAGGTCGCCGTATTCAGAAGATCGACAACACCTTATTCTCTGATGTTGAGCAAGGGAAACAGCCGTACCCATTTCCACTTCAGAAACAAGCTCACTTAGCGATTAGTTACTGGAACGAACACAAACAACCGTGGATCTGGTTCCTAAAATTCAAACTGGACGAAAGAGGCCTATTACATCAAGGTGATGTCGGCAATTTCCTTAAGTTTGTTATCGAAGCGATGGGCACACGTTTGAACGGTGAGATCAGCGAAGAGCAACAACAAAAGCTGTCTAACAACCCATATACTTTCAAGCCTTCAGAAGACAAAATGGCCGTGTTCCATAGCCAAGTAAGAGCAGGTTTAGACCTTGCAACGAGCCAATACTACGAACACGCTCAACACTATTTCACAGGCGAACTCGGTTGGGACAACTGGAAAACCGTTGGCCTACAAGGCATCACTGATATGTGTGCTCGCTTAGGCAGCCAACAAAATGGTGTCGCGATTCGCAAAGCATTGAACAAACTGCCATCAGAACCTCTATACGCAACACTAGGGGCGCTTGAGCACACGCAAATCAATGACAAGCTGGCTCAACGCTTACAAGAGATGGCAGAAAATGAGATTAACAGCCAAGAGCCGGATCTGTTCTTACTGTCGGCACTGGTACGTGCCCTTTCTGGCGCAGAGCAAAGCACAACGAATTCCGTAATTAACCAAGTACTGGCGAGCCCACGCTTAAGCCATCAAGAGGTGTTAATTGGTTTGGCTGGTCGTAGCTGGCACGCACTGCAAGATCCATCGATTGCTGAGCAATTCTTGTTACGCCTCGCACAAACAGGCAACCAGAACCTGTTCAATCAGTTATTTGCAGATTTAGTGATGATTCCGACACTAAGAATGGTATTTTTGCCGTTGTTGAATTCGAACCCATCACCAGAACTTGCCAATGCACTTGTTGAATTACAACAAGCGGCTAAGTCGCAATAGATACCAGACATAACAGCTCAGTAGCTCATAAGAAAAAGCTCAAATCACGAACGGAATAGAGAGATAAAAGGAAGTATGGATTAAATGATAGATAACTTATTGGCTATTTTGATGCTGTGCTTCTTTTGCTTTCTGTTTTGGCAGCAGCGCAGGCAATCCGAGCTTGCGAAAGCTGCCATTGCGAGAAAATGTAAAGAGCTCGACCTACAGCTATTAAGTGTTGCCTTTAATGGTCATAAACTTAAGATGCGCCATGAGCTCACCACCATTTGGCGCTGGCACACCGTGTATCAATTTGAGTTTTCAGCGTTGGGTGATGACCTGTACCAAGGGAAACTGACCATGGTGGGTTTCCGTTCTATGCGGTTTGAGCTACAGCCTCATAGAATGTAACGTCGCAATACTCGGTATAACGATATTCATGATAAGGGCCAAACTGATCTTGTTTGGTCTCTTTAAATGCAAAGCCTAATTTTTCTAATAGCTTAATCGATGGGTTGTGGCCGACATTCACAGTCGCAACAACATTCGTTAGGCGCTCTTCAAAACGCACTAAACTAAAGAAAGGCTTTAGTACCTCACTAGCAAAACCTTGATTCCAATATTCTTTATCCAAAATAAAGCCAAATTCATGCTTACCCTTTTCCGATGAAACAAAGACATGTCCAAGATATTCACGGGTTTGGTTGTGGATGATCGCGCGGCAAAAGCCTACGTTATCTTGCAGTATTTCTTGAAAAAGATGCTTCGCAGAGGTGATAGAGTGAGGTCCATTCATTTCAGCACGATTAATGGGGCAGCAATTTAACTTGATAAAGTCGAGTTCTAGCTGTTCAGTATAAGGTACCAACAGCGTTCTTGAGGTTGCTATCGTCATAAAACACTCCTTGTGTTGACCATTAGCAGAAAAGCAGATGTTGCGCTCTTAGATGAAAAAGCTCTCGATTAAAAAGAGCCTCCTAGACAGAGAAAGCCTCAGGAAAAGAAAAGCCCCGACACCGAAGTGTCAGGGCTAGGGTCTTACTCGCAGCAGTCCGGCTACTAATTAATGCTCCATGCATCATCCATAATAGTGGCTGTAATCCTTCAGCTCTTTCCTTTACTTCGCCGTCCTAGCGGTGTCCAATCATCCTGAAAGCTAACAATCCTAGTTAGCGCACATCACTTGTTCCGTGAGCGGTGTCCTTTACATCGTCCTGATGCTAATCCAACCCTTTAATCCTAAAGGTGTCCATTGTCATTCCGTTGCAGCTAACTTCCTGTTAACTGACTGTATCCCTACAATGTCCTTACGCTCCATGCTTGATCACTCAATCCTAAGTAACCAAATCTTCATCCTGAAGATAACCAAATCCTTGGTGCTTTCCTGTTCCGTGTCAGAATCCTTCCGACAAGGTTTAATTTACGCGATTTAGGATTTCGGACAATAGATTTGCATCACATTTTGAATTCAAGAAAGTTGTTAATTATATAAAACAAATAAAATTCAATACCTTAACTATATGCACATCAATATCTCTAGCGATGTATTCGTGTTATCTCACAGCCTTTGTAAGAGATCTCTCACAAGTCATGGGCGGTTTTATGATTCGCTATCATTCACCAGAGCGAGTAAAATGACTGAAGACTAAAAATGGAGGTCAACATGCTGACAAAAGATGTTTCTGAAGAGTTGAAATCAGTGCTTGAAGGACTGCAAGCGCAAGGGAAAGAGCCGACAGTTGCTTTAGTTAAGGCTCGTATGAGCACATCCGTTCCGATGCCCGCTTTAATCACGACTATCAAGAGCTGGAAAAGCGCAAATCGCGTTCCTAAAGTTGAAGTCGCGACACAAGAAGAGCCGGCACTTGATCGTGTTAGCCAGCTAGAAAAGCAAATCCTTGAACTCACCGCTCGCGTTGCCATACTTGAAGCTAAACTAACTGAGCAATAAGGCAACTGAGCAATAAGCTAACAGAGAAATAGAACACTATGAAGATATGGGTTGATGCGGACGCTTGTCCAAAGGTTATCCGAGAAACAATCGTACGCGCAGCTGAGCGCACAGGGGTTGAATGTACCTTTGTGGCAAACCATCTGGTTCCCGTTCCTAAACGTAATAACATTCACTCGATTCAAGTGCCAAGCGGATTTGATATTGCTGATGATGAAATCGTAAAACGCACTGAACCTGGCGATCTTGTGATTACATCCGATATCCCTCTGGCTGACGAAGTGATCACCAAAGGTGGGCAAGCCCTCAGCTCTCGTGGTGAGCTTTACACCAAAGAGACCATCAAAGCGCGTCTGAACATTCGTGACTTTATGGATACCATGCGCTCAAGTGGCATCCAAACGGGTGGACCAAGTGCCCTTTCTCAAACCGACCGTCGTGAGTTTGCCAACCACCTCGATCGCCTGCTAGCCAAACGCTAACCACAGTCTTCCTAATTACGACACCTTTGATCGTCGTTTTCGTAATAGCTGTAGTCCCGATGAAATTTTAATCGACATACTCCGTTCTTGATATTTATTACAATAACGGAGTATTGATTATGGTTCGTCGAATCACCCTCTCGCTATCCATTCTTTTTTGCAGCACTCAACCTTCCTTTGCCGATGAAAACTTTGCTGGTGAAGACTTTGCCGATGAACACCTTGCGAATAAAGAGTTCGGAATCATCGGAGGCAGCATTACCTATGGTGAAAGTGTTTTCTCCACTAAAAGTGCCCCTCAATTTGGCGCGACACCCAACCTATTCTACTCAGGCCCAAAAGGCTTTATTGATGGCAGCTTAGCCAATTGGCAACTGCTGCCTTACGTCGGGCTATCTGGAAACTGGCGTTTTGCTGAGGTGTCAGACACTTTTGTCGACCTACCCAACGGCATTCAAGACAGAGATGGTAATGGAGAGCTGGGGATAACATTAGGTACGGTTGGCGCACGCCTCACCTACTTACACGATGTGACTTCAGAACATAACGGCTACGAAGTTCAGCTTCACTTAGGCAGAACATTAGAAACCTGGACGCAGCCATTCACCATTACGCCCTACCTAGAAATCGATTATCGTGACAAGAAACTGTCCAATCACCTTTATGGTATTTCTAACACCGAAGCTTCTGCCTCAGGGTTAAACCAGTTTGATGCAGGGTCGACGTTTGTTTATCAAGCGGGGTTAATCGGGCTCTATGAGTTCACGCCAACTTGGATTGGTATCGCTCGAGCAGACTTAATTCATCACGACAGCGACAGCGCTTTGATACAACGAGATTTAGGCTGGTCATTTGAATTTGGGGTTACCTATCGTTTCGCCGGATTATGAGTTTACTCGTCCAAATAAAATAGCCCATCTATTTTACATGCACCATTTTGAAATCGGTCAAGATGGTGCTCCAAGCCTTATTCCTACAACGATATACACTTAACACATATCAGATATTAAAACGGATCATTACCTCCTCGTAGCGCAGGCATAGATACTCCCTCTTTTAGTGAACACATGAGTGCACCATGCTACGTAAAACAACGACTATTTTTGGCTCGTTGCAATGGATCTGCTCCCTGCTTCTTGGATTCTCTTCTACTTCTTTAGCACAAGAAGATACCGTTCCCCACTCAACACCAGACAACAAAGATAACGGATTATTTTCACTGCTTGGGGGCCCGGCTTACATGCCAGAAACTGGCTTTATGCTTGCCATCGGTGGATTGTACTCATTTAACACGACACCTGAACAACCGAGTAAAACTCAACGATCTTCCATCACATTAGTGGGTATCGCCAATGAAATGGATAGCGGTGTCGGTTTTGGTGTTCGCTCCAAACAAAAAATATTTTCTCCACAGAATAAACTGCGCTACTTCGGCCAATTATCGATGGGCAAACAAAGCTTGTACTATTTCGGTACTGGTTATCAGTCAGGGGCCAATAACGGTAAAGATGAAGAGAACTTAGTCGACTATGACTTCGTCACCTACAACGCTGATCTCGGAATGCACTTGGGTAACAACATTTACCTAGGGCCAATACTTCGCTTGCAGTACAAAAAGGCGATTGAAGAATCTATTTCATCAAACGTCGCTCAAGATACCGATTTTATCTACGGTCAAGATAACTCCTTCACGCTCGGGGTAGGTGTAGCCTTACAATGGGATACCCGCGACATCGCAGTAAATGCTCGTCAAGGTCAGTTTCTGAGCCTTGAATATGCGAGCTACCAAGACAACTTTGGCAGTGACTCCAATTTTGAAAAAGCTGAAGCCGATTACCGTCTGTATTGGACACCAATCAAAGGCTCCACCTTGGCTTTTCTCAATACTGCAAACTTAAGCGCAGGCGATGTTCCCTATTACGAACTGCCAACCTTTGGCGGCCAAGATTCCATGCGTGGCATCTATTACGGACGCTACCGTGATATGCACAGCGTCGAGCACACCATGGAGTATCGCCAGTCATTTATGAGCAATGGTGATTACACCAAACACGGCTTTACGATGTGGGCCGGTCTCGCAACAACGGCTGAAAACATCAATGACCTGTATCAGGATAAAATTTACAGCTACGGCGTTGGCTATCGTTATGAACTCCAACCTCGTATGAACGTTCGTGTCGACCTCGGCTTTGGCTCTAATGATGCACAAGGCCTTTATCTGTCGATCAACGAAGCGTTTTAAGAGGTCAGCATGACAAAGTTTATAACGTTAAGCGCGGTTATCGCATTGGCTATCGGCGCAACGTCAAGTCGGGCAGAAGAAAGTGCACGAGTCGATTTTCCTGATGCCGAAACACAGCAGAAGCTCAATAAGAAGTGGGAACACGCTTTACCTTTTCATGCCCAAAAGGCCATTGATCTCGGTTATGCCCTGCCTCTACCGTTTTCTCTTTCATTCATCGGTAACGCTTCTGAGCAAAATATCGAAATGTATGATTTGGGCGTGCAAGTCGGCGACGTAAATTTAGGAGACAGATACGATCTTTCGCAGGTGTCATTTGGCGAACCTGAAATCGAGAGCAAAAGCATGCAGCTGCGCGCTGCGGCTTGGGTGTTTCCCTTCCTACAAATGGGCGTACATGTCGGGCGTTTCTCGGGTGGTACTCAATTAACAGCCGAAATACCGACCTCACTCTTTAAAGCTTGCGAAAAACACTCAAATTTACCCATTTGCTCTAAAGAATCCATCAACACTCCAGAGTTTTACCCGGATGTGGAAGGCACTAACTGGGGGTTCTCGATGAATATTGTCGGTCAGGTTGGAGATTTCACTTATGTACTTCCGGCCAGTATGACGCACTCTCGTACCGACGATGAGCGCACTAACACTAAAACCATGTTGTTCAGCCCTCGAGTTGGCCAACTTATTCAAACTGAAAACTGGGGTAACATTTTCCCTTATGTGGGTGCCGCTTACATGCACAGCGAAGGGTTAACGCAAGAAAACAACGCGTTGGGTGTAGACGGGTTGTCGTATCAATTATCTCAGCAAAGCGCAGAAGACTACTCTGCGATAATCGGAGCAAATTGGAATATCACAAAAACTTACGGAGCAAACCTTGAGTTCATTGGTGGCCCGGGCAGAAAAATCGTCAATGTCATCATGACTTACTCCTACTAGTTCTCGGTGACATAACGAAAAAAACCTGCGATAAACGCAGGTTTTTGTTCTCTATAAGAGAGCTATCTTCAAGCAAGAGTTATCTATAGGAACAAGTCTTCTACAGACAACTCTGAACCTTAAGACTAAGGCGTGTAGTACGTTGCCGCACCTGGGCCTACTGGTAGACCAAATACGAATACCCAAACGTAGAACATTAAGCTCCAACCAACCAAGAATACGATTGAGTATGGAAGCATAGTTGCAATCAGAGTACCGATACCTAGGTTCTTCATGTAACGCGTCGCTACAGCAAGGATAAGACCGAAGTAGCTCATCATTGGCGTAATGATGTTGGTTGTTGAATCACCGATACGGTAAGCCGCTTGAATCGTTTCAGGCGCGTAACCAACTAGCATTAGCATTGGAACGAAGATTGGCGCTGTTACTGCCCACTGAGCAGAAGCTGAACCGATCATCAGGTTAATGAAGCCACACATTAGGATGAATGCGAAGAACAACATTGGACCCGTTAGGCCGATATCTTGTAGGAAAGTAGCACCTGCAACTGCGAATACTTGGCCGAAGTTAGTCCACTTGAAGAAAGCAACAAACTGAGCAGCGAAGAACACAAGTACGATGTACATGCCCATTGAAGACATAGACTTAGACATTGCATTGATTACATCACGGTCTGTTTTCATTGTGCCGGTAACTTTACCGTAAACAAAACCAGGAACTGCGAAGAATACGAAGATGAACGCTACGATACTTTTCAGGAATGGAGAACCTGAAACCGTACCTGCTGCTGAACGTAGAACACCATCAGCTGGAACAATCGTCCAAGCAAGAAGCGCTGAAACCGCTAGCACTGCGATACCCGCAAGCTTAAGGCCTTTCTTTTCAACGTCTGTTAGCTTGCCCATTGAATCATTTGATAAATCTTCAGACGCTTCTTCGTCATTGTATTGACCCAGTTTTGGTTCAACAATCTTCTCAGTTACAAATGCACCTGTAATCGCGATGAAGAAAGTAGAAACAAACATGAAGTACCAGTTTGATTCAGGACCAACGCTGTAAGTCGGGTCGATCATTTGTGCTGCTGTTTCTGTGATACCAGAAAGCAGTGGGTCAACCGTACCAATTAGAAGGTTTGCAGAGTAACCACCAGATACACCAGCAAATGCTGCCGCTAGACCTGCTAATGGGTGACGACCCAAAGAGTGGAAAAGCATTGCTGCAAGCGGGATAAGTACTACATAACCAAGCTCTGAAGCCGTGTTAGAGATAATACCGGCGAAAACTACGGTTACCGTAACCATGCGCTTAGATGCGCCCATTACCATGCCACGCATCGCCGCAGATAATAGACCTGAGTGCTCAGCAATCGCTACACCTAGCATTGCAACAAGCACGGTACCTAATGGCGCAAAGCCAACAAAGTTTGTCACTAGATTAGTAACAATGAGCTGTAAGCCTTCAGCATTAAGTAAGCTTACAACGTAGATCATGCCGTCAGCAGCACGACCTGGAGCACCTTCTGGACGAGGGTCCATAACAGACACATCAAAATATCCTGCGATACCTGAAGTAACTAGAATAGCGACACAGAAGATTGCGAAAAGAGTGATCGGGTGGGGTAATAGGTTCCCCAAATATTCAACACCATCGAGAAAACGGGTAAAAATAGGTTTCTTTGGCGAGTTGTTTTTTATTGAAGCTGATGAACTCATCAGTTCCCTCCTTGTAGTGATTCCTATGCAATTGTGACAAAAATG
Source organism: Vibrio coralliirubri (assembly GCF_024347375.1). NCBI lineage: Bacteria > Pseudomonadati > Pseudomonadota > Gammaproteobacteria > Vibrionales > Vibrionaceae > Vibrio > Vibrio coralliirubri. Next base: position 778,460 of record NZ_AP025470.1, on the reverse strand, counting down.
TTCAAATTGCCAGCGAAGGGTACGCGACAAAATTATCAATTAGAAATTCAAAATGTTACAAAATGTGTAACAATCGATGACTTTTAACTCTATTTGAACAATTAATTAGCAAATAAATCTACATTAAATACAAAATATAGATTTATAATTCACAAATACACATTCACTACAAATATAACTGATAATATAACCTATTGATTCACTTGAAAATAAAACACGCCATACTCTAAGTTAATACGCAATATTCTGTCAGGTTCTTCTCGAGGGAAAAGAAAAACAGACAAATGAATGAAGTTTGACTTTCCCCTCGTTTTTACACTCGCGTCACATCAATTTGACTGACTATTTCTGAACCGCTTTGAATCTCGGATTGGTTTTGCAGATAACATAATGACGACCTCTGCGCTTTACTATCTGGCAATCAGGATGGCGGCTTTTCGCGCTTTTAAGTGATTTCACAACTTTCATTCTATTTCGCTCCCTTGCCTAATTGACCAAAACGACGAGTGAAGTTCGCAACACGTCCCTCTTTATGTAGCACTCGTTGTTTACCTGTATAGAAAGGATGCGACTTTGACGACACCTCAATCGTGAAGTAAGGATAAGTATTGCCGTCTTCCCATTCTATAGTACGGTCTGTTTTTAGCGTTGAGCCGATTAAGAAGTACTCATCGACACTGGTGTCATGAAAAACCACGGGACGGTAATCTGGATGGATATTCGGTTTCATTGTATTTCCCTTAAATAACTAACTTGATATGTTATAACATTGCAAATGATAATTATTATCAAAAGAAAAACAAGCGATTTTATGATATTTTTCCGTCTTAATCGTAATCAGAGAACACCCAACTATGTACACCATTGAACCTGTTGGCTTTATTGAGTCTCCTTATAAAGAGAAGTTCGCTGTGCCAAGGCAGCCTAGGTTGGTACCCACATCCACCTCAAGAGTCAGGTTGGTTGATGCAGCAAACTGCCTTGAGTCTGTTCGTGATATCGAGCAATTTAGCCATGTTTGGTTACTATTTCTGTTCGACAAGAACCTTGAAGCAGGCTGGAAACCAACTGTGAGGCCACCTCGCCTTGGCGGGAATGAACGTATTGGTGTATTCGCGTCTCGTGCCACATTCAGACCGAATGGAATTGGCATGTCTGCGGTTGAACTAAAAGGTGTGTCTCAAGAAAAAGGACAAACTTGGTTGGATCTCGGCAGCGTCGACTTAGTAGACGGTACACCGATCATCGACATCAAGCCTTATATCCCCTACTCAGATTCGATTCCGGATGCATTGGGAGGGTTCGCCGCCGATGAACCAGAAGTGCTCGACGTTAACTTTTCGCAGCAAGCGCAAAGTAAGCTCGCAAGCCATCCACAAGCGCGCCATATCATTCAGGTGATCAAAGAAGTATTAGGCCAAGATCCTCGCCCTGCCTATAAGAAAGGTAAGCCTGACAACAAGGAATATGCGGTAAATTTGTTCGATCTTAACGTGAAATTCGTGGTTGAAACGCTTTTCATCAATGTAACTGACATTGAACGCTTTTGAGATCCCAAATAGGCTGATATTATATGCGGCTATATCAGATTTGCTGTGGTCACGAACGACAGCAAGTTTTCTTTTATCAATGATGAAACGGATACCATAGAATGCGTACCAGTAACTACCTTCTTTCTACTCTGAAAGAGACTCCAAACGACGCAGAAGTTATCAGCCACCAGCTGATGCTACGTGCAGGTATGATCCGTAAGCTAGCTTCAGGTTTATATACTTGGCTACCTACTGGTCTACGTGTACTGCGTAAAGTCGAAAATATCGTTCGCCAAGAGATCGATAATGCAGGTGCCGTTGAAATCTTGATGCCCGTAGTTCAACCGTTTGAGCTTTGGGAAGAGACTGGCCGTTCTGAAAAGATGGGTCCTGAGCTACTTCGTTTCACAGACCGTCACTCTCGCCCGTTTGTTCTTAGCCCAACAGCTGAAGAAGTGGTAACGAGCCTAGTACGTAACGAGATCAGCTCTTACAAACAGCTACCTCTAAACCTGTACCAAATCCAGACTAAATTCCGTGATGAGCGCCGCCCTCGTTTTGGCGTAATGCGTGCACGTGAATTCTCTATGATGGATGCGTACAGCTTTGATATCGATAAAGAAGGCTTAGAAAAGTCTTACCAAGCGATGCACGATGCTTACTGTAAAGCATTCGACCGCATGGGCCTTGAGTACCGTCCAGTATTGGCAGACTCTGGCGCAATCGGCGGCAGCGGCTCTCAAGAATTCCACGTTCTTGCTGAAAGCGGCGAAGACCTAATCGCATTCTCTTCAGAATCTGATTACGCAGCGAACATTGAGAAAGCAGAAGCACTAGCTCCAACGACTGAAGCGGCAGCGCCAACTCAAGAGATGGAACTGGTTGATACGCCAAACGCAAAAACAATCGCAGAATTGGTAGAGCAACACGGTCTAGCAATCGAGAAGACTGTTAAGACTCTATTCGTTAAAGCATCTGATGAGGTAGAAGCAGATATCATTGCTCTTATCATCCGTGGTGACCACGAACTGAACGAAGTGAAAGCAGAAAACCTTCCACAGGTTGCTTCTCCACTAGAGATGGCTTCTGAAGAAGAAATCCGTGCACTTGTTGGCGCTGGTCCTGGTTCACTAGGCCCTGTTGGCCTAGAGCTACCATTCATCGTTGACCGTTCTGTTGCTGTAATGAGTGACTTCGGCGCTGGCGCAAACGTAGACGGTAAGCACTACTTCGGCATCAACTGGGGTCGTGACGTTGAACTTGCTCAAGTTGAAGACCTACGTAACGTTGTTGAAGGCGACCTTAGCCCATGTGGTCAAGGTACTATTCAGCTTAAGCGTGGTATCGAAGTTGGTCACATCTTCCAACTAGGTAATACTTACTCTAAAGCAATGAACTGTAACGTGCTTGGTCCTGATGGTAAGAGCGTAATCCTAGAAATGGGTTGTTACGGTATCGGTGTTTCACGTGTTGTTGCATCTGCTATCGAGCAAAACCACGATAAATTCGGTATCACTTGGCCAGACGCACTAGCGCCGTTCCAAGTTGCTATCGTACCAATGAACATGCACAAATCTGAGCGCGTTAAAGAAGCAGCTGAGAAGCTATACGCTGAATTAACAGCTATGGGTATCGAAGTACTATTCGATGACCGTAAAGAACGCCCAGGTGTTATGTTTAAAGATATCGAGCTAGTGGGTATCCCTCACACTATCGTTATCGGCGATCGCAGCATGGACGAAGGTAACTTCGAATACAAAAACCGTCGTACTGGTGATAAAGAAGCTATCGCAATGGACACGGTTATCGAGCACCTTAAGGCTCAACTAGCTTAGTAATCCGATTGCTGACTAGATAAACATTGAAAGGCTGCCATTAGGTGGCCTTTTTTATGCCTGTCGTTTCCCTTCAAACTCCCTTCTATTTATCCCTAGAGTAAATAACGTAAGTTAATCCCCTGTTCATCTTCAAATCCGTATATTGGTGTCATCAACTTTTTGGACATGCTCACCATTGGAGGTATCGATGGATATCAAAAGCTTACTGAACCAAGCACTTAAATCAGATCTCGTAAAACAAGGCACTCAGAAACTTTCACAAGGGTCTTCAAGTTTAAGTGGCCTTTCTCAAGGCAGCAATGGCAAGAGTAGCAGTAAAAGTACGCTCGGAGCCTTCGGTGCAGGCGCAGTTGGCGGCGGACTGTTAGGTGCGTTAATGGGCTCTAAGAAAACCAAGAAAATGGGTAAGAAAGCCGCTGGTATTGGTGGCGCAGCAGCACTTGGCGCTCTCGCTTATAAGGTCTACAACGACTATCAGTCTAAACAAGGCCAAGCACCTAATGCCGAACAAGCTCAATTTGATGAGAACGACTCAAACCATAGCGTGCTGATTCTCAGATCGATGATTGCAGCGTCCAAAGCCGATGGTCATGTTGATGAAGAAGAGATGGCCAAGATTGAGCAAGCCGTCGAAAACATGGGTGCCGATTATCAACTGACTAAATTGGTCTCTGAAGAACTGCACAAACCGCTCGATCCAAGCGAAATCGCTCAGCTCGCGACCTCACCTCAACAAGCGAGTGAGATCTATTTAGCGTCTTTGATTGTAGCGGATGAACAAAACTTCATGGAGAAGGCCTACCTCAAAGAGTTAGCCAAGCAACTCAACCTTGCTGATGAAGTTACTTATCAACTTGAACAGCAAATATCAGGTTAAGCAGTCAATATCCAGCTAATCGGCAAGCTAACAAGTGATACGTTGAGCATCAACAGAATGAGATATTGAGCAAGAACAAACTAACTCTGAACTTAATCAGATCCACTTTGTTTTTGCTTATCTCTATGTGTATATTGAGATCAGTTATCATTTGGTTAGGTATAAAAATGAAAGTATACGATTGTTGTGATTTGGTGCGTGAACTGTATTCTCAAATTGGCAGTGGCGACCAAGGCTATATCCCTAAAGCGATCACCTGCGCGGTAAAAACATTGAATGACCTTGCTGCAGATGAATCTCTTCCTAAAGAAGCGCGTGAGCGTGCAGCATTTGCCGCTGCAAACCTACTGATCTCAGATTTCGAGGACTAATATGAACCTCGCTAATTTTGAAAAAATGGATCCTGTAATGTTGATGAGTATCGTCAACATGAAGCTACGTGACGACTTCGGTGGTGATTTGGATCGAGTGGTCAACTTCTACGAGATCGACAAAGCAGCATTGATCGCTAAACTTGCGTCTGCTGGTTTTGAGTTCCTTCCAGAAGCCAAACAGTTTCGATAGTTATTTAGAACACGCTTGATTTTGAAAGGCCAACCTCAGTGTTGGTCTTTTTTATTGGTGATACGTATTGGATAAACATGTAGTTAGCCAGTTATAAATTATCTGTCTACATCTATACTTTTATATCTTAGAGTCAACGAACGCTCCTTGAACCAAAGCGTATTGTTGTATAGGCTACCTGAAATAGCATATAAAACTCATCACCCAATCTGATGATAGCGAAGGATTAACAATGAAAAGACTCGGACTTTTGGCAGTTTTCGCTGCAACACTGACTGCAGGTTGCGCTTCAAATACACAGCAAGACAATTTTCGTGAAGCCTCTTTTGAGCTGTGTAACACCGAAGTCGATATTTACTCAGTAAGCCATGATGAAAGAGTACGCATTGTCTGCTCTGATGGCTCTAAATTCGCTTTAAACAACGAAGACACGCTAGAAGTGATGCGTGATATCAATATCGATTACTGTGACGGCGAAGGCTTAGGCAAATTCAACGAGAGCCGCCATTATTACTCTTTCAAGTGTAAGTCTGGCACCCTGCTTAGCATCCGAAAGTAAAACCAACATTAGAAAACCACAAAGGGTTGATGTGCAAGCATCAGCCCTTTTTAGTACCCGCCTTTCTGTATTCTCAGATCACTCAACTCTCATACCGACAAATACAAAAAAGGCCCCAAAAGGGACCTTTTAAACTCTTTTTCAAAGTAGATGAGCGAAGTTCAAGGAGCTCACACGGATTTTGCGCTAGCAAATGAGTATGTCCGACACAGAAATTCATTCATTCTCTGAGAATTACCAGACCAATAAAAAAGGCTCCCAACAGGAGCCTTCAAATTCATCGTTTTTCAAAGTAGTCGTTTGAAATTCTAGGAGAGCACGCGGAGCTTACGGATGTAAGTGAGCATGCTCGACAACGAAGTTCAAATTACTACGCAGAAAAATTAAGCGTAAACCGGTAGACGCTTACAAATTTCTAATACTTTTGCTTTCGTTGCTTCGATAACAGACTCATCGCCCATGTTATCAAGGATGTCACAGATCCAACCTGCTAGCTCTTTCGCGTCTGCTTCTGAGAAACCGCGACGAGTAATAGAAGGAGAACCGATACGGATACCTGAAGTAACGAACGGGCTACGTGGATCGTTTGGTACTGAGTTCTTATTCACAGTGATGTTCGCTGCACCTAGTGCTGCATCTGCTTCTTTACCTGTGATGTCTTTGTCGATTAGGTCAACTAGGAACAGGTGGTTCTCTGTAGAACCTGAAACGATGTTGTAACCGCGTGCTAGGAATTCAGCAACCATTGCTTTTGCGTTAGCAACTACGCGAGCTTGATATTCTTTGAACTCTGGCTCTAGAGCTTCTTTGAACGCTACTGCTTTACCAGCGATAACGTGCATTAGAGGACCACCTTGGCCGCCTGGGAATACTGCTGAGTTTAGTTTCTTGTAAAGATCTTCGCCTTCGTTAGAAAGGATAAGACCACCACGAGGACCAGCAAGCGTTTTGTGCGTTGTCGTTGTTACAACGTGAGCATGTGGAACTGGGTTCGGGTAAACACCTGCAGCGATTAGACCAGCAACGTGAGCCATATCTACGAAGAAGTAAGCACCTACTTTGTCAGCGATTTCACGCATGCGCTTCCAATCACAAACTTGAGAGTAAGCTGAGAAACCACCGATGATCATCTTAGGTTTGTGCTCGATAGCTAACGCTTCCATCTCTTCGTAATCGATTTGACCTGCTTCATCGATACCGTAAGGGATGATGTTGTATAGCTTACCAGAGAAGTTTACTGGAGAGCCGTGAGTTAGGTGACCACCGTGTGCAAGGCTCATGCCTAAAACAGTATCGCCAGCATTCAGTAGTGCCATGTATACAGCGTTGTTTGCTTGAGAACCTGAGTGAGGTTGTACGTTTGCGTATTGAGCGCCAAACAGTTCACATGCACGTTCGATTGCTAGAGTTTCAACTTTATCTACGTACTCACAACCACCGTAGTAACGCTTACCTGGGTAGCCTTCAGCGTATTTGTTTGTAAGTTGAGAACCTTGAGCTTCCATTACACGTGGGCTTGTGTAGTTTTCTGAAGCGATAAGTTCGATGTGCTCTTCCTGACGAAGAGTTTCTTCTTGGATAGCTGCGAATAGATCCGCATCGTAATCAGCAATGTTCATGTCACGCTTAAGCATCTGTATCTCCTGACTCAGATTGTACTGAAAGTTTCAAAAAAACCACACAACGACCGAAAGCAAACGTTTCCGTCACCGTTTTGATGTGACGCATTCTACATAATTTGATCTAGGTCATAAAGAGCTAATTGCAATTTTATCATGCAGTTTTTTCATAATCACATATAAGATTCATCATGGTTATTTGGCTTATCCAACCAAAGATGACGCTTACTGTCAATTTTACGCTTTACACCCTGTAAAACGCAGATTACATAGGTTTACCTTAATTTTGCACCTCAAGCTACCGAAAGCTAAGGTTTTTCTCTACTATGCACGCCTTTATTGGTTAGGTAATTATAAAAACGATGGAAAAACACTCACGTAAAGAAGATTGGGTAGCGATTCTCACTGGCACGTTTTTAGTGGCGTTAGGCGTCTTCTTTTTACAGTCAGCGAACTTGCTTACCGGTGGTACTACTGGCTTGGCTCTGCTTTTGAGTCAATTTTTGCCTGTAACCTTTGGTATTTTGTACTTTGTTGCCAATTGCCCGTTCTACTTATTAGCATGGAAACGATTTGGCCGTAGCTTTGCTATTAGCAGTGCGATTTCTGGTGCTTTAGTATCTGTGTTTGCCGATCATTTATACTTAGTTATCTCGCTAGAAGTTCATAACGAGATCTATTGTGCTGTTGCCGGCGGCTTATTAATGGGCTTAGGTATGCTAATCCTATTCCGTCACCGCTCAAGTCTGGGTGGCTTCAACGTACTGTGCTTGTTTATCCAAGACCGCTACGGTATCTCGGTAGGCAAAACTCAAATGGGTATTGATGCGTGTATTCTGTTTGCATCGTTCTTCTTTGTGTCACCTTGGGTCATTGCCGTATCTGTATTAGGCACCGCAGTATTGAACATCGTATTGGCAATGAACCACAAACCAACTCGCTACTCAGTGAATTACGCGTCTTAATACCAATCACCCTGTGAATTACTAGCTGTTTTTAATAACAAAAACAGCTAGAATTTAGGTTTTATAAACCGTCGCCTCTTCTATGCAAGATTACCTCTCTAGCGCCAAAGACCAACAAGCCTCTATTTATATTGAAGGCTTGGAATTCAACCCCAACACACGAGTCTTAAGTTGCGACGAGCAGGTCATCGATTTAGAACCTCGTTCTATTGAATTACTCGAACTGTTTCTGACTAGCGTGGGTGAACCGCTCGCTGCTGAGCACATCATTGAATCTGTATGGCAAAGTAACTTCATTTCTAAAAATGTTCTGACAAACCGAATCAGTACCTTACGTTCAGTACTTCAAAAACACCTACCAAATAGCGACGCGACCAAAATACTGGTGACTTACCCACGCAAGGGTTACTTCCTTAACCCAAGTTCGGTTAGCTTTGCTGCGGCTTCCCCTGATACCGAAGCGGATGATACCGCCATAGAATCTCCAACCAGTCAAAAAGGATTTAGCTCCAATCTAGTTAATCCTTGGCTTGTTGTGGTGTCTTTGGTTTTGCTGATCAGCACAGCGGTATTGGGCTACATGCTTTGGCAATCTTCGACTCGTGCTTCTGAAGTCGAACGCGATCAACGATTGATTCCTAAGGTCGAACTTCTCCTGAATCGAGTGGATGCCATTGGCGATAATTCCAGAAAATACCGAAAAGTCGTAAAAGCATTAATACTTCAACAGCAGATTGAGTACGCCTACACCGATCTTGCTAACCAAGATGCGCCAAGCTACTTCCTTGACCCTATAGATAGCTCTCCCTTCTTTCCGGGCGCAAAGAACATGCGTACCAGTGATTACCTGCTTAACATTCAGCTGAAGGATCAAGAAGTAGATAAACGCCTTGTCGCTAAAATAAGCCTGATTTACCCAAACTCAGGGAAGTTGGCGTTTGGTGGGGTTTACTCTATTGATGTTAATAACATCAGCAGCAGCGTTATGGAGATCAACCGAGAGTTGGCTAACTACTTTGCTCTGCCCGCACCATTGTCGCCAGAATGGTCCGTCGACAATACCGAAGTCAGTGAATTGCTGAGTGGAAAAACCATCACGTTTGATGGCATCAAGCTCAACACCATGACGTCTACTCTGATTGCACGACAACTTGCTCTATTTGAAACGGATCAAAAGAAGCTCATTGCGTTCACCAATCTTGTTCAAACTCGATTTAAGTTACTACCGGACGAACTCAAACTTTGGGTTGGTATCATTCATTTCAAACTGAGAGACCTGCAAACCGCAAAAGAACTTCTGACCAATACCTCAGGAAACTCTACGATCGAAAATGCGTTGGTTTATATGATGGTTTCTCACATTGCTTATAAGCAAGGCAACATGGAGAAGTTCCGCCTTAACTACATGGAGTCTCTGGTTGCGTTATTGAGAGTGGTTCCATCCGAAGATCTATTCGCTCGACTATCTAAACCTGAATCCAAATCGACCTGCCTACAACCTTGGAAGAGCTTAAAGCTAAGCGTTAAAGAGCCTTTAATCATAAAGCAGTGGGAAAAGTTAATGCTTAACTACTGCACCGCTGTCGGGCAACAGTTCTCAAAGGGTAAAGAAAAACCCTTTAAAATAAACAACTTAAATATAAATTAAGATCTTATGTGACTTCGTTTTTTGCCCTATTTACTCCTCAAACAATAGCATTCCTAAAAACATCGGGCCCACCAAGGGCTTCCAACTTTAGGAATGTTCAACATGAAAAAAACAATGACGCTACTAGCGACCTCTCTCTTTGCTCTCTATGGTTGTGGCGGCGGAGGCGGCTCTTCTTCTGGTTCTACAGATGGTAATAAAGGTCCAAGCAGTCAGGTTGATTACCCGATTGCGAGCTCTGCATTTTCCCCTAAACCAGAAACAACATTGGGCTACTCGTTTACCAAAGATGGTGAGACTGAAGGCGTGATGACAATGAACTTCACTCCTTTAAGCGGTGAACTCATTATTGTAGGGTTACAAGAAGAGGCCGGCAATGAAGCGGTCGTTCAAGTTATCAATGATCTGATCAATTACGGCATCACCGAATTTTATGTATCTGAAGACATCATGACGAATATTGAAGGTACACAAGAAGACGGCAGCATTTATTTTGCAGGCCCTGACCGCGGTCTACATGAAATCACCAATGCCTACTTTATTGGTAGCCAATACATCACAGCAGTTATGTACAGCAGCCCTCTTTTCCGTTTGAAAGGAACTGACGTAAAAGAGAGTAACCCAATCATTGATATCAGTGAGGAAACCGTTTCATTGCAAGTGACGTTAGATGGCGAAGCAGTCGCTAACTTGCTGAATGATTTTGAAGATAGCTCGTGGGTATCAAGCCTGCCAACTAATGCCTCATGCCTAGTCACATGGCAACAACAGGTTAAAGAAACAGGCGTACGTAAGAGTTTCAAGATCTCTGATAAATCAATCGAAGCTGCGAACCTAACAGAGAAAAACACCTACTACATTAACTGTGAAGGTATGGATTCGACAGAATTTGGCACATCATCAGAGCGTTGGTTCAACCCTAGCATCGGTTTGATTGAACAGATTGAATTGATGTCTGTAGAGCAATCTACGATCGAAGAATCAGCAGCGGTACTAACCTCAATTAGCTAGCCGTGACTTAGATTCACTAAGCTTAACCGCGAGCTAACTGCAAACAATAAAAAAGGCTTTGGGGAGCACTCCAAAGCCTTTGTAGAAGCCTAATCCTTTAAGGGGAATTAGAATTAGGCTTATTGAAATGAAACAAGGTTAACCTTCAATCAAGAGAATACGAGTCTCGTAAGGACGTAACACTTGATGATGTAATGCAACTGAAGTGTTCGCTTGTTGATAGTTAGACAACAAACTCTTCGCCTTAGTCATATCAAAACGTTCCGGTAAAACGCATTCTGCCTCTTCACCATAATAGTTGTTAATACACAGCAAAGTCTGCCCTTCGTTCTGACGTGCATACGCAAAAATTGATGAGTGCTCAGGCAGTAGGTCTTGATAACTGCCATCCGTAATCACTGGCACTTGTTTACGTAACTCAATCAAACTCTTATAGAAATAGAAAACAGAGTCTTTGTCTTCCAGTGCTTGCTCGGCGTTGATCTCAGTGTAGTTATTCGCAACATCCAACCATGGCTGTGATTGTGAAAAGCCTGCGTAAGGCTCACTGTTCCATTGCATTGGCGTACGAGAATTATCACGAGATTTCTGCGCCAAAATCGCCATCATATCTTGATGAGCTACACCATCACGGTTCACCATGATGTCGTACATATTGGTACTCTCAACATCACGATACTGGCTAATTTCAGTGTAGCCAGGGTTGGTCATGCCAATCTCTTCACCTTGGTAGATATAAGGTGTGCCTTGCATCATGTGAACAGAAGCGGCAAGCATCTTGGCTGATTCAACGCGATATTGCTGATCGTCGCCTAAGCGACTCACGACTCTTGGTTGGTCGTGGTTACACCAGAATAGTGCGCCCCAACCTTTTCCGTTCAATCCCGTTTGCCAGTGATTGAAGATCGATTTGAGCTGTAAGAAGTCAAACGGAGCATTAGTCCACTTCTCACCATTGGTGTAATCGACCTTAAGGTGGTGGAAGTTAAACACCATCGATAGCTCGCTGTTATCAACGTTTGAATATTGCTGACAATGCTCCAACGTGGTTGAAGACATCTCGCCTACGGTCACGCTACCGTACTTCTGAAATACTGCTTCGCTGACCTCTTTCAGGTATTCGTGCACACGTGGACCATCGGTATAGAAACGACGACCATCACCGATATCATCATTAGGGAAGTCTTGCTGCTTCGAAATCAGGTTGATCACATCTAAGCGGAAACCATCAACGCCCTTCTCTGCCCAAAAGCTGATAACGTCTTTCACTTCTTCACGTACAACCGGGTTCTCCCAGTTGAGGTCAGCCTGTTCTTTGGCGAATAAGTGTAGAAAGTATTGCCCAGTCGCCTCATCTAGTTCCCACGCATTACCACCGAACTTAGACTGCCAGTTAGTTGGTGCTTGGCCATCTACGGGATCTTTCCAGATATAGTAATCGCGGTACGGGCTGTTTTTGTCGCCCAAAGCAGATTGAAACCATGCATGCTCTGTCGAGGTATGGTTTACCACGATATCCATCACGATACGGATACCACGTTGGTGCGCTTCAGACAGCAATAAGTCGAAGTCTTCCATAGTGCCGAATTGAGGATTAATCGCGTAGTAGTCTGAGATATCGTAACCATTATCGATCATAGGAGATGCGTAAACCGGGGTTAGCCAAATCGCATCGACACTCAAATGTTTGAGGTAATCCAGTTTCGAAATGATCCCTTTGATGTCGCCAGTACCTTTACTGCCACTGTCGCAGAAGCTCTTTGGGTAGATTTGATAGATGGTTGCGGTTTTCCACCAGCTTTCATCATGTTCAGTCATCGCCATCTCTAACACTCACTTACCAGAAAATATAAAATAAAAATCACCATGTGAATCATGGTCGAATAGCCGTTATAACTAAAAGAAAAAGCGATGGCTCACTTTGGAGTCATCGCTTATTAAATGCATTACGCGTTCGCGGTTTCTAACTCACCCTTGGATTGGGCTCGCTTGTAAAAGAACAGGGTTAGCGTGATAGGCAATACTATCGCCACCAGCATCGCGACTAGGTAAATCGACCAATATTGCGGTTGAATCGATAGGATGCCCGGCAAGCCGCCGACACCGATACCATTCGCCATCACACCCGCGCTACCACAGATTGCGGCTGCAACAGCACTACCAATCATTGCGCTGAGCATTGGGAATTTGTATTTAAGGTTAATACCGTACATCGCAGGCTCTGTTACACCTAAGTAGGCTGAGATTGCCGCAGGAACCGAGATGTCTCGTTCACCTTCACGCTTACTCAAGATAATGATGCCGACTACTGCCGATGCTTGTGCAATGTTTGATAGTGCAATCAAAGGCCAGATTGGTGTGCCGCCTAAGTCTTGCATCAGTTGCAGATCCACGGCGTTGGTTGTGTGGTGAATACCCGTGATAACCAAAGGTGCATAAAGGAAGCCAAATACCACTGAACCAAGAATCGCAAAGTCACCTGTCATTGCCGCTTTAGCTGCAAATGCCACACCATCGCCTAACATACGACCGAATGGGCCAATGAAAGCGTGCGCTAGAATCACAGACAAAATAATCGATACAAATGGCACAACCACTAGGTACAAGTAAGCTGGGACGATGCGCTTAAGATTGGTTTCAATGAACGCCAAAGCCACACCCGCTAACATTGCAGGGATCACCTGAGCCTGGTAACCGACCTTCTCAATCACGAACAGTCCAAAATCCCATACCTCAGGTACCGATTTACCTATCATGTATGCGTTCATCAGTTGTGGTGAAACTAAGGTCACACCGAGCGTGATACCCAAAATAGGGGTTCCGCCGAGTTTCTTAACCGTTGCCCAACACACCCCAACCGGTAGGAAGAAGAAAATAGCTTCGCCGATCAACCATAAGAAAGAGTGAACGGTTGCCCAGAATTGACTGATTTCAACGAGGGTTTTGCCGTCGAACATGCGAATGTCGCCAATCACATTACGGAAACCAAGAATCAAACCACCAGTAATGATGGCAGGCAGCAGTGGTACGAAAATTTCGGCTAAATGGGAGATACCACGTTCAAGGAAGTTCATGTTTTGACGAGCAGCCAGCTTCGCCTCATCTTTTGATGATGCCTCTTTACCTGTCTGTTCAATCAGAAGTGCGTACACTTCATCAACTTCAGTGCCAATCACAACTTGGAATTGGCCTGCGTTAGTAAAACAGCCTTTTACTAGCTTCAGTTTTTCGAGTTCAGCTTTGTTGGCCTGCTCTGTATCGTTCAATACAAAACGCAGTCGAGTCAGACAGTGGCTGACACTCGCAATGTTTTCTTTACCACCGACTAACTCGATAAGACGCGCAACGTCTTGCTTCGCTATCTTACTCATACTACCCCACCCTGGTTTCATTCAATTACTCATCTAAACCATGCAGCTATAACCGCTCAGATTTAGACTTATGGGAACATTCCCAATCTCGGTTATTATAATGCCCGCATGAATGATAAATTAAAATGGGAACAGTCCCATTAATTGAAAGAGATCACACTCTAATTTTAATCTAAGCAGTTCAATTTCGCTTAATTGAGTGGATTATAGAATAGGAGATTGGGTGTGATGAGAGATCTCTGAATTACCTAAAAGCTGAGAGATCAATAGGTTAGCAGCCAACTTACCTGCAGATTGGTAACCAGGATCAATGCTAAATACTCGCGGGAACAAGAAAGAGAGAAGATCATTGCCACCAACGCCCGTGACGACCACATCTTCACGCTGTAACTCTTGCAGACGTTTTATAACGCCAAGGGCCAGCGTGTCACTGGCACAAACGATCGCTTGAGTCTCGGGAGTTAAAACCTCATCCACCAGCTGATAAGCACTTTCATGGTGAAGCTGACCAGTACGATAGTTCGCAATCACTCCAGTGCTTTCGCACCAATCGAGATAAGCCTTAAGACGCAGCTCACCGGTTGATTTATCGCTAGGATCAACACCAATAAAGCCGACATCTGAGATCCCCTGATCCGATAAATGCGCCAACGCACTATTGATCACCTGCTGGTTATCATAGTTAATCGACGTCACGTTCTCGGTATCCAGAGCAATCACCACCGCTTTGTGCTCCCACGCTTCGATTGCAGGTATATCGCAGTCAGTAAAACCAAATACAATAATGCCATCAACGTTACGACGCTTTAGAACTTGCAGGTGCTCATTGGCTTTATCTCTATCAAGTTGGCTTTCCATGATCACGACATCGTAATCCGCTCGATACAACTCAGCCAGCATAGTGCTAACGGCTTTGTTTTCTGAGGGAGAGTCCAAACGAGAGATGATCACGCCGATGACTTTTTGGCTGCCACCGCGCATCGATTGCGCAGACTTTGAAGGCGTGTACCCAGATTCTTGAATTACTCTTTCCACCCTTTCACGGGTTTCAGGTTTCACTTTTGGATCATTGGTCAGAACGCGTGATACGGTTGACTTACCAACACCGGATAGCTTTGCAATATCAAGAATAGTGAGTTTTTTGCTCATAAAAAGTCTAACGTTAAAGGGGAGAGAAGAAAAAGTGAGGGTAGATTCCCTCACTTAACTGTTTGTAAATCCTAGCAGTTCTTACTATGACTTACTTTTGGCAATTTCGATAGACTACGCGACCAAGTTCTAGACGTGCATTGTCACCTTTGGTGCGCAAAGTGATGCTGTTAATCATCTCTGATGTGCCATCATCTAAGATGTATTTGGTTCCTGAGCCCGCTGGAACTTGAGTCAGGCGGTATTCATTATCAGGCAAGCGTAATACCGCTTTTTCATTATCAAGGTAAGACACATCAAACGAAACGTCAGACTCACATTGATAAGTCACGAATTGATCATCCGATGTTGCGCTATCAGTCTCAGGGGCTGCTGATTTAGAGCACCCAACCAATGCTACCGTACATAGAGATGCTACCAACATAGCTTTCATAATTCGTTCCTCATCTTTATATAGTCAACGACACTTAGCGTATTCACAGGTTCGAAAAAACCGAATATAAGTGCCTAATGATAGATCCATACCTTGGTGATAAATAAAACGTTTAGCCTTTTAAGAAAGCAGGTACGTCTTTAATGCTATCAAGTACCACGCTAGCCAACGCTTCACCTTTTTCAGTGATTGGTTTACCGGTTCTTACCAAGACTTTAGTACCAACACCTGCCGCTTCTGCAGCCATCATGTCTTCCGCTTTATCGCCGATCATGACCGAGTTAGCCATATCAATCTTCAGAAAGTCACGAGCAGAAATGAACATGCCTGGCTTTGGTTTACGACATTCACAATCTTGCTTGTAGTCTCCAATACCGTGTTCCGCGTGGTGCGGGCAGTAATAGATGCCATCAAGCTCAACGCCGTTATCGACAAAGTTCCAATCCATCCACTGCGTCAGAGAAAGAAAACGGTCTTCACTAAACATGCCGCGAGCAATACCAGATTGGTTGGTCACTAGCACCAATAAATAACCCATATCTTTAAACGCTTTCGCCGCTTCAAACACACCATCGATGTATTCAAAGTCATGCTCATCATGTACGTAGCCGTGATCAACGTTAATCACACCATCACGATCTAAAAAAACAGCAGGTTTAGACAAAATTTTGTTCTCTATCAACTCTCTATTAATCATTAATTATTACACGCTTTATTTGCTTCATCACTATCTATTTAGTTTTGCGTTCGTTAACGATTTGTTTCAAGCTTAACCATACAATCGACGTTTAGCCGTCTAGACGTAAAAATATCTATTGACTTAGATCATAGAACACCATAGCATCGTCTGTAAATCGAGCGAGCTATCGACATATTATTCTGTTCTACCTGCACGGGTTTCTCTATGATTAAAGTGAATCAAGTCAACAAGGTTTTTTATCAAGGCACTAAAGAAATCAATGCCTTAATTGATATCAACCTCCACATTCCTCAAGGTCAAATCTTTGGAGTCATCGGCTCTTCTGGTGCAGGCAAAAGTACCCTGATCCGTTGTGTAAATATGTTGGAAGCTCCAACCTCTGGTGAAGTGATTGTTGACGGTATCGACCTAACAAAACTCAGCAAATCAGAACTTAGCGAAGCGCGCCGTAACATCGGCATGATATTCCAGCACTTCAACCTGCTGTCTTCTCGTACTGTATTTAACAATGTAGCACTGCCTCTAGAACTTGCTGGTAAAGATAAAGCGAACATTGAAGCGAAAGTCAGCGAGTTACTTGAACTGGTTGGCCTTGCTGATAAGCGTGACACCTACCCGGCAAACCTAAGTGGTGGTCAAAAGCAGCGTGTAGCGATTGCTCGCGCACTGGCCTCTGACCCGAAAGTACTGCTATGTGATGAAGCCACCAGCGCATTGGATCCAGCGACAACGCAATCTATCCTTGAGCTGCTGCGTGAAATCAACCGCAAGCTGAACATCACTATCCTGCTTATTACTCATGAGATGGATGTAGTGAAAAGCATTTGTCATGAAGTTGCGATCATTGGCGGCGGTGAATTGGTAGAGAAAGGCACAGTCGGTGACATCTTTGCTCATCCGAAGACAGAGTTAGCACATCAGTTTATTCGCTCAACTTTGGATCTAACAATCCCTGAAGATTACCAAGCGCGTTTGCAAGAAACTCGCGTAAACAGCAGCTACCCGCTGGTGCGTCTTGAGTTTACTGGTGCAACGGTTGATGCTCCGCTGATGACGCAAATCGCACGTAAATTCAATATCGATGTCAGCATCTTAAGCTCTGACCTTGATTACGCCGGCGGCGTGAAGTTCGGCATGATGGTCGCTGAACTGTTCGGTAATGAAGCAGATGATAATGCTGCTATCCAATTCCTACGCGACAACAATGTAAAAGTAGAGGTGCTTGGTTATGTCCTTTAGTTTCAACGAGATTGCTGACTGGATCAGCCTTAACGGTAACCTTCTATTAGGCGCAACAGGCGAAACGCTTTACATGGTTGCTGTCGCAGGCATTGTTGGCTTCGCGGTCGGTATCCCATTAGGCGTGATTCTACACACAACTAAACGAGGTGGTCTGCTAGAGAACACCAAGGTAAATAAAATTCTCGGTGCGATTGTAAACGTGGGCCGTTCAGTACCTTTCTTAGTACTGATGGTTGCGATTATCCCACTGACTAAGATGCTGATTGGTACCTTCATCGGTACAACAGCAGCGATTGTTCCACTGACGATTGGCGCTATCCCATTCGTGGCTCGACTGATCGAAAGTGCACTACTTGAAGTACCAACAGGTCTAGTGGAAGCGGCTCAATCAATGGGCGCAACACCAACACAAATCATCAATAAGGTTCTGCTCCCAGAAGCACTACCGACTATCATCAACTCAGTAACGATTACGCTAGTGACTTTAGTGAGCTACTCAGCAATGGCCGGTACTGTGGGCGGTGGTGGCCTAGGTGATGTCGCGATTCGTTACGGATTCCACCGCTACGATGTGACCATCATGGCTGTAACAGTAGTGATGTTGATTGTGCTGGTACAAATTATTCAATCAATCGGTGATTCATTAGTTCGCCGCGTTGACCACAGATAAAGACTCGCGCATAAAGATTAGAGTCGTCTGAACCAAATTAAATAGATTTATTAAAAGGAGATTATTATGAAATTTAGCCTTAAAGGTTTACTAACTATCGCAGCAGCAGCTTCAGCGCTAGTTCTAGCAGGTTGTGGTGATAAAGAAGTGGATACTTCTAAAGTAAAAGTTGGCGTAATGGCAGGTGCAGAAGCTCAAGTTGCTGAAGTGGCAGCTAAAGTAGCGAAAGAGAAATACGGCCTAGATGTTGAGCTAGTAACGTTCACAGATTACGTAACACCAAACGCAGCTCTAGATGACGGTTCTATCGACATCAACGCATTCCAACACGCACCGTACCTAGATCAGCAAGTGGCTGACCGTGGCTACAAGCTAACTATCGCTGGTAACACGTTTGTTTACCCAATTGCAGGTTACTCTAAAGAAGTGAAATCGGTAGACGAAATCCAAGACGGTGCGCGTATTGCTGTACCAAACGACCCTACAAACCTAGGTCGCTCTCTACTTCTTCTTGAGCAACAAGGTCTTCTTGAACTTCGTGAAGGCGCTGGTCTTCTAGCTACAGTTCGCGACATCGTGGGTAACCCTAAGAACCTAACGATTGTTGAACTAGACGCAGCTCAACTGCCACGTTCTCTTGATGATGTTGCTCTATCTATCATCAACACAACTTACGCGAGCTCTATCAACCTGACTCCACAAAAAGATGGCGTATTCGTTGAAGACAAAGATTCTCCTTACGTAAACCTAATCGTTTCTCGTGAAGACAACCTAAACGCTGAGAATGTACAAAACTTCGTTAAAGCTTACCAAACTGAAGAAGTGTACAACGCAGCTTCTGACATCTTCCAAGGTGGCGTCGTTAAAGGTTGGTAATCAACTAAACAACAGCACTGTATAGATACCCGAAGGGGCTGACATAACGTCAGCCCCTTTTTATTGGTTAAGATTTACCAGAAAGTTCGACTTACCACCAAGCTTCCACTTGCATGCCAACGCTCATTTCACTGTTTTTACCTTCACCGAAGGCATTGTCGTTTTCAGCATCATTCAGGTAAGTGGCGAAGATACGGAACTCAGGACGAGACCAGAAACCCACTTGTGGAACCCAAGCCTGAGCGATTGTGAATTTACCACCTGCCCCATCTTTGTTATCAATCGTTTCTACAAAACCACCAATTTCAAGGATGGTACGCATGCGCTTATCCCACTTATAAAGCGGACGAATGACGGCACTGAAAGAGTCATCATCGCTATTATTAGCACCCACACCGGTTGACGCGGCATAACGCACAGTGTGGCCAAACTCAATATTCTCGCCAATCGCAAGCACGCCCCAGTTAATCAAACGGAAGCCATCGGCGTCGTTGTTGTTTGCATCTCGAACGATGCCTTTACCCGTACCAAAAGTCGTCATCTGCTCGGCATAACCGGAGTTAGCGACTTGTAGAATAGTTTTGTTGAAACCGCCTGATAGGTTTTGATTCAAGCTCGCGGTTAGCATTACGCTGTCATCCGCATCCACCGTTTGACCTTGTTTTTCATTGGCGAAGTTCATATCAATACCGACCTCAAGATCAGCATTGTTCCACAATGGAATGCCGGCATAACGTATATCAGCAATCATGGCTGTGGTTTCTTTGCCATCAAACACATCGCCAGTCACCGTGTCTTGAATCAAAGCCACCGATAATTTACCCGGCCCCATATTGATGTGTTCAACGCCGGCACCAATACCACTGACATCCCAGTAGTAATTATCAACGATGTGTACATCATGACGTTGGTAGTAACGCTCACCCGCCCAAATACCAATGTCCTTATCTTCAAAAAGCCCCACCGCTTGAACATTCAATTGCACCACATCCACGCTTTTATCCGCGGCATTCTCATCTTGGCCTTGCCAGTACGACAACATGGAATCAACTAAAAATGAAACGTCGTCCTCAGCATACACCTCTTTCTTAAAGCCAAACTCACCATACAGGTCATTTTCGTTGCCGAGTCGGCCAACTTTACTCACCTCCCACTTACTGTTTGAGCCGCCTTCATTACTCAGGCCAACGCCGCCGCGCATGTAGCCATTGAACTCCAATGGCGTGGTTTCATCAGCGTATAAATTAGGGGCAAGTAAAGCAGTAGAGAGTGCAGCAGCAATAGGTAACAGTTTCATCGTCCATTCCTTTCAGATCTAGAATCAGGTTATTATTTATAAATGGGAACATTCCCATGGGATCGATCCCATTTATATTGAGCAGAATATAAATTGAAAGAGAACTGATTGATTATTGTGATCAGGCTAACTATTGGGGTAACTAAAAGTTGATGGGTGTTGGATTATTTCAATGAATACATTGGCGCTACAGAAAGAGCTGAATATCACGTTCTGTGCGTATTTAAAGGGGAAAAGGGTAACGATAAGAGAGTAATAAAGATCGAGCTAAGACAGGTAACGAAGTCACGGCATCGGGGATGATACAAGGTACTAAGTGTTTAATATAAAGGGGAAAAATATCGAAGCATTAAATTAGTACTCCGATATCTAAAGGATGACGCTTAAATAACCACAAGAAGACTACTTCAGGTGATCCCAAGAGATGTTTGACACCAATCGGCAGTCATCACACTTGAAATAGAAAATATCATGGATAGGCGCATCTAGCAGCCATTCACCACCACATTGCGGGCATTTGCGCTCTTTTTCATCTTTCAGGCTGATCCCACCGACACGGTATAAGTAGTAGTAGGTTGGAACCTTAGTCAGATATTCAATGCGCCCTCTTAGACCCCAACCGCGTTTAAACAGCACACTCTTAGTGTCACTGATCTCGGTTAGCGTTGCATGTTCAGCGCGACAACCACCACCCATTTGTACTTCATCACAGGCTTGCCATTCGGTCTGCCATTTCAATACGGCTTTATGGTCGCCATTGAAGGTAGGTGGATTACGATACAAAGGGATTGGTAGCAAGCTATCGCCACTACGTAGCGGCGAACAGGTATGTACGAATGTCGTGTATAGCACCTGCCAGCTCGGCGTTTCATCTTCTGCCACTTCTTCTGAGTTCAGATCTCGACCTAGCAAACGCATTTTAGGCGCTAGCAGGCTCGCGTTAGACAAGCGATCAAAACACACTTTTACAAAGTCTGAGTGATTACGCGGGTGCAAGCTGTCTTGCTCCGGGCACACAACGCGAACATAGAATTCACCATCGCCCATCACGATTGGGAACTCACGACCTAACACTTGTCCGTTATAACGAAGTGCATCCATTAAGCCATTAACAGCCTTGTCGACAGCGCTTACCGTTGTGTTATCAAAACACTCAAATTGAAGTTCTAGTACGTACATCTATTTATACCGCTGGTTGTAGCTTTTCTAAAAATTCTGCCAATGTCTCGGCGAGTACATCACGATTTTTGGTACCTAAACGCTCCAAAATCACGTTACCCGTTAGGTTACAGATAGAGATAACATCCAGCTCTGCATCGGTCGCGGCAATGAAAACCGTTGGTTTTAGCTTCAAGCGACGCTGAGTTACTAGGTGACCCAAAATGTTTTCTTGTAGGCATTCGAAGTCTTCATCACTCCAAATCTGTAACAGAGTCAAATCGTTACCATCAAAAGTTGCATTCATATCTGCGCTGAATTGTGCGCCGTAGAAAGTCTTGATGTCTTCATGCAGAGTCAACTCAATACCGGTTTCAACGTTGGTGAAATCCGCGAATTGCTCACGTGGATAGTGCTTCCACAACACGGCATCGCCACTCTTTTCTTCTACGCATGGCGATACGATGTCCACCAACTCCTCATTACGAGGTAAGCTTTGGTGTTGCTGCTGCCACGCGTCAACGTATCGCTGACTGAAAGAAAGTAGTGCGTCTTGAGCACGTTGAGTCATGAAAATCTCCTAAACACAAAATAATAAATAGAATCCGAGCCCTTTCCGCGCCGATTAAGCGATGACTTAATGACAGGGTAAGGGGGATTCAGTAAAATCGACCCCATTCTAATCGAATTTGAAACGAAAGTATGAGCAAATATTCTGACGCAAAAGAGCTAGCGGGTTTAACCCTTGGCCAAAAAACTGAGTACTCTAACCAATACGATGCAAGTTTATTGCAACCAGTGCCTCGTAGCCTTAATCGCGATGATCTTGCGCTAAACGGCGAGCTGCCTTTTGTCGGTCATGATATTTGGACGATGTACGAGCTTTCGTGGCTAAACACCAATGGCCTGCCACAAGTGGCTGTCGGAGAAGTTTTCATCCCAGCAACCAGCCCTAATTTAATTGAATCAAAATCTTTCAAGCTGTACCTGAACAGCTACAACCAGACTCAATTTGAAAACTGGGATCAAGTAACCGAGCGCCTGACCCAAGATTTGTCGGCATGTGCAGGCGAAACGGTGATTGTGAATGTAAACTCAGTAACCGACTACACAAACCAACCTATCGTGACGATGGAAGGTGACTGTATCGATAACCAAGACATCCAAATCACTAGCTACGACTTTGAAGCGTCACTGCTTGAAGGCGCTGCTGGCGAACAAGACGTTGAAGAAACAGTGCATAGCCACCTGTTGAAGTCGAACTGTTTGATCACCAATCAACCGGATTGGGGCAGCGTTGAGATCGCATATTCTGGTAAGCAAATTGACCGTGAAGCTCTGCTACGTTATTTAGTTTCTTTCCGTGAGCACAATGAATTCCACGAACAATGTGTTGAGCGTATCTTCACTGATATCATGAAATACTGTGCACCTTCGAAGCTAACTGTGTTCGCACGTTACACGCGTCGTGGTGGTCTGGATATCAACCCATACCGTTCAACAGAGCAAGATAGACCAAGCCACAATAAGCGTATGGCTCGCCAATAATCAGGCGAGAACCACCCACACTTATTTGAACCTACCAAATCTTTAAAGGGACATTGAAATGCGTTGGTTATACGTTGTTAGTCTATTTATTTTAAGCTTAAGCACATCGGTCAATGCGTCGGTTTATTCGTCGGCGCTACTCAATGAAGCCAATAACTTGGTTGAGATCGAGCCGAGCCAAGCAAAACAAATGGCCAACAGCTACCTAACGCTTCGTGTCCTTTCTGATCAACGCGAGAAAAGCCCTTCAGCTATTTCTCGCGAAGAGACAGACTCCTCGATTCGAACACCAAACAGCAGTATCGATGCGTATAAGATCTTAGCCAAAGCAGAATACAACCTTGGCAATATGCGTATTGCAATTCAACACATCGACAAAGCCTCTGAGCTAGCGAAAACCTATAAGCTTGATTACCTAAAACTGGATCTTCAGATCCTAAAAGTTCGTTTACTTTGGCTGAGTGATAGAAAATCAGCCAAAGCAAAAACAGAGCTAGCGGGTATTGAAGCAAATCTAGAGTCGGTGAATAAAACCTTACGCTTGACGGAAGGCATCACCTATCGCCTGATCATGTTGAAAGCCGATATCGCCTCTTACGACAACAAGGTCGATGAAGCCGAGAAGTTCTATCAAGAAGCGAAAACCTATCTCGATCAACGTTACTCTGAAAAAGTCACCATCGACTACCACATCTCAGTCGGCGAGTTTTATCTGACTCACAAAGAGTACAATCACGCGTTATCTGAGTTGTTGTATGGCTACTGGAAATCAGTAGAGGGCAATCTAAGTTCACGTTTGGCCAAGGTCAACCGCCTGCTTGCACAGCTTTTCTTTGAGCGCCAAGTTTTAGATAAAGCGCTAGAACACCTATCTCAAGCTGCTGACTTTTATGACAACTTTGAAAACTCTCCGGTCTTAGCACAAGTGCTTAAGAAAATGGGTGATGTGTACTTCTATCAAGGGAAATATAACCTTGCCTTGGTGCACTTCTTCAACGTTCTTGATCACGAGAGTACTGACCGAGATATCCACCAAGTCATTGATATCCGACTAAGTCTATCGGCGACTTACCTACGTCTGTATAACTACCCTCTAGCAGAACAGTACCTGACCCGTGCCCTTGAACTGCTGGAATATACCGACATTCCAAAGCTGGAAGGTCGTGCTGCGCTGCTATCGGCAGGGTTGGCGTATCACCTGCAAGAAAGCGAAGACGTGATAAAGCATGCGACACGTGCACTTGAGATCTCACGTCAGATAGAGAACATGCGCCTTTCACAACGCTCGTACTACTTACTCTCTTTAGGTTATGAGCAGGCTGGTCGCCCACAGCAGGCGTTGGCAAACCTTAAGCAGTACAACAGCCTTGTCTCTTTAGAGCAGCAAAAACTGAACCGTGTTGGCGAAGATGCATTCCGTCAACAGAAAGAATTTGCCGAACAAACCCTGCACTACGCAGGCCAAGCTCAAGAGCTAGAAAAATACAAACTGGAGCATCGCAAGTTCCAAAAGATATCGTTCGCCCTATTCTTGTTCAGCATTGTCTTGTTCTTCTTTGTGCTGCGCCGAGGCTACATCATTCAAACCTTAGCCAAAGAAGTGGACTCACTGCGCACCGACCTATTTACGCACTCTCGTTCAAAGCTTCCGAACTTAAGAATGCTCAATGCAAAACTATCGAACTCGCTGGAACAAACCAGCCAAACCTTTGAACAATGGCAACTTGGCGAGCTCATTCATGAACCACTCAACGACCGTCTACGCTTCGTGATGATTGATTTACCGTTCCTACGCAATATGTATACGCAGAACGGTTACAAAGCCGGTTTAGAACTGGAAGACGCTTTCGGTGAGTTCCTAAAATCTAAGCTTGAAGGCCCAGCGCGTGTCTACCACTTCTCGGATGCGAACCTGCTTTATATTGAACCAAACGCGGACCGTGATTTGTCGCCGGAAGCCATGTTCAGAAAGATTCAATCTTGGGTGAATGACTTCGAAACAGAGCGAAACATCAACCGAACGGTCCGTATGGGCATCGCTGACTACCCGTTTTTACCACGCGCATACACCGCAATTAACGATCAAGAACTGCTCGACGTATTGTTGATGTCGACCAATCTAGCTCGTGAGATCAGTCTCAAAGAGCGCAGTAGCCAATGGGTCTATCTAAAAGCTATCGATAATGCACCAGCAGCGAGCCTTGCAACTGGTAACATAAGAGAAGCGTGTAAACATGCGATTAATCAAGGGTTAATAAAAATACAATCCTCGTACCAGAATGAGGACAACATCAAAAAAATGCTAAAAGATGACTGATTTGCGAGCGGTTAAGAGCAGCAAGTCGTGACCTTATTTTTAGTTTTGTTATTATCGATGTAACGGAATTTCATCAAAATGATCGAGATCGGTCTACGCGGCGCTAATAAATACATCTATGGGCATTCTTGAAAAAGACATTCAGGCGCAACTCCACCAGCTGAAATCTCAGTTGGAGCAGGTCCGTTTGACGCAAAGAGACACCTCGTTCAAGTTTATTAGAGAACAGAAAGTTCTAAAGCGTATCGTCACGTCTTTAAGTGATGCATGTGTTGGCAGTAACAGCCATTTAGATGAAAACCTCATTGCCCTTAGGGAAGAGCTAGAAAAGCAAAAAGACATTAGCTCGATGATCCCAAAGCTGGCAGTATTAGAAAGGATGCTTAAGCAGAAAACGTTGGCTATGGATAAACAGAACGGATATCTGGACGATAGCATTAAGCACAGTGGGGAAACGCTGCAGCGCATAACTGGCCTTCCAGCACAGCTCAAACGCGACCTACGAAACTTACTTAGCTTCTCCGAATGCAATGGCAGTCAGAAAGTCGACCATGCCATGAAACTTCTCGGTATTTATGAGCGTGCCATAAAGATTATGGCGAATAACTCACGCACCCATTTTGCTGACGCTGCGCACTCTCCGGAACAAGAGCTCCTTTCCGACCTATCAAACGAACTACAACATCTGATCACTGAACTCGACTTCGAGGGTGAATCGGGTGATCTGCTTACCGATATTCGAGCAAAACTGCTGCTTGGTGTTTCTACACAAAACCTACTTGAGCTAACACTTCAGATACTCAAACTGGTTATAGAAGGCACCAACCTAGAACGTAAGAAGTCTGAACAATTCATCGATCAGCTTAATGCTTCTCTGGCATCCAGCATCAAAACGGCAGATCAAAATGCCGACCAGAGCCAGAGCTACTTTGAGCACCGCCAAGGTCTGAACTCTGAGTTAAATGAACTTGTCACTAGAAGCCAAAGCTCAGTAGATAAAGCAAAAGATATTGATAGTTTAAAGCTGTCGATTAATCCGCTACTCAGTGAAATCGCCTCTCTTTCGGAAAGACTGAACCACGCGGAGCAGAAAGAACAAGCTCTGATAGAGAGAATGAGTTACGGAAAGACTCAGTTAGATTCACTGTATGAAGTGACCCAAGATTACCGTAAGCGCTTGGAAGATCAGGCTCAGCGTATGCTGCTTGATCCTCT
This sequence comes from Vibrio coralliirubri, assembly GCF_024347375.1. Lineage (NCBI taxonomy): Bacteria > Pseudomonadati > Pseudomonadota > Gammaproteobacteria > Vibrionales > Vibrionaceae > Vibrio > Vibrio coralliirubri. Next base: position 751,871 of record NZ_AP025470.1, on the reverse strand, counting down.
AACCAAGGTTTACAATCGCACTGCCTTTACTGATCGCTTAGAGCTTGAGTATCGCCGCTGGATCCGCGCGCAACACTCGCTACGCGTAGTACTCCTCGACATCGACAACTTCAAAGCAATTAACGATAGCTTTGGTTATACCGCGGGCGACAAAGCACTCAAGATCATCGCAAGAACCATCACCAAAGAAGCAGGCACCACCGATACTGTGGCTCGTTTTTCAGGTGAAGAGTTTGTCTTATTACTACCAGAGCAAACCGATGAATATTGCCATCAGGTGATTCAAAACATTCAAACTCAAGTAAGCCGCTTACCCTTTAAGTTCCGTGACCAACAAATCACTATTACTTTATGCGCGGCAAGTACTCAGTTTAAAGAGTCAGATACACCGGAAGAAGTGTTAGAGCGACTCAATACAACGCTAAATAAAGCAAAACAACGCGGTAACAACCAACTTGTTTGGCACTAGGCCAGCCCTAGATTTAATTTATTTCATTTTTTCAAATACTTATCACATACCATTTCCCTCAATGTTTGCTAAGCTAATGATTAACATTCGCTTAACAAGCATTCTTGGCAAGCAACGCTGTCGTATCCGTTTCGTCTGGTTAACTCTCTCCTACCTTTAACCAAACACTTTCAACGTTTGCTTCTCACTCTCGAGCCAGAGGGTCACTTCAACGTCCCCTGCTCTTTTCAACAAGGAGGCACTATGATCACTCATATCAGCCCTGCCGGTAGCATGGATTTACTCTCTCAACTTGAGGTTGAGCGTCTTAAGAAAACCGCGTCTAGTGATCTGTACCAACTGTATCGTAACTGTACGTTAGCGGTCCTGAACTCGGGGAGCCATACAGACAACTCCAAAGAGTTGCTCGACAAATATCTGTCGTTCGATGTCGAAGTCGTGCGCCGTGAGCGTGGTATTAAGCTCGAACTAAGCAACCCACCAGAGCATGCCTTTGTCGATGGTGAAATCATCAAGGGTATTCAAGAACACCTATTCTCAGTGTTGCGTGACATTGTTTACGTCAACATGCATTTAGCCGATAACCAAAGGCTCAACCTGACTAATGCCACTCACATTACCAACCTTGTGTTTGGTATCTTGAGAAATGCAGGAGCGCTGACGCCGGGCATCGAGCCTAACCTGATTGTATGTTGGGGTGGTCATTCTATTAATGCCAGCGAGTACCAGTACACTCGTGAAGTCGGTAATGAGCTCGGCCTGCGTGAACTGAATATCTGTACGGGTTGTGGACCGGGTGCAATGGAAGGCCCAATGAAAGGGGCAGCCATTGGTCACGCGAAGCAGCGTTACACCGATCATCGTTATTTGGGGCTTACCGAGCCTTCGATCATTGCGGCTGAGCCACCAAACCCAATCGTGAACGAACTGGTGATCATGCCAGATATTGAGAAGCGTCTTGAGGCGTTTGTTCGTATGGCGCATGGCATCATCATTTTCCCAGGCGGCCCCGGCACGGCGGAAGAGCTGCTGTACATTTTAGGGATAATGATGCACCCGAATAACGCTGAGCAGCCAATGCCGATTGTCCTAACTGGTTCGAAAGAGAGTGAGGCTTACTTCCGCTCAATCGATAAGTTCATTGGTGAAACTCTAGGGCCTGATGCTCAGAAACATTACGAGATCGTGATTGATGACCCAGCACGCGCTGCGAAAATCATGAAACAAGCGATGCCAGATGTGCGCTCTCATCGTAAAGAAACCGGTGATGCCTACAGCTACAACTGGTCACTGCATATTGAACCTGAGTTCCAACTGCCATTCGACCCAACACACGAATCTATGGCGGCGCTTGATCTTCATATGGACCAAAAAACCGAGAGCCTAGCCGCTAATTTACGCAAAGCGTTTTCTGGTATTGTCGCAGGTAACGTCAAAGCTGAGGGTATTCTAGAGATAGAGAAACACGGCCCATTCCTAATTGATGGCGACAAAGAGCTAATGACCAAGATGGACCAACTGCTGAATGACTTTGTTGAGCAACATCGAATGAAGCTACCGGGAGGTACCGACTACGTGCCTTGCTATAAAATCGCACCGAGCGAATAGGTACACTCATTAACGAGTAACTAAGTGAGTGATAACCAATTGGTAGGCATAAAGTTAATCAGGTTATGACGTTTACGTCGCTAACGTTCCAACTCACCAAGTGATACGTTACTATAAGGGGCTAGCAGCCCCTTTTTTATTGCCTATTTAGTGGAAACTTATGTCTATCCATCTTGTTATTATCGATGCCTTAAACCTCATCCGACGCGTGCACTCTGTTCAGCCGGATCCAACCGATATAGCAAGAACCATCACCACCACTACTCGCACTCTCAATAAGATTCTGAATGAATCAAAGCCCACCCACATCATCGCGGTATTTGATCACCATTTACAAGACCGTGGCTGGCGCGCAGATGTGCTCCCTGCTTATAAGCAGAACCGTAAACCGATGCCAGAGCCACTGATGAAAGGCCTTGATGCGATTCAACAAGCTTGGTGGGAGTTAGGCATTGATTCACTGCTGTCTGATGGCGATGAAGCGGACGATCTAGTCGCAACACTGGCAAAGAAAGTGGCAGACCACGGAGAAACGGTCACCATCATCTCGACAGACAAAGGGTATTGCCAGCTGCTATCACCCACTCTGCAGATCCGAGATTACTTCCAGCACCGTTGGTTAGACAAACCCTTTATCGAAGCTGAGTTTGGCGTAAAACCTGAACAACTGGCGGATTACTGGGGATTAACGGGCGTAAGCTCTAGTCAAGTACCGGGGATTCCAGGTGTCGGACCAAAGGCAGCCAAAGAGATATTAACCACATACCCAGATATTGAAGCGGCCTATCAAGCAGAAGATCTACCGAAAAAATATCGTAAGAAGTTCGACGAACACATAGAATCCGCTCGTGTATGTAAACAAGTATCGGCACTCAAAACAGACATTGATTTAGGGTTCAATCTGCAAGATATTCGCTACGAAGCAAACTCTTAGAGCCCTACTCTCGATACACAAAGCTTCTGAAGCAGAAAAGCCTTAGTTCACACTGAACTGACCCCCAATAGTTGGACACCAATTATTGGGGGTCTTTTTATGTCCAAATATAGCCGAGAGCTAAAATGTATCATTGCTAAGCAATACTTAGATGGCACGTCATCTCTCTACTTAGCAAAACAATATTCAATTTCTTCAAGGCAGATACGGTATTGGGCTCAAGTCTTTGCCATCCATGGTACTGATTCATTTTTACCAACTAATCATGCCGCGACTGCTCAAACAAAACGAAAAGCATTGAATTTAATGTGGACGAATGAATGGTCTCTCACGCACACTAGCGCTGTATTAAACCTCTCATCCCCTGGAATACTCTCTGTCTGGCTTAAACGATTTAATGAGCTCGGTATCAAGGGGCTCGAAATGCGCCAGAAAGGAAGACCCTCAATGAAACAGCAACCTCAACGTACCACTAAGCCTGATAATGAAATGACACTTGAGGAGCTAAAAGAGGAGTTGGTCTACTTACGAACCGAGAATGCCGTTCTAAAAAAGTTGGAAGAGTTGGAGCAGAAAAAAAACCGTCGAACAAAGAAAAAGCGGTCATAGCTCTAACTCTTAAAGGCAAGTACCCATTAAAGCACTTACTGCACACTCTACAGTTGGCAAAAAGTGTCTTTTATTATCAGGCTCAAACGAGCAAGCGCCAAAATAGCTACGAACGTGAGCTGCGGTTGATAAAGTCAATTTATCATGAACATAAGGGGCGATACGGCTACCGCCGTATTCACTTGGAACTAAAGAATCAGGGGTTCGTGCTTAATCACAAAACGGTTCAAAGGCTTATGGCTCAGCTCAACCTTAAATCGACGGTCAGGATTAAAAAGTATCGTTCATACCGAGGAGAGTCAGGAAAAGCTGCTCCCAACGTTCTTGAAAGAGATTTTAGTGCGACTCAACCCGATGAAAAGTGGGTAACTGATGTCACGGAGTTCAAAGTCAAAGAGCAGAAAGTATACTTATCTCCCGTTGTCGACTTGTTTACTCAGGAGGTGGTTGCTTATAGAGTGGCCAAAAATGCCTGCTTGCCGCTTGTCACAGATATGCTGACGGAAGCTATATCAACGCTTAAACCCAACTCAAAGCCAATTATACATAGCGATCAAGGTTGGCAATATCGCCATCGACAGTATCAGAAAAAGGTAGCGGAGAGTGGGTTAACGCAAAGCATGTCGAGAAAAGGTAACTGCTTGGATAATGCTGTTGCTGAAAACTTTTTTGCTTTACTCAAAACCGAGATGTATCACAACCAAAGCTTTGAAGATGCAGATGCTCTGATAGAGCAGATTAAAGAATACATCGAGTACTACAATACCAAACGTATAAAAGTGAAACTAAAAGGCCTGACTCCGATAGAATATCGAACTCAGGCCTTGAAAGCCGCTTAACAGAAATGTCCAACTTTACGGGGTCACTTCACACTAAGGCTTTTTGTTATTTACGGCTGCCGCCTAAGCGGATTCAGTCGGATGATTAGAAGTTATAAGCGATAGACGCTTTGAAGTTACGACCCGCTTCGTAGCTAGTGTACTTATCTGAGCCCCAAGAGATACCAAAGCCAGTATGCTCTGCGTACTTCTTATCAAGCAGATTGTCGACGCCAAGGTTTACTTCTAGATCTTTAGCAAACGTTGGAGTGTAAGCCGCCCAAATGTTATGCGTTGCGAAACCAGCACGTTTAACCTGTTCACCATCTTCGTCCATGTAGTCATTACCCGGTACAAAGCGTGAATCCCAACCAAACACAAACTCGCTGTTTAGGCTGTAGTTAAAGCCCGCTTTGAAGTTGTGAATACCTGTTTTGCTCATGTGGCTCGTCTTGCCATTCTCTAGGTCTTTCTGGTCACCATCAGAGTATGAGTGGTTAGCGTAAACACTTAACGCATCTAGCTCATAGCTCAATACGGTTTCAACACCCCACACTTCAACATCATATTGGTTTGCTAATGTTGAGTTGTTCTTAGTTGGATGCATCTGATTATCAAGATTGTAGGTGTAAGCCGTAAAACCTAGGATAGCGTAATCAGCAGCAAGCAGACGTGTCAGCTCGTAATCAAAACCCGCTTCGTAGTTGTTACCCGTCATCGCTTTAGTATCAGACTGGTTAACATCAGGTGCAGCTTTCATCGTTAACGCTTCAGGTAATGATGCACCCTTAAACAAACGCCCATAGCCCACACGAAGTTTTAGGTTATCCGTGGTTTGGTATTCACCCTTGAACTTTGGAGACAGCTGATCAAAATCACCATCGTAAACACCACCAAGTTTATGAACGTCGTAACGCAAACCGCTCGTTAAGCGGAAATCGCTGAACTCGTACATGTCTTGTATGTAAAGACCGTAAGCTGTCACAGTGCCGCCGTCCATGCCGTACTTCTTAGTTTGACCTTGTTGCGAACCACTTTGGTACACACCATCGCCAGCGTCAATCCATTGTTCAGCCTTGTAACCATCCAGACCGTAGGTCAATTCATGCTGACCAACCCAAGAGATATTACGAATATCACCACCGATGGTCGTCACGTTGTATTCACGGTCTGGGATAGCAATCGTGCCATCTTTGATCCAGTTGCCGTTCGCGTCTTTGTCCCACGCCGTATCAACAAGCGCATCGCGCTCCATGTACTGGCGGTTGTAGTAAACATTGGTTTTCAGATGCACCAAGTCACTGCCCGCATCGTACTCATGTTGCAAAGTTACTGTATCGCGGTTTAGCGAGTGGTAGTTGTGTTCATCATCAGCATACAGTGCACCCGCCTTCTCACCAGACAGCTGACGCTTACCACCATCGTTGTAACGGTTGAAGGTCAATTTAAATTCGTTGGCATCATTCGGAATGAAAACAACCTTAGCCAAACCAGACTTAAGCTCGCCTTGCTTAGACGTTACCGCTTCTTGATCAGGAATATGCAGGTCACCATCTTCTGAGTAATTTGCAATACCCATGAACTGCAGCTTGTCGTTCACTTTTGCGTACACAGCAACGTTGGTTGCGAAACGCTCGTAAGCCGTTTGGTAGCTTGTTTTTACTCGAGCACCAACACTTTCACCCGGTTTAAGCAGATCGCTTGGGTCTTTGGTTTCGTAGCTAAATGAGCCGTTGATCGCACCAGAGCCCGATAGCGCTGAGTTACCACCCAGCTCAATTTCAGCACGCTTAAGCATCGCAGGGTCAATCGCTTGATCGCCCGAGTGGTGGAATAGCTGCCCTTCTTGACGAGCGCCATCGATCGTCACAACGGCAAATTTATCTTCCATACCACGTACATAAACTTTACGTGAGTAACGTGCGTTTCCGTCTACCGTCACACTCGGCATGGTGTTCAGAACATCTTTGATGTCTGATGCTTGTTTCTTCTCAAGGGTGTCTGAGTTGATTTCAGTCTGAACAAGTTGATCAAGAGCGGAACCGATAACCACTACGGTTTCTTGTTCGTCGGCAGCAAGTGCTGTAAATGAAGTTAAGGCAACCGTTACGGCCACTGATAGTGATTTAAGTTTCATATTCTATTTTTATATTTTATAAGTTCGAGCAAAGAAACGTGAATATTACACAATTTAAATGATAATTCTTATCATTTACATTCTTTGCTTACATACACTTACTTTTAATAAAATAGAATTTGATTAACATATTCTGGCTGTAAAACTTACTTCGTTTTGCTGCTGAATTATTGAATAAAGCCTTGTTCGTATCACCCCTGAATTAGGTAGCCGTAAGTCTCGTTCACTTACGGCTTTTTTCATCTCAGATCACGGCTAATGTAGAAAATTTAGCGATGTTCATGTCAGTTGTATTGATTATAACAACACCAATATCTGACTAATAAATGCGACTTCTGGCGACATATAGCCATAGATTCAACCCAGCGTTTACCTAACTTCAGATACAAAAAATGCCCCTTAAAGGAGCATTTTTTTATCACTGACACACTAACGTAAATATTAGTGCGGTGAGATATTTGAAAGGGTCTGAATGTGGACCGTGATCTCTTCGCGATCGTGGTAAAGGTGCTTAGCCTGCATCTTGAACTTCACTTTGTTCTCAATCAGGAACACTTTTAGGTTCTCGATATCTTGCAGTACTTCATCGTAACGGCCTTTCATAGGCAGTTTAAGGTTGAACAGTGCTTCTTTCGCCCAGCCTTTGATGATCCACTCACCCATAAGGTGTGCAACACGAGCTGGCTTCTCAACCATGTCACAGATAATCCAAGTTACGTTCTTACGGTCTGGTTCAAACTTAAAGCCATCCACCATGTGGTGCTTAATTTGACCCGTTTCCATTAGGCTGTCTGCCATCATGCCGTTATCAACACAGTGAACGAACATCGAGCGCTTAACCAATTGGTAAGTCCAACCACCTGGACACGCACCTAAATCAACACCCCACATACCTGGAGCCAGGCGCTCGTCCCACTCATCACGAGGGATGAATACGTGGAATGCTTCTTCTAGCTTCAATGTAGAGCGGCTTGGCGCATCTGATGGGAATTTCAAACGAGGGATACCCATAAAGAACTGTGAGTTGTTCGTTGGGTAAGAGTAACCAACAAAACAGTGACCCGGAGCGATGAAGCATAAATGAAGCACAGGCTTCTTAGCGTTATCTTTCGCTGTCATCAGGCCTTTACCACGCATTGCTTGACGCATCGGCACAGTAAACTTACGGCAGAACTTCAAAAGCTCTTTTGCTTCGTTAGTATCTGGTGTTTCGATACGAATATCACCACAACGAGGGAAACCTTCTTTCTCAGAAAGCGCCTCAAGAATTGGAGAAATACGGTCATCGGTTGGCAGGTCTTTAATTTCAACAGCCACTGCTAGCATTTGACGAGCAAAGATCAGTGATTGGAAATCGATCTCTTTGATCAACTTGTCTGCTTCACCTGCTTGGTAACATTCAAACAATACAAAGCCTGTATTGTTCTTTAGGCGAGGAAAACCAAACACTTCCAGTTGTGTTGCCTTGTCTTGAATTTCGCCAGCACATTCTTTTTCAAAACCAGAGCGACAATAAAGTAGTACGTGTTTCACTGAGTTACCTCTTTTATATTCAAAGCAGCGAAGGAGAAGACTCCCCAACCAATGATAAATAGTAGACCACCAAACGGAGTGATAGGGCCAAACCATTTTATTCCTGTCAGTGCCAAGCCATAAAGGCTTCCACTAAAACAAAGGATGCCGATGATAAAGCAAATTGCCGCAATGAAAAAATATTTTTGTGATTTAGCGCCAAGTTTCATCTGCAGCAGAGCACCACACGCCAATATCGCCAGAGTATGGATAAACTGGTACTGAACACCAGTCTCAAACACACCTAACAGATACTCAGGTAAAACAGCTTTCAAACCGTGAGCTGCAAAGGCGCCAAGCATCACAGCAATCGCACCAGAGATGCCAGCAAACGTGAGTAAATACTTACTTCTCATTGAGCACCTCTTTGATAAACGCTGATAGTTTCTCAACGGTTAACGCAATATTCTGCTGTTCGGTGTAACCAGAACTCTTACGCGGCTTAAAGCTGTGGTCGCCATCAGGAATAAATTCAACACGAATAGAATCAGACAGATCAAAGTCAGCAAACTCTTCACGCTTGCCAAAAGTATCGCGCTCACCTTGTAAAATGAGGCACGGCTTTGCTAACTCAGCCAGATGCTCACCTTTGTACTTCTCAGGCTTACCTGGAGGATGGAAAGGAAAGCCTAAACACGCCATGGCTGCCACCTTATCAACTTCAGACAAATGGCTCGCCATACGCCCTCCCATCGACTTACCACCAATTACAAGCTTATCGGCATCAACCTGCTCAATAATCTCTTGGTAGGCTTCAAGTAGCTTAGGTGCTCGGTCAGGTGGACGACGCTTACCATCTTCAGCACGCTTGATCATGTAAGGGAAGTTGAAACGAATCACTCGTATCCCTTTAAAGGCCAACCCTTTGGCTACCGACTGCATGAACTCATGATCCATGCCTGCGCCAGCACCATGGGCAAAGATAAAGGTGATCGGATTGTCTTCACCATCAATGATGACGTTATTCATCGAGTAAGTCCTCTTGTTCACTTTGCGCTTTCGCTAGCATCCAGTCGCGGAAGGTGGCGATACGGCCCATGTCGGCTTGTTTCTCATGACAAACAACATAGAAGGCGTTCTTACTCACCAACACTTCATCAAAAGGCGCAATCAAACGACCTGCTTCGATTTCAGGCTGCGCCAACACGTTGTTACCTAGAGCAATGCCCTGGCCGTGAGCCGCTGCCTGCAGCACCATGGTTGAGTGACTGAAGATAGGACCGTGATTAACGTTTACCCCATCGATGCCATTTTGTTTAGCAAACTGTTTCCAATCCTTTCGAGAAGTATCATGCAATAGCGTATGACATGCTAAATCACTGAGAGATTCTAATGGTTTTACTCCTAGCAGCACGGAAGGTGAGCAAAGAGGGATCAAGTACTCTTGGTAAAGCTTATCGGCTCTGAGCCCCGACCAATTACCTCGGCCATAGTAAATAGCCACGTCTACATCATCGGTCAGCGAGCCTTCATCCATATCAACGGCTTTGATTCTTACATCAATATCAGGTTCTTGCTGATTAAAGTCAGCGAGCCTTGGTACCAACCATTGAATTGCAAAGCTCGGCGGTAAACTGATGGTCAATGCGCCCTTCTCACTTCGCTCAAGCACTTTGTCTGTCGCTTCTGCCAGTGATGTGAAAATATCTTTGATATCTAAGAAGTAGCTTTGACCTTCTTCAGTCAGCAGCAAAGAGCGGTTTCTTCGGCGAAACAGCTTCAAAGATAAGAATTCTTCAAGCGCTTTGATCTGATGACTGACCGCCGCTTGAGTAACAAACAACTCTTCTGCAGCACGCGTAAAACTCAAGTGTCGAGCTGCTGCTTCAAACACTCTTAGCGAGTTTAATGGGGGTAATCGACGAGACATAGTTACTCTCTAAATAAGCATTAGTTTTTTTTATCTGAAACATTATAATTTGTCCATTGCCTAGCGGCCAGAGAAATTCTATATTTCATCCCGCAGCAGCTAGCCTGAACGGCTTGATTCTCTCTAGAATCAATTGGCTTAGCTCCTGCGATGTTGTGTTTGCAAACTCGTTCTTTTCGAGTTGGGTAGAGTTCTACCAAATGTTTTGTTGCAGTTTATACTGAAACGAGGCATGTACTTCCTGTATTTATTTTGACCTGTCTGTCAAATTTGTTTACACCGCCTTATGGGCGGTGTTTTTTTATGTGCAAAGAAATGTAACAACAAGTTTATCAATAGCTGTGCTAATTAATCTTTATTATTTTTCATCGCCAATCACAGAATCAGACACCCACTCAAATAATCAACTGAACACATACAAATAGCACCATTGAGTTGCACTAAAAAGTAACAGAATACTTCAAGATACTCACACTTCTTCGGTACTTATAAGCCCGTTTAGAGCTTACTCTTTCTATCAATCAAAAATTTCAAAGCTGAGCACGACGATAGCACGCCCAAACTCACGCCTCTGTCTGACTACTGTAAATCATTCACAATAGAAAATAAAAAAGCCGCTTACTTTTCAGTAAGCGGCTTTGCAAAATGATTAACGGTTGGTCAATACACCACTATGGGCGGTAAACCTTAACGTTATGGAAGCCTTGCTCTTGTAGGTAAAGCGCCTGTAGACGGCTCATTACACCACGGTCACAGTACAACAAGTACTCTTTCGCTTGGTCTAGGTCGCCAAACTGAGTCGAAAGCTTGAAGAATGGGATGTGTTTAATTTCAACACCCTCGATCTCTAATGGGCTTTCGTCTTCTTCTTCTGGGCTACGGATATCAAGAACGATAGCGTGCTCAGCAACAGCTTGAACTTGTTCAACTTCAGGCGCTTGCTCTTGGCTCTCTTTCTCGATGTCACGGATATCCATAACACGAGCGTTCTCGATCACTTGATCCAGCACTTCAAAGTTAAACTTAGCTTCTTCTGCTTCCAGTTTGCCTTTCTTCGCTTTCACTGTTGGTTTCTTAGAGATAACACCACAGTACTCAGGCATTACCTTAGCGAAGTCTTCAGTACCGATGATACGAGAAAGGTCAATGATGTCTTCTTTGTCCCAGTTGATAAGCGGACGAAGAATCAAAGTATCTGTCACGTTGTCGATGTGGCGAAGGTTAGTTAGCGTTTGGCTAGAAACCTGACCAAGTGCTTCACCCGTTACTAGAGCTTCAATACCGAAGCGCTCTGCAACCATACCACCAGCACGCATGAACATACGCTTAAGAACAACGCCCATTTGGCCGTCTTCTACGTTCTCAAGGATTTCAGCAACCACAGGTTCGAAGTCTACAGAAATGAACTTCACCTTTGCAGATGAGCCGTATTTATTCCATAGGTAGTGAGCTACTTGCTTAACGCCAATCTCGTGTGCTGGGCCACCAAGGTTGAAGAAACAGTAGTGAACCTTAGAGCCACGTTTGATGTGCAAGTAGCTTGAAACACCAGAATCAAAGCCGCCAGAGATCAAGCTCAGTAGATCTTCTTGAGTACCAAGAGGGAAACCACCCAGGCCTTTGTGACGAGCTAGAACTTGGTTTAGCTTATCGTTAGCCACTTCAACCTTAACGGTTACATCAGGGTTCTTAAGTCGAACTTTAGCTGACTCAACGGCTTGGTTTAGACCGCCGCCTACGTAGCGTTCAAGTTCAATAGAGGTAAAGTCATGCTTACCACGACGCTTAGCACGAACAGAGAAAGTCTTGCCTTCAATGTCAGCACGGCTGCGTTCTAGTACTTGCTCGTAAATATCGTGCAAGTCTTTGAATTCAGACTGTTGTACTTCAAGAGAGTGGTGAATACCTGGAGTGTGAGTCAGAGCCTCTAACACTTCTGCGTAGTACTGGTCACTCTCAGACGTCACTTCGATATGATCGCGACGGTTGAATACCGCAACACTTTCACAGCGACGTTGAATAACGTTACGAATGTTGCACTCTAGAATCCTTGTGAAGCGCTTACGCACCGATTCACTTTTTACAAAAATTTCCGGATGGGGCTTAACAATAAATTTCATAGTACTTTCACAACATTAATGTTCAAAATTTTGAAAACGCTCATCGCCAAGTAAATTAGAGAATTTACACAGCACTTGAAGCAAGAATAGATCATATCTAAATCTAAGGGCGCGAATTATACATGAGAAAGTGAAGCAAGGAAAAGAGTGCTTGCTGTAACACCCTCATTAAACCGCTTGTTATTAACAGTAGCAGGTTTCGAAACAACATAAATTCAGCAGAGAGCATGGTGAAAGACCAACAAACAAAAAGCCCAACCTCATTATAAGGTTGGGCTTTCGATGTTATCTGGATGCTATCGCGTGTGCACGTATCGGCTATTCATTAATAACAGGCACTTCATCACTGTAAAGCGGCTCGCCCTGCATGATGCTGATTTCAACGCGGCGGTTGAGGCTACGTTGCCATTCAGTATCGTTCGGCTCGACTGGCTCTGTATCCGCCATGCCGCGTACTCTCAAGCGTTGATGAGAGAAACCACGCACCTTTTCCATCTCTTGAGCAACAGACACTGCTCGCTGTGATGACAAGTCCCAATTAGAGCGATAAAGCTCTGAATCAAGACGTTGATTATCGGTGTGCCCTGAGATTCGAACGATACCCGGAACATCTTTCACCAACTCAGCGACCTGTCTCACCAAAGGTCGGAACTTAGGTTGTAAGAAAGCAGAACCCGATGGGAATGCACCCTTCTCACGAATTCGAATCACAATCTGTTGGCCAAGATTTTCAACTTCAATCGCGCCTTGGTCGATCTCTCGCTCCAACGCCTTCTTGATGCTTTCCATCAAGGTTTCCATCTCTTGCGATTGAGCCTCGGCTTGTTGTTGCTGTTGGTCTGACTCAGAGTTTTGATTGTCGTGAGTCGAGACCTCTGGCGACTTGCCTCCGGTCATCTTGCCTTGGTCACGCATGGTACCGCCAGCACGCTCAGATTCACCTTCATGAAACTCAAGCGTTTGCTGCGTAATATCAATCGTCTGCTGCATGATCACATCAATCGGTGTCGGCTCTGGGCGACCAGGACGGAACTCTTGTGCAATGATGCTGGTGCCTTTAGGAATGTCTTTCACTTCCAAGCGGTTTTGTACACCAAACGCGAATTTCATCGAGCCAGCGATCTGTTTGAACTTCAGTACGTCCATCTCAGAGAATGAGAGCAGCAGTACGAAGAAACACATCAGCAGTGACATCAAGTCAGCAAATGTCCCCATCCATTGAGGCAACCCCGGAGGAGGACATTTACATGGATTCTCTTCATCCATCTTCAACTCCTCTTACGCAGGTTCACCATCAATCATACGCTTACCTTCATTTAGGTAGCTCTTCAGGTAACCATCAATAACTCGTGGGTTCTGACCATCTTGAATCGCGAGTACACCATCCATAACCAGACGACGGTTAAGTGTCTCTTGGTCACGACGTAGCGCAAGCTTGTCAGCAATAGGGAAGAACACCATGTTAGAAAGAATCGCACCGTACAGGGTAGTCAAAAGAGCGACCGCCATCGCAGGACCGATCGCTTTTGGATCATCCATGTTCGAAAGCATGGCAACGAGACCAACCAAGGTACCAATCATGCCCATCGCAGGAGAAACATCACCAAATGCAGAGAACACTTTCGCGCCCTGCTCGTGACGCTCTGTGGTTAACGCGATGTCTTTTTGCAATGCCGCACGTACTACATCTCCATCATGGCCATCCACCAACAGATCGATACCCTTTTGCATGAAGCTGTTACTGATTTCCATCTCTTCCAGAGCTAAGAAACCACCTTTACGAGCCGCATCAGCCATTTCTACAATCTTAGCGATAAGATCTTCAGGCTCGTCCGCTTTAAACATAAAAGCTTTGCCTGCGATTTTAGTCGCACCAAAGAACTGTCCCATGGTGAACTTCATTAGAACAACAAAGGTTGAGCCACCAACTACGATCAAAATGGATGTCGTGTCATAGAACATCCCGAGGCTTCCACCTAGGATCATTGCCATAATTACAAAGGCAAATCCACCAATCAAACCTATTAGGGTTGCTAAATCCACTGAGCACTCCTCATGCTTTTTTGTAGCTCTATGTCGACGATAATCTTTGTATCGGCAAGACTATAAGATCTTTTAGTAAATTCTTGGCCTAAGTATCACACTTTTCGTTTTTGAATCCCAACTATTGGCTTACTTTGCTCTTATACGTAGCGCATAAACTCGATAAAGCTAAGGTTATTCAAGCAAAGTGCGTTCAAGCCCCTTAAAAACGAACTTTCTAGCAAAATTTCTTGGTTACATTTGACCATCTCAACGGCCTAGGGTAACGTTCGTTCATCTTTCCAAACGCAGATTTATTATGGCTACTAAGAAACCTGAAAATATGAGCTTTGAAGCAGCAATCGAAGAGCTTGATGGCTTGGTTGATCAACTAGAAAATGGTGATCTAGCTTTAGATGATGCGCTGAAAAAGTTCGAACGAGGCATCTCCCTCGCTCGTGCCGGTCAAAGCAAACTAAACGATGCTGAACAGCGTGTTAGCATCCTACTGCAAAATGATGAAAACGTAGAACTTAGTGACTTTAACCCACAACCAGAATAACGAATTGTATGAGATCCCCTATGATCGAGACTTTATTGTCTTATCAAGCACGTAATAACGAGCAACTGAACCTTTGGCTTGATCGCCTGCCACACCAAAATCAGAACCTGATCAACGCGATGCGTTATGGGTTACTTTTAGGCGGTAAACGCGCACGTCCATTTCTTGTCTACATTACAGGGGAAATGCTCGGCTGCACCGCTGAAGAGCTCGACACTCCAGCATCTGCAATCGAATGTATTCATGCCTATTCTCTGATTCACGACGACCTTCCAGCAATGGACGACGATGAACTGCGTCGTGGCCATCAGACTTGTCACATCAAATACGATGAAGCAACGGCAATTTTAACTGGCGATGCACTACAAACTCTCGCGTTTACTATACTTGCGGAAGGTACATTAAGTGCTGACGGTGAAAGCAATCGCGTTCAAATGATTCAACGCCTAGCTGAAGCCTCTGGTGCACAAGGTATGTGCATTGGACAAGCACTTGATATTGAAGCTGAAAACCGCTCTGTCACGCTAGAAGAGTTAGAAGAAGTTCACCGCAATAAAACGGGCGCGCTAATGAAATGTGCGATTCGTTTAGGTGCTCTCGCTGCTGGTGAAAAAGCGTTTGAAGTGATGCCTCAATTAGACAAGTACGCCGATGCCATTGGATTAGCATTCCAGGTTCAAGATGATATTTTAGATATCACTGGCGATACTGAAA
Organism: Vibrio coralliirubri; assembly: GCF_024347375.1. Taxonomy (NCBI): domain Bacteria; kingdom Pseudomonadati; phylum Pseudomonadota; class Gammaproteobacteria; order Vibrionales; family Vibrionaceae; genus Vibrio; species Vibrio coralliirubri. The sequence goes on along the minus strand of NZ_AP025470.1, from coordinate 736,436 downwards.
CTTTGGGTAAGCCACAGGGTTCTGACCAAGAATTGAACAAAAGCACCTACCCTTCTTTGCTAGGTTTAGAGGGCGCTCAAGAAAAAGCGCAAACTCTGCTACAGGAAGCGCTTCAAGCTTTGGCTGCAATCCCATACAATACCCAGTTACTCGAAGAGTTCGCCCGATACGTCATCGAGCGCAAGAACTAAGACAATAAGCGCGCATTACCTATGACTCTTGATATATCAAAGTACCCAACTCTTGCTTTGGCTGATAAGCCAGAGGATTTGCGTCTACTTCCAAAAGAGACGCTGACACAGCTTTGTGATGAATTACGTACCTATCTTCTTAACTCAGTGAGCCAGTCAAGTGGTCACTTAGCGTCAGGCTTAGGTACAGTAGAGCTGACAGTTGCTCTGCACTATGTGTACAACACGCCTTTTGACCAGTTGGTTTGGGATGTTGGCCACCAAGCATACCCGCATAAAATTCTTACTGGTCGTCGCGACCGCTTGTCGACTATCCGTCAAAAAGATGGACTGCACCCATTCCCATGGCGTCAAGAGAGCGAATACGACACTCTTTCTGTTGGTCACTCTTCAACTTCGATCAGTGCTGCACTTGGTATGGCTATCAGTGCGAAGAAAGAAGGCAAGAACCGTAAAGTCGTGAGTGTGATTGGTGATGGCGCGATTACTGCGGGTATGGCATTTGAAGCCATGAACCACGCGGGCGATATTCACAATGACATGCTGGTTATCCTGAACGATAACGAGATGTCGATCTCTGAAAACGTAGGTGCGCTAAACAACCACCTAGCTCAAGTTCTTTCTGGCAGTCTTTACACGTCAATTCGTGAGGGCGGCAAGAAAGTGCTATCAGGCGTTCCGCCGATTAAAGAGCTGGTTCGTCGTACAGAAGAACATCTAAAAGGCATGGTTGTCCCTGGCACCATGTTCGAAGAGTTAGGCTTTAACTACATTGGCCCAATTGATGGTCACGATGTCAATGAGCTGATTAAAACGCTTAAGAACATGAGAGACCTTAAAGGCCCTCAGTTCCTGCATATCATGACTAAGAAAGGCAAAGGCTACGAGCCAGCTGAGAAAGATCCAATCGGTTACCACGGCGTACCGAAATTCGATCCAGCACACTCCAGTCTGCCTAAGAGCACCAGCTCTAAACCAACTTTCTCTAAGATTTTTGGCGATTTCCTGTGTGATATGGCCGCGCAAGATCCTAAGCTGATGGCGATCACGCCTGCAATGCGTGAAGGCTCTGGCATGGTGCGTTTCTCGAAAGAGTACCCAGAACAATACTTCGACGTAGCGATTGCTGAGCAGCATGCTGTGACGCTAGCAACGGGTATGGCGATTGCGGGTGATAAGCCGATAGTCGCTATCTACTCGACGTTCCTACAACGTGGTTACGATCAACTGATCCACGATGTGGCTATCATGGACTTACCGGTCATGTTTGCTATCGACCGTGCAGGCCTTGTCGGCGCCGATGGTCAAACACACCAAGGTGCGTTCGACTTAAGCTTCATGCGTTGTATTCCAAACATGGTGATCATGGCGCCAAGCGACGAAAACGAATGTCGCCAAATGCTTTACACCGGCCACCAGCACACAGGTCCAAGTGCCGTTCGTTACCCTCGCGGTAATGGTATGGGCACTGAGATACAAAGTGAATTTACCGCGCTTGAGATTGGTAAAGGTCGTATCGTTCGCGAAAGCGAAAAAGCAAAAGATGGCTCGAAAGTCGCTATCCTAAGTTTCGGTACTTTCCTTGAGAGTGCACTTCAAGCCGCTGACGCCATCGATGCGACAGTTGCAGATATGCGCTTTGTGAAACCACTCGATGAAGCTCTGATCAAACAGCTTGCTGCTGACCACGATGTTCTGGTGACTATCGAAGAGAATGCGATTGCAGGTGGTGCCGGCGCAGGTGTAATTGAGTTCTTGATGCAAGAGAAACTACTGATGCCAGTATTGAACCTTGGCCTACCAGACAAGTTCATTGCTCAAGGTACTCAAGGCGAACTGCACGAAGAGCTTGGCTTAGATGCGAAAGGTATTGAGAAGTCTGTCTCTGACTACCTTGCTAAGTAATCTTAATACGTAAGCTCGTAAGCTCGTAAGCTCGTAAGCTCGTAAGCTCGTAAGCTCGTAAGCAATAAAACAAAAAAGGTTGGCCCTAGGGTCAACCTTTTTAGTATCAATTAGTTAGTTTGGTGTATCGACTGCGAAACCTTAGCCCTTCAGTTAACTCACACTAACCAACCAGCGAAATGTGCCACGGCATACAACGAAATAGCCGCCATAATACCCGCTACAATATCGTCAATCATGATACCCAAGCCGCCGTGAATTCGTGCATCTAGCCAACCAATCGGCCATGGTTTTACCATGTCAAAGAAGCGGAAAAGCACAAAACCAGTCAGCAGCCATTTCCAGTCATCGGCAGGGATATTCAGCATAGGCACTAAGCTCATGGTGATCCAAAAGCCCGCAAACTCATCCCAAACGATAGAACCGTGGTCATGCACGCCCATATCATCAGACGTTACTTGGCAGATCTTAATACCAATAATGCAACTTACCACCACCACGGCAACGTAAGCAGGAAACGGTAACTGAACCAACAACAGGTACAACGGAATAGACGCGAGCGTGCCCATTGTGCCGGGAATAATAGGCGATAAGCCACTGCCAAAACCCGTTGCTAAGAAATGCCAAGGGTTTTTAAGAGAAATAAGAGAAAGTGGGTTTGTCATCAATTAACCTTAAAGTGATCGTAACCAGTTAAGTTCCAGCTTAGTGGTTCACCATTATTGTGTAATTCAAAATATTCTACAGGTCTTATCTGGCCAATGCAGGTGACTTTTGTACCAGTGTGTGACAAAGCACTTTCCAACGACCCTTTATTCTCTTCTGGTACAGTAAAGCACAGTTCGTACTCTTCACCACTGGTCAGCGCATATTGCTGAGCTGAAGTGATATCAGGAGCGAACTGACGTAACTCTGGAGAGATAGGCAGCGTGCTTACATCAATACTCGCACCAACTTGAGAACGCTTAAGGATATGTTTTAAATCAGCAATAACGCCATCAGAGATATCAATCGCCGATGAAGCAAGGTTCACAAGCGCCTGACCCGCTAACACTCGTGGAGCGCTCACATAATGTCTCTCTTCAAGCTCAGCAGCATAAGGCTTCGCTCTATTCTGCTCTGGGTTAAGTAACACCTCTAGGCCAGCTTTGCTGTCACCTAGGTTACCTGTTACGTAAATCCAGTCGCCCACTTTCGCGCCATCTCTGCGCAGCGCTCGTCCTTCAGGAACAAAGCCCTGTACCGTCAGTGTCAGGCTTAGTGGGCCTTTGGTGGTGTCACCACCAATTAACTGAATACCAAAGTAGTCTGCGAGTTTAAAAAAGGAGTCACAGAAGGGAGCAAGCCATGCTTCATCGATTTCAGGCATGGTTAAAGCAAATGACACCCACGCAGGCGTCGCGCCCATTGCAGCAAGGTCACTGATATTGGAAGCCAACGCCTTGTGTGCCACCCAAGCCGGATTCGCTTCCGCTAAGAAATGGGTACCAGCCACTAAGGTGTCCGTGCTGATCGCTATCTCAACATTGCCCGGCGCTTTGACCAAAGCACAATCATCGCCAGCAGCTAGAAGAACGTCTTTACGTTGTGGTTGTCGATTTACAAAATATTTTTCAATCAGGTTAAATTCGCCAGACATCACATGCCCTATCTTTAGTCTCATAAAAATCACCGTAATTATACCAATCACAGTAAGTAAGTGATCAAAATTAGCGTAGGAAAAAGGCTTGAGAACAAGGCAGAATTTTTCGATAAGTAGTTATTCTACAATCAAAAATTCTAACGCAGTTATCGAGCGTTTTAGCAAGCTAGGGTGACCAGTTATTTACTACGATTGGTATTATTAATATTACAGAAATTTAGTTACAAAAAAGGCCAGCATAAAAGCTGACCTTTAGATTCAATATACGAACGTCTTATTTCTTACGAACGTGCGGTGCAGCTTTATCAAGCACACCGTTAACAAACTTATGGCTGTCTTCTGCTGCAAATACTTTTGCAAGCTCGATAGCTTCGTTGATAACCACTTTGTATGGTACATCTTCGCGACGAGTCATCTCGTACATAGCTAAACGTAGAAGCGCTAGTTCCATCAGATCCAGATCTTGCATAGGGCGAGATACGAATGGACGAAGCTTGCTATCAAGTTCCATGTGGCTAAGAGCAACACCAGTTAGTAGGTCGCGGAAGTATGCAACGTCTGTTTCTGGCATAGCAAGAGCAGGCTCTGCAGCATGATGCTCTTCTTCATCATACTTACCACCAGATAAGAACTGTTCTTCAACGGTAGCAATATTTTCTTTAGTAATTTGCCAAGAATAAATTGCTTGTAGAGCAAATTGACGTGCGTTACGACGTGCGGCTGGTTTCACACTGGCCCCCATTAGGAATCGATTTCAGAAAGAACGTTGATCATCTCAAGTGCGCTAAGTGCTGCTTCTGCACCCTTATTACCAGCCTTGGTTCCTGCGCGTTCAATAGCTTGATCGATCGTATCAACAGTAAGAACACCAAACGCTACTGGAAGAGAATATTCCAGAGACACTTGTGCCAAACCTTTATTACATTCACTACAAACATAGTCAAAGTGAGGTGTACCGCCACGAATTACTGTACCAAGAGATACAATCGCATCGAACTTACCTGTTTTTGCAACGCGCTGCGCTACAAGTGGAAGTTCTACTGCACCAGGGCAACGAACAACAGTGATGTTGTCTTCGCTTACTTGTCCATGACGCTTTAAAGTATCGATTGCACCAGAAAGTAAACTTTCGTTAATAAAACTGTTGAAACGAGCAATAACGATAGCAATTTTTGCATTTGGCGCTGGGAAGCCACCCTCGATCACTTTCATAAGCCTTCCTTTAACTATTTTCATCAAGTGAGAATCGCCGGATTCTAGCACAAAACTGTGAGCAATATCTAATGGTAATTTAGAAGAACAGACACCGGCAATGTAAAGATGATAATGCAGCGCTGATCCCAAGCATATAGGAACAGCGAGGAGCCAAGTTTGTGTATTGAACGCGTATTGAGTCGAACTTGGCTACTTTGCTCTTTTGGCTAGATTTATCACCAAAAGAGCCACTGAAATCATCGGTAAATTATGTCGCTACAAACGGAGAAACGTCTGCTCGCTGACACAGGATTTATTCGCAAACGTACTCAACAACGTTAAGACCAAAACCACCCAATGCGTGGTAACGCTTAGTGCTTGAAGAAAGCAGACGCATATCGTGCACGCCTAGGTCTTGAAGAATCTGAGAACCGACACCAACACGACGCGAGGTACCCTGCTTCTTCGCCATAGTTGGCTGCTCGTTCTTGTCTTGCGCTTCGAATGTCTTCACTTTGTGAATCAAAGAATCAGAAGATTCTTCGTTGCCAAGAATAACCAACACACCGCCTTCGTCGCCAATGCGCTTCATCGCTTTATCTAGCGACCAGCTGCGCTCAGTACCACGGTCTGAATGAAGCAGGTCGGTGAACGTGTCATGCAGATGAACACGTACCAAAGGAGCACCTTCAGATAGGTCGCCTTTTTGCATCGCGTAGTGGATCTGGTTATCAATTGTATCGCGGTAAGTCACAAGCTCGAAATCACCAAATTCAGTTGGCAAATGGCATTGTGCTACACGTTCAATCGTTGTTTCTGTGTTGTTGCGGTATTCAATCAAGTCTGCAATGGTGCCTAGCTTGATGTCGTGTTTTTCAGCAAACACTTCAAGATCAGGACGACGAGCCATAGTGCCGTCGTCGTTTAGGATCTCAACGATAACCGATGCTGGCTCACAGCCTGCTAGGCGTGCTAAATCACAACCTGCTTCTGTGTGTCCTGCGCGAGTCAGAACACCGCCATCTTGCGCTGTCAGTGGGAAAATATGACCAGGTTGAACAAGATCAGCCGCTTTCGCATCTTTCGCCACTGCCGCTTGAACCGTCACTGCACGGTCTGATGCAGAGATACCCGTAGTTACACCCTCAGCCGCTTCAATCGAAACCGTAAAGTTGGTGGTGTACTGTGCATTGTTGTCTTGAACCATAGGCGCTAGACCCATACGGCTTGAACGCTCTTTGGTTAGCGTCAGACAGATTAAGCCACGGCCATACATCGCCATGAAGTTAATCGCTTCTGGCGTCACATGTTCTGCTGCCATGATCAGATCGCCTTCATTCTCGCGATCTTCATCATCCATCAGGATAACCATTTTTCCTAGGCGAATGTCTTCAATAATTTCTTGAGGAGTACTAATTGGCATTGTTCTATATCCTTTGAAATGGTTCTGCTTCCTAGAACCGACACTATTTAAACCTGATGATATTGCTTCGTTTTACAAAGTCTCGCTTAACGCACTTTGTATCAACGGTTAGGCAAAACCATTCTGCTGTAAGAATTCCATCGTTAATCGAGATTCAGGCTCAGACTCTTGTTGCTGACCTTGCAGTAAACGCTCCATGTAACGTGCTAATACATCAACTTCTAGATTCACTTTACGACCGACATTGAATTGGTCGATGGTGGTTTCTGAAGAGGTGTGAGGAACGATAGTCAGCTTGAATGCGTTCTTGCGTAAATCGTTCACAGTCAGGCTAATGCCATCGACCGTTACTGAACCTTTTTGAGCCACGTATTTTGAGATTTCTGCTGGCATTTCTACCCAGAACTCAATCGCACGACCAACTTGATTACGTTCAACAATCTCACCCACGCCATCAACGTGACCAGACACGATGTGTCCACCGAAACGCGTGGTTGGTAACATTGCTTTCTCAAGGTTAACTTTATCGCCCGCTTGGTAATCGACAAAACCCGTTTTTTTCAGGGTCTCAAGCGAAAGGTCTGCACTGTAGCTGTGGTCGTTAAATTCAACCACAGTCAAACACACACCATTGGTAGCGATACTGTCGCCTAACTGAACGTCAGCCATATCAAGCTTACCAACGTTAACCGTTACGGTGATGTCTTCTCCGCGGGGAGTGATTGCACTCAATGTACCTACGGCTTCTACAATTCCTGTAAACATTTTAAAACTCTTTTTGTTGTCAACGACACGTATGCAGTTGGAGTAACTATTTCTACTGTGGTTTCGTTACTGTCGGTTGCGTTACTACCGGTTTCGCAACGATGCGAATATCCACACCAACCTGTCGAACATCTTTAATTTCTAGGTCAATAACGTCAGACATTGAAGTGAGCCCTAATGCGCCCATCAAACCTCGTCCGTCACTGCCCATAAGTTTAGGTGCTAAATAGAGGATTAGCTCATCCACCAGCTGTTCTTCAATCAAGCTTTTTGCCAATGTAGCGCCCGCTTCGACCCAAATATGGTCGATATGATTCGTAGGTAATTGACGCATCAGATCGTGCAAATCGAGCTGACCTGCATCTGTGGTTCCGACTTCAATATCAGCAGACGCTTCGGCAACTCTCAACACGGATGTTGGAGTCTGGAATAACTTGAGTTCCGGACGCAGTTGGTTTTGACGGTCAAGAATCACGCGAATCGGCTGACGCAGCTCGTCTTCAGCGTAATGATCTTTGATACTGCTTGGCAACTCTGCCCAACGAACATTCAACGACGCGTTGTCTTCAATCACCGTCTGGCTAGTTGATAGCACAGCGCCTGATTTTGCTCGGTAGTTCTGAACATCACGACGCGCTTCTGGCGATGTGATCCACTGGCTTTGACCATTTTCCAATGCCGTTTGCCCATCAAGGCTAGCGGCCATCTTTAACTGAACGAATGGCATACCCGTTTGCATACGCTTGATAAATGCAGGGTTCAAGTCAAGAGCGTCTTGCTCTAGCAAACCGATTTCAACCTCAATACCCGCATCGCGTAGCATTTTGATACCACGACCTGCGACTTTTGGGTTTGGGTCCTGCATGGCGCAAATTACTTTGGCTACTTGAGCCTTAATCAAACCTTCAGCACAAGGTGGCGTTCGACCGTAATGAGAGCAAGGCTCTAGCGTGACATAAGCCGTCGCACCTTTTGCTTTGTCGCCCGCCATTCGCATGGCATGTACTTCAGCATGAGGCTCACCGGCTTTGGCATGAAAACCTTCACCAACGATCTGACCGTCGGTTTGTACAATGACACACCCCACATTCGGGTTGGGTGCAGTAGTGTAAATGCCGCGTTTTGCTAACTGAATAGCACGCGACATCATTTGAAAATCTAGGGGAGTAAAGTTTGACATGATTGAGGAGTTAATCCTCTAATTTAGCGATTTCTTCGCCAAACTCTCGGATGTCTTCAAAGCTGCGGTAAACAGAGGCAAAACGAATGTACGCCACTTTATCCAATTCTTTCAATTGGCCCATCACAAGATTACCAATCATCTCGCTTGGTACTTCACGCTCACCAGTTGCACGGAGTTGCGACTTAATCGTACTGATCGCAAGTTCAATCGCATCAGCACTCACTGGGCGTTTTTCTAGGGCGCGCTGTACACCACCCACCATTTTATCTTCATTAAATGGTTCGCGGTTTCCATTCGACTTTATGACCTTAGGCATCACAAGTTCTGCCGATTCAAACGTAGTAAAACGTTCACTACATGCAAGGCATTGACGGCGACGACGAACCTGATGGCCATCGGCTACCAGTCTTGAATCGATTACTTTAGTGTCGTTCTCTGAACAAAAAGGACAATGCATATCACCTCCAAATAATTGAATATCAGTGTAACGGAATTGCCAAACGTTAGGAAAGAAAAAGGGCCAATTAAGGCCCTTTTGTGTGGTGATTCATTGATTATTGCTACTCGATCGCCATTTCAAAAATGAGCTGAGGAGTAAAATTAACGACCAGCGTTAACCGCGGACTAAATAGTTCGCTTTACCTACCCATTTGTAGCTTGTCAGCTCTTCTAAGCCCATTGGGCCACGAGCATGCAATTTCTGAGTAGACACGGCTACTTCAGCACCCAGACCAAACTGTGCGCCATCAGTAAAACGTGTTGATGCATTCACATAAACCGCTGCAGAACCAACAGAGTTAATGAAACGCTCTGAGCTCTCTAGGCTGTTAGTCATGATCGCATCTGAGTGACTCGCATTGTGTACACGCATGTGGTCAATCGCTTCTGCCACATCCGCAACAACTTTCACGCCTAACGTGTAGCTTAGCCATTCAGTGTCAAAGTCGCCTTCAACCGCATCACGTTGGTCTTCAAAACCCGCTAGCAGTGATTTTGCACTGGTATCTGCAACCAAGGTTACTTTGCCTGCTAAACGCTGTTTCAGCTTAATTAGGAAAGCTTCAGCAACCGCTTCATGCACTAGCAGTGTATCTAACGAGTTACACGCTGATGGGCGCTGAACTTTAGAGTTTTCGACAACATCTACCGACTTTTCAAGGTCCGCACTTTCATCAACGAAGATATGGCTGATACCAAAGCCGCCGATGATAACTGGGATGGTGCTGTTCTCTTTACACATCTTGTGCAAGCCAGCGCCGCCACGAGGAATGATCATATCCACGTAGTCATCCAGTTTAAGCAATTGAGAAACGAGTTCACGATCAGGCTTCTCGATGTACTGAACAGAAGCCGCTGGTAGCTCCGCTTTCTCTAATGCCGACTGGATAACTTTAACCAGTTCCATGTTCGAGAAGAACGTCTCTTTACCACCACGTAGAATGCTTGCGTTACCTGTCTTCAGACACAGAGCTGCAATATCGATGGTTACGTTTGGACGCGCTTCATAGATAACACCCACCACACCAAGTGGCACGCGACGACGAGACAGTGACATACCGTTTTCCAGTACCTTACTGTCGATTTCGCTGCCTACAGGGTCGTTAAGGCTAATCACGTTACGCACATCGTTAGCGATACCGGTTAAGCGCTCTTCATTAAGAAGTAGACGATCAAGCAGTGCGTCGGTTAGACCAGCTTCGCGACCTAATTCGATATCTTTCGCGTTCGCTTCTAAAATCGTTGCTGCGTTTGCTTCTAGCTCATCAGCGATGATCGCCAATGCTTTATTCTTTTGCGCCGTAGATGCGGTCGCTAGGTGGAAAGCAGCGTCTTTTGCTGCGATACCCATGTTAGTTAAATCCACGTTTAACTCTCCCTAAATTCTGTCTGTCTTTGGATGAAAAAAGGCGATTCGCCTTATCATCACGAGCTACTCTTGAATCACAACTAGGTCATCACGGTGAATGACTTCTGACCCATAATCGTATCCAAGGATGTCGCCAATATCTTTACTGTGCTTGCCTGCAATTTTTGCTAGGTCTTGGCTTGAATAACTGGCGATACCACGCGCAATTACTTTGCCTTTGCTGTCTGTGACTTGGGTAACTTCACCACGAGAGAATTCGCCTTTCACTCGAACAACCCCTTTCGCCAACAAGCTACTGCCTTTGGTGTTAACTGCGTTTACTGCGCCGTCGTCGACCACGATGTCACCTGCTGAAGCAGGGCCCGCTAAAATCCAGCGTTTACGGTTTTCAAGCGCTTCCGCTAAAGGCAAGAAACGTGTGCCTTGTGGGTTGTCACTCAGTGAGTCAAACACCACATTTTCAGCACTGCCCGCAGCAATAATCACTTCGATGCCTGCACGACGAGCAATATCAGCCGCCTGCAGTTTTGTTGCCATGCCGCCGGTACCTAATGTCGTACCACTGCCGCCTGCGATCTTGCGCAGTGTATCATCAATGGTTTTCACTTCTTTGATGAGCTCAGCATTTGGGTCTTTACGAGGGTCAGCCGTAAACAGGCCTTTTTGGTCTGTTAGTAGCAAAAGCTTATCAGCACCGCACAAAATACCCACTAAGGCCGACAAGTTATCATTGTCGCCCACTTTAATTTCGTTGGTTGCTACTGCGTCGTTTTCGTTTACTACCGGAATAATATCGTGATCAACCAGTGCGTTGATCGTGTCACGTGCATTAAGAAAACGCTCGCGATCATCGAGATCAGCACGAGTCAGTAGCATCTGGCCAATCTTAAGGTCATAGATAGCAAACAAAGACTCCCAAACTTGAATCAACTGGCTTTGCCCAACTGCCGCAAGCAACTGTTTGCTCGCCATTGAGTTGGGAAGTGCGGGGTAACCAAGGTGCTCACGTCCTGCTGCAATTGCGCCAGACGAAACCATAACCACAGAGTGGCCTTGTTTTTTTAATTCAGCACATTGACGAACCAGCTCAACCATATGAGCGCGGTCTAATGCCAATGTTCCACCAGTTAAGACACTGGTACCCAGTTTAACAACGACAGTTTTACGCTGTGTTGTTGTCCCGCTTTGATGATTTGTTGTCATGAAGTCTTTTATGGATAAAACAAATAAGAGGTGATGTTTTAGCAATCAAAAGGGGAATTCACAAGCAGAAAAGGTGCGAAATCGCACCTTTTTGCTTTATATAGAAGAGTAACCTTTAAAATTAGACGAATTCGACAGACTCTTCGTCTAATTGGATACTGATTTCAAACTTACTTTGAAGTTCATCAACCAGTTTTTTGTGGAAGGCTTCTTGAGTTCGAGAGACCTCAGCGACCGCCTTTTTAGGTAACGGCAAAGAGTCCCAGTTACCATCGATGTTGTACTTGCCGATATTGTACTTCGCCGAATATCCCTCTTCCGACTTATCCAATTCCAGCCACCAGCCCCAGAACTCGCGTTCTTCTGGTGATTTTTTATCGTTCACACATACAGACAAGCAATCAAAGATATAGTGGCCTTCTTCTGATTGCGGTTCCCTTAAGTAAGGCCCGATCGCCTTTAAAACATTCAACAAGCGGTAATGCGTAGGTTGTTGTGTCACTTCTGACATATTGAATCTCCATTTTCAATGTTAAGAATGACGTTACTCAGACTGTTATACGTAGAAACTACGCATTTAGATTTTATAAATTACCTCTGAGTATCAGGTACTTAGTTTGTACACTTTTCATGCTTAACTAATTTAGGAGAAATGTCATCTAAATAATTCATCCTCAAGCCACTTTATCGCCAATTCGAGGGATTGCTCATAACCTTGTGTAATTGACTTAGCTTTGATTTTCTTCGCTTTTCCGTAATCACTGTAAATAGCAACCAGTTGATTATCCATTGGTGGTGAAACTGGGTCGCCTTCCAGAGCCAATGCCAAGATTGGAACACTGGTTTTACTGTTTGACAGCAAACCTTGTACCTTGAGTGACCACGCCATCAACTGCCCAGAAAGGCTATTGATATCAACAGCACCTTTACCAAGACGCGAAGCCAACACATCTAGATGCATCTTAGGCATCTGTTTCAGTTTGTCGGCATGAACAAAGATGTCGTGAATTGGCGCGCCTAAAGAGATACACGCTTTAATCTTATGTTGCTCAAGGAAAGATAGTCTCACCATCGCATTGCCACCGAAGCGGAAACCAAACAAGCCGACTTTGTGGTGATCGACCCATGGGATGTTAGGCAATTCATTCAGCACCGCTTGGTGAAGACAAGATGAGTCTTCTGTTAACGGCCAATGTGCACTGTGCCCTATTGATGGCATGTCTACCGTTAACATAGCAATGTTCTTAGGTGCTAAATAATCCCTAAACAAGCGCCACATATCCGTTTGCAAGCTATCTAGACCCGCACTGACAATCACAACCGGTTGTGGTTTATCTGTCTTGGTTAGATGCAAGTTCGCTTTGATCTTCTTGTTTTGGTATGGAATATCAATCTGTTTGACGATCAACTTAGTGTGCTTGATCGCTTCAGAATACGCTGCGTTGGCCAACACTTGAGCCTGAGCCGCCAAGTTGTCGCTCTTGAGATGTGGGTAACCCGCAATACTGAAGCACAACGATGCTGAAAACAGCTCTTCAGCCATCTCTTCATCGTTCTTTTCATTAGAGCGATTCTGATGCTGCATACCCAGCTTGGTCCATTCGTATGCCCAGTTACCGCTTCGGTAACCCATGACCGTATCAAGCCACTCATCGGTTGTCCGAGAGTTATCTGATGACGCGATGCGAGCCAATACCGCTTCTTGCTCTATTGGATTAACGCCTTGCCAGACCCACTGAAGACGTCTTAGGTTTCGGTACCATGATGAGTTTTGCTGTTCACGTTTCTCATCCAATAACGCTTCAGAGCTTGGCATGTATTGTGTCAACATTGAGGTCTCTTTCGCCTGCTTGTGCTTTACAAACAAAGTTTCCGAAAGGTTCGAGCTCGTTTCTTCTGGTTCAGACATTGGGATACTTAATAAGAAATGGTTGTCACTAATAATATAAAAAAAAATGACCCTATAAAGGGTCATTTCTCAAAAAACTAAGTTTACGCTTATTTTGACTTGCGATTTACTGGCTCAACGTAGCTTAGGCTAGTATCCCAAGGTTGCTCAATCCATGTGTCTTGAGCGATATCAACAATGTACTCGTCTAGCAAATCAGCACCAGATGGTTTTGCACATACAGCGATCAGTTTCGCTTTAGGGTACATTTCGCGAAGCTTACGTGCAGTGTCACCACTATCAACCAAGTCTTCAACGATTAGGAAGCCTTCGCCGTCACCTTCAGGTGCTTTAACTACTGTCATATCACGTTGGTGATCGTGGTCGTAGCTAGAAATACAAATCGTATCTACGTGACGAATACCTAGCTCACGAGCCAAGATTGCACCAGGAACCAAACCACCACGGCTTACAGCCCAGATGCCTTTCCACTGCTCTGCTGGCATTTGCTTTTCAGCAAGTTGACGGCAGTAAGTCTGCATGTTGTCCCAAGTGATAACGAATTTGTTGCTCATAGTATAAAACCTAATAATTTTGTCATGTTATTAGAGGCTATCTCAAACATAGCCTCTTCAGCGATTAAGCAGAAATCTAGACGATTAAGCGAAAATGTATTTAAGAATAAAGATAACCGACATTACCCACACAGCAGGTGAAACGTCGCGACCTTTACCACTTAGCAGCTTAATTGCAGCGTAAGCGATGAAACCTAGTGAGATACCCTCAGCGATAGAGTACGTCAGCGGCATAAGCAGACATGTTACCACGACTGGTGCTGCTTCCGTAAGATCACGCCAATCAATGCCAACTAGGCCAGACATCATCAGAATTGCTACATAGAAAAGTGCACCTGATGTTGCGTAAGCCGGAATCATACCTGCAAGTGGCGAGAAGAAAAGAGCCAGTAGGAATAAGATACCAACAACAACAGCCGTTAGACCGGTACGACCGCCTTCAGCAACACCCGCAACACTCTCAACATAAGACGTTGTGTTTGAAGTACCTAGCAGTGCACCAATAGATGTTGCTGTAGAGTCAGCAAGCAGTGCTTTGTTCAAGCGCGGTAGTTTGCCGTCTTCTTTGATTAGGTTTGCTTTCGTTGCAACACCAACCAGAGTACCCGCTGTATCGAACAAATCGACGAACAAGAATGCGAATACCACTGAAATCATACCGATTTCAAATACAGCAGAGAAATCAAGCTGCATGAATGTAGGTGCAAGGCTTGGTGGTGTAGACATGATGCCGCCGTATTGAACGTCACCAATAACAATGCCAAGAGCTGTTATAGCTAGAATCGCAATCATTACTGCGCCTTTCACGCCACGGTGAACAAGAGCAATTGTTAGGAAGAAACCAAGTGAGCCTAGGATAGGAGCAATCGCGGTAATATCGCCCAGTGAAACTTTAGTTGCTGGGTTAGAAACAACGATGCCTGCATTGCTAAGAGCAATAAACGCTAGGAAAAGACCGATACCTGCAGAGATACCAACACGCAGAGACATAGGGATCGAGTTGATAATCCATTCACGGATCTTAAAGATACTTAAGAAGATGAAGATTACGCCTGATACGAAAACCGCTGCCAGAGCAACTTGCCACGTATAACCCATACCCATTACAACAGCGTAGGTAAAGAATGCGTTCAAACCCATGCCTGGAGCTTGAGCAATTGGGTAGTTAGCAACAAAGCCCATGATGAAACAGCCAATAGCAGCCGCTAAACAGGTTGCTACAAATACAGCGCCATGGTCCATACCAGCATCAGCTAGAATCATTGGGTTTACAAAAATGATGTAAGCCATTGTTAGGAAGGTTGTTAGACCTGCGATGATTTCAGTGCGCACATTGGTGCCATTTTCACTGAGTTTGAATAGCTTTTCGAACATTATCGAATCCTATAAGGGTAAAAAGTAAACGGTTGCGTAATCGATTGGCTGTGGATTATAAAGTTATCAAATAACAAATTCCAGATAGAATTAAGGCTCTAATCGATATTTATCAGAATGCCGTATGAAACAAAGCGATTAAAAATAAAAACATCAGCGTAAAATATCTTTTAAAAACAACAAATTAATAACAATGCATTCAGTAAAATTAGTTGGTTGTTTTTTCTACCATCGGTTATTTTTATTGAGAATCTAGCCAGTAAATTCTGAATTCAAACCCACAATAGTTATGTATTTTTCAACAGGATCAGTAATAAGGCGCAAATTGATATTTCGGCGTTTAAAAAACAACCGCGCAGAACTGCATGGAAAGTGACAAGCGAAAGCGGTTTGGGAAAAGTAGCAGGCAAAAAAAACGCCACTCAAAACTGAGTGGCGGTAGAATCTGTCAACCAAAAGGGCTGTAAAAGAATTCCAATATATAGGGGTGAACAAAACTGTTCGAGTTACATGCTTACGGTATTAGTAACCAAAGCTTGTAGGGTATGCAAAGTTGCTAGTGTAAACAGAGCTGTTAATCCAGAACATTGCAGATGGTAAACCTTTCATAACTATCACCTTAATAAATCAATAAAAAACGAATTTGATTTCTCGGTTCCTTGGAGGCGATAAAACGGACTCATCCTTTGAGCATTTACTCTTCATCTCAGAAGTTGGTTATTAATATACCCTAAAGAAAAAAGATTACAAGTATTTTTTGCTATACGTCACACTTTTTGCCATTTGCGGTTATTTTGCAAACTTATTTTCGTAATTAAATTACAGAATAGAATTAAACAAACGTTTGCTTGCGCCATTTATAAGCATCAAGGCGCTTAATTGTGATCAGGTGGACAAGATCGCTTTCAAAATTTGAGCTATTTGAGGTTTAGAACCGCTACTCGTCAAAACGCTCAAGTGGTATGCTGTTGCCATCAAAACAGACCCATATTTTAGATTTTTGTTCTAGGTTTTCACCCATACAAAACCTAAATATATGGTTATCAAATAAAAAAGGAGTCATCCGTGTCTGAATTCCATTCTGAGATCAGTAAATTATCCCCTGCCCCTATCTGGCAGTTCTTCGATAAGATTTGCTCAATCCCACACCCTTCTAAGCATGAAGAAGAGCTTGCTCAATACATTATTGCTTGGGCAACAGAGCAAGGCCTAGATGTACGTCGTGACCCAACGGGCAACGTATTCATCAAAAAGCCTGCAACGGCGGGTATGGAAAACAAAAAAGGTGTGGTGCTACAAGCTCACATCGATATGGTTCCACAAAAGAACGAAGACACAGTTCATGACTTCGCTAAAGATCCAATCCAACCATACATTGATGGTGAGTGGGTTACAGCTAAAGGCACAACGCTTGGCGCTGATAACGGCATGGGCATGGCTTCGTGCCTAGCGGTTCTTGCTTCAAACGAAATCCAACACGGCCCTATCGAAGTTCTACTAACAGTAGATGAAGAAGCAGGCATGACAGGTGCTTTCGGTCTTGAAGCGGGTTGGTTAGAAGGCGATATCCTTCTTAACACCGATTCAGAGCAAGAAGGCGAAGTGTACATGGGTTGTGCTGGCGGTATCGACGGCGCAATGACATTTGAAATTGCTCGTAACGCGATTCCAGCTGACTTCGTAACACGTAAGCTAACGCTAAAAGGCCTAAAAGGCGGTCACTCTGGTTGTGACATCCACACAGGTCGTGCAAACGCAAACAAACTGCTTGCTCGCTTCCTAGCGGGTCACGCAAAAGAGCTAGACCTTCGCATCGTCGAATTCAAAGGTGGTAGCCTTCGTAACGCGATCCCTCGTGAGGGTTTCGTAACGGTTGCTGTTCCTGCGGCAAACCAAGAAAAACTGGCTTCACTATACAACTACTACACTGAGCTGCTTTCAACAGAGCTCGGTAAAGTAGAAGACAGCATCGTGACTTTCAATGAAGAAGCTTCTGTTGAAATGGGCGCTCTAGCGGCTGCAGACCAAGCTCGCTTTATCGCGGCACTTAACGCATGTCCAAACGGCGTGATTCGTATGAGTGACGAGATTGAAGGTGTTGTGGAAACGTCTCTAAACGTAGGTGTTATCACAACAGAAGAGAACTCAATCACAGTGCTTTGCCTGATCCGCTCTCTTATCGATTCAGGTCGCTCACAAGTAGAAAGCATGCTTCACTCTGTTGCTGAACTAGCAGGCGCTAACATCGCGTTCTCTGGTGCTTACCCAGGTTGGAAACCAGACGCAGATTCAGAAATCATGCATATATTCCGCGACATGTACGAAGGTATCTACGGTCACAAGCCAAACATCATGGTTATCCATGCTGGTCTTGAGTGTGGTCTATTCAAAGAACCTTACCCGAACATGGATATGGTTTCTTTCGGCCCAACCATCAAGTTCCCGCACTCTCCTGATGAGAAAGTGAAGATCGACACCGTTGAGCTATTCTGGAACCAAATGGTTGCATTGCTTGAAGCGATCCCAGAAAAAGCTTAATTCGATAAGCTATGTTTGTTCAGTAAATGGTGTTTACAGTAAACACCGTTTATCGACACAAAATAAAACAGGTACTCAATGAGTACCTGTTTTTGTATCTAATCTTTGTAATCGACTATTTGTGACTAAAGAAGCAATTAAGCGCGTGAAGCCGCGTAGCTTTCTAGCTCATCAATTGAAGTTTGTGCCACAACTTCGCCATCGATGAAGTACGTCACCATCTCGCCATCACGAACACCGATTAACGTCGCACGCTCACCAGACTGGTAAGTAATGTCCATTTGGATCGTGTTTTCATCAATCTGCTGCATTTGACCTTTTTCGATCACATCTGCACTCGTGATAGGACCAACAGGCGCTTCCGTTAGCGACGGATCAAGTTGGTGGTTGATGTCTAGGTAAGTATCAGTCTTAGTATCAAAGATGTGCGGAGCACCTGTTAGTGGGTTGCTACCTGTCCAGAACTCTAGTGAGTTGAATACTAGGTAATCGGCAGCAACTGTTAGACCGTATGCAGGTGCAAGTAGCATGTTCAAACCACCACGAGCGTAACGGTTATCAACAGCCTTGATGTTGAACTTCATTAGGTAACCCGTTACTGCGTTGCTACCAACACAGCCAGATAAAGCAACAGATACCACTGCTAGTGCTACAACTTTTGAAATTGTTTTTTTCATTTTGATCTCAATATTTGAATTTGGCCGCCAAAAAATGGCGGTGGATAATACCAACGAACTGAATAACAAATATCAGCGCTAAATCAATGTATTGTCAGAAAATTCACAATTTAAAACACCCTTCAATTAGCCAAATAAAAAACTGAAACCAATTCAGAAGCCCCTTCATAAAAAACTTTTGTCGTCACCGTAAAGCGATTGATTCGTACTAAAAATCAACGATTGCTACATTCCGTGTTAACGAATTATCACCATGTTGAGAACAACCTAAATGGCAAGACTAAAACCTAATCAACCATTCGAATTACTTGGTTATACTGTTCAGCCAGGACAGCGAATGGAGATTGAACTGCAAGCGGCTCAGCTTTACACGCATTCTCCACTTTCGATCCCGATTGAAATTATTCACGGTCGCCAAGCAGGCCCAACACTGATGGTAAATGCGGCTATTCACGGCGATGAGCTAAACGGTGTTGAGATTGCACGACAACTGACCAATGCGATTGATCCAAAGAAATTGAAAGGGACATTAATTGTTGTGCCTATCGTTAACGTGTTTGGCTTTATCCATAAATCTCGTTACCTACCAGACCGTCGTGACCTAAACCGTTGCTTCCCTGGCAGCGAGAAAGGATCGTTAACATCACGCATCGCTTACACCTTCTTTGAGAACGTGGCAAAGCACTGTGATTACATTCTGGATCTACACACGGGCGCGATTCACCGTACCAATCTGCCACAGATTCGTGCAAACCTATCGAACCCTGAAACACTGCGCATCGCAAAAGCGTTCGCAACACCCGTGATTATTGATTCTCCACTGCGTGACGGTTCACTGCGTAGCGAAGCGGAAAAGCTGGGTATTCCTGTATTAACTTACGAAGGTGGTGAAGCACTGCGTTTTGATCACCTAGCGATTCGTGCGGGTTACCTTGGCGTGCATCAAGTGATGAAAGAAATCGGCATGCTGCGCCCTAACCGTAAGAAGTTACCAGAGCCAGTATTGAGTAAATCCACCAGCTGGATCCGCGCGGAATCAGACGGTATTTTGCGTAACATGGTAAGACTTGGCGAACAAGTTGAAGCAGGACAAACCCTTGCTTACATCAGCTCTCCATTGGGTCACCAAGAAGGCCAAGTGATCACAACCAAAGGCGGTATCGTGATTGGTCAGCAAACTCTACCTTTGGTCAACGAAGGTGATGCTGTGTTCCACATCGCTTACTTCAAGCAAGACGATGAAGAAGTCGGACAATCAGTAGAAAGCTACATTGAAGAAGTGGCAGAAGACGATTGGCTAACTGCGCTGAATAACTGATCAGACAATGCTTTACAGTTTAAGAGCTCGACGTTAAAAGCGAGAAGCCAACATAGTGCTCTTAAACACAATAAAACAGAACTCCACAAACTAAAAAGCCCCAATACACTTTTAACTAGAAAGAAAAAAGTTGTATCGGGGCTTTTTTTTTCACAAATCCCTTATCTTAAAATTAAGGGATCTATAAATTAGTCATGCACTGAATTACTCAGCGTCTTCTTGCTCTTCTGCACGAGCTTTAGCGCGCGCTTCACGTGCTTGCTCAGCTTTAAGCTCTTTAGTATGACGTAGTTCGTCACGCTCTTTACGCTGCTCTGATTTACGCTCGTTACGTTCAGCTTGGTTAGCGATGAAAGATGCTAGCTCTTTCTCTGCCCACTCTTGTGCTAGAGCTTCAGTTTCGAAACCAGACTCACGCTTAGATACTGTAGTGCTGCGAGACGTTACTTGACGAGTAATCTCTGCACACCAACCGTTGCGTTTTTCTGTAAGGCGGATATCAAATTTTTTGTTCTTAGACATGTTCTATTTTTTCCTAAGGGAGATCATTAAGGGATCGGTCAACTTTGATAACTCCATCTAAGTGAGCATCTTTTAACACCATCCCTTGGTAAGCGCGGTATTAGAGCACAAATCAATGAATATTGCTGCAAATATTTGCAGCGGATCACACTCCAATGCTGCAAATCGTTTGCGCCTGATTTCAATCGGTTCGTAACTCTCGGTTCACCATCAACTTCTGTCCTATTTTATCGACAACAATGAAATGAACTATGCTCAAACAGAGATAAATGAAAGAGATACCTGCTTGCTCAGGTTTATAGACTCTACTGTCTCACCTACTCCGCCCATAATTAAAATAGCTAAGGAGTTGCTATGGATAGCTTCATCAAAAATTTACCGAAAGTTGAGCTGCACTTACATATAGAAGGCACACTAGAGCCAGAGCTGATGTTCCAACTCGCCAAGCGTAACGCCGTGTCGATTCCCTTTGAGACCCCTGACCAAGTCCGAGACGCGTACCAGTTCCACAATCTTCAATCCTTTCTCGATATCTATTATCAAGGTGCAAACGTACTGATTCATGAACAAGATTTCTACGACCTGACGTGGGCTTATCTGTTGAAGTGCCAGCAAGATAATGTAGTTCATACTGAGATATTCTTCGACCCTCAAACTCACACTGAACGCGGCATTGACTTTGAAGTCATCGTCGGCGGGATTACTCTAGCTTTGAATCAAGCGGAGCAAGAACTTGGCATCAGCAGCCAACTGATCATGTGCTTTCTGCGCCACCTTGATGAAGACAGCGCTTTTGAAACGCTCAAACAAGCCCTTCCCTTTAAAGATAAGATCATTGCCGCTGGGTTAGATTCATCAGAACAGGGCAATCCGCCAGAGAAGTTTAAACATGTATTCCAAGAAGCGATCAACCAAGGCTTCCTGACTGTCGCGCACGCCGGAGAAGAAGGCCCAGCACAAAATATTATCGACGCAGTGAGCTTGTTAGGCATTACCCGAATTGATCATGGCGTTCGTTGTGTAGAAGATGAAGAGCTAATGGAACAGCTAATAGCAAAACGTACACCACTGACAGTCTGCCCGCTATCGAATACCAAACTCAAGGTGTTTGAGAGCATGCAAGAGCACAACATCGTCGAGTTGCTGAGAAAAGGGCTGTGCGTCACCATCAATTCCGATGATCCGGCTTACTTCGGCGGCTATATGAATGATAACTTCCTCGCGGTCGCCAATGCTCATCCACTGACGAAAAACGAATTAGCGCAGTTTAGTATTAATGCCATCGAAGCCAGTTTTATCTCGCCTCATGCCAAAGAAGATCTCATCACACAGGTACGTCAATATCTTGCTGCGAATACTTAATGAGTTATCAAGATCAAAAAGGGAAGCTCAGAGCTTCCCTTTTAGTATTAGTTGATAACCCATTGGCTTAGCCCGGATGACCATCCACTCTTGGCGTTAACAGCATCATGCCGAACTTCCAGATAAACAGCCCGAACGCTAATGTCCATAAACCGGCGCTGATGTTAACCATCTCAAATAAATACGCAGGGAAGAATGTCACACCCAAACTACGAACGAGTGCCGCAATAAAAATAGCCGAAAACGCCAAAGCCATACTTGGCCCTTTATAGATAGCACGACCAGTATGTCCCATTGTCACGCGCGTAATCATCGCCAGAATTAATCCACTCAAACCGCCAATCGCAAACAAGTGCAGCATGTTGTGGCTTGCGAACGGGTTGTCTAACAGACCACGTAACAGCAAGCTAAGAGGGATACATAGGTAAGCCGCATGCAGCGACCACACCAAAGGTTCTGATAGCGTTGTCCAAGGCTTCCAGCGGATAAAGCGCACCAACTGTGTCACACCTGCAAATACCATCAACTCATTGCCGACTTGAGCAAAGGTTAATGGGAAGAAGCTCAACACAAATAAACCAACCAAAGGTAGGTTCGCTAGCCATTCCAACCAAACCAATGGTTGTGCTTTTTCAAAATCAAAGCGACGCGCCGTGAAGAATGGGATTACTCGCCCACCCATCACTGATAACAGCAAGGTAAACCACCACAACATGGCCTGCCAAACTGCAGACGATGGAAATGGAGGCATTCCCTTTATGGTCGCGTAACTAGCAAAGTTCGCCACGATAGCCAATATAAACAGCGGCACAAAGAACAGGTTCTTCCAGCCTTTCGACTTCACGACTCGGAAACCAATTTCGTAGGCGGCGAAGATTAAGAACAGCGCCTCAACCGACGAAATCAACCATAACGGTGCGGGGGTCCAAAACAGAATACGAGGTGCGATCCATAAACCAACCAAGGCTGCCAATCGATAGTGCTTGGTGCCGTTGACACCCGTCCACGTTTGTACCGCCGTTAACACAAAACCAACCACTATCGCCATTGAGAAACCAAACAGCATTTCATGTACGTGCCACCAAAGCGCCGGTACTTTTAGCATTTCAGGCTGACCGTTTTGGAACATGATGACCCAAGCTACAATCGCGATCACGGCATAGAGACTGCCTAAAAAGAAGAAAGGTCGAAAGCCTAAACGCAGGTAGGCTGGAATCGCGTCTTCTACACTTTTATCTGTGATATTTAACAAACTCGCTCCTAATTCTCAGATAAGCGGCCAAGGTATTACCTAAACCAAATTTTGTGTGCATCAAATCCGATGCAATATGCAGATCACTTTGCATGAAACGCGCCAATTAGATAAAACCAGTAAAAACAGCGACTCACGAGATTCAATAGCCAATAAACAAGTCAAAAAAACACAACCAAAAGAGTCATAAAGACCTATAGATGTATAAATAGAAACTTACTGACTTTTGGTATCTCGCCACATATAGTAAGACTAGACTTAAATGGAACAACTCAGACAAGGAATGCGATGTATATTTTTGGTTATGGCAGTTTAATCAACTCATCTTCACGCCAGCTTACCGGTCAGACAGGGCAAGCGATCCCTGCGATTGTTCATGGCTTAATTCGCCATTGGAGCAAGATCGATGACAGCTATGTGTTATCACCTTTGATCGTCAATCTCGGCGAGGGACAAGTGAATGGTGTGTTGCTTGAGGTGGATGATATTGCACTGGCTGAGTTTGATCGCCGTGAGCGTGGCTATCACCGCATCAAATTAAAGGCCTCTCAGATAGAAAGCCAAGATGAGTTCAAACAGGATCAATCGATCTGGGTTTACATCAAAGACGAGATTGAAGCACCTTGCGAAAAAAGCCCTATCGTTCAAACCTATGTCGATACGGTATTAGCAGGATGTTTAGAGGTGTCTGAAAGCTTTGCGGCGCACTTTGTTAAACACACACAAGGTTGGCATCACCCATTAGAAAATGATCGCCACCAGCCTAAATACGGCAACCTTGCTGGGGTTTCCGACCACCATCACAGTGTGATTGATGGCTTGATACTGACCGTGCGCAGCTAGTTGATTTAGGTTGGTGAACACATTGACTCACCAACCTAAAGTGAGCTTAAACGACACGAATACCTGCAGGCATCGCACGTTCAGGTGTTAGCAATACACTTTCAGATTCATCTTCCGTTTCGGCACATAACAACATGCACTCAGAAGTGTGGCCTCTCATCTTCGCCTTCGCTAGATTGCACAAAACAACAACCTGCTTACCCATTAACTCTTCTTCTGTGTAATAAGGAACTAGGCTGGTCACCGTTTGCAGTGTCTTGTCACCAACATCCACTTGCACGATGTACAGCTTGTCTGCGTTTTCATGACGCACAACCTCAATGATCTTACCTACACGCATTTCTAACTTAGCAAAGTCACCATAAGAGACAGTATCCATTTCTCACTTCCTATATTGGTTTGTTTTCACTCATTAAATCATTTACTAAAATTAAGTAAAATGTAAATGTTTACACTAGCATTAAGCCTAATAATTACAAGCGGTAAAGATCTCATTACTGGAAGTAAAATGAGAGTTTCGTTGCCTTACTATCATTGTCGGTGTTAAATAGATGCAGCAATGTATAGAGGTTAAAAATGGCAACAATTAAAGATGTAGCAAAGGAAGCTGGTGTTTCTGTTGCAACCGTATCTCGAGTGATCAACAAGTCTCCCAAGGCGAGTGCAAGCTCGGTAGAGTCTGTAACTAAAGCGATGTCTAAACTCGGCTATCGCCCGAATGCCAATGCTCGAGCGCTGGTAAGCCAAAGCACAAACACTGTTGGTGTATTGGTCGGTGACATCTCCGATCCCTTTTTTGGCACGCTGGTTAAGGCTGTCGATAATGTCGCTCGTGAGAACGGAAAACATATCCTTGTCGGTAATGGCTCACACGATCGTGAAGAAGAGAGACAAGCGATTGAGTTGCTGATTAATAGCCGTTGTGACGCCTTAGTGATTCACTCAAAAGGCCTGACAGACGAAGAACTGATTGCCTATGCAAAAGAAGTCAAAGGCTTAGTGCTGATCAACCGTTATATTGCTGAGATTGCCAACCGTTGTATTTTCTTGGACAACAAGAAAGGCGCGTATCTTGCGACGGAATATTTGATCCGCCATGGCCATAAGAACATTGCCTGTATCGCCTCATCGCATAGTATTGAAGATGCCGATGAGCGTATCCAAGGATACTTAGCGGCACTCTCAGATTACAAAATAGCGCTCTCTGACAGCTATATTGAATACTCAGCGCCCACCAGTGACGGTGGCGAATACGCCATGACTAACCTTTTGACTAAATCACTGCCGATCACAGGCATTGTGGCGTACAACGATTATATGGCAGCTGGTGCTTTGTCTGTCCTTGATGAAAACGGTATTCAAGCGCCGGACAAAATGTCGATCATCGGCTTCGATGATGGCTTGATTGCCCGCTATGTTCATCCAAAGCTCACCACTATTCGCTACCCGATTCAGATGATGGCAGAAAAAGCGACACGACTCGCGTTGCACTTAGCCAAAGGTGAAAACACCTCTACTGAGCCAATGATGTTCTCTCCAACTCTGGTACGCCGCAATTCGGTAGAGAAAGTCTAAGTTCTGGTCGACTCATCAAGTAATAAACAAAAAAAAGCCCTAACAGAATCGCTTCTGTTAGGGCTTTCCTACCTTACTCAGATACTCAATAATCGCGCTTAATAAACCGCACTCTTGTTGAGCGCCACTTTTGCTCATCCTCCAAGAACAACGCAATAATTCACATCGTCCTATTCACAAGCAAAAGATATTGGCGTAACCGCTTTGAGCTAGAGCGTACTAGTTTGAAGAATCCCCCGAAAATTCAAACTGGTAACAGGTACTGTAGTTATATTCTTGTTCAGGCTTGAGAATACAACTGTCCTGCTTCCACTCTGGGTGGTTAGGAGAGTCAGGTAAGAACTGGGTTTCTAGCGCCAAACCAGCGTAGTCTTCATAGCTGCCACCACTTCGGTTTGGTGTGCCACCAAGCCAGTTTCCGGTGTATAGCTGCATCGCAGGTTTGGTTGAAAATACTTTTAGTGTGACGAGCGCATCCGGTGAGGTTACGGTCGCGGCGCATTGAGTGCGTTTGCAGCCATCAGCCAATAAGAAAGAGTGGTCGTAACCCTTTGCTGCTTTCTGCTGTTCATCGCCCAACAAACGTTCTGAGATCATCATAGGCTGATTGAAGTCGAAGCTAGTCGATTTCACCGACTTAAGGTTACCTAATGGAATTCCCACCGAGTTGGTCGGTAAGAACTGATTAGCATTGATACTGACAATGTGTGACAAACAGTCGTGTCCAGCTTCTGCGCCAAGTAGATTGAAGTAAGCATGATTCGTTAGGTTAACCACAGTCGGCTTGTCTGTGGTTGCAGAGTAATTAATGGAAACTCGATTGTCTTCGGTGATGTCATAACGCACCGACACATTCAAATTCCCCGGGAATCCTTGGTCGCCATCAGCAGACTCTAGAGTGAACACCACTGACGTTTCGGTTTGCTCGGCAATATTCCAACGGCGTTTATCAAATCCGTTCGGGCCACCATGTAAGGTATTGCCCGCTTGGTTGGTTTCCAGCTTGTAATTCTGACCATCAATTTTAAAGCGACCATTAGCAATGCGGTTAGCATAACGGCCAACGGTTGTGCCCATATAGCTGGCTTGTTTATTGAAGTTCTCCATTGAGTTAACACCCAACAAAACTTCTCTTTTGTTTCCTTTTACTGGCAGGATACAGCTCAACCATGTTGCACCAATATCCATGAATGTCACTTGCATGCCATGCGTATTTGATAGCGTCACTAACTGAGCGGGGTCGCCATCATAGGCTGGAGTCTGCGTCATGGATTGATGCAGGTTTTGCTCTTGTGTCATTCTAAATTCCTTCTAGTGCCAGTAAAAAGCCTCTACCTGAAGTAAAGGCTTTAGCATTTGGCCTACCATGATCTTTTTACTTGGTAAGCTCTATATTAAGTCTCGAAGCCGTTAGATTACTTCAACTAAGCCTGCTCCGTCTTTCGCTTGGCACACATAAATAGATTCTTTTAGCCCCGTCGCCGCTTGATATTTCTGTTCAACGGTTGTTTTGATTTCATCAACCAATGCAGGTGGAACCAATGCCACAATACAACCACCGAAACCACCGCCAGTCATACGCACGCCACCTTGTTCACCGATCACTTCTTTGACCATATCAACCAGCGTATCAATCTCTTTAACCGTGATTTCAAAATCATCACGCATTGATGCATGCGATTCAGCCATTAGCTCCCCCATGCGTTTCATATCATGAGTGCGCAGAGCTTGAGCCGCTTCAACGGTACGGTCATTTTCAGTAATCACGTGGCGAGCACGTTTCGCGACCATTTCATCCAATTCAGACTCTTTCGCTCTAAACTGCTCAATGGTCACATCACGAAGTGCCGGAACACCAAAGATGCGCGCCGCTTCTTCACACTGTTCACGACGTGTGTTGTATTCGCTGTCGACCAAGCCGCGTTTCTTGTTTGAGTTGATGATAACCACAGCCATATCTTCTGGCATTGAAACCGCTTGAGTCTCTAGGCTACGACAATCCAAAAGCATCGCGTGGTTTGCGCGACCTTCTGCAGAGATCATTTGGTCCATGATGCCGCAGTTACAGCCCACAAATTCGTTTTCGGCTTGCTGACCATTTAGCGCCACTTCAGCTTGGCTGATCTCTAGGTTGTAAAGCACCTTGAATGTTTGACCAATCACCACTTCCAGTGCCGCAGAAGAACTTAAACCTGCACCTTGAGGCACGTTGCCCGTTACAGAGATGTCTGCGCCTGTAAATTCAAAGCCGCGACCTTTTAAGCACTTCACCACACCACGAATGTAGTTAGCCCACATCTTGTCTTGTTGGAAGGTGATCTCTTGAGTTAAATCGAACTCATCGACTGCATTACCGTAGTCCACTGATACTACGCGAACAATGTTGTCGTCACGTTTAGCCGCGGCGACTACCGTTTGGTAGTTAATGGCACACGGTAGAACAAAACCATCGTTGTAGTCGGTATGCTCGCCGATCAGGTTCACACGACCTGGTGCTTGGATAATATGAGTAGCTTGGTAACCAAGGACTTGCTCAAAAGATGCTTTCACGTTTTGGATTAGGTCAGACATAAGTAAACTCTCTGGTTAAACTCTTTGTTCAATTGGTTATGGTCCCTTCACGGCACCACTTTAATTCTTTTAGGTTCCCTATCTCGTTCGTCTCTCACGGTAGGGAATGACAACATCAGCGACTGAACTTTTAAGCTTCTAAGCTCTTACACTTGTGGGCTTCTCACCTGTCGTCATTCCAGAATAGAGGGACGAAATATCAGGAATCTCACTCGTTATCTACGAAACAGGCTATTCCTGCTCTTTATAGTGAACGTCACTCAAATCTCGAAGACGCTGCGCGGCTTGTTCTGCGGTTAAATCACGCTGAGATTCAGCCAGCATTTCGTAGCCGACCATGAACTTACGAACCGAAGCACTGCGTAACAGTGGCGGGTAGAACAATGCATGCAACTGCCAGTGTTCGATGTCGGTGCCTTCTTCGAAGAACGGCGCATAGTGCCAGCCCATTGAGTAAGGGAATGAGCATTGGAACAAGTTGTCGTAGCGACTGGTCAGCTTCTTAATCGCAAGCGCTAAATCATCACGTTGTTCGTCAGTCAGTTCGCTCATACGGCGGATGTGTGTTTTTGGTAGCAACATGGTTTCAAATGGCCACGCCGCCCAATAAGGCACCACAGCAATCCAATGTTCAGTTTCAACCACAGTGCGAGAGCCGTCTTTCATTTCAGCTTCAACGTAATCCACTAAAAGATTCGAACCTTGTTGTTCGAAGTACTCTTTTAACAGTTTCTCTTTGCGTTCAATCTCGTTGGGTAAAAAGCTGTTTGCCCAGATCTGACCGTGCGGATGAGGCTGAGAGCAGCCCATGGTCTCGCCTTTGTTTTCAAACGCTTGAACCCATAGGTAGTCTTTACCTAGCTCTTCAATCTGTTCATTCCATGTGTCGATAACACCGCGAATCTTGTTTACTGGTAACTCTGGCAGCGTTTTGCTGTGGTCCGGAGAAAAACAGATCACGCGGCTCAACCCGCGAACACCTTGAGTCTTAAATAGAGGGTTTTCAGACTCTGGAGCGTCAGGCGAATCAGGCATCAACGCCGCGAAATCATTACTGAATACATAAGTGCCCTCGTAATCTGGGTTTTCGTCACCCGAGATACGCGTATTGGTTGGGCACAAGAAACACTCTTTCTCGTACGCAGGAAGCTGCGCGTTCGATGGTTTCTCATCTTGGCCACTCCAAGGACGTTTTGCTCGGTGCGGTGATACTAAGATCCACTGACCCGTTAATGGGTTATAACGACGATGCGGGTGGTCTACTGGGTTAAATTCAACTTTTGACATGTTTAGATTGCTCTCAAATTTTGTGTCTTGGTCAATTCACCAAGATGAATAATTCTTCTACAAGGAGACTCCCTATCACGCTCGCTTCTCGCTGTAGGGAATGGCGTGTAATCTCGTTGTGCTATTTGTGCAAAGGCAACCACTTCATAGCCTTATGCTCATCCGTCATTCCAGAATCGAGGTGCGAGATATCTGGAATCTCTATTTTTTCAATAACTTAAAAGTTATTTAGTAACCTTGTGGGTTATTCGACTGCCAATTCCACGTATCCGCCGTCATCTCCATCACGCTACGCGTCGCCTTCCAGCCAAGCTCTCTCTCGGCTTTCTCAGTGCTTGCCCAACATTCGGCAATGTCACCAGCGCGGCGTGGACAAAGTTCATAAGGAACCGATTTACCCGATGCTTGTGCGAAGGCTTCAACCATCTCGAGTACACTTGAGCCTTTGCCCGTACCTAGGTTGTAAATGTGTAAGCCCGCTTTCTCGCCAACCACTTTTAGTGCTGCGACATGGCCGTCCGCTAAATCCATTACATGAATATAGTCACGAACGCCTGTGCCATCGACTGTTGGGTAATCGTTTCCAAAAACAGCCAGTTTTTCACGGCGACCGACGGCTACTTGAGCAATAAACGGCATTAAATTATTTGGGATACCTTGTGGGTCTTCACCCATAGTGCCCGATGGATGTGCGCCAACTGGATTGAAGTAACGCAGTAAAGTGACGCTCCAATCGTTCTCCGCGTGGAACAAATCACTCAAACATTCTTCGACCATGTACTTACTGCGACCATAAGGGTTGGTTGTCGCGCCAGTTGGTGAAGTTTCAGTAATAGGCACCACTTCTGGATCGCCGTAAACGGTAGCCGAAGAACTAAATACGATGCTTTTCACGCCCGCTTTCTTCATGCTGCGAGCTAACACTAGTGAACCATTGACGTTGTTATCGTAATATTCCAAAGGCTTAGCCACCGATTCCCCTACCGCTTTCAGGCCAGCAAAGTGAATCACCGCTTGGATATCGTTTTCTGAAAACACGCTATCTAGAAAAGATTGGTCACGAATGTCGCCAAGATAAAACGTTGGTCGCTTGCCAGTTAACGACTCGATTCGTTCCAGCACTAGCTCTTTGCTGTTGCAAAGGTTATCAACAATGATCGGCTCCATACCTGCCTGTATCATTTGAATGCATGTATGACTTCCGATGTAACCCATGCCGCCCGTAACCAATACTTTCACAATCAACCTCTCTTTGTCGTCATTCGTGGGCTAACTCGAACTAATATTCAGCTCAGTAGCACCGTATGTCAGAAATAGTAGCAGCCATTTTGACTATAATTCTGTGATCAAAACCACGAAGTGTAAACGTTTACACTAACTTTCATCATTGGTACAGCTCATGACATAGAGAAAATGTATAGCCGCTAACCTCTAATTCATTGAATTTTAATAAGATAATTATAGATAGTTAGATTTGAGACATCACAGATGAGTTGAGCATTTATTTTACTAAAAGTTAATGCAATGACGTCCAGTTTGATTACAATAGGTCTGTAGAATAAAGAGGTGCATTGCTTTTTTACTAAATACCAATTTCAAAGCAGCGCAATGTTCCAATAACAGGAAGTGAGTATGGCAACGTTAAAAGATATCGCGACTGAAGCGAATGTATCATTGGCTACAGTTTCAAGGGTTCTCAATGAAGATCCAACATTAAGCGTCAAGGAAGAGACCAAAAGGCGTATCTTTGAAATTGCAGAGAAGTTGGAATACAAAACCAGCAGCTCACGAAAAACCGTTAGCAGTAAAAAACAAAACCATCACTTTCTAGCACTGTATAACTACAAGCAAGAAGCGGAAGTTAACGACCCTTACTATCTATCTATTCGCCACGGGATTGAAACCCAATGTGAAAAGATGGAAGTTAAGCTAACCAACTGTTATGAAAGTAAAATACAGATCAATTCAGCGCCAATCACCGGGGTTTTGTTGGTGGGTAGAATGACACCAGAGGTTATCGAGCAAGCTAAAAAGCTGAGCGATAATATCTGTTATGTCGATTTTACCGATCACTCAGAACCTTATGACTCTGTCGATATCGACCTGGCTTTGATCAGCAAAGAGATCACCAACTTCTTTATCAACCAAGGCTATGAGCGCATCGGCTTTATTGGTGGCCAAGACGACGTCAATACCCCTGATATTCGTGAAGTCGCTTTTGCTGAATATGGTGGCCTCAAGAACGTTGTCAGTGAGCAAGACATCTACCGTGGTGACTTCTCTAGCTCTTCAGGTTACAAGCTTGCAAAACAGATGCTCGCGACGGGCGACTACCCTAAAGCCATGTTTATTGCGTCAGATTCCATCGCAATTGGCGTTTTACGAGCAGTTCATGAGCACGGATTAAACATTCCTGAAGATATTGCGCTGATCAGTGTAAACGACATCCCAACAGCTAAATTTACCTTCCCATCTTTATCGACTGTTCGTATTCACTCTGAACTAATGGGAATTCAAGGCGTTAACCTGCTGATCGAGAAAGTACGCGACGGCCGAACCATCCCATTACGCGTCTATGTACCAAGCAAACTTAAGCTGCGCGATACAACTAAATAATCAAATATATCAAGTAGATAAATAAAGGCTGCCTTTGTTGAAGGTGGCCTTTTTTGTGTCCGTAAAATACATCAATCGACACATATCCCCCTCTTTAACCTGCTGCATAAAACAGCTAATAGCATTCTTTTAAGTGGATCACACAGCACCGTAAAAAGGCCATAAAAAACGTGATGAAGTTAAAGTAAAACGTTTTCACCAATTTCATTTAGTAAAACTTTTACTAATAATTACCTCAGTCCAAAAATACTCGTATTCACTACGACCCAATTACGCATAAGAACGTCGGTCAGCAAACTGCATTCAGACCGAGAGAGAGGCAACGTGAACAACTGGGAAAACTTCCTGAACTTACATGAGAACCGTATGGCACCGCGTGCATACTTCTTCTCGTACGCATCAGAAAAAAATGCAAAAACGTTTCAGCGTGAACTGAGCAGCCACTTCCAACTATTGAGTGGCCAATGGAATTTCAGCTATTTCACTAACCCACTATTGGTTCCTGAAGAGTTCTATTCTCAGAAAATGAGCGACTGGGGCAACATCACGGTTCCAAACATGTGGCAGATGGAAGGCCACGGCGATCTTCAATACACGGATGAAGGTTTCCCATTCCCAATTGATGTGCCTTTCGTACCATCAGACAACCCAACCGGCGCATACCAACGCTCTTTCTTCCTTGGCGAAAGCTGGGGCGAGAAACAAACCATCATCAAATTTGATGGCGTTGAAACTTACTTCGAAGTTTACGTAAACGGCGAATACGTGGGCTTCAGCAAAGGCAGCCGCCTAACCGCTGAGTTCGATATCTCTAGCCAGGTAAAAGCAGGCAACAACCTACTTTCTATTCGAGTGATGCAGTGGGCCGACTCTACCTACATTGAAGACCAAGACATGTGGTGGACGGGCGGTATCTTCCGTGACGTTTACCTAGTAGGTAAAGAACGACTGCACGTTCAAGACGTTACCGTTCGCACTGACTTCGACGACGCTTACCAAAGCGCTACCCTGTCGTGCAAAGTGGAACTAGAAAACCTAGCAGCAGCGGCAAACGCAACCCTTGAGTACGCATTGCTTGATGGCAGCCAAGTTATCTCGCAAGGCTCAGTAGATAGCTTATCTGTCCCAACTAACGGCAATACGAGTACTCAATTCTCTATTGACGTGGTGAACCCAGTTCAATGGAACGCTGAGAACCCTTACCTGTACCAACTGCTGCTTACGCTGAAAGACGATGACGGCAAGGTGTTGGAAGTGATCCCACAGCGTGTTGGTTTCCGTGACATTAAAGTTCGCGATGGTCTGTTCTACATCAACAACAAATACGTGATGCTGCACGGTGTAAACCGTCACGACAACGACCACCTAAAAGGTCGTGCGGTTGGCATGGATCGCGTAGAGAAAGACTTAGTGTTGATGAAGCAACACAACATCAACTCAGTACGCACGGCGCACTACCCGAACGACCCACGCTTCTACGAACTGTGTGATATCTACGGCCTGTTCGTGATGGGCGAAACCGATGTTGAAACACACGGCTTTGCTAACGTTGGCGACCTAAGCCGCATCACTAACGATGCTGCGTGGGAAGCGGTGTTTGTTGAACGTATCGAACGTCATATCCACGCTCAAAAGAACCACCCTTCTATCATCATGTGGTCATTGGGTAACGAGTCTGGCTACGGCTGCAACATCCGCTCTATGTACGATGCTGCAAAAGCAATTGATGACACGCGTCTGGTTCACTATGAAGAAGACCGTGATGCTGAAGTGGTCGACATCATTTCAACCATGTACTCACGCGCTCAACTGATGAATGCCTTCGGTGAATTCCCACACGAAAAACCACGCATCATCTGCGAATACGCACACGCAATGGGTAACGGCCCGGGCGGTTTAACTGAATACCAAAACGTGTTCTACAAGCATGACGCAATTCAAGGTCACTATGTTTGGGAATGGTGTGACCACGGCATTCTAGCGCGTGATGAAGCAGGCACAGAGTTCTACAAGTACGGCGGTGACTACGGTGATTACCCGAATAACTACAACTTCTGCATGGATGGTTTGATCTACCCAGACCAAACGCCAGGCCCTGGCTTGAAAGAGTACAAGCAAGTGATTGCCCCAGTGAAGCTTCGCGATTTCGATGCAGAAACCGGCACATTCACGGTAGACAACAAGCTTTGGTTCTCAAACATCGATGACTACACCATCACTGCGGAAATTCGCGCTGAGGGTGAAACCATTGCCGTACAGCACATCAAGGTTGAAGAACTGGCTGAAAACTCTAGCCGTGAACTGACGCTTAACTTGCCACAGCTTGATGAGCGTGAAGTGTTTGTGAACTTTACGGTTCGTAAGGATTCTCGCACTTCATACAGCGAAGCGAACCACGACATCGCGGTTTACCAATTCCAACTGAAAGAGAACACAGCACAACTTGAAGCCTTCACCAACAACAATGCGACAGCACTGAATGTTGAAGAATCTCGCTTAACCTACCTAATCAAAGGTCACAACTTTGCTCTGAACTTCTCGAAAGTGAACGGCAAACTGACGTCATGGTTAGTGAATGGCGAGGAACTGATTAAGTCTGAGCCTAAGCTGAACTTCTTCAAGCCAATGATCGATAACCATAAGCAAGAGCACGATGGTTACTGGGAACCTGCGCACCTACAGATCATGCAGGAACACTTCCGTAGCATTGACCTTGAGTGCGTGAATGTCGAGCAGGTAAACGGCAAGGTAGAGATCACCACCACCAGCATCATTGCTCCACCAGTATTTGATTTCGGCATGCGTTGTGAATATCGCTACCAGATCAGTGCCGAAGGTCAGCTAAACGTTGAACTGAGCGGCGAGCGTTACGGTGATTACCCACACGTGATTCCAGTCATTGGTTTCGATATGGGCATCAATGGCGACTTCGACCAAGTTCAATACTACGGCCGCGGCCCTGAAGAGAACTACCAAGACAGCAAGCAAGCCAACATGATTGATGTTTACCAATCAACGGTGGATGACATGTTCGAGAACTACCCGTTCCCACAAAATAACGGCAACCGCCAACACGTTCGCTGGGCTGCGCTTTCAAGCCGCGCGGGTAATGGTATTGCAGTAAAACCACAGCAAGAAATCAACTTCAGCGCATGGTTCTACACCAACCAAAACCTGCATCAAGCACAGCACACGATAGAGCTAAAGAAGAGTGGCTACATCACCCTAAATCTAGACCACCAAGTGATGGGTTTAGGCTCAAACTCTTGGGGCAGCGAAGTGTTGGATTCTTACCGCGTGTACATGGACGAGTTCCGCTACGGCGTAACTCTGATTCCATTCCAAGCAGGCGATTGCGACGCACAACACCTAATCAATCACAACTTTGGTGAGGAGTTCTTCACGGCGAATACGCCAACAACTCAACCACAACAGAACGAGGCATAAGCGATGATCGTTTTAGACAACCTAGAGCAATTTAAAGTCGTTTACCGCGACGGTCGTAAATGGCAACGCTGTGTAGAAGCGATTGAAAACATCGGCAACATCAAAGATGGCGTGATGTATTCCATTGGTGACTCACTGGCCTACATGATTGAAGACGGCGTGGCTCGTAACACAGAAAACTTCACCGGTAACCGCCGTTACTTTGATGTGCACTACTACTTGGAAGGTCGTGAAACGGTTGAGTTTGCAGATAAGTCTCAGCTTGAACAGACCCAAGCTTACAGCGATGAAACCGACCGTGAACACCTCATGGGTAACGGCGAGACTCGTGAGTTAGTTGAAGGCCAAGTGGCGATCTTTGATAACAGCAAAGCTTACCGCTTTCACGGTGATAACCGAGTTCGCAAAGTGGTGCTGAAAGTGACCATTGAAGACGGCTACTTCCTTAATAAGTAAGTAACGGAAGCTAAATAAGTAACCGACATTAAGCTACCGAAGCCAAACAGCCGAAAGTAGCAACCACAAGATCTATTCACAGTGTGACTGAGGCTTGCCGTTCAAGGCTCAGCCACACTGCAAACGCCTTTATGCTTCTTCCCTACAAGGAAGCCTAAAGATATAACGACTATAATTACGTGACCCTTGGAGGACACTATGTCTGAATCTGTACGCGGTAAGTTAGGCAAATTTGCCCTACTCTCCATGACATTTGCAGCGGTATTTAACGTTCGCAATATTGTAAACAACAACATCGAATTGGGATTGAGTTCAGCCCCTATCTTTTTGCTCGCTACCCTTATTTACTTCATTCCATTCGTGTTCATCATTGCTGAATTCGTATCTGCAAATAAAAATTCTGAGTCAGGCATGTATGACTGGCTTAAAAAACCGCTAGGCTCAAAAGCAGCCTACCTAGGTTCGTTCTTATACTGGTTCGTAAACCTTTTCTGGTTTGTATCCCTACTACCAAACGTAATCGCCTATGCGTCTTACGCGATGTTGGGCTATGAATACGCCTTCTCTCCAGTCGTCACATCGGCTATCTCGATTGCTCTGTTTGCAGCAGCGACACACATCTCAACCAAAGGCGCAAGCTGGCTAGGTAAGATTGCCGAGATCGTGGCCTACGGTGTATTCGCTCTATTTGCAATCTACGTTATCGGTGCACTAATGGCACTGGGCGGCAACCATGAACCAGTAGAGCCAATCACGCTTGAAGCAATGACACCGACCATCAACTGGGCAACGCTAGGTATTATGTGTTGGATCTTCCAAGCAGCCGGTGGTGCTGAAACTGCAGCCGCTTACCTAAACGATGTTAAGGGCGGTCACAAGTCTTTCATCAAGGTTATCATTGGTGCAGGTATCGCAATCGGCGCAATGTACGCCGTTGGCTCTCTGCTTGTTAACGTATTCGTTGCTCGTGATGAACTGACCTACGCTGGCGGCATGGTTGAAATCTTCACAGGTATGGCGAACTACTTCGACATCTCACAATCTCTAACGGGTCGCTTCGTCGGTATTATCCTATTCGTTGCTATGTTCGGTTCAATGATGATGTGGACAGCAGCTCCAGTAAAAATTCACTTCTCTGAAATCCCTAAAGGTGTATACGGCGAGAAGACAACAGAGCTTAACGAACACGGCGTGCCAGTACGTGCAGCTTGGTGGCAGTTCGCGTTTGTATTCGTGATGCTTGTGGTGAACGGCTTCGGCTCGGAATCAGTACAAGACATGATGAACACAGCAATCAACCTAACGGCTGGTACAGCAATGCTTCCGCCGATTTTCATCATGGTGGCGTACTTTGTATTCCGCTTGAAGCATGACGACACACCGCGTGATTTCCGCATGGGTACTCGAGTTCAAGGTATGGCTGTTGTATCTGTACTTATCGGCATCTTCGTTGTGAGTATGACGGCATCTGCATTCCCAACAGGTGTTGACCTAGTTCAAGCCTTCTTTATCAACGTATTCATGACAGCGGTATTCTCTGGTCTCGCTTGGTGGTGGATCTCTCGCTTTGAAAAAAAGCAGGCAGGTAAAGACGCAAAGCTAGAAACAGCTAAGCAATCGTAGCACTCTGCATCCCCCCAACTTTAAAAGCGCCTACTAAGGCGCTTTTTTTGTTTTAAATCAGACAATTAAAAGGAAATCCGATAAATAAAAACGGCGTTCCGTCAAGGTTTCAGCTCACGAAAAACACCAATTAATAGGTAATAAAACTCGAATAAAAACCAAGGTAAAACATTAACTAAATTTATTTACTCGAGGTCACATATTTGATCAATTTCGATTAACTTCCCGCCGCTTAATCTTTAATCTTCTTGCTGAAGAGACAAACTGATTCATATGAAAAAAGCGACACAAAGCCCCTACAAGCCTTATAAATCGTCGTTAATGAAACCAGCAATCTCTTCAATGAACTTCTTAATCTTTAACTCTTTGTTTTGGTAATAAGTTTACTGAAATACCAGAGAGAAAAAGCCCAAAGAAGTCCGATCGTAAATCTATAAAAACAACAATGAGCCAACCCTGACAAAACAAAGCGGGTGTTTGCCAAACCAACATAACAATAAAAGTGCGGCCTAGAGCTTCCCTCTCTAGGACCAAGTTATAACGATCATCAACGTGATTCACCGGAGAACATCATGTCCGAAAATAAACGCAGTACGATAGGCAAATTTGCCCTACTGTCTATGACCTTCGCGGCGGTATACAGCTTCAATAACATCATTAATAACAACATCGAGATCGGTCTTTCCTCGGCTCCGATGTTCTTTCTAGCAACCATCTTTTACTTTGTGCCATTTTGTTTGATCGTTGCAGAGTTTGTGTCACTGAATAAAGACTCTGAAGCGGGTGTTTACTCTTGGGTTAAAAGCTCTCTAGGCGGCCGCTGGGCGTTTATTTCAGCTTACACCTACTGGTTTGTTAACCTGTTCTTCTTCACCTCTTTGTTGCCTAGAATCATCGCTTACGCGTCGTATGCGTTCTTAGGTTTTGAGTACATATTCACGCCAATGACCACCGCGATTCTGAGTACCATTTTGTTTGCGGTCGCGACTCATATCTCTAACAACGGCGCGAAATTACTGGGTCCTATCACTTCACTAACATCCTCACTGATGCTGCTGCTAACGATGTCTTACATCTTGCTATCTGGCGGGGCTTTGGTAGGCGGTATCGAGCCAGCTGACCCAATCACCATCGAAGCCATGACACCAAGCTTCAACTGGGCATTCCTTGGCGTAATCACTTGGATCTTCATGGCGGCAGGCGGTGCAGAATCAGTCGCGGTTTACGTTAATGACATCAAAGGCGGTCACAAGTCTTTCGTTAAAGTGATCATCATCGCGGGTATCTTCATCGGTGCGCTTTACTCAGTAGGATCGGTATTAGCGAACGTATTTGTTTCGCGTGAAGAACTTAAATTTACAGGCGGCTCTGTTCAGGTATTTGAAGGGCTAGCAAGACACTTTGGCCTGTCTGAAATCTTGATGAACCGTTTCGTTGGTGTGGTTTCATTCACGGCGATGCTGGGCTCTCTACTAATGTGGACAGCGACGCCCGTTAAGATTTTCTTCTCTGAAATCCCTAAAGGTATCTTCGGCGAGAAAACTGTCGCACTTAACAAACAGGGCGTTCCAGAGCGCGCGGCATGGGTTCAGTTCTTCATCGTAATTCCACTGATGTTCATCCCAACGTTGGCCTCTGACACAGTGCAAGACTTGATGAGCACCATCATCAACATGACTGCAGCAGCTTCTATGCTACCGCCGCTGTTCATCATGATTGCTTACCTTCACCTACGCGTGAAACTGGATCACCTTCCTCGTGACTTCCGCATGGGTTCTCGTACGGTCGGTATTACTGCAGTATCGATTCTTATCGCTATCTTTACGGTTGGCTTCTTCGCTTCTACCTTCCCTACTGGCGCAGACATCATGACCATCATCTTCTACAACGTGGGCGGGATAGTGATCTTCCTTGGCTACGCATGGTGGAAGTACGGTCAATACGAGAAAAGCTTATCTCCAGAAGAGAAAAAACTAGAAGCAAAGCCTGAACCGGCGAACGCTTAGTTTTACCCTGTGCTCTGATTGAAAGCTCAAGGCACTCACATTTAAACTTCAGGCACTCGCATTTGGTGAGTGCCTTTTTATTTGTCGGTACATTCCCACTCAACACCTAAATTTCACCAAAGCCTTCAAGAAAGAAGGCATTCGAGTCAACAATCGAACCGCCTACAAAATGATTCATAGATTGAATAGCTACCTCCCTAGCCATGCCTCTACACATTCAACTTAAAGTCAAAATAAAAACAAAGTAAATATTTACTAAAAATAGATCACACTTTTAAACTGAATTAATTTTAAACATCAAAATTATCATTAATATCGGTTTTGCGATCGTAAGTAACCTGACCAATACGCCTTGAAGAGCACCCCATATTAGAAGTCAGAACTGCTTACGAACCTTCATTTATAACCCGACACAGAAGTGATTAAAATGAAAAGTAGTTTTACTAAAACCACTCTTATTACAAGCTGTATTCTTGCTGCCCTAAGTACCACTGCCCACGCGGAAGAGTCCGCAGCAAACCACAGTGATACTCAGCCTCCTAAAACAGAAACTGAAACCCTATTTAACTTTTATGGTGAGCTTGGCCTTGGTGGTCACGTGGCACTAGAAGGTGATGACAAAGGCCGTTATGCAGACGGTACTTACATCGAAGCAGGCTTGGCTATCGAGCACGGTAATTGGTTCGGTCTTGCTTACATGGAAGGCTGGACAGTGCAAGCCGACGACGAAGGCAACGCTTGGGCAACTGGCCACGGCTGGGGCGGCTTTGAAGGTGGTTTTAACCGCTTTTACGCTGGCTACCGCACAGACAATAAAACAGAATTCATGATTGGTCGTATGGACTCTTCACTGGATGACGTTCAATGGTGGGGGGACCCTACGGTTGAATACGGTTACGCGATCTCAAACACACGAGACGTACACCTTGGTGTGAAGATCCAAAACCTAGAAGGCAAGCTTCGCTACAGCGTTTCTTTCGCGCCAGAGTCTGACTTCTCTGAAGACGATGCTCTGGTTCACTTCGGTAAATACGACAACTTTGCAGACCAATGGAAAGATAAGAACGCCATGGTCAACGGTTACCTCCAATACGATCTGACCGACGACTTAACCCTAATGGGTGGTGGTGAAGTGCGTAACAACGATGGCGGTGAACTACTGCTATTGGGTGCTGAATACAAAAACTTTGCGACTCGTATTTGGCACGACACAGATAAAGGCAACCAAGAATCATTTGGCAGCGAATCCGGTATTCAAACCAGTGCTTGGTACGAAGCGGCTCAGGGCGTTTACCTTTCAGCAGCCTACAACTACGCAAACTTTGATGGTGACAACGGCGACAAAGAAATCACCTCTTACATCAACGCGGGCGTTTGGTACGAATACGGCAACGGCACATTTGCGACCGCTTTCGATAGCCGCTTTGGCGTAGGCAGCGACACTGAAATCGGCGACGCGCAAGTGTTCGCAATGCAATACTTCTACTGGTAATAACAGGAATTGATCATGAAACTGAATAAATCATTCGCAGCTCTCGCTATCGGTGCAGCCCTTGTCGTTACTGGTTGTGCATCAAACTCCATCTCTGGCTCAGCTTCTGACACAGAACAACTGCAAGCCAGCGAATTTAAGAACGTTATCGACCGTACTGGCTCGCCAGAATACATGCGTGACTACGACTTCGATGACCACCAACGCTTTAACCCATTCTTCGACCTAGGCGCATGGCACGGTCACCTATTGCCAGACAGTGCAAAAGGCATGGGCGGATTCCCTGGTACAGCACTGCTTACCGAAGAATACATCAACTTCATGGCTGATAACTTCGACCGCCTAAGCGTGTTCAAAGATGGCAAAAAAGTGGCTTTCACTATGGAAGCTTACAGCCTGCCGGGCGCATTGGTTCAGACACTAAAATCTGACGATGTGACAGTAGAAATGACGATGCGTTTTGCTTCAAACCGTACCTCTCTACTAGAAACTAAAATCACCACTGACTCCCCTGTCGAATTAGTATGGGATGGTGAACTACTAGAAAAGGCCCACGCCAAAGAGGGCGTGGCACAAACCGACAAAACCATTGCTGAAACGTACCCTGAGTATGACCGTCAAATCGTCGCAACTGACGATGGCCTAAAAGTAACCTTTGGTAAGGTACGCTCGACATGGGATCTACTGACTTCTGGTGAGTCTGAGTACCAAGTTCACAAGTCGATTCCAACACAAACCATAGTCGATGGTCTAGCGTTTACTTCAACGGCTAACATTGAAGCATCGACCACCATCTACACGACTTACTCGCATGTTCTAACGGCAGAAGAAGCGAAAGCTGAACAGCCTGAAATCAAAAAGATCATGGCAAACCCAACCGACTTCTTAGCAGCATCTGCAGAACGTTGGGAAGGCTACCTAGAGATGGGTTTAACCAACCCGAACGCGACACCAGAGCAAGAGCGTGTTGCGGTTAAAGCGATGGAAACCCTAAACGGTAACTGGCGTGGCGCTGCAGGTGCGATGGAGTTTGACTCTGTGACACCATCAGTAACGGCGCGTTGGTTCTCGGGCAACCAAACTTGGCCGTGGGACACCTGGAAACAAGCCTACGCAATGGCTCACTTCAACCCAGACGTAGCGAAAGACAACATCCGTGCAATGTTCGCTTACCAAATCCAAGCCGACGATGCCGTTCGCCCTTGGGATGAAGGCTACGTGCCAGACCTACTCGCTTACAACCTAAGCCCAGAACGTGGCGGCGACAGCGGTAACTGGAACGAACGTAATACCAAACCAAGCCTAGCAGCATGGGCAGTAATGGAAGTCTACAAGACCACCAGCGACGAAGCTTGGCTAGAAGAGATGTATCCAAAGCTAGTGGCATACCATGATTGGTGGCTACGCAACCGAGATAACAACGGCAACGGTGTTCCAGAATATGGCGCAGCACGTGACAAAGCACACAACACACCTGAAGGTGAAATGTACTTCACCGTAGTTCGTGGCGATAAGCACGAAACAGTTATAGGCCAAGCAGCATTAGATAAAGTTATTGCAGAAGGCAACTACGATTACATCGAAA
Source organism: Vibrio coralliirubri (assembly GCF_024347375.1). Lineage (NCBI taxonomy): Bacteria > Pseudomonadati > Pseudomonadota > Gammaproteobacteria > Vibrionales > Vibrionaceae > Vibrio > Vibrio coralliirubri. Next base: position 694,056 of record NZ_AP025470.1, on the reverse strand, counting down.
GCCCAGCGCAAACAGCCGCGTCTTGGGAGTCAGGTCGTGACGATGCAGCCGCATTTGGCTTCATTGATAAAGATCAGCTAGACGCGTATGTCGCAAACGGCGGTAAGCGCAGCGATTGGGATGTTGAGTTCGCTCAAAACCGCGCTGAAGACGGCACATTGCTAGGCTACTCGCTACTGCAAGAATCTGTTGACCAAGCAAGCTACATGTACAGCGATAACAAATACCTAGCAGAAATGGCTGACATTCTAGGTAAAGACGCAGAAGCGAAAGAGTTCCGTGAAAAAGCAGAGCACCTATCGAACTACATCAACACTTGTATGTTCGACGAAGGCACTAACTTCTTCTACGACATTCGCATTGAAGACAAACCATTAGCCAATGGCTGTGCAGGCAAACCGATTATAGAACGTGGTAAAGGCCCTGAGGGTTGGTCACCACTGTTCAATGGCGCAGCAACGCAAGGTCACGCTGATGCTGTTGTCTCTGTGATGAAAGATACGGAAGAGTTCAATACCTACGTTCCACTAGGCACAGCAGCGCTTTCTAGCCCAGCATTCGGCCCAGATATTTACTGGCGTGGACGCGTTTGGGTAGACCAATTCTACTTCGGTCTAAAAGGCATGGACAGCTACGGCTACCGTGACGATGCGATTGAAATGGCAGGCGCGTTCTTTGACCACGCCGATGGGTTAGTTCAAGACGGTCCTATCCGTGAGAACTACAACCCATTGAACGGTGAACAGCAAGGCGCACCAAACTTCTCATGGAGTGCAGCTCACCTATACATGCTGTACAACGATTTCTTTACTGACGCAGAGTAAATCAAACCTATACCTGTCTTCTGGAATTCAATGAAAACATAACCTCATAAATTTCAGGCTTTGGCACTCAGTATCTTGCTGAGTGCCTTTTTTACACCTGAAGCCAAATAAGCGAACAAACAAGCTCTTAGACTATTTGGCCTACCATGATCCTTTTACTCAATTCGCTGTACTCCGCTAACACGGGCAAGCTGTTACTCACAAAAATATAAAGTGCTCTTGCTATGAAATTCCGCTCAAAAATTTCATCACTCTCACTGAAACATTGGGTTCTGAAGACTTATTCGAATTTTATTTATCCTTATTAGCCTTCCGGACATTAATTTGATAGTCGTTTACTAAATAATCGCTAAACTATAGTGTCGCCTCCCCCTTTTTTGAGAAAACCTAAATGCCTAATGCTGATTCCACCCTAAACAAACGTATGGGAATCGTTGCGCTCACCTGGCCAATTTTTATCGAAGTTCTTTTAAGAACCGCACTCAACACCAGTGATGTATTCATGTTATCGGGATACTCGGACAAAGCCGTGTCTGCCGTAGGTGTTATTTCTCAGATATCCTTTTTCCTGATCATTGTCTCGACCATGGTCAGCAGTGGTACGGGTATTTTAATCGCTCAGTACAACGGTGCCTCCCGCACTCAAGAGAGCGCTCACGTGGGTGTAGCAAGTATCATTCTTGCCATTATTGCCGGTGTGCTACTGAGTGTTATTGCCGTTCTTGTTGCTGAATATTTTATCCCGCTTTATCAACTCGAACCTCAAGTCGAACAGTATGCGCAAGAATACCTGTTCATCAGTGGTGCTCTCACCTTCAATGTAACCATAGGTGTGGTTCTCACCACTATTTTGCGCAGTCATGGCTATTCAAAGTCACCGATGGTGATCAACATGATTGCAGGTGTCATCAACGTATTCGGTAACTACTGTGCCTTATATCAACCTTTTGGTTTGCCTGTATACGGCGTGCAAGGGGTTGCGACCGCGACCGTCATTAGCCAAGTGATCGGGATGTTGATCTTGATTGGTGTGGTCAGAAGTAAAGGGATTGATCTACCAGTGAAGCAGTTTAAATCTGTGCCGAAAGCCATCTATCAAAAAATCATTAAGATCGGCTCGATGAACGCCGGAGAAGTGCTCTCTTATAACATGGCTCAGATCAGCATTACCTTCTTTGTCGTGCAGATGGGCACCTCTTCATTGGCTGCGTTTACTTACGCACAAAACATCGCTCGCCTCTCTTTTGCGTTTGCACTGGCGATAGGTCAAGGCAGCCAAATCCAAACAGGCTATTACATTGGTAAGGGTTGGATCGACGAGATTACCAAGCGCGTGCAACGTTACTTTGTGGTTGGCTTTATCGCCTCAACCGCGATTACCTGCATGGTATATGTGTTCCGTTTCGAAATTCTCGATCTGTTCACTCAAGATCCAGAGATCATTGCGCTAACGGCTGCACTGATTGCAGGTTCCATCATTCTTGAAGCTGGCCGAGTATTTAACCTGATCTTTATCTCTTGTCTAAAGGCTGCTGGCGACATTAAATTCCCGATCAAAATGGGTATTCTCAGCATGTGGGGCATTGGGGTTGCCATGAGCTATTTGCTTGGCGTGCATTGGGGTTATGGCGTATTGGGGGCTTGGATGGCAATCGCGATGGACGAGTGGTTCCGTGGAATCATCATGGCCTATCGCTGGCGAGCTAAGAAATGGACTCGATTCTCTTTTTAGAACTATAAATACAATAGGTTAAACAATACGCTTGGTATCTCAATTGTCATGATTGAGGTACCTTTCATCATATTCTGACTACAATGTTCTATCTAGGTTATTGCTATACAGGCTTCACTAATCACCGATAAAAACAGCCCTTCCTTAATCGTCATCCAACATCACTATTACTTTCAACAGACGTAACAATACTGACTTTCAAATATTATTATCAACGTTTTCTATATAAAGATTCTGCAATCGTAGGGATTACCAAACAGGTTCGCTCGAACTACTATTATTTCACTCGCTAGCCAACACGTTAGCAAGACAGCGACTAAAACAACCAATAACTAAAGTGCACAGACTCATTCAGAGCGCACAACGTGGAGAACATCATTATGTCTTACTATTCAGTACTAGAAGTAACACCAACAACAGATGCATGGGTTGCCGATTACATTGGCCCTGCAAATAAACTGGTTGCTCAATACGGCGGTAAATACCTAGCGCGTACTTCTAGCCACGAACGCCTTGAAGGCGACGCAGAACAGCCTGCACTTCGCATCATCATCGAGTGGCCGTCAAAACAAGCTGCGGTAGATTTCATGAATGACCCAGGTTACGTGCCACACTTAGCTGCACGCACTGCAGGTTCAGTTAGCCACCATGCGCTCATCGAAGGTAAAGACGACCTAGCGTAATCGAGAGTCCAATTTCGGTTTATATTTAGATCTCAACTGGCCTTTTCCAAACATTGAAAGCCGCACCATCATTTGAACTGACCCCCAATAGTTGGACACCAATTATTGGGGGTCTTTTTATGTCCAAATATAGCCGAGAGCTAAAATGTATCATTGCTAAGCAATACTTAGATGGCACGTCATCTCTCTACTTAGCAAAACAATATTCAATTTCTTCAAGGCAGATACGGTATTGGGCTCAAGTCTTTGCCATCCATGGTACTGATTCATTTTTACCAACTAATCATGCCGCGACTGCTCAAACAAAACGAAAAGCATTGAATTTAATGTGGACGAATGAATGGTCTCTCACGCACACTAGCGCTGTATTAAACCTCTCATCCCCTGGAATACTCTCTGTCTGGCTTAAACGATTTAATGAGCTCGGTATCAAGGGGCTCGAAATGCGCCAGAAAGGAAGACCCTCAATGAAACAGCAACCTCAACGTACCACTAAGCCTGATAATGAAATGACACTTGAGGAGCTAAAAGAGGAGTTGGTCTACTTACGAACCGAGAATGCCGTTCTAAAAAAGTTGGAAGAGTTGGAGCAGAAAAAAAACCGTCGAACAAAGAAAAAGCGGTCATAGCTCTAACTCTTAAAGGCAAGTACCCATTAAAGCACTTACTGCACACTCTACAGTTGGCAAAAAGTGTCTTTTATTATCAGGCTCAAACGAGCAAGCGCCAAAATAGCTACGAACGTGAGCTGCGGTTGATAAAGTCAATTTATCATGAACATAAGGGGCGATACGGCTACCGCCGTATTCACTTGGAACTAAAGAATCAGGGGTTCGTGCTTAATCACAAAACGGTTCAAAGGCTTATGGCTCAGCTCAACCTTAAATCGACGGTCAGGATTAAAAAGTATCGTTCATACCGAGGAGAGTCAGGAAAAGCTGCTCCCAACGTTCTTGAAAGAGATTTTAGTGCGACTCAACCCGATGAAAAGTGGGTAACTGATGTCACGGAGTTCAAAGTCAAAGAGCAGAAAGTATACTTATCTCCCGTTGTCGACTTGTTTACTCAGGAGGTGGTTGCTTATAGAGTGGCCAAAAATGCCTGCTTGCCGCTTGTCACAGATATGCTGACGGAAGCTATATCAACGCTTAAACCCAACTCAAAGCCAATTATACATAGCGATCAAGGTTGGCAATATCGCCATCGACAGTATCAGAAAAAGGTAGCGGAGAGTGGGTTAACGCAAAGCATGTCGAGAAAAGGTAACTGCTTGGATAATGCTGTTGCTGAAAACTTTTTTGCTTTACTCAAAACCGAGATGTATCACAACCAAAGCTTTGAAGATGCAGATGCTCTGATAGAGCAGATTAAAGAATACATCGAGTACTACAATACCAAACGTATAAAAGTGAAACTAAAAGGCCTGACTCCGATAGAATATCGAACTCAGGCCTTGAAAGCCGCTTAACAGAAATGTCCAACTTTACGGGGTCACTTCAATTTCATGGCGCGGCTTTTTGTTATTCGCTTTATAGTAATTAGCCTATGATGAACCCTTTACTACAAACTTACCATATTACAATTAAATCAGATGGTTAGGAAATTAAACCAAGTAGCTAAACCGCCGCTTCAACGCCCTTCTTACGCTTTGCTAATCGGCCAAAAATACCGACTAACATCACGATGCCACACACACCGTAAACCTGCATGATGGTTGGATCATCAGAGACAAAGCCCACATCAGAGAACATCACGTAAGCACCTAATACCATGTAGAGAATGATAGCCGAAGCCTCGAAACGGAACGCCCAAGGTGTCACATCAATATTCTCATTGACTGGCATCACGTACTCAGATTCACGCGGCATAAAGTGACCAATAATGAACATTAAAGCAGTACATACCACAAACAGAATCGCTAATTGATGTAGGAAGTGAATCGGTGTTTTGAACACCAACTGCATTGCTGCGTAAGAGCTAACAAACACCACCAACGCCACTTTCGCCGCTACAGCTGGTACACGTTTAGATATATAACCGACAAACACGATAGTGAAAATTGGCACACTGAAGAAGCCCGCCACCATTTGTAGATATTGGAAAAGACCTTCTGGTGCGTACATGATGAATGGTGCGATACATACCGAGATAATCGCAATCACGACACCAAAAATACGCCCTTTACCCACTAGCTCTTCGTCTGTTTTACCTTGTCCAAATAGCGGCTTATACACGTTCAATGCAAACAGAGTCGTTGAGCTGTTCAACACACCATTAAAGGTACTCAAAATCGCACCAAACATCACCGCAACGAAAAAACCCACCAGCGGCTTAGGCAAAACTTCATTAACTAATCGGGTGTACATGGTGTCTGGATTACCGGCATCAGCACCAAACATATGGAAAGCGATGATGCCTGGAATGATCAAGAACAGTGGAGAGATAACCTTAATCGCACCAGCAAGGATGACCCCTTTCTGACCTTCTTTCAGGTTCTTAGCACCTAATGCGCGTTGAATGATGGATTGGTCAGTACCCCAGTAATACAAGTTCACCAATAGTAGACCAGTAAACAATGTCGAGAACGGCAGTGGATCGCTTTCTGTACCCACAGATTGAAGCTTCTCTGGCGCGGCATAAAGCAGAATATCTAAGCCAGCACCAAAGCTACCTTCGCCCAGTACCATCAAACCAAACACAGGGATCATCATACCGCCGACAATCAAGCCTACACCATTAATGGTATCTGCAATCACAACCGCCTTTAGGCCACCATAAATCGCGTAAAAGAAGCCAAGTAGACCAATCGTCGCCGAAATAAGTGCAATTGAGCTAAACTCTGAAATATTCAGCAGAGCCTGAACATCGAAGATTTCACCCAAAACAACGGCGCCCGCGTAAAGTGTGGTTGGCAAAATATTGATCACGTATTGGCACAAGAAAAGTAACGTCACAAACTTCTTCACCGACATGTCGTAGCGGCTCTCTAAGAAGTCGGGAATGGTGGTGATGCCTTGTTTCAAATAACGAGGTACCAACATTAAAGCGATGATCACCAAGGTGACACCAGACGCCACTTCCCACCCCATGACACTCATGTTGTGGGTATAAGATTGTGCGCTCATGCCCACGAAACTGGTTGCGCTCAAGTTCGTTAAGATAAGTGAGCTAGCAATTAAGCCACCGGTTAAGCTTCTTCCGCCAAGAAAGAAGCCATCTTGTGAGGTGTTTTTGTCATTTTTTACTTTGTTGTAGGTAAACGCGACTACAAACCCAGTAAATAACAAAAATGACAGCAGAACGGTAATAGACATTTTGTTTTCCTTAAGTTGAGTTATTGCGGCAGCAATACCTCGCTGCCGATTATAATTTTTATATTTAGATTTTTATTTGTAGGGGTACTCAGAGTCAGAGATTCACATCTTTTTTAGATGCACAATCAAGGCAGACTCTGGGTCGAGAATAGGTAAGGTCAATCCAATCTCTTTGAGGTTATCGCCGCTTAAAGTCAGCGTTTTATCTAACCATTGAGGGCGTTGCTTCATGAGTTGGAAACTGGTTTGTGGCATCTCCACTAACTTCACTTGATACAGCGCACTGTCTTCCACGCAGCTAATACGAAGTGGTGATGGCAGAGCGTATTCAGGCATGGCCAACTGACACACGGTGATCAGCATTTCATCATCATTCTGCACCCCATAGATGTTCTGGTTTTTGTCCGCAGGATCCATGCGGAAGCTGCGGCCTGAGTGCAAAATATGACGGAACTGCTTGTGCAGCGAGATGTAGTGAGAGAAAGCTTGTTTCTCTTGTTGCGACTCTTTAACCGGATCAAGCTCAACGCCCATATGCCCCATCAAAGCGGTGACACCACGCATATTGATACTGTGACGACGATTGGTTGAGTGACACTCAGCAGGGCCAATGTGCGCGCCCATAACTTCTGGTGGGAAGAAGTAACTCATGCCTTTTTGAATGGCTTGGCGCTCCAATGCATCGTTACAATCGGATGCCCAGAATCGATGTGTTCTCTTAAGGATTTCAAAATCAATACGACCACCGCCTGATGAGCAAGATTCAATCTCGACCTTAGGGTGTGCTTGATTCAGTTGATCAACGAGACGATACAAGGCTTGAGTTTGACCATGTACCGCAGCACGACCTTGGTGGCCCGGCTGAACTAATTCACGGTTCATATCCCACTTTAAATAGCCGATATTATACGTAGTCAGAAGCGCATCAAGGCGAGAGAACAGATAGTCAAAGCACGCTTCATTCTGCAAGTCTAAAACATACTGCCAACGACCAGAGGGTTGATGATAACCTTGTAAACCTAGGACCCAATCAGGGTGGTTACGGTATAGGTTTGAGTCTTGGCTGACCATCTCAGGTTCAACCCACAACCCGAACTCCATCCCCTGTTGGTTAACGTGTTCAATCACAGGTTCTAAGCCATTGGGGTATTTCACTTCATCGAGATACCAATCGCCTAAGGCCGTTCGTTCACCATCGCGACCAATAAACCAACCATCATCAATAATGAATCGTTCAACACCCATCGCGCCGGCTTCGGTTGCCATTTGCATGATGTATTCCGGTTTATGGTCAAAGTAGATCCCCTCCCAAGTATTCAAGTGCACTGGGCAAGATTTATCGGTAGGGAATTGAATAATGTTGTCACGAACAAACTGCTGAAAGCGTTGAGCAATACCGTTCAAACCAGAATTGCTGTAACAGCCGTAGATCCAAGGTGTCTGGTAAGCTACCTCTGGTTCTAGAATCGATTCACCCGCTAGCAATAACTCTCCCGCTTGAACAAAACGGCGGCCATCACTGCGGACATCAGCACGCATTTGGTGGTTACCACTCCAACCTAAATGGAAGCCCCACACCAAACCGTTCTGCTCTGAGAAACCTTGCGTTCCTGCAAACATGCCAGGGAAGTTTTCATGTGAAGTACGGCCGCGACGGTTCTCTTGCATGAAGCCACCGTGTTCAAAACGCTGACGTTGCGTTTGGAACTCATGACACCAACGACCATGGAACGTCATCAATTCATTGGCATGGTTTGGCAGCGGCAACGTTGATGACAGCTTATTCAAATAGTATTTACTGTCCCCTTTGTTGGTTACTGTGACGCGCTTTTGAACCACATCAGATTCGTAATCCAGTTTAATTTCGACCGTCAATTCAAGCTTAGACACGGTGTCTTCTAGAAAAAAAGTGGCTTGCTGATTCTGAGCTTCCACTCGGACGGTGTTAAAAACGGGAGCCCAATCAAAACCATCACGATGCCCTTCTATTCCCGGCGCATTAAAATGACCGCTACCCAATTCAGGACAAAGAGAAAGCGGTACATCGACATCAAGGCGTGCTTGAGAGATCGGTCTCTCGGTTGATAATAAAAGATCTTCATCAATACTGGCGATCTTTGCGCCCCAGTGAAGAACCTCTGGAGTACGGCCCGATTTGATGATCAAACTGTGGTTTTTACTTGTTAGATGAATAAATTCGCTCATAGCCAATCTCACATTGTTTTCGTAAACATAAACTAAGATTAATAGTGAACTTGAAGACTGAATTTAGTACTAAAATGGCTAAATAACGTGATCTAAAAATACTTATTCGTTACTAAAATTTGCACAAGATCGACTGTTTTCGGAAACATATTTAATGTTTCAAATGACATTTTTTTGAAAGGGAGCAGAGTTTCATTTCGCTAAATTGGATAAGCTCATCGAACGACGGGAATATTCGATGGACGGTGTGATGAGTGTAACTTTTAAAGATGTGGCGAAGCTGGCTGGCGTATCGACTCAAACAGTATCAAGGGTGACGAACGGCTCGCAAGATGTCGCAGAATCCACTCGAAACAAAGTGAATGCTGCGATAAAGAAGCTTGGATATGTGCCAAATAAAGGTGCTCAAATGCTCAGCCGTTCCAAGTCCACCAGCATAGGGTTAGTAACTCTCGATATGGCCTTACACGGCGCCGCAATGATCGCCAATGGTGTGCGAATGCAGGCTCACGATATGGGGTATGGCACCGCTTTTTCTGTGGTATCAGAACCAAATCTCACCAACACCCGCGAAGCCATTCGTGAACTGATCGCCCAACAGGTCGACAGCATCATTCTCAATGTGCCTTTAAAGAGTGCAGACGCCGAATTGCTGGTAGAACAATATCAACACTTAAACCTCATCTTCATTGATGTCCCTTCTAACAGCCAAGTTAACTATATATGCGGCGATCATGCCGAGGGCGCAAAGCTGGCGGCTCAACATCTTATTGAAAATGGTCGCAGTAAATACTTGTTGATCAGCGGGCCTAATGAGTCCAGTGCCTCACAAATCCGTCTTCAGAGTTGGTTAGCCGCGTTATCAGATGCAAACTGTCAGGTACAGTTTCAACATCAAGGAAACTGGCAAGCAGAAAGTGGCTACCTTGGCGTTCGAGACGCCGTTGCGAAACAAATCCAATTTGATGCAGTGTTGGTTGCCAGTGATCAAATGGCATTAGGGGTTTTACGCGCACTGCAAGAATTGCAAATACCAGTACCGGACAAGGTTGCGGTCGTGGGTTTTGATGGCATAGAAGACAGCGCATTCTTCAATCCGCCTCTTACAACCATCAAACAAGATTTCACAAGAATAGGCCAGCAAGCGGTGAGACTTGCAGAGAAGCTCAACGCCAATTCGCAAGATGCCTTGTTACAACATCATATTGAAACCACACTGCTTGCGAGAGAAAGTAGCCAATCTAAGGTGACTGCCAATTATGAAAAACAAGAGATCGAAAAACTGCTGAAGAAGATTCAGAGCCTGCTACCAGAATCCAACTGAAAGAAAAAAGCGCTAGGGGGAGCTAGCGCTTTTAAGACCAACTAAGTCCGTTTAGCCTGGTAGATTTTTAAGCTATATCATGAGGATATAACCAATTTTTTTACTTGGGTAAATCAAAAAGCCTATTCTTTACGACTGCTTTGAGTCGTAAATTAAGTATAGTCGGGTTCTTATAATAAACCGTATTTTTCTAAAATTAATTCATATGAATTTGACGATTAACCGACACAATAAGCTATTCGGAAATCACAGATGAGATCGCATTAGTAATCAACTTTCTAAGTAGTTTATTTTTATCATCTAAATGCTTTGCCTTTCGATAAACAAGCTGGATATCAAAATCTGGAACATCAATTGGTGGCTTCACAGCTAGTAAGGTTTCTTCACTATCCATATCCTTGCGCGCGACTAGCTTGGGGACAATACACAATAGTTCTCTGCCACGAATGAGCCGCTTAACAGTTAAAAAGTTACTGGAAGATATCGCGACTTTCCGGCTTAAACCTAGTTCACCTAAACGAGTGTCCACTCCCGTCTTTATAGCCCCTGCCGGAGAAACGAGCGCGTGCTCGACAGCAACAAATTGTTCTAGCGACATCGGCTCCTCAATAGTTAGAACCGATTGATCAAGTAAACAAACATGTTGCTCCGTGTATAAATGCTTTGTTCGATATTGCTTTGGTACCTCACCAAAGCTGCCTATCGTCATATCAAGCTTGGCATCGTCAAAGACTTGCTGGTAGTTACTCCGGTTTACATTGAACAACGCTACTTGGGAATAAGGAGAGGATTGCTTAATCAGGTCAAACAATATTGGAGCGAACATCTGCTCGGCATAATCAGTGAGACCAATCTTCCAAGTCCCTTTATAAGTCTCTGCATCAAACGATTTAGATAACAGAACTTCAGACTGGATGGTATTCAGTAGCGCGTCCACGGTACTTGATAGTTCAATGGCTCGGTCGGTTGCCTCCATCTTGCTGCCCACACGCTCAAACAAAGGGTCATCAAACAACTTTCGTAGCCTTTGTAAGCTATGGCTCATCGCAGATTGGCTGATATAACAACGCTCAGCAGCCTTACTCACGCTATTCGTTTTATACAAAGCCTGCAGTGCAATCAACAAGTTAAGGTCGATCCCTTTCCAATTAAAATCAGCCATGCCAAACAACCCATTTCATTCATAGTTATAATTAAAACAATTAATTTGAATCATAGTTCAACTCCACCTAAATTACGCTAAACATTTATCTGGAATCGATCATGCTTTCAATTTTTAAAACCTTTTTCTGGCTTGGCTGGATTAGCTTTGGTGGACCAGCAGCACACATTGGCTACTTCCGTAAAACCTTTGTTGAAAAACTGAATTGGTTGTCCGACGAAGAGTACGGGCAGATTGTCGCTCTTAGTCAATTCCTACCGGGCCCAGGCTCAAGTCAGGTTGGCTTTGCGGTTGGCTACAAGAAAGGTGGACTAACAGGTGCTATTGCTGCATTTGTCGGCTTCACTTCCCCATCTGTGATTCTGATGCTGATATTGGCGTTAGTCAGCAACCAACTATTGGAAGCACCACTTTTCAATTCAATCATTCACGGGCTTAAGTTATTAGCGGTAGTGGTTGTGGCTGATGCTACCCTTGGTATGTACAAGAACTTTTGCCAATCGAAGATAGCAACCGCCTTATGTGTGATTACCGCGATTGTTCTGCTACTGATTCCAGGCATCTGGCCTCAAATCTTGGTACTTCTATTTGCCGCAATCATTGGCAGCAAGTTTTTGACCTCACAAGAAATCAAAACGGTTCCATCAACACATAAGATATCTATAACACCGCTCGTGATTTTTGTTGCTTTGCTGGTTGGTCTGCCTCTATTCAGTGCTTACTCTCAAGGTATTGAAGTGTTTGGCCTGTTCTACCAAGCAGGTAGCTTAGTATTCGGTGGCGGCCACGTGGTACTTCCGTTGCTACAAAATGGTATTGGTGACCAACTGTCTCAAGATGCCTTCCTAACAGGTTATGCAGCAGCGCAAGCAGTACCAGGGCCTATGTTTACACTTGCGACTTACTTAGGTTATGTGTTGATGCCATCGGCACCGATCACAGGCGCACTACTCGCAACGATTGCGGTGTTCTTACCGGGCTTCTTATTACTATTAGGTGTGTTGAAAAACTGGCAGGCAATTGCAAGCAAGCCTCTGGTAGCTGGTGCGCTTACGGGTGTAAATGCAGCGGTTGTCGGTCTATTACTTGCGGCTCTGTATCAACCGATCTTCACAAGCGCAGTAAGCAGCGGCATAGACTTCGCTTTGATCATTGTTGGCGTGTGGTTATTAAAAACCGTGAAGTTACCTATTGTAGGGCTTGTCGGATTATTCATGGTCTTTGGCGCAATGACAGGTTTAGCAGTCTAAAAGATTTATAGTAAGAAGTGGGCGAGTCGCTTGCTTCTTACTTCTTTTCAGAACTAGAATCAGGCTTAATCCCGTGAAAATTGAAGAATAAATTGCAGTCAATAAGAGGCACAAAACTCATCGGCCAAAATGATTTTTTATGTTCAGGAAGATAGTACCTTAAGAACGCAATTAGATTATTACATGGATTTACATGCTCTCTTGCCATTATATAATCGTAATTCCAACCTTTTGCCAGACCTTGCTTCCTCGTCGTACAGTACCGACCAATCTTCCATGCTATTCCAGGATCAGTAGGAATCAGAATCGAAAGAGTCCCTCCGGGCTTTAACACTCTTAACCACTCTTTGATAACTAAATGGGGCTCATACAAATGTTCCAATATATGAGTTGCAATCACTCGATCAAAGCTATTATTTTCAAAGTTTAATTGCCTAGCATTGGTCACATCGAAAGTAAGTTTATCGTAAGAGTTGATATGATTGAGCTGCTTTTGGGCCAACTCAAGCGCCGCCGCATCACCATCACTTACAATATATTCATCAAAAGTGTGCTTAACATGCAGTAAATGTTCACCCGTTCCGGATCCCACTTCTAACACTCTCGAAAAGTGTTCACTTTCACCAAATGGCTTTTCGCACGCTACATGGCCAGCTCTCATCACATAACCCGTTGTATTTCCGCTGTAAACCCGCTCATCATATTCGTCACTGAATCGAGATAAATAGTTGAGCCATTCTTTATCTTCGTCCTTGCTTATTCTCATACCTGAACCCTATTTTGATAGCTTGTGATCGTGACTTCTTAATATTGAGAGAATTCTCATCTCTCTTCTACCTCGTGACACGTTGTCGAGTATCAAGCCACAAAAGAAAGACATCACCGCAATAAGTGCAATTGAGCTAGACAGAATAGCAGTAGGTACTCTTTCAACTAACCCTGTATCGATAAAATCTAGGATAACGGGAATCCCTAATCCTAATGAAATAAAACAAAGCAACACTGACAACACACCGAAGAAAAACATCGGCTTTACGTCTCTTAATAAGAACAAAATAAAGTTAAGGATTTTAATACCATCACTCAATGTATTCAGCTTGCTAGCAGTGCCTTCAGGTCTTGAATGATACTTAGTTGGAACTTCTTTGATTGACATATTATGGTGCAACGCGTGTACGGTTAATTCCGTTTCAATTTGAAAGCCATCACTAAAAATTGGAACTGTTTTAACAAACCTACGACTCATAACTCGATAGCCCGAAAATACATCACTCAATTGAGCGCCGAACCCTCGGTTGATAAGTGTCGAGAACATCTTATTACCGAAAATATGTCCTTTGGGGTAAGCCCCTGAAGAACGCTCTCGGCTACCGATGATCATATCGAGCTGTTCAGTTACGAGCTGATCGATCAATGTGGGGCATATTGACGCATCGTAGGTATCGTCACCATCTGCCATAATGTAAATGTCAGCATCAATATCCGAAAACATCCTCCTCACAACTTCGCCTTTACCTTGACGAGATTCATGACGAACAATGGCACCAGCCTGTAACGCCTCCTTGACCGTCCCATCAGTAGAATTATTGTCGTACACATAAATAGTTGCGCTGGGTAAAGCTAATTGAAAATCAGCCACAGTTTTTCCAACAGCCCCAGCTTCGTTAAAGCACGGGAGTAACACAGCAATGGTTTGTTCTTTCATGTACTCCCCCTAACTCGAAATACTCGGTAACCGCTTTCGATGTTGTCGTGCACAACCTCCAACCAAGTCGGTGTATCTGAGCTGTATAGTTTATTGATTAGTGCCTCCTCACCAGCTGAGTCCTTTAAAATCAACAAATGTGGATCATTGCCAACAACAATAATATCTATGTTTTTAGCTATGATTTTCTTTTCAGCTAAGCTGAGATCTTCCTCTAGCATCACCTCAATAAGAAACTGATTCCCGACAATATTTCGATGGTAAGGAGCGGCAATAATACGGTTAGTCGTTTTTGCCAATACCGGAGCCCCTGTTTCTATTCCAGACAGGATAGTGTGCGAATTTATATCGTTATCTTTTAAAACCTTATAGATGCTCAAAGGCTCTTCCTCTTCATCAAGAGTAGTTGTAATTTCTTCGGTTGGCGACAAAGCGAGAATGACAAACGCTACCGCTAGTGGTGCTCCAGAAATAATAACCGTCGCTTTTATGATGGAGGAACGGATGTAATCTGCTAACTGAAGAATCACATATGCTTGCAGGGGAGCCGCTAGTACAAAACACAACCTCATGACTCTAATCTGCCAAAAGATCGCAAGGGCTAAATTGAACATAAAGATGAGATACAAAATTGTGCAGTGGTGGTTTTTACGCTTAAAAAATGGATACAAAGTGGCAGGAATCACGAGCAAAGCGTAATTCTCTATCGAGAAAAAACCATGACTTGCGACATATCTAACGACCGATTTCGCTTCTGTCACTTGGTCTAACCAATACACTTTAAGTATAGGAGGGTAATCAATTAACAACGCACTGCTGAGTGATGGATAAAGCACTGCCACTGGGATTAAAAATAAAACAGCAAGAAATACGAACAGAAAAACCTTTTGCAGCTGGCTTTTATCTTCACTCATTAATCGATGATAAACATTAACGAAAAGCCAACCACAGAAGAACAGGATGATGAGAGCAAATGATATTTCGTCGTACTTAAAAACAAAAAACTCATCGTAAGGCCGATTTAATAAAACCGCACAAACCCCAAACAGAGCAGAACTCGCATACAGCTTAGAGATATAACCAAACCACTCATGGCGAACAAGACCGTAATACACGGTGTAAATCGTGAAGAAAATCATAAATAACAATACATTGTCTAACCCTGTCCACAAAGATAAAGACAACAAGATTGCTTGAGCATAAACACGCCATGATTGGCACAATTGGTTGTGATTTAACGGCGTCGAGGCTAAAAACAAGACAGCGAAGATAAGCTGAATATTATGATGATCAATAGAACCGGGTAAAAAATGGATAATTGAAGGCGAAGAAATCGCAAACATCATGCTAATAAAGCGATACTTGGCACCAAAAAGGTGGTCAGCTAAGTAAAAGCATGACAGTGAAAAAAGCAGCAAGTAAAGCAGGGGGACAAGAGAGATGGATATTGTATAAGCAAGGTTATCATCAACGATAAACAATAGTGGAAAGGCAACAAGCGACAGAACGAGATCAGGCAAACGAGACCAATGAATAACAATGCCATCAGCGGCATTAAAATTATTCATTGGTTCTAGGTACCAATGACCAGTTGCCATCCAATCCTGAAATTGAACAAAACGCATATAGTCGTCATTGTCATTCAGATTAAGAGCTAAAACACTCTCCCACTTGTAAATAAATATCACTGCGGCACAAACTAGCCAAATTAAAGAGATGACAATAATATCTTTATTAAAACTCTCACTTTTAGGCGACATGAATATCCTTTTCATTGAGCCAAATTCTAAATGACTATTGCTCCATTTCTCTCACTTCCGCTAGTGCTCTGTTTAAGTTTTCATTCGCTATTCTGTAATACGATGGTTTCTTATCGATAGCTTGTTGAAGGTAAGGAACAGCCTGATCTGGCTTACCTTGTAATATTAGGAAATACCCAACATTATTCAATGCTTCAGGCGTATCCATATGTCGCATAAACATATTAGTGGCTTTCTTAACATCACCTGAGGCTAGATAAATGAGTGCCAGATTATTTTGGGCCTTCTCGTTATTTGGCTCTAACTCTAAAGCTGAACGCGTGTACTGATACGCTTCTTTGTAATTGCCGTACATGTAATGTGAATAGCCCATGTTCAATAGAGCCTTGAATGAGTTTTTGTCTATCTGTAATGATTTCTTAAAATACTCTTGAGCTATCTGATGTTTTCCATCAACATCTTCCAACACACCAATACCCATATACGCTGACGCTGGAGACATATTGTCAACCTTTAAGCTAGCTACTTCAGTTTGGTTCAACGCTTGGTAGTTTTTTGTCGTTTCACTACTTTTCAAGCGAACTTGGTCTGCGTTTATCGCTTTAAAAAAGTAGCTTCGACCTTCATCGGTCCGGCGCTGTTTTGTATATAAGATCCCCAACTCTTCCAATACCTCAGTATGTGCTGGGTTGAAATCCAAGGCAGCTAGGTACGCTTTCTCGGAAAGCGCATAATTACCACGAGACGAATGAATTTTTCCTATCGTAAACAAGGTTTTGTCGTGAAACTCCTGTTCAGGGAAAGACAGAGATCGGATGTACTCATAAAGCGCTAAATCTATATTATTATCTCTAAGCGCAATATCACCACGCATTATTGCTTCTTTTTCATTTAGCGGTGGATCATCGCTAGTTAATGTATCGATCGGCTTTCCAGAGTACAATTCTGCGTCAAATTGATTGGTTGGTTCATCAGAGGAAGCGCAACCAAGTAGCAAAAATGGCAATAGTAATAAAACAAATTTATTTAAAAAAATCATAAGCTTGCTCCCGGCGCACTCAATGCGTCCATTACGATAAGTAGCCCAGGGCCAAGTGCGACAATGAAAAAACAAGGCCAAATAAATATCAACATAGGAAATAACATTTTGGTCGGTATTTTTGCTGCTATCTCCTCGGCAGCTTGCTGCCGTTTATCTCGAAAATCTTCAGTATAATCACGAAGCGTTTGCGCTAAGCTACCGCCCATTCTCGATGCATGGGAAAGCAAAGAAACCAATCCTTCCAGTTCGACTAAACCGGTTCGCTCGATAAGCTGTCTAAGAGCATCAGGCATGGTTACACCTGCTTGGATTTTTGCAAATACAGTCTCGAGTTCATCGGCGAGATCAGGTTGGGAGACATAGAGTTCAGATGCAACACGTCCAAGAGCCGCATTAAAACCAAGTCCTGATTCAGTACAGACAACGAGAAGATCAAGAGCATCAGGAACACCGTTTCTAATTTTTTTCTGGCGCTCTTTTTGTAATTTACTCAGAATAATATTGGGCGTGAATGTTCCGAGGAAAACACAAGTCATGATAAGTAGATTATTGTACTCCCCACCCAACGATATGTAATAAACCATAAAAGCAGCGACGATGCCTATTAAGCTAGATAAAACCTTCAATGCATAAAAAACTGATAACGAGCTCTTCTCATGGAACCCGGCATGCATCAACTTTTCCGAGTAAGTTTCATTATCTTTTTTATTGCCTTTACTTATAAAAGGGCTTAATGATTCTAACGTATTGGAGAAATCGTATGGTTTTCGGCCAGTCGGTGCCCCGTCTTCTGATATCTGTCTCAGTTTCTTGTCCAAAGGTGAACGAGCTCCTAAAAATAGAAATCCAAGCGTTAGTGTTAACAAGACTGTTGTAAGCAAAATCATCGCATAGATAATGGCCTGAGAGCTGAATCCAAACTCTTCTAACATCTGCTTCCAGACTTCAATATTTAATAATTCCATAAGTTAAATCTCTATACTGATGATCTTTTTAATCCATAAGGCTCCGATCGCCAAAAGAACAATACCGACACTGACCATCGATAGACCGCGAGGATCTTTGTAGAGTGGCTCGATATATTCAGGACTGGCTACCTTCAAAGCAAAAAATAAACCAAAAGGGGATAAGGTTAAGATCCATGCTGATAGACGACTTTCAGCAGAGAGCGTTTTTACTTTCCTTTCTAACTTAAAGCGGGCTCTTAGTACTTCAGATACCTTTTGCAGGTTCTCTGATAGATTCCCCCCAGTCTCTTTTTGTAGCATTACTGCACTAGAAAAAGCCAACATTGATAAGGTGGGAACTCGCTCTGCCATCTGCAAAATAGCTAAACGTAAGTCATAACCGTAGTTAAGTAAGTTGTAGGTATTTTTAAACTCAGCACCGATAGGTTCAGGAAGTTCTTCGCCAACTTCATTAAATGATTGAACAAGCGGTTGCCCTGCTTGTAGTGCTCGTCGGATAATATCTAAAGCCTCTGGAAGTTGCTCTTCGAATCGAGCCATTCTATAAGCCACTCGATTTTGTACATACAGATAAGATATAACCCAAACAGAAATGAATGCTACTAAACTAATAAACCATTCTTGATTGGTCATTATTGATATCAATGTGAGCAAGACACCACAAAGAGAAACAATAAGTAAAAATCGGCTCAATGCTAATTTAAAACCAGCTAATTCCAACATTTTTTTTAAGCCAGCAAAGTATGGAATAACTATTAACTTACGGTCTATAGGAGATAATTCTTTGTTATAATGTTCTTTTAACAAAGATAGACTCTCTTCATCGATATTACGTTGCGTCTCCTTCAAACGCCGAGACAACTCTTTATGCTTCGCTTTTTTCCCTGCAGCAGGTAATAACAAAGCTTGAGAGATAAAAAGCACCGCAATGAATAACAGACCTAATGAAACGCTTACATTATCCATAACCTCTCCTTAACCGTGAGTCTCAGTAAAGAGCTCGAAAGGCAGGTCGAGTCCACGTTTGACTAACTGGTCATGATATTGAGGAACGACCCCCGTTGCTGTGTAATAGCCGATAATATTGCCATCTTCATCAATACCTTGACGTTGGAAACGGAAAATTTCCGACATCGTAATCACCTCACCTTCCATACCATTGATCTCTTGGATGCTCACCATACGACGCTTACCATCTTCTTGTCGTTCCATCTGTACGACGAGGTGGATAGCCGAAGCTATTTGAGCTCGTAAGTTTTTGGTTGATATGTTCCACCCAGCCATCGAGAACATGTTTTCGACACGACTCAAGGCATCACGGGGGGTATTAGCGTGAATAGTAGCAAGAGATCCATCATGGCCCGTGTTCATTGCAGCCAGCATATCAACCGCTTCGCTACCACGAACCTCACCAACCACGATTCGGTCGGGGCGCATACGCAGGGTATTTTTTACGAGTTCTCGCTGGCTGATTTCGCCTTTACCTTCTAGGTTTGCTGGGCGAGTTTCCAATCGAATAACATGAGGTTGTTGAAGTTGAAGCTCCGCAGAATCCTCAATGGTAATGATTCGTTGATCACGTGGAATAAAGCCAGAGAATATGTTTAACGTGGTGGTTTTTCCTGAACCTGTACCACCTGAAATCAATATATTGAGCTCGCCTTTTACTGCAGCTTCAACAAACTTAGCCATTTGGGGTGAAACTGAATTGTAGTCAATAAGGTTATCCATCGTTAAACGATCCACAGCAAAACGGCGGATAGAAACAGAAGGGCCATCAAGTGCGAGAGGAGGGATAATAGCGTTCACACGTGAGCCATCAACTAAGCGCGCATCTACCATAGGTGATGATTCATCGATGCGGCGGCCAACCTGGCTGACGATACGGTCGATAATGTTTCTTAGATGGCGATCATCAAGAAAAGTATAGGGCGTTTTTTCGAGTTTACCTCTTCGCTCCACGTAAACGCTCTTAGGGCCGTTGACCAATATATCTGACACGGTTTGATCGGCTAATAAGGGCTCTAACGGACCAAGACCAAAAACCTCATCTTCAATCTGCTTGATGACCCTTTTTCGACCTTCTGCACTTAAAGCATGGCTACCATCTTCAGCCATCAACTGTACGATAGCTTCGTGCAAATCTAACTTAGCACGCTCTTTCTCCAAACTCGAGAGTAACCCTAAGTCCAATGTCTCAAGCAACTGCTTATGAAAGAAGTGTTTGATTGATAATTCTTGCTCCAATACTTTTCGAGCCTCATCAATTGCCTTCTCTTTTTCAACGCTCGCATCTGTCTTTCTAGAGTGACTAGAAGTAGCAACACTTGATAAACGCTCGACAGGATTGGCATCTTCTGAATCATGCGGAATCTGTTCTACTTTTTTTTCAAACTCTGGATTTACATTTTTTCGTTTAAAGAACATCACAATCCCTCGTGTTTACTTTTCATCAACCCACTATGAAAACAACTTTTTTAACCAACCTTTCTCTTCTTGTTCAGGTGGTGAAAGAACGTGAGACAAGTCGATGATAGAGCGAGTAATAGAGCTTTTCTTTCTCGATTGAACTAACGGCTGTCCCAAGTTGGCACTCTCAAGCGCAACTTTAAAATCATTGGGCATAAGATGTATATCGTGATCGCCCACCGCTTGCTCAATATCTTTTAACTTAATTGAATGTCGCTTTTCATAACGATTAAGAATGACCTCTATTGAATCACTTTGTAAGCCGTATTCAAATTTCAGAGATTTAATTAAACGACTTGTGTTCTTTACTGATACTAAGCTTTGTTGCAAAACCAAAAGCACTTTAGTTGCTGGTGATATAGCGGACGCAAACACATGGTCGAGCCCTCTAGAAAGGTCAATGATCACGTAGGGATAAAAGCGACGTAATATCGGAAGCAGTCGACCTATTTTTTGAGCCTGCTCGAAATCATCAGCGTTATTTTCATGTTTAAAGCTTAGAACATGGAGGCCTGATTCGTGTTTATTAACCAAAGATCCCAGAGATATTTCATCCAGGTCATTCGAGCTATTAATCGCATCAGAAACACTATAAGTGGGTACTATGTTCAAGTAGTCTGGAATCACACCAAACTGAAGATCGATATCGAGTAAAAGAACTTCATTGGGGTGTTGAGTGGCCATCTCTATAGCGGTATTTAACGCCAAGGTAGTTGCCCCCATCCCTCCCTTGGTGTTCAAAAACAAGATAAATTCTCCATAACTGGAGTTTTCAAGCTTTTCGGAAGCCGTTTTCTTAAGCAGAGGGAGTAAGTCTGAAATAGTGACATTATGAGATAAGAAATCTGAGGCTCCTAAGCGAAGCGCAATTTTTAATGACCCATTATCACTTTCATCACCAAGCACAACTAAAGACAAGTCCTTGTCTTCCAAAGACAAATCATACCCTTGCAACTCAACCATTTTTTGCGCCCAATTCCCATTAGCTTCAACGAAAATAAGCTCTGGGACATCTGCACTTTTTAGGTATTCCTCACTCATTGCCGCAAGAGAAAAAGAGGTCACATGAACATTTCGACATTTTTTTAGTTCTTGACTCATATGCGAATGAAAGCCGTCAGTACTGTAGACTAACCAAACCTTTAGATTCGTTCTTAAACGCGTAATATCATTGTCGTTTCCATTAGGCGTTAATTGAATTGCTTCCCCCATACATTTATCTCCTTTAAACAACCGTTTATGGGCATCGATTCCATATGTTAGTGCTAGTTTCAGTTTCAGGCCTCACCACACCCAAACTTTCTGCTGGTAGTATTGTTTCAAACGCAGGGGCGGCTAGAAATCCACTATTTCCTAAAAAGCTTAGGTTATTGATTAGCTGAATGCCATAACCCGTAGCCCTAGCACGCACAAATTTAATATCACCAAAGTTCGCTTCAAAATCAGAAGCAATCTCTACCCCGCTCGCGTCTAAGTAAGCCACTTCTAAGTTCGTATTAGTAAATCCAACAAGAGGAATATCATCCACCACCATTCCCGCAATATTATCTCTATCAAGGACGTAGCATACCGTCGCTAACCTAGCAGCCTTCCTAGTCGCCTCACTGACCATTTGCAGCGAAAATATATAGGCACCCAACGCTAAAATGAGAAAGAGCAGTAGAAAAATTAATGATGAGACCAAAGTGAACTCAATAATGGCAAGCCCTTTGGTTCGTCTTTTAAGCCTTTTCATCACAATACCCTCATCACTGAAGTCACACTTAACGGAATAGAAAAACTTGTGGCGGATAAAGGAATAGACAAAAACAGCGGCACATAGTCATATGTCACGCTGACTCGCACATAGCTGTCAATAGAGGGTGGTGTTACCGTTACATCTGATGTCGTCAATGTAGATAGTACTGCCGTCCCCACGCTGCTCTGACCGTAAA
The DNA here is from genome assembly GCF_024347375.1 of Vibrio coralliirubri. Classification (NCBI taxonomy): domain Bacteria; kingdom Pseudomonadati; phylum Pseudomonadota; class Gammaproteobacteria; order Vibrionales; family Vibrionaceae; genus Vibrio; species Vibrio coralliirubri. Next base: position 671,684 of record NZ_AP025470.1, on the reverse strand, counting down.
CCACCACATTTTGAATCTCCAATGTTGGTGCAATAGTGCCACCTTTAGTATCGTAAACCTCACTAACAGCATATCGTGCGCCATTTTGCACAGATTTAGAGATAACATTGTAGTGAATCAGAACATTGCCAAGCTCGATCACCAAACCCAAAAAAAACAGTAACACGGGGGTCGCAATGACCATCTCTACAGCAGCAAAACCACGTTGATGTTTATTAGATAGTGTCATAATTACGACTCCCCGCTATCAGGATCCTTATACAAAACAATCCTGTAAGCCCCTTCGGTTGTCGACTGATTACTACCAGAGCCACCAGTGACACTGCAAGAATGTATAAACTCACCAAAAACGGCGGGTGTACCTGCGTTACTGGTCGGTGCTTTTTGCAGCAAGAAAAAGCAGCCAATTTTATTCACTGTAAATTCCGTAGCACCGCCACTTTTACCTGAGCAATCCACCATAGGTATAGGTAAAATTCTGCGCCAAGCAACACCATTAGATGCGCACCCAGAACCGCCACTTGCTATACAAGCATTAGTATCTAACTTATATTGAGCGTAATCGTAGCTCTCATCGAAAGTTATCTCTCCGGTATTGGCGTCAATCGTTATTTCATTGGTAGGTTCTGTGGTCACATAATCAGAAGGGTAATCGGATGCTGATAAGCCACCGCCATAATCACCAAAACGAGTATTCAAACCATCACCTGTCGGGCCAACCGTGCCACCTGGTTTGGTTGTGATATCTTCACCAATTTTAACTGGCTGATCATAACTACCACCTAAGCCTTCTTTGATTGTTTTACCACCGGAACCAAAGTCCAACAGGTGGTAATTACCATTGCCCATTTCAGATAAGCTATTATCTCCCACCTTCAAGGCATGAACCGTCCCGACTTCATATCCAAATACATTAACTATCTCTTCTCCTGTCACATCGTGATAACCATCTTCAGGATCAATATCGTTATCCGAAGTGCCATCACCAATACAAACACCAATAGGTACAACGTTGTTTACAACTTCTTGCCCAGAGCTAGGCCCAGCAACGGCACTTGCCGATACTTCCTTATCAAGGCCAAACAGTTGAATGAAAAATTCATCCATCTCTAGTGCATCTACGCGAACTCGCACATAAACATCATCATTTGTACCGAACGTCGCCGTACCTGTAAAATCCTGTGGATCATTCGAATAATCAATGCTGATAGAAGCGGTCGAGAAATCAATTTCTTGGTTCCCTGTTGAAGCCGCCATGGCATTGAGTGCCGTACCGACTTCCACGTCTACAGCGTCTTTATCTTTGCTGTTGTCTAATATGGTTGCGGCAGCCAACGCTGCAGAATCAACTGCATTTTGTAAGCGCGTTTTATTCACGACCATATGGTTTATGTCTACAGCTAACGCTGAGACAGCTAGAAAAACTAACAAGGCAGCGGTAATCATCACCGCAACTAAGCCTTGTTGTTTTTTAGGGCTTTGTGATACTCGATACAACATATGAGTACCTCCAGATTTAGTTAAAATCTTCTAAGATCTGGCTACTACTTCCGGACAGATCATTTTCACCTCTGCCAACATATCTGTCGTAACCAGTCTGCATCCGCTCCCCTGTACCATCAGGTACTTCGAGTAAATTCTCTTGGGTCGCATTAGGGTTATACGTTTGCTCTGTTTTCACTAGTGCTACCGAGTGCCCTAAACGAGCATCGTTCGCACAGCCAACCAATAACATTGTGAGAAAGATCATCATTATTTTAGTCATATCTATCCCCTTATAAATCATGCCCAAATGAGCCTTCGCTACCACCATCGGTCGGTGATATATCCTGTGAAGCTTGAGATTGTTCTGAATCAGATTCAGACGGTTCAGCGATGTAAGCGCTTCGGCCTAACAAGTAATATTCCAAATCATTAGGATCAACAAAGGCATCAGTTGGTAACGTCACTTTCGTTCGGTCAATAGGTTTAGCGAGTCGAGGAGTAACAAGAATAACGAGCTCTGTTTCACCAGATACATACTCTTGGCTATTGAAAAGCTGACCTAAAATCGGCACATCGCCAAAGCCTGGCATCTTGTTACTGATGTCCCTAACATTCTCACTCAACAACCCCGCAATACCGATGGTTTGACCGTCGGCTAACTCAAGCGTCGACGATGCACTTCTTCGGGTAATAGGAGGGATAAAGTAAGTCGCATTGGTGGTACCAGGATCAATCGTTAACGAGCTACTATTGGCAATCTCACTCACATCAACCGCTAAGTTTAGGTTGATTTTTTTGTCACTGAGTACCGTCGGGATGAACTTTAAACCTACACCATATTCTTTATATTCAATGGTAATACCATCTTCATCAGGCACTGGAATTGGAAACTCACCACCAGCTAAAAACTCAGCCTTAGAACCACTTAATGCAGTTAAGTTCGGTTCAGCCAACACCTTAGCAACCCCGTTTTGTTTTGCTACGTCCAGTGCGAAAGTAAACAATGTATTACTATCAATGAAAGAACCTAAAATGCCGTAATCAGTAGAGGTTGGAATATTGAAAATAGGGGTTGCACCTAACACACCAGCAGGGACTGAAGACGCCCCCCAAGAAAAGTCAGATCCACTGGTTTGGAAGAAATGGAAGTTCGCATCAAACTTTCTTACCAAGCTTCTTTGAACCTCAGCAACCGTCACCTCTAACATCACCTGCTGAGCCCCGCCAATAGACATCAAATTAATAACACCTGTCGCTGCAGCTTGTTCACTTCCACTTTCTTTTGATGCGTCAGCAGCCTGCCCTGACGAATAGGTTTCTGCGATTCGCATCGCCACATTCATTTGTTGTTGGTTACTGACCTGACCGCTCAATAATAGACGGTTCTGCGCACTGTGCACTTCGATAGTTTCATCAGGAAGGAACTCATATAATTTAGCTTTAAGGCTATTAAGATCATGAGTAACCTCAATGTTAATAGACTCAATTAACCGACCTCGAGAGTCCCAAGCCATTAGGTTTGTCGCACCTAATTTTTTACCAATTAAAAACACTTCATTTGATTTTAAAATTACAATATCTAAAACTTCAGGATCACCAAGAGAAACCTTCGCCGCTTTTCCCGACAGCACGACATGCGTAGATTTATGATGTGGAACCGTGACTGTTTTTCCCGTTTGTAACGCCGCTACACTGGCCGTCGAAATACAAATCAGGCTCAAAACACACGCAATTAATATTCTCATATTTCACCTCAATCCTTGACGCGCACATTAGATGTTTCTGTACCTTTGATAATGGTGACACTCGGTCTAGGCACATATCGACGAACCACTTTTTTCTCAACTTCATGTGGGTTTCTCAAAGTCAGCTGAATATCGCCTTTGCTTTTAGCCGTGAGAAGCTTCTCTGCCTCTTTCGGCGTCATCTCAAGTGTTACCGCTCGTACAATAATCGGACTGTTTTCTTTCGTTTTAGCCGTTTGGTCGACAGCCAAAACCTTAATGTCTTTTAATACTGTTTGAGTCGCTGCAGAATTTTTCCCGTAAGAAACCGTATTAAGAATATCAACCTTGTTACCCGGTAATAAGAAACCCGCCACACCAATAACATCATCAACACGTATCGTTACCGCACGTTTATTTTCAGGGATAAGAGCTGCAAGCGTTGACCCTTCTCCTGGTACAGTAAATCGTAACTTGTGAAGGACCTCTCCCGCATAGACAGTATTCGCAACAACCTTGCCAATAAGCTCTGCTTTATCCGAATAGTTATTTTCATTAATCCAATCAACTTCCATCAATCTGGTGGTTAAAAACTGATCCTCGATAATAGTTCCGGCTTCAATTTCTTGTGATGCGACAACAACGGGGTGACGCTCGACCGTTTCAACTTCAACGGTTGGCTGAACTTGATCATCCATCCACTGCTTAGCAAAAAATACAGCCGCTAAGCCGAATACTACGGACAGTAAAAACAGTAGGAAAACTTGACTCTTATTCATTATTCTCTTCCTCGTGTCCATCAGAGGTAAAATAAACTTCCCATGCCATGGAAAGAATATCGAATGTGATAACAGGTGGGAGTTGCTCAAACGAAAGAATGTCTTTGCTTATACCAACGAGATCTTTCGGTAAACATGGGAAAAGTGGCACTTTTAGAAGCGTGTGCATTTGAGACAAACGCTCAAAAAACCCGTCTTGAAGCTCTACCTCTTTATCAGCAACGACACTCATCCATAAAGCTTCATAATCTCGCTGATTAAGTGGCTTGAATTCAATCTTGTAACCCAAACGACGTAAAAAGGCAGGATCGCTTATTTTCTTGGGGTTTAGATTGGTAGAAAAGGCAAGAGTTAATACAAATGGCATCGTTATCTGCTGACCATTAGGCAGCGACAAATAGTCGAATGAGTACTCCATCGGTACAATCCAACGGTTAAGAAGCGCATCCACCGGCATGGGCTGACGACCAAGGTCATCAATGATAAAGATCCCATTATTTGCCATCATTTGAACTGGGGCTAACCAGACACGACTATTCTCTGAATGATTAACTTCAAGCATATCCATAGTTAGTTCTCCCCCAACCTGAATATTAGGCCTTTCACAATTAAGCCAACGCTTGTCGTACTGATCTTTGAGGGAAATGCTTTGATCGCTGCCGTTACTATCCAACGGTTTATGATGTTGCGCCGAGAACACCTTGATAATGTTACCTAATGCATAGACTGCATAAGGAATAAATACAGAGGTGTGCAAAGCATTCACAATACGGCTCGCGACAAAGGTTTTACCAGTACCAGCGTGCCCATATAACAACAGAGCACGTCCAGAATTGATTGCAGGCCCTAATACTGAAATCATTTTATCGACACCATACACATCATCCAGAGCAGCTTCGACATGTGGCCGAGTCACTAACTCTGCTCTCAGGTCTTGCTGTTTGACTACATCACTGTATTGGTCAAGTGAAACTGGCGCGGGCCCTAAATAAGCATCACGTTTAAAGGCAAGATCAGCTTCTTCCAGTCCTTTCTCAGAAAGAGAATAACGGACATGACTATGGGAGACTGATGAAAGAGAAAGGTCTGAGGTAGGTTGAAACACCTCAATTAATGACTTCTTCCTCAAAACGGCTAGAGCACTTTCCACTATATGGGTAACAACACACAAATAATTAGAAAGCTCTAACACATCCGATTTAGGATAAGCAGACAAATGCTTGAGTACGAGGTTTTCAATAACAACTTCAGGAACACCCAACATATCAAGAGATGTCGGAACGGTAGGGGCTGAAATTTGAGGCTTCAAAGTTGTTGGAGCAGTACGCCCTATAATATCCATATATTATTCCTCTCCACAAAGCTAACCAACAACAGGTTTAAGTAAAGTAGCTATACATCGCTAATCCCATTACAACAGAGGGTGCAAAAGGCATCGTCACCTTATTTGAATACCTAGCGTGCAAGCTAGCACTTTCATTTAATACTGGTGCTACCCCACCAAGCATAATTAGCTTATTTTCAAAATAGCCTTTGATACTAAGACTGTTCGAGTTGGAAAAGTTATATAGCAGGTAGAAAGTCCCGATCACTCCAGAAGAAAGTAAGATAAAGTACGATGCATCAAGTAGTTGTCCCCACCCGAGATACATCCCCACAATACCTAATAGCTTCACATCTCCTGCCGACATAGCTCTTAAAAAGTATAAGAGTAATCCAAAACAAAAAAACACCACAAATCCAACGAAGGACATAAAAAAAACATCAAAGGTATAATTGCCGTCAAACATTGATAAAAAGTAAACAAACAAAAAGAAAATCAATATTTTGTTCGGTATACGATGTTTCTCAACATCGTATACCGAAACTGCAATTAGCAATGCCCAAAAAGCTGAAGGCTCATTAATCATATACTCTATTTATACACTCGATATAATGCTCTGAAACTTACTGAGCAAAGCCGTTGCCATTCCAGAGAAAACTAGTCCAACAGCAAGAACCAGTGAGGCTGCGCCAATCACATACTCAACCGTTGTTAACCCCGATTGTCGTTTCAGTCTATTGTTATTCATAACTCAACCACTAACCAACATTGGCAACAATAGCGTTTAATTTATTTGCTAGAGTATTCCCTAAACCAGAAAATACGGTTGTCAAACCTAATACCAATAAAGCTGCACCGATTACATACTCGATTACAGTCAACCCTTCTTCATCTTTCATGAATTCTTTACAATTATTCAAAAACTTATCCATGATAACCTCTCCTTGATTTGTGTATCAGGCTTTGTTTACCTGTAAACTAAATCTAGAGGTGAGTCACACATTCGGTTAGGATTTTCTTGCCATTTACTTGCACTTTTTTGTGGTACTTCTAATCTAATTATTATGCAGCTTAATTTATCTATTTTTAAACTCGAAGTTGAATATGAAATAGAGTTGGTATTTATATGAAAGTAGTAACACCTTTATTATCAGATAAAGACAGTGAATTTAATGCTGTTATTATCAATAAAATAAACCACTACTTCCCCATTGAAAATTATAAGCAAGATATATCTATAATCAGTAACTTAGATGTCAGACTGGTATTTTTTATCTTGAATAGACCGGATAAACTTCAACTACTTACAATGGCATTATCTATTTGTGAGAACTTGAACAAGCGAATAGTCATTATTTGCTCGGACCAGTTACCTAATATCGTTCGAAATCATAAGAATATATTTTTCATTATCGAAACAAACAGTAATCATCTGACCAGTACATTCGAAGAACTTAAGCGTAAAACACAGCATATCTTCGAACCTCACTTCGATTTCGACAGAGACATAAATAACAACAATCAACTGCCTACCACATTGTTTACTTCTGAGGTTGTTAACTATGTGATGGATAACATAAACAAAGAAATCAGAGAAACGGAGATCGCCGAGAAGTGCCATTGTTCAACAACCTACTTTTCGAAAAAGTTTCATCTACACTTTGGGGTAAGCTTTAGAGACTTTGTTTGTGATAAAAGAGTTCTACTAGCTAAAAAATTGATTGAGGCGGATACCGAGTCAAAAATTGCTGTAATTGCCTATCAATGTGGATACAAGGATGTGTCGTATTTTTCGAGAATTTTTAAGAAAAGGACAGGTGTAACCCCAGCAAGTTACAGGCGTGCCTGCACAGATAACAGAAAACGCTAATTTTACTCCCTAAAAGAAAAAATCATGGTACATTTAACATGATTTTAACAAAAATAACCAAAAATAACTTAGCGAAAAACATGGAGTTAGACAATGATTCAGCCTAACGAGTTTAGCCAAGAACAAGCAACAGCTCTCCCTACACCCAATGACATGATTTTAAAATGGGCAGAAGAACGCCCAGATGAAGTCTATTTGAAACAGATTATTAACCGCCAATTTGTCGAATTTACTTATAAAGAAGTAGCCGACAAAGCACTGAAACTGGCGTCAGCACTAGAAGGACTCGGAGCCCAACCTGGCGATCGAGTCGCTCTCGTATCGAAAAACTGTGCAGAGTGGTTCATCTGCGATCTTGCCATGATGTTAGGAGATTTTGTCAGCGTCCCAATCTTTCCAACGGCGGGGGCAGATACCATTCAGTACTGTATTGAACACAGTGAAAGTAAAATTGTGATTGCGGGTAAGCTTGACGATCCTAAAGCCACTCAAAAAGTACTTGATGACAATCCGAGCTTAGTAAGTATTTCACTGCCATACGACAGCGCAGCGAAGTGCCAACACACTTTCGAACAGCTCATTGATACACATGAACCATCAACCAAACGCCCTCAGCATCACGACGATAAGCTGATGTCACTTGTTTATACATCGGGTACATCAGGGCTACCAAAAGGCGCAATGCTCACCTACGGCGCGTTTACTTGGTCTGTTCAAAGATTGATTGACCATATTGGAATCCAACCTGGCGATCGCCTGTTTTCTTACCTACCTCTTGCTCATATTACAGAACGCGTTTACATCTTTGGTTCTTCAGTTATGGGGGGCGTGGTTACGGCTTTCCCTGAATCTTTAGACACCTTTATTGATGATGTGAAAATGCATCGTCCTACTCTGTTCATTTCAGTTCCTCGCTTATGGACTCTGTTCCAGCAGCGAATCCAAGACAAGTTGCCACAGAAGAAACTGAATTTCTTATTGAAGATTCCGTTTATCAACAACATCATTAAGAAGAAGCTTGCTGATGGTTTAGGGTTAGACCAAGCTCGTGTTCTCGGCTGTGGTTCTGCACCTGTATCACCCGCTCTACTCGCATGGTATGAGAGTGTTGGCCTACACATTACCGAGGCATGGGGCATGACAGAGTCTTTCGCCTACAGCACGCTCAACTACCCATTCAGAGCCGATAAAATTGGTACGGTTGGTAATGCAGGTCCAGGGATCGAACTCAAAATAGCTGAAGATGAAGAGATTCTAGTTCGAGGCAAAGGCTTATTCTCTGGTTACTACAAGAATGATATTGCAACCCAAGAGTCTTTTAACTCGGATGGTTGGCTTCATACCGGTGATATCGGTGATATCGATAGTGAAGGTTACCTAACGATTCGTGGACGTAAGAAAGATACCTTTAAAACCGCTAAAGGTAAGTTTGTTGCCCCTGTACCAATCGAAAACAAACTGTTTGAGTACAGCCGCGTAGAAATGATGTGTTTGATAGGGCTTGGCCTACCAGGTCCAATCCTACTTGTGGTACCGCATGACTTCCCTAATTTCGATAGAGCTCGCTATGAGAAAACGACAAAGCGCGTTATCGAGAAAATGAACGAGCAGCTCGGTTCACACGAGAAGATCAAAGGTGTATTGATGATTAAGGAACCATGGAGCATTGAGAATGGCGTGTTAACCCCTACTCTCAAAATCAAGCGACATATCCTAGAGCAGAAATATCATGAAGTTGGTCATAACTGGCCGAAAGATAAATTGGTGGTTTGGGAAGAATAATCAAAATCGAGAGGGAGCCATTATGGCTCCTTTTTTGTAAGCTCACATTATAAGTACTTAGTATAATCCGCAGCATCACTACTCTCGCAATCTAAGCCGATATCATTTCTCATTCGATGACTTAACGATTCCGAACAGATAACTTGTCTCGATTTAGTCGCCTTCCTCACCTTAGTATTATCATTGATTTTAAGTGCCTGAGTAACAAACCGGCTTTGTTGCGTAATTAAATTTAGAGATAGAGCCAACCCGTTTCGCTTGTTTCTTAGTCAATACGACAAGTTTCAGGCATACCTAACCCAGTAAGCTTGTTCAACGCTTTTATCATCGCGTAAGTTTCACCCACCTGGGCATTGTAATTTCTTAAGCTCAGTTTCCCTCCTAGCAACTGTTTAACTCGATACATCGCTGTTTCTGAGAGTGAACGTTTGTGGTATCCATACCGCTCTTTCCAATACTTATTTGAGTCGTATAATTTCTGGCAACCCACGGCGAAATTTCGAGGGTGACCACGCTCCCAGAAGGCAGCCCCTTCTCTTGGGGGAATAAGCGCAATAGCTCCCTTAATCTTAATAGCAGCGTGACACGCTCTCGTGTCGTAAGCGCCATCACCAGACACCTCAAGGATACTTCGGCGTGTTTGTTTCAGTAAGTTCGGGAGTACTTCTCCATCTGTAACCGTCGATAAACTTAGCTCGGCGGCAATGATCTCATGAGTGTTGGTATCGACTGCAATATGCAGCTTTCGCCAGACTCTACGCTTGCCATCCGTCCCATGTTTTTTGACTTTCCATTCACCTTCGCCATAAACCTTAAGGCCAGTAGCATCAATGGCTAGGTGCTGTATCGCTCCTCTCGTTTTAGTCTTAAATGAAACCTCAACTTGCTTGGCTCTACGACTGATGCAGGTGTAATGCGGACAACTTAACGGTACATGGGCTAACCTAAATATCGAGTCGATAAATCCTTGCAGCGCTCTCAATGGCATAGAAAAAACTCGTTTGACCATGAGTGCTGTCGTGATAGCTAAATCACTGAACCGACGCGGCCTACCGCGCTTATTCTGTTTGCTTTGCGCCCATCCGCTTATTGCTTCTTCATCAATCCAAAAAGTCAGAGAACCACGGTTAATGAGTGATCGGTTGTATTGCTTCCAGTTGGTTGTTTTATAACGAGGCTTAGGCATAGGACTACGAGATAGAGTGGAGGTAGCTGATCAGATCGTAGGTTCTTGATTTAGTTCCATTGAATTACGCAACAAAGCCTAACAAACCTTCCGGCCCAACAGGTTATTGCTTTCATGTTCTCTCTCTTGTATTCCCTGTTTATTTATCGCTATTATGAAAACAACCTGTTCGATAATCGAACAACCATTATTAACAAGAACTATAAGCTGAGATTATGGACAATAGACTGCGTCACCTTTCAGGCCTCCGTTACTTTGAAGTTGCAGCACGCTTGAGCAATTACAGCAAAGCGGCTGAAGAGCTGTTCGTCACTCAAGCAGCCGTCAGCCAGAAGATTCGACAGTTAGAAGAACAGGTTGGATGTAAGCTCTTTATTCGTAAGGGGCGTGCAATGATTTTGACGCATGAAGGGCACACACTTTTTAGACATGTCTCTGATGGATTTCAAGAGGTTCTGCTGGGGTTAAACAAGATCCAATCAGAACCTATTCAAGGGCTGCTTGTTGTTAGAAGTCCCCCTTCTTTTGCTTCTCGTTGGTTACTGCCTAGGCTGTGGAAGTTCTCGGTAAAGCACCCAGAGATCCCAATTAAGATACTAACAGGGTGTGATACCCCAAATTTAAAACATGGCGAAATTGATGTGGCTATTCGACAAGGTGAAGATCTATGCGTTGAAGAAGGCTTGACTCTTGAGATGCTAATCAACGAACCGGTTTACCCTTTTTATTCCCCTGAACTCGCAAACTCTTTGAACTTCACATCACCTGAACAGCTCCTCAAATGTTGGCTGATTCAGTTTGATGGCGGTTGTTTCCCGTGGGAGGAATGGTTTAGGCAAGCAAACATATCGACTCAAAGCAGCACCATTCAGTGGATGGAAGTCGGTACTTTTGATATGGGGTTAACCACGGTCATGGCGGGACATGGGGTTTGCTTGGCAACAGACAGCTTGGCTGGTGACTTCATCGAACGCGGCTTGCTAGTGAAGCCCTTTGATATAGGCATGACACCTGGGGTTCAAGTCAACCTATGCTTTGACCCTAACTCCCCGAGAAAAGAGCGTATTACTGCGTTCACCAATTGGTTGCACGAAGAAGTAAACGAGCTATTGGAGAGTTAAATCTCATCTCCCACTTCTTTATATAAACCATAAACCTAACTCAACATAGTACGGTAACGTAAACCTCTCGACACCGACAAAACTATGTTGAGTTAAAGCAACATCGAGTTAAAAGCTACGTTGCCTTGAATCACTCCCAAAATGACTTCTTCAGTTCTTTCTCGACTTGTTCCGACGTAATCCCGATATCTCTCAGTAAATAATCGGGTAGCTCAGACAGCTGCCTTCTGGTTCTACGATTTTGAAAGTACAGGCCTAATTTAGAATAGAATTTCTTAATTGATAATGATGACAAAAATGAATGGTTGGCATTTGCTGTTGCTGTGATCGTATTCATAGCCTTTCTCCTGTTGATCTTTTGCTTTGTTATGGTCAATAATCGACCAACAGTGCAACATCGACAAACGATAGATACTGGCATTCAGTTAAGGAAAACTAATGTGAGAGAACGAACCCCACCATTTCAAGGGATCTATTACTTTTACACGGCGGCAGAAACAGGCAGTTTTAAACTCGCAGCAGAAAAGCTATTTGTCACGGCAGCGGCAGTCAGTCAACAAATTCGCCAACTTGAAGAGTGGTTAGGTGCAGATCTGTTTATTCGCCAACACCGAAAAATAGTATTGACCCATGAAGGCGAAGTACTGTACCAGCAAGCGAAGAAAGGCTTTGCCCATATTCAAGATGGGGTGAGACGCATCAATCAAGATCCTAACCCTACTCAGCTGTCGATCTCTACCGTGCCTTCCTTTGCTCAGCATTGGCTCGTACCAAGAATTGGCGACTTTCGTGATCGCCACCCTGATCTATCCATGTTAATTGAGCCGACCAACAAGCTAGTCACATTTGAAGATTCTAATGTCGATATCTGCGTTAGATATGGTCATGGAGATTACCCTAACATCGAATCACGCTGGTTGATGGACGAGGTCATTTACCCGGTTTGCCACCCTATCTACCAAGAGAAACACGGTATCTATGACATCGACGATCTGCATAAAGCGGAACTGATTGAAGACCGTTGGCCTGATATGGATTGGAATCTCTGGTTACAAGTCGCAGGGGTAAAAGCTGGCCGCACATCATTGCAATTTGATGGCTCTCATTTTGTGTTAGAAGGTGCACTATCCGTTCAAGGTGTCGCGCTTGTTAAGCACAGCTTGGTATACCGCTATTTACAAGAAAAGAAATTGGTGCGAATCGGAAACATCGCGCTGAAGCCTAAATACAATTACTTTTTGTGTGCGCCTCCGGGTTACTTTCGTAGAGAAAAGATAAAACGTTTCGAAGAATGGATGCAGGCTCAGGTTAAATTATTTGGTGATACAGGTAGAGAAGAGCTTTCGATTATCCACACCGATTACGAACTCAAATGGTCGGATAATTCATAAAGCGAAACTGGTATACTTAACTCAAATAAATGGCGAGAACATCTCATGACACAAGACAATAATCCACTTCACGGTATCACGCTACAGAAGCTACTGACTGAATTGGTTGAACATTACGGTTGGGAAGAGTTGAGTTACATGGTGAACATCAACTGCTTTAAAAAAGACCCGAGCATTAAATCGAGCTTAAAATTTTTGCGTAAAACAGATTGGGCACGTACCAAGGTAGAGCAGATTTACATCGACTTAAAGCGTTAGTCTCTCCCTACTTTATCTGTCCCGTGTTGATTAAATGCGGGACAACCCCTGTGTCTATTTTTTAGGGGCCATATCTATCTCGCATCTCGCATCTCGCATCTCGCATCTCGCATCTCGCATCTGATGTGACCCCATAAAAGTAGACACTTAATACAGAGCATTGAGTGTCATGAAAGTAAAATCACAAAGACAATATACAGACGAATTTAAACGAGAAGCTGTTCAGCGATCTCTCGATTCTTCTGATACCGTTAAGTCAGTAGCACTATCCTTAGGAATATCGCCGGTGCTACTTTCTAAATGGAGATGCCAAATGACATCGAAAAAGACTAACTCCCTCCCAATACCTAACCACGGCCCCGAAAAATCCTTTGCACAACTGGAGAAAGAGATCCGTCAATTGAAAAAGAAGCTTGAGATGGCAGAGCTGGAGAATGATTTCTTAAAGGAAGCGAAGGCTTTCTTCGACAGCCAAAAAGAATAAGGTTCGAGTATATCCTTAAGAAGGCCAGTGTGAAGCTTCCTGTCATACGACTATGCCAATGGTTGGGTGTTTCTAAAGCGGGTTATTACAAGTGGCTAACAAGGAAACCATCGAAGCGAGAGACAGACAATGAGTCTTTAAGTCACTACTTGAGGAGAGAAAGCAAAGCTCAGTATTGTATTCCAGGCTATCGAAAGCTTTGGGAAGCAGCGGTCGCTAACGGCTTTATTTGTAATAAAAAGCGAGTACAGAGGCTTCTGCAGAATATGGGCTATCGCTCTTGCGCGAGCAAGAAGCGATATGGACGAGCACCAAGACAAAATACGCTTATACCTGCCTATAACATTCTTGCCCGTCAATTTAAGGTGGATAAACCCGATCGAGTTTGGGTGTCAGATATAACTCAGGTGCGCTGTACTGATGGTTGGCAATACCTGTGCGTCGTCTTAGATTTGTTTTCACGCAAAGTGATTGGTTGGTCGACAAGTCGCATTAATAACGCAAAGTTAGTGCTAAGAAGCCTGAATAAGGCTTGGAAACAAAGGCAGCCCTTAGGTCACGAGCTTTTGTTTCACTCCGATCAAGGTATACAGTATCGAGCGTTGGAGACGATCCGTTGGCACCGTAAACGAAAGATTAAAGTCAGCATGTCGAGAAAAGGAAACTGTTGGGACAACGCTTGTTCCGAAAGCTTCTTTGCGCAATATAAGAAAGAGTGGATGAACAACTTAGATCAGCTTTCACGACAAGAAATGACGATGCAGAGTCGAATTTATATCGATACCTATTATAATCCAGTAAGAAGACATGGGACTCTAGGTGGAGTGAGTCCCATGGACTTTGAACTAATCAACTAAACCCCTGTGTCTACTTTTTAGGGGCCATATCACATCTCGCATCTCGCATCTCGCATCTCGCATCTCGCATCTCGCATCTCGCATCTCGCATCTCGCAGTATGTTACAAACAATAAAAAGCCCCGCAAGCTTTCACTTGCGGGGCTTTTTTAGCTAATTGAGAAAAGGGCTAATTACTTACCAGCTTCTTTTTCTGCTTTAACTTTTGCAATCACTTCGTCAGCAACGTTAGTTGGACATGGTGCGTATTGTGCGAATTCCATAGAGAATTGGCCACGACCAGAAGTGATAGTACGTAGGTGACCGATGTAGCCGAACATCTCAGAAAGAGGTACGTCAGCTTTAATACGAACACCAGTAACGCCAGCTTGTTGATCTTTGATCATGCCACGACGACGGTTAAGGTCACCGATAACATCACCAACGTGATCGTCTGGAGTGAACACGTCAACGTTCATGATAGGCTCAAGAAGTTGCGCGCCAGCTTTAGGCATAGATTGACGGAATGCGCCTTTCGCTGCGATTTCAAATGCGATTGCAGATGAATCGACTGCGTGGAAACCACCATCGAAAAGTTCAACTTCAACGTCTAGAGTTGGGAAGCCAGCTAGTACGCCGTTTTCCATCATAGATGCGAAGCCTTTCTCAACTGCAGGCCAGAATTCTTTAGGAACGTTACCGCCCACAACTACAGAGTTGAACTTGAAGCCAGAACCTGCTTCGCCTGGTTTGATACGGTAATCGATCTTACCGAATTGACCAGAACCACCAGATTGCTTCTTGTGCGTGTAGCTATCTTCAATTGCTTGAGTGATAGTTTCACGGTAAGCAACTTGAGGAGCACCTACAGTTAGGTCAACGCCGTATGTACGCTTAAGGATATCTACCTTGATGTCTAGGTGAAGTTCACCCATACCTTTCAGGATAGTTTCGCCAGTCTCTTCGTCAGTCTCAACTTGGAAAGATGGATCTTCTGCAACCATTTTACCGATCGCGATACCCATTTTCTCAGAACCGCCTTTATCTTTTGGAGATACAGCGATTGAGATTACTGGAGTTGGGAATACCATTGGCTCAAGCGTTACTTGGTGCTTAGGATCACATAGAGTGTGACCAGTTTGCACGTTCTTCATACCAACGATCGCAATGATGTCACCAGCTTGTGCGCTAGTTAGTTCGTTACGGTCATCAGCTTGCATCTCAACCATACGGCCAACACGTTCTGTTTTGCCAGTGAATGAGTTAAGAATCGTGTCACCTTTGTTCAGTTTACCAGAGTAAATACGAACGAAAGTTAGAGCACCAAAACGGTCATCCATGATTTTGAATGCAAGCGCTTTGAAAGTTTCATCTGTAGAAACGATAGCGTGTTCGCCAGTTTCTTCGCCGTTCTCGTCCATTAGAGGTTGAGGATCAACTTCAGTTGGAGAAGGTAGGTAATCTACAACAGCGTCAAGAACGATTTGTACGCCCTTGTTCTTGAATGCAGAACCACAGAAAGTTGGGAAGAACGCTAGGTCACGAGTACCTTTACGGATACAACGCTTGATATCTTCGATAGAAGGCTCTTCACCTTCCATGTAAGCTTCCATTAGGTCATCGTCTTGCTCTACAGCAGTTTCGATTAGCTCTTCACGGTATTGCTCTACGTCATCTACCATGTCCGCAGGAACATCTAGAATTTCGTAGTTTTCAGGAAGACCAGTGTCATCCCAAACGTATGCTTTACGGCTTAGAAGGTCTACAACACCCACGAATTCATCTTCGCGGCCGATTGGTAGAACCATAACTAGAGGAGTAGCACCTAGAACGTTTTTAACTTGGTCAACAACGTTGTAGAAATCTGCACCCATACGGTCTAGTTTGTTAACGAAGATCAGACGAGATACTTCTGATTCGTTAGCGTAGCGCCAGTTAGTTTCTGATTGAGGTTCAACACCACCAGAACCACAGAATACACCGATACCGCCATCAAGTACTTTAAGAGAACGGTATACTTCAACTGTGAAGTCAACGTGTCCAGGAGTATCGATAACGTTTAGACGGTGACCGTTCCAGAAACAGCTTACAGCTGCTGATTGGATAGTAATACCGCGCTCAGCTTCCTGTTCCATGAAGTCAGTAGTTGATTCGCCATCATGTACTTCACCAGTCTTGTGGATTTGACCAGTTAGCTTAAGGATACGCTCAGTGGTAGTTGTTTTACCCGCATCAACGTGCGCGAAAATACCAATGTTTCTGTATTTCGATAAATCTGCCATTGTCTTACTCTGTTAATAGGATATAAAATGCGCGCAGAGTATATCACAATCTGTGAAGACTGATAGCTTTGCATGCATTTGGGACTAAAAAACTTTGCCTTTTTCTAACATATAGAAAAAGGCAATCTGTAGAAACAATCTAAATGATTGTTTAGTTTAGTGCTAATCTAAAGCGCAATTGGCGTTTAAGTTAGACTGAATTTCTGCTGTATAGAGTAGCTGAAGTGAGCTCAATTACAACTCATCAAAAGCATTAATTGCTTCTGATAATTTTTTCACACCATGGATCTGCATTCCAGGAATACCTCCCTTAGGCATGTTAGCCGCCGGTACAATCGCTTTCTTGAAGCCGTGTTTAAATGCCTCATTAAGACGCTCTTGCCCACTTGGTACCGGTCGAATCTCACCCGCTAGGCCTACTTCTCCAAATACCACCACATCTTTTGGCAATGCGCGATCTCTGAAACTTGAAAGTAGAGCCATCACCAACGCAAGATCAGCACTGGTTTCGGTTACTTTAACACCACCGACGACATTCACAAACACATCTTGGTCAGCCATTTGTAAGCCGCCGTGTTTATGCAGCACAGCTAATAACAACGAAAGCCTGTTTTGCTCTAGGCCGACAGCGACACGACGCGGGTTAGCCAGCTGGGAATAATCCACCAGCGCTTGAATTTCAACAAGTAATGGACGAGTACCTTCCCAAACCACCATCACCGAACTGCCCGAGGTTTCTTCTTCGCCACGAGACAAGAAGATCGCCGATGGGTTGCTGACTTCTTTTAGTCCTTGGCCTGTCATGGCAAACACGCCAAGCTCATTGACCGCACCAAAACGGTTTTTGTGGCTGCGCAGTGTTCTAAAGCGGCTATCGGTTCCGCCATCCAATAGAACAGAACAGTCAATAATGTGCTCAAGTACTTTTGGCCCCGCTAAGGTGCCGTCTTTAGTTACGTGTCCAACTAAGAACACAGCAACGTTATTCTGTTTTGCGTAGCGCGTTAATGCAGTTGCCGATTCACGAACCTGAGCAACACTGCCCGGTGAAGATTGAACATCAGCAACGTGCATAACTTGGATGGAGTCGATAACCATGATCTTTGGCTGTTCTTTTTCGGCAACCTGACAGATCTTATCTACGTTGGTTTCAGAGAGCATCTTTAGGTGCTCTTTTGGTAATCCAAGTCGAGAGGCGCGCATTGCAACCTGCTGTAAGGATTCCTCACCTGTTACATAAAGAGTCGGCAGTTGAGAAGATAGCTGACACATGGTCTGCAATAGTAATGTTGATTTACCCGCGCCTGGGTTACCACCAATCAGGATCGCAGCACCAGGGACAACACCACCACCGAGTACGCGGTCGAGCTCTTTGAAGCCACTACTAAAGCGTGGCACTTCTTGTAGATTAATTTCAGATAATGTCTGAACGCTCGATTCTGTTACTGCACCTGCATAACCAGATAATCTTTCATTGCGCGCTACTTGAGGTGAAGCGGCTAACCTAACTTCTGTAATCGTGTTCCAAGCACCACATGCGTTGCACTGCCCCTGCCAACGTGGAAAGTCAGCACCACAGTCATTACACACATAAGCTCGTTTTGCCTTAGCCATAAAACCTCAATAATTTACTCAGTTACACAATGATGTTGTCAATTTGTGACTTATTTGACCGTACGGGTGAAAATAAACGTTGCAGTCATACCACTTATACTTAAAGATCGATTTAAACTAGTCGATAACATAAATGCACCGTCCATTCTAACAAGAAAAGTATGCAGCAATCTGAAATTCTATCTGTAGCAGAACGTCTTATCCCGGCCTACCACGCCGAAGATTTCGAATTCCTTCTTTCTCAAATGACAGAAGGCGAATCTCCGTCTCTAAAACTGCTGGTTAAAATGGAACTGAATCGTATCATGGCTCCGTGTACAAAGAGCATTGATTTACGTGGGCGCATTGATAATGAATGTCGTCAGTTCACGTTAGACGGCCGTAAGCACTGGCTCGATGACATCGCTTTAAACGCGTATCAACGTGGTACGAAAAAGTTTAAAGGTTACACAGAAGGCGCATGGGAGTTAGTAATGACTCCGCGAACTCAGCCTCTGAGCGTTGTTAAAACATCTTCTCAAGGTAACCACGACATTACTAGCGCCAATAGCCCGTATGAAGCGGAAGCTATTAACCTAGGTTACGACTTAAAGCGCCAAGAGAACAGACTCAAGATTAGCTCGCAGGTAGAGATCACCACATCGAAAGGTCAAAGCCTACATGGTGTAACGGTTGATATATCCCCGTCAGGTGCAAAGTTCAAGGTGCCGAGCGCCTTTCGATACAACCTCGGCGAGATCATCAGCGTTAAGTTCTCAGAGCTTATCGAAAAGTCCCAAGAAAACGATGTTAACCAAGCGGTTGAATTTCGTGTTTTGGGTATCGACGAATCTTATGAGAACAACGCGGTCAAATTTCTAAGAACCATCAAGGTAAGCGACAACAATATTGTGGCTCGCTTACTCGATGAGTCTTTAAATAGCACCAGTAAGAAAACCAGCCATGAAAATCAAGATAGGGTCATTCGAACTCGTACTCGAGGAATCGAACACACCTATTTAAAGCACACTTGTAACCTTCCCCTGTTTTTCAGCGGCAGCGAACTAAAGCTTGCCCTACTGACGGATAACAACCATCCGTTATGGCAATACTGGCACGACGAGCGAAATCAACAAGCGCTGGGCACCCTGTTCAACGAGCAACGTATGAACCTGCTGGCGAAACCAGGAGTGAAGGGAACCAGTAACGTTATCTATTCGTTTACCCATGAACACCAAAACAAGACCTTGTTCTATTCAATGATGCTGCCTGAAGCCTCTCGTGAACAAAGACAGCTGTTCTGGCACATCGGTGGCAAACGTAAAAGTTGGAAGGCGTTCAAGTTCTCGGTTTTCGAACTATCAGACACCGAACGACAAGCATTAGCTAAACACTCGGACACGCTGGCTCAAAGCTCAGCTCAACTGACGCATTGCGGAATCTTGCAAGAGATCGGCGATCACGAAAGTGCAGCTGATTATCTTCTGAGTGAAAAACCACGCATTCCAAGCAGTGAATTGAACCGCTTCCGTCACCCGCGTACTGTCGTCGGCAATATTCAAAGCATCTACTTTGACTCTCAGACTCGTCGTAAAGAGCCGAGATACCAATTTAAGTCACCGTTGCAACTCACATCACAAGATGGCGCAGCGGCGAACGGACACACCTTAGATATCTCGAAGCGTGGACTGAGCATTAGCCTTGAACACCCAATGGTACTCAAGATTAATGATCCGGTATTAGTGAACTTCAATGAACTGCAGCTCTATGACAAGAACCTGCCACTAAGCACCGTGCCTTACCACGTAATTCGAGTGAGTCCGAATGGCCGCAACGTGCAGTTGGTTATTGCCGAGAACGCCAAGACAATGCGTACTATCGCCTTCCTTAATGGGCTTATCGATCAAAACCAAAGTAAGCTGATTAAGAAGCAAGAGATACTGCCAACGCATTCACTACTCGAATCACTGCACAACATTTTGTTGAGCAAGATGGTCAGTAACCCAATATTCATTGATAAGCCAAGTTCAACGCTGCGCTGTAAGATCATTGGTGTGAATTTTCCACTGAATAAGCATCTAACGTTACTCGCTAAACTTGGTCACAACCAAAAGTTCTCACTGGAGCCAATCTTTAAGGGTCACACCAACTCGCTGTTGGCTGAACCACTGAAAAGAATTGAAGGTGCAGAACCGAAGCATCATGACGTGTACATTGCCGCAGTGAAGTTTGGCGACAAGATCCAATCGGTACACACCAAATTGGTTAAAGACTTCGCCTCAGCAAAAGAACGCATCTTATTCATTAAAAAAGCGCAGCACTTAGGTGACGTGTATGTATTGCGAGTCACCACGGCACCTATCTTTAATCCGCTAACGAGTTTATTCCAGTCTGATTTAGAAGAGCTTTCACGCATCAGTATGCATCAAGCTAAGAAACTAGAGAATGAAGTGACGGCGTTTATCGGTTATGGCGAGATAGAAGATATTACCGATGAAGTGCTGATTCGATTGGAGCTAACACGCTAACTTCGAGTGGCGCCTTAACTTAAGCATGAAAATAGAAAAAGCAGGCTGATAGCCTGCTTTTTTTGTGTCTGAGCCACTATTGCTAAATAAGATACATAGCTAATAGCACTTAGGTAGAACTCCTAAGGTTTTGCTTGCCAGCTGATCTTCTGCTGCTTAGCCAATACACCCGACAAGATGCACAGCACCCCGCCTAAACCTGCGTAACGCACAGCAGTTTGAGCTTGCTGCTCTACTTTTGGTTTTGCGTGGTAGGCAATGCCTAAACCTGCAGAGCCCATCATCACCAAGTCATTGGCTCCATCAC
The DNA here is from genome assembly GCF_024347375.1 of Vibrio coralliirubri. Taxonomy (NCBI): domain Bacteria; kingdom Pseudomonadati; phylum Pseudomonadota; class Gammaproteobacteria; order Vibrionales; family Vibrionaceae; genus Vibrio; species Vibrio coralliirubri. The sequence goes on along the minus strand of NZ_AP025470.1, from coordinate 650,735 downwards.
CAACGGCAACGGTATTGTGCAGTTCCAATTCGTACTCTTCAGCCAACTCTACCAAGATATCCGCTTTGGTCTGCGCCGAAACAACATCACCTAACACTTCACCTGTTAACTTACCGTTGACGATCTCAAGCGTGTTTGATTGAGCATGGTCAAGATCAAGGGTATCTTTCAGATAATCAGAGAAGTAAGTAAACCCACCTGATGCAATTGCTGTTTTCCAGCCAAGCTTATTCAGAGTATTCACCAGCCCGACCAAGTCTGGCATGAATGGCAATGACTGACGCACTTGCTCTAATATCGACTCATCCGCACCTTTCAGTGCTCCTACTCGTTGGCGCAGGCTCTGTTCAAAGTCGAGCTCGCCTTGCATCGCTCGTTCTGTGATTTCAGAGACTAACTCTCCCACTCCAGCTAGCTTAGCAATCTCATCAATGCATTCAATTTGAATCGCTGTAGAATCCATATCCATCACGATCAAACCTGGCTTAGATAAGTCTGGGACCTCGCTAAGGCAAGCATAATCAAGCTTTAGCGCTTGGAGGATTTCTTCGTGTGCTGGCGTTAGATTGCCTGACATCAAAGCCACTTCATAATGCCCAACCTTCCACGTATCGAGGATGGTGTTGTAAGTGCCAGTGAAAAAGTCGATGTCATCGAAAGATTGTGGAGATAAGTACTCACCAAACACAATCCAATTGGCCTTGGATTTAGCGAGTTGAGAAGCGAAACGAGTCTCGGGGAGTCGAGTTAATAATGTGGTATGCCTTTTTATCGGCAGATATTTCTGAGCGTCCATGTGTATGATTCCTAATTAACTATGCTAAACGTTAACCTATTGCAATTTGAAAACGCAAGTCTCAATATGTCTTAATCATAACATTTGTTTATTTCAGGCTTCGTGAAACATGAATGAATCATTGTTCTCAATACGTAACGCTTTACGAATGCTAGCCCTCATTTTGTTGGCTACCATGTTCGTTGTAACGATTAAAAATACGGTCGTGATCAGTAAAGGTAACGAGAAGATCCAAGCAAAACAGTTGGAAACTCTTACCAAGCTGCTTATCTCTCAGGCATCACTTTCAGCCAGCAAGATGATCACGCAACAAGACCAAGAGCGATTGCTTGACCTAAGTAATCAGCTGTCTCAAGACCGACTGGTGTTCGATACCACCATCTATGATGCAGAGGGGATTCGACTGGCTTCGAGTGAAAAAGCCCTCTCGGTACGCGAGGTTCTAGGCTTAGATACGCCACTTTCAACAGCAAGTATCGGCAGACAACAATTAGTTGAACCTATTTATTCACCAGAGAAGACGATCATCGGCTTTATTCGAGTGACTTTTGAAACCGGTAAGATGACGGCGATTTCTGATCACCACTACCGAAAAAGTGATCGCTACATGATCGGTATGGTGTTGATGGGGTTTGTGAGTGGCGTGTTGTTCATCATGCTGATTCGCAGAAGACCAACTAAGTCTGGTGAGAACTTACTGTTGAAGAATGTAAGCTCATAAACACACTAGACTGAGAAAAAATATCGCAATCCAATAAAAAGCCCCGACGCTCAGGCAGCAACGGGGCTTTTTGTTATCTGTTAACTTATCAAGCTAAGACAAATCAAAATTATTCTTGGTCGCCAAGCAACACAGAGTCCAGTGCGATAACCATCATGTCGTTGAAAGTCGTTTGACGTTCATCTGATGTCGTTTGCTCACCAGTCTTGATGTGGTCAGAAACAGTACAAATCGTTAGAGCTTTTGCGCCGTATTCAGCACATACACCATAGATGCCAGCTGCTTCCATCTCTACGCCAACAATGCCGTATTTGTCCATTACTTCGAACATCTCTGGATCTGGCGTGTAGAACAGCTCAGCCGAGAACAGGTTACCGACTTTTACGCCGACACCGAGAGCTTTGGCTGCATCTTCTGCCGCGCGCACCATTTTGTAATCCGCAATAGCCGCAAAGTCATGATCTTTAAAACGAATACGGTTCACTTTAGAGTCAGTACATGCGCCCATGCCGATCACCACATCACGCACTTTGATATCTTCGCTCACTGCACCACAACTACCCACACGAATGATCTTCTTCACACCAAAGTCTTTGATCAGCTCAGTCGCGTAAATAGAACAAGATGGAATGCCCATACCGTGTCCCATTACCGAAACCTTACGACCTTTGTAAGTACCGGTGTAACCAAACATGTTGCGAACGTCGCACACTTGAACCACTTCTTCTAAGAAGGTTTCAGCGATGTATTTAGCACGTAGCGGGTCGCCTGGCATTAAAACTACGTCAGCGAAATCACCCATTTCAGCATTAATATGTGGAGTAGCCATTGAAAATATCCTTAATCTCAAAACAAAAAAGAAGAGAGAGGTTTCCCTCTCTCTTCGTTAACTATTATAGAAAGCTTGTACCGTGTCCCATTGGCGATGTACCAAAGTATGACGCTAAGCTTTGACCGATATCAGCGAACGTATCGCGACGGCCTAAAGAACCAGCTGAAACCTTCTGACCGTATACAATCACAGGGATGTGCTCACGAGTATGGTCTGTACCTGGCCATGTCGGATCACAGCCGTGGTCAGCGGTTAGGATAAGTACATCATCTTCTTTCATCATATCGATGATTTCATTGATGCGACCATCGAAGTACTCAAGTGCCGCTGCGTAACCAGCAACATCACGGCGGTGGCCGTAAGCTGAGTCGAAATCAACGAAGTTAGTGAACACGATAGTGTTGTCGCCCGCTTCATTGATCGCTTCTTTGGTTGCTTCAAATAGCGCAGGGATACCTGTTGCTTTGGTTTTCTGAGTGATGCCACAACCCGCGTAGATATCAGAGATCTTACCGATTGAGTGAACGTTACCGCCCTTCTCATCAACCAACTTCTGAAGAATGGTAGCTGCAGGTGGCTCAACAGAAAGGTCACGACGGTTACCAGTACGTTCGAATTGACCTTTGCCCGGACCAATGAACGGACGAGCGATAACACGACCAATGTTGTAGTCTTCTAGCTCTTCACGAGCAATCTGACAAAGGTCTAATAGGTTTTGCAGGCCGAATGTCTCTTCGTGACAAGCGATCTGGAAAACAGAATCTGCAGAAGTATAGAAGATAGGCAAGCCAGTCTTCATATGCTCTTCACCTAGGTTATCTAGGATTTCCGTGCCAGATGAGTGGCAGTTACCTAAGAAACCAGATAGGCCTGCACGCTCAAGGATGCGGTCAGTCAGTTCTTTTGGAAAGCTGTTCTCTTTGTCGGTGAAGTAGCCCCAGTCAAACAGTACAGGAACACCTGCGATTTCCCAGTGACCTGATGGCGTGTCTTTACCAGAAGACAGCTCAGCAGCGTGACCGTATGCGCCAATGATCTCAGCGTCTGCATCCATACCAGGAGCAAAACGACCTGTAGACTCTTTGTGAGCCATCGCTAGACCTAGCTTAGACAGGTTTGGCAGTGTCAGTGAACCTTTACGATCTGCATTGTCTGCAAGACCTTGATCACAATGATCTGCGATGTGGCCCATAGTGTCAGAACCTACATCACCAAATTTGTCCGCATCCGCTGTTTCACCGATACCGAATGAATCTAAAACTAAAATAAATGCTCTTTTCATTTTCTTCACCAACTTATTGCTCTTTGCACCAGAACTCTGTTTATCGGCATACACTAGGCATGCCGATATCTGTTATTTACACGTCTTCAGAACGAATCTGACGGTAAACGTCTGGCGTTGCTGTATATTCTCCGCCCACAGTGATTGCATTTTGTAATGCTGTTGCAGCTTCTTGCCACTGTTGTTCGTTGCGAGCATGAATCATTGCTAATGGCTTATCTTCACTTGCAACTTCACCTAGGCGAATGAAGTGATCAAAACCGACTGCGTAATCAATGCTGTCAGTTGCTACGCGACGACCGCCGCCCATACCAACCACAGCCATACCAATGGCACGAGTATCCATTGCTGATACCACACCGCTTTCTAGCGCGTACACTGGCTTAATAATGTCTGCTTTTTCTAGGTAGTTATCGTAGTTCGTTACGAAATCAGCTGGACCACCAAGGCCCGCTACCATCTTACCAAAGCACTCTGCTGCTTTACCGTTATCCAGTACTGCCATCAGTTTTTCGCGCGCTTCGTCTGAATCTTTAGCTAGGTTACCCAGCACCAACATTTCAGCACACGATGCTAGAGTGATCTCTAACAAGCGTGGGTTACGGTATTCACCCGTTAGGAACTGAACCGCTTCACGAACTTCTACTGCGTTCCCCGCTGAAGAAGCCAGCACTTGGTTCATGTCCGTTAGGATTGCAGTTGTTTTCGTGCCCGCACCGTTTGCTACTGCAACGATAGATTTCGCTAGCTCTTCAGATGCTTCGTAAGTCGGCATGAATGCGCCTGAACCTACTTTTACATCCATCACTAGAGAATCGAGGCCAGCGGCCAGTTTCTTAGATAGGATTGAAGCCGTAATTAGCGAGATGTTATCGACTGTTGCTGTGATATCACGAGTTGCGTAAACACGCTTGTCAGCAGGAGCTAGATCACCTGTTTGACCGATGATAGCCACGCCAGCATCTTTCGTTACTTCACCGAACACATCATTGGTTGGTGTAATGTTGTAACCCGGAATAGATTCCAGCTTGTCTAGCGTACCGCCAGTGTGGCCTAAACCACGACCAGAGATCATTGGAACGAAACCGCCACATGCTGCCACCATAGGGCCAAGCATCAGAGAAGTAACGTCACCAACACCACCAGTAGAGTGTTTATCAACGATTGGGCCATCAAAATTCATGTGGCTCCAGTCAATCACCATGCCTGAATCACGCATTGCACACGTTAGTGCGATACGTTCTGGCATAGTCATTTCATTAAAAAAGATAGCCATTGCGAATGCTGCAATTTGGCCTTCAGAAACCGTGTTTTTAGCCACACCTTGAATAAAGAAGTTAATTTCTTCAGCTGTTAGGACTTCACCATCACGTTTTCTGCGAATAATTTCTTGAGGTAGATACATTAGTGCCTCCCAAACTCTAGTGAGTATGGTATGTAGGGAAAGAGGTAATGTGGAGTGACTTAACGCCACTCCATCAAACAGACTAAATCTTGTTACACCCGATTGGGATATTAGTATGCTGCTGGATCAGCAGTTTGGTCTGTCACTTCTAATGTATTAAGAAGGTTAGTTAGTAGGCTTGAAGCACCAAAACGGTAGTGCATGTTGTCTGCCCACTCAGCGCCTAGTAGCTCATCAGCCATTGCTAGGTATAGTGCTGCATCTTCAGCAGTACGTACGCCACCTGCTGGTTTGAAACCAACTGTTTTAGCAACGCCCATGTCACGAATAACTTCAAGCATCATGCGCGCGTACTCTGGAGTCGCGTTTACTGGCACTTTACCTGTTGAAGTTTTGATGAAGTCTGCACCTGCTTCGATACAGATTTGAGAAGCTTTCTTGATCAGTGCTTCTTCTTTCAGTTCACCTGTTTCGATGATCACTTTAAGCGTGATGTCACCACACGCTGCTTTACACTGTTTAACTAGCTCAAAGCCAACTTCTTCGTTGCCAGCAATAAGAGCACGGTATGGGAATACTACGTCAACTTCGTCTGCGCCGTACGCTACCGCTGCTTTTGTTTCTGCAACAGCAATTTCGATGTCGTCATTACCATGAGGGAAGTTAGTTACAGTCGCAATGCGTACTTCTGGAGTACCTTGCTCACGCAACGCTTTCTTAGCTGCTGGGATAAAGCGAGGGTAAATACAGATTGCAGCGGTGTTGCCTACTGCAGTCTTCGCGTCATGACAAAGCGCCACTACTTTTTCTGTAGTGTCATCGTCATTTAGCGTAGTTAGGTCCATAAGTTTAAGTGCACGTAGAGCTGCTGCTTTTAAATCGCTCATTTCTATCTCCGATCAATATATTCAAATAGTTAACTACTTCGCCCTCCATCCAGTATAGATGGATATTTTAGTAATGCTCAGTAGCCACAAATGAACGGACTTGGTTCCCTGAAGACTTGATAACTTTCGCTACCAATTGCAATCCTTGTCACCGCACAGTACCAGTTTGGTCTATGGCACAACAAATCAGTCATGTTGTGTCTAACATCTATAGCGTATCGCTAATTTTGGCTTAATCCCAGAAGAATAACGTTCGAGTTGATTTCGAGGTTACTTTCTTGCCAACAGAGACATCCTATCCCTTTAGCTTATACATTATAGGTATCCATCAATAAATTGTAGTGCTCCTTAGAACGCAAACGGTTTGTATCTCAAAAAAACATTCTAGACCCATTAGTCGACTTCAAGCTGATGCTTATGCCAAAGAATCACTAGGCCTAAAAACAAAAAAGCCCCGCAGCAATTTCTTGCTACGGGGCGATATTATTATGGCGTCTATATATCGATTTCTAACTAATTAGAAAGACAGGAAGAAGCCAGCAATTGTTGCTGCCATCAGGTTAGATAGAGTACCAGCAATTACCGCTTTAACACCCATACGTGCGATGTCGTGGCGACGGCTTGGTGCAATACCACCTAGACCACCTAGAAGAATCGCAATTGAAGAAAGGTTTGCGAAACCACATAGTGCGAATGCGATGATAGCTTGAGTCTTCTCAGACATCACTTGACCAGTTGCTGCAACAACTTGAGCGTTTTCACCAACGTATGGTACGAAGTTTAGGTATGCAACGAATTCGTTAACAACTGTCTTCTGACCAATGAAAGAACCAGCGATAGTTGCTTCTTCCCATGGAACACCAATGATGAATGCTAGCGGTGCGAAGATCCAACCTAGAAGAAGTTCTAGAGTTAGGTTTTCCATACCGAACCAACCACCGATGCCACCTAGGATACCGTTGATTAGAGCAATTAGACCGATGAATGCTAGTAGCATTGCACCAACGTTAAGTGCTAGTTGTAGACCAACTGATGCGCCACCTGCTGCTGCGTCAATAACGTTAGCTGGTTTGTCATCGCCACCGTCCATTTCGTCAGCGATGTTGTCGTCTGGCGTATCTGTTTCAGGCTTGATGATTTTAGCGAATAGTAGACCACCAGGTGCTGCCATGAATGACGCTGCAACTAGGTACTCTAGAGGTACACCCATAGATGCGTAACCTGCTAGTACACCACCAGCTACAGAAGCCAAACCACCACACATTACTGCGAATAGTTCAGAGTTAGTCATTTTAGGAACAAATGGACGAACAACTAGAGGTGCTTCAGTTTGACCAACGAAGATGTTTGCTGCTGCAGACATAGACTCGGCGCGAGAAGTACCTAGAGCTTTCTGAAGACCACCACCAAGAACTTTGATTACAATTTGCATAACACCAATGTAGTAAAGTACAGAGATAAGTGCAGAGAAGAAAATCAGAGTTGGTAGTACTTGGAAAGCAAAGATGAAACCGATACCGTCAACTGAGAAGTTAACTAGGCTGCCGAATAGGAAACCAGTACCGTCTTTACCGTAGTCGATCACGTTTGCTACACCAGCAGAGAAACCTGCAAGTAGATCACGACCCCAAGGGATGTAAAGTACGAATGCACCAAGTGCGAATTGGATAGCGAAAGCGCCACCCACTGTTCTTAGATTAATAGCTTTGCGGTTGTCAGATAGTAGTACTGCGATTGCGATCAGTGCAACCATTCCGACTAGGCTCATAAACAGGCTCATAGTTTATGACTTCCTTATTAGTTATTTATTGGCGTGTTACAAAATGGGGCTATAAAGCGGAGGCAATTATACTCATGCGACCACTAATAAAGTAATGCCGTCCTCACACTTTCGTAGAAGATTCATGTACCATTCACACGCAAATGTGACCCAAATCACAAGCTCGGTGCAATTTACGCAAACGATAAACAAAAACCTTCGATTTTATTCACATATACCGAATGCGCGATGGCTATTTTGCCAAATTTGCGCTGCAATCGATTGCTTTGGCTCTTTTCTAAGCAAAAAAAGTTCATTTAAGATCGTAACTAAATGTTTGGAATGATTAACATTTCCTTGGTTTCCATACATGGGCATGTCCGGAGCATCCGTTTCCAATACCAGACATTCAAGGGGCAATTTTGCGATGGTTGTGCGTGTTTTTTGCGCTCTGGGGTAAGTTATCGTTCCACCGACGCCAATATAGAAACCGAGCTTGATCCACGCTAAAGCTTGCTGTTCACTCCCTGAAAAGCCGTGAATCACCCCTCCAAAAGTAAACTTGTGTTGCTTTAACAACTCAATAAGTCGGTTATAAGACTTCCTCTCATGGATGATTAAAGGCAGCTCAAACGCCTTGGCAAGTTCCATTTGTTGGATGAAAAAGCGCTCTTGTTTCTCTCGTTCAACGTCCACAAAAAAGTCGAGCCCGCACTCACCTATCGCGACACATTGGCTGTTTTTTGAAGAGAGTAATTGGCGAAGTTCCGAAAATTGTTCGTCATTGGCCTGCTCTAAAAAGTAAGGATGGAAGCCTAATGCATAGTAAACATTGGGGTGAGATTGAGCGATTTCATCGAGCTTCCTCCAGTTACTTTGGCCAATAGAAGGGATGATTAACTTCTCGACTTGCGCTTGTTTCGCATCTTTGAGGTAGAGATCAATACTTTGTTCAGGTGTAAAACCTTGCTCAAACGCCTCAAAATCCGCATGGCAATGAGTATCAAACAGCGGAAAGTCACTTATTTGCTGTGTCATCTTCCCTGCTCTCCGTTTGTTTCCCTTGAGGATCACGACGATGAGGCACACAGCTACGCTTATTCTCAGGCGTTAAGCCAAGCTCTTCACACCACTTATCGTATTTTCTAACCCAAGCTTTTATCCAACCCAACATAACTGCCTCTAACCTCAGCCTTTAAACCTCAAATAAAACGCATTAAAAAACGCCTATTGCAGAACAATAGACGTTTTTGTTTAACTCGAATAGATCGCGGAGAAATTAGTGCTCGCGCGTCGCTCTGAATTGAACTTCAGGGAAGCGTTCAGAAGCTAGGTTCAAGTTCACCATAGTTGGTGCGATGTAAGACAGGTTGTCACCGCCATCTAGCGCAAGGTTAGATTGATTCTTACGTTTGAATTCTTCTAGTTTCTTAGCGTCATCACATTCAACCCAACGAGCTGTTGCAACGTTAACACCTTCGTAGATAGCTTCTACGTTGTATTCCGCTTTCAAGCGCGCTACAACCACGTCGAACTGAAGCACACCAACCGCACCAACGATCAGGTCGTTGTTTTGCATAGGACGGAATACTTGTACTGCGCCCTCTTCTGAAAGCTGAACTAAGCCTTTTAGAAGTTGCTTCTGCTTAAGTGGATCGCGCAGGCGAATACGACGGAATAGCTCAGGTGCGAAGTTAGGAATACCAGCGAACTTAAGGCTCTCACCTTGAGTAAAGGTATCACCAATCTGGATAGTACCGTGGTTATGTAGACCGATAATATCACCTGCGTATGCTTTCTCAGCACGAGCACGGTCACCGGCCATGAAGGTTACTGCATCAGAGATACTTACACTTTTACCAGTACGAACATGGTTCATCTTCATACCTTGGTTGTAAGTACCCGAAACGATACGCATGAATGCGATACGGTCACGGTGTTTAGGGTCCATGTTTGCTTGGATCTTAAATACGAAACCAGAGAACTTCTCTTCTGTCGCTTCAACATCACGCTCGTTCGCTTGACGCGTTTGAGGTGCTGGAGCCCATTTCGTTAGACCATCAAGCATGTGGTCAACACCAAAGTTACCTAATGCAGTACCGAAGTAAACCGGCGTTAGTTCACCCGCAAGGAACAACTCTAGGTCAAACTCAGGGCAAGCACCGATAACAAGCTCTAGCTCTTCACGTACGCTTTCCGCAAGATCTGCACCTACCGCTTCATCTAACTCTGGGTTATCTAGACCTTTGATGATACGAACTTCTTGGATCTCGTGGCCGTGGCCAGATTCATACAAGATCGTTTCATCACGGTGAATGTGGTAAACACCTTTAAACTCTTTACCACAACCAATAGGCCATGAGATTGGAGCACAAGCCATACCTAGCTCGCTCTCTACTTCATCAAGCACTTCCATTGGGTCACGAACGTCACGGTCAAGTTTGTTCATAAACGTTACGATTGGCGTATCACGTAGACGCGTTACTTCCATTAGTTTACGAGTACGATCCTCGACACCTTTCGCAGCATCGATAACCATCAAACATGAGTCAACCGCTGTTAGCGTACGGTACGTATCTTCCGAGAAATCTTCGTGTCCTGGAGTATCTAGTAGGTTTACTAGGCAATCATTGTATGGGAATTGCATTACCGACGTAGTTACCGAGATACCACGTTCTTTTTCCATCTCCATCCAGTCAGATTTAGCGTGCTGGTTAGAGCCACGGCCTTTTACGGTACCCGCTTTTTGAATCGCGTTTCCGAATAAAAGAACTTTTTCAGTAATCGTGGTTTTACCCGCATCCGGGTGAGAGATAATCGCAAACGTTCTACGTTTGCTCACTTCTTGTTGGAAAGACATAGTCGCCCTTTGCTGATCTAAAGCGTAAAAAGGGCAAGTAGATAATACTTGCCCTTGAATTCTGTGTGCGGATTATACAGAAAGCGTGTCACTTTCTAAAGGGTCAGTTTACACCCTATTTTTCGCGTACTCTCTGCTTAGCTAAAAGACAGAAAAAGATAGCTCATAATGATGGCGTCTTCGTTGCCTTGCTTGGTTGGATAATAGTTACGACGGCGATCAACTTCATTGAAACCGGCCTTTTCGTAAAGATTAAACGCATTCACATTACTTTCGCGAACTTCTAGCCAAGCACTTTCCGCGTCAGCTTGCTCACACATATCAAGGAAGTGTTCAGTTAACGCTTTCCCATACCCTTTGCCTTGCTGGCTTGGGTCTACCGCAATATTAAGCAGCGTGACTTCACCAACGATGTTTTGCGCGAAGAAGTATCCGACCACTTGCCCATCGACTTCAAGCACATGATGACAAGCACCTCTATTCTCAAGATCTCGGATCATATTTTCAGACCATGGATGAGAATGCGCGGCCTGTTCTATCTGCCAAATGGCGTCTAGGTGTTGTTGTGAAGTCGGTAAAAATTGATTAGTCATAAGCACAAATTTGTTGCCATAAGTCGCGGCGGTGTTGGTTGTTACCGTTAATGTCAGACAGTAATGGCGATTGAAGTGTTTTAGCCTTCAGCTCTTGAGGCGACTCGCAACCAGCAAACCATACCCACTCAACCGAACCTAAATCCACAGTAGACAAGTGTTGTGGCTGAAGGTGTAAAGCCTGAGATAAGTCGAGCTTGATACTTTTAAGTACTCGCTCAAACATCACGGCGAGATCTTCCTGAGGTTTTTCAGGCGAAACCAACAGTAACTTGCAATCGTTCGAGAGCGGAGTCAATTCAGATTCATAACCCGCTAAACGCTCTGGGTGACTTAGCTCCCATTGGCTAATGCCCATCTCTTGTAGGTATTGCGCGTGTGTTTGTGACATATCTAGCGGTAGTAACCTTTAGTTGATTAGAGCCGAAGCTTATTAGAACTGGGCTGATACTAACAAAAAATAAAGGAGCATCAAGCTCCTTTATTTAGACTAAAACAGTTTGTATCTTATTGCGTGATAAATCAGCTTATAAGTCGTTGAACTCTGGGCTGTAAGCAATCTCACCAGCATGTCCAGCAAACGCACCGTCTACCAACTCAATCGCTTGGAAAGCGCCTTCAGGCACATCCCAAACACAACTCAGACCAAACTCGCTCGCAGCCTTGAAACCAAAGCGGCTGTAATAAGCAGGATCACCAAGCACAACGCAAGCTGGGTAACCAAAATCAACCAAAGTGGAAAACGCATCTTCAACTAGAGATTTGGCAATGCCTTGGTTGCGGAACTCTTCTTTCACAGCGAGAGGCGCAAGCCCTTGCCAGTTATGATCGTCGCCATCAAGAGTGATAGGGCTAAACATCAAGTGACCAACCACCTCGCCTTCATCAGAACAAGCCACCAGCGATAGCGTTAAGTGGCTATTCTCACGCAAGCTCATAACCAAGTTAGCTTCTGCATCTGTTTCAAAAACAGATTTCAATAAACGATCAATGACAAGTATATCTGCCGGTGCTTCAGTTCGAATAAGCATTCATTACCTCACTTTGTGTATCTGGGGATTGTACTCCCTTCTGCACAAAATCAGCTAATTGATTTAACAAAGTTTTCATAGGAGTCGGCAATAAGTCCAAATCTACGCTATCCATCAAGTTTTTGACTTCTAAACCGAGCTCGGTATCGCCTTCAATAGACAGTCTACGCTGGAAGAAAAGCGTATCTGGGTCTTCTTTACGTCCCGCAATCAACACAAGATCGTTAAGGTTGCCGCTAAAGCTTACATCTTCAGCCACCTCTTTATCAGCTACAACCAGTTGCTCATTTTTGTAGCTAATACACCAACTTAACCCCATGTCTTTTATTGAGACTTTCAACCATTTGTCTTCTAAAAACTCAAAGTCACCGTCCTCTAAAGCTTCCTTGAAGACATTCTTAAGCGCCTCCAATAAGGCTCTTTTTTGTACTGTTTTAGGCAATAACTGGACTGGAGATCGCAAAATTGATGCGGCATTTTGAACTAGTTGAGTGCGAATCTTGTTTATCACGTGACTTATCCGTAACTTTGTCAATAATATGGAATGCATCATAGATGATGTTGAGATCTCAGTTACTGTTATGTATCAAATTAACTTCTGTTTGATACTCGACCTTTAATATCCTGAAAATCACAGTTATAGTAACTCAGGTAATGAGAATTACAGCGGATCGCTGCACTCACAGGTAAATATCGATAGCCACACAGAAAGTAATAAATATTTATCGATAGTGAATATTCAAGCTCTTGGAGAATTGGTAGTACTTTGATGCCTCCCCAGCAACTACAACATTGGTTTACCCAGCTAACTGCAAATAGTCCGTTCTTTTTTGCAGTACTTGATGCTCAACATAACTATTTTATGGTGAATGAGCGTTACTGTGATATTGCTGGTTTGAGTCAAACAGAGCTTGCAGGCATGAATGACCGCCAAACATTGGGCGAACAGTTCTACCAACATCTCAAACCTTACTATGAGCGTGCATTCAGTGGCGAAACGATTGAGGCCGAAGTCACCCTCAACGAAACTGACCTCGATACCAGCCTTCATTTCAGCCTATCTCCACTTACCAATGGCAACAAAACCGACTACATCGTCTTTCACGCCTTCGACACATCAGAAAACCAAGTACTTGTCCGTTCTTTAGAAGAGTCCGAAGCCAAATTCCACAAGCTATCTCAACTACTCCCAGATGGATTACTGCTCGTTGAGAGTGACTACATCTTGTCATCTAACCCAGCAGCAGCGCGCTTGCTTGGCTTTAACTCAACCACAGAGTTAATTGGTGAAGAGTTGGGACGCCTATTTATCGATGAACAAACCAAAACAGTCTTCAATAATAACCTCAGCTCTATTATTTCTGAGTCTGGTTTGGTTTGCTTAACGGGTGCCCGATGCGGCTTTGAACGTAAGGTTCAACTCAACATCGACTCCACCACCGTTCTTGGAAGCAACACTCAGTTGGTGCTTATCCAAGACGCACAAGAAACCGCAAAACAATACACACCGGCAAACAGTGAAGATGCCTACATAGATGCACTGACCAAGCTCTACAACCGAGTTGGGTTTACTAAGCGTCTTGAGCAGTTCATTCACAACGATACGCCGGTGGTGATGCTCTACTTAGACATTGATAACTTCAAGAATATCAATGATTCACTTGGTCATCACATCGGTGACAAGGTGATAAAAGAGGTCGCTTCGCGCCTTAAACGCCTACTGCCTCGTAAGGCCGTGATTGGGCATTTAGGCGGGGATGAGTTTGGCATTATCCTGCCAGAACCTGAACATCAGCGAACACCTGAAATGCTCGCTGAAAAGATCATCTCCCTGATCAATCAACCCTTCGATCTTCACCACTTTAGCAAGCGCTTAGCCTGCTCGATTGGTAGCGTGAGCTTTCCTCAAGATGGTACTGATGCTCGTATCTTGCTGCAAAATGCAGACACAGCAATGTATGAAGCGAAAGATCGTGGTCGTAACCGCCTAATCAAGTTCAATGAACAGATGAACAAAGAAGCGCGCATGCGACTGTGGCTTGAAATAGAGCTACAAAAAGCGCTGCAACAGAATGGACTTGAGGTTTGGTATCAACCTAAGGTCAATGCGCGTGATTTCACCATCAACGGCGCTGAAGCTCTGGTACGTTGGAAGCACCCTGTCGAAGGGTATATTAGTCCTGCCGCATTTATCCCTGTGGCAGAACGAGCTGGCCTTATTGAACAACTTGGCCGAGTGGTAATGCGTGAAGTATTTGCTACGGTTAAGCGCTGGAAGATGCAAGGTATCCTTCCAGGTCGTGTCGCGATCAACCTATCTCCAGAACAGTTTGGTAATCCAAAGCTGATTGATTACATGGAAAAGCTGCTGCGTTCGACCGAGCTTGATCCAAGTGCGATTACGTTTGAGCTAACGGAAAGCGCGGTAATGAGTGATAGTGAACACACACTTCAAATGCTTAACGCCATCAAGAAACTTGGCTTTGCTCTATCCATTGATGATTTTGGTACCGGCTACTCTTCACTGTCTTACCTTGCTCGCTTCCCAATTGATGAGCTTAAAATAGACCGTGCTTTCATCTCTGATATCGATACCCTACCAAAGCAAATCACCGTAATTGAAAACATCATCAACCTAGGTAAATCTCTCGATTTGACCGTGGTTGCAGAAGGTGTCGAAACCAGTGAACAAGCAACTCTGCTGTCTAATCTCAACTGTAGTTCGATTCAAGGCTTCCACTTCTATCGTCCGCAACCAAAACAAGATGTCGAAGAGTTGTTTGCCCAAAACCGCCGTCATAAGAACTAATCAAGTACCTCAAATTTAAAGCAAGCCAACATGTAAAACGGTCACTCGTCAGTACCTCAAACGGAGTAAAAGCAGATTTATCCATCTAAACCTGCCTTACATCAATTCCGTCATTCACAATTCTTCATAAAATGCTCGCTTCAACTTAATTCTACTGGTAGTGAGCAAATGGAACTCTTATGCCCAGCGGGTAACTTACCTGCTTTGAAAACCGCTATTGATTGTGGTGCGGATGCTGTCTATATCGGATTCAAAGACGATACCAATGCCCGACACTTTGCAGGCCTAAACTTTGCGGGTAAAAAGCTCGATCGTGCTGTGCAGTATGTGCATGACCACAACAAGAAAATTCATGTTGCCCTAAACACGTTTGCTCACCCAAATGGCTTCGACCGTTGGACCAATGCCGTAGACAACGCCGCTGCACTGGGTGTTGATGCGCTGATCATCGCAGACATCGCGGTGCTTGAGTACGCAGCAAATAAGTATCCAGATCTAGAACTGCACCTATCAGTGCAAGCATCTGCGACCAATGCGGCGGCTATCGATTTCTACCATAAAAACTTCAACGTTAAGCGTGTCGTACTGCCGCGTGTGTTGTCGATTCATCAGGTCAAACAGCTTTCTCGTAACATCACTTCTGACGTTGACCTTGAAGTATTCGCTTTTGGTAGCTTGTGTATCATGGCAGAAGGCCGTTGCTACCTCTCTTCATACATGACAGGCGAATCACCAAATACTGTTGGTGCTTGTTCTCCGGCGAAATACGTTCGCTGGCAAGAAACAGAAACTGGCCTCGAGTCTCGCTTGAACGAAATCCTTATCGATAAGTATGAAGCAGGTGAGAACGCAGGTTACCCAACGCTGTGTAAAGGCCGCTTTGAAGCCGATATCGATGGTGAACGTAAGCGCTATCACGCACTTGAAGAGCCAACCAGCCTCAACACGCTATCCATGCTGCCTGAGCTTTTCGCGGCGAATGTTGCCTCAGTGAAGATTGAAGGTCGCCAACGCAGCCCTGCTTATGTTGAACAAGTCACTCGCACTTGGCGCGCTGCTATCGATCGCTACTTAGCGAACCCAGAACAATACCAAGTGGAACAAGCTTGGAATGCGACACTGGCGAATGTATCGGAAGGTACACAAACCACGCTTGGCGCTTATCACCGTAAATGGCAATAGAGCCAAATGGAGAACTCAATGAAATACGCATTAGGCCCTCTACTTTATTTTTGGCCAAAACAAGACGTTGAAAGCTTCTATGAGCAAGCGAAATCAAGCTCTGCTGACATCATCTATCTAGGTGAAGCTGTGTGTTCAAAACGTCGTGAGATGAAAGCGAAACACTGGATGGACATTGCCAAAGAGCTGTCTGCTTCAGGTAAGCAAGTAGTCCTCTCGACCATGGCTTTGCTCGAAGCGCCAAGCGAAGTCAACATCATGAAGAAGTACATTGATAACGGTGACTTTGCTATCGAAGCCAATGATGTGTCTGCAATTCAACTGGCCAGCGAAAGCAAAGTACCTTTCGTGGTTGGCCCAGCAGTGAACACCTACAACGCGCGCACCCTGAACCTGTTCTTGAAACAAGGTATGACGCGTTGGTGTATGCCGGTTGAGCTTTCTCGCGAATGGCTAAGCAACGTAATGACCCAGTGTGAAGAACTGAACATCCGTAATAAGTTCGAAGTAGAAGTGTTTAGCCACGGCTACCTGCCGCTTGCTTACTCAGCACGCTGCTTTACCGCTCGCGCGGAAAACAAAGCTAAAGACGATTGCGAAACCTGCTGTATCAAGTACCCAACAGGGCTACAAGTAGAAAGCCAAGAAGGCCAATCAGTCTTCAACCTTAACGGTATCCAGACGCAATCAGGCTACTGCTACAACCTAGTCAATGATTTGCCAAACATGCACGACCTGGTTGATGTGGTTCGTTTAAGCCCACTCGGTATCGATACCTTCTCTGAAATCAATAACTTCAGAGCAAACGAGCAAGGTCAAAAACCGATGAAGATTGAAAGCCGCCAATGTAATGGTTACTGGCATCAGCTTGCAGGTTTAGACGTTAAGAACATCTAGTTCCTCGCATTGGACTAACCAGCAACAGGTATAAAAAAGGTCTAGCATTCGCTAGACCTTTTTTATTCGACTTAAGAAACGCGACCTATGCCGTAGCTGTTTCCATCGGTGAGGCATCGAGCTTCTTTAAGTCTTTGTAGAGCATTACCATCACCACCACACTTAGCGCGATGTTAGACAGTGGGTACGCAATCCAGATCCCCGGTACACCGTACAGCTTGGGCATAATGTACAAGAAAGGTAACTGGATCAGCATATTGCCTATCGTTACAAACATCGCCTTACTGCCCTTGTTCACTGCCTGATAGTAAGCACCTGCTACTACTAAGAAGCCATCCAGCGCCAGTGCAAACATGTGAAGTCGAATACCCAACACTGTGTACTCAACTAACTGAGGTTCGTCTGAGTTAAATACTGACACAAACTCACGTGGGAACGCGTTCAGAAGCAGCACGAACGCCACACCAATCAATACCGAACTCATCATCGCTATCTTAAGTAACTTACGGATGTTCGCTTGGTTACGCGCACCATGGTTGTAGCTCACCAATGGTTGCATACCGTTGGCGATACCTTCAGCCGTGAGGTAGTAAACCGTCACGATGTAGCCCAAAATCGCGTACGCACCAATCATCAACTGGTCGCCATATTGAGAGAACAACGCATTGTGCAACGCCACCATCATCGAACCATAAGCGTACATAAAGAAGCTTGATGTACCAATCGCGAAGATTTGTGGAATCACATCCAGTTTCAATCTCAACTCATTCCAACGTAAACGTAGGTTTGCTCGACGTGAGAAGAAGTAAGCCAAGCCGAGAGCCGTTACTACAAACTGGGCAATTGCTGTTGCTAATGCTGCGCCCATCAACTCCCAACCATACAGCGCGATAAACAGGTAATCGAGTACGATATTAATCACCGCACCAACGATCATCAGTATCGTCGCTAAGTTCGGGCTGTCATCGTTACGCAGTAGAAACGGCATCGCGATCGAACCTAGCGTGAAGACGCTGGCACCAATCAGAATATGTAAGTACTGCAGGCCAAGTTCATACACTCGCCCTTCAGCGCCCTGCCAAAGCAAGAAGTTATCAGCAAACAAGAACAGCAATGCAGAGACAATAGGCGTTATCGCTAACAACAAGGTTAAGCCCGTTGCTAAGATCTGTTTAGCGCCTTGAGTATCTTTTTCACCTTGGCGAATCGAGACAAGTGCACCTGTACCCACACCCACCAACATACCAATACCAAGAATCGAACCAATCACAGGCCACGCAACATTGATACCTGCAAGTCCATCAGCCCCCACATAGCGGCCAATGAAGATGCCATCCACCACTTGGTACAGGCCATTAACCAACATGGCCGCCACGGTAGGGATTGTGTATCGCCAAAACTGGCGACTAATTGAGTTACTCATTTCTTACTCTACTTTCATTTGTGAGTCGCATATCAACAAGATATGACTCGAAAAATTAGTTAACAAGGCTAACTAAATATCTAAATTAGTTACTTCAAAGCTTTATTTAATAATAGGTTTAGCTGCTGAGATTCTTGCTCAGACAAACGACTTTCCAGTATCTGTGCCATGACCTGATAGATCTTACTTTCTTCTTCCAAACCCACTTCTGCTTTACTGGTCAATACGACCAACTTAGACCTCGCATCTTCGAGCGAAGCTTTACGCTCAACAAGTCCCTTTCTCTCTAACCTTTGAACCATAGTGGTTGCTGAAGGCTTGGTTACTTGCATTTCAATCGCCAGATCAGTCAATCGGATCGGTTCAGGAGAGGCTTGGATGACCTTCAAATAGTCGTACTCATTGAAGCTCAATTGGCAAATAGGATCTTCATTTACCTGAGTGCGCCATATCTTAGAGGCGAAGCGCTCAATCTTTTCTAAATTCTGGTTCAGCATACTCACCTAATCAAAGAATAGCATTTAGTTAGCAAGGCTAACTATTTTAATGTTGTTTAAATAAAAAGCAATCAAAACGAGATAAAGATCATAAAAAAGGCGCATAAAAAAACCGCTGACAGGCAGCGGCTTTTCGGAGTCAAAATGTGTTGCTTACTTAGCGTTAGCTTCTTCTTCGGCCTCAGCCAGCTTAACTTGCGCTAAGTGCTCAGCTTTAAGCGTGGTGAAGATACGGCTTAACTCTAAGAAAGAGTAACGGTGTTCTACGTATTCATACACGTTAAAAGAAACCGCTAACTTGTACAAAGAGATCGCATTCGCGTAGTCACCATTCATGTGGTAACGCTTAGCAAGGTAGAAGTACGTCTCTGTTAGGCGCTGCGCAAGTAACGTGTTGTCACGAGTACCGGTTAAGATCGCCTTGAAAGCCTGCTCTTCAGTGATGTCATCAAGCATAATCGCGACTAATACCCAACCCCACTGCTCATCACGGCTCTCGTAACGTTTTTGTAAATCAAGCTTAGCTTGCTCTGGCGTTAGCTCATGCTGAATGATATACAACCAAAGAGCTCGAAACGGATCGCTAGGATCGTCGGCATAGTGCTTCATCATCTCTTCATTGGCTAAGTCGTAACGTTCGCCATAGTAAAGCGCGATAGAGCGGTTTCTTTCTGCGTAAGAGTTTGCAGGATCAAGCTCTAACGTAGAATCAAAAGATTCATAAGCCGCATCAAACTCCCCTACCTGCGTAAAGTAAACACCCAAAAGATTGAAGATATCAGGTTGAGCAGGGTTCAATGAAAGAGACTGGTTGAAGTCAAGACGCGCGAGATCACGCAGGCCAACACTGTCGTAGTAGTTACCACGTTCAAACAGCATCTTAGCTCGAACTTCATCGTTCAAATCTGGGCGCTGTAATAACTGACTAAGACGTGCAATTTGAACTTCTTGCTGAACGCTTGGTTGCAGTGGCACAGCCATCGGTGGATAAACCCAACGTGAGGTGTTATCTGATGTTGTCGCACAACCTGTTAGTACAAGCAGTAAACACATACTCGCGGTTTGAAACCATTTCACAAATAATTACTCCTGTTATGACCGCAATAAAAAAGGGGAGCGATATGCTCCCCTTTATAACATGCTTTGTTGACGATAGGTTAGAAATCACTAAAAAGCGATATCACCATCGACACACTGAGAATTACTCAGCAGCAGGTGCTTCGCCTTCAGCTGGCGTTTCAACTGCTTCTTTCATGCTTAGACGTACACGGCCTTGACGGTCAATTTCAAGAACCTTAACAGGAACTTCTTGACCTTCAGTTAGGTAGTCAGACACTTTCTCAACGCGCTTGTCAGCGATTTGAGAGATGTGTACTAGACCATCTTTACCTGGAAGGATAGTAACGAATGCACCGAAGTCAGCTAGACGAGCAACTTTACCTTGGTAAATGCGGCCAACTTCAACTTCAGCTGTGATCTCTTCGATACGACGGATAGCTTCTTTAGCAGCTGCGCCTTCAGTAGCAGCAATCTTGATTGTGCCATCGTCTTCGATTTCGATTGTAGTACCCGTTTCTTCACAAAGAGCACGGATAACTGCGCCACCTTTACCGATAACATCTTTGATCTTATCAGAGCTGATTTTCATTGTGTGGATACGTGGAGCGAATTCAGAGATATCTTCACGAGCACCAGAGATAGCTTCATCCATTACAGAAAGGATGTGCTTACGTGCACCTTGCGCTTGGTTAAGTGCAATTTGCATGATCTCTTTAGTGATACCTTCGATCTTGATGTCCATTTGAAGTGCAGTGATACCAGCGTTAGTACCTGCTACTTTAAAGTCCATATCACCTAGGTGATCTTCGTCGCCAAGGATGTCAGAAAGAACAACGAAATCGTCGCCTTCTTTAACAAGACCCATTGCGATACCCGCAACAGAAGCTTTGATTGGAACACCAGCATCCATAAGAGCTAGAGATGTACCACATACAGAAGCCATTGAAGAAGAACCGTTAGATTCTGTGATTTCCGATACAACACGAACTGTGTATGGGAATTCTTCAACAGAAGGCATTACTGCTTGGATACCACGTTTAGCAAGCTTACCGTGACCAATTTCACGACGCTTAGGAGAACCAACGAAACCAGTTTCACCTACACAGTATGGAGGGAAGTTGTAGTGTAGAAGGAAGTTGTCTTTCTTCTCACCCATTAGGCTGTCGATGATTTGAGCATCACGTTGTGTGCCAAGCGTTGCAGTAACAAGTGCTTGAGTTTCACCACGAGTGAATAGAGAAGAACCGTGTGTACGTGGAAGAACACCAGTACGTACGTCTAGCGCACGAACCATGTCTTTTTCACGGCCATCGATACGTGGGTTGCCAGCGATGATGCGGCTACGTACTACGTTTTTCTCTAGAGAACCAAGCATGCCGCGGATTTCGCGCTCATCTAGGTTTTCGTCTTGTGCAATTAGAGCTTCAACAACGTCGTTCTTGATTGCGCCAACTTGCTCGTAACGAGCCATTTTCTCAGTGATCTGGTACGCGTCAGATAGACGAGTTTCAGCAAGTTCAGCAACTTGAGCTTTAAGCTCAGTGTTAACTGCTGGTGCTTCCCAGTTCCAAGATGGAGTTGCAACTTCAGCAGCAAACTCGTTGATTGCTTTGATTACAACTTGTTGTTGGTCGTGACCGTAAACAACAGCTGAAAGCATTTCTTCTTCAGATAGGTTATCTGCTTCAGATTCAACCATAAGTACTGCGCCTTCTGTACCAGACACAACTAGGTCTAGTTTAGAGTTTTCAAGCTCAGTATTTGATGGGTTAAGAACTAATTCGCCGTCGATGTGACCAACACGTGCAGCACCGATAGGACCATTGAATGGAGCACCAGAGATAGCAAGTGCAGCAGACGTTGCGATCATAGTGATCATGTCTGGGTTTACGTCAGGGTTGATAGAAACAACCGTAGCGATAACTTGAACTTCGTTTTTAAACGCACTTGGGAAAAGTGGACGAATTGGACGGTCAATCAGACGAGCTGTTAGTGTTTCGCCTTCAGATGGACGACCTTCACGCTTGAAGAAACCACCAGGGATTTTACCCGCAGCGTATGTACGCTCTTGGTAGTTTACTGTTAGTGGGAAGAAGTCTTGACCTGCAACTGCTTCTTTCTTAGCAACAACAGAAACGAATACTGATGTATCGTCCATAGTCGCCATTACAGCAGCAGTAGCTTGACGTGCAATTACGCCCGTTTCTAGAGTAACGGTGTGGTTACCGTACTGGAACGATTTTACAACTGGTTTTTCAAACATTGTATATCCTTAGCTCTAAAGTCAGACTTTAGATTAAGTGAATAATGACTCAAGACATTACCAATCGCGACTAGTGAAAAGGGACTTAGGATGGTGACTCTTTGTATGTGTTCATACGCCGAATTAAGACCAAATCCGCCTTTGAATAGTCGCGACCTATTGGCCGACATCTGTGACTGTAATCTCTTGAGAGGTTGATTGCCAAACGCTGAAAACGCTATAGGCGGGCGTAGTATAAACTATTTTTATTAGGAGATATATTTCCTATCAGAAAAAGCCAGATGATATTCTGAGCATCCAGCCTAGCATTTTCTTACAGGCACAAAAAAAGGAGCATAAATGCTCCTTTTCTTCAAACTGTCTTTGCAGACATCGCTATTAGCGACGTAGGCCTAGACGCTTGATTAGGTCTTGGTAACGAGCAAGGTTTTTGCCTTTCAGGTAATCAAGAAGCTTACGACGGCTAGAAACCATACGTAGTAGACCACGACGGCTGTGGTGATCGTGTTTGTGCGCTTTGAAGTGACCTTGTAGGTGGTTGATAGAAGCAGTAAGTAGTGCTACTTGTACTTCTGGTGAACCTGTGTCGCCTTCAGATTGTGCGTATTCTGCAACGATTGCTGCTTTAGTTTCTGCATTCAGAGACATAATTCTCTCCTGATAAGAGTAAGTTTATATTTGTAGCAGCCAATCTCTGATTCAGCCGCTACGCGAGCCGAGGATTATAGGGAAGTTTGTCAGTTGGTGCAATAACAATCGAACCCATTAAAAACGAAAAAAGCGAACCACCTAAATTAGGCGCTCGCTTTCTGTCTTATTTGCTCGCTTTTCACGACTCAGCGCTAAGATCCGATTCGATATAAGCGCTACGCTTGTGGTTCTTCATCTCTGAAAACAACCAAACGCTTCGGTGCAACTCGGCCATCTTCAGCAATCTGAGCTACGCCGACAAACAGCTTCTCTTCGCCACTTGTCATACGAACCGTGCCTTCAGTTGGCGCACCAGCAACCTGAACTGGCATACCGTGCTGAACTAGGTCAGTCAGTTCCGCGTTCAGGTTTACTTCTGGTAAGTCTTCAACGGCAGTGTCCATTGGCATCAGCAGAGGATCAAGCAGCTCTTTCGGGGCAATTTCTTGCGCCTGTGCTTGCTCTAGGATCTCATTTAACTGCTCCAAAGTCACCATACGCTCGTATGGGTACTTCGCGACACCTGTACGACGAAGCATAGTCACGTGAGCACCACAACCTAGCATCTCACCAAGATCGTCGGTAATTGTGCGGATGTATGTGCCTTTCGAACAATGCACTTCCATTTCAACTTCATCGCCTTCAAAGCGAAGCAGTTCAATAGAGTACACGGTGATCTTACGAGACTCACGAGGAACCTCGATACCTGCACGTGCGTATTCGTACAAAGGCTTACCTTGATACTTCAATGCAGAAAACATTGATGGTATCTGATCGGTTTCACCCTTGAAGCTCGCAATGCAACGCTCAAGCTGTTCTTGAGTCACGTTAACATCACGTGTCTCTACCACTTCACCATCAGAGTCAGAGGTATTGGTACGCTCACCAAGCTTAGCGATAACAACGTAGCGCTTATCAGAATCTAGAAGAAACTGAGAGAACTTCGTCGCTTCACCAAGACAAATTGGCAGCATGCCAGTCGCAAGAGGATCCAGAGCACCGGTGTGCCCTGCCTTCTCTGCAAAGTAAATACGCTTTACTTTTTGCAGTGCATCATTAGACGAAATGCCAGTCGGCTTATCTAATAGAATTACCCCGTTGATAGGGCGACCTTTACGACGGCGAGCCATTACTCTTCGCCCTTAGACTGAGTTTCGTCAGTGCGGCCAGCTTCTTCTTGCTTACGTTTGTCGTCGTTCAGAACTTCACTTACTAGGTTAGACATACGCATGCCTTCTACTAGTGTGTTGTCGTAAGTAAAACGAACTTCAGGCGTTAGACGGTGGCGAATACGCTTACCAAGAGCCATACGAACTGGCACTTCATGCTCTTTAAGAGCTTTAAGGCATGATTCAGGAGTTTGCTCACCAACACACAGGAAAGTCACGAACACTTTTGCGTAAGCAAGGTCACGAGACACTTCTACGTCTGAGATAGTTACCATACCAATACGTGAGTCACGAACTTCACGTTGTAGGATAAGAGCAAGCTCTTTTTGAAGCTGCTGAGACACACGTTGTGTGCGGCTAAATTCTTTTGACATTTTCTTTTCTCACTTAGAAAGATGGGGGGCTTGGTAATTACCAGCCCCCCATGGTGTATTCAACAACCGATTACTTATTACCTTTACTAGTAATGTTAGTAACCTTAGTCAATATGTCGAGTCGTACAGACTGATTAGTCTAGAGTACGTTTAACCTCAACGATTTCGAATACTTCGATCTGGTCACCAACGCGAACGTCGTTGTAGTTCTTAACGCCGACACCACACTCGTAACCGTTCTTAACTTCTTGTACGTCATCTTTAAAGCGACGAAGTGACTCTAGTTCACCTTCGTAGATAACAACGTTTTCACGAAGTACACGGATTGGGTTGCTACGCTTAATCGTACCTTCAGTAACGATACAACCAGCGATTGCACCAAGTTTAGGCGACTTAAATACGTCACGAACTTGTGCAAGACCAATGATCTCTTGACGGAATTCAGGAGCAAGCATACCGCCCATCGCCTGTTTAACTTCGTCAATCAGTTGGTAAATGATTGAGTAGTAACGTAGATCTAGGTTTTCGTTCTGAACCGTGTTACGCGCAGTTGCGTCAGCACGAACGTTGAAACCAAGGATGATAGCGTTAGAAGCTGCAGCAAGAGTTGCATCAGTTTCAGTAATACCACCAACACCAGAACCTACGATGTTCACTTTAACTTCGTCAGTAGACAGTTTCAGTAGAGAGTCAGCAATCGCTTCTACAGAACCTTGAACGTCAGCTTTAAGTACAACGTTAAGCTCAGCAACTTCGCCAGCCGTCATGTTCGCGAACATGTTCTCTAGTTTCGCTTTTTGTTGGCGAGCTAGTTTAACATCACGGAATTTACCTTGACGGTAGTTCGCAACTTCACGTGCTTTACGCTCATCACGTACAACAGTCGCTTCGTCACCTGATGCAGGTACGCCAGAAAGACCTAGAATTTCTACAGGGATAGATGGACCTGCAGTTTCGATGTCTCTGCCGTTCTCATCGCGCATTGCACGAACACGGCCGTACTCTTGACCACAAAGAACGATGTCGCCTTTGTTTAGAGTACCAGACTGTACTAGTACTGTTGCAACTGGACCGCGACCTTTATCAAGACGAGATTCAACAACAACACCAGACGCCATGCCTTCTTTAACCGCTGTAAGCTCAAGAACTTCAGACTGAAGAAGGATTGCTTCTAGAAGACCATCGATGTTTGTACCCTGTTTAGCAGAGATGTGAACGAAGATGTTCTCACCGCCCCATTCTTCAGGGATAACGTCGTATTGAGCTAGCTCATTCTTAACGTTGTCTGGGTTTGCACCCTCTTTATCGATCTTGTTCACAGCAACAATCAGAGGAACGCCTGCCGCTTTCGCGTGCTGGATTGCTTCGATTGTTTGTGGCATTACGCCATCGTCTGCTGCAACTACAAGTACAACGATATCTGTCGCTTGAGCACCACGAGCACGCATAGCTGTAAACGCCGCGTGTCCAGGAGTATCAAGGAAAGTGATCATGCCGTTGTCAGTATCTACGTGGTAAGCACCAATGTGCTGCGTGATACCGCCAGCTTCGCCAGAAGCAACGTGTGCTTTACGAATGTAATCAAGTGTTGAAGTTTTACCGTGGTCAACGTGACCCATGATAGTAACAACAGGAGCACGACCTTCAGCGATAGCATCGCTATCACGGTCAGCTAGTACTGCTTCTTCAAGTTCGTTTTCTTTACGTAGGATTACCTTGTGACCCATTTCTTCAGCAACAAGTTGTGCTGTTTCTTGGTCGATCACTTGGTTGATAGTCGCCATAGCGCCCATCTTCATCATTACTTTGATAACTTCAGTTGCTTTAACTGACATTTTGCTAGCCAGTTCAGAAACAACGATAGTTTCGCCGATAGCAACGTCAGATTTAGCAACAGTTGCTGACTTATCGAAGCCTTGCTGCATTGAAGTTGGTTTAGCAAGCTTACCTTTACCGCCACGACCACGTTGGTTACGACCACCACGGTTGTTTGCAGGTTGGTTAGCAGGAGCTGCTTTCTTCTTGCGACGACGAGGTGCTTTCTCATCTTTCTTATCTGCCGCATCTTCAGCTTCACGAGCGTAAGTAGAAGTCGTCACATGGTAATCCGCAGATTTCTCTTGCTCTTTCTTCTTCTTCTCTTCTTCAGACCAACGTTCTTGGTTCTCTTCTGCTAACTTACGAGCTTCTTCAACAAGCTTAGCTGCTTCAGCTTCTGCTTTACGAGTTGCTTCTAGCTCTTGACGAGCTTTAAGTTCATCCGCTTCTTTTTTCGCTTGTGCGTTAGCGTCTGCATTTTTTGAATTCATGTCTTTTTTAGCCTTTTCAGCTTGTGCGCGTTGAGCCTTCTCTTCAGCTTCACGTTTTGCATCCGCTTCACGTGTTACTTTTTCTTCGGCTTCGCGCTGTGCTTTCTCTGCAGCATCACGTTTCGCTTGCTCTTCAGCATCGCGTTGTGCTTTCTCTTCCGCTTCACGATTAGCTACTTCCTCAGCTTCACGTTTCGCTTCATCTTCAATAGTGCTGCGCTTCACGTAAGTACGCTTTTTACGTACCTCTACTTGAACATCCTTACTCTTACCGCCTCCAGCGGCAACACTTAGCGTGCTGCGGGTCTTGCGTTGAAGAGTTAAACGAGTCGGTTCTGTTTCGCCTGAAGTATCGCCGTGCTCCTTTTTAAGGTGCGTTAGCAATGTTTGCTTCTCTGAATCAGTCACTTGATCCGACCCTGCTTTCTTCATGCCTGCATCAGCAAGTTGTTCAATTAAGCGGTCAACTGGCGTACCAATCTCTTCACTCAGTGCTTTAACTGTTAATTGTGTCATACCGCTTTCTCTCCTTGCTGAATTATTCTTCGTCGCCGAACCAACAGATGTTACGCGCAGCCATAATTAGCTCGCCTGCACGTTCTGCAGTTAGGTCTTCGATGCCTTCTAGTTCATCAACGCCTTGGTCAGCTAGGTCTTCCAATGTCGCAACGCCTTTTGCTGCTAGCTTGTAAGCCATTTCACGCTCAAGACCTTCAAGTGCAAGTAAGTCTTCAGCAGGCTCAACACCGTCGAAAGTTTCTTCTTTCGCTAGCGCTAGAGTAGTCAGTGCGTCTTTTGCGCGGTTACGTAGTTCTTCAACGATACCTTCGTCTAGACCGTCTACTTCAAGAAGCTCGTTCACAGGAACGTATGCTACTTCTTCAAGCGTAGAGAAGCCTTCTTCAACAAGCATTTGAGCAAAGTCTTCTTCAATGTCTAGGTGCTTCATGAAGTTTTCAATAGAAGCAACTGCTTCTTCTTGGTGCTTCTTCTCAAGATCAGCAACAGTCATTACGTTCAGTTCCCAACCAGTCAGTTGAGAAGCTAGACGTACGTTTTGACCGCTACGGCCAATCGCTTGTGCTAGGTTATCCGCTTCAACAGCGATATCCATAGAGTGTGCGTCTTCATCAACGATGATTGAAGCAACATCAGCAGGAGCCATTGCGTTGATTACGAATTGAGCCGGGTTATCATCCCAAAGAACGATATCAATACGCTCACCACCAAGATCGTTAGAAACAGCTTGTACACGTGCGCCACGCATACCAACACACGCACCAACTGGGTCAATACGTTTGTCGTTTGTTTTCACAGCGATTTTAGCACGAGAACCAGCGTCACGTGCAGCACCTTTAAGTTCAATTAGCTCTTCACCAATCTCAGGCACTTCAACACGGAATAGTTCAGCTAGCATTTCTGGCTTCGAACGAGTAACGAAAAGCTGGAAACCACGAGCTTCTGGTTTAACTGCGTAAAGAAGACCACGAACACGGTCACCTGGACGGAAGTTTTCACGAGGAAGTTGGTCATCACGAAGGATTACCGCTTCAGCGTTGTTACCTAGGTCTAGGATAATAGTGTCACGGTTAACTTTCTTAACTGCGCCAGTTACTAGCTCGCCTTCGTTATCGATGAACTGCTCAACGATTTGAGCGCGTTCAGCTTCACGTACTTTCTGTACGATAACTTGCTTAGCCGTTTGAGTCGTAATACGGTCAAACGTTACTGATTCGATATCATCTTCAATGAAACCGCCAAGTTCGATCTCTGGGTCATCGTACTTTGCAGCTTCAATAGAGATTTCTTTTGTTGGGAATTCAACTTCCTCAACAGCTTCCCAACGACGGAAAGTTTCGAAATCACCCGTTTTACGGTCAATTTCAACACGAACTTCGATTTCTAGTTCGCTTTTCTTTTTTGTTGCCGTTGCAAGCGCGATTTCAAGCGCTTCAAAAATACGCTCACGAGGAACTGCTTTCTCATTTGAAACAGCTTCTACTACCGCCAAAATTTCTTTGTTCATTAATCTAGCCTCTTAAGCTCTTCTCTCTAGGAGAACTAAAATTTAGGGATCAGGTTAGCTTTCGCAATATTGCTCAGGACGAATTCTTCTTCTTGTCCTTCAACCAATACTTTCACTGTCTCGCCTTCGATAGATTGGATATCACCTTTCCATTTACGACGGTTGCCGACAGCCATTTTCAAAACGATGCTTACCTCGTGACCAATAAATTGTTGGTAATGCTCTGCTTTGAACAGTGGTCTCTCTAAACCTGGTGAAGACACTTCAAGGTTATAAGCCACTGAAATTGGATCTTCAACGTCCATTACGGCACTTACTTGGTGACTAACTTCAGCGCAATCATCTACATTGATACCGTTTGGTGAATCGATGTAAATACGTAGCGTTGAGTGCTCACCAGCACGAATAAATTCTAATCCAACTAACTCATAACCTGATGCTGCTACTGGAGCGTCAAGCATTTCAGTAAGTTGTCTTTCTAAACCAGTCATTTAACCACTCCAGAAACAAAAAAAGGGCTCAAAGCCCAATTTAAATTCCAAGCAAACATTATCTAAATACATTTACAAATGCTTAGATAACAAAAAACCCCGTATAAGCCGGGGTTTTTGTTGCTGGACCCTTATATGTTAAGTGCCATCACATTCGATATCACACTTAACTCACAGTGAGGTTCACACTGTGCAAACTTGCTACCAATACAAGCTATATAATAGCATTGAAATTGGTTGCGGGAGCCGGATTTGAACCGACGACCTTCGGGTTATGAGCCCGACGAGCTACCAAACTGCTCCATCCCGCGTCCGACTTGCGAGCATTATACGCCCAACAAGATGTTTTACAAGTTTGTAAACATGGTGCCGAGAGAGGGACTCGAACCCTCACACCCTAAGGCACTAGCACCTCATGCTAGCGTGTCTACCAATTTCACCATCTCGGCATCAAATCTTTACAGATTATTGTGGAATTTCGTCGCCTTGCGCCGAAACTTCACTCACTGCATCATCAGCTTGTTGAATTACCTGACCTTGGGTCGGGTCAATCCATTGTGACTCAGTTTTATGTGTAGACATATTACCAAGCACTAAGCTAAGGATAAAAAATGTAGTTGCAAAAATTGCAGTCATTCGGGTAAGGAAATTTCCTGAGCCACCAGCACCAAACACAGTGTTTGAAGCGCCAGCACCGAAAGAGGCTCCCATATCTGCGCCTTTACCTTGTTGAATCAACACTAGGCCAATTACACCAAGCGCTGCCAACAGGTAAATCACAAGTAGAACTGTAAACATTTTTCCACCTATGTTCCTAATTGTTGAGCCAGCGCCGTTCAAAAAACTATTTTTAAGAACAAGGCTAGCGACCTCCTAACTGAAGGCCGAGCAATACTAGCGAATGCGACGATGGCTGACAAGGAGAATTTGCTAAAAAATAAGCCTTTACCAAGTGAATGGTCAAAAAAAGGTCAAAAGCGACACAAAACTCATTTACGTCTCTTTTGACCGTGATATAACTCAACCACTT
This sequence comes from Vibrio coralliirubri, assembly GCF_024347375.1. Lineage (NCBI taxonomy): Bacteria > Pseudomonadati > Pseudomonadota > Gammaproteobacteria > Vibrionales > Vibrionaceae > Vibrio > Vibrio coralliirubri. The sequence goes on along the minus strand of NZ_AP025470.1, from coordinate 620,350 downwards.
CTAATCACAAGCGCTATTCGTTACGCCGGCTAAGTAAAAGGTTAAATTAGCAGTTTGCTTTTACTGCATCTGCAATCTTAAGCGCAGACGCTTGAACAAGCTCTGCATCTTCGCCTTCAACCATGACACGCAGTAGTGGCTCGGTACCAGACTTGCGTAATAGCACACGACCTTTCTCGCCAAGCTCTGCTTCTACTTCAACAACCGCTGCTTTTACCGCTTCGGCTTCCAATGGGTTTGAATCTCCGCTGAAACGAACGTTTTCTAGAACTTGAGGGTACAACGTCATGCCTTGAGACAGCTCATTCAGTGTCATTTCGCTATCAACAACTGAAGCCAACACTTGCAGAGCAGCAACGATAGCATCACCCGTCGTCACTTTATCCAGTAGGATAACGTGCCCCGAGTTTTCAGCACCGATCTTCCAGCCTTTAGCAAGAAGCTGCTCCATCACGTAACGGTCACCAACAGCAGCACGAACAAACGGAATACCTAACTGCTTAAGGCCGTTTTCCATACCAAGGTTGGTCATTAGTGTACCAACAACGCCGCCTTTCAACTCACCGCGACGCAGTGCATCACGAGCAATGATGTAAGCAATTTGGTCACCATCAATTTTGTTACCTAGCTCGTCAACCATGATGATACGGTCACCATCACCATCAAAGCCAAGACCTAGTGCCGCTTTCTCTTCAAGCACTTTTGCTTGCAGAGCACGTACATCCGTCGCACCTACTTCGTGGTTAATGTTAGTACCGTTTGGCTCAACACCAATCGCAATAACTTCTGCACCCAGCTCTTTAAATACAGCAGGAGCAATATGGTAAGTCGCACCATGTGCACAATCGACAACAATCTTCATTCCTGCAAGCGTCATATGATTTGGGAATGTGCTCTTACAGAATTCAATGTAACGGCCAGCCGCATCGTTCAAACGTACCGCTTTACCAAGTTCGAATGAGTCAACACATTCGATGTCTTTATCCAATTCAGCTTCAATCGCCAACTCGATATCGTCCGGCAGTTTTGTTCCCTCAGAAGAGAAGAACTTGATACCGTTATCGTAGTAAGGGTTGTGCGATGCAGAGATAACAATACCCGCTTCAGCGCGGAAGGTTTGAGTTAGGTAAGCAACAGCAGGTGTTGGCATTGGGCCAGTAAACGTAGCCTGAAGACCAGCAGCAGCAAGGCCAGCTTCTAGCGCAGACTCCAACATGTAGCCAGAGATACGAGTATCTTTACCAATGATGACTTTCTTTGTGCCTTGCTTCGCAAGAACACGACCCGCAGCCCAGCCAAGCTTCAGAACAAAATCAGGTGTAATCGGGTACTGGCCAACTTTGCCACGTACACCATCTGTGCCGAAGTAACGTCTCTTATCAGACATATTGATTTTCCTTAATTATGATTAGTGATTGTTATTCATCACTTCGATTATCTTCATCGCTTCCAATGTATCTTCAACATCGTGAACGCGAATAATTTGTGCACCTTTGATTGCAGCGATGGTAGCGCAAGTGACGCTAGCGACCATGCAATCTGCTGGAGCTTTGTCTAGTAGCTTAAAGATCATCGATTTTCTCGACATCCCCGCTAAGACGGGCAACCCAAGCGTGTGAAATTTTTCAAGGTGCGCTAATAGGTGGTAATTATGCTCAATGGTTTTACCAAAGCCAAAACCAGGATCCAGAATCAGCTGCTCTTTTGATATGCCAACAGCCTCACAAGCCTCCACCCTTTCTTTTAAGAACGCTTCAACATCCGTTAGGACATCATCGTAATTTGGGTTGGCTTGCATGGTTCTTGGCTGACCTTTCATGTGCATCAGGCAAACTGGCACATTAGCATCGGCGGCCGCATCTAGAGCTCCGGGCTCTTGCAGTGCGCGCACATCATTGATCAAATCAGCCCCCGCTTCAACGGCTTGGCGCATCACTTCAGCTTTACTGGTATCAATAGAGATCCACACATCAAACTTGGCGCGAATTGCTTTAATGGCAGGAATAACGCGAGCGAGCTCTTCTTCTAAAGATACGTCAGGTGCTCCCGGACGAGTTGACTCACCACCAATGTCAATAATGCTAACACCAGCTTGAATCATTCGCTCTGCTTGCAGTAAAGCATTATCTAATGAATTGAATTTTCCTCCATCAGAGAAAGAGTCAGGCGTGACATTGAGGATACCCATCACATGCGGGCGGTCTAAAACGAGCGTTTTATTATGTGCTTTTAATATCATGGAAGGCGGGTCTTAAAGGTAAAAACATCTTAGGCTAGAAACAGAAAAACCCTGAGTGTACTCAGGGTTTTAATTTAAAGCTTAGCAATTAAGAATCTTTGTTTTGAGCATCATCTGTTTCAGATTTAACTTCTTCAACTTTCGACTCTTCAGCTTTTGGTTCGGCTGTTGCTTCTTCTGATTTCGCTTCAGGTTTAGCTTCTTCCTTTGTAGGTTCTGCTTTCGCCTGATCACCCCAACCAGCTGGCTCACGAATGTCGTCTTTACGTTCCATCAAGTCATCAATCTGACCTGCATCAATCGTTTCAAACTTCATTAGCGCGTCTTTCATCGAGTGCATGATATCCATGTTCTCTTCAAGAATTTGCTTCGCACGAGCATAGTTGCGGTCGATTAGAATACGAATTTCTTCATCGATCAGCTTAGTCGTATCGTCAGAAACATGTTTCGCTTGGCTCATACCGCGACCTAGGAAAACTTCGCCTTCTTCTTCAGCATATAGAAGAGGACCCAGTTTTTCAGAGAAGCCCCACTGCGTTACCATCTTACGAGCAATATCAGTTGCACGTTCGATATCGTTAGACGCACCAGTCGAAACTTTGTCTTTACCGTAGATAAGTTCTTCAGCAAGACGACCACCGTACAAGCTAGAGATCATTGATTCTAGATGTTGGCGAGACATGCTTACGCGATCTTGCTCTGGAAGGTACATAGTTACACCAAGCGCACGACCACGTGGAATGATTGACACCTTGTACACTGGATCGTGTTCAGGCACCAAACGACCAACAATTGCGTGACCCGCTTCGTGGTAAGCCGTTGACTCTTTCACTTCTTCAGACATAACCATTGAACGGCGCTCTGCACCCATCATAATTTTGTCTTTCGCAAGTTCAAACTCAACCATAGATACGTTGCGCTTGTTACCACGAGCAGCAAATAGCGCCGCTTCGTTCACAAGGTTCGCAAGATCTGCACCAGAGAAGCCTGGAGTACCACGAGCAATCAGAGATGGTTCAACATCACCAGATAGTGGAACTTTACGCATGTGTACTTTAAGAATCTGTTCACGACCACGTACATCCGGTAGACCAACCACAACTTGACGGTCAAAACGACCAGGACGAAGTAATGCAGGGTCTAGTACGTCTGGACGGTTAGTCGCAGCGATAACGATAATACCTTCGTTACCTTCGAAACCATCCATCTCAACCAGCATCTGGTTCAGTGTTTGTTCACGTTCATCGTGACCACCACCAACACCAGCGCCACGTTGACGACCTACAGCATCGATTTCATCGATAAAGATGATACAAGGTGCCGCTTTCTTCGCTTGTTCGAACATGTCACGTACACGAGACGCACCAACACCAACAAACATTTCAACGAAGTCAGAACCAGAGATAGTAAAGAACGGTACTTTCGCTTCACCGGCAATCGCTTTTGCAAGCAATGTTTTACCCGTACCAGGAGGACCAACCAACAGGATACCTGTCGGGATCTTACCACCTAGCTTTTGGAAGCGACTTGGGTCACGAAGGTAATCCACAAGCTCTTTCACGTCTTCTTTTGCTTCGTCACAACCAGCAACATCAGCAAACATCGTTTTGATTTGTTCTTCGCTCATCATTCGAGCTTTACTCTTACCGAAAGACATCGCGCCTTTACCGCCGCCGCCGCCTTGCATTTGACGCATGAAGAAAATCCATACACCAATCAGTAAGATCATTGGGAACCATGAGATGAAGATAGTGCCAAGCAGGCTCTGCTCTTCAGGTGGTGTACCCTGAACTTTTACGTTTTGATTAATTAAGTCATCAAGTAGCTTTTGATCATAAACAGGCATGTAAGTTACATACTTAGAACCACCACCACGACGTGTGAAAGTGATTTCGCTGTTATTGAACTGTGCGTCTTGAATCTGGCCTTGGCCAACTTCCTGTACAAACGTGGTGTAATCTACTGCTCTGCCGTTACTTTCCCCAGGGCCGAAGCTCTGGAATACCGACATCAACACTACCGCGATAACAAGCCACAGAATTAAATTTTTTGCCATGTCACTCAAGGTGTAAGCCTCTCGATAACTAATTGTAATTAAAGGTAGGGTACTACAGTTTGTAACCTGTAGCCATGTTGTTAACTCTCACTCTTGGAAGAGAATCGTTAACCTTTGTAACCAGTGGCTACGATAAACACTTCACGAGATCGAGCTCGAGAAGAGTCGGGTTTTCTAACTTTTACTGTTTTAAACATCTCGCGGACGTCCTTAACGTATTGGTCAAACCCTTCGCCTTGGAATACTTTTACAACAAAACTACCATTGGTAGCTAGAACTTGTCGACACATATCCAAAGCTAATTCAACTAAATACATAGCTCTTGGCTGATCCACAGAATTGTTGCCGGCTATATTAGGTGCCATATCTGACATCACGACATCAACCATGTTTGGTTGTATACGTTCCAACAAGGCATCTAGCACAGCTTCTTCGCGGAAATCGCCTTGTAAAAAGCTAACACCAGCAATCGGATCCATTGGTAACAAGTCACACGCAATGATTTGTCCGTTGTCTCCAACAATCTTAGCAGCATATTGAGACCAACCGCCAGGTGCTGCACCCAAATCCACAATGGTCATCCCAGGAGACAGCAATTTATCTTTCGTTTGAATCTCTTCCATTTTGAAATAAGCACGTGAACGATAGCCTTTCTTTCTTGCTTCATTTGCGTACTTGTCGTCGAAGTGTTCCTTCAACCAACGGCCTGAACTGGCCGAGTGTTTCTGTTTGCTCATTGGATACCTAAATTGGAGGAAAGTACTAATTGCTGAATAAATTATAGTCTTCAGCTTTAGATGGCGTTAAAATAGGTTTTTTCAACCCTAATAGTAAAGAAAATTGGCCGCGTAATGAACCTAAGTACCAAACAAAAGCAGCATCTAAAGGGCCTAGCTCACAGTTTAAAACCTGTTGTGCTAATGGGCGCAAATGGACTTACTGAAGCTGTTCTAGCGGAAATCGAATTAGCTCTAGACCACCACGAACTGATCAAGATTAAAGTTGCATCAGAAGACCGTGAGACTAAGCAACTGATTATCGATGCAATTGTACGTGAAACTAAAGCTGAGAAAGTACAGACTATCGGTAAAGTTCTAGTACTGTTCCGTCAGTCAGAAGCACGTAAAATCGAGATTCCACGTAAATAAGCGAGCTTAATATAAGCTAACTTCACTAATAGGAAGCCACAGCGCTTATCTTTTAGTGTAGCGTGAGAAACGAAAAAGGTCGCATTTAGCGACCTTTTTACTTATCAGAAACAAAGAAAATTCAATTAGATATATTCTACTTTGTCGATTTCGAAGTCTTTGTCACCACCAGGGGTAGAGATCATGACTTCGTCGCCTTCCATTTTACCGATAAGACCGCGAGCAATTGGCGATTTCACAGAAATGCGACCCGTTTTGATGTCTGCTTCGTCTTCTGAAACGATTTGGTAGCGGAACTCATCATCGGTATCCACATCAATCAGTGTCACTGTCGTACCAAAGATAATCTTGCCCGTATTATCCATTTGCGTTACATCGATGATCTGAGCCAGTGATAGCTTATATTCAATATCACGGATCTGAGCTTCACAAATACCCTGCTCTTCACGAGCGGCGTGGTATTCAGCATTCTCTTTCAGGTCACCTAGTTCACGTGCTTCACCAATAGCTGCTGAGATAACAGGGCGTAGCTTAAGTAGGCGATCTAATTCGTCACGTAGCTGCTGAGCGCCACGTACTGTCATTGGAACCTTTTCCATTTTTTACCTCTATGCCAAAGCTTTCTTTGGCCAACATAAATACACCCAACGCATTTATTGGGTGATAGAAACAAAACGATTTGGCTTAGTGTAAACAAACTTTATGGCTAAATCACCTTTATTCCACTTTGCGTTATAAAAGCTTTATCTAGGTCTAAATTACAGACATCACAAAAATGAATAATAACTCTCCCATCAATAAGTAGAGAGTCAAATACCTAAAAAAACAAAAAACAAACAAAATAAACACAGATCACACTTTTATAAAAATTAATTTAAAACAACCACTTAAACAACAAGAGATATAATAAAACAGTGTTCATTTTTTAGTTTTATATCATTTTACTAACTGACTATGGAACTTTAGAGGTAAAAAGTAACCCATGGATTGCACTGGCATTTTTCAGACTTCTGTTCTAATCATGATTATGAAGCCTGATTAATACAGGCAATACACAAAAGGGTTCAAATCCTTGATAAAACTTCTATGGACAGTAATTAGGAAATAATAACATGAACAAGACTATGATCGCGCTTGCTGTATCTGCTGCAGCTCTTGCTACTAACGCAGTGGCAGCGGACGGTAAACAAGCTGGTGGTATTGACGGTACTTCTGTATACAGCTCAAACGGCACTTCTCTAGAGATCGGTGGTCGTGCGGAAGCTCGTCTATCAGTTAAAGATGGCAAAGCACAAGACAACTCTCGTGTACGTCTTAACTTCCTAGGTAAAGTTGAAATCCAAGACGGCCTATACGGTGTTGGTTTTTACGAAGGTGAGTTCACAACTTCTGACTACGATGCAAACGGCAACAATGTTAGCGGCGACAACACTATCGACAACCGTTACACATACGCAGGTATCGGCGGTGACTTCGGTGAAGTAACTTACGGTAAAAACGATGGTGCGCTAGGCGTTATCACAGACTTTACTGATATCATGTCTTACCACGGTAACTCTGCTGCATACAAAATTGGTGTAGCTGACCGTACTGACAACATGGTTTCGTACAAAGGTCAATTCCAAGACCTAGGCGTTAAAGCAAGCTACCGTTTTGCGGATCGTACAGATTCAACAACTGACACTGGCTACGATGACAACAACGCAGATGGTTACTCTCTATCTGGTATCTACGCAATCGGCGACTCTGGCTTTAAGCTAGGTGCTGGTTACGCAGACCAAGCTGACCAAAACGAGTACATGCTAGCGGCATCTTTCCGCACTGAAGCTCTATACTTCGCTGGTACATTCACTGACGGTGAACTGTCAAAAGACAACGGCGACTACACAGGTTACGAATTCGCAACAGCATACACGCTAGATAAAGCGGCATTCACGCTAACGTACAACAACGCAGAAACAGATGGTGATACATCTGCAGACAACGTTGCTGTAGATGCAACGTACTACTTTAAGCCAAACTTCCGTACTTACATCTCGTACAACTTCAACCTTATCTCTGAAGGCGACAAGTTCGGTACAGCTGATACTCTAGTTAACCGCGGCGCTACTAAAGCACAAGCTGAAGACGAACTAGCTATCGGTCTACGTTACGACTTCTAATTCTGATTACCTAATTGATTAATTAGTTAATTGAGAATCAAAACGCCCGCTATCTAGCGGGCGTTTTTTATATCTGTATACTGAAAACATCAGCCATCCAAGAAATCTTCTATGCGCCTTCTATCCACACTACTTGTATGTAGTTTTTCCATTAGCGCTTTCTCAGTTAACGCTTTCGCTTACCCCCCTCTAGATAAACTGCCTGATGGCAGTAGCACCAGTGTGATTTTGGAATCCCTGAAAGGCGATTCAAACAAAATGAATTCCAACAGTGATGGCTTCTATCCCCCCGCTAGTACTTTAAAGCTGGTGACAGCGTTGGCGGCTAAGTTGGAGTTAGGGGATGACTTTCACTACACGACCAGCATTGTTCGTTCTGGTAATGACTCAATCATTTTATTTAGTGGCGACCCAACGCTGCAACGAGAACAGCTTAAAAGCCTTTTAGCTCAATACGCTAAGTCTCAATCCAGAACTATCAAAGGCAACTTATACCTAGATAACTCGACTTTTACGGGCTATCAGCGAGCCGTTGGTTGGCCTTGGGACATTCTAGGCGTTTGTTACAGCGCGCCTTCTAGTGCAATGACCTTGGACAGCAACTGCGCACAAGCCTCTATTTATACAAAAGATAATGGCAGCACTCGCGTTTATATTCCCGCTCACTATCCGATAGACGTGACGACCACCGCAACCACGGTAACTCGCTCTGGGCAGAAGGCAACACAATGCGACTTGGAACTCATCACCACACCAGATAACGCTTATAAGCTCTCTGGCTGCTTAGTTGAGCGCAAAAAACCACTGCCACTCAAGTTCGCGATTCAAAACCCAGAACTTTACACCTATCAAGTCGTTACATCGCTTCTCAAAGAACTGAAAATAGAAGTAAAAGGTGATGTGATTATTGGTAAAAAAGCGAAAGCAGACAAAACCACGTTAGTCGCTAGTCACAACTCAGAAAAGCTTCCTGAACTGCTCGATATCATGCTCAAGAAGTCGGATAACCTTATCGCAGATAATCTAACTAAAACGCTAGGAGCGACATTTTATGTTCAACCGGGTAGCTTCAATAACGGCACTGAAGCGATAAAGCAGATATTGCTGACTAAGGCAAACATCGACCTCAGCAAGGCGCAGCTCGTCGACGGTTCAGGGCTATCCAGAAATAACCGAATGAGGTCGCAGACCATGGCTCAAGTGCTTCGTTATATCTGGGAAAACGATCAACAGCTCAACCTGATTGAGGCTATGCCTACATCTGGTATAAATGGAACGCTTAAGTACCGTCAGAGCATGAGAAAAGCACCGATTCAAGGCAACATTATCGCCAAGAGTGGTTCTCTATACGGCAGTTACAACATGGCGGGATATGGATTAGATAAGGCGGGGAAAACAAACTCTCTGTTTGTGCAATTTGTCCGTGATTACTTCCCTGAAGAACAAGATCCAGACAAACCAGTAGAAGCACCTATCACCCAGTTTGAGCGTGCTTTCTACAAAGATGTGGTCGAGTTCAGTCAAACACAAAGCAAATCTAAGTAATGCTTAGCTCTGTGTAAACTTCTACTTTAATAACAAAAATGGCGCTGAAGACCTTCAATCTTCAGCGCCATTTTTATTTCTCAGATGTATTTAGCTATTTTTATCAGCTTTTAAGCGATTCCTAGAAATGAATTCACAACAGTGAAGTAGATCCACATGCCTGAGGTATCCACTATCGATGCAAGTACTGGGCTCACTAACACCGCTGGATCAAGCTTAAATAGCCTAGCGACTATCGGTAACCCGCCGCCGAGTACAGTTGATATGGTCACCTGAATAAACAGCGCTACCGCAATCGCTAACGCAATCATGTTGATGTCATAACCACCTGTCGATTGGTTTTCACTGAATAGCAGAATACGCCCAATCATCACTACGGCAATCGCTAGAGCTAAACAAATAGCAACTCTAAACTCTTTCCACAGAACGTTAGCCCATTGGCGTTTTTTCAACTCACCTGTGGCTAAGGCTCGGATCACCAAAGTCGCGGCTTGTGTTCCGGTGTTACCACCAGCAGCAGCAATTACCGGCATGTAGATTGCCAAAAGTACCAACTGACTGAGAATGTCTTCATACTGAGCAATGATAAGCCCTGAGACGATTCCCAATAGTGCTAACGCAATAATCCAACCGATACGCTGCCTAACATGGCTCATGACTCCAGTAGAAAGATAACCCTGCTGAGGTTCTACCTCTGAGTAAATCAGCCCTAGTTGGTGAGCTAGATGTCGAGAGCGCTTCTCAAAGCCCTGCTCTTCTAGCTCACTAAGTAAAGTCTGAATCGTACTCAAAGAGCATTGTCCCAGCACTAGCACCGCATCTTCGAGCGGCATTCGGTTCAAAAGGTTAATTTGTTGTTCACGTCCGTACTGTTGAAATGCATTCGATACAGCTTGGATGTCTTGCTCTGAGTACAGAGCTTCAATAGATAAAAAAGTGTTGTTCATTACCGTCATGGCGAATCTCCCGATTGGCAAAGGTAACGACCATCAAAACAAATAGCCTATAGCTAATACACCAAGAGCGTACAGCTAAGCGCACCAAGAGCTGAAAGCTACTGATGTGTCTACTTGTTAGAATCTAGTGTGTGGAAAAGAATACGGGGGAAAACAAAGATACCCTACCTGAACGGCAGGACAATAGATCAATACCGAGACAGGTTATTCTTCTCCATTCAAACTAGGAGGATGGTCGGTATTGTTCATAAAAATCTCCAGAATTACTGTCAATTTGACAGCGCGCATAGTGTAGCAATAGGCGTTTCAAAGTTTCGTCAACTTTCGGTCAATAAAAAAGGCATCCGTGGATGCCTTTGGTTCAATTATTGATGTGCATTATTACTTAATAGTAATACGAGCAAACTTACGCTTACCTACTTGGTAAACGGCAGTACCTGCTTGAGGTACGAATTTGCTGTCTTCAATCTTCTCGCCTTCAAGCTTAGCCGCACCTTGCTTGATCATACGCATCGCATCAGAAGTCGAGTTTACAAGACCTGCTTCTTTTAGAACGTTCGCAATTGGCAGACCAGCTTCGAATTCAAATTCCGGCATTTCATCAGGAACTTGGTTCTTAGCAAAACGGTTAACGAACTCTTGCTCAGCGGCTTCAGCATCTGCTTCACTATGGAAACGAGCGATGATCTCTTTAGCAAGAAGTACTTTAACGTCACGCGGGTTCTTACCTGCATCAACGCCAGCTTTCAGTTCCGCAACTTCTTCAAGAGGACGGAAAGACAGTAGCTCGTAGTAGCTCCACATTAGATCGTCAGAGATAGACATGATCTTACCAAACATCTCGCTTGGTGCTTCGCTGATACCGATGTAGTTGTGCGCAGACTTAGACATCTTCTTAACGCCGTCTAGACCAACAAGTAGTGGCATCATCAGTACCGCTTGTGGTTTTTGACCTGCTGCTTTTTGCAGTTCACGCCCCATTAGAAGGTTAAACTTCTGGTCAGTACCGCCAAGCTCAACGTCGCTCTCTAGTGCAACAGAGTCGTGACCTTGTAGAAGTGGGTACATAAATTCGTGGATTGCGATCGGTTGACCACCAGCGTAACGCTTTTTGAAGTCATCACGCTCAAGCATACGAGCAACAGTTTGGTTAGAAGCAAGACGAATCATACCTTCAGCACCAAGCTCAGATAGCCATTCAGAGTTGAAACGAATTTGCGTTTTCGCAGGATCTAGAATCTTGAATACTTGCTCTTTGTAAGTTTCAGCATTCTTCAATACGTCTTCACGGCTTAGCGGTGGACGTGTTGAGTTTTTACCTGATGGGTCACCAACCATTGCAGTGAAATCACCGATAAGGAATGTCACTTCATGACCAAGCTCTTGGAAAGCACGAAGCTTGTTAAAGATAACCGTATGGCCTAGGTGGATATCTGGAGCTGTTGGATCGGCACCCAGCTTAATGCGTAAAGGACGACCTTCTTTTAGTTTTGCAATCAGTTCGTCTTCTGGAATCAGTTCTTCTACGCCACGTTTGATCTCGGCTAGTGCAGCTTCAATACTCGCCATTCTTGTTCACTCCCACAGATTTGGCAAAAATACATTAATTAGACATCTTACTTGAATAGCGATGTATTTTGAAACCAGTTACACTATTCCGTCGTCGATTTTCATAATATTTACAGAACGAACCGGAACATGTTGTCTATTTTTGCACGCCTTCCTATTTTGCACCGGGCTTTTATCGCATTTTTTAGTGCCATAATTTTCGTCGCGATTTTCTTACTCCCCGACGTCAACAGTTTGCGTGACGATTCGGGCGCTTTAGTTGTGGGAAAACATTACCCACTGACTATCAATGCCTCTGCGCTTATTAGCTCAAGTGACGCTCCACCGACGGCAGTGCTCAATTGGGAGAAATACACCGTTCGCTCTGGCGAAAGCACCTCTGTTTTATTTGAACGTATTGGCCTGTCATACCGCCTGCTGATCACGCTACTCAATACCAATGATGATATTAAGAAGCAGCTGTCTAATTTAAGACCTGGTGATGTCTTGCAGTTCGGCTTTGATGAAAACAACGACCTTATTCAGTTAAAACGACAACTTAGTGCGTTTGAAAGCTTCAAGATCACTAAGTCTGGCGATTCTTTCTCATCAAGTTTCGACAAAAAAGAAGTGGCCTACCAATACAATTATGCCGAAGCCAACATCACCTCTAACTTCTGGAACGCTGGCGTCAGCGCAGGTTTAACCGCAAACCAAATTATGGAACTGGCGGGCATCTTCGGTTGGGATATCGACTTTGCGTTAGATATTCGTAAGAACGACAGCTTCAAAATCTTATACCAAGAGAAAGTGGTTGAAGGTGAAGTGGTTGGTCGCGGTAAGATCATGGCAGCCGTATTCAAAAACCAAGGCGACTCATTTACCGCGGTATTGGATGATAAGAGCGGAAACTACTTCGATGAAAATGGTCGAGCAATGAAGAAAGCGTTCTTGCGCTCACCAATTGATTTTCGTCGCGTAACATCGAACTTTAATCCTACCAGGAGACACCCAGTAACCGGTAAGGTTCGCGCTCACCGCGGTACTGACTACGCAGCTCCTGTTGGCACGCCTATCTGGGCAGCCGGTGACGGTATTGTTCAGAAGTCGGGTTACAACCAATTCAATGGTAACTACGTGTTTATCCGCCATAGCAACACCTACATAACCAAGTACCTGCACATGAAGCGACGTATGGTGAAAACTGGTCAGCGCGTAAAACAAGGCCAAACCATTGGTACTTTGGGCGGTACAGGCCGTGTGACAGGCCCGCACTTACATTATGAATTCTTGGTTAATGGCGTACATAAAAATGCGCGTACCGTGAAATTGCCTCAATCTAAATCGTTAACGGGCAAAGCAAAAGCAACCTTTATTGCCAACTCAGAGATTCGACTGAATAACCTTGAGCGATACGGCCAGTTGCTAGCGACTAATTAAGCTACTAGCGACCAATTAGGTTAATAGCCATATAAACCAACGAAAAGAGCGCCCGTCAAGGTAATGCCGATCAGTTAAGTAAAAAAGACTGGTTGAACGATCCTCCAAGGATGTCAAAATCCGAGTGTTTCTTTAACACTCGGATTTTTTATGTTTCTTAGACAAGCCCTTAATCAAGTCCATAACTTCTCTCCAGAACAGCTCTCAGGGTTATCAGACCTGCTGTCCCCGGAACTCGTCGAACAGTGCCTCCAAGAATCTGGGGTTGCGACTATTCGAAAGCGCAGGTTACCAATGGAAATGATGGTTTGGAGTGTTTTAGGGATGTCCCTTTACCGTCATTTATCGATGGATAAAGTAGTCTCGCAACTTGATATTCTCCTACCGGGTAAGAAGCCATTCGTCGCACCTAGCGCTGTCATACAGGCACGTCACCGACTTGGTTCCGACGTTATGGAAGCCGTGTTCAATCACACTCAACGACTTTGGCACCGCAAGACTCCTCATCCCGATTGGCATGGGTTAACACTTCATGCTGTAGATGGTGTTGTGTGGAGAACACCAGACACTAAAAGTAATGATGAGCATTTTAGTAGAACAGGCAATAAAACAACGATATCTGACTACCCTCAAGTGAGAATGGTCTGCCATATGGAGCTGACCAGTCATTTACTCAACAGCGCTTCATTCGACTCAGTATCTAAAAGTGAAGTCGACCTTACGATCCCGCTTATTGAACAATCTCCCTCAAACAGCTTAACTATTTTTGACCGCGGATTTTACGCCTTGGGCTTACTGCATAAATGGCAAACCAGTGGCGATGAAAAACATTGGCTGCTCCCATTAAGAAAAGGGGCTCAATACACTGTGTTATCGAAGGTAGGCCGAGGACAAGAGCTCGTTGAGCTCAAGCTATCACCTCAAGCTCAAAAGAAGTGGGTTGATGCCCCCAAAACTCTCCAAGCTCGTTTAATCACAAAGACGATTAAAGGAAAAGAAGTCCGACTATTAACGTCAATGATAGACACGATGAAATATCCTGGTGCTGATATCGCCGAACTATATAGCCATCGTTGGGAAATAGAGTTGGGGTATCGTGAGATGAAGCAATACATGCTTCAGAACCAACTTACGTTAAGAAGCAAAAAGCCAGAGTTAGTGAATCAAGAGCTTTGGGGAATGCTGGTTGCTTACAATCTACTGCGGTTCATGATGTGTCAAATGGCCTATCATCAGAAGTCAGTGATGCCTTATCAAATCGGCTTTAAACAGGCTTCATTATTCCTTGTTGGACAGCTTCAATTATTACCAGCGGTCGCACCGGGACGAATCCCAGAAGTAATAAACTACATACTGGATATGTCAGAAAGCTTTGTTTTACCTGAGAGGCGAGAACGAAGTTACCCAAGAGCAGTAAAAAAGAGGCCTTGTCGCTATGCGACAAGGCCTCCAAGAAGACGCTAAACGATGCTTAACTTACAAGCATTACGCCCGTCAAGGTGCTCTTTTTTATGTTCATCGAACCACTACATCTACTATTTTTCAGGCTTCTTGTCTCGGCCTAGCATTAACAGACATGGTGTCAGTACCAAGGTTAGTACTGTCGCAAAAGCTAAGCCCCCGGCAATTGCCGTAGCGAGTTGTGACCACCACTGCGTACTCGGAGCGCCGAATTCTATCTTTTGATTAATCAGGTCGATGTTCATCTCTAACACCATCGGCATTAAGCCTAAAATGGTGGTGACCGTAGTCAGCATTACAGGTCTTAAACGTTGAACACCGGTTCTTAGAATCGCATCTCGCTTATCCAAGCCTCTTTTGATTAGCTGGTTATAGGTGTCGATCAGCACGATATTGTTGTTCACCACGATACCTGCCAGTGCAATCACTCCAATACCAGACATCACGATGCCAAACGGGCGCTGGAAGATTAGCAGACCAACAAACACACCAACCGTTGAGAACAACACCGCACTCAAAATGAGGAATGCTTGATAGAAACTATTAAACTGAGTAATCAGAATCAAAGCCATTACCGCCAAAGCAACCAAGAAAGCACTTTGTAAGAAGGCGGAAGAGTTTTCTTGTTCTTCATTTTGCCCACGGATACGAAATTCGACACTACTCGGTAGCCCCAATTCACTCAACGCTTGCTCAATCTTTGGTAGCTCGAGTGCAAGGTTATAACCCTCTTCCATATCCGCCATGATGTTCACCACACGCTTACCATCAAGGCGTTTAATCGTATCTTGCTTATGGTCGGGAACAATCTGAGCAAAGTTGGTGATCGGCACCAAGCCTGCAGGTGTTTTGACTCTCAGCTGGTCGAAGCGTCCAATATCCCTTTTATCATTCGGGTAACGCACCAATATATCGACCTCTTCTGAAGAGTCATCGGGCAGATAATCACCAATCTTGAGACCATTCGTCACGAATTGAACGGTATTCCCCACTAAGGTCGCATCAGCTGCAAAGCGCGCGGCATCGTCGCGGCGAATATCCACCTTCCAATCGATGCCGTCTTTACTCGCGGTATCACTGATATTGGTCAGTGCCTGATTGCCATCTGCCCAACCTCTAACGATTTTTGCAGCCTGATTAAGTTGCTCTGGCGTTCTTGCCGACAGCTCAATCACTAAGTCATTTTCAACCGGAGGCCCAGCATCAGGAAACTTATATTCAATCTCAACACCAGCGTATTGATCGGTTTGTACCTTCAACTCATCAATGATCGCTTTAACGCTGCGGCGGTATTGCCAATCCACAGGGGTGATCGATATCAAACCAATTTGGTCGTCACCACCCGTTCGAGTGTAAACGGTATCGAACTCATCATGGTTGAGCATCATCAGCTCAATATCGCGCATAATGTCGTCTTTTTCTTGGATAGACAGATCACCATGAGAACGAACTTTGACATTAAAGAATGGCGGATCAACCTCAGGAAAGAACTCTGCTCCAAGACCCGCTTTGGAGTAAGTAAACCCAACAGCAACCGCGAGCAGTATCGCACTACAAAGAATCTTAAAGGGGTGTTTAATTGCAATCGACAGTGTGTGGTAATACGCCTTGGTTAAGCCTGTCGCTTGTGAAAAGTCACCATTATGCAGTGCGACCATTCGAGCTTGGCTTTTAGACGATACGTATTGAGGTTTACCAATCAAACCGCCTAATACAGGGACAAACAACAGCGCCATAATCAATGAAGCAGTTAATGTCGCGATCAGAGTTAGTGGTAAGAACTTCATGAATTCACCCGTCACATCCGGCCAAAACAACAACGGAGCAAATGCGGCCAAGGTTGTGGCTGTGGATGCGGTTATCGGCCACGCCATCCGTTTCGCTGCATCTCGGTAAGCGGCTTTGCGCCCTTCACCCTCTTGCATTCGCCTGTCTGCAAATTCGGTCACCACAATCGCACCGTCAACCAACATACCCACAGCCATGATCAGAGAGAACAACACCACGATGTTGACGGTTAAGCCAAACACCGAAAGAACCAATAACCCAGTTAGAAATGAGCCAGGGATTGAAATACCCACTAACAAAGCGGTACGCACACCAAGAATCGCGATGATAACGATCACCACTAAAATGATGGCGGATAGAATATTGTTTTGCAGATCATTAAGCATGATCTTCACATCTTTAGATTCATCCCAGGTGTATTTGACCAACAGGTTATTGGGCCATTCCGCTTGCTGCTGAGCGCCTGCCATTACTGCTTTGACTAGCTCAACGGTTTCGATGATGTTCTCACCTGCACGCTTCTTGATATCCAACACCACCGCGGATTTGCCATCTAAACGAGCAAAGCTTTCAGGATCTCGAAACGCTCGACGAACCGTGGCGACATCGCCAAAAGTGACCACCTGCTTGCCATCCACTTTAATAGGTAACTCAAGCACGTCTTTTAAGGAATTAAACACTGAAGGGACTTTGACAGAAAAACGTCCATAGCCAGTATCAACAAAACCAGCGGCAACCACTCGATTGTTCAGAGCGATCAAGTTATAGATATCTGCTTGATCTAAGCTGTAGCTCTCCATCAATAACGGATCGACAATGATCTCGACGATGTCATCGCGATCGCCCGCAATATCGACTTCAAGGATTTGGCGATAGCTTTCTAATTTATCTCCGAGTTCTCGGGCAATTTGCACTATGGTGCGCTCAGGAACGGTACCGAATAGCACAACAGACAAAACAGGTTGCTCAGAAGCCAGCGTCACCTCATTTACGGTCGGCTCGTCACTGTCTTCTGGCAGTTTTGGTTTAGCCAGATCAACCGCGTCACGCACATCGGCCATCGCTTTAGTGAGATCAACGCCGACATTAAACTCCAACACAACAGAGGCATGGCCTTCTGCTGCGGTTGCTGTCATCTCTTTTACGCCCTCAATCGACCTCAGCTCTTGCTCTATCGGCCTAACCAATAAGCGTTCGGCATCGGTTGGCGAAATACCTTGGTGCCCAACAGAGACATAGATAATCGGGATAGTAATGTCTGGGCTCGATTCTTTGGGGATCGTGATATAGGTGACGACACCAGCTACGAGGATTAACGCCAAAAGGGAGAGCATTGTTCGAGCACGAGACAAGGCTGCATCAATAATTGAATACATCGGCAATCTCCTACTCTGCGGTTACATTTAAGAGTTCAGCACCTTGCTCAACAGCAATCACAGAATCACCATCACGCACAAAGCCTTGACCTACGGTGATGATGTCGACGCGTTGACCCAGCCCAGTGAGCCACACTCCATCTTGTTCTGCCTTTACAAGCTGAATACCTACAAACTTCACCGTTGGTGAGTCACTAGCAGAGAGCAAGGTTTTGACCCCTAGGTTACCCGCCTCATCCAATGCCAGCATCGCCGGTGTTATCTTGATTGCGTCTCTTGTTTCTAGGTTGAGTTTTACTTCGGCACTGACACCTGCAGGTAATAGACCCTTGGAATTATCGATTTCAATCTCGATTGGAAAAGTATTGGTAGAAGCAGAAGAGATTCGAGAAACATAACGTAAGCGGCCTTCCGCTTCTTCTCTTCCCAGCAAGCGAACCAAGGCGGACTGATTAACTAACAAATGCTGGATATGACGTTCACTGACATCGGCTTCGATGACCAGAGGATCGAGATCAATCACGCCCGCAACCGGATCGCCAACCCCAACAAAGTCACCAAGCTCAACCATTAAGTCTTGAACCACACCCGAAAAAGGCGAAGTAATGACAGTATTCTTTAAAGCCAATTCCGCATTGCGCATCATGGCTTTTGCTTCTGTTAATGAAGCCTCTGCTGTGGTGTAGGCGATTTCGCCTTGCAGCCCTCTTTTCTTCAGTGACTGCGCCGCTTTAAACTCTTTCTGCTTCAAGCGATATAAAGCCGAGGCTCGCTCTAGTTGAATCTCTAAATCACCCTTATCTATCTGGGCAATGGCTTGTCCAGCTTTAACCATATCCCCCTTAACAACGTTCAATCTGACAATCTTGCCCGCGACTTCTGCACCTAGACGAGCATGCCGATCGGGCGCCGTTCTTCCATAGAGATCAATCGTTTTAAAGGTCGGTGATGAGGTGAATGTTTGAAAGGAAACCTTAGCCAACGGAATTTCTGTCGCCTTTTTTTCAGGTGACTCTTCTGCTTGCCCTACGCCTAAACCAAGCCAGATCGACAACAACACGACTAGAGTCAGAGAAACCAGCCACGGCTGCTTCAATTTCTGAAAAAGTGGTGAGTTAGAAAATAGAGTGGGCATAACAAATCCTTTTGTCCGATGTAATTCAGGCGCGCTAGTTGGCTTAATAGCGTGATGTGCAACTTCCTTATGCACAAAGATAACCTTAACAGACCAATCCTCAACGAAGTTGGACGCTATCGACAGTTTAAAAAATATGCCGTGTACTAAAAATGAGAGGAATGCCTTGAAAAGTAATAAGTTACTAAGTAAAAACAAAAACGCCGAACATAAGTTCGGCGTTTGAAATATTTCTAATGCAGCTTTGAGCTCAAGCTATTTTCAACTCATGCTATACGCTGAATGATGCACCACAACCACATGTTGTTGTCGCGTTCGGGTTGTTCACAAAGAAACGAGCGCCTTCTAGGCCTTCTGTGTAATCAACCATGCCGCCCATTAAGTACTGTAGGCTCATTGGATCAACAACCAGCGTTACACCGCTGTTTACAATCGTAGTGTCGCCATCATTTACTTTTTCATCAAATGTGAAGCCGTATTGGAAACCGCTACAACCACCACCTGTAATGTACACACGTAGTTTTAGTTCTGGATTTTCTTCTTCAGCAATTAGCGTTTGTACGCGGGTAGCTGCTGCATCAGAAAAAGACAATGGGATATTTACTTCGCTCACGACAACCTCTCTTACCTGTGTCAAAAACAACATGATACAAATCTAATTCGAGACCATAGTTGTTGAGTATTTTCTTATATTCCGGTGATTATCTAATACCTGACTGAAACGTTCAAGTATTCACCACAGGATCGGTCCTTTTACTGCTGTAAACTCACCAATATCTAACAATTAAAACGTGTAACCACACAAAACAACCAGATTCGGGTGATTATCTGGGCGAAAGCATTCCTAGTTGGATTAGGGATAGGTACAATGCGTGCCAATTGGTCCGACAGTCAAAAGAGGATATATCAATGACCAAATCAGCAGAGCTGTACGAAAAAGCACAGCAAACTATTCCTGGTGGCGTAAACTCTCCAGTTCGTGCATTCAATGGCGTAGGTGGTTCTCCAATCTTCGTTGAACGCGCTGATGGCCCACTTATTTTTGATGCTGATGGTAAAGCGTATATCGATTACGTTGGCTCTTGGGGTCCAATGATCCTTGGTCACAACCACGCGGTTATTCGTGACGCTGTTATTGCAGCAGCTCAACGCGGCCTTAGCTTCGGTGCTCCAACCGAAACTGAAATCAAAATGGCTGAACTTGTCTCTGAGATGGTTCCATCAATGGAACAGCTACGTATGGTGAGCTCAGGTACAGAAGCAACAATGAGTGCGATTCGTCTAGCTCGTGGCTTCACTGGTCGTGACAAAATTCTTAAGTTTGAAGGCTGTTACCACGGCCACGCAGACAGCCTACTGGTAAAAGCAGGTTCTGGCGCACTGACTTTAGGTCAACCAAGCTCTCCTGGCGTACCGGCTGACTTTGCTAAGCTGACGTTAACGGCAACATTCAACAACCTAGATTCTGTACGTGAAATCTTCGCGGCAAACAAAGGCGAGATCGCTTGTATCATCGTCGAGCCAGTCGCGGGTAACATGAACTGTATCCCTCCTGTAGAAGGCTTCCACGAAGGTCTACGTGAAATCTGTGACCAAGAAGGTGCATTGCTAATCTTTGATGAAGTAATGACAGGTTTCCGCGTTGCTGAAGGTTGTGCTCAGGCTTACTACAACATCAAGCCAGACCTAACGTGTCTTGGTAAAGTGATCGGCGGCGGCATGCCTGTGGGTGCTTTCGGTGGTCGTAAAGACGTGATGCAATACATCGCACCAACTGGCCCTGTTTACCAAGCGGGTACGCTTTCAGGTAACCCTGTTGCAATGGCTGCTGGCTACGCATGTTTGAACCTTCTGCGAGAAGAAGGCAACGAAAAACGTCTAGCTTCAAAAACTAAGCAGTTGGCAAAAGGCTTCAAGCAACTTGCTGACAAGCACGGCATCCCGATGCTAATTCATCAAGTTGGCGGTATGTTTGGTTTCTTCTTCACTGACCAAGAAACTGTGACGTGCTACGAAGATGTAACTAAGTGTGATGTAGAACGCTTCAAGCGCTTCTTCCACCTAATGTTAGATCACGGTGTTTACCTTGCACCTTCAGCATTCGAAGCAAGCTTTACTTCTCTTGCTCATGGTTCAAAAGAACTTGATGCGACACTAGAAGCTGCTGACCGCTCTCTTGCGATCATTGCTGCTGAAAGCAAATAATCGAAAGCACTTTATAAGTTGCTAACCGATTGAATTTAGGGCTGCATTAAATGCAGCCCTTTTTTATATATCGCGTTCATTAGCCACAAATATGACTGCTTATTTAGCCGTCGATTAAGGCTAAAACTGAACCAAAAGCGATTAACGTTCCCAGAAAAGAAAAACCAACAGCATCAAGGTACCAAGGAACATTCTGAACCAAGGGATCTCTTTTTTTGTTTGCTGTTCTTCGTCTTGGCATTTCTTATCTTTATTACAGCATCCCATTATCAAAACTCCTCATTGCTAACTCTCTGTTTTGCAGCCATTATAAACTCAGAACGCAAATATAGAGACCATTACCGTGTCAGAAAAACTCAAAATCAATTCCAGCCACTGGGTGATCATCATTGCCCTACTCGCGGCGGCTTATGCTTGTTACCTGCTTATCGAGCCATACGTTAACTCTATCGTGATGGCCTTTATCATTTCACTATTGATGTTCCCAATCCATGAGTGGCTTGAAAAAAAGATCCCGAATAAAGAAAACATCGTCTCTCTGCTGTCTTGTATCATACTGACCTTCATTATTGTTATCCCTTTATTGGCAGTATTCGCAGCAATTGTTCAGCAAGGTTCTCTGTTCTCTCAGAATACTTACCAATGGGTGACTCACGGTGGCATTCAGACTCTGTTTGCTCACCCGTTAGTGGTCAAAGCGCTGTCATTTGTGAATAACTACCTGCCTTTCGACAACATTGAGCCCCAAGCCATCGCACAAAAAGTCGGTGAGTTTGCGACCAGCTTTGGTTCTAAGCTAGTTGGTATCAGTGCGAAAATCTTAGGTGACGCGACCAATTTCTTAATGGACTTCTTCTTGATGCTATTCGTTTTGTTCTTCTTATTAAGAGATCATGACAAAATCATCAGTGTGGTTCGTCATATTCTGCCGCTGTCTCGTAGCCAAGAAGACAAACTTCTAACAGAGATAGAGCAAGTATCTAAATCAGCAGTCATGGGCTCATTCTTAACCGCAATCGCGCAAGGTTTTGCCGGCGGTTTAGGTATGTGGATTGCCGGTTTCCCAGGTCTATTCTGGGGTACCATGATGGGCTTTGCCTCTTTCATCCCAGTTGTGGGTACCGCATTAATCTGGATTCCTGCAGCAACTTACTTGTTCCTAACTGGTGATACCACGTGGGCGATTTTCCTAACGGTTTACTGTGTAGCGATTGTTGGTTCAATTGATAACTTACTACGTCCGCTGCTAATGCAAGGCAGTGCAGGCATGAATACCCTAATGATCTTCTTCTCACTATTGGGCGGTATTCAACTGTTTGGCCTAATTGGTCTTATCTACGGCCCACTGATTTTTGCGATTACCATTGTCCTATTCAACATCTACGATGAAGAGTTTAAGGACTTTTTAAACCAGCAAGACAAGAGTTAATCAACTCATTAGGGTCTGTTGAACTTTCCAGGTGATTTTTGCAGCACTTTGTGGGAAATGTCTACAAGGCAGAGGGTTTGATGTGTAGCTAGCCTACATAAGAAACCGATAACGCAGTAGAAATGAACCACAAAGGCTGCCCGAAGGGTTCGGTTAGAATCGTTTTATGCTTTGTTAAGAAGTATTTACTTAGAATCACTAAGCTACATACTTCTTGCCGCGCCTAAAACGATTCCACCTCGAACAAAATTTAACCGCGAAAGATCAACAGACCCTAGTAACTTGGTTGCCGAACGAGTATTAAACACTTCAAGCTTTGGGCGGATTATGCGAAAATCCGCCCTCATTTTTTGCTAACGATTCAACAGAGTGTCCTATGTCAGCTTATATTGCCCCAAGCCAGATTGCTCAACGCCAGCTCGCCTACTTTGAAGGAAAACATGTTTTAGTTGCCGGTGAGGCAGAAGACTTGTTCCCTGTTGAGTTAGCCAAGCACTGTGAATCTGTCTCTGTGTTTACTTCTAATTACAGCTACTACCGTCAACTGGAGGGTTGCAACACCATCCAACGTTTTTACGGGGCTGAGTTTACCGAAGAGACCAAAGCCGACTTAGTGATGCTGTACTGGCCAAAAGCCAAAGCAGAAGCGGAATTTCTATTGGCGATGCTATTTGCCAAGCTAGGCAAAGATACCGAAATCGTCGTGGTTGGTGAGAACCGCTCAGGCGTGAAAAGCATCGAGAAGATGTTTGCTCCTTACGGCAAAGTTGTTAAATACGATTCAGCGCGTCGTTGCTCTTTCTACTGGGGTCAATGCTTCGAGCAACCACAAGCGTTCAACCTACAAGACTGGTTTAAGACCTACACGGTTAACATTGATGAACAACCTTTGACGGTAAAAAGCCTTCCTGGCGTCTTCAGTCACGGTCAATTCGATGTCGGTAGCCAACTTCTGCTGGATACTCTGCCAAAACTAAAAGGCAAGGTACTGGACTTTGGCTGTGGTGCAGGCGTATTGGGCGCGGTAATGGCATCTCGTAACCCAGATATCGAGCTAGAAATGTGCGACATCAGTGCATTTGCCGTGGCATCAAGCCAAGCAACGCTAGAAGCGAATGGTTTAACGGGTAAAGTCTTCGCGTCCGATGTCTATTCTGATACTGCACAAGACTACCAGTTCATCATCAGTAACCCACCATTCCATTCAGGCTTAGACACTAGCTACAGCGCGACTGAGACCTTACTTGCTCAGGCTCCTAAGCATTTGAAGCGTTCTGGAGAGATGATTATTGTTGCGAATAGTTTCTTAAAATACATTCCAATTATTGAACAAGCATTTGGAAAATGCGCGACTCTAAATAAGACCACTAAATTCGCGATCTATCACGCAAACAAATAACCTATCTAGCACAGCGCAGGGTCATTATCTGCGCTGTCTGTTCATATTTTTGTCAAAACTCTATAAAAATGAGCTTTTGCACACGCTTTAAATACCACTTACTTGTCAAAGTAAAAAAACTCGTTAATTTCGTTAAATTGGAACCCGTTAATTCTATTCTCTGTACTTGTTTTCGCCCCTTTTAGCAGTACATCAAAGGAAAGTAGTACCCAATTTATGTTTAGATTCTATCGTAAGCAGAAGTTTAAGCGCCTTCAAAATACCCTAATGCTGGCATTTCTTGTCCTCAGTATTACCCCAGTGACACTTATCGCGATATTTTTCCTCCAATCGCACAGTCAGGATCTCCAGGAACAAAGCACCTCACACCTTGTTTCGGTTCGTGATACTAAGCAGCAGCAAATTGTCGATTACCTACAAGCTCAAGAATCCCAAGTGATGGGCTTTGTTCGCTCAGAATTGGCCAATGCCAGTGGCGGGCGATTTTATGGTTTGATCAATGCATTCCAACGATTGGGGTTAGATATTGACGAGGCTCGCGGTAATGCACAGCAGCGCTACATTCAAGGCTCTGGCGATCAAATCAAAACGTCGATTCTTCCAGAATCTAGTAGCTTTATTGGCAGCGAGCGTTATCGCTTACTGCACAAGCGCTACCATAATGCTTACCTAGAACTGCTTAAACGCTCTGATTTTGACGATATTCTCTTGGTTGATATCAACGGTAATGTCGCTTATTCCGTCTTTAAAAATGACGATTACGGCACCAATCTGCTGACAGGAAAATACAAGGATTCCAACCTAGGTATTACCTTTCAACGACTAGCCAAAGACGTAACCGACCGACGCAAATCTAACGAAGATTACACGCCGGTTATCGTTTCTGACTTTAAAGACGAGAATGGCAAACAGACTGCATGGTTAGGCGCACCTATTGTTCAACAAGGCTACCTGCACAGCTACGCGATGTTTAGGCTGCCAATCAACGGCATTACTAAGCTGATTGCGGATCTCAACAAGAGTTCGAATATTCAAACGCTGCTTGTAGGTGATGATCACCTGCCGCGTAGCCTTGCCCATTCACAAGAATCTATCAACTTGAGCCTAGACGTTGTTGATAAAGCATTGGCTGGCGAAACGGCGGTTGGCACCTTCGACAACACCCTAGATCAAGCGATTATCGCAGCATATACACCAATTGAGCTGAAATACGCAACATGGGCTCTTGTCGTAGAGCTGCCAGAAAAAGAGGCGTTTGCTCGTATTCATCAGTTAGAAAAGATCTTCGTGATCGTGATGCTAACGGCGATCATTCTCGTCGTTGTTGCATCGCACTATCTGTCTAACTTCATCACCTCCCCACTACTTAAACTGACCTGGGCTGCCGAGAAAGTATCGGCGGGTGATCTCGATGAAACCATGATCAATACCGAGCGCAAAGATGAGATCGGCCGACTCGCGGTGAGCTTCGAAAGAATGCAGCGCTCGATTCGTGAAAAAATGCAGCTCATCAAAAGTCAAAATGATGAGCTTGAGGACAACCTTAAGACCATTCAAAAGCAAAACGAAGAGTTGCAACTGGCCAACAAACTTAAAGATGAGTTCTTAGCGACCACTTCACACGAATTGAGAACACCACTGCATGGCATGGTGGGTATCGCTGAAGCCTTGATATCTGGAGCGAACGGCCCTATTCCTGCCAATCAGAAGTATCAGTTGGATATCATCATCAATAGTGGTCAGAGATTGGCGACCTTGGTTGATGATCTGCTTGATTATCACAAGATGCGCTATGGCAGCTTAGACATAAAGAAATCAGCCGTTGATTTATCTGCAGCCACCAGCTTGGTCCTAGAGTTGTCTCATCACCTATTGGGCAATAAGCCAATCCGTATTATTAACCAAGTCCCAAGTGATTTAGGGCTGGTTTCATCGGATCCTCAACGACTTGAGCAAGTGATGTATAACTTGGTCGGCAATGCCATCAAGTACACCTCAGAAGGTAAGATTGTTATCTCTGCCAGCGTTATCGATGACAACATTCGTGTACAAGTTGTCGATACTGGCCAAGGTATTCCGGCCGAGTATCTTGAGCACATCTTTGAGCCATTGATTCAAGCAGGCCAAGATGCGAGTAACTACCGCCAAGGTGCAGGGCTTGGATTATCGATCAGTCGTCAGCTGATCGAGTTAATGGGCGGTTCACTGTACGTAAGTAGTCAACCAATGCTTGGCACTACGTTTAGCTTTACCCTGCCCCTAGCGACTCAAGATGAGCTGGACAGTTACAACGAATCCGGTCACTACTCGCACTTCCAAGCGCCGGATTTAATTGATAACGGCCAACAAGAAAACAGCGTTATCAGTGAGAACCCAGATGGCCCGTTACTGGTTATCGCCGATGATGAGCCGGTTAACCTGCGAGTATTAGACAGCTTCTTGAAATTAGAAGGTTATCGAGTACGTACTGCATGTGATGGCCCGGAAACCATTGAACTGATTGAAAAAGAGAAGCCAGAGCTGCTTCTACTCGACATCATGATGCCAGGAATGAGCGGCTATCAGGTTTGTGAAGCACTGAGAAAGCAATACGATCATGCTCAATTGCCAATCATCATGCTAACAGCCCTCAACCAAGCAGAAGACCGTGTTCGAGGTTTCGAAGCTGGCGCCAATGACTACTTGTCTAAACCGTTCAACAAACAAGAATTAGCGGCTCGAATAACAGCGCATCTATCAGCAAGTAAAGCTGAACAGAGACGCCTTGAAAACGACCAGCTGCAACTCGAGCTCAAACATAGAGCGATGGTTGAAGCTAACTTGCTAGAAACTCAAGGCCGCTTATTAGAGCAACTAGAATCGGCACCTGAAGCCATCATCTGTATTCGTGATGACCAACGTATTCGCTTTGCTAACGAAGCGGCGGCAAAACTATTCAGACGCGGGCAGGAGCAACTTAAACGCTCAATGGCCGACGAGATCATTGCGCCTAAATACCTTAAAGTGGAACAAGCCCACTACTGCGGTGACATTGATATCTATATAGACGACACACGTCAGCGCATACCAAGTGACATCCTTAAGCTACCTGAAGGTTCAGGGCTCGACACCATGTATATCTTTAATGTAGGTGGTGGAGTTAACTCAAACCGAATCAATAACCTTGAAACGGCGGTTGAGGCTCTCTCTAGTTATGCCTTTGAAGGCGACAAAGATAAGTTGCAGCAACTGAAAGAGCTTGGAGGAGAATTTACTCGTCTTGCTGACAAGGCAACCGGTGAAGGTAAAAACAAGCAAGAGTTGATGCGTGAAGTACTGGTCGATGCGATGACGAATGCCATCATCTACTGGGAGTCGGTGACTGGTGAAACCAAGTTCGCTTTCGCCGAGAAGAGTGGCTTGTGGCGCGTCTACTTAGACCGCAGTACGCTGCAAACTCGAACGCTAGACAAATACCTACGCGTCGAAACCCTACCGAAAACGCCTCGCTGGCGAACGGTACTGAGCTCAATCGAATTCATACTGGAACACTGCAAAGAACAGACGCCAGAAAGAACCCATATTGAGATGCTAAGAGATAAATTGCAGAAACTACTGACCAGCTAAACCCTGAACCAACATCACTAAATTAGCCCACCTAGCGTGGGCTTTTTTGTACGCCTCATAAACACAAAAAGTAGAATCCCAACGCTTACAACGCACTTTTTTCACGTCTTTAAACAAGGAAGAATTCACGCCAATTACGCACAGTACGTGCTGGTAACCGTCAGTACTTTTCGTTCTATTCTCAATCATATCTGACCGTTATCTGACTCTTTGTTGCAGTTTGAGAAGCGAGTCACAACAGAACGGCAGATTTAATTTTCTAGGGAAATTTAACGTAAAACTGGCAAGTGACCGAGATCTACAATTATACCAACGTAGGGTAAAGCATTATAATAAAAAGCCTTTGAAGTTAGTGACCACTTACAACCTGCAAGAACCACAAAACCAAATGCGAGTCACATCACCTTAACAATTGCGCACAAAAAACCACCAAAGCAACCTATTTTGACGTTAATGACGTGAGGTTGTGTGTTTTTAACGTTTTTGACGGGAAACGAGTTTGATTAATTCATCGATAAGGTGTTTTCTTACTCCTGCCAAAGGCCTACAGGCCACTCTTACCACTTCTCAGAATCAACGATGAATCTGGAGCAACGAAGAAGAGGTGGGCCTTTAACCAGAGTGTGTATCTACTAAACAATTTAGCGACAGATAACATTCAATCCATTAGTGAAATGAAAGCAAATAGTAAGGAACAGCTATGCTTGCCAATATAAAAAAAACAGCAATAGCAACAGCAATTATTGCAACTGCTACAACAGGTTTTGCATCAGTAGCAACCGCTGCAGAACGCAGTGAACTGACCGTTCACCCGAAAGAGTACACTACATTCGTACGTAACTTTAACCCGTACCTTGGTGCTACTAACCTACATACTACAACTGACTTCATGTATGAGCCGCTAGTAGTATTTAACGAAATGCACGGTAACACTCCAGTGTTCCGTCTAGCTGAAAACTTCAAGATGTCAGATGATCTGATGAGCGTTGTTTTCGACATTCGTAAGGGTGTTAAATGGTCAGACGGAGAAACTTTCTCTGCTGATGATGTTGTTTTTTCTTTCAACCTTGTAAAAGAGAAACCAGAGCTTGACCAATCTGGTATCAACTCTTGGGTAACTTCTGTAGAAAAACTGAACGACAACCAAGTTAAGTTCACACTAACAGAAGCAAACTCAAACGTACCTTACGAGATTGCTAAAGTACCTGTAGTACCTAAGCACATCTGGAAAGACGTTAAAGATCCATCAACGTTTACCAATGAGAACCCGGTAGGTTCTGGTCCATTTACAGAAATCGATACGTTTACAGCACAACTATACATCCAGTGTGCAAACCCGAACTACTGGGATGCAGACAACCTAGATGTTGACTGTCTACGTGTTCCACAAATTGCGAACAACGACCAATTCCTAGGTAAAGTTGTAAACAGTGAAATGGACTGGACGTCTTCTTTTGTTCCAGATATCGATCGTACATACGCAGCAGCTAGCCCTAAACACCACTACTGGTACCCGCCAGCAGGTACACAGGCATTCATCGTTAACTTCAAGCACCCTGATGCTGCGAAGCATGAAGCATTGAGCAACGTTGACTTCCGTCGTGCTTTCTCTATGGCTCTTGACCGTCAAACTATCATCGACATCGCATTCTACGGTGGCGGTACTGTGAACGATTTCGCATCGGGTCTTGGCTACGCGTTTGAAGCTTGGTCTGATGAAAAAACTCACGACAAGTACAAAGGCTTCAACACTTACAACGCTGAAGGCGCGAAGAAGCTTCTTGCTGACGCTGGCTTCAAAGATGTAAACAAAGATGGTTTTGTTGACACTCCATCAGGCAAGTCTTTCGAACTAATGATTCAATCGCCAAACGGCTGGACTGACTTCAACAACACAGTTCAACTAGCGGTAGAACAGCTGAACGAAATCGGTATTAAAGCGAAAGCTCGTACACCTGACTTCTCTGTTTACAACCAAGCAATGCTTGAAGGTACATACGACGTAGCATACACAAACTATTTCCACGGTGCGGATCCATACACGTACTGGAACAGTGCTTACAACTCATCACTACAATCTGGTGATGGTATGCCTCGTTTCGCAATGCACTTCTACAAAAACGACAAGCTAGATGGTCTTCTAAACAGCTTCTACAAAACAGCTGATAAGAACGAGCAGCTAGACATTGCACACGGTATCCAGCAAATCATCGCTGCAGACCAAGTGACAATCCCTGTGATGTCTGGTGCTTACATGTACCAATACAACACAACTCGCTTCACTGGTTGGTGGAACGAAGAAAATCCAAAAGGCCGTCCAAACATTTGGGCTGGTATTCCAGAGCGTCTACTTCATGTACTGGACCTAAAACCAGTTAAATAAGTAATCGTTCAATCCTTGCGGCGTAACCTCTTACGCCGCTTATAAAAATCCCCACACTATCAATTGAAAGTATGGCGCTAGTCGTCAGGGGATTTTTCGTTCCAAATTTCGCTAGGAGCGACCTGAATCCAGAAACAGGGAAACAATCTGGGTGAGTAAGGTGTGAGTTATGGGTTATTTTTTAAGACGTTTGTCATTTTATTTTGTCGCGCTATTAGTTGCTGCGACGTTAAACTTTATTATTCCAAGAGCAATGCCTGGTGACCCAGTTACCATGATGTTTGCGAACGCTTCTGTACAAGTTACTCCAGAGCGTATTGCTGCAATGAAAGAACTATTAGGCTTCGTTGATGGCGGTCTACTGGTTCAATACGTAGCGTACATGAAGAACATTCTTAGCTGGGAACTTGGTACATCAATTCAATTCTACCCACTTTCTGTAAACACACTGTTGGGTGGAGCATTCGGTTGGTCGCTTTTCTTAGCCGGCACCGCAGTTATTCTTTCTTTCTCGATTGGTTCAATCCTAGGTATTTTCGCAGCGTGGAAACGCGGCAGTAAGTACGATGCCTTCGTAACTCCAGGGATGCTGATTCTACAAGCCGTTCCTCAAGTTGTTATCGCAATGATTGCACTATTTACCTTTGCAATTGGCTTGAAGTGGTTCCCAACCGGTTATGCCTACACCGCAGGTACTATGCCTGACTGGACAAGCTGGGCATTCATTAAAGATGTCGCTTACCACGCCTTCTTACCACTGTTCTGTGCTTCTGTTGTTCAAATTGGTGGCTTCCTAGTAAACATGCGTAACAACATGATCAACCTACTAGCCGAAGACTACATCACCATGGCGAAAGGCAAAGGCCTGAGCGAAAACCGAGTGGTATTCAACTACGCAGCTCGTAACGCGATGCTACCTAGTGTGACAGCCCTGTCAATGTCGCTAGGTATGGCAATCGGTGGTCAGTTAATTATCGAAATCATCTTTAACTACCCAGGTCTTGGCAGCGTACTTTTCAACGCAATTAACGCTCGTGACTACCAAGTACTGCAAGGTCAGCTGCTTATCATGACGCTATTCATGCTGTTCTTTAACCTAGTTGCAGACATGCTTTACGTTGTTCTTGACCCTCGTCTTCGTAAGGGTGGTAAATAATCATGAAAGACTTTCTAAAACTCATTTGGCGTAACCCGATGGCCCTAACAGGCGTCATCATCCTAAGTATCTTTATTCTTGGCGCGATTGCAGCTCCATTGATCACTAAACATGTACCAGACAAGCGTACAGGCAACCCACATGAATACCCTGGTTTCGTAGTGAAGTCTGCACAAACTAACCCTGATGGCTGGGTTGCTCAAAACTTAGCAGACGATCGTCGTACATTGATCATGTCTAAAAAGGCGGACCACGTACTAGGTACAACTCGCATGGGTCGTGACGTTTGGTCTCAAGTAGTATACGGCGCACGCGTATCTCTTGCTGTAGGTTTTGGTGCGGGTCTAACCGTATGTTTACTGGCAACTGTTATTGGTGTTTCTGCAGGTTACTTCGGTGGTCGTGTCGATGACGTTCTAACAGCCGCAATGAACATCATGCTGGTAATCCCTCAATACCCATTACTGTTCGTAGTAGCAGCCTTTATCGGTGAGGCAGGGCCACTCACCATAACCTTGGTTATCGGCTTTATGTCCTGGGCTTGGGGTGCCCGTGTTGTTCGCTCCCAAACCTTAGCACTGCGTGAAAAAGAGTTTGTAAAAGCCGCTGAGGTTTTGGGTGAATCTTCATTCCGCATCATCTTCGTAGAGATTCTGCCAAACCTTATCTCTATCGTTGGCGCAAGCTTCATCGGTTCGGTGATGTACGCAATCATGATGGAAGCAACCATCTCGTTCCTAGGTCTTGGTGACCCGAACACAATCAGCTGGGGCATCATGCTTTACAACGTTCAAACCTCTTCATCAATGCTGATTGGCGCTTGGTGGGAGCTGTTGGCTCCTTGTATCGCACTGACACTACTTGTAACTGGCCTTGCTCTACTTAACTTCGCTGTCGATGAAATTGCTAACCCGCAACTGCGTTCTCACAAGGGTATGAAGCGTTGGAAAAAACTAGCAGCTCAAGACAAAGAAGAACGTGAACCAGAACTACCACCACAAAATGCACTTTGGAGCGGAGATAAATAATCATGTCTGAACCACTAATTTCTATCCGCAACTTATGCGTGGATTACATCACAGAGTCTGGCGATGTTCGTGCGTGTAACAACGTAAGTTTCGACATCGCTCCAGGTGAAGTCTTCGGCCTAGCTGGTGAATCTGGCTGTGGTAAATCAACCGTCGCTTTCTCTCTTATGCGTCTTCATAAGCCGCCCGCTTACATCAGTGGTGGTGAGGTTATCTTCAACGGTGAGAACATCCTTGAATACAGCGATGACCGTATGCAGTCGTTCCGTTGGAGCGAGATGTCGATGGTATTCCAGAGCGCGATGAACGCACTCAACCCAGTACTACCGATGGAAGAGCAGTTCTGTGACGTAATCATGCGTCACACCAACATGACTCGCGAGCAAGCTAAGCAACGCGCTGAAGGTCTACTTGAAATCGTCGATATTCACCCGAGCCGATTGAGTGATTACCCTCACCAATTCTCTGGCGGCATGCGTCAGCGCTTGGTTATTGCTATCGCGTTAGCACTGAATCCAAAGCTGATCATTATGGATGAGCCGACAACCGCACTTGATGTGGTTGTGCAACGCGAAATCCTACAAAAGATCTATGCACTGAAAGAAGAGTTTGGCTTCTCGATTCTGTTCATCACCCATGACTTGTCATTAATGGTCGAGTTCTCTGACCGCATCGGCATCATGTACTCAGGTGAGCTAATCGAAGTTGCTAACTCTCAAGATATTCTAGAAAACCCTTACCACCCTTACACCAAAGGGCTGGGAAGTTCTTTCCCTCCACTGACAGGGCCAAAGACAAAACTAGCAGGTATCCCAGGTAACCCTCTGAACCTGTTAGAGATCCCTGAAGGGTGTCGTTTCCAAGCTCGTTGTGACCGTGTACATGAAACGTGTACCAAGGTGCCAACCAAGCTGCGTTCTATCGACCCGGGACATTTGTCTAACTGTCACCTGTACGGTGACCCAATAGTACAAAGGAAGCTATAGCTTGCACGCTGACTCAGCGTGAATAACGAACAAGGCGGCTCGACCGCCTAAAAACAAGCAAAGCGAATAAGGATTCTGGAGACAATTATGAGCAAAGATTTCGGTCAATTATTGGTAGAAGGCAAGAATGTTGTAAAAGACTTCCCAATAAGCAGTACCACCATTCAAACCCCAATGATGCGTGCAATCAACGACGTGTCATTCAAGATGTACAAAAGCCGCGGCCTAGCAGTGGTTGGTGAGTCTGGTTCAGGCAAATCAACAACCGCAAAAATGATCGCAAAAATGTACGCACCTTCGGGCGGCACGATCGAATACAAAGGTCGTGATATTCAAGAGATCTCAAGCAGAAAAGATCTTATGCACTACCGTGAAGGCGTGCAGATGGTATGGCAAGACCCGTTTGGTTCATTAAACCCAACGCACAATATCTTCCACCACATTGCTCGACCACTGTTGATCCACAAGAAAGTATCTCCGGGCAACAAGAGAGAACTAGAAGAACGTGTTTACGATCTTTTAGAGCAAGTTGGTCTCATTCCGCCAAAAGAGACGGCGAAAAAGTACCCTCACCAACTGTCTGGTGGTCAGCGTCAACGTGTCAACCTAGCCCGCAACATCGCGGTAGGTGCAGAAGTTGTATTAGCCGATGAGCCAACGTCAATGCTTGATGTATCGATTCGTGCCGGTGTTTTGAACCTGATGGAAGAGATGAAGTTCGAGAAGCAAATGTCTCTGCTTTACATCACTCACGATATCGCAACCGCTCGTTACATCGCTGAAGATCTTTCAGTGATGTACGTGGGACACATGGTTGAATGGGGCGATACCGATGACGTAATTGCTAACCCTCAGCACCCATACACGCAATTGCTTGTTTCTGCTGTTCCAGATCCTAAGAAGTCGATCCACGAGCAACTTGCTGGCAACAAAGGGGAGATTCCTCTGTGGACACCAGTATCAGCAGGCTGCCCATTTGCAGGTCGTTGTACTCATGCAATGGACAAGTGTAAAGAGCAGCTACCAGGGGTTACACAGCTCGCTGATAACCACTTTGTGCGCTGTTACCTACACGAAAGCTAAGCAATAAAACCCAAGTTAGGGTCTGCGGGCCCTAACTATTTATATCCAAAACATTCAAGTACCTAGCCAATAGAAACTAGGACTGTCGGAGAATATTGATGCTGTTATTGACCAACCATATTGGCTATGAGTCCACAGGCCCCAAGCAAGCTATCCTACAAACTAAGAAAGCTCGCCTCTCTAGCACAACGGCTCTACTCGTTTGTGCAGATAACCATATGACTGTCGGAAGTTTTGATGTGGTTAAACAAGGTCGCGTAGCAAATTGGCATCAAGGGCAATTCTTCACTATCGATTTCAGTTCAGTCACTGAATCTGGTCGCTACTACCTGCGCTTTGACAACCTGCGCTCTGAAGTATTTGAGATTGGTAGCAACCTATTAATGAACCACACATTTTCTGATGTGCTTCATTACTTTAAGTCACAACGCTGTGGCGGTATTTTCGACAAAAAGGATCGACAAGCACAAATTCTAGATACCGACCGATACGTTGATGTCCACGGTGGATGGTATGACGCATCAGGTGATGTCAGTAAGTATTTTAGCCACTTGTCTTATGGTAACTACCTCAATCCACAACAAATTCCAATGGTCGTTTGGAACATGCTAAAAAGCGTACGCTTGACTAGCCATAACCCAGACTTCCCAAAATTCTCCATGACTCGTCTAACGGAAGAGGCTCTGTTCGGTGCCGACTTCTTAGTACGTATGCAAGACGCTGATGGATACTTCTATATGACGGTATTCGATAAATGGAGCAAAGATATCAACCAGCGCGATATCTGTGCTTATGCGACTCAAGAAGGTCATAAATCAACGGACTTACAAGCGGGCTACCGACAAGGTGCAGGTGTTGCTATCGCAGCATTAGCCGCAGCTTCTGAGCTTGAAATCTCTGGCAGCTACTCGAGCCACACATACCTTGAAACGGCTGTTAAGGGTTACTGGCACCTAAAAGAGTACAACCTCCAGTATCTAAACGATGGTGAAGAGAACATCATCGATGAGTATTGCGCCCTACTCGCAGCCAATGAGCTGTATCGCGTAACTCAAGATCAGCAATACTTAACAGAAGCCCGAACTTGGGCGACTCGTTTAATCTCTCGTCAGCAATCCGATGATTCATTTGAGCACTTCTGGTCTGCAAACTCTGATGGCTCTCGCCCATATTTTCATGCAGCAGAAGCCGGCCTTCCGGTGATTACACTATGCGAATACATCGACAACGAAAGCGATGCTGAATTAAAAGAACAGGCTCGCACAGTTGTTGAACAAGCTTGTCAGTTCGAAATCAACATCACCGACAAAGTCACCAACCCATTCGGCTACCCAAGACAGTACGTTAAATCTGTCGATGGTGATAAACGTGATGCCTTCTTCGTCGCTCAACAG
Source organism: Vibrio coralliirubri (assembly GCF_024347375.1). Lineage (NCBI taxonomy): Bacteria > Pseudomonadati > Pseudomonadota > Gammaproteobacteria > Vibrionales > Vibrionaceae > Vibrio > Vibrio coralliirubri. The sequence goes on along the minus strand of NZ_AP025470.1, from coordinate 584,827 downwards.
AACGAAACTGGTTATTGGTGGCAAGGCGAGAACGCACGCCTTGGCTCACTCGCAACCATGGCTTACCTAGTTCAACCGCACATTAACGATAGCGAACTTCAAGAGCGCTTAATCCAGCTTTCACAAAATAGCCTTGATTGGATCTTGGGCCTCAACCCATACCACATGTGCATGCTCGATGGTCATGGCCATAACAACCCAGACTACCTGCCTCAGCTTGGTTTCTTCAATGCGAAAGGCGGTATTTGTAATGGCATCACGGCTGGTTTTGAAGATGAACAAGACATTGCGTTCAACCCTCCAGCACAAAAAGATGACATGCTTCAAAACTGGCGCTGGGGCGAACAATGGATCCCTCACGGCGCTTGGTTCCTATTAGCCACAGCGGCACAGTTCAGCTTCCTAGCTCAGCGTAAGGAGCAATAATAATGACTCTTTACTACGTCGGCATTGATGGTGGTGGTACTTCTTGTCGTGCTCGTATTCGTGACGACCAAGGCAAATTGATTGGTGAAGCGAAAAGTGGCAGTGCCAACATCCTTTTGGGTGTTGATGTTGCGATGAGCTCAATTATTGATGCCATCACAAAAGCGGCACAACAAGGGCAACTTAACTCTAACGATTTTTCAAATATGCATGTTGGCCTAGCACTGGCTGGTGCTGAGCAAAAATCAGCATGGTTCGACTTCATGTCACAACCGCACCCTTTCGCAAGCATGACACTAAATACCGACGCTTATGGCGCTTGCATTGGTGCTCACAATGGCCAAAACGGCGCAATCATGATTGGTGGTACGGGTTCTTGCGGTATCTACCTAAAAGACGGCGAGCAACATGTGGTTGGCGGTCGTGAATTTCCGATTTCAGATCAAGGCGGAGGCGCAGTGATGGGCCTTCGTTTGATTCAACAAGTCTTGCTTGCAGAAGACGGTATTCGCAGCAAAACCCCACTGACTCTACATGTGATGAATCACTTTAATAATGATGTGGATGCCATTGTCGAATGGTCAAAAGGCGCGATTCCAAAGGATTACGGTCAATTCTCACCAGTGATTTTTCAACTCGCTAACGAAGGTGACGAACTGGCTATCGATATGCTCAAGCAAACCGCGGCTGATATCGAAATGTTTGTCTTAGCACTGCATCGAAAAGGCGCTGACAAGGTGTGCTTAATGGGAAGTATCGCTGAGCGTATTCTCAACTGGCTATCACCACCAGTACAACAATGGATCGTAAAACCTCAATTCGACGCTATTGAAGGCGCATTGATGTTTGCCGGAAAACCACAACACAACTTGTATCAACAGGCTTAGCAGGGAAGTTATATGAATTATCGCATCGACTTAGCTGTTCTTTCTGAACAAAAAAATAACTGCCGATTTGGCCTTACGGTACATAACTTAAGTGACCTCGACGTAAAAGATTGGTCTCTGCACTTTGCATTTGATCGTTTCATCCTTCCAGAGAGTTTATCGCAAGGAGAGCTGACTCAAGTTGGCAGCTTTTGCTCGTTCACACCAAGTTCGTCAGTGTTAAAGGCCAACAACCATTACTACCTTGAATTCAGTATTCAAAGCGCACCATTCCGCTTCTATTCTGATGGTCTAAACGATGCCTTTATCCAGTCACATCATGATGGAGAAACATCGGTACTGCCTGTCGCGATATCACCCATTGTACTGGCTTCGCCATACCGTGAACGCAACCAGATACCTGAAGTGAATGCAGCTGAGATTGCATTGATTCCTCAGCCGAACCAGATCGAATTTCAGCAAGGTAGTTTCCCGCTAAGTAGCGAATGCGGAATTGAGGTTCAATCTCATCTTGCTGATAAGGCAGTATCTTGGTTCCAGCAAGAATTGCTCTCGACCTTTGAGTTGTCTCTTTCGAACGCGCTTTCAGCTGAACTTTCAAAAAACGAAAGCGGCGACATTCTATTTCGCAGCAACCCGACTTTAGACGAAGCCGAATACAAGCTGACCATCACTGCACAACAGATTATTGCTGAATCAGGCAGCCAGTCGGGCTTTACACACGCTGTGGCAAGCTTGATTCAACTAGTTCAACAACTGGACGCAGAGAACTTCTCTCTACCATGTTGCAAGATAGCCGACCAACCGCGCTTTAAGTACCGCGGCATGATGTTGGATTGCGCTCGTCACTTCCACTCAGTGGATCAAGTGAAGCGGTTAATCAACCAATTGGCGCAGTACAAATTCAACGTTTTTCACTGGCACCTCACCGATGATGAAGGCTGGAGAATTGAGATAAAGAGCCTGCCACAGCTAACAGAAATTGGCGCTTGGCGTGGTCCTGATCATGCACTAGAACCGCAATACACCCACATTGCGGACAACTATGGCGGCTTCTACACACAACAACAGATTCGTGAAGTCATTGAATACGCTGAGCAACGCAGCATCACGGTGATCCCAGAGATCGATATTCCGGGACACTGTCGTGCCGCAATCAAATCACTGCCTGAGATGCTGGTAGAGCAAGCGGATACCACTCAATACAAGAGCATTCAGCACTACAACGACAACGTCCTAAACCCAGGCTTGCCCGGCACTTACCAATTCTTAGACGCGGTTATTGAAGAAGTCGCAGAGCTGTTCCCGAGCGAATTGATTCACATGGGTGCAGACGAAGTGCCACCGGGCGTGTGGACCAACAGCCCTGCTGCTCAAGCATTGATGAAAGAACACCAGTACCAAGACAGCAAAGACCTACAAGGCCACCTATTCCGCTATGCCGAGAACAAGCTTAAGCAACTCGGCAAACGCATGGTCGGCTGGGAAGAAGCACAGCACGGCGACAAAGTGAGCAAAGAGACCATCATCTACTCATGGCTCAGTGAAGAAGCGGCTGTCAATTGCGCTCGCCAAGGCTTTGATGTGGTGTTGCAACCTGCACAGTTTACTTATCTCGACATGACCCAAGATTATGCACCGGAAGAACCGGGCGTAGATTGGGCTGCCGTTATCCCATTAGAACAAGCTTATACCTACGAAGCACTTGCTGAGATATCCGACACCGACCCAATTCGTAAGCGGATCCGCGGAATTCAGTGTGCTCTATGGTGTGAGATCGTCACCAACCAAAAGCGTATGGATTACATGGTATTCCCAAGAATTAGCGCTTTAGCTGAAGGATGTTGGACACATAAAAACAACCGAAACTGGCTAGATTACCTATCTCGCCTAAAGGGGCATCTGCCATTACTCGACAGACTCAATGTTGATTATCGCAACCCTTGGAAAGCTCAATGAAACAAACCAAAGCGACACTCACATCGAGTGGTTGCTGACTCAAATTAAGGTGCTCAGTTAGATACGACTCAGCATCACTATTTAAAAATTAGCTGCATAAATGCAGTTTGTTAAAAAGGAAATGACAATGAAATACGGCTATTTCGATAACGACAATCGCGAATACGTCATCACACGCCCTGATGTACCAGCACCTTGGACAAACTACCTAGGTACTGAAAAGTTTTGTACCGTGATTTCGCACAATGCGGGCGGTTACTCGTTCTACAATTCTCCGGAATACAACCGTGTTACTAAGTTCCGTCCAAACGGCACATTCGACCGCCCAGGACACTATGTTTACCTGCGTGATGATGAGACGGGTGATTACTGGTCTATCTCTTGGCAACCAGTGGCAAAGAGCCTAGATGAAGCGAACTACGAAGTTCGTCACGGCCTGTCATACTCAAAATTCAAATGTGAATACAGCGGCATTACCGCAACCAAGACGCTATTCGTACCTAAGGGTGAAGATGCAGAAGTTTGGGACGTTGTATTAAAGAACAACACTGACAAGCCAAGAACCATCAGCACTTTCTCGTTTGTTGAGTTCTCTTTCAGCCATATTCAATCAGACAATCAAAACCATCAGATGTCTTTGTACTCTGCGGGCACGTCTTACCAAGAAGGTGTTCTGGAATACGACCTGTACTACAACACTAACGACTTTGAAGGCTTCTATTACCTAGCTTCAACTTTCTCACCAGACAGTTACGATGGCCAACGTGACAACTTCCTTGGCATGTACCGTGATGAAGCAAATCCAATTGCGGTTGAAAACGGTAAGTGTTCTAACAGCGCTCAAACTTGTTACAACCACTGTGGTTCTCTGCACAAGCAATTTACGATTCAACCAGGTGAAGAAGTTCGCTTTGCGTATGTACTCGGTATCGGTAAAGGCAACGGTGAACGCCTACGTGAGAAGTACCAAGACACAGCAAACGTAGACGCCGCTTTCCAAGGCATCAAAGATCACTGGGACGAGCGTTGCAACAAATTCCAAGTTAAGTCGCCAAACGAAGGCTTAGACACAATGATCAACACGTGGACGCTATACCAAGCCGAAACCTGTGTGGTTTGGTCTCGCTTTGCATCATTCATCGAAGTTGGCGGTCGTACTGGTCTTGGTTACCGTGATACTGCGCAAGATGCTATTTCAGTACCTCATGCCAACCCACAAATGACCAAGAAGCGCATTATCGACCTGCTTCGCGGCCAAGTGAAAGCGGGCTACGGTCTACACTTGTTCGATCCAGACTGGTTCGATCCAGAGAAAGCCGACGTTGAGCCATCAAAATCACCAACGGTTGTTCCAACACCGTCAGATGACGACAAGATCCACGGCATTGAAGACACATGTTCTGATGACCACCTATGGATCGTTCCGACCATCATCAAGTACGTGATGGAAACCGGTGAGCACGACTTCTTCGATGAAGTGATTCCATACGCAGACGGTGGTGACGCGACAGTTTACGAACACATGAAAGCGGCACTGAACTTCTCTGCTGAATACGTGGGTCAAACGGGTATCTGTAAAGGTCTTCGAGCTGACTGGAATGACTGTTTGAACCTAGGTGGCGGTGAATCTTCAATGGTTTCATTCCTACACTTCTGGGCGCTACAAGAATTCCTAGATCTTGCTAAGTTCCGTAATAACGATGCTGACGTTGCGAAATACACAGAAATGGCTGCTAACGTTCGCGAAGCATGTGAAACGCATCTTTGGGATGACGAGGGTGGTTGGTACATCCGTGGTCTGACTAAAAATGGCGACAAGATCGGTACCGCTCAACAAGCTGAAGGTCGTGTACACCTTGAGTCAAACACGCTAGCCGTTCTATCTGGCGCGGTATCTCAAGAACGCGGTGAGAAAGCGATGGACGCTGTTGATGAAAACCTTTTCTCTGAATACGGCCTACACCTAAACTCTCCATCATTCGCAACACCAAACGATGACATCGGCTTCGTAACTCGCGTTTACCAAGGCGTAAAAGAGAACGGCGCAATCTTCTCTCACCCTAACCCATGGGCTTGGGTAGCAGAAGCGAAACTAGGTCGTGGTGACCGTGCTATGAAGTTCTACGACGCACTGAACCCGTACAACCAAAACGACATGATTGAAACACGTTACGCAGAACCATACTCGTACGTGCAGTTCATCATGGGTAAAGATCACCAAGACCACGGCCGTGCAAACCACCCTTGGTTAACGGGTACGTCGGGTTGGGCTTACTTCGCGGTAACCAACTTCATTCTTGGTGTTCGTACAGGCTTTGAAGGCTTAACGGTTGATCCTTGTATCCCGACTGATTGGCCAGAGTTCGAGGTTACTCGTCAATGGCGTGGCGCGACTTACAACATCACAGTGCAAAACCCGAATGCAGTAAGCAAAGGCGTTGCCTCTATCACTATCAATGGTGAATCAGTTGAAGGCGCAATCCCAGTACAAGCAGAAGGCAGCGTGAACGATGTTGTCGTTGTTCTAGGCTAGTCACGCAATTTAACGAACAGCTCTTGTCTCAAGTCTTTACGGGCTTGAGACAATGAGACTAAAAGGATTTTCTAATGATTAAATTTGGTACAGGTGGCTGGCGCGCTTTCATTGGTGAGGAATTCACTAGAGAAAACGTCCGTTTGGTAGCACAAGCGCTCGCTAACATCATCAACAACGAAGATGCAGCCAAGAATGGGTTTGTGATCGGCTATGACCGCCGCTTCCTTTCAGATAAAGCCGCATGTTGGTTTGCAGAAGTACTTGCGGCGAACAACATCAAAGTAAGCTTCATTGATAAGTTCGTTCCAACACCTATCGTGATGTTCCAAGCGAAAGAGATGGGATGCACCTACTCGGCGTGTATTACCGCCTCTCACAACCCAGCAGACTACAATGGCATCAAGGTGTTCATTGAAGGCGGCCGCGATGCCGATGAGATCATCACAGAGAAGATCGAACAGCAAATCGCAACACTGACTAACGAAGATGTTATCCGAGTCGATTTCGAACAAGCATTAAACGACAAAGAAATCGAGATCATCAACCCGATGAACGACTTTGTTGATTCAATCATCAACTTCATCGATATCGATTCGATCAAGAAAGCTAACCTACGTGTACTGATTGATCCAATGTTTGGCGTGGCAAAAAATGCTCTGCAAACCGTGCTGATTAACGGTCGCTGTGATGTCGACGTTATCAACGATGGCAAAAACCCAGATTTTGGTGGCTTGATGCCATCACCAAATGCTGCAACGCTCTATCGCTTGAAGCACTTAGTTGCTGCAGAAGGCTATGACATTGGTATTGGTACTGATGGCGATGCCGACCGTTTGGGAATCATCGATGAGAAAGGTCACTTCATTCACCCTAACGAAGTGCTACTCCTGCTTTACTACTACTTGCTGGAATACAAAGGCTGGAAGGGCTCTGTCGTTCGTAACATCGCAACCACGCATCTACTGGATAAAGTGGCGGCAGATCATGGTGAGAAGAGCTTTGAGGTTCCTGTAGGCTTTAAGCATATCAGCTCGCAAATGGAAGCTGATGATTCTCTGATTGGCGGCGAAAGTTCGGGTGGTTTAACCATTCGTGGTCACATCAAAGGTAAGGATGGCGTATTTGCTTCAAGCTTACTGGTTGAGATGATCAGTGTAACAGGCAAGAAGCTGTCTGAATTACTTGATGAGATTTACTCTAAATATGGCTATGCCTACACCGCAGAAGGCGATTGTAAGTTTAAACCTTCAGAGAAAGAAGCGCTCTACACTAAGATCTACGTCGAGAAGCAACTGCCTGAATTTGAATACGAAATTGAAAAAGTCAGCTATGAAGATGGTGCCAAGGTGTACTTCAAAAATGGCGGCTGGGTCATTGCTCGCTTCTCAGGAACAGAGCCGTTACTACGAATCTTCGCAGAAATGGAAGATAAAGACACTGCAGAACGTGTTCTTCAAAAAGTGAAAGACTTCCTCTCTCTATAGGCTTATAGAGTGCAGCAGTTTTGTATGGGACTTAACAAATCACTGCCTTGTTAAAGCCTATAAGTGAAGAACTCTTGCCCAGTACTTTGATTAAAGTGCTGGGCTTTTTTATCGCGATTATTTTAACGATTAGTATCGCGTTATATCTCTTTAAAAAGCCAATACGCCTTTGGTATCGACTTTTACGTTGACCGGCATACCCACTTCAAGTGCTTCTGACGAGGTTGCTAATAACTTCTGACCATGCGCTTCGATTACATAACGACAGTGATCGCCCATAAATTGCTGTTCTAGCACCGAAATAGCACTATCTTGCTCGTAACTTGCTTGGATATGCTGGGGCCTTAGCAGAAGCTCACATGTATTGCCGAACTCAATCTCCGTTTGCGGTTTAGCTTCAACCATACCCAAACTGGTTTCAAATTCATGCTCTGAAATACGTTGTGCATTAAGGTAGCTACCGCCGCCCAAAAAGTCTGCAACGAACTTACTCGAAGGATGGAAATACAACTCAGAGGCCGAACCATACTGCTCAATCACACCATGGTTCATTACTGCCATTTTATCTGCAAACGCGAACGCTTCTTCACGGCTGTGAGTTACGAAGATAGCTGTAACACCCTGCTTCTTAAAGATCTTACGAATCTGAGAAATCAGCTCATGACGAACCTGAGTATCGATGTTTGAGAATGGTTCATCTAACAGTAGTAAGTCAGGCTTGTACGCCAAAGAACGAGCAATCGCGACACGCTGTTGTTGACCACCTGAAAGTTGGTGTGGGTAGCGGTCACCGTACTCATCTAAGTGAACCAGCTCCAACATCTCTTGAACCTTGTCTTTCTTTTGCTGCTCAGAAAGGTCTTTCAAACCAAAGCCGACATTCTGGTTTACCGTCAGGTGCGGAAACAGGGCGTAATCTTGGAAAATCATACCAATGTTACGCTGCTCTGGTGGCAACCAATTCTCGCCATCATCAATGGTTTGACAGTTCAAACTCATCACACCGCTACTTAATGGAAGTAAGCCCGCAATCGCCTTCAGTAAGGTCGTTTTACCGCAGCCACTCGCACCAAGAAGACAAACAATTTCACCATGCTCAACTTCTAACGAGAGCGCTTCCAAAATGGTTTGCGACTCATACTTACAAGTCAGGTCTTTAATTGATAATGCACAACTCATTAGTTTTTCTGCTCCAAGGAACGGTTTACGATGATCAGAGGAATTAAACCCACCAACACCAATAATACAGCAGGCATCGCCGCCAATTCTAGGTGCTCATCTGAGGCATAGTTATAAACATAAGTCGCCAAAGTTTCGAAGTTGAAAGGACGCAGCAGCAATGCCGCATTCAACTCTTTCATTGATTCGATAAACACCAGTAAACCAGCGATCAATGCGCCACGTTTAATCAAAGGTAAATGAACACGGCGTAACATCTGATTGGTATTGCAACCCATGGTTTTAGAGGCCATATCCAATGAAGGGGATACTTTACTCAAGCTACTTTCAATACTGCCTATTGCCACTGCCGAAAAACGCACGACCATGGCAAAAATTAGCGCGAACATAGAACCAGAGAAGATCAAACCAGGTCGCCCCCACTCCATCACTTTCGCAATGTCATTGACTAAGTGATCCATGAACAAAACAGGTACCATCACACCAATCGCTAACACGGTGCCTGGAACGGCATAGCCCATCGAAGCGAGACGCATATAAGCCTGATTTTTCTTACTCGGACTAACGCGTTGGTTAAAGTTCACAATCATCGCGATAATCACGCCAATAATCGCAGCAGCTACCGAAACGTAAAGACTGTTGATGGCATATTCTCTGAATTCAGGGGTCCAGCTTTGAGCAAAATATTTGTAGGCGTAAATAATGAGCTGGCCAAGAGGGAACAGGAATGCAACGCAAACTAATCCCCAGCACCAGAATAGTGCCAGCCATTTTTTCCAACCAGAAAGGTCGTAACGAAAATCTTCGCGGCTACTGAACTGATTCTGGAATAGCTTCTGCTTACGGCGACTGTATCGCTCTGAGCTCAATAGTAGGATCACGATAACCAGCATGATTGCCGATATTTTCGCAGCTGCCGTTAAGCTTGAGTAGCCTAGCCAAGTATCATAAACCGCAGTCGTTAAAGTATTTACCGCAAAGTAACTCACGGTACCAAAGTCACCGATGGTTTCCATAGCAACAAGCGATAAACCGACCGCCATTGATGGACGAACAAGTGGTAAGGAGATACGACGGAAGCTTTCCCAAGGTGAGCATTTTAGCAAACGAGCGGATTGCAATAAGGAGACGTTTTGCTCCATAAATGCCGCGCGGCACAGCAAATAAACATAAGGATAGAGAACGAGAGATAGAACAATAATAGCGCCAGATAAGGTTCTAATATCCGGGAACCAATACTCACCGGGTCCCCACCCAGTAAGATCTCGCAGTAGAACCTGAACAGGGCCAGCAAAGTCGAACCAATCAGTAAAGATATAGCCAACGATATAACCTGGCATTGCTAATGGCAGGACAAGTGCCCACTGCAAAACACGCTCTCCCGGAACACGGCACATTGCCATAACCCAAGCCGACGGAATACCAAAAACTAAAGACAGGAACATGGTTCCTATGACTAAAACCACCGTATTGTAGGCATAGGTAGGCATCACTGTGGACATCAGATGAGAAAATAGCTCATCCGTTTCTCCAACAGCCGTCGTAAAAATCGCTAAGATCGGTAAAACCAGTAATACAGCAATAATGCTGCTACTGGTGTTCCATAAATAATTCTTTTCTTTCATCGCCTAACTACAACGAGGCTTAATGAAACACAAATGCATTTGCAAATACATCTCATATCCTTTTAATGGTGGGGTTATTTATACCCATATACTCTAATGACTTCAAGGTGAGATGCTAATAACTCAAGGGATCAACGGGGTGCTTTGTATCAAAAAGTGATTTTCCAATAACAAACAACCCCAAGTAGCCAAAATGGCGACTTGAGGTTGTCATTTTACTTAGGCCGAAGCCTACCGTAATAAATTATAGATCGAACTTAACTTCGTCTAATAGCTTGATTGCAGCCGCGTGGTGGTTTGCAATTTCATCTAGAGAAATAGTATCCGCTTTGAACTCGCCCCATGAAGCAACAAGCTCAGAAGGTTTAACGTCTGCTTTCACTGGGTATTCGTAGTTCACTTCTGCGTACATGCTTTGTGCTGTGTTACCAGATAGGAATTCCATCAGCTTAACGGCATTCTCTTCATTTGGAGAGTATTTAGCCATTGCCATACCAGAGATGTTTACGTGAGTACCCGTTGTTTCTTGGTTAGGGAAGTTAATGTAAACAGAGTCAGCCCAAGCTTTTTGCTCTTTATCATTAACCATCTTACCTAGGTAGTAGCTGTTACCAAGAGCAACATCACATAGACCTTCTTTAATCGCTTTAACTTGCGCGCGGTCGTTACCTTGAGGCTTACGTGCTAGGTTTGCTTTTACGCCTTCTAGCCATTCTTTCGTTTCAGCTTCACCTTTGTGAGCAATCATCGAAGATACTAGAGAAACATTGTATGGGTGCTTACCGCTACGAGTACAGATTTTGCCTTTAAATTCAGGCTTAGTTAGATCTTCGTAAGTGAACTCTTCACCTAGACGACCAACACGGTCACGTGAAGAATAAACGCTACGTGTACGAGTTGTTAGAGCGAACCATTCGTTATCTGTATCTTGGTATTGAGCAGGGATGTTCTTTTCAAGTACATCGCTCTCTACAGATTGAACTAGACCTTGTTTAGTTAGTTCAGATAGACGGCTGATATCTACAGTTAAGACAACGTCAGCTGGGCTGTATTCACCCTCTTGAGCTAACTTCTCTGCTAAACCTTTTTTAGCAAACTTAACGTTTACTTTAATGCCAGTCTCTTTTGTGAACTCTTTGAACATTGGCTCAACAAGGAAAGGTTGACGGTAAGAGTATACGTTTACTTCTTCCGCAGCCATTGCTGTCGGGGCAATTACACCACACGCTAGAGCTGAAAGTGTTAGCAGTTTCTTCATTGTAAAATCCTTTATATCGAAATGATAATGTCTATCAGTTGCGTTATTATATTCATCATTAACATAATTACAATGACGACCAACAAAAAATCCGTCTACTCAGACCATTTAAACTCTCACTTTTGTAACAAACCATTTCAACTTTGTGTCTTGTCATCCCCCTTAAACAATGAGCCCAACTTCAACGCTCGTGTTTATATATTGTGCAACCGTAAATACAACAAAGCCCCGCAACAAGAGTTACGGGGCTTTCTTTGTCCAACCTAACCCATTCAGATTAGGCGACGACTGTTGATTATTTTACTGATACAAACTCAGGGTAAGCGCCGACACCACAATCGTGCATGTCCATACCTTCAAGTTCTTCATCTTCCGTTACTCGGATACCGATTGTTGCTTTAAGCACTGCCCATACCGCTAAGCTAGCACCGAATACCCATGCAAAGATTACTGCTGCACCTAATAGTTGAGCACCAAACGTTGCATCAGCGTTGCTTAGTGGCACAGCCATTAGACCGAAGAAACCACATACACCGTGTACAGAGATAGCACCTACTGGATCATCAATCTTAGCTTTGTCTAGAGCGATGATGCTGAATACAACCAATGCACCAGATACCGAACCAATCGCTACAGCAAATAGAGGTGATGGTGATAGAGGGTCTGCAGTGATTGCTACTAGGCCTGCTAACGCGCCGTTAAGAATCATTGTTAGGTCTGCTTTACCCCAAGTTGTTTTACATACTAGTAGTGCTGCAATTGCGCCTGCTGCTGCTGCTGCGTTGGTGTTAAGGAAGATTTGACCTACTGCTGTTGCGTTCTCAAAATCCGAAACCATCAGTTGAGAACCGCCGTTGAAACCGAACCAACCAAACCAAAGGATAAATGTACCTAGCGTTGCAAGTGGCATGTTTGAACCAGGAATCGGGTAGATTTCACCGTTCTTACCGTATTTACCTTTACGAGCACCGAGTAGTAGAACACCAGCCAACGCTGCTGCTGCACCAGCCATGTGTACGATACCTGAACCTGCGAAGTCACTGAAACCCGCTTCTGATAGGAAACCGCCACCCCAAGTCCAGTAACCTTCAACTGGGTAAATGAACGCTGTTAGTACTACTGAGAAGATTAGGAATGACCAAAGCTTCATACGCTCAGCAACCGCACCAGATACTACAGACATTGCTGTTGCAACGAATACTACCTGGAAGAAGAAGTCTGATTCAAGAGAGTGGTCTGCGCCTTCACCTTGCGTACCAATTAGAGTACCAAACGATGGCAACCAACCGCCTTCACCGTTGTCGACATACATGATGTTGTAACCAACCACTAAGAAAGCTGTACAAGCAATTGCGTACAAACAGATGTTCTTAGTTAAAATTTCTGTGGTGTTCTTTGAACGAACTAGGCCAGCTTCTAACATCGCGAAGCCTGCTGCCATCCACATTACCAACGCACCTGAAATGAGGAAGAAAAAAGTGTCTAGTGCGTAACGTAGTTCCGTTACTGTTGTTGTAAGTTCCATATTAAAGTCTCCAGTCCTTGTAATTCTTTAAAGTGCTTCAGCATCCATTTCACCAGTACGAATTCGTACGGCTTGGCTTAGGTCATACACAAAAATTTTGCCGTCGCCGATTTTTCCGGTGTGTGCCGCTTGGCTAATCGCTTCAACAACTCGGTCAACATTCTCAGCTTGGGTAGCAATCTCTAGCTTCACCTTTGGTAGGAAATCCACTTGGTACTCTGCACCACGATACAATTCAGTGTGTCCCTTCTGACGACCAAAGCCTTTCACTTCAGAAACAGTCATACCTTCAATACCCACATCAGAGAGCGCTTCGCGTACATCGTCTAATTTGAATGGCTTAACAATGGCATTTATTAATTTCATATTCGTTCCTTAAATTCTTACTTAATCCGTTAATTCTCTTATTACAATCCAAGTAGCGTGCCAAAAAGTTAAGTAATTGATTTTAAATGAGATGAAGATAATAAGGTCGTAATAACGAAAAAGGCCGCACCAATATGGTGCGGCCTTTTCACTATCTTAATGCGTGATGCTCTTATTGCTCCAGTTTTGGGCAACGGAGCCTTCAAAGCTCTGAGTGACTAACAAATAGGTATTAGAGACTAGTAACCTAAAAAATCCATCCAGCGTTCGATGAGCAGTTCGAAATCATCGATTCCGCAGCTTGCTTGGCTTTCACAGTTATAGAAGTCGAACTCACTGCCCTCTTCCATCTCTTGCTCATGCGCTAACACGTTTTCTTGAATCGTTACTTCATCTTCATTGATCGCAAGGCTAATCTCTTTGCCAAGCAACGTCACTTCATTGCTCAAATCCTGTCGAGATTGCTCAATCAACGCCATCACATGATCTAATTTCTGCTTATCTTTACCGATCTCTTCTTGAAGCCAACGGCCAACAATCTCATGGCCCATGCTGCATTTGACATAGTATTCGCCCATTAGAGTGTTTCTAGTAAATTCGAATTCCATAAGGCTCCAAAGCTCTAATAAAAAGAGACTCAATAAAAGGGTTGTGGCAAAAATGAGGCGAGAGTATATAGCGAAGTCATCAAGAGATCGAGTCGCTCGTCGTCCAGTATTCAGACATAAAAAAACGCCTACCGAAGTAGACGTTCTATCATTTGGGTTCCTCTAAATAGTTGGAGTTGCAGTTAGGCGACAAGTACGTTCATCCCTATGAGCATAGAAGCTCTATGTAATTAGGGCGGCCGGCGCTCCGGTGAACGTACGCAGTCAACAACGCTGCAGCTACAAATATAACGAGGAACTAAGCTGGTTCTTGGAAGATAACCGTGTCTGCTTTGTCCGTGTACTGACCCATTTTATGGAAGTTCAGGTAACGGTATGTATCAGCAGCCGTTGCATTAATCTTCTCAGCGTACTCTAAGTACTCTTCTTTCGTTGGGATGCGACCTAGAATCGCGCCAACAGCAGAAAGCTCAGCAGAAGCCAGATAAACGTTCGCACCATTACCTAAGCGGTTCGGGAAGTTGCGCGTTGACGTCGACATAACCGTCGAAGCATCAGCAACACGAGCTTGGTTACCCATACATAGTGAACAGCCAGGAGTTTCGATACGTACCCCAGCACGACCGAAGATGCCGTAGTAGCCTTCTTCTGTCAGTTGGTCTTTATCCATCTTCGTTGGCGGAGCCACCCATAGGCGAGTATTTAGCGAGCCGTTAAACTCTTCTAGCATCTTACCTGCAGCACGGAAGTGACCGATGTTGGTCATACAAGAACCGATAAACACTTCTTGAATCTCAGTGCCTTGAACGTCAGAAAGAAGACGAGCATCATCTGGATCGTTTGGTGCACATAGGATAGGTTGATCGATGTCAGCAAGATCAATCTCGATAACATGCGCGTATTCCGCATCTGAATCAGCAGATAGCAACTCAGGGTTCGCTAACCACTCTTCCATTGCTGTGATACGGCGCTCAATCGTACGAACATCACCGTAACCTTCAGCAATCATCCACTTAAGCATAACGATATTCGAGTTCAGGTACTCATCGATAGACTCTTGAGATAGCTTAACCGTACAACCTGCAGCAGAACGCTCAGCAGATGCATCAGAAAGCTCAAATGCTTGCTCAACAGATAGGTGCTCAACGCCTTCAATTTCTAGTACACGACCAGAGAATTCATTGATCTTACCGGCTTTCTCTACCGTTAGTAGACCTTGCTTGATACCGTAAAGAGGAATGGCATGCACTAGGTCACGTAGCGTGATACCCGGTTGCATTTCACCTTTAAATCGAACCAAGATAGATTCAGGCATATCAAGAGGCATAACGCCTGTTGCCGCAGCAAATGCTACCAAGCCAGAACCCGCAGGGAATGAAATACCTAGAGGGAAACGAGTATGCGAGTCACCACCTGTACCTACAGTATCAGGAAGAAGCATACGGTTTAGCCATGAGTGGATAACGCCATCACCCGGACGAAGTGAAACACCCGCACGGTTCATGATGAAATCAGGTAGCGTATGGTGAGTGTTTACATCGACTGGTTTAGGGTATGCCGATGTATGACAGAAAGACTGCATTACAAGGTCTGCAGAGAAACCAAGACACGCCAGATCTTTAAGCTCATCACGAGTCATAGGACCGGTCGTATCTTGAGAACCGACTGTCGTCATTTTAGGTTCACAGTACTGACCAGCACGTACACCTTCAACGCCGCATGCTTTACCAACCATTTTCTGAGCTAGCGTGTAGCCTTTATCAGATGCAGATGGATCGATTGGTTTAGCAAACAGATCCGTTTCAGCTAGACCTAGAGCGTCACGAGCACGACCCGTTAGACCACGACCGATGATCAGTGGAATACGGCCACCAGCACGCACTTCATCAAGAAGTACTTTGCTTAGCTCAAAGTTTGAAATCACAGAACCGTTCTTGTGAACAACACCTTCGTACGGGTAGATATCAATGATATCGCCCATGTTCATATCTTGTACGTTCAGTTCAATGGGTAGTGCGCCTGAATCTTCCATTGTGTTGTAGAAGATTGGTGCAATTTTACCACCAAGACAAACACCGCCAGTACGCTTGTTTGGTACGAATGGGATATCCTCACCCATGAACCAAAGTACTGAGTTTGTTGCCGATTTACGTGAAGAACCTGTACCAACAACATCACCAACGTAAGCCAGTGGAATGCCATCTTTTTGCATTTCTTCAATTTGATTGATTGGACCAACGCTACCCTGTTCATCAGGAGTAATGCCATCACGTTCCATCTTCAGCATCGCTTTCGCGTGCACTGGGATATCAGGACGTGACCATGCATCAGGCGCTGGAGATAAGTCATCAGTGTTCGTTTCACCGGTAACTTTAAATACTTTAACGGTGATTTTTTCCGCTACTTTGTTTTTCGCTGTAAACCATTCAGCATCAGCCCAAGATTGAAGTACTTGTTGTGCAGATGCATTGCCAGCTTTCGCTTTCTCTTCTACGTCATAGAACGCATCGAACATCAGTAGAGTATGAGATAGCGCTTTAACAGCGATTGGAGCAAGCTCAGCATCCTCTAGTAGAGATACTAGAGATTCGATGTTGTAACCGCCTTGCATAGTACCAAGCAGTTCTGCAGCTTTTGCTTTGCTTACTAGTGGAGAAGCTACTTCACCTTTAGTGATAGCCGTAAGAAAGCCAGCTTTTACGTAAGCAGCTTCATCTACACCCGGTGGAATGCGATTTTCTAGTAGGTCAAGAATGATTTCTTCTTCACCTTGAGGTGGATTCTTCAGAAGTTCAACTAGGCCAGCTACCTGCTCAGCATCTAGTGGTTTTGGAACAACTCCTTCGGCAGCACGTTCTTCGACGTGTTTACGGTAGGCTTCAAGCACGACTTTTTTCCTCTCATTGCGGTTCACTTCTTCCCTTCATAATTGTTAGTAAAATAAAGAAGTGAACATCCTTGGAAACTTGGCTCTCCATTGCCATTTTTGTCATTCAATTTGTATTGATGAGCGGCGTCATAGAGGCCAAACTGTGGGCGGTAGAATAGCAAATTTAACGTTAAATTAAAATCTTATCATTTTGACCAACATAGCAAGTTAAGACGAAAGTCCCACTATTTTTGCCTAATTACGCACTTAAATGGCGACTCTGCGCATGATTATTTGTAGGAAGTACCTACAATCAGATACACCGAATCGAAGTTATCTTCAGTTCGGCCATAAGCTAAAATGATCGGCCCGATTGGTGAATCGACACCCGCAAAAACAGAACCCGCGGTGTACATTGGCGCTTCATCAATACTCAAATCATTGTTCGACCAAACACCACCATGCTCAATGGATGCCCCCACGTAGAATGGTGATTTAAAAAGGCCGAAGTCATTTTCAAACCACTTATAACGATAGATAAGGCTGGTGTAGGCCAAGTTCTGGCCAATCATACTGTTCCTTGGAATACCTGACAGGTTTAAGAAGCCACCAAGCTCTTTAGGATCAATAGGGAAAATCGAATTTTTGCTCTCTACAATACCGTAGTCGAGCTTTGCGACTAAAGTATGCTTCTCGATACTCTTTGCAGCCATTAAATTAGCCGAAAACTCATAAACCGTATCGCTCTCAGACGTCAACTCTGTTTCGTTAATCGAGGTATCATTCTGAAAGTCATCATGAGAAACAAGGTATTCTAAATCAACAAAATAACCTTCAGTTGGTAAGCTGAAGTTATCCAAAGTATCCAATCGATAATTGATAAACCCACCAATACGCGTGTAACCACCATTACCCAACGAAGGTAAAGAAGCCACCTCAACATCCCCATCAGTATAACGAGCACCAAATTTCAGTTCTTGCCACAAAGTAGGTTGATAGCCTAATGCTAATTCACCGACATACTCGCTATAAGTCATTGGAAAGTAGTCTTTCGTTACGTCCAGTGTCGGCTCTTCAATATCGTCAATATCTACCGGTAGGTTTCTGTTTTCCTTGCTATAAGCAATCGATGCAGAAGTGAACAATTTTTGACTCGAAAAAAATGGCGAGTAAAGTTCAGCCTCAATTCGTTTATCCGTTCCCATCTCGATATTGGTTCTTAGCTCTGCACCGTGCGAGTTGATATCGGTAAAGTTGGCTGAAACACCAATCGAGTACTGACTGGTAGTGGAGAAATCATCTTCAAGAAAGAATCGAAAGTTGAGGTAGTTTGGTCCCCAAGATTTTTCGTTCACATCGACCTGCAATTGCTCCTCGCCATCCACGGTGTCAAATTCATACGTCACCAACTCGAATCTATCTAGCGCATAGAGGTCTTGTACTTTAGATTCAATTTCACTGGTCTTCAGAACCTTACCTGAATCAAGGTTTAAACGGTTTTCGATCAGCTTATCGGAATAGTGGGTGTTGTTATTGATCACAACTCGGTCAACGACGGTCTGATCGCCGTGTTTCAGCTGTCTGCGCGCTTTTTGTTTGTCCTCGATATAATGCTGATAATCGGCATTTGAGAGCGATAGCTTAGAAAGTTCATCAGTATGTTGCTTAGCGGCTTCATAGCCCGCAAGGAAAGCCGATGGCATTTTATCAAATTCTGTCGTCTCCATTTCCCCAACATCTGGGCGCAGGAACACATCATCGTCTGTTAGAGTTTCAGCTTGCTCTTGGGTGCTGCGTTGAACAAGATAATTAGAGAGTTGGTCAGCTGCAGCTAGAAAATTCGTGAAATCATCTTTACCTTTGTAGTTGGTACTGATATCCACCGCAATGACGATGTCTGCACCCATCGCTCTGGCAACGTCGACGGGCATGTTATTGGTGACACCACCATCAACCAGCATTCGACCATCGAGTTCATAAGGAGGAAGAGCGCCGGGAACTGACATACTGGCCATCATGGCATCAACAAGGTGACCATGGTCGATAACCACCTCTTCAAGTTCGATAATGTCGGTTGCGACGGAACGGTATGGAATCGCAAGATGGTCGAAAGAATCGAATGAAGATAGATTACCTGTGGTCTCACGCAGAATACGCAACATATTCTGGCCTTGCACCACCCCTTTCCTTGCTTTGATTTCGCCCCAACCTAAGCCGAGATCGGTGTTCAGTTGGTAGCGATCTTCATATTCTTTGTCACGTACCCGGCGATCACTACGGTTAACGCGATCACGATAACCGCGATTCCAATCGACCGTATAAATAAAGCTCTCGATCTCGTCTGCGCTCATCCCTGTCGCATAAAGACCACCAACGTATGAGCCCATACTGGTACCGGTAATGTAATCAACCGGGATTTGCATCTCTTCTAGTGCTTTAAGCACACCAATGTGAGCTGCACCTTTTGCCCCACCACCAGCAAGAACGACAGCAACGGTTGGCCTTTTATGAGCTTGTTCAGCCTGCTGAGATTGAGCAACCTGTGTCGCGGTGGATGCAAACAGCTGAAAACTGATCACAGTACCGACAATGCCTAAGCCACTCACTAACCAACGAGAAATCATTATTTT
This sequence comes from Vibrio coralliirubri, assembly GCF_024347375.1. NCBI lineage: Bacteria > Pseudomonadati > Pseudomonadota > Gammaproteobacteria > Vibrionales > Vibrionaceae > Vibrio > Vibrio coralliirubri. The sequence goes on along the minus strand of NZ_AP025470.1, from coordinate 565,475 downwards.
AACTGTCCTTGTCATTCTTTCCTGTTACGACTTTACCACTGAAAAAGCTTCTTTAGCCACTGTTTTGGTTGACTTTCACAGCCCTTTTTAATGTTTCCATCCTCATCCCAAACTGGCAGTTTGACGGCACCATCACAATCAAACTCTAAAGCCCCTTCAGAAGTTCGAGTAAAGTTGGCCGTGACAATGCCTGTCGGCCAAGGCAGCAATAACTGCTCGGGTGTTCTCTGTTTGAGATAATCAGCATAAACACGTAACGCACCACTCGAACCAGTAAGCTTAGTCGGCTTGTTGTCATCACGCCCTAACCAGATGGTCGTCACTTCACGGCCATCAACGCCCACGAACCAACTGTCTCGGCTGTCATTACTGGTACCGGTTTTACCCGCTAATCCTGCCCATGCAAACTGGCCTTGTAGGAAACGGCCTGTACCTTCCGATACACCACGCTTCATCGCATAGGTTGTTAACCAAGCGGCTTGCTGGTCGACGCTTTGTGATACGCGAGGAATCGACTGATACAAAACCTCACCATCGTTATCAACCACAGAGCGAAGTGCAGACAAAGGTGCAATACGCCCAGAATTAGTAATGGTTTGGTACATCTGCGCGACTTGGAACGGAGTCAGTGAAAACGAACCCAAAAACATCGACGGCACTGGGCGAATCTCATTTTTATCGACACCCAGCTTTCCAATCGTATCCGAGACACTATCAATGCCTAACTGCATGCCTAAACGAACGGTAGGTACGTTGTAAGACTTAGAAAGCGCCACATACAAAGGCACATCGCCACGGAACTTGCGATCGAAGTTTCTCGGGCTCCACACGCTGCCTTTACTGCCTTTCAAGCTCAGTGGCGTGTCCTTCAATGTTGTCGCCAACGTGTACTTCTGAGGCTGCTCTAGTGCGGTTAAGTAAATTGCAGGCTTGACCAAAGAACCAATAGGGCGACTCGCGTTCAAGGCACGGTTAAAGCCATCGTAGCCAGTACGCTTACCACCGACCATCGCTCGGATTTCACCGGTATTTCTATCCACGGTAATAGCTGCTGCTTCCAGCTTGTTACCTGCGGTTTTCGATAAATCAGGCACCTTACGAGCAATCGACTTCTCTAACTTGTCTTGGGAAACTGGATCCAAAGAGGTAAAGACTCGAATCCCTTTTTTCGCCTCAAATCGGTCGCCGACATACTTCTTAAGCTCAATATTGACTTGTTGGAAGTAAGCGGGCTGACGGCTAGCAATACGTGGGTTGTCTTGAATATCCAAATCACGACTCGCTGCTTCTTCGTATTGTCGCGGAGTTAATATGTCTTGCTGCATCAATAAGCGAAGAACAAGATCTCGTCGAGTCTTAGCACGCTCAGGATAACGAACCGGATTGTAATACGACGGTCCTTTCACCATACCCACCAGCAGTGCTAGTTGATCGATGCGCAGCTCTTGAATGGGCTGACCGAAGTACAAGCGAGACGCTAAACCGAAGCCATGGATCGCTTGCCCACCATTTTGACCAAGGTAAACCTCATTTAAGTAAGCCTCTAGGATTCGGTCTTTGCTGTAACGATGGTCCAAGATAAGTGCAATGTAGGCCTCACGAACCTTACGCCACAAAGTACGTTCACTGGACAGGAACAGGTTTTTTGCCAGCTGTTGTGTCAGCGTACTACCACCTTGGACCGTTCGCCCAGCTTTGACATTAACGACCATTGCACGAGCGATGGCCAGTGGCGACACGCCATCGTGTTGATAGAAATTTCGGTCTTCGGTTGCTAATAAGGCATCAACCATCACTTCTGGGAACTGATTACGCTTTAAGAACAGGCGCTGCTCATCGTTACTTTTCTCAAGCATGCCAAGCATTTTCGGTTCAACACGCAGGTAGCCCATGTCGCCTTTCTTCTCTAGCGACTGAATACGAGTTAACTCGTTACCATTGAAATGCAGCATCACATGACGATCCGCTTCCGGTCCATCGACAAACTCGAACGGACGACGAATCATTTCAATCTTGGTTGAAGAAGATGAGTATTCGCCCGGGTGACGAGGCGCGTTCACCTTACGGTAATTAAGTACATCGAGCTCATTCTTAACCTGAACCAAACTCACCGGAGTTCCCGGAGACAGGTCTAGCACTCGCGCATAAACCACGGTTGGCAAATCAAACAGCTGACCTTCAAAGCGCTGTTTGACCACAGAATCAAGATAAATACCGACGAACAACAGCAATGCCGCAAGCGCTAAGCCCGCTTTCCATGAAATGCCCCATAGGATCTTCAACCAACCTCTTTTGCCAGATTTCTTAGCCTTAGATTTGGTCTTTTTCGCAGCCGCTCTTGGTTTTCTAGGCTTGGCTTTGGTCGCTGGTGACTTCTTTGCTGGCGCTTTTTTAGGTGGTGCCTTTTTTGGCGTTAACATTTTGGTCATCATCGATTCAACTGTCGTTTGGTTTTAGTGGTTGCTACATGGTTAGCAGGGTCATCCGGCCAAGGATGTTTTGGGTAACGGCCTTTCATCTCTTTTTGTACTTCTTTGTACGCGCCAGCCCAAAAGCCGGCTAAATCTTGAGTAATTTGCAGTGGTCGCTGTGCTGGAGAAAGGAGCTCAAGCACTACTTTTTTACGCCCTTGTGCGATCAATGGCGAGTCTTGTTCACCAAAGACTTCCTGCATTCGCACTGAGATCACTGGTTCAGATTGATATTGATAACGAATGGCCTTCTTGCTGCCTGTTGGCATCAGATAGTGCGTTGGCAGCCATTGGTCGATTTCTTGATTCAAAGGCCAACCAAGATAAGCCGACAATGCCTGTTCAATCGAAACACTAGCCAGCCCTTTTGCCGACTTAATGCCATTCAGATAGGGTGATAGCCACTCATCAAGGTGTTCAACCAAACTCGCCTCGTCCATCGTTGGCCAATCATGCTCAGGCATCCAAAGTGCTGCACAGCGCACACGCTCAACCAACTGCTTAGCCGAAGCTGTCCAATTTAAGCGATCCAACCCACATCGAGCGACATAATTGAGCAGCGCTTGGCTCGCCTGATTCGCATCGGGATCAGGTAAAGCTTTGGTGCTGATAATCAATTTGCCCAGAGATACACGCTGCTCGGCAACTAAACGGCCACGTTTCTCATCCCAATCGGCGTAATCGGAACGCACAAACAGCTTTGGAAATTCAGCTTCTAGCTGCGCGATATCAACCGCGGTGGCTAAGAAAATTTGACTGGCTCGCCCTGTGCTGCGCATCAAATCAATCACTACGATATAGTCATTGTTCGCCAATGGGTCATCGTCACGAACCTCAGCGCCGTGACCATTCGCCAAAAGGAAAGCACTGCTGGTCGCGCTTCTCACTTGTGCAATCCGGTCAGGGAATGCAAAACAAAGCACTAATGGTAGCAATGATTCGTCAACTTGTGACAAATCTAAGTGATGATTGAGTTTGCTCGCGAGACTTTTCGCTCGCTGCATCACCACGCTATTTTTGGAATGTTTTCTTTGCTTAAGTCGATGCAAAGAGTGTTGAATATCAGTCACATTGCGTTCCGGCTCTTCCAGCAAAGCAGCGGCAACAATCGCGACATTCAACAAAGCAGGACTACCTTGCTGCGCTTTAACCAACATGCTGGCAATACGAGGCTCTAAACCTAAACGTTGGGCCTGTTTTCCTAATGCCGTAAATTGACCATTATCGTCTAATAATTCAAGAGTCTGTAAGAGTTGCTTGGCTTGCCCAATAGAAGCCTTTGGTGGAACGTCTAACCAATGCAGTTCATCGGCACTCGCAGCGCCCCATTGAGTCAATTCAGACACTAACGAAGACAAATCAGAATGAAGAATTTCAGGTTCTGGTACAGCCGGTTGCTGAATAAGTTGCGTTTCGCTGTACAAACGGACGCACAAGCCCTCTTCAATTCGTCCCGCACGCCCCGCCCGTTGTTCAGCTGAAGATTGCGAGATTTTCACTTGCTCAAGCTTAGTAATACCAGTTTTCAGATCGAACTTCGCCACACGTTCAAGCCCGGAATCAACCACCAATCGAATGCCTTCAATCGTCAAAGAAGTCTCAGCAATATTGGTCGCTAACACCACCTTTCGACGCCCTTTCTCTGATGGCGCGATCGCTTTCTGCTGTTGAGGAAAGCTGAGTTGCCCATACAAAGGACACACATCGATATCACTGGCAAGTTGCTCTAGTTGAGATTCCACCTGCTTAATCGCAGAAACGCCCGGCAAAAAGGCCAGAAGTGAGCCTGACTCTTTATCCATCAAAGAGCGAATCACGTTGGCCATTTTAGGGGCTAGATATTCATTTGCACTAAGAGGCTGATAACGGAAGTCGACAGGGAAAGTTCGGCCTTGCGATTCAACATACTTGGCATCAGGTAACAAAGATTGCAGCGCTTGTTGATCTAAGGTTGCCGACATCACCACCACTTTTAGATCATCACGCAGTGCTTCTTGGATCTCCAAACTAAAGGCCAGCGCGGTATCTGCGTGAATACTACGCTCGTGAAACTCATCAAAGATCACCATATCAACCCCAGTCAATTCAGGGTCGGTTTGGATCATTCTCGTCATGATCCCTTCGGTGACGATTTCCAAGCGAGTTGCATTGCTGATTTTAGATTCACCACGAACTCTAAAGCCAATGCTCTCCCCCACCTTTTCTCCCAATTGGCTCGCTAAGTAAGTGGCAATATTCCTTGCAGCTAAACGCCTCGGTTCAAGCATGATGATTTTGCCTTGAACGGCGTTGGTCTTAACTAACTGTAAAGGGAAGAATGTTGACTTACCCGCACCGGGAGCGGCCTTTAGAATAAGTTGAGTGTGTGTTTCTACGCCAGCGAGCAGATCTGGCATCACAGCTTCTATGGGCAGTTGTGGCAATGGGAGAACCTTGTGGTGTAATGTTGGCAACATTGTACATAAAAACCTTCCTGTCTAAATAAGTAATATGCACTTCAATCCGCCATTAGAGCCAGCGACTCTTATTAAACGCTATAAACGTTTCCTCACTGACATCCAACTTCCAGACGGTAGCGAGCGTACTATTCACTGCGCTAACACTGGAGCGATGACAGGATGTGCGACTCCTGGCAATACGGTGTGGTACTCAACCTCCGATAATGCAAAAAGAAAGTACCCAAACAGCTGGGAGATCTCAGAAACAGACAAAGGTCATCGTATTTGTGTAAATACTGCGCGGGCAAACCAGCTAGCAGTGGAAGCAATTGAAAATGGGACTATAGTTGAACTCTTAGGTTATAACGCGTTACGAACCGAAGTGAAATATGGCAGTGAGAATAGTCGCATTGATATTCTGCTTGAAGATAACGAAAAGCCGCCTTGTTATATCGAAGTGAAAAGCGTCACTTTGCTCGACGAGCTAGAAACGTCAACTAAAGGGCAAGGTTTTTTCCCTGATGCGGTCACAACCAGAGGCCAAAAACATCTGCGTGAACTCACAGAAATGGTCGAATCTGGAAATAGAGCCGTACTTTTATTCACTGTTTTACATTCAGGTATTGAAAAAGTGTCTGCGGCACACCATATAGACGCCAAATATTCGTTATTACTAAAACAAGCACAAGACGCTGGAGTTGAAGTGCTTTGCTATAAAGCAGAGCTCAGCAGTACTCAAATACAACTAAAACAAGCTGTTGAATTTATCAATAGCTAAGCAAAGATGCTGAACTAATCACATTGATTGCAAGTTTGAATAAGAGTATTTGCCACCATTCGTTCTTTCTGCTATAGATACCCGCCTTAAAATTAGCTGCTTTGCAGTTGACTAGGTGTAAATAGGAGATGCTGTATGCCAGAATCTAAGAAAAAAGCGCTAGGCATCCTAGCCATCGCAGGTGTTGAACCGTACCAAGAGAAGCCAGGTGAAGAGTACATGTCACCTGAGCAAACGGAACATTTTACAAAAATTTTAGCAGCTTGGCGCAACCAGCTCAGGGAAGAAGTTGATCGTACTGTGCACCACATGCAGGACGAAGCAGCGAATTTCCCAGACCCAGTTGACCGTGCTTCTCAAGAAGAAGAATTCAGCCTAGAGTTACGTAACCGTGACCGTGAGCGTCGTCTTATCAAAAAAATTGAGAAGACATTAGACAAGATCGAAGAAGACGATTTCGGCTTCTGTGATTCTTGCGGTATCGAGATTGGCATTCGTCGCCTTGAAGCTCGTCCAACTGCTGATCTTTGTATTGACTGTAAAACACTTGCAGAGATCAAAGAGAAACAGATGCAAGGTTAATTCTTGCAGATGTAAAGAAAGGGAGCCTTGGCTCCCTTTTTTGTTTGTTATCCGAGCGAAGTATTTCACACGCTTGATAGTAAATAGCAGCTTTAAGCCTTAGTTCTATACATCAAACCTTTTTCTATAGATTGAAGCTTAGTTCTACGCATTAAAGCTCTTGTTAAACGTCTTAAGAATCGGCTACTGCGGTACCATTTAGATTAGGTTGTTCACTCATGAATTATATCGGGCGCTTTGCACCATCACCGTCAGGTCCTCTTCATTTTGGCTCACTTGTTGCTGCTCTTGGTAGCTACTTTCAAGCGAAATCTAACCAAGGAAAATGGTTAGTTCGTATGGAAGATCTCGACCCTCCAAGAGAAATGGCCGGCGCTGCAGACCTCATTCTTAAGACGCTTGAGGCTTACCATCTATTTTGGGATGGTGAAGTCGTCTATCAAAGCCAGCGTCATGGCTTGTATCAAGCTCAAATCGATCAATGGGTCGCTGACAATCAAGCCTACTACTGCCAATGCACCCGCAAGCAGATAAAGGCTTTGGGAGGCTTTTACAATGGTCACTGTCGAGATTTAGGCCTAATCGATTCAGGTGAACAGGCGGTGCGCTTGTGCATGGACTTTCCAGTAGAGTCCTTTGATGATGTTCGCCACGGCACCATTCAAATCCCTAAAGCATTAGCTGCAGAAGATTTTATTATTAAACGCAGAGATGGATTGTTTGCCTATAACTTGGCCGTTGTCCTTGATGACATCGACCAAGGAGTGACAGAAGTCGTAAGAGGCGCAGACCTGATAGAACCAACAGGTCGACAAATCAGTTTGTATAAGACGCTCAAGCAAAAAACAGTGAGCTACTTGCACTTACCATTGGCAACCGATGGCTTGGGGAATAAACTGTCAAAGCAGAACCATGCCACCGCGATAGATCTCGATAACCCAAAACCAACGTTACTCAACGCGATGCGATTCTTAGGTTTTGATATCCCGACGGCTCTTTGTGAGGCTTCAATGGATGAGATTTTATTGTGGGGCTGCCAACAATGGAACGTCAGTCAGTTACCTGATAGTTTACAAAAAGAGCACTGTAATTAGCTCGAAACTCACGGCAAATAGCAAAAACGACACATAAAAATGCCATAACCAACCACTGTGGTTAAGCAGACGATGTTCTCAAATGGCTCGCGCTAAGCTATTATTAGCCGCAATTAAACTCTGCACTACCACTTTGGACTAAGAGAAAAACAAAGTTGGCGATACCTACTTTGTTCTAAACTAATGAATACAAACGACAATACCCCAAGCGAACAACGCGGATTCCACGAATTAGCTCTGAATATTTATACTCGTCAAGAGCACAATATTTCACGCAAGCAGATCAGCGACAACGCACTAAAAGTGCTATATCGCCTGAATGGTGCGGGTTTTGACGCATTTCTAGTCGGTGGTGGTGTGCGCGATATCTTATTAGGCTCTCAGCCAAAAGATTTTGATATTGCGACCAACGCAACGCCAGAGCAAATCAAACACCTCTTCAGAAACTGTCGCCTTATCGGTCGCCGTTTCCGCTTGGCACATATCATGTTTGGTCGCGACATTATTGAAGTGGCAACTTTCCGTGGTCACCACCAAGAACCATCGAAGAACGTTTCTGCACAATCGAAAGAAGGCATGCTACTGCGCGATAACGTGTACGGCAGTGTTGATGAAGATGCAGAACGTCGTGATTTCACAATCAACGCGATGTACTACAACATTGCAGACTACAGCATCCACGATTACGCGGGTGGTGTAGAAGATTTAGAAGATAAGCTGATCCGCCTGATTGGCGATCCAGAAACGCGTTACCGCGAAGACCCTGTACGTATGCTACGTGCAATGCGCTTCGCCGCTAAACTGGATTTCGACATCGAAGAAGACACGGCTGACCCGATTGAAGAGTTAGCTCACCTTCTAAGAGACATCCCAGCAGCGCGCCTTTACGAAGAGTCTCTAAAATTACTGCAATCAGGCCACGGTTTAGAAACCTACCACCTGATGCGCGAGTACAACCTGTTCCAACAGATGTTCCCAGCGGTGGCTGAACACTTCACAGAAGATTACGACTCTCACACAGAGCAGATGCTTGATTTGGTTCTCGATTCAACCGACCTTCGCATCGAAGATGGTAAGCGAGTAAACCCAGCATTCATGTTCGCAGCGATGCTTTGGTACCCAATGAACAAGCTGGCAGACAAACTTGTCGCTGAACAGGGTATGGCACACTACGATGCGATCATGGAAGCGAGTAACATCATTCTAGATCAGCAAGTAAAGTCTATTGCTATTCCTCGCCGTCACACCGCAACCATTCGCGAAGTTTGGCAACTGCAACTTCGATTGCCTCGCCGCAACGGTAAACGCGCTGTTCGTCTAATGGAGCTCAACAAGTTCCGTGCAGGCTACGATTTCTTAGAAATGCGTGGTGAGATTGAAGGTGGCGAAACCAAAGAGTTAGCAAAATGGTGGGAGCGTTATCAGACTGCGGGTCGCAACATGCGTCAAGCAATGGCTAATGACGTTGCAGCACCATCAAAGTCAGGCCATCGTCGCCGTAAGACTTATCGAAACAAAAAGAGTAAGCAATCAGAATGATAACTGCTTACATTGCGGTCGGCAGCAACCTTGCCGACCCAGTTAGCCAAGCAAATTTGGCTATCGAAACGCTAAAAAGCCTACCGCGATCAACGTTTATTGCGACCTCTCAGCTATATAGTAGCACTCCAATGGGACCGCAAAATCAACCAGACTACATCAACGCGGTAGTCGCTATCCAAACCGAATTAACGCCAATTGAACTACTTGATTGCACTCAAAAGATCGAACTAGAGCAAGGGCGCGTCCGTAAAGACGAACGTTGGGGACCAAGAACCTTGGATCTCGACATTGTGCTATACGGCAATGAGGTGATCGATTCAGAGCGCTTAATCGTTCCTCATTATGGAATGAAAGAACGAGAGTTTGTACTCTACCCGCTTGCTGAAATCGCACCAAGTTTACAACTCCCTGATGGGACTGAGCTGACAGAACTGCTGAAAATAGTAGATAAGAACGGGCTCAATGTTTGGCAACAATAGCCAAGCGCATTAAGGAAAACCAATGAAAAAAGTAACCATTAACGACCTGATCAAATGCAAACGTGAAGGCCGTAAATTCGCGACTTCGACAGCTTATGATGCGAGCTTTGCTCAATTATTCGAAAGCCAAGAAATGCCAGTTCTGCTTGTCGGTGATTCACTGGGTATGGTTTTACAAGGCCATAACGATACATTACCAGTAACCGTTGAAGACATTGCTTACCATACTCGCTCAGTGCGTGCTGGTAGCCCAAATTGTCTGCTTATGGCTGACTTGCCTTTCATGAGCTACGCAACGCCTGAGCAAGCTTGTGAGAGCTCAGCGACTTTGATGCGTGCTGGTGCGAACATGGTAAAAATCGAAGGCGGAAGCTGGTTGGTTGATACTGTGAAGATGCTAACAGAACGTGCAGTACCAGTATGTGCACACTTAGGCTTAACGCCCCAGTCTGTGAACATTTTTGGTGGTTACAAGATTCAAGGTCGTGACGACGAGCAAGCCGATAAAATGGTTGCTGACGCGTTAGCACTGCAAAACGCAGGCGCTCAAATCGTTCTACTTGAATGTGTGCCAGCTTCATTGGCAAAACGAATTACAGAAGCTTGTGACGTACCGGTTATCGGTATCGGTGCAGGTAATGTTACCGATGGTCAGATCTTGGTTATGCATGACATGTTCGGTATTTCTGCGAACTACATGCCGAAGTTCTCTAAGAATTTCCTAGCAGAGACAGGTGATATGCGTAAGGCAGTAGCTCTATACAAAGAAGAAGTAGAGAGCGCGCGCTTCCCTGATGAAGCTCATACAATCGCTTAGGAGTAAGTATGCAAACTTTTGCTGAAATAGCGGCTCTTCGTGAGCAGATTAAACAGTTTAAGCGTGATGGACGTACGGTTGCTTTTGTACCGACTATGGGAAACCTGCATGAAGGCCACCTAACTCTGGTAAAGAAAGCTCGTGAACTGGCCGACATCGTTGTGGTAAGCATCTTTGTAAACCCAATGCAGTTTGACCGTGCCGACGACCTAAACAACTACCCTCGCACGTTAGAAGCAGATTTAAGCAAGCTAACAGGTGAAGGTGTTGAGCTAGTATTTACACCAACGCCAGAGGTGATGTACCCAGATGGATTAGACAAGCAGACGTTTGTTGAGGTCCCTGGCATATCTCACATGCTTGAAGGTGCCTCTCGTCCAGGTCACTTCCGTGGTGTATCAACCATTGTCACTAAACTGTTTAATATCGTTCAGCCAGACTTTGCATGCTTCGGCGAGAAAGACTTTCAGCAACTTGCTGTTATTCGCCAGATGACCACTGATTTAGCGTTAGACATTGAAGTTGTCGGCGTTGCAACCGTTCGTGAAATGGATGGTTTGGCAATGAGCTCTCGTAATAGCAACCTCACCATTGACGAGCGCCAACGAGCGCCCGTTCTAGCGCGCACTATGCGCTGGATCAGCAGTGCTATTCGTGGTGGTCGTGATGATTACGCATCAGTGATTGAAGATGCAACTGACCAGCTGCGCGCTGCAGATCTTCAACCAGATGAGATCTTCATTTGTGATGCTAAGACTCTGCAAGCAATCACTTCAGAATCAACTCAAGCAGTGATTCTAATGTCGGCTTTCCTAGGTAAGACCCGTCTTATCGATAACCAAGTTCTCGATTTGGTAACGGAAACCAAAGAAGAAGTGAAAGAAGAAGTGACTGAATAGTCGGCTTCTGCTCTTAACGCAAACAAAAACACCAAACGCAAAACATAAAAAAGGTCGATGTTATATCGACCTTTTTCTTTACCTGTTACTTAGATGAACCAAAGGTTAGCTACGTAAGCCGATACCCTTTGTCACTAAGTAGTGTGCAATGCCATACAACAGCACGATAAACACGCCTAGTACGCCAAACGACGTCACGATACCCACATCAGACACACCCAAGAAGCCATATCTGAACGCGTTAACCATGTACACGATAGGGTTCAACTTCGATACACCTTGCCAGAATTCAGGCAATAGACTGATCGAGTAGAACACACCACCAAGGTACGTCAGCGGCGTTAAGATAAAGGTTGGGATAATAGATATATCATCAAAGGTGCGTGCGAATACCGCGTTAATCAAGCCACCCAAAGCGAACACAACTGATGTTAAAAATACCGTCGCAATGATCACGCCCCAATGGTCAACTTGTAAGTCGACAAAGAACAACGACACGAAGGTTACTATGGTGCCCACTAACAAGCCACGAACCACACCACCCATTACGAAGCCGGCGATAATCACGTAGTTAGGAACCGGAGCTACAAGCAACTCTTCAATGTTCTTCTGGAACTTAGCACTAAAAAATGACGAGGCCACATTCGAATATGAGTTGGTGATCACCGACATCATGATCAGGCCAGGAACAATGTATTCCATATAACTGAAGCCGTTCATTTCACCAATACGAGCACCAATCAGGTTACCGAAGATGATGAAGTAAAGCGTCATGGTAATCGCTGGCGGCACCAGAGTTTGCACCCAGATACGAGTAAAGCGATTGATCTCTTTGGTCAACAAACTGCAAAAAGCTGTCCAATATAGGCTGTACATATTATTTACTCCCCTCACGGACGATACTCACAAATAGCTCTTCTAGACGGTTTGCTTTGTTACGCATAGAGAGGACTTTAACCTGTTGCTCGCTCAATTGAGCAAAGATGGTATTCAAACCTAGGTTCTTGTCGATTTCGATTTCTAGCGAACCATTGACCATCACTTGGCTATTCACGCCTTCAAGCTTAGGTTCAGTCGTACCCTCTTCCAGATCCAAAATAAAGGTCTCAGCACTCAATTTACCCAACAGCGCTTTCATTGTTGTGTTCTCAATCAGCTCACCGCGATTGATGATACCAATGTTGCGACACAGCATTTCTGCTTCTTCTAGGTAGTGCGTGGTCAAGATAATGGTAATGCCCTGCTTCTCATTGATCTCTTTTAGGAATTCCCACATTGAACGACGCAGTTCAATATCAACGCCTGCCGTTGGTTCATCAAGGATCAACAAATGAGGTTCATGCATCAATGCACGCGCGATCATCAAACGACGCTTCATACCACCAGACAAGTTACGCGCACGTTCGCCACGCTTTTCCCACAAATCGAGTTGAGATAGGTACTTTTTCGCTCGCTCTTTCGCCAAAGCTTTTGGCACGCCGTAATAACCCGCTTGTTGCAGCACGATCTGTTCAACGGTCTCAAACGGGTTAAAGTTAAACTCTTGAGGTACAAGGCCTAAGTTCTGCTTCGCCAACTCCAGATCGGTATCAATGTCGTAGCCGAACACTTTAACCTTGCCCGACGTTTTATTTACCAGTGAAGAGATAACACCAATAGTGGTTGATTTACCCGCACCATTTGGACCAAGTAGTGCGTAAAAGTCGCCTTTTTCTACTTGTAAACTAACGCCCTTCAGAGCCTCGAAGCCCCCAGCATAAGTTTTTCTTAATTGCTCAATTTCTAATGCATACATAGAGATAGACTGCCATTTGCTATAGATAAGATGTAGACGACCGAGCTTGAGGAAGAGAGTAATGCTTAAAACGAGCTAGCAGAAAACTAACCCAAACTTGTTTACTCGGCCATTTTGCAAACAAGTTTATCGTTGATTGACGATTAATACAAATATCGTGTGAGAGTTTCTTTCGAAAACAAATAAACGTCTTGGCTACGTGAAGACTAAATCAACGTTCAATAAATATAAAAATGCCGCTAAGTTATTCACTTAACGGCATTAATGATCAGTCTTGAAGTGAGCGTCTATAGCTTATTCATATTAGATTATTCATATCAGCTCATTCATGTTCGCTTGTTACTGAAAATTAAACTGACTCAAATTGATGCTCATCTCTGTCGACATAGCTTGTTGCTGCCGTCAGGGCTTCATATCTGAATCGATAAGTGTTGGATTCCGGCACTAGGTCAATCACGTGGAACTTCTCTAGTTGCTGACGAGTATTCTCATTAGGACACAGCAGGTACACCTCACACTGCGCATCCAATGCATCTTTAATCGCATTCTCTAGCGCAAGACCAACAGTGACATCAATCATAGGGACATCTGTCAGGTCTAGAATCATCGCTTCATAGTCAGAAATACTTGAGTGCTGGCGTGAAATTGCCTTTGAAACGCTGAATATCATCGGCCCAGAAAGATAGAAGAACAGCACCTTACCATTGGCACTATCGAGTAACTGACGTTCGCTATCGGTCAATGGGATATCGTCTTCATCATCACCATCACTGATCGCCTTAACTTGTCTGGCTTGCTCTCGGCTCAATCTTTCAATAATCAGAATGTTCGAGATAAACACGCCCAGTCCAACGGCAATAATCAAGTCGACAAACACAGTCAGTAGCATCACGCCGTACATCACGCCCATGCCGGCATAGCTGACCTTGTGCGCGCGCTGGATAAAACTCCAATCTAGGATATTGAAACCAACATACATCGCGATACCAGCCAGCACTGCCATAGGAATCGGTTCTGTTAAGCCACCCGCAACCAATACCACTAGCGCAAGTACTAAGGCTCGAATAACACCTGAAAGCGGAGAACGCGCTCCCACCTGAATATTCGTTACGGTACCCATAGTGGCGCCCGCACCAGGTAGCGCACCAAACAGGCCAGAGATCATATTGGCAATGCCTTGGCCACGAAGCTCTTTGTCTGAGTCATGCTCTTTACGAGTCAGTGAATCTCCGATAACCGCGGTCAAAAGCGTATCAATACAACCTAATGTACCAAGCACCAAGGCATCGATAACCATGGTCGTGAACTGTTCTGCGCTGATCGTAGGAATAACGAGAGAAGGCAAACCAGCTGGGATTTCACCAATACGGCGAATAGAGTCGGTATCAAAAATAATGACGGACAAGAGCGTCACAGCCACTAACGCGACAAGTTGTGCGGGTACATACTTACGATACTTAGCGGGGAAGCCAAAAAGAATACCGAGCGTCAATGCACCTAAAAACAGTTCACTCACTTTTAAGTTTGCTAGCGTATCAGGAAGTGCAGATAGCGTACCTATTACCCCACCAGAAGGTGCGGCGTGTCCTAATAAAGGGGATAGCTGCAAAATAATTAGAATAACGCCAATACCCGACATAAATCCGGAGATCACGCTATATGGCATCAAAGTAACGTATTTTCCGAGCTTTAACGTGCCAAGCAATATCTGAAATGCACCTGCCATCATCACGACTGTGAAGGTCATTGCCATGCCAGTTTCAGGGTATTTCGCGACCATACTGGTCATTACGGCTGTCATGATCACCGTCATCGGGCCGGTCGGTTCAGAGATCAGGCTGCTCGAGCCACCAAACAATGCAGCAAATAGGCCAACCATGATGGCGCCCCAAAGGCCAGCTTCCGCGCCCGCACCAGAAGCAACACCAAATGCCAATGCTAAAGGTAATGAAATGATGGCTGTAGTAACACCACCAAACATGTCCCCTTTGAGATTGATATCCGTAAAACGACTTCCAAACAAAACACACCTTCCTGATGATGAAATGACAAACCTTATCACTTTAACAAATGTATCAAGTGTTCAGAAAGTGTTAATTCAATCACATCATTAATGTCTTATAACCAGATCATAGCTTCTACGCTAAGTTAATGATTTTAACGACGAGTACACGTCAGATGAGTACTATTTGACACAGTTTTTACGAGATTGAATTTGTAACATTGTGTATAGTTGAGATTCTTAATTAAGGGATGTAAGACGCAAAATGCCAGAGATTAAACAGCTTTTTGAAAACAACTCTAAATGGTCAGAAGAAATTCGATCTCAACGACCTGAGTATTTTACAACGCTTGAAGAGGGTCAAAGCCCTGGTTTTCTATGGATTGGCTGCTCAGATAGCCGTGTTCCGGCCGAGCGTCTCACTGGTTTGTATTCTGGCGAACTGTTTGTTCACCGAAATGTGGCGAACCAAGTGGTTCATACCGACCTAAACTGCCTCTCAGTGGTACAGTACGCCGTCGATGTACTCAAAGTTAAACACATCATTGTCTGCGGTCACTATGGCTGTGGCGGTGTTAACGCGGCGATTGATAACCCTAAACTTGGTCTTATCAACAACTGGTTACTTCACATCCGTGACAATTACCTAAAATACCGTAAGCAAATCGAGGGGCTTCCTCGTGAGCAATGGGGTGACAAGTTGTGCGAAATTAACGTCGCAGAACAGGTTTATAACCTAGGCAACTCAACCATTATGCAGAATGCGTGGGAGCGTGGCCAAGACGTTGAAATCCACGGTGTGGTTTATGGTATTGGCGATGGCAAGCTGCAGGACCTTGGCGTACGTTGCTCAAGTAACGATACTCTAGAGAACAGTCACTTAGATGCATTAAACAAGATCTTAACGACGCCTCTTCTTAGTCAACAAAGCTAACCCGTTCCGTCATATATACAAAAAGCCCGCTGATGCGGGCTTTTTAATGACTTCTAAACCACAAGCGTAATGATTACTCTTGAGGTACTACCTTACCGATGTACGGTAGGTGACGATATTTTTGTGCGTAGTCGATACCAACACCAACAACAAACTCGTCTGGGATTTCAAAACCAATCCATTTTGTATCTACTGTCACTTCACGGCGAGAAGGCTTGTCTAGTAGCGTACAAATTTCGATAGACTTAGGACCACGTAGGCTCAGAATCTCTTTTACTTTAGTCAGCGTGTTACCTGTATCGATAATATCTTCTACAAGTAGAACGTCTTTACCTTGGATATCATCATCAAGGTCTTTCAAAATACGAACATCACGTGAGCTTTCCATGCCGTTGCCGTAGCTAGACGCGGTCATGAAATCAACTTGGTGAGTTAAATCGATAGCACGAGCAAGATCTGCCATAAAGACAAAAGATCCACGCAATAAGCCAACTAAAACTAGATCTTCACTACCGTTGTAGTGTTCCGTGATCTGTTTGCCTAGTTCGTTCACTCGATCCTGAACTTCTTGCTCAGAGATCATGACTTCAACTGTATGCTTCATACTGCTCTCATTCTATTTGGTGATTGCGACGAATGTTGACAGTTTCGTCAGTTGTGTCGCTCAATTTTGTGCGTAAGTCTAGCACTGCTCAAATACCCACACCACCTTATGGTTCGAATTTACTGTCAGATTCTCAACGAAATGTGCGCTGGTGCCTTATCCAATACTCGTCTCCTTTCACATCAATGCTGATCACGCTTTATGTATCAAGTTTGATGTAACTGTCTATAAAACAAGCTGAAAGGATTGACCATTCGCATATGCACCATTACACTCATCTTGCTTAAATAATAATAAAATCATTAATATAAAAATTTCGTTGGCAAGGAAAATAAAATGGACTCAATATCTAAGAGACCTAGAACTAGGCTTTCACCTTTAAAAAGAAAACTTCAATTGATGGAAATCGCTCTTGAGGTATTCTCTCGCCGCGGTATCGGTCGTGGTGGACACGCTGATATTGCAGACATCGCTCAGGTGTCTGTCGCAACGGTATTTAACTACTTCCCTACCCGTGAAGATCTGGTTGATGAAGTGCTTAATCATGTTGTACGCCAATTCTCTAACTTCCTTTCAGACAATATCGATCTGGATATTCACGCAAAACAAAACCTACATAATATTGCGACTGAAATGGTGACGTTAGTGGCTCAAGATAGCCATTGGTTAAACGTATGGTTCGAATGGAGCGCTTCGACTCGTGATGAAGTATGGCCGCTATTCGTAACCACCAACCGCACTAACCAAATGTTAGTACAAAACATGTTTAGCAAAGCGATTGAACGCGGCGAAGTTTGCGACGATCACGATCCTAAACATCTAGCGAACCTATTCCACGGCATTTGCTACTCGCTATTCATCCAAGCGAAACGTGTAGAAACGCCAGAAGAGCTTTCAAGCTTAACGGATAGCTACTTGAACATGCTGTGCATTTATAAGTAGATTCGAGATTCGAGATTCGAGATTCGAGATTCGAGATTCGAGATTCGAGATTCGAGATTCGAGATTCGAGTAATGATATGGCCCCTAAAAAGTAGACACAGGGGTTTAGTTGATTAGTTCAAAGTCCATGGGACTCACTCCACCTAGAGTCCCATGTCTTCTTACTGGATTATAATAGGTATCGATATAAATTCGACTCTGCATCGTCATTTCTTGTCGTGAAAGCTGATCTAAGTTGTTCATCCACTCTTTCTTATATTGCGCAAAGAAGCTTTCGGAACAAGCGTTGTCCCAACAGTTTCCTTTTCTCGACATGCTGACTTTAATCTTTCGTTTACGGTGCCAACGGATCGTCTCCAACGCTCGATACTGTATACCTTGATCGGAGTGAAACAAAAGCTCGTGACCTAAGGGCTGCCTTTGTTTCCAAGCCTTATTCAGGCTTCTTAGCACTAACTTTGCGTTATTAATGCGACTTGTCGACCAACCAATCACTTTGCGTGAAAACAAATCTAAGACGACGCACAGGTATTGCCAACCATCAGTACAGCGCACCTGAGTTATATCTGACACCCAAACTCGATCGGGTTTATCCACCTTAAATTGACGGGCAAGAATGTTATAGGCAGGTATAAGCGTATTTTGTCTTGGTGCTCGTCCATATCGCTTCTTGCTCGCGCAAGAGCGATAGCCCATATTCTGCAGAAGCCTCTGTACTCGCTTTTTATTACAAATAAAGCCGTTAGCGACCGCTGCTTCCCAAAGCTTTCGATAGCCTGGAATACAATACTGAGCTTTGCTTTCTCTCCTCAAGTAGTGACTTAAAGACTCATTGTCTGTCTCTCGCTTCGATGGTTTCCTTGTTAGCCACTTGTAATAACCCGCTTTAGAAACACCCAACCATTGGCATAGTCGTATGACAGGAAGCTTCACACTGGCCTTCTTAAGGATATACTCGAACCTTATTCTTTTTGGCTGTCGAAGAAAGCCTTCGCTTCCTTTAAGAAATCATTCTCCAGCTCTGCCATCTCAAGCTTCTTTTTCAATTGACGGATCTCTTTCTCCAGTTGTGCAAAGGATTTTTCGGGGCCGTGGTTAGGTATTGGGAGGGAGTTAGTCTTTTTCGATGTCATTTGGCATCTCCATTTAGAAAGTAGCACCGGCGATATTCCTAAGGATAGTGCTACTGACTTAACGGTATCAGAAGAATCGAGAGATCGCTGAACAGCTTCTCGTTTAAATTCGTCTGTATATTGTCTTTGTGATTTTACTTTCATGACACTCAATGCTCTGTATTAAGTGTCTACTTTTATGGGGTCACATCAGGCCTAATGGGTCAACCCTTTTTTGTAGAATGGAATATCTCTTCGCATCCCGAAGCGCAGCGTACTGGCATCTCGGAGTGAAACGTTACTACTCTTTTCTTCAGACATAAAAAAGCCGCTGACGAATCAGCGGCTTTTAAAAACATTAGCGAGTGGCTAAGAAAGAATTACTTCTTCTTTTTCACTGCTTTCTTATTTGGAAGGTCAGTGATTGAACCTTCGAATACTTCCGCAGCTAGACCAACAGACTCGTGTAGAGTTGGGTGAGCGTGGATAGTAAGTGCGATATCTTCTGCATCACAACCCATTTCGATTGCTAGGCCGATTTCGCCAAGAAGTTCACCACCGTTAGTACCAACAACAGCACCACCGATTACGCGATGAGTATCTTTATCGAAGATCATCTTAGTAACGCCGTCTGCACAGTCAGAAGCGATTGCACGACCAGAAGCAGCCCAAGGGAAAGTAGCAACTTCGTAGTTGATGCCTTCAGCTTTCGCTTCTTTCTCAGTCTTACCTACCCAAGCAACTTCTGGCTCAGTGTACGCAATTGATGGGATTACTTTAGGGTCGAAGTAGTGCTTCTTACCAGAGATAACTTCAGCAGCTACGTGACCTTCATGCACACCTTTGTGAGCAAGCATTGGTTGACCAACAACGTCACCGATCGCGTGGATGTGAGGAACGTTCGTACGCATTTGCTTATCAACATTGATGAAGCCACGCTCATCAACTTCGATACCCGCTTTTTCAGCGTCGATAAGTGCACCGTTTGGAACACGACCGATAGCAACAAGAACAGCATCGTAGCGCTCAGCTTCAGCTGGTGCTTTTTTGCCTTCCATTGAAACGTAGATACCGTCTTCTTTCGCTTCAACAGCAGTCACTTTAGTTTCAAGCATTAGCTTGAACTTGTTCTTAATGCGCTTAGTGAAAACTTTAACGATGTCTTTATCCGCAGCAGGGATAACTTGATCGAACATCTCTACAACTTCAACTTTAGAACCTAGAGAGTGGTAAACCGTACCCATCTCTAGACCGATGATACCGCCGCCCATGATAAGCAGTTTTTCAGGTACTTCGTTTAGTTCTAGTGCATCCGTAGAATCCCAAATACGTGGGTCTTCATGTGGGATGAAAGGAAGTTTGATTGGGCGAGAACCCGCAGCAATGATTGCGTTGTCGAAGTTAACAGTTGTTGCTTCGCCTTCGCCTTCAACAAGAATGCTGTTAGGACCAGTGAACTTACCGAAACCGTTAACAACAGTAACGTTACGCATCTTAGCCATACCGCCAAGACCGCCAGTTAGTTGATCAACTACTTTTTCTTTCCAAATACGGATCTTGTTGATGTCCGTTTGTGGCTCGCCGAATACAACGCCGTGCTCTGCCATCGCTTTAGCTTCTTCGATTACTTTAGAAACGTGAAGAAGTGCTTTTGATGGAATACAACCAACGTTTAGACATACACCACCAAGAGTGCTGTAACGTTCAACTAGTACTGTTTCTAGACCTAAATCCGCACAACGGAATGCCGCTGAGTAACCAGCAGGACCTGAACCAAGTACAACAACTTGGGCTTTAATTTCTTTGCTCATTGTGACCTCTTGTAGTCATTATCCCTAACAGGCTGAGTAGATGTTCTTAAAATTATTGGGCTTTCAAACAGGAAACATTTTACAGAGATGTTAACAGTGTGAAAGTAGCTTTAAGTTAGCCTGTGAGCTAGACAACAATTCCCCATCAGATTATGAGAAATGCAGGAAACTGTTCTCTAAAAATAGTCTTTATATAAAGAATTAAGGTGACCCGAAAGTCACCTTAATAATTACTTTCTCAATTACAGTACTAAACGACGAATGTCAGATAGTGCGCTGTTTAGGAAAGTAATGAAGCGTGCACCTTCAGCACCATCGATCACACGGTGGTCGTATGATAGAGACAGTGGAAGCTGTAGACGTGGTTGGAACTCTTTACCATTCCAAACTGGCTTAATTTCAGACTTAGATACACCTAGGATACCTACTTCTGGAGCATTTACGATTGGAGTAAATGCAGTACCGCCAATACCACCAAGGCTAGAGATTGTGAAACAACCGCCTTGCATGTCTGCCGCTGTTAGTTTACCAGAACGTGCCTTCTTAGAAACAGCCATTAGCTCTTCAGATAGCTCGTAAATGCCTTTCTTGTTCACGTCTTTGAAGACAGGAACAACTAGACCGTTTGGTGTATCAACAGCGATACCCACGTTTACGTACTTCTTAAGAATGATGCTTTCGCCATCTTCAGAAAGAGAAGAGTTAAACGCTGGGAATGCTTCTAGCGCTTTAGCAACAGCTTTCATGATGAACACAAGTGGAGTGATCTTCATGCCAGTGTCTTTCTTCGCTTCGATTGCGTTCTGTTCTTTACGGAATGCTTCTAGCTCAGTGATGTCTGCGTTGTCCCACTGTGTAACGTGAGGGATCATTACCCAGTTACGGTGCAGGTTAGCGCCAGAGATCTTCTTAATCTTAGAAAGCTTCTGAACTTCAGTTTCGCCGAACTTGCTGAAGTCAACTTTTGGCCATGGTAGTAGACCAAGAGCAGAACCGTCGCCGCCTTTGCCAGATGCAGCTGCACCAGACTCAAGACGCTTAAGTGCATCTTTAACGTAAGACTGAACGTCTTCTTTAAGGATACGGCTCTTACGACCAGTACCTTTAACCTTAGAAAGGTTAACGCCAAACTCACGAGCTAGACGACGAACAACTGGAGAAGCGTGCGCGTAGTCACCGTTCTCTTGGAAGTCGCCAGCTGCTGCTGGAGCCTCTGCAGGTGCTTCTGCTTTAGGAGCAGGTGCCGCCGCTGGAGCTGCTGCTTGTGCAGGTGCTGCAACAGGAGCAGGCGCTGCGCCTTCAACTACGAACGTCATGATTAGAGAGCCAGTTGACACTTTGTCGCCAGCTGCAATCTTGATCTCTTTTACTGTACCAGCGAATGGTGCAGGAACTTCCATTGAAGCTTTGTCGCCTTCAACAGTAATTAGAGATTGCTCTTCTTCTACTGTATCGCCAACCGCTACCATGATTTCAGTAACTTCTACTTCGTCACCACCGATATCAGGAACGTTTACTTCTTTTTCAGCTGATGCTGCTGGAGCCGCTGCAACTGGTGCCGCCGCTGGAGCAGGAGCTGCTGCAACTGGAGCGCCAGAGCCCGCTACTTCAAATACCATTACTAGAGAACCAGTCGATACTGAATCACCAGAAGCGATCTTGATTTCTTTAACGATACCAGCGAATGGTGCAGGAACTTCCATTGAAGCCTTGTCACCTTCAACAGTAAGAAGAGATTGCTCTTCTTCTACTGCGTCACCGATAGCAACCATGATTTCAGTTACTTCAACTTCATCACCGCCGATGTCAGGAACGTGAACTTCTTTAAGCTCAGCTGCCGCTGCAGGAGCAGCTGCAACTGGTGCCGCCGCTTCAACTGCTGGAGCAGCCGGTACTGCTGCAGCACCTTCCGCTTCGAAGATCATGATAAGAGAACCAGTAGAAACAGAATCGCCTTCCGCTACTTTGATTTCTTTAACGATACCCGCTTGAGACGCAGGAACTTCCATTGAAGCTTTGTCGCCTTCAACAGTGATCAGTGACTGCTCTTCTTCAACCTTGTCGCCAACGTTTACAAGAATCTCAGTTACTTCAACCTCGTCAGCACCGATGTCTGGTACATTAATTTCGATTGTCATTGTATTTACCTACCTTAATGCCAGTCTTATGCGTATTGCGGGTTAGTTTTTTCAGTGTCGATATCGAATTTAGCAATTGCTTCAACAACTACAGATTTCTCGATGTCACCACGTTTAGCCAGTTCAGTTAGAGCTGCAACTACGATGTAGCCAGCGTTAACTTCGAAGTGACGACGTAGGTTTGCACGGCTGTCAGAACGGCCGAAACCATCTGTACCAAGTACTTTGTAAGACTCAGTTGGCATGTACGCACGTACTTGCTCAGCGTAGTTCTTCATGTAGTCAGTCACTGCGATTGCAGGTTCTTTACCAAGAACAGTCGTGATGTACGGTACTTTCTCTTCAGCTTCTGGGTGAAGCATGTTGTCACGCTCTACCGCTTGGCCGTCACGAGTTAGTTCGTTGAACGACGTTACAGAGAATACGTCAGATGCTACGCCGTACTCTTCGCTTAGAATTTCAGCTGCTTTACGCGCTTCGTTCATGATAGTACCAGAGCTCATTAGTTGAACTTTGCCCTTAGCACCAGCGTGAGATTCAAGCTTGTAGATACCTTTACGGATGCCTTCTTCAGCGCCTTCTGGCATTGCTGGCATTGCGTAGTTCTCGTTCATTACTGTTAGGTAGTAGTAAACGTTCTCTTGCTCAGGACCGTACATGCGACGGATACCGTCTTGCATGATTACCGCTAGCTCGTAAGCAAACGTTGGGTCGTAAGAGATACAGTTCGGGATAGTGTTCGCTTGGATGTGCGAGTGACCATCTTCGTGCTGTAGACCTTCACCGTTCAGTGTTGTACGACCTGCAGTAGCACCTAGTAGGAAGCCACGAGCTTGTTGGTCGCCTGCTAGCCATGCCATGTCACCAATACGTTGGAAACCGAACATTGAGTAGTAGATGTAGAACGGGATCATCGGTAGATCGTTTGTGCTGTATGAAGTTGCAGCAGCAACCCATGAAGCCATAGAACCTAGTTCGTTGATACCTTCTTGAAGAACTTGACCAGACGTTGCTTCTTTGTAGTAAGAAACGATGCCTTTATCTTCAGGTGTGTATTCTTGACCGTGTGGGTTGTAGATACCAACCTGACGGAATAGACCTTCCATACCGAATGTACGAGCTTCATCACAGATGATAGGAACGATGTTCTTACCAATGTTCTTATCTTTAAGAAGGATGTTTAGCGTACGTACATAAGCCATAGTTGTAGAGATATCACGCTTCTGTTCACCTAGTAGAGGTGCGAATGCGTCTAGCTCAGGAACCTTGAACTCTTGAGTAAACTTAGGAAGACGTGCAGGTGTGTAACCGTGTAGAGCGTTACGACGAGCGTGCATGTATTCGTACTCAGGCGTACCTTCTTCCAATTTCAGGTAAGGAAGTTCAGCGATCTTCTCATCTGAAAGGATGTCTTCTAGGCCTAGGCGATCACGTAGGTGTTGAACATGAGTCATGTCCATTTTCTTAACACCGTGTGCAATGTTCTTACCTTCAGCTGCATCACCCATGCCGTAACCTTTAACAGTCTTAGCTAGGATTACAGTTGGCTTACCGTTTGTCTCTTTAGCATTGTTGAATGCAGCAAACAGTTTAGAAGAATCGTGACCACCACGCTTAAGAGCGAAGATTTCGTCATCAGTCATGTCTGCAACTAGTGCAGCTGTTTCTGGGTACTTACCAAAGAAGTGCTCACGTACGTATGCGCCATCTTTAGATTTGAATGTTTGGTAGTCACCATCGATAGTTTCGTTCATTAGTTGAAGAAGCTTACCAGTAGTGTCTTTAGCTAGTAGAGAATCCCAGTTGCTACCCCAGATAACTTTAACAACGTTCCAACCTGCGCCTTTGAATAGGCCTTCAAGTTCTTGGATGATGCTACCGTTACCCATTACAGGGCCGTCTAGACGCTGTAGGTTACAGTTGATTAGGAAACATAGGTTGTCTAGCTTCTCACGCGCAGCGAAAGAGATAGCACCACGTGATTCTGGCTCATCCATCTCACCGTCACCTAGGAACGCGTATACGCGTTGCGCTGAAGTTTCTTTCAGGCCACGGCCGTCAAGGTACTTAAGGAAGCGCGCTTGGTAGATAGCAGAGATAGGGCCAAGACCCATAGATACTGTCGGGAACTGCCAGAACTCAGGCATCAGTTTCGGGTGCGGGTAAGAAGGGATACCTTTACCATCAACTTCTTGACGGAAGTTATCTAGCTGTTCTTCAGTTAGACGACCTTCAACGAATGCACGAGAGTAGATACCAGGAGAGATGTGACCTTGGTAGTAAACTAGATCGCCACCGTCTGTCTCGTTTGGAGCACGGAAGAAGTGGTTGAAACATACTTCGTAGAACGCTGCTGCTGACTGGTAAGAAGCCATGTGACCACCAAGGTCTAGGTCTTTCTTAGAAGCACGCAATACGATCATGATTGCGTTCCAGCGAATAATCGAACGAATACGACGCTCAAGAGTTACGTCACCAGGGTAAGCTGGCTCTTGTGCTGCTGGAATTGTGTTGATGTAGTTTGTGTTGATGCCTGTAGCCATATCAACACCATCTAAACGCGCTTTATCTAGAACTTGTTCTAGTAAAAACTGTGCACGTTCTACACCTTCTTCACGTACTACTGACTCAAGAGCTTCTAACCAATCTTGAGTTTCCAGAGCATCAACGTCATGCTTCATGTCAGACATGGCGATCTATCCTTTTTGTTAGTTGGATTCTACTAAACACGTAAATAGCCGAAGTATTACGGCTATTTACCCTGTTGAATTCGACGTAAAGAACGTTCGCGGCGCGACTCTTCTTTGGTCAAATCCATCAATGTTTCTTCGATGTAAGCTAAATGAGAGTGTGACATTTCACGTGCCTGTTCTGGCTGTCCTGAAACGATCGCATCCACAATGTTAGCTCGATGTATACTCACTTTCTCCACAACGTCTTTACGACGATGCAACAGCTTTAAATTTTCTAAGACGTTTTGTTCGAGTAACGGAGCCAAGCTACGAACAATGTGCAATAACACCACATTGTGCGCTGCCTCTGTTAAAGCAATAAGAAAAGCCATCACCGCTGCAGATTCGGCTTCAATATCACCCTTATCTTGCGCACCGCGAATTTTTTCTTGGCATGCTTGAATTCGAGCAAAGTCTTCATCAGTGCCACGCAATGCCGCGAAGTAAGCCGAAATCCCTTCCATCGCATGACGCGATTCCAACAAGTCTAGCTGGGTTTCAGAATGGGACGACAA
Organism: Vibrio coralliirubri; assembly: GCF_024347375.1. Classification (NCBI taxonomy): domain Bacteria; kingdom Pseudomonadati; phylum Pseudomonadota; class Gammaproteobacteria; order Vibrionales; family Vibrionaceae; genus Vibrio; species Vibrio coralliirubri. The sequence goes on along the minus strand of NZ_AP025470.1, from coordinate 539,790 downwards.
CAAATTAAGCAAAGGATCTGAAAAGCTTTTCCAGATATTTTCGCTAACAAACGTACCTCCACCTTGACGGCGAGTAAGCAAGCGTTTTGCTTCTAAACGTTGTATCGCTTCTCGGATTGAAGGACGAGACACATCGAACTGTTTCGCCAGTTCGCGCTCAGGCGGCAGCTGCTGCCCTGGAGCCAGTGTTCCTTCCACTATCAACCTTTCTAACTCTTGTTCGATAACATCGGAGAGTTTTGGCTGACGAATCCTTTGATAAGCCATAGTTTGTTGTTCTTCTTTTTCTTCGCTGACAATTGGTAATACCAATTTTAAGTTGGGCAGAAATTAACATAATTAAAACGCCACTGTCCAGCCTAAAATTGACCTGCATCATAGAATACAGCGTGAATTAACCATGATTTAACAAATGAAATTTAAAACAGCAACCAAATTGGTCTTACCATTTACAGGGGCAATACTTTTGGGGAGTGTTCGTGCTAGAAAGTTTCAGGATAAAAATGAATTGTTTCAGAAAGATTAGCGTCACTTGTTTAAAAATCGAACCAAGCGCACATTTAGGGTGGAAATTCTGTTCATAAGTTTTAATAAATGAGTGTTTGATAAGTTCGTCACACTCTCAATTTATTGATGCGCTTCTCTCCACCACTTTCTTTACATCGCAACAACAAAAATTCACAAGTCATTATGCTAGGCGTTGACTATTCAACGCCCAACGGCGGTAAGGCCATCATCAAAAACGAAGGCTTAAACTTTGAGATTTTTTTTAAACTTTTGCCAATCGAACACCAAGCCAGGGTCAGTTTTACGCAGAGGCGCTATGTATTGATGGCCAGTGATACGTTCGCTGGTGATTTGAGGGAACGTCGATACGATCGTTTCTGTTAGTTGGGTAAGCGCTTGATACTGCTGCTTGGTGTAAGCTACAAAGTCACTGCCCTCCAGTTCAATACCAATCGAATAGTCATTACACCTTTCACGCCCTGCAAAGCTCGACTGGCCAGCATGCCAAGCTCGGTCTAAGAAAGAAACGAACTGCACCACTTCCCCATCGCGACGAATCAAACAGTGCGCCGATACGCCCATTGGGTGAATCACCTTAAAAAACGGGTGTTCCGACGGGTCGAGTTTGCCCGTAAAAAACTGTTCGATATAAGGCCCACCAAATTGACCCGGAGGCAAACTAATGTTGTGAACCACCAGCAAAGAAATATCGTCGGCACTCGGTCGAGCATCAAAATACGGAGAAGGAACATGCCGAGCGTTGTCGTACCATCCGTTGGAGCTGATCGTCATCTTGGTCTCACTTTCTTTTCTGCTAGCACAATAAGATGTGACCTTGCCCATAGAGCAGTCGCGCTAGCCTCTTTAATTTGAAGTTAAGCAAGAGTATCATTCCATTCCCACTCCCTTTCAAGATTAGATTTGCGATGAAAAACACACATAACAGCCACCAACGCCTTGACTACTTAAAAGAGCAACTGCCTCTAGAGATCACTCGTGCAGTCGCTGAGACCATCAAAGAAGATCTAGGTGGAACGTTAGATCCAGCGGCTGATATTACGGCAAGTCTAATCCCTGCAGACGCAATCAACAGTGCAACCATCATTACCCGTGAGCACGGCGTGTTCTGCGGTAAAGCTTGGGCTGATGAAGTGTTTAAGCAACTGGGCGGTGAAGTGACTATCGAGTGGAACGTAGAAGATGGTGACAAGGTTGAACCAAACCAAACACTTTGTACCTTAACAGGTCCAGCACGCGCGCTATTAACGGGTGAGCGTAACGCAATGAACTTCATTCAAACGCTATCTGGTTGTGCGACTACTACAGCTATCTACGCAGACAAAATCAAGCATACTGAATGCCGCCTGTTAGACACTCGTAAAACCATCCCTGGCTTACGCAGCGCACTGAAATACGCGGTGGCTTGTGGTGGCGGTTTCAACCACCGTATTGGTGTGTTCGATGCTTACCTAATCAAAGAAAACCACATCATCGCTTGTGGTGGCATTGAGAAGGCTATCTCTACTGCAAAAGAGCTGAACCCAGGTAAACCAGTAGAAGTAGAAACCGAAAGCCTAGAAGAGCTAGAGCAAGCGATCAGCGCTGGCGCAGACATCATCATGTTAGACAACTTCACTACAGACATGATGCGTGAAGCCGTTAAAATCAACGCAGGACGCGCAGCACTAGAAAACTCTGGTAACGTGACTCTAGATACCATTGCTGAGTTCGCTGAAACAGGCGTTGATTACATCTCGGTAGGCGCACTAACTAAGCACCTAAAAGCAATGGATCTATCAATGAGATTCAAAGCGTAATTAACTGAATAGTAAATAATTTCTGTAAAGGCACTGTTGATAACGGTGCCTTTTTATTGCCTGAATTATCAGTATTTCAAGCAGTTATTTAAGCTGATCGCATAAATTTGCGCGCTATATGAAACACTACACCAATAAATACCAAACCACTCGCGACCGCACCTGAACACCATTCCACTACCCCATCTCAACTTCTATTCTTTCCATCAACCAGTGCCTGCACTGAAACAAACTAAAGAATGGAATTAGACAATGAATAACAAGAACAAAAGAACGAACCAGAAAGGCTTCACGCTGATTGAATTGATGATCGTGGTGGCGATTATTGGCGTGTTGTCTGCGATTGCAGTGCCAGCATATAAAAACTACGTGACCAAGAGTGAACTCTCTTCAGGTCTAGCGACTATGCGATCTCTAATCACACCAGCTGAACTCATATTTCAAGAAAAAGGGTCAATCTCATCAGCTACTGCTATAACTGATCTAGGGACAGTTTCTTCAGCCAGTTCTTTAGGAACTATCTCAATAGATACAGAAAACGAAATCAAGTTTACATTTAATGACACAAGTTCAGTAAATGCTGCCACCCTAAAGTTTAGTCGTGGTACTAACGGTTGGACATGCGAAAATAGTAAAGATTCTGATGTTTCATTAGATGGTTGCTAAATGCTAACCAACCTCCCAACCGTGCTTCGTCAGGCTGACTTACTTAGCCTGACTCAAGAACAAGCCGTTGCGGAACATATACAAGCTTCGGGTATTTCGACACCTGAAGCTTTGCTCGTTCTGGAGTTCTTCAGCGGCGATTCCTTAGCAAACAACATTAAAACCATCTTCGGCTTGCCGTTAGTACAACTTGCCAATACTGACTATGAGACCTTATGTGACCAATTAGGACTTCGAGAACTGATTACCAAGTATCGTGCGATACCGATTTCAGTCTCTAGCTCGACTCTCACACTCGCCTCAGCCGACCCGACCGATTTACAAGCTGAAGATGATTTCCGCTTTGCGACCGGATTACAGATTGAATTGGTTGTCGCCAACTACTCAGAACTAGAAGGCGCAATACGAAAGCTGTATGGCCGTTCGATTTCCGGGCAAGACTCTAAACGCAAAGAGATCACCCAAGATGAACTCGCTAATCTTGTTGAAGTGTCTGACGATGAGGTAGCGTCGATAGAAGATCTCAGTCAAGACGATTCCCCTGTCAGCCGATTTATCAATCAGATATTGGTCGATGCGGTACGCAAAGGCGCATCAGATATCCACTTCGAACCTTATGAAGAGCACTACCGAGTACGACTGCGTTGTGATGGTATCCTTGTTGAAATACAACAACCCGCTTCCCATTTAAGTCGTCGTTTATCAGCCCGTTTAAAGATCCTCGCGAAGCTGGATATCGCTGAACGTCGCTTGCCTCAAGATGGTCGTATTAAGTTACGCTTAAACGACGATCTGGCGATTGATATGCGTGTATCGACTCTGCCGACCTTGTGGGGTGAAAAGATCGTTCTTCGACTGCTTGATAGCAGCGCTGCTAATTTAGATATCGATAAGTTAGGTTATAGCGAAGATCAAAAAGCACTCTACCTCAATGCGCTAAAACGCCCGCAAGGGATGATCTTAATGACAGGTCCGACTGGCAGCGGAAAAACCGTCTCCCTTTATACTGGCCTTCGAGTGCTCAACACAACTGAACGGAACATCTCAACAGCTGAAGACCCAGTGGAGATTAACCTATGTGGTATCAATCAGGTACAAGTGACACCTAAGATCGGCTTTGGGTTTGCTGAGGCACTACGATCATTTTTACGACAAGACCCTGATGTGGTGATGGTTGGAGAGATCCGAGACTTGGAAACCGCAGAGATCGCGATCAAAGCCTCGCAAACCGGTCACTTGGTGCTTTCGACACTGCACACTAATTCCGCCGCAGAAACCGTCACTCGGCTCGCTCATATGGGGATAGAACCCTTTAACCTAGCTTCATCACTAAGTTTGATTATCGCCCAACGACTGGCAAGGCGGTTGTGTAACCATTGTAAAGAAAGTGACGACTCTCCGGATATATTTCTGCGTCACTCGATTCCTAACAGCCAAACCATCTATAAAGCCAATCCACAAGGGTGTAATGAGTGTAACCAGGGATACTCTGGGCGAGTGGGTATCTATGAAGTTATGCCATTTAGTGACCAACTAAAAGGCAGCCTGATAGACAAACCGAACGCGTTAGCCATTGAAAACTTGGCTCGCCGAGAAGGCATGAGAACTCTGCAAGAGTCGGGGCTAGATAAATTGCTTGAAGGCACCACCAGCTATCAAGAGCTGCAACGTGTTCTGTACATATAACCCAATGGAGCACCAATGAGTAGCAAGTCCAAACAATCACAATTAAAAAGCTATCACTGGAAAGGCATTAACAGCTCAGGCAAGAAAGTGTCTGGACAAACCTTAGCGCTCACTGAATTGGAAGTACGAGAAAAGCTCAAAGAGCAGCATATTCAGATTAAGAAAATCAAAAAGAAAAGTATTTCAGCCGTCACTCGTTTAACCCATAGAGTCAAAGCCAAAGACATCACTATTTTAACTCGGCAACTGGCTACTATGTTGGCTACTGGTGTACCCATCGTGCAGGCTATCAAGTTGGTGTCAGACAATCACCGCAAAGCTGAAATGAAATCGATTCTATCGCATATCTGCAAAGGTGTAGAAGCCGGAACGCCAATCTCAAAAGCGATGCGAACCGCAAGTCGTCACTTTGATGACCTCTATACTGATTTGGTTGCGACAGGCGAGCTCTCCGGTAACCTCGCCCAAGTATTCGAACGCTTAGCGACCTATAGAGAAAAGAGCGAGCAGCTAAAGTCCAAAGTCGTCAAAGCACTGATCTACCCCGCTATGGTCGTCACCGTTGCACTGACCGTTTCTTATTTAATGCTGACCATGGTGATTCCCGAGTTTGAGTCGATGTTTTCAGGCTTTGGCGCCGACCTGCCTTGGTTCACCCAACAAGTACTCTACCTTTCCCATTGGATGCAGGCTTACAGTTTTTATACGGCTGTAGGCATCGGGCTTGTTGTCCTGATTATTTATCAACTGTGTCAGCGTTCCCACTCGATCAGACTATCTGTTAGTCGGCTAGGATTACGCTTTCCTGTTCTCGGCGGCGTATTAGCCAAAGCCTCCATTGCCAAATTCAGCCGAACCTTATCGACCAGCTTTAGTTCTGGCATTCCGATTTTAATGAGCCTCAAAACCACAACCAAAACCGCAGGCAACCTGCATTATGAGTCGGCCATCATTGAAGTTCACCGAGAAACAGCTGCTGGCATGCCAATGTATATCGCAATGCGCAATACCAATGCCTTCCCTGAAATGGTGTTACAGATGGTGATGATCGGTGAAGAGTCAGGCAACCTTGATGATATGCTCAATAAAGTAGCCTCGATTTACGAGTTTGAAGTAGACAACACCGTCGACAATTTGGGCAAAATTCTAGAGCCGCTGATCATCGTGTTTTTAGGTACTGTCGTTGGTGGGCTTGTGGTTGCGATGTACTTACCGATCTTTAATCTTATGAGTGTGTTAGGATAGTTAAAAGCAACTAAACACCCATGAGCAGCAATCTCTGCTCACCTTGATTAAGTGGTAAAGGACACTATGGAAGTATTTCACTACTATCCTTGGCTATTCCCCGTATTAGCTTTCATTTTTAGCCTTCTTATCGGCAGCTTCCTCAACGTAGTCATACACCGTTTGCCGATTATGATGGAACGCGAATGGCAACAAGAGTGCTCGGAGTATTTCTCTCAATATAAAATTCCAGCGCCAGAGGGAAAGTTCAATCTCAGCATTCCTCGTTCAACCTGCCCGAAATGCAAAACTCAATTAAGAATCGTCGACAATATCCCAGTGTTAAGCTGGTTATTCTTAAAGGGTAAGTGCCATAGCTGCGCTAATCCAATCAGCGCTCGCTACCCTTTAGTCGAGTTGCTTACCGCAATACTTTGCACAATGGTTGCTAGCCACTTTGGTTTCAGCTACTACGCCATTGCTTTGATTTTTTTCACCTTCGCCCTGATTACCGCGACCTTTATCGATCTCGATACCATGCTACTGCCCGATCAAATCACCTTGCCTTTGGTATGGTCCGGTATCGCTTTAGCACTGTTTAATATCAGCCCAGTATCGCTGCAAGATTCTGTGGTTGGCGCAATGTCTGGCTACCTAGCTCTGTGGTCGGTGTATTGGTTGTTCAAACTACTCACAGGTAAAGAAGGCATGGGTTACGGTGACTTCAAACTCCTGGCTGCACTTGGTGCATGGCTTGGTTGGCAACACCTACCGATGATCATCCTTTTATCTTCGCTCGTAGGCCTTGTGTTTGGTTTGATTCAACTTCGCCTGAAACAGCAAGGCATCGATAAAGCCTTTCCATTTGGCCCTTACCTTGCAATTGCGGGTTGGGTAAGCTTGATGTGGGGTAACGACATCATGGGTTGGTATTTCACTTCTGTACTAGGAATTTAACCATGGCAATTATTATCGGATTAAGCGGTGGTATCGCCAGTGGCAAAACCACGGTCGCTAACCTGTTCAATGAGCATTTTAATATTGATATTGTTGATGCTGATATCGTGGCACGTGAAGTGGTTGCGTTGGGCAGTGACGGCTTAAAACAAATTACAGAACACTTTGGTAAATCTATCTTGCTTGACGATGGAACACTCAACCGAAGTAGGCTACGTGAGCTAATCTTCTCTGAACCTAAAGAGAAGCAGTGGCTCAATGATCTTCTTCATCCCATGATCCGTGACAAAATTGACAGTGACCTGTCTAAAATCACATCCCCGTATGGTTTATTAGTTGCACCGCTATTGGTGGAAAACCAAATGCAAGGTATGGCTGATCGCGTATTAATTGTTGATGTGCCAGCAGAAGTGCAAATAGAACGTACGATGAGTCGTGATAATGTTTCTAGGGAACAAGTTGCATCAATTTTAAAATCACAGGCTTCAAGAGAACAGCGCTTAGCAGTTGCAGATGACGTGATTAAAAACCATACTAAAAACCAAGAACTTTTGCCTCAAATCACAGATTTACATCAAAAGTATCTGGCAATCAGTGCTGTAGATGGGTCAGAATAGAACAATGTTGAATGAAGGTTTGCTCGATGATCACCCATAAATTTGAACATCCTCTAAATGAGAAAACACGCATCTACTTAAGAGTCGAATCACTCTTGAGGCAGCTACACTTGTCTTCTACATTTTCCGATGCTCAACAGTATCAACTCTTTTTCCGTTCCATCTTTGATCTGATTGAAATCTTCGAACAGATCCAACTCAAGAGCGAACTCGCAAAAGATATTGAGAAGCAACGTGTAACCTACAAAAGTTGGTTGGATGTTGAAGGTGTCGATCAAGAGATGCTGACATCACTGCTTAATGACATTGGTAACATCTATCGTGATCTGATGCAGGCAGAGCGTTTTGGCCAATCACTTAAAGAAGACCGCTTCCTAAGTGCAATTCGCCAACGCTTTAATCTTCCAGGTGGCTCATGCTGCTTTGATTTACCGGCACTGCATTATTGGCTGCACCTTCCTCTTGATAAGAGAATGAGAGATGCTAAAGCTTGGATGGATAGCTTACAGCCTCTGTATGAAGCGCTAACACTATGGTTGAAGCTCACCAGAGAGACTGGTCACTTTAAAGAGCAAATCGCTCGTGCTGGCTTCTTCCAGAGCGATGCCGATGAAGCAAATATCCTCCGTCTTTCTATTCCGATGCAATACGGTGCCTACCCGATGATCTCAGGTCACAAGAACCGCTTTGCAGTTAAATTCATGAGCTTTGAAACTGGGCAAGCCTGTACTCAAGACATCGAATTTGAATTGGCGATCTGCACCTAATTAATTTTCTTTTTTAGTTTGGCTTGAGTCCTCACTCGAGCCTAAACTCACTATTATTACCCCCTCAAATTAAGAATCACTATGTCGAAGAAAATCACCATCGTTAAATGCCCTCAATGTAATGCCGACGTTGAATGGGGTGAACAAAGCCCGCACCGCCCGTTTTGCAGCAAGCAATGTCAGATGATTGATTTCGGTGAATGGGCAGACGAAGAGAACAGCATCGCAGGCGCACCAGACATGTCAGATAGCGATGGTTGGTCGGAAGATCCGTACTAAGCGAGTAGCGAGTAGCGAGTAGTGATATTGATCACTGCTCAACTCTAAATAGCAGACACAAAAAAGCGGAGCCAAATGGCTCCGCTTTTATCGATAGAATGCAAAAAGAATTACTTCTTAGTAAGCTTCTCTTTAATACGAGCTGACTTACCAGAACGCTCACGTAGGTAGTACAACTTGGCACGACGTACTGCACCACGGCGTTTAACTTCGATGCTATCAACCATTGGAGAGTGAGTTTGGAACGCACGCTCTACGCCTTCACCGTTCGAGATCTTACGAACTGTGAATGCAGAGTGTAGACCACGGTTACGAATAGCGATTACAACGCCTTCGAAAGCCTGTAGACGCTCACGGTCACCTTCTTTTACCTTAACCTGAACTACAACAGTGTCACCTGGTGCGAATTTAGGAAGGTCTGATTTTAGTTGCTCTTCTTCAAGAGCCTTGATGATGTTGCTCATTTGTATAAATTCCTAGAATAAACTGATACTAAATTTAATAGGTTACTGCTTGCTTTTCGTTAAGAGCGTTGCTCTTTAATGAATTCAGCCAGTAATTGTTCCTGTTCGTCAGTCAGAGCTAGGTTTTCCAGGAGTTCTGGTCTTCTTAGCCAAGTTCGGCCCAACGATTGTTTTAATCGCCAGCGACGAATGTCCTTATGGTTTCCAGACTTGAGTACCGATGGCACATCTTTATCGTCTAGCACCTCAGGGCGCGTATAATGGGGACAATCTAGCAAACCATTTGCAAAAGAATCTTCTTCTGCTGAAGCGAAATCTCCAAGTACACCCGGAACAAACCGAGATACTGAATCAATCAACGTCATGGCTGGCAGTTCGCCACCCGTCATCACAAAATCTCCAATCGACCATTCTTCGTCAACTTCAGATTGAATGATGCGCTCATCTACCCCTTCGTAGCGACCACAAATAAGAAGTAAATTCTCGTTTGTTGCCAGCTCTTCAACACCTTTCTGGTCGAGTTTACGACCTTGAGGTGAAAGATAGATAACTTTCGTCTTTCCCGGTGCTGCCTGCTTGGCCGTTTTGATAGCGTCGCGCAAAGGCTGAACCATCATTAACATGCCAGGACCACCACCGTAAGGTCTGTCATCAACAGTGCGATGTTTATCATGAGTGAAATCACGAGGATTCCATGTCTCAATAGATAAAAGACCTTTTTTAACCGCTTGACCTGTTACTCCAAAATCAGTAACAGAACGGAACATTTCAGGAAAAAGGCTAATAATGCCAACCCACATGTGTTCTCTCGCTCTGTAATTTGGAGTTAGAATCCAGGATCCCAGTCAACTTCGATCCGGCGAGCTTCGCGATCAACTTTCTTGATCACTTGCTCTTCAAGGTACGGTACTAACCGTTCCTTTTGGCCAAAAGCATCTTTAAGATTTGCTTTGATTACTAGAACATCGTTCGAGCCAGTTTCTAATAGGTCAGTGACCTTACCAAGGTCGTAACCTTTAGTAGTAAAAACTTGCATACCGAACAATTCGCGCCAGTAGAATTCATCTTCTGACAATTCAGGTAACGAAGCAGGGTCAATAGCAATTTCAAAGTTAGTCATCAGTTGCGCGTCTTCACGAACATCTAATCCCGCTAGCTTACATACATAACCTTGGCCATGACGTTTCCAGCTCTCAACTTTGTACTCAACCCACTTACCCTTTAGGTTTAAATACCAAGGGCTGTAATCAAATATGCTTTCAGCATTGTCTGTGTAGGAGAACACTTTAAGCCAGCCACGAATACCATAGGTAGACCCAAGTTTACCCATGACAATTCTATTGTTTTGCTCGCTCATAGTTTCTTTACCCTTCATCGACATAAGCTATTTCTCTTTAAAAAAGAATTAAGCCGCTTTTTGAGCGTCTTTAACTAGCTTAGCTACACGATCAGATAGAGATGCGCCTTGACCAACCCAGTGGTTAACACGATCTAGGTCTAGACGTAGACCTTCTTCTTGACCTTGAGCAGTAGGGTTAAAGAAACCTACTTTCTCGATGAAACGGCCAGTTGCAGCGTTACGGCTATCCGCAACTACGATTTGATAAAATGGGCGCTTCTTTGCACCGTGACGTGCCAAACGAATGGTTACCATGTCGTCCTCTTTGCTTTCTTAATAAAATAATTAACCCCAAGTATAAGTAAATAGCTTGGGGTCTCGTGCCAAATTAAAGCCCCGGAATTTTACTCTTATTCCGGTGCAATGCAAGGGCTTTAGCTATTTTTTCACCAACATAGCTGCCGTATACTTTCTGTGACACGGCTAACACTATGAAAAGTAACGTAGCTAAAGCTTACATTTGTAGATTATCGGCCAAACGGGTTAAAGCCACCACCCATTCCGCCCATACCTCCACCGCCGCCCATCATGCCTTGCATGTTGCGCATCATCCCTTTCATGCCACCTTTCTGCATCTTCTTCATCATCTTCTGCATTTGGGTGAACTGCTTAAGCATACGGTTTACATCTTGTACCTGTGTACCAGAACCAGCGGCAATACGCTTTTTGCGCGAGCCTTTGATTAGGTCAGGGCGTTGACGCTCTTTCATGGTCATAGAGTTGATGATCGCTTCCATCTGCTTGAACATCTTGTCATCAACTTTATCTTTAACGTTATCTGGTAGCTGAGACATGCCTGGAAGCTTATCCATCATGCCCATCATGCCGCCCATGTTTTGCATCTGACCTAGCTGTTCACGGAAGTCTTCAAGGTCAAAGCCTTTCTTCTCTTTGAACTTCTTAGCCAGTTTCTCTGCTTTCTCGGTATCAACGTTTTTCTGTAGGTCTTCAATAAGAGACAGTACGTCGCCCATACCTAAGATACGAGAAGCAACACGATCAGGGTGGAACGGTTCTAGTGCGTCAGTCTTTTCACCAACACCCAAGAATTTAATCGGTTTGCCTGTGATATGACGAACAGACAGAGCAGCACCACCACGCGCATCACCATCAACTTTCGTCAAGATAACACCGGTTAGTGGTAGCGCATCACCAAAGGCTTTTGCAGTGTTCGCAGCATCTTGACCTGTCATTGCATCAACAACGAACAGTGTCTCTACTGGTTTAATTGCAGTATGAAGCTCTTTGATCTCGCCCATCATCTCTTCATCGATAGCCAAACGACCCGCAGTATCGACAAGTAGTACGTCGTAGAATTTCTTCTTCGCGTGGTCGATTGCAGCGTTTGCAATATCAAGAGGTTTTTGATCAGCTGAAGATGGGAAGAAGTCTACGCCAACATCGCTCGCTAACGTTTCAAGCTGTTTGATCGCCGCTGGACGGTAAACGTCGGCAGATACAACCAAGACTTTCTTCTTGTCACGCTCAGTTAGAAGCTTAGATAGCTTACCTACCGATGTGGTTTTACCCGCACCTTGTAGACCCGCCATTAAGATAACGGCTGGCGGCTGTGCGGCTAGGTTAAGAGCCTCGTTAGACTCACCCATCACCGCTTCAAGTTCAGCTTGAACGATCTTAATGAATTCTTGACCAGGCGTTAGAGATTTAGAAACCTCAACACCCACAGCGCCTTCTTTTACGCGCTTAACAAAATCGCGGACAACGGGCAGTGCAACGTCGGCTTCAAGTAGCGCCATACGTACTTCACGCAGCGTCTCTTTAATATTGTCTTCGGTCAGACGACCTTTACCGCTGATGTTCTTCAGCGTTTTGGATAGACGATCCGTTAAATTATCAAACATAGTTTTCTCTTCGCTCAAAACTGCGACTATTACTGTGAGTATACATTAGCGCGGATTAGAGTCATACCCGTTGTAGAGCGTTAATCATCCGTGCTTGTGATGTGAGACATTATTCACTTGGAATTGAATGAGGTTCGCCATAGCCCCAAAGAGCGATGCGAGGTATAATTCGCCAATTAGTAATCATTAAAATGGATACCATGGACAGTCTTATTGCGATCGCAGCAGCCTTTCTTTATACAATGGCGATTTCCACGATCATTCCAGGTCTCGTGCACCAAACAGGAATCCGTGTAAAAACGGTGTTTATCAGCGCATTACTTGCTCTAGCTTTCCATGCTTGGTTGCTTGGCGATTTGATTTTTAATGCCAGTGGCCAAAACCTCAGTATCTTGAACGTTGCTTCATTAATCAGTTTAATCATATCTGTGGTAATGAGCGGTGCAATGCTCAAAACCCGTCTGTGGTTTATCTTACCCGTCGTTTATAGCTTCGCTGCGCTGAACTTGATGGCTGCCACTTTTCTTCCAAGCACCTTCATCAAACATCTAGAGAATGACCCAAAACTGCTCGTGCACATATCTTTGGCTCTATTCTCATACGCAACGTTAACAATCGGCGCGCTATACGCCCTGCAACTTGCGTGGCTAGATCACAAACTTAAAAAGAAAAAAGCCTTAGTGATAAACCCTAACCTACCTCCTTTAATGATGGTGGAAAGACAGCTTTTCAAGATCATTTTGATTGGTAATGGCTTATTAACGGGTACTTTGTTGACGGGTCTCATCTTCGTACAAGATATGTTTGCTCAAGGAAAAGCACACAAGGCTGTGTTGTCTTTTATCGCTTGGGTTATCTACTCCATTCTTCTATGGGGTCACTATCAGAAAGGTTGGCGTGGACAGAAAGTCACTTGGTTCGCACTGGCCGGCGCCAGCATGCTCACATTAGCCTACTTCGGTAGCCGCTTCGTCCAGGAAATCATCCTGAACTAGTCTGTAAAATAAAGGCAAGGTCTCACATACCTTGCCTTTAAAATATTGAGTGCAATACATTCAATTGACATCTCGACCATGTTCGGTCATAAATTAATCAAGATACACAAATAGGAAAAGAATAGTTTTGGACGACATATCAACGGGTATCTTATTTGCGCTACTCGCGTGTCTCATTGTAATTTCTGGTTATTTCTCTGGTTCCGAAACGGGTATGATGTCCCTGAACCGCTACCGTTTAAAGCACTTGGCCAATACGGGTCATAAAGGTGCCAAACGCGTAGAAAAACTTCTGAATCGCCCAGACAGATTGATTGGCCTCATTCTCATCGGCAACAATCTCGTCAACATTCTTGCATCTGCGATCGCTACTATTCTTGGTATGCGCATCTACGGGGATATCGGTGTGGCTATCGCTACTGGTACCCTGACTCTCGTGATCCTCGTATTCGCCGAGGTAACACCAAAAACCATCGCTTCTCTATTTCCTGAACGTGTCTCTTACGCGAGTAGTATCCTTTTAATGATACTGATGAAGGTACTGTCACCATTGGTGATCTTAGTGAACTTCATTACCAACGGCTTCATTCGTATCTTAGGCGTTAAAGCCAGCCATGATGCAACCGACCACTTGAGCTCAGAAGAACTTAGAACCGTGGTAAATGAAGCAGGTAGCCTGATCCCTCAACGCCACCAAGATATGTTGGTGTCTATTCTGGATTTAGAGCATGTCACCGTGAACGACATCATGGTGCCGCGTAATGAGATTACTGGTATCGACATCAATGACGACTGGAAATCTATTGTTCGTCAATTGACCCACTCGCCTCATGGCCGTGTGGTTCTCTATCGTGACCAAATAGATGAAGTGGTTGGTATGCTAAGGCTGCGTGAAGCTTACCGCCTGATGCTTGAAAAGAACGAATTCAATAAAGAGACCCTGTTGCGTGCAGCGGATGAGATCTACTTTATTCCTGAAGCGACACCACTCAATATTCAACTGCTTAAGTTTCAACGCAATAAGCAGCGCATCGGCTTGATTGTTGATGAGTATGGCGATATCAACGGCTTGGTTACATTAGAAGATATTCTTGAAGAGATCGTAGGTGAGTTTACCACCTCAATCGCCCCAAGCTTATCTGAAGAAATTACTCCGCAAAGCGATGGCAGCTTCTTGATTGAAGGCAGCGCCAATATCCGAGACATCAACAAAGGCTTACAGTGGGCACTGCCTACCGATGGCCCAAGAACTCTGAATGGTTTGATACTGGAACACCTTGAAGATATTCCAGAGAGTCACCTCAGTGTTCAGGTAGCCAGGCACCCAATGGAAATTGTTGAACTCGAAGAGAACCGTATCAAACTAGTGCGCGTGTTCCCACAGATCGTGAACGGCTAACTGAGTTATCATTGAAGCTCACATAAACAAAAGACCCGGTTCATTGAACCGGGTCTTTTAGTATCTAACTCGCCCTATCTAGGGTGGCTATCAATGACTAGTCGATCTTAAGCTCTTGCAGCATAGACTCTGGCAGTGCCAGTTCATCATTCTTGTTTACAGAGATGCCTGCAGCGATGATCGCATTCGCGATCTCTTTCGCTTCATCCAAAGAGTGCATTGCTGCCGTACCACATTGGTATTCGTTCAGCTCAGGGATCTTATTCTGGTTCTCAACTTTCAGTACGTCTTGCATCGCTGCCAACCAACCGTCAGCCACTTGTTGCTCTGTAGGCGTACCAATCAGGCTCATGTAGAAACCCGTGCGACAGCCCATCGGTGAGATATCGATGATCTCTACATCTGAGCCGTTCAATTGATTACGCATGAAACCAGCGTATAGGTGCTCTAGAGTATGGATACCTTTCTCAGATAGGATGTCTTTGTTTGGCGCAGTAAAACGCAGGTCAAACACAGTGATGGTATCCCCTTTTGGGGTTTGCATTGTTTTAGCAACACGAACTGCAGGTGCGTTCATGCGTGTGTGATCAACAGTGAAACTATCTAATAAAGGCATTGCTCTTCTCCATGACGGCTGGCTTTAGAAAAACCAGCTTCGATTGTCTTCTAGTTCTTTGCGGCACTGTTTCAGCTGCCATCCATAATCTTTTGCTTGCTGTTCGACTTTGCGCGCCACCTTAATCAGCGATGGCTTGCTGTTGTATGACTTGCGCTTATAACCACCACGACCTTCATGATAAGCCAGATATTGGTTATATGGGTCCCATAGTGAGATGCCCAATTGACGACGCGTCTCGCTGGTATACCAACCGATGAACATCAATGCATCATCAAAGTTGGTTCTTGAGCCACCGTTATTGGTCGCCTTTTGGAAATCTTCCCAAGCAGGATCTTGAGCTTGTGCATAACCGTAGGCACTGCTTACACGCCCCCACGGTATAAAGCCAAGAATGTAATCTTTAGGTGGGCGCGCATCATGACGATAGCTACTCTCTTGTTTCACAAAAGCCATCGCAACGTTAATCGGCGTTCCCCACTCTTCTTGCATATCCAAGGCATCTTCATACCATGAAGGGTGCTCTCGAAAGATGCTACACAAATTATCTTGCTGCTTTGGCGGTGGCGTTGCACACCCAACCAACAGGCTAGAGACAACACCAACAGTCACTACAGGTAACCATTTACTACTCACTCGAGTAGGCTGACCTAATAAGGCTTGCTTCCTTTCCACCAAAGTCTCGCTATGCTTTTAAATACGAAAAATAATCCGCTAAGAAGCTATCAAAATCTTGAGTGCTTGCTTCTTCACTTTGTTGCTGAGCAATCACAGAGCGTTGAACTTCTGCTTCCATCAGCTCAGCTGAATATACTTTGTATTGGTGCGCTTTGTGTTGCTGAGCGTACGTTTTACCTAACGCGCAACCCACTTTACCTAAGCCACCTAACTTCTTAGTCTCTTCTAGCAACTGGCCAGAAATGGTCAGCTCTGGGTTATCAATCCAAGCTTCAAGCGTATCGCACGTTTCTTGGTATGCACGACCACCTTGTTCAGCGTCCATCATCTCGGCAATAGAGCGTAGGTCTTTGAAGACACGCTTCGCCCAATCTTGCAGAGACAATCGCTCGCCATGACAACCGATTTGCAGCTCTAGACCAACCTGACGACCTTCTAGGATCACCTTGTTCCAGTTATCGCGCCAGCATTCAAGCTCGCAGTTATCCATCTCTGCTGAGTCCGTTAGCACACTCCACGTTAGGAATAAGTCTAAGAAGCGAACTTGCTGCTCATTGATACCAATTGAGCTGAATGGGTTTACATCTAAAGAGCGAACCTCAATGTACTCAACACCACCGCGTGCCAATGCTTCAGATGGTTTCTCACCACTCTTCGCTACACGCTTAGGACGGATTGGAGCGTAAAGCTCATTCTCAATTTGCAGTACGTTGCTATTCAATTGACGGTATTCACCATCAACCTTAGTGCCAATCTCGGCGAATTCTTCTGATGGTGTACGAATCGCTTGATTCAAACCTTCAAGGTATTGGTCTAGGCTGTTGAAACCAATCTTCAATACGCTTTGCGCACTGTTGGTGTAGCCAAGATCGCTCAGGCGCAGTGCCGTTGCTTTTGGCAGATACAGTGTCTCGCCAATCTTTTCAAAAGGCAGGTTTGTCTCTCTTCCTTTGATGAAAGAAGAACATAGCGCAGGTGAAGCACCGAAGAAGTATGGGATTAACCAACCAAAGCGGTAGTAGTTACGAATCAAACCGAAGTAAGCATCTGACTTAGATTCACAACGCGCTTCTTCAGTTTGCTCTCCAAACAGGCTATCCCAAAAGCTTTCTGGGAAAGAGAAGTTGAAGTGAACACCAGAGATAATCTGCATCAGGCTACCGTAACGACGTTTTAGGCCTTCACGATATAGGGTCTTCATCTTACCGTTGTTAGAGGTGCCGTATTGCGCTAGCTGAATGTAATCTTCACTGCCAACGTAACAAGGCATAGAAAGCGGCCATAGTTTTTCGCCGTCTAACTTGGTTTGCGTGAAGTGATGGATATCAGACAACTGATTCAAAAGCGTCGGAACGTCGTTAGAAACAGGCGTGATAAATTCCAGTAGCGACTCAGAGAAATCGGTCGTTACCCATTCGTTCATCAACGCAGATCCCAAAGCCTCAGGGTGCGGCCCAGTAGCAAGGTGCCCATCTTCCGTGTAGCGTAATGTTTCCCTTTCAACACCACGACCAAATTGAGAGAAGGTCTTAGGGTTGGTTGCAACTTGCTTTAGTCGCGCAGCAAAATCAGTCAAAATTCAGTTCACTTATCTTATATTGTTCTGATTAGAACTATCATAAATTAGGTTGGAGGAGAAAAGTAGAGTCTCTTCCCTCCCCCTTTAATGTGTACTCTAACGAATGATTTCAAGCTCTTCTATTGGAATATCTAACTTTTCTAATTGCGGGCGAAGCGAAGTCGCGTCACCAACAACGATTATTTGATAATCATTCGGGTCAAACCATTTCTTAGATAGCTCGTTTAAGGTCTCTTTTGAAACCGTTTCAACTATCTGATTACGCTGTTGTAGGTAATCTTCATCAAGGCTCAATGCGACAATATTACTCAACAACCCAGCCTTTTGACTTGGCGTTTCGTATTTGAGCGCATCTTGTTGACCGACGGCAAGGCGCATAAATTTCACCTCTTCGTCAGTTAATCCACTCTGACTAAACTCGTTCAGCTCATTAATAAACTCTTGAATCGATGGAACCGTCGCATTCGCTCTTACCTGCGCGCTAAATACCACAGCACCAGTTTCTCGAGTACTTGCGAAGTAGCCGCTTGCACCGTAAGTGTAAGCTTTGTCTTCACGTAGGTTCTGGTTGATACGGCTATTGAAGTTACCCGCTAAGTTAAAGTTAGCTAGCTGACTCAAATACAATTCACCCGTCGCATCAAACGGCAGGCCTTTACGAACCAAGCGAACAATGCTTTGCGGCGCACCCGGTTTATCAACTAAGTACAGGTGCTGACCAGAAAGCTCTTTGACGATCTGCGGACGCGTTAATGGTGCCGCATCGCCTTGCCACTCTTCAAAGAATTGTAGCTGTTTCCCTACCTCTTTCTTCGAGATGTCTCCCACAACAACAATATTGGCACCTTCTGGTGTGTAATGTTGCGCATAGAATTTTTTCACATCGTCTAAGGTCAATTTCGATAGAGATTCCTTAGTGCCATCACTTGCGCGAGCAAAAATACTGTCACCAAACAGCACTTCACGGGTTGCTTGAGAAGCCATCCAGCTTGGCTGCTGATGCTGATACACAACGCCTTCTAGCATCTGTTTCTTAACGCGCTCAAAGTCTTGCTCATCGAACTTAGGCTCAAATAGAACCTCTTGCACAATCGCTAAGGTTTGAGGCAAGTTTTTCTCTAGCGCCGAGACTGAAATATCTGTGGTGTAGCTGCCCGCACTAATGCTCACACTGCTACCAAGTTTATCTAAGGTCGCTTGTAACTCTTCAACGGTTCGTTTGGTTGAGCCTTCTTCCATCATCGAAGCGGTTAGGTTCGCTAGGCCTTCTCGCCCTTTGCGAACATAACGCTCGCCAGCTGGAAGTTGAATCTGTAGCTGTACTGTCGGTGTTTCGCTGGTCACGGTACCAATCAAGTCAGTGCCGTTCGCAAAGTGCATGCGGTACAACTCAGGCATGGTCGCCTCAACACCAAAGTTCACTTCCGGCATTACACTGCGATCAAAGGTATTCGGTGCCTTTCTGAAATCCAATTGGTCTTCCGTCACCTTGCTGTATTCCGGCAACGTACGTGGTGGCGTGGTAAAGGTCGCTTCACGAACCGCTAAATCGAGCTTTTTCTTAGGAACCACACTCAAGGTAACCTTGTGCTTACCTTCGATGAAATATTGGTATGCCTTACTTACGCTCTCAGGCGTCACCGCTCGGATTTGATCGAGTTGTGATTCAATCCGATCAGGCTGACCATAGAAGGTTTGGTTCGACGCGAGTTGCGACACCTTACCTTTAACACTTTGCAATGCAAAAACAGCATTCGCTTCTGCCATGCCAGTGATCTGGTCTAAACGCTCTTGCTCAACGCCCTCTTTCGAGAATTGCTCTAGGGTATCCATCAGCTCTTTATTAAGAACCGTCAAATCGCCTTTTTCACCTGAGTTGCCCATTGCATACACGTACATGGTACAAGCAAGCTCAGCACAATCATGGAAAGAACCAGCGCTGACGGCCTTCTGCGTTTTTACGAGGTTTTGATATAGGTAACTGTTGGTACCTGAACCTAACACGTTAGACAATGCATTCAGGGAAGCTTGCGTCTCTTCACCGCGATACGTTGTTGGCCAACCCACAAGCACCATCGGCTGACGAATATTGTCTTCTAAGGTGATGTACTTATCTTCAGTCAGAACAGCAGGTTGCTTCTCTGCTGCCTTCACTTCAGGACCTTGAGGGATTGGGCCAAAGTACTTGTTCACCCACTCTAGCGTGTCATCAACGTCGATATCACCACCAATCGTTAACACGGCATTGTTTGGGCCATACCAACGCAGGAAGAACGCTTTAAGATCATTCACGTCAACACGATCAAGATCTTCAACATAGCCGATTGGTTGCCAAGAGTAAGGGTGACCTTCTGGGTAAAGCGCTTCGCCCATTCGTTCCCACATTAAGCCGTAAGGACGATTTTCGTAGCTCTGCGCTCGCTCGTTCTTGACCGTGCCTCTTTGAACCTTAAATTTCTTCTGAGAAACTGCATCTAACAAGAAGCCCATTCGGTCTGATTCTAACCACAACATTTTTTCAAGTTGGTTAGAAGGAACAGTTTCAAAGTAGTTGGTGCGGTCACGATTGGTCGTGCCGTTTAACGAACCACCCGCTTCGGTAATGATCTTAAAGTGCTGTTGGTCACCAACGTTCTCAGAACCCTGGAACATCATGTGCTCAAAGAAGTGAGCAAAGCCCGACTTACCAATCTCTTCACGTGCTGAGCCGACGTGATAAGTGACATCAACATGCACCAACGGATCGGAATCATCAGGGGAAAGAATAACTGTCAGGCCGTTTTCAAGCTGATACTTGGTGTAAGGAATCACCACTTTATCTTTAGAAGGCTTAACCTCTTCTAACAGAGTGACACCTTCAGGTAACGAGGAAAAGAAGGGCGTTGAGCTAGGTACATTGTAAGAACAGCCAGCAATGGCGATAAGAGAAAATGTACCAAGTAAAACCTTTTTCATAGGTTCTCCTTAGAAAAAACCGAAGTAGATAGCAGCAAGTAAGCTATAGCGAGCGGCTTTGCCAATCGCGATCAAAATAACGCTAGGGATGAATTTCATTCTTAGCCAACCCGCTGCTAGACACAAAGGGTCACCAATGATCGGTAACCAACTAAATAACAGTGTCCAGTAGCCATAACGACTCAGCCAAGCCATAGCCTTATGACCATGCTTTTCAGATTGAGTTCGATTAGGCAACCACAAACCAATCCAATAGTTAGTCAGGCCGCCTAAGGTATTGCCTAATGTCGCCACTAGAATGATCGAAGAGGTTGAAAACTGATCTAAGCTCAATGCAGCCACAAGGCTAGCTTCTGAACCACCGGGTAGTAACGTGGCACTCAAGAAGCCACTAATGAACAGTACCCACAGCGCCGAGTCCGAGAACCACAGCGCGATATTTTCAAAAAGGGAGTTAAAAAATTCTAACACTGCCTATCAACTTTCTTGCATTTTAAGTAGCACCTTGCCTCTGGTGTGTCCGGTTTCAACCTGCAGGTGCGCCGACTGCGCCTCATCTAACTGGTAGATACCTTGAATTTCTGTTTTGAGCAATCCGACACTGACCATGTAAAGCATAGCGTCCATTTGCTCAGGGTTTGGTTCAACCAGCATGCCTGATGCAGTAAAACCTAATAGTGTTGCTTTTTCGCAGATCAGTTCTGCAGATAGAGTCGGCACAGTCACGACTCGCGCGCCATCTTTTAGGCACTTCAATGCATCAAGCGCGGTATCGCCGCCGACCAAGTCAATCAACACATCGACATCAGATACTCTTTCTGATGCTGGCGCAAACTTATAGTTAATCGCGTGAGCACCTAGCGTCGCAAGATAATCGAGGTTGGCTTCGCTGCAGGTGGTGTAAACCTCAGCTTTTGCTGCCACTGCAATTTGAACCGCAAGGTGACCAACGCCGCCCGCGCCCGCTAAAATAAGCACGCGGTCGCCTTCTTTCACTTCGGCTTTGTTGAGCGCTTGTGCCGCGGTTTGACTCGCGAGTGGTAATGCCGCTGCCGCTTCTAGAGTGACAGAATCAGGAACCATACTTAATGCAGCTTCTGGAACACACACATATTGGCTGTAACCGCCACCTTGCAGTGGAAAACCAATAAAGCCAGCCACGTTATCACCAACAGTAAAGCGTTCAGCCTGTTCGCCTAGCGAGACAATTTGCCCTGAAATGTCGTAGCCAGGTACCCAAGGTAGGTTATCTTTGTTTTGTGCTGCCGCCCAACCAAGGCCCGCTCGGGTTTTGACATCAATCGGATTAATGCCTGAAAAGGAAACTTTAACCACCACTTCTCCAGCCTTAGGCTCAGGGATCGCACTGGTTTGAATACTTAGGTTTTCGACGTCGCCGAATTGAGTAATCGCAATCTGTTTATTTTCCATTTCCACATTTCCTTGATTGATAAAAGCCCTAGTGAGCAAGCACCCTAATTAATAAAAAGAAAGGGATGCGAAAGCATCCCTTTGACTATAAACCATTTAATAAGGCGAAGTTAACCGCTCATTCGTAAATTGACGACCAATTAACGTAACGATACATGACCCAGCAAAACCACTAGCCCACGAGAGCTAATAGAATACCCGCCGCAACCGCACTACCAAGTACACCGGCTACGTTCGGGCCCATTGCATGCATCAACAAGAAGTTCTGAGGGTTTGCCTCAAGACCAACCTTGTTCACAACACGTGCCGCCATTGGAACCGCCGATACGCCAGCTGCGCCAATCAGTGGGTTGATGTCCTCTTTCGAGAAGCGGTTCAACACCTTAGCCATCAATACACCACCTGCCGTACCGATACTGAACGCGACCGCACCCAAACCTAGAATACCTAGCGTTTCTAAGTTCAAGAACGTATCCGCTTGAAGCTTAGAACCAACACCTAGACCTAGGAAAATAGTTACAACGTTAATCAGTTCGTTTTGAGCTGTTTTTGAAAGGCGATCAACCACGCCCGCTTCACGCATTAAGTTACCCAAACAGAACATACCAACTAAAGGTGTTGCTGAAGGTAGGAACAAAATCGTCATCAGTAGTACAGCAAGCGGGAAAAGAATCTTCTCTGCTTTGCTAACGTGACGAAGTTGAGCCATCTTAATTTTGCGCTCTTCAGGAGACGTTAACGCTTTCATGATTGGTGGCTGAATAATAGGAACCAAAGCCATGTAGCTATAAGCCGCTACTGCAATGGCACCTAAAAGATCCGGAGATAGCTTGCTCGCCAAGAAGATCGCAGTTGGGCCATCGGCACCACCAATGATCGCAATTGACGAAGCATCAGCCATCGAGAACTCCATTCCTGGAACATAGTTCAGCAAGATCGCGCCAAATAGTGTCGCGAAGATACCAAACTGAGCCGCAGCCCCCAGCCACAACGTTTTAGGGTTCGCAATCAACGCACCGAAGTCCGTCATCGCACCCACGCCCATAAAGATCAGCAGTGGGAAAATACCCGTTTCAATACCAATGTAGTAAACGTAGTAAAGCAAACCGCCGGGATAAGTAAACCCAGCATTTGGAATGTTTGCTAATACAGCACCAAAACCAATAGGCAGTAGAAGTAACGGTTCAAATCCTTTACGAATTGCCAAAAACAACAGTAAGCAGCCAACCAGCATCATGCAGATCTGGCCGAACTCAAAGTTCGCAATCCCTGTTTCAGACCATAAGGTCATCAATCCTTCCATGGTACTCCCTTACGCTAAGCTTAGTAGTGGAGCGCCTACAGTAACTGCATCGCCTTCTTTAACATTCAATTCTTGAACGATACCACCACGAGCAGCACGAACTTCCGTTTCCATCTTCATCGCTTCTAGGATTAGCAGAACGTCGCCTTCAGCAACCTCAGCACCCGCCTGAACGTTTACTTTAAAGATGTTACCTGCCAATGGAGCTGGAACCGCTTCAGCGTCAGACGCTGCTACTGGTGCAGCCTGAGCCGCTTGAGCTGGCCTTGCAGATGGCGCCACCGATGTCAGTTCACCTTGTGGACCAACTTCAACATCGTAAACCTGGCCATCAACCTTCACGCTGTAGCTTTCAATACCACCAGAAGTTTGCACAGGAGCGGCAGCAACTGGAGCCGCAACTTCTAGCGTTGGTGCAGGTTCAAATGCTTCAGGGTTACGACGGTTCTTAAGGAACTTAAGACCGACTTGTGGGAAGAGCGCGTAAGTCAGTACATCATCAACCGTATCTTCAGCTAGAGAGATACCCTCTGATTTCGCTTTCTCTAACAGATCCGTCGTTAACGTATCCATTTCAGACTTAAGTAAATCAGCAGGACGACAAGTAATCGGCTCTGCGCCATCCAGTACTTTCGCTTGCAGTTCAGCATCCACTTCAGCAGGTGCTTGACCGTATTCACCTTTGAGTAGACCAGCAGTCTCTTTCGTGATGCTCTTATAGCGCTCACCGGTTAAAACGTTAATAACTGCTTGAGTACCGACAATCTGAGACGTTGGTGTTACTAAAGGAATGTAACCAAGCTCTTTACGTACGCGTGGGATCTCTTCTAGCACTTCATCCATGCGATCGGCTGCGCCTTGCTCTTTAAGCTGGCCTTCCATGTTAGTTAACATGCCGCCGGGAACTTGAGCGATCAGGATGCGAGAATCGACGCCTTTTAGCTGACCTTCCCATTTCGCGTACTTTTTACGTACATCACGAAAGTAAGCCGCGATTGGTTCGATTTGGTCTAGTTTAAGATTCGTGTCGCGTTCTGTACCTTCTAACATCGCAACAACCGTTTCGGTTGGCGTATGACCGTAAGTACAGCTCATTGAAGAGATAGCGGTATCTAAAATGTCGATACCCGCTTCAACGGCTTTAACCGCTGTTGCAGTCGATAGACCGGTTGTCGCGTGGCTATGCAGTGCTAGAGGAACGTCACACGATGCTTTGATACGTGTAATCAGCTCTTCTGCTTCATACGGCTTTAATAAACCTGACATATCTTTAATACATAGTGAGTGACAACCTAGGTCCTCTAGGCGCTTAGCCAAATCAACCCAAGTATCTGAGTTGTGAACCGGACTGGTTGTGTAAGACAACGTACCTTGAGCGTGGCCACCAACGTCGATCGTTGCTTTCACTGCTTTTTCAAAGTTACGTACGTCATTCATCGCATCAAAGATACGGAATACGTCCATGCCGTTTTTATGGGCACGTTCAACAAATTTTTCTACTACATCATCCGCGTAGTGACGGTAGCCCAATAGGTTTTGACCACGCAGTAGCATCTGCATTGGTGTGTTTGGCATCGCTTTTTTCAGCTCACGCAAACGCTCCCATGGATCCTCGCCAAGAAAACGGATACACGAATCAAACGTCGCGCCGCCCCAAGTCTCAAGTGACCAGTAACCGACTTTATCCAGTTCTGCCGCAATTGGCAGCATATCTTCGATACGCATACGAGTAGCAAATAGTGACTGGTGCGCGTCACGAAGTACCACATCTGTGATAGCTAGTGGTTTAGACATGCTCATAAACTCCTTTTTAATCCTTTAAATGCTACTTAGCAGTAGACGCACGGTATTGATGAACCGCGGCCGAAATTGCTGCCACTACCTGTGGACTAACAGCTGAAGGGTTTGATTGTGATTTTTGAATTTTTTTAGGTGCTGCGATCGGCTCTGGTACTTCTTCTGGTACCAGTTTTGACATCAACCGAACGAGGTAAACCAGAATAGTTAGGAAAATAAAGACAACGGACATCCCCGTTATCATTAGAGTCGCCGCATCTCCTAGCAGGCTTCCAATATTAGTCATGTTGCTTCCTTTCTTCGTCATCCTGACATACGTACAGGATTTCAGCGAATAGTGATCCCGACCCATGGATTATCTCGATTGGTAAAAGTTTGTCAATTTTGTTTAAGGTTCTGTTACGGATAACGCACACATAAGGTTAATTATTCGCCTATCAGATCACATAAATCTGTCAAATACGTCATTTTTAGATATTTAAACTGTGACTTAAACGGGGCTTTTCTGGGAATTGATATGAGAAAGGTGGAATAACAAAGAAGTAATCAAGAACTACTTTAAATACAACAAGTTAAACAACGAACAAATTTAACATTGTCGCAACAAATTTACAGCAGACATAAAAAAAGCCTCGTATAAACGAGGCTTTTTCTAATAATGTGGCGCGCTCTGGAGGATTCGAACCTCCGACCGCCTGGTTCGTAGCCAGGTACTCTATCCAGCTGAGCTAAGAGCGCACGGTTTTAATATCAATTCATTGTTACTAACAACAGATCAATATAAGGATTTCATTCTTATAAGAAAGAAACCCTAAATAGTGGCGCGTCCTGGAGGATTCGAACCTCCGACCGCCTGGTTCGTAGCCAGGTACTCTATCCAGCTGAGCTAAGGACGCACGGTTTTCGATATCAGTATTCCCAATATCAGGAGTTCACAAGGAAACCCTAAAGAGTGGCGCGTCCTGGAGGATTCGAACCTCCGACCGCCTGGTTCGTAGCCAGGTACTCTATCCAGCTGAGCTAAGGACGCGCAGTTTTCGATATCGGTATTCCCAATATCAGGGGTTCATAAAAGAAACCCTAAATAGTGGCGCGCTCTGGAGGATTCGAACCTCCGACCGCCTGGTTCGTAGCCAGGTACTCTATCCAGCTGAGCTAAGAGCGCACGGTTTTAGTATCAATTTGTTGTAAACAACAACTCAATACAAGGATTTCTGTTCTTATAAGAAAGAAGCCCTAAATAGTGGCGCGTCCTGGAGGATTCGAACCTCCGACCGCCTGGTTCGTAGCCAGGTACTCTATCCAGCTGAGCTAAGGACGCACAGTTTTTGATATTAATTCTCGACGAACGATTTATCAATATCAGGATTCACATTCTTATCAGAACTAAACCCTAAATAGTGGCGCGCTCTGGAGGATTCGAACCTCCGACCGCCTGGTTCGTAGCCAGGTACTCTATCCAGCTGAGCTAAGAGCGCACGGTTTTAGTATCAACTTAGTCAATACAAGGACTTTCATTCTTAAAAGAAATAAACCCTTAAATAGTGGCGCGTCCTGGAGGATTCGAACCTCCGACCGCCTGGTTCGTAGCCAGGTAC
The DNA here is from genome assembly GCF_024347375.1 of Vibrio coralliirubri. Lineage (NCBI taxonomy): Bacteria > Pseudomonadati > Pseudomonadota > Gammaproteobacteria > Vibrionales > Vibrionaceae > Vibrio > Vibrio coralliirubri. The sequence goes on along the minus strand of NZ_AP025470.1, from coordinate 513,194 downwards.
TCTATCCAGCTGAGCTAAGGACGCACGGTGTTCATTCATTAAGAATGAAGTTGTGAAATATATCACATTCTTCTTGCTACGAAGAAAAAAAAAGGCCATCGGCCTGTAATGAATGGCGGTGAGGGAGGGATTCGAACCCTCGATGCAGCTACAAACCACATACTCCCTTAGCAGGGGAGCGCCTTCGGCCACTCGGCCACCTCACCTAATTCATTATTCTCACATCACTTACAAGTAAGAGAAGAGAGAATGGCGCGTCCTGGAGGATTCGAACCTCCGACCGCCTGGTTCGTAGCCAGGTACTCTATCCAGCTGAGCTAAGGACGCACATTTACATTGTCTAAATTGCTAATTTTAGACTCGCAAGAAATGGCGGTGAGGGAGGGATTCGAACCCTCGATGCAGCTACAAACCACATACTCCCTTAGCAGGGGAGCGCCTTCGGCCTCTCGGCCACCTCACCGTCTTGCGGAGGCACATATTACGTTTTACCGAAAATATGTCAAACACTTTATTGAAAAAAATTGGACAAAAACACTCAACCGTTTGCTATTTAATCAAAGCGCTTGCAAATTGAACTTATAAGATTCAAATCGCGCTTTTTCCCTTAAAAATTAAGGTGAAAGATTGGCAATAATAAACAGCCGAAAACAATTATCTAATTTCTCCAGCAGCAAGTGCTACCGCTGATGGCACAATACTACGGGATTCGTATTTTCGCCATAGGGGAAGCGAATAAATCTTGAGTTTTGCCAAACAAAATACAGAGCAACCGTTCTGTTCAACCTTGTCTGTATCTCGCAGTATCACAAAGCATTCACTTCACCACTTTGAGACCGATCCGTTATCCAACCCATCTATGTCCCAATGAGTGTTTCGGTTCCCCAAGATCAAAAAAGGCTAGCAACAATGCTAGCCTCTTCTCTACGCAAAAGTATTAGTAGTTGCCAGATGCAACGTTACCATTACCTTTTTCAGCTTGAATGCGCATGTAGATCTCTTCACGGTGAACAGATACTTCTTTAGGTGCGTTAACACCGATACGTACTTGGTTACCTTTAACGCCTAGTACAGTAACTGTTACTTCATCACCAATCATCAGTGTTTCGCCAACGCGGCGAGTCAAAATTAGCATTCTTTGCTCCTTGAGTAATCTCTAAATTTATCTAGCTACGAGAGCATTATCCAACAAAAGTTATATTTTCGTAAACTATCGATTGAGTTTATTTAACCAAAATGCACTTCTTTTTTAGGATAACCCTGTGTTTCACGCGCTACGATGTATGCATTGTGTAATATGTTAGCAGCCATATCGACTTGCGTTGGTGATATCACCAAAGTTAAAGACTGCTGCTGCAATAAGTGATGCTGTACATCAATTTCGCCTTCAGACAACAATCCATGTGAACTGACCACAATTTCTTGTGTTCGGCTTCCTACCACAGTTAACAAACTAACCTGTTCACTATTACGGATTTTCTCAGCAAAAACTAGTTTTAATTTGGCACTTATGTCTTGTTTAATAATGAGTGCTGCCCGTTCTGTTTCCTCGATCACACTACAGACTTCGATACCCAACAGTTGGCAATGTGAAATGAAAGACGGTAAATCTTCATTCAAACACTCGATACGTACCATATCTCTTTGGATGGCGATGCCAGCAATGTCATTCAAACAATGATTACCCGCGATCAATGTGCCCTCGCCTTGTTCAAAGCTTGAAAGCACTCGCAATGGCACGTTGTGCTGCCATGCATATTGAACACAAGGAAGGTGCAAAACCTTAGCGCCTCGGCGAGCCATCTCTTCCATAGAAGGAAAGTCTAAAGTATCTAATTTCTGAGATTGCTTTACGACTCTAGGGTCACAAGAGTAAACACCATCTACATCAGTATAGATCTGGCATTCTTTCGCCTGCAAGGCACCCGCAAGCGCTACCGCTGTAGTATCTGAACCACCGCGGCCTAATGTTGTGATATCACCTTTCGCATTGAACCCTTGAAAGCCTGCAACAATAACAATCTGGTTGTCATCTAGCAGAGCTTGAATCGGAGCAGTATCAATACGCTCAATCGCTGCATTATTATGATTAGAATCCGTGTGTATCTTGGCTTGGTAGCCAGTCATCGATGTCGCTTCATAACCTAACTTGTGTAACGTCATTGCTAACAAGGCCATGGAAACTTGCTCGCCAGCCGTTAACAACACATCCAGTTCTCTAGCGTTTGGTACGCTATCAACTTGCGTGGCTAAGTTAACTAATCGATTTGTTTCACCAGACATAGCAGAAACGACAACCACAATCTGGTTCCCTTCATTTTTCGCTTCAATGATTTTTTCTGCTACATGATGGATTCGTTCAATTGAACCCACCGACGTTCCACCAAATTTCTGCACGATAAGAGGCATTTTCACCCGTCCTCACCTTCCCAAGACCAATGTCTATATATGACAAAAAAACACATACTCCGCGTCAGGGCGAAGCAATAAAAAATTAACCAAGGAGTCTAACTCCACCATTAGACTTCTTGGTTAATCTCAATCAAACCTTGTTTAAACACACTTCCAATAAGCAAAATAAAAGATGCCCAATCAACTGATTGGGCATCTTTGTATCAATTACTTAAGCTTAAAGACGTTCTTCTAGCCAAGTACGCACAGATTTAAGCGCTTCTGGCAGTGCTTCAACGTCTGTACCGCCCGCTTGAGCCATATCTGGACGACCGCCGCCTTTACCGCCAACTTGCTCAGCAACCATCTTAACGAGATCACCCGCTTTTACTTTGCCGATTAGGTCTTTGGTTACACCAGCAATCAAGCCAACTTTACCGTCTGCTACGTTTGCGATCAGGATGATACCGCTACCTACTTGGTTTTTAGCGTTATCAACCATAGTACGTAAGTTCTTGTTGTCTGCGCCTTCAATTGCAGCAACCAGAACTTTAGTACCAGAGATGTCTTCTACTTTGCCCATGATGTTTGCGCTTTCTGCAGCAGCCATCTTTTCTTTAAGCAGTTGAATTTCTTTCTCTAGCGATTTCGCTTTCTTAGCTGATTCAGCAAGTTTCTCTTCGTAAGCGTTAGCCTGAGCTTCTACTGCATCTAGAGCAGCTTCACCCGTTACCGCTTCAATACGACGAATACCCGCAGCAATACCACCTTCAGAAGTGATCTTGAATAGGCCGATATCACCCGTGTTGCTTGCGTGGATACCACCACAAAGTTCAGTAGAGAAATCGCCCATAGATAGAACGCGAACTTCATCATCGTACTTCTCGCCAAACAGTGCCATTGCACCTTTTTCTTTCGCTGACTCGATGTCCATGATGTTGGTTTCAATCACGTGGTTCTTACGAACTTGTGCGTTAACCAAACGCTCTACTTCTTTAATCTGTGCCGGTGTTACCGCTTCAAGGTTAGAGAAGTCAAAACGTAGGTTGTCTGGCTTAACTAAAGAACCTTTTTGAGCGACGTGCTCACCTAGCACTTCGCGCAGTGCAGAGTGAAGTAAGTGCGTTGCAGAGTGGTTTAGTGAGATAGCAGCACGACGCTCAGCGTCAACCGTTGCTTCTACTTTATCGCCCTTAGCAAATACACCTTCAACTAGCTCACCGTGGTGCGCAAATGCGTTACCTAGCTTCTGAGTATCTTGAACTTTGAAAAGACCCGACGCTGTTTTTAGTGTACCAGCATCACCACATTGACCGCCTGACTCAGCGTAGAATGGTGTCTCTTCAAGGATGATGATTGCTTTGTCGCCAGCCGATAGTGAAGATACTTCTTCGCCGTCAACGAATAGCGCAGAGATTTCACCAGCACCTTCAGTTGCTGTGTAACCACAGAACTCAGTGTTGGTGTCTACTTTGATTGTCGCGTTGTAATCAGTGCCGAATTGGCCAGCTTCACGTGCACGCTTACGCTGTGCTTCCATCGCCTTCTCAAAGCCTTCTTCATCGATAGTAAAATCGCGTTCACGAGCTACATCGTTAGTAAGGTCAGCTGGGAAGCCGTATGTATCGTAAAGTTTGAAAACTGTTTCGCCGTCAAGCTCTTTGCCTTCAAGTGCATCTAGTGCGTCATTAAGAATAACCATGCCGCGCTCTAGAGTACGACCAAAGTTCTCTTCTTCAATGCGAAGTACTTTTTCAACAAGCTCTTGCTGTTTCTTAAGTTCATCTGCCGCAGAGCCCATCACTTCAGCCAGTACACCCACAAGTTTGTGGAAGAACACGCCTTGTGCGCCAAGCTTGTTACCGTGACGAACTGCACGACGAATAATACGACGTAAAACGTAGCCACGACCTTCGTTTGAAGGCATAACGCCGTCAGCGATTAGGAATGAACAAGAACGGATGTGGTCAGCAATAACGCGTAGCGATTGGTTAGATAGATCGTCATGACCCACAACTTCCGCTGTCGCTTTGATTAGCTTTTGGAATACATCAATTTCGTAGTTAGAGTGAACGCCCTGCATGATTGCAGAAATACGCTCAATACCCATACCTGTATCTACAGCAGGCTTAGGTAGCGGTTCCATTGTACCGTCAGCGTGACGGTTGAACTGCATGAATACGTTGTTCCAGATCTCGATGAAACGGTCACCATCTTCTTCAGGAGTACCAGGACGGCCGCCCCAGATGTGCTCACCGTGATCGTAGAAGATTTCAGTACATGGACCACAAGGACCTGTGTCACCCATCGTCCAGAAGTTATCAGACTCGAACTGTTTACCGCCTTCTTTGTCGCCAATGCGAACGATACGGTCAGCAGGAACACCTACTTTCTTGTTCCAGATATCGAATGCTTCATCATCTGTCTCGTATACCGTTACCAGTAGACGTTCTTTTGGCAGTTGAAGAGTTTCTGTCAGGAATTCCCAAGCAAAACCAATCGCTTCTTCTTTGAAGTAGTCGCCAAAGCTGAAGTTGCCTAGCATTTCGAAGAACGTGTGGTGACGAGCCGTGAAACCTACGTTTTCAAGGTCATTGTGTTTACCACCCGCACGTACACAACGCTGAGCCGTAGTTGCTCGAGTGTAGGCACGCTTTTCGGCGCCTAAGAAGCAATCTTTGAATTGGTTCATACCTGCGTTAGTGAATAGCAGGGTTGGATCGTTATGTGGAACTAACGATGAACTGTCTACGATTTGGTGTTCTTTGCTCTCAAAGAACTTAAGGAACGCGTTGCGAACCTCATCAGTGCTCATGTACATGCAGCTCTTCCTGAAAATAGTCGAGTTAGAATTTTGCGGTATTGTAGATCATGGTTAAGGCTTCGACTAGTTTTCTTGTAGAAAAGACACCCTTGGGCAGGATTTTAGTTGGAATTCGATAAAATGAAGAATATTCCACTATATCTAGCCGTGGAAAAGCAGAACTAAATTGACGACCTAGTACCGAAGAATCTCAGTCAACGAAAGAGAGTTGACCAAAGACATGCTCGACGGAGCTGCTCCAATAAAAAAGCCCCGCATAAAATATGCGAGGCTTTAAATTCTTTCAAAGCGGATGCTTCTTTCAAACATCCACTCTATAAAACGTTAGCTTATAGCTCTTCGTTTTCTTCTTCTTTCTCTACGTCCTTCTCTTCAAGAACAGCAGGAGTCAGTAGTAACTCACGAAGTTTAGTATCGATCTCTAGAGCAACTTCTGGGTTTTCACGTAGGTATTTACCAGCGTTAGCTTTACCTTGGCCGATCTTATCGCCTTTGTAGCTGTACCAAGCGCCCGCTTTTTCTACTAGCTTATTCTTAACACCTAAGTCGATAAGCTCACCTTCGCGGTTGAAGCCTTTACCGTAAAGGATTTGAGTCTCAGCTTGTTTGAATGGTGCAGCAATCTTGTTCTTAACAACCTTGATACGAGTTTCGTTACCAACAACTTCATCACCATCTTTAATCGCACCAGTACGGCGAATATCAAGGCGAACAGATGCGTAGAACTTAAGTGCGTTACCACCTGTTGTTGTTTCTGGGTTACCGAACATCACACCAATTTTCATACGAATTTGGTTAATGAAGATAGCCATACAGTTAGACTGCTTAAGGTTACCCGTCAGCTTACGCATCGCTTGAGAAAGCATACGAGCCTGAAGACCCATGTGGCTGTCGCCCATTTCGCCTTCGATTTCTGCTTTTGGTGTTAGTGCTGCTACTGAGTCAATAACAAGAACGTCGATTGCACCTGAACGAGCCAGCGCATCACAGATTTCAAGCGCTTGCTCACCCGTATCTGGTTGAGAAACAAGAAGTGCATCGATATCAACACCAAGCTTTTGAGCGTAGATAGGGTCTAGTGCGTGCTCCGCATCAACGAATGCACACGTCTTGCCCACTTTTTGTGCTGCAGCAATAAGCTCAAGCGTTAGCGTTGTTTTACCTGATGATTCTGGACCGTAAACTTCTACGATACGTCCCATCGGTAGGCCACCAGCACCTAGTGCGATATCTAGAGATAGAGAACCTGTAGAAATAGTTTCTACGTCCATTGTGCGGTTATCACCAAGACGCATGATAGAACCTTTACCAAATTGCTTTTCAATCTGACCAAGGGCTGCGGCTAACGCTTTTTGTTTATTCTCGTCCATTTCTATCTCCACATAATCGGTTGTCTCAACAAGCGATCTAGAATCTATTTCTAACCCACATAGGGGTGACTAATTGGCTTTCATTATACTGTTGATTCATACAGTGTCCATACCTGTATGAAAATAATTTGTACAAATGTTACTTACCTTCCATTGATAGGTAATCATAAATAACTTGCAGGGCATGGTGCGTGGCTTGTTGGCGTACTTGTGATCTGTCGCCTGTAAATACATGCGTTTCTACTTTATCCCAGCCATTTAACGCTTTCCACGCGAAGCATACCGTACCAACAGGCTTATCTTCGGTCGCGCCACCTGGCCCGGCAATGCCACTGATCGATACAGAGATAGTCCCGTTTGAATATTGCAATGCCCCGCTCGCCATTTCTATTACGACAGGCTCACTCACGGCACCGAACTCAATTAAGGTTTTAAGTTGTACACCTATCATCTCTTGTTTGGCTTCATTGCTGTACGTAACAAAAGCGCGATCAAACCACCCAGAGCTGCCCGCAATATCGGTGACTGCACTCGCGACACCTCCGCCAGTGCAAGATTCAGCCGTCACTAACACGTGTTTGTGTTTAGCGAGTAAATGTCCAAGCTGTTCACTAAGGTCTTGAGTCATCTGCATCATCAGCTTCCCTTTATTTACTGTCATATCATTTGGATTCGCATCTTTTCGCATCAGCCGCTTTTCGCACGAAACGCTTTCACGTATCCTAAGCCGCAATAGAAATAAACGAAAGAAGTTAACTGTGAAAGCCGATCAAAAACATACTCCCATGATGCAGCAGTACCTAAAACTGAAAGCAGAAAACCCAGAAATTCTGCTGTTCTACCGCATGGGCGATTTCTACGAGCTTTTCTACGATGATGCTAAAAAAGCTTCTCAACTCCTCGATATTTCACTGACTAAACGCGGTTCATCAAACGGTGAACCTATTCCTATGGCGGGTGTTCCTTATCATGCCGTTGAAGGGTACCTTGCAAAGTTAGTGCAACTTGGTGAATCCGTAGCAATTTGTGAACAGATTGGTAATCCAGCAACTTCAAAAGGCCCTGTTGAGCGCGCTGTCGTACGTATCGTTACACCCGGTACCGTGACCGATGAGGCATTGCTTTCTGAGCGCGTTGATAACCTGATTGCTGCCATCTACCATCACAACGGTAAGTTTGGTTACGCGACACTGGATATTACCTCCGGTCGATTCCAACTCTGCGAGCCAGAAACCGAAGAAGCAATGGCCGCAGAACTGCAGAGAACCTCGCCTCGTGAGCTACTGTTCCCTGAAGATTTCGAGCCAGTCAATCTAATGGCAAGCCGTAATGGAAACCGCCGCCGCCCGGTATGGGAATTTGAATTAGACACCGCTAAGCAGCAATTGAATAAGCAGTTTGGTACTCGCGATCTGGTTGGCTTTGGCGTAGAAAGCGCGAAACTGGGTCTATGTGCGGCTGGTTGTTTGATCCAATACGTGAAAGATACCCAACGTACTGCCCTTCCACATATCCGTTCACTGACGATGGATAAACAAGATCACTCGGTGATCCTTGATGCTGCGACTCGACGCAATCTAGAGATCACGCAAAATCTTGGTGGTGGTACTGATAACACCCTTGCCGAAGTACTTGATCACACTGCGACAGCAATGGGTAGCCGTATGCTTAAGCGCTGGTTACATCAACCGATGCGCAATATCTCGGCACTCGATCAGCGCTTAGATGCGATTGGTGAGATGAAAGATTTGGCTCTATTCACAGAGCTACAGCCAACCTTAAAGCAGATTGGTGATATAGAACGTATTCTCGCTCGGTTAGCACTTCGCTCTGCTCGTCCACGTGATATGGCACGTCTTCGCCAAGCAATGGAATATTTGCCAGAGCTTGCTGAAACACTGACGCAGCTGAAGCACCCATACCTGACTCAACTTGCTCAATATGCTTCTCCTGTGGATGAGGTTTCTGTGCTACTTGAGCGTGCAATCAAAGAGAACCCACCGGTGGTTATCCGTGACGGTGGTGTGATTGCAGAAGGCTACAATGCCGAGTTAGACGAATGGCGCGACCTTGCAGCAGGCGCAACCGAATTTCTTGATAAGCTTGAACAAGAAGAGCGTGAGCGCCATGGCATCGACACGCTTAAAGTTGGCTACAACAACGTACATGGTTTCTTCATTCAGGTAAGCCGTGGGCAAAGCCACCTTGTGCCGCCACACTATGTTCGTCGTCAAACCCTGAAAAATGCAGAGCGTTACATCATTCCTGAGCTAAAAGAGCACGAAGACAAAGTACTTAACTCTAAGTCGAAAGCGCTCGCTATCGAGAAACAGCTTTGGGAAGAGTTGTTTGACTTGCTACTACCGTATCTAGAGCGCCTACAAAACATCGCCTCTTCGGTATCTCAGCTTGATGTTCTACAGAACTTGGCTGAGCGTGCAGATACCCTTGATTACTGTCGTCCAACCATGACTGAGTCTGCTGGCGTACAAATTCAGGCCGGTCGTCACCCTGTTGTTGAACAAGTGATGGACGAACCTTTCATTGCTAACCCTATCGACCTGAATGATCAACGTAAGATGCTGATCATCACAGGTCCAAACATGGGTGGTAAATCGACCTACATGCGCCAAACGGCACTCATCGCATTGATGGCTCATATCGGTTGTTATGTTCCTGCAGAAAGCGCAACCATCGGCTCTATCGACCGTATCTTTACCCGTATTGGCGCATCCGATGATTTGGCTTCTGGTCGTTCAACCTTCATGGTTGAGATGACAGAAACGGCGAATATCCTGCACAATGCAACACCAAACAGCCTTGTGCTAATGGATGAAATCGGTCGTGGTACCAGTACTTACGATGGTCTGTCTTTGGCTTGGGCAAGTGCAGAGTGGCTAGCTAATCAAATCAATGCGATGACACTGTTTGCAACGCACTACTTTGAGCTAACTGAACTGCCTAACCAACTTCCAACTTTAGCAAACGTACACTTAGATGCGGTTGAGCATGGTGACAGCATTGCCTTTATGCACGCAGTTCAAGAAGGTGCAGCTAGTAAATCTTACGGTCTAGCAGTTGCAGGTTTAGCTGGCGTACCGAAAGCGGTGATCAAGAATGCTCGTGCGAAGCTGACTCAACTAGAAGCGTTAAGTATCGAGTCGCCAACATCGAAGCCAAGCGGTGTCGATATCGCAAACCAGCTGAGCCTGATCCCAGAGCCGAGTGAAGTAGAGCAAGCGCTAGCGAATGTTGATCCTGATGATCTAACTCCTCGCCAAGCATTAGAAGAACTTTACCGCTTGAAGAAGCTGCTTTAGTTTCTTACCAAGTAGCTTGTTATTGCCGTTTGTGATTTTGATTAGACGGCATGAAATACCAAAGCCACAAACAAAAAAACGCTGACTTAAAGTCAGCGTTTTTATTTGTCTTCTATTTAGAGAAGCATCATCCGTTCAATTAGTCGTTTTCTACGTTGAACAGATTTTCCATATTGAGACCTTGCTTGATAAGAATCTCACGTAGGCGGCGAAGACCTTCAACTTGGATTTGACGAACACGTTCACGAGTCAGGCTGATTTCGCGGCCTACTTCTTCTAATGTTGACGGTTCATAACCCAGTAGTCCAAATCGACGTGCAAGCACCTCTTTCTGCTTAGGATTCAGCTCATCAAGCCAGAAAATCAACGAGTTCTTGATATCGCTATCTTGAGTTGAAACCTCAGGATCTGAATTGTTGATGTCTGGAATAATATCCAACAGCGCTTTCTCACCGTCACCACCAATTGGCGTATCAACAGAGCTCACTCGTTCGTTTAGACGAAGCATCTTACTCACATCACCAACAGGTTTATCTAGCTTAGAAGCAATTTCTTCTGCCGTTGGTTCATGGTCAAGCTTTTGTGATAGCTCTAACGACGTGAAATTTTTACCACCAAACGCAGGTTACTTTCGATCATGCGTTTACGTGCTGCTTCATCACCGCGTAGAGCTCGACGTGCGTATAGCACTTCTTCTTCAGCGGTTAGTAGTGGTGAGAAACCGATTTCGCCTAAGTAGAGTTGAGTGGCATCTAAACTTTTAGACGTAACTTCAACTTCTTCTTTTGCTTCGGTTTTCTTAGTGACTGTTCGTTTTGCTTTTCCAAGAGCTTCCGGTTCCGTGGTTGCTTGGTCAAGATCGAACTCTTCTTTGGTTACTGCATTGCTTATACTCATAACGCCTCCCCCTGGCGAAATTAGCATGACATTACAACTTCATATGTCGCTAAATGACTATGTCACTCCATACAATACGTAATTTTTGCATATTGTATTTAAGGTAAATATCGTTTTGGATTAACGGATTTACCTTGGTAACGAATCTCAAAGTGCAGCCTAACACTGCTGGCTCCAGAGCTTCCCATTGTTGCAATCTTCTGCCCTGGTTTCACACTTTGCCCTTCAGATACTAATAGTCGGTCGTTATGCGCGTATGCACTTAAGTAATTATCATTGTGCTTCACAATCACTAGATTGCCGTAGCCTCGTAGTGCATTACCCGAATAAACAACCGTTCCCCCTGCAGTAGATACTATTGGCTGACCTCGCTGTCCTGCTATGTCTATGCCTTTATTTCCTTGTTCGCCTACAGAGAAATTCTTGATTACTCTCCCTTTAGTTGGCCATAACCATTTGGATACTTTATCACTTGTTGGTTTGGTGGACGGTGTAACATTCTGTTTACCTTTAGAACCAACATACTCCTTTGATTTGGATTGTTCAACCTTCTTTGGTGGATCTTTTTTCACCACTTTGGTGGTAGTTTGAGCTGGAGCCGGTTTAGAGTTTTTGCTCTTTTGTGGTGTAGTTTTCGGTTTACTTGCCGCAGATGACGTTGTGGATGCGGCGACAGGCGCAGCAACTGCTGCTGCCGCTACCGTTGACTTACCATACGCTGGAGCATTATAGCTAGGACGCCACAACTTAAGCTTCTGCCCTGGGTGGATAGTGTAAGGAGCAGACAACTTGTTATAACCGATAAGATCTTTAACGTCTTTATTGGTGACATAGGCAATGAAGTAAAGGGTGTCGCCTTTTTTAACTTCATAGTAACTGCCACGGTAACTACCACGATCTATCGATGAGTAATTCTTGTTTAGGCTTGAAACGGGCGCAGGCGAATTCGCTGCACACCCAACAAGGGCACAGCTAAGCAGTAAAGTACTTCCTTTTAACAACTTCGAACGCATCGACTCTCTATCCACCTACACCATTAGTCTTTTATTAAGCTAGCTCACCAGGAACAAGAGGTACAAATCTCACCATCTCGATAACACTCGATAAAAACTCATCGCCGTGTCGAACGATCTTCAATAGTTGCTGTTCGTCATCACCGACTGGAATCAGTAAACGGCCGCCATCTTTCAGCTGTTGCAGAAGCGCTTGAGGAATCGACTCTGCAGCGGCGGTGACAATAATCGCATCAAAAGGGGCTTTTGAAGACCAACCTTGCCAACCATCACCGTGCTTAGTTGAGATATTGTAGAAATCGAGTTGCTTCAACCTACGCTTGGCATCCCACTGTAGCGACTTTATTCTTTCAACCGAATAAACATGATCAACAAGTTGAGCCAATACCGCAGTTTGGTAACCAGAACCCGTTCCGATCTCCAAGACACGGCTATCTTGTTGTAATTCAAGCAGCTCTGTCATTTTAGCAACAATGTATGGCTGAGAGATTGTCTGACCCTGACCGATAGGCAGCGCATTATTATCATAGGCTTGGTGATACATCGCCTGCGATAAAAAGCTCTCTCTCGGCAGTTGGTAGATCGCATCAAGAACCTTTTGATCCTGAATACCATTTTCAATCAGGAAAGTAATTAAACGCTCAGCTTGCGGATTACTCACTTACTTCTCCCCTAACCATGTTGCCATCGCACCCAGCGACTCATGCGCCGTCAGATCAACTTGTAACGGTGTTACCGACACAAAGCCATGCTCAATCGCGTAAAAATCGGTACCTTCACCGGCATCTTGCTCTTTGCCCGGAGGACCGAGCCAATAGATATCATGACCACGTGGGTCTTTTTGCTTAATCATATCTTCAGCGTGATGACGAGCACCTAGGCGTGTCACCTGAGTACCGGACAGTTGTTCTAAGGCTAAATCAGGAACGTTTACGTTCAACAAGCGATTGGTCGGGATTGGTTTTGCTAAATGTTGTTCGACAATACGACGAGCAATCGCTGCCGCTGTCTTAAAATGTTTTTTTCCCACCAGAGAAAACGCTATCGATTGAACGCCTAGAAAGTGCCCTTCCATTGCTGCAGCCACAGTGCCGGAATAAAGCACGTCATCACCAAGGTTAGCACCGTGATTAATGCCCGTTAATACCAGATCAGGCATGTCATTCTTTAGCAGTTCATTTAACGCAAAATGCACACAATCGGTCGGTGTTCCTTGTACCGAATAGGTATTTTCAGCAATCTCTTGAACACGCAGAGGCTGTTCTAAAGTTAATGAATTTGACGCACCCGAGCGATTACGGTCAGGGGCAACAATGATAACTTCAGCAAGATCACGTAGCTCATTTGCCAGCTCATGAATACCTTGAGCGTGCACACCATCATCATTGCTGAGTAAAATCTTCATCTTGTATCCTTTCTTTTGTTCCCATGCCAAACCAAGTCACTTAAATTCCAATATCAAGTGACCCAGCTCCAAGCAGAATCGTTATTGCTCGTAGGTTCTTTCTACGTGTACTTCTTCAACCAACTCACGAACGATAGCGGTTGCGAAACAACCTGCATCTAGAGAGAACTTAAGAGTGATATTATCTTCGTTCACTTCCCAAGTTAGATCGGTTGGTTTTAACGATGCTTCACGACGGTCATGACGCATGCGGTTACCGCGAATCAGCGCCATTAGGTCAGGTTCAGAATCAAGATGTTTTTGCTCTAACGCTTGAGACTCATCAGTCGTTGGCAAAGCATTATCGCCAGCCAAAGCAACAGTAACCAATGCAGATCCATTCGCGATGTCTTGGTTTACTGCTTCGATATTGTCCGCAGTTACCGTTAGTTGAGCGCCGTCTTTCATGACAATATCGCCAACTAATGCTGATGCAAATGCATCTTGCTCAATACGGTCTGACAGGATCAGGTTGTAAATCCACGAGCGAGCCGCAGAAAGGTACAAGCTGCGCTTATTCTGGTTACGAGTACGAACGTTATCACGGCCCCAACGACGAGCTTCAGATAAGTTGTTACCTTCATTACCAAAACGCTGAGCACCGAAGTAATTTGGCACGCCGACTTGAGCTACTTTTTCCAAACGTTTTACGACATCATCACAGTCTGTTACTTCAGACAAAGTCAGCTCGAATTGGTTGCCAACTAAATCACCCGGACGTAACTTTTTGTTGTGTCGTGCTGTCGCCAAGATCTCAATGCTTGGGTACTGTGCTAAGAAAGCTGAAAAGTCAGGCTCACCTTTTGGCAGGTGTACACTCAACCACTGCTCAGTTACTGCGTGACGGTCTTTTAAACCTGCCCAGCTCACGTCTTTCGACTTAACACCACAAGCTTTAGCCAGCTCGTTTGCTACGAAGCTCGTGTTTTCACCAGTTTTACGAATACGAACCATTAGGTGCTCGCCTTCACCAGTAAACTCAAAACCCAAGTCTTCATTAACGACAAAGTGTTCGGCTTTTGCTTTTAGTTTTGCTTTCGCAGTTGGTTTACCGTTTAGATAAGCCAATGAAGATAAAATATCTGACATGCTGTTCTTTTCGTGTTGGTGCTTACGCACTTTTAGTAATTAGGACCACCGCTTCACATGCGATGCCCTCTTTGCGACCTGTAAAACCTAAACGCTCAGTGGTCGTCGCTTTTACATTCACATTGCTAATGCTGGTTTCTAGGTCTTGAGCAATAGCTTGGCACATAGAGTCTATATGAGGCGCCATCTTTGGAGCTTGCGCCATGATAGTAATATCAGCATTACCAATCACGTAACCTTGTTCTTTTACTCGACGGTAAACATCTTTCAGTAGTTCACGGCTATCCGCGCCTTTCCATTCGTCATCGGTATCAGGGAAATGACGACCAATATCACCCGCAGCAATCGCACCCAACAGAGCGTCACACAACGCATGAAGGGCAACATCACCGTCTGAGTGTGCAATAAGACCTTGCTCGTAAGGGATGCTTACACCACCAATAATTACTGGGCCTTCACCACCAAACTTATGTACATCAAAGCCATGGCCAATACGAATCATCATTATTCCTTATTCTGACTTAAATAGAACTCAGCAAGCGCCAAATCTTCAGGCTGAGTAATCTTAAAATTATCTGAACGCCCTGCCACTAAAGCGGGCGATAAACCTTTCCATTCAAAGGCTGAGGCTTCATCAGTAATTGAAGCTCCTTGTTGCAACGCCTCACTTAATGCCTTCCACAGAGGCTTTGCTCTGAACATTTGCGGCGTAAGTGCATGCCATAAATCGGCACGCTCAACGGTATGCTCAATCTGCCCTTGGGCACCACGCTTCATCGTGTCACGAACTGGAGCCGCTAAAATAGCGCCCACATCATGGCTCATTGCAGCGGAAATTAGCTTGTCGATGTCACTTAGCTGAACACAAGGTCTTGCCGCATCGTGAACCATTACCCAATCACTAAGCTGCTGCTCAGCGATATAGTTTAGCGCAGAGAGTACAGAATCTGCTCGCTCGCTTCCGCCTGACACTCTGATCACTTGTGGATTCTGGTTAAGTGCTAGCTCAGGGTAGTATGGGTCATCATCGCTGATCGCAACGACAATTTGAGCGACTTGTGGGTGAGACAGTAATTTCTCAACGGTGTGCTCTAAAATTGTTTTACCGTGAATCTTGAGATATTGCTTAGGGCGGTCTGCCTTCATTCGGCTACCGACGCCCGCTGCAGGTACAACGGCAATCACGCTTTGAAGTTGAGTCGACATTAATGGGATTCCTCGCCAATGATGCGATAAAACGTTTCGCCTTCTTTGACCATTCCAAGTTCATGACGTGCGCGTTCTTCTATCGCGTCTAAGCCTTGGCGTAGATCGTCAATTTCAGCAAACATTTCTGCATTTCGAATATGCAGCTTTTCATTTACTTGCTGTTGAACTTGGATTTCGTTGTTCACACCGTAGTAATCAGAGATACCATTTTTACCGAGCCACAGTGTGTGTTGTAGCCAGCCAAACACTATGAGCAGTACTAAAGCAAAAATTCGCATAACACCTTTCGCCGGTTGAAAAAGAAGGAACTAGAATAAGGCACATATATACCATAATGAGCTTATTGGTGCGAGATATGTGGTGTCAGGGAATCAATAAGTCGGGGAATTATTGTTATTCGAAACCTATGTGAGATTTCCTATTCCTTCCTTCGTCAGTCTAGGGAATGACGAATTTTAGACAAAAAAATGCCCCGCATAAGCGAGGCATTTAAAAAGCTTAGATTAACAATTCGCTAGGAATTATTGACCTTTAACTTCTTTAAGACCGTTGTAAGGAGCTTTAGAACCTAGAGCTTCTTCGATACGGATAAGTTGGTTGTACTTAGCAACACGGTCAGAACGGCTCATAGAACCAGTTTTGATTTGACCTGCAGCTGTACCTACCGCTAGATCAGCGATAGTTGCATCTTCAGTTTCGCCAGAACGGTGAGAGATTACTGCAGTGTAGCCAGCGTCTTTAGCCATCTTGATAGCAGCTAGAGTCTCTGTTAGAGAACCGATTTGGTTGAACTTGATAAGGATAGAGTTAGCTACGCCTTTCTCGATACCTTCAGCAAGAATCTTAGTGTTTGTAACGAACAGGTCGTCACCAACGATTTGAAGCTTGTCGCCTAGAAGTTCAGTTTGGTGCTTGAAGCCATCCCAATCTGACTCGTCAAGACCGTCTTCGATAGAAACGATTGGGAAGTTGTTCGCTAGCTCAGCTAGGTAGTGGTTGAACTCTTCAGAAGTGAAAGTTTTACCTTCGCCCTTCATGTTGTAGATGCCAGCTTCTTTGTCGAAGAACTCAGATGCTGCACAGTCCATAGCAAGAGTAACGTCTTTACCTAGTTCGTAACCAGCAGCTGCAACAGCTTCTGCGATAACTTCTAGAGCTTCAGCGTTAGACTTAAGGTTAGGAGCGAAACCACCTTCATCACCAACTGCAGTGCTGTAGCCTTTAGACTTAAGAACTTTAGCTAGGTTGTGGAATACTTCAGCGCCGATACGTAGACCTTCTTTAAGAGTTTTAGCGCCAACTGGTTGGATCATGAACTCTTGGATGTCAACGTTGTTATCTGCGTGCTCACCACCGTTGATGATGTTCATCATTGGTAGAGGCATAGAGAACTGACCAGCAGTACCGTTTAGCTCAGCGATGTGCTCGTATAGAGGCATGCCTTTCGCAGCAGCAGCAGCTTTTGCGTTAGCTAGAGATACAGCTAGGATAGCGTTCGCGCCGAACTTAGACTTGTTATCAGTACCGTCTAGGTCAAGCATGATTTGGTCAACGTCAGCTTGTGCTTTAGCGTCAGTACCAACTAGAGCTTCAGCGATTGGGCCGTTTACAGCTTCAATAGCTTTAAGAACACCTTTACCTAGGAAACGTGATTTGTCGCCGTCACGTAGCTCAAGAGCTTCGCGAGAACCAGTAGATGCGCCAGATGGAGCAGCAGCCATACCTACGAAACCGCCTTCTAGGTGTACTTCAGCTTCTACAGTTGGGTTACCACGTGAATCGATGATTTCACGACCTAGAACTTTAACGATCTTAGACATTGAATGTTTCCTTCTCGTTGAATATATAAATGTCAAATTTAAAGGTAGCAGCACAACTTACGCAGCTACCTGTATTCCTTTTTACTTCTCTAACTCGCCGCGCTGGAACTCGCCAGCCGCTTTAACGAAACCTGCAAACAATGGGTGACCATCGCGAGGTGTTGAAGTGAACTCTGGGTGGAATTGAGCAGCAACGAACCATGGGTGGTTCGGGTTTTCAATAACTTCAACCAGTTTCTTGTCCGCAGATAGACCCGATACTTTTAGGCCCGCTTTTTCGATTTGTGGACGAAGATTGTTGTTCACTTCGTAACGGTGACGGTGACGTTCATGGATCGTCGCGCTACCGTATAATTCGTAAGCTTTCGTCCCTTTCGCTAGGTGACAAAGCTGTGAACCAAGACGCATTGTGCCGCCAAGGTCAGATGTTTCTGTACGCTCTTCAACTTTACCTTCGCCATCAGTCCACTCAGTGATAAGACCAACAACTGGGTACTTAGTTTCAGTACAGAATTCAGAAGAGTGTGCCCCTTCCATTTTCGCAACGTTACGAGCGTACTCGATAAGTGCGACTTGCATACCTAGACAGATACCTAAGTACGGTACTTTGTTTTCACGAGCGTATTGAGCAGCAAGAATCTTACCTTCAACACCACGGTCACCAAAACCACCAGGAACTAGGATTGCATCTAGGCCTTCTAAAACTTCTACGCCACGAGACTCAACGTCTTGTGAATCTACGTATTTAATATTAACGCTTAGGCGATTTTTCAAGCCCGCGTGTTTTAGCGCTTCATTTACTGATTTGTATGCGTCTGGTAGTTCAATGTACTTACCAACCATACCAATCGTCACTTCACCCGTTGGGTTAGCTTCTTCGTAAATTACTTGTTCCCATTCAGACAGGTCTGCTTCTGGAGCTGTGATGCCGAAACGCTTACATACAAGTTCATCAGTGCCTTGAGCTTTAATAAGCTGAGGGATCTTGTAGATAGAGTCAACATCGCGCATAGAAATAACTGCATTTTCTTGCACATTACAGAACAGAGCAATTTTCTTACGCTCGTTCGAAGGAATGTTGCGGTCTGAACGACAAACTAGGATGTCTGGCTGAATACCGATAGACAGTAGCTCTTTTACAGAGTGTTGCGTTGGCTTAGTTTTCACTTCGCCTGCAGCTGCTAGGTATGGCACTAGAGTAAGGTGCATGAACATTGCGCGTTCACGGCCTAGTTCTACTGCTAGCTGACGAATCGCTTCCATGAATGGTAGAGATTCGATATCACCAACCGTACCACCAACTTCAACGATCGCGATATCGTGGCCAGATGCGCCAGAAATTACACGCTCTTTGATAGAGTTAGTGATGTGTGGGATAACCTGAATAGTTGCACCTAGGTAATCACCGCGACGCTCTTTAGCGAGTACGTCTGAGTAAACACGACCTGCAGTGAAGTTGTTACGCTTAGTCATCTTGGTGCGAATGAATCGCTCATAGTGACCAAGGTCAAGGTCTGTTTCAGCGCCATCTTCCGTAACGAACACTTCACCGTGCTGAGTCGGGCTCATAGTGCCTGGATCAACGTTGATGTAAGGGTCAAGCTTCATCATAGTCACTTTAAGACCACGAGCTTCTAAAATAGCCGCAAGAGATGCTGCAGCAATACCTTTACCTAGAGAGGATACAACCCCGCCAGTAACAAAAATGTAATTTGTCGTCATGTTTAACCTGAAATTGGTTGAATGAGGGAAATGGACTACTTCTGGACGGGATGAAAATATACCAGAAGCCCCTTATCGCCACAACGTGAAATCTATCACACTGCTATTTTTTATTTTTTGCTTCAAATCAATTCATGATAAAAGCTTTGGTTATCTTTTCTCCGCCACCTTGACTTCATCCCACATGGAATCAAGCTGTTGTAGTGAAAAATCGGTCAAAATTTTATCTTGCTGACGAACTTTTTGTTCCACCCCTTTAAAGCGACGTGAAAACTTCAGATTGGCTTTATTGAGAGCAGACTCTGGATTTTTACCCAAATGTCGCACCAAATTGACCGTCGCAAACAGCAAGTCTCCCAACTCTTCTTCAACCAAATCTTCGTTTGGCGTCACTTGAAGTGCTTCTTCCAGCACCTCATCAACTTCCTCTAAAACCTTATTCGCCACAGGGCCAATAGAGTCCCAATCAAAGCCATATTTCGCTACCTGTTTTTGAATCTTTGTAGCACGTGAAAGCGCAGGTAGAGAGTTTGGTATTGAGTCTAGAATACTTTCTTGAGTTTTGCCTGCCTGAGCTTTTTCTTTGGCTTTTTCAGCTTCCCAGTTGGCATTAATTTCTTCATCGCTCTCAAACTCGGTATCAGAAAACACATGCGGATGGCGGCGCGTTAGCTTCTCATTGATGCCATCGACCACATCAGAGAACTCAAACAGCCCCTGCTCTTTCGCGAGCTGGCTGTAAAAAATCACCTGAAACAACAGGTCGCCCAACTCTTCTTGTAGGTTCGGCCAATCTTTGTTGTGAATCGCATCCACCACCTCGTAGGTTTCTTCGATAGTATGCGGCACAATTGTTTCAAAATTTTGTTTCAAATCCCAAGGACAGCCACCTTCTGGATCGCGCAGCTTAGTCATGATCTGTTCAAGTTGTTCAATCGGGTGATTCATCGCTTTCTTCCTATTCACTGTCTTTGATTTTTAAATTTATAACGTCTTCTAAAACTAAAAAAGGTGAGCAGCCAAAACCACTCACCTTTGTTGATACTGTCTAATTCTCTAAATAATTGAAACTGTGGCTAGGCGACAAGCAAGCGAGACTCCTGAGCATAGCTTGCCTATGTGATTGAGCGAGTGCGCGCAGGCAACAACGCCATCAGCTTCAAGTATGACGAGAATTTTAGCCTAGGCGTTTTACGCTCATCACATCTTTGATTTGCTCAACTCGGCTGGTCACGCGACTCAGAATTTCAATATTAGTCACTTCCAAATCGAAATCCATTACCGATAGCTGACGTTTGTAATCGATGCGGCTCTTCATTGTGGTCACGCTGATCTTCTCGTTCGAGAACAGTGAGGTGATGTCTTTCAACAAGCCATTACGCTCTAGTGCTTCAACACGTAGCGTTAGGATGTATGAACCAACAAAGCCATTGCCCCAAACAGTATCAATGATACGTTCTGGCGCGTGCATACTAAGCTCGCCTAGTTGTTCACAGTCAGCGCGGTGCACTGAGATACCGCGGCCTTGAGTGATGTAACCTTTAATCACATCACCTGGGATTGGCTGACAGCAACGCGCTAGATGCGTCATTAGGTTATCAACGCCCTCAACCACTACCGCATCTTTCTTCGGACGACTCTGTTGTGCTGGCTTGTTTTCCGACTCAAGCAGTTTCTCTAGCGCTTTCTTGTCTTCTTCTTCCGCCGTAGGCTTATTCACCAACGCATTGATGTGATTAACCACTTGGTTAATACGTAAGTCGCCACTGCCAATACCAGCATAAAGCTCATCTGGCGTGTTGACGTTAAAGCGTCTCAGAGCGTATTGGTCGGCATCTTTTAGAGTTGCACCCACTTTCGCTAGTTCTGCCTCAAGGATGTCTCGACCCGCTTCGAGGTTCTTCTCTCGGCTTTGTGCACGGAACCAAGCGTTAATCTTCGCGCGAGCACGACCTGAATGAACAAAACCTGTGGTTGGGTTTAACCAATCACGTGATGGGTTCGGTTCTTTCTGAGTAATGATTTCAACCTGATCACCCATCGATAATTTATGAGTGAACGGTACGATACGGCCTGCTACTTTGGCACCGATACAGCGGTGTCCAACCATCGAGTGGATGTGGTAAGCGAAGTCCAATGGGGTTGCACCCATAGGTAAATCGACCACATCACCGCGCGGTGTAAAGGCATATACGCGATCATCGAATACTTGGCTACGAACTTCATCCAGCATCTCGCCAGAATCCGACATCTCTTCTTGCCAATCGATAAGTTTGCGCAACCAAGTGATTTTCTCGTCGTAACCACTGCGTCCGCTTGAAGCACCTTCTTTGTACTTCCAGTGCGCAGCTACACCAAGCTCAGAGTCTTCGTGCATCTGCTTGGTACGGATCTGAATCTCAATGGTCTTGCCTTCTGGTCCCAGAACCACGGTGTGAATAGACTGGTAACCATTTGGCTTAGGGTTCGCCACGTAGTCATCAAATTCACTTGGTAGATGTTTGTATTTGGTATGAACCACACCTAGGCCGGCATAGCAGTCTTGGAGCTGGTCGGCGATGATACGTACCGCACGTACGTCAAAGAGCTCATCGAAGTCCAAGCCTTTCTTCTGCATTTTACGCCAGATGCTGTAGATGTGTTTTGGTCGACCGCTGACTTCAGCATTGATGCTTGAACGGTTCATTTCCGCCGTTAAGTCGTCAACGAAGTCTGTGATGTATTGTTCACGTACGATGCGACGCTCAGACAGCTGTTTAGCAATCTGCTTGTAGGTGTCTGGCTGTTGGTAGCGGAATGCGTAATCTTCGATTTCCCACTTAAGCTGACCAATACCTAAACGGTTAGCGAGCGGAGCGTAGATGTTAGAACACTCTTTTGCTGCCGCGCGACGCACAGCATCAGGCGCTTTTTTCACCTCAATAAGGTTACAGATTCGTTCAGCGAGTTTGATGACTACGCAGCGGAAGTCGTCGACCATTGCCAGTAACATGCGGCGAACGTTATCAACTTGACCCGAGGCAGCACTGCCTTCAAGAGTCACGTTTAACTGGCCTAAAGCCGCCATTTCTTCAACGCCATCGATCAACTTTACGGTTTCTTTACCGTAGCTTTCTTCAAACGCTTCGCGCTCAAAAACGCCGCTTGAGACGACGGGGAAAAGTTGCGCTGCAATTAAAGTGGCACGGTCCATGGACAGCGTAACCAAGATTTCGATCATCTCGCGGCCACGCCAAAGCAAGAGCGACGCTTGCTCGTGATCTTTTAGTAGCTCTTCACAGTGACGATAAACTTTGATCAGTTTATTCGAGGTCTTTGCGTCTTGATTCAGTGACGCAATCCAACTTTCTAGCTCAAACTGTTCGCTTGGGTTTAAATGTGCGCTTCGTACCGCAACCATCATGCCTTCCTAGTTATTATGTTTTATACCCAATTCAATATGACTAACTGGTTCCAAGTTAGTTCGACCATATTGATATCAGCGCAGGCTTCCCTGCGCCTTTGTGATTCATTTGAAGCCTTGTTTAAGGGCCTCTAAGCCTTGATAAAGAGAGCCATCGATTCTAGATGACTGGTGTGTGGGAACATGTCCAACATACCCAGTTTGGCTAATTGATAGCCTTGTTTTTCTAAGCTCTCAGAATCTCTAGCTAGAGTAGCAGGATTACACGAAACATAAACCACACGCTTCGCTCCTAACGCTGAAATTTGATCAACGATCCCACTCGCTCCCGCACGTGCCGGGTCAAGCAATACTTTATCGAATTTCTCTTTTGCCCAAGGCTGTGAAGATAAGTCTTCTTCAAGGTTAGCTTGGTAAAACTCCGTATTGCCTAACTGGTTTAACGCTGCATTAGATGTGGCTTGCTGAACCATTTCATCAACGCCTTCTACACCAACCACAAACGCCGATTGTTGCGCGATAGGCAGACTGAAGTTACCTAGGCCACAAAACAGGTCGAGCACTCGCTCATCTGCTTGAGGCTCTAGCCACTCAATCGCTTGAGCTACCATCTGCTGATTCACTTTCTGATTGACTTGGATAAAGTGGTTTGGCTCAAAAGGTAAGGTAACACCTGTTTCGCTGTAGCTAGGCGCATCACCAACCAGACGGACCAACTTATCGGTTTCAGGCATCGAGTACAGCGTAGCGTCTTCTTCTTTTGCTAACGCAATCAGCGCTTGCTCATCTTTTTCAACCAAAGGCTTAAGGTGACGTAGCACCATAACAGGGCCAGTATCGCCCAACACCAATTCAACGTGTCCTAAAGACGTAAGGTTGTTGAAAGTGTTCAGTAAATTTTTCAGTTTTGGCAGCAATACATTGAGGCGAGGATCAAGCACGGCACAGTCGGTGATATTTTCAATCTGCTTACTCTGCTTCTTACGGAAACCAAACTGAAGCTGCTGTGTCTTTTTATCAACAAATAGGCTGATACGTGCGCGACGTCGATAACCGGTTTCATCACCAATAATAGGTTGTGCAACTTCAGTGTTAGCCGTTTGGTATTGGCTCATCAGATGGGTCAGAGATTGCGATTTATGCTCAACCTGAGAAGAGTAACCTAGGTGTTGAAGGTGACAGCCACCACACTGATTAAAGTGCTTACAAAACGGCTTTAAACGCTGCTCGCTCGGCTTCAATAACTTGATGAGCTTAGCTCGCGAAAACTTACTTTTGCTCTCAGTAAGTTGAATAACCACCTGCTCACCGGGCAATGCGCCATCAATGAAAACCGGTTTATTCTTTTGATAAGCGATGCCAGCGCCATTGTGATCCATTCGTTCAACCAAAACCGATTGATGCTTGGTCTCGAGTTGAGTTTTCTTTTTTGGTTGGAAAAAACGTGCCATTGCTTGTGCCTAATGTATCTTTTAATAAGTAATTGGTATCCAGGACTCACTATTATGTCTTGGAATCATTGTCGAACGTCACGGCTTTGATTAAGCTTACCGTTCACTTAACCGCCATTGTGTGCGTTATTTTCCCATATCCAGACCTCGATGTAATTAAAGAACATGACCAGATATGGCTTAAGAGCCCGTGTAATTACCTTAACTCTAGCTCCAACCCTGATTATTGGGCTGCTATTGAGTGCATTTTTCTCATTTAACCGCTATCAAGACCTTGAGGGTCAGGTGGTTAACACTGGTACTAGCATCATTGAACCACTTGCGATTGCGAGTGAATCAGGCATGAAGCTCGAAAGTCGAGAGTCTGTTCGTCAGCTTATTAGCTATGCGCATCGAAAAAACTCTAAGCTGGTGCGCAGTATCGCGGTGTTTGATGAACGTCATGAGTTGTTTGTAACCTCAAACTTCCATCCCGATTTTGAAAGCCTAACCTACCCCAAAGATAAACCGATCCCACATTTAAGCTCATCGAATCTGCTCGATAACACGCTGATCCTGCGGACGCCTATCATCGCCGAAGGCCAGTACATCAATTCAGCCAACGGTCAGTCTCAAGCCAATCAAGCGATCGGCTATATTGCGATTGAATTAGATCTGTCATCACTTCGATTACAGCAATATCAAGAAGTGTTCTCTGCCTTCTTGGTGTTGATTCTCGGGCTTGGTTTATCGGGCGTGTTTGCGTTCCGCTTAATGCACGATGTAACTCAACCGATCACGCACATGAAAAATATGGTCGACCGAATTCGTCGTGGTCACCTAGATGTACGTATCGAAGGTAAGATGCATGGTGAGCTAGACTCGCTGAAAAACGGTATCAACGCGATGGCGGTATCGCTATCAGAATATCACGTTGAGATGCAGCACAGTATTGACCAGGCCACATCAGACTTGCGTGAAACCCTTGAGCAACTAGAGATTCAAAACGTTGAGTTAGACATCGCGAAGAAGCGTGCTCAAGAAGCCGCTCGTGTTAAATCTGAATTCTTAGCGAATATGTCTCACGAACTGAGAACGCCTCTGAACGGTGTGATTGGCTTTACTCGTCAGATGCTCAAGACTCACCTATCGAACAGTCAAACCGATTACCTGCAAACCATTGAACGCTCAGCAAACAACCTACTTAGCATCATCAACGATATCTTGGACTTCTCGAAACTTGAAGCAGGTAAATTAGCCCTAGAAAACATCCCATTTGAGTTCCAAGCCAGCCTTGAAGAGGTAGTAAACCTTCAAGCAACCAACGCTCATGAGAAAGGCCTAGAGCTGACACTGAAGATCGATCCTAAAGTACCGCCAGGCGTGGTGGGTGATCCACTGCGTATTCAACAAATCCTGACTAACCTAGTGGGTAACTCAATTAAGTTTACCGAGCGCGGCAACATTGATATCAGCGTTGAGCTTCGCTCACAAAGCGAAGACAACATCGAGCTACAATTCATGGTCCGCGATACGGGTATTGGTATTTCTGAGCGTCAACAAGCTCAGCTGTTCCAAGCCTTCAGCCAAGCCGACGCAAGTATCTCTCGTCGTTATGGCGGTACAGGCTTAGGTCTGGTTATCACACAAAAACTGGTCAGCCAAATGGGCGGAGAGATCAGTCTAACCAGTCGTCTGCACCAAGGTTCCACCTTCTGGTTCACCTTGAGACTATCAACGACTGATATGCCGATGACAGAGCTGATTGAGACGCAGTGTCTGCAAGACAAACAACTGCTGCTTATCGAGCCAAACATGCAAGCGGCATCGATTACTCAGCAAATCCTAACTCAAGAAGGCTTAGTGGTAACGTATCGTTCGGTGATGCCAGACGAGACCACCTCGTATGACTACGTTCTGCTTAACCTAGCCGCCAACCAAGAATATCAATTTGATACCGTGAGTGGTTGGGCGATAGGTGCGAAGAAGATTGCTCAAAACGTGATTATTGGTACACCAAGTACCGAGCTAGCGTTAGGTGAGCAACTAATGAAAGAGGTCGATGTTCAGTGCATCACTAAACCTCTTTCTCGTAAGAAGCTGCTGCAAACTCTGGTATCGAATCAGGCACCAACCTTGATTGCACCAGCGATTGAAACACATTCAGAAGAGAAGCTTCCGCTTACGGTATTAGCGGTCGACGACAACCCAGCCAACCTAAAACTGATCACCGCACTGCTCAAAGAGCGAGTAGAAACCGTCATCAGTTGTACCAGTGGTCAGCAGGCAATAGACAAGGCTACAGAGACGCCATTTGATATAATCTTCATGGATATTCAAATGCCACAGATGGACGGTGTGACCGCCTGTCAGAACATCAAAAAACTGGCGAACAATGCGAACACACCAGTGATAGCCGTGACCGCGCATGCAATGGTTGGCGAACGAGATCGACTGCTTGAAGCGGGCATGGATGACTACCTAACCAAACCGATTGAAGAGCATGTTTTACAGCAGGTTCTTATTCATTGGAGCTCGACCTCTGAGGTTGAGCACATCGAAAAAATAGATCCGGACCACCCAGCGGTCTCTGCTGAAGTCGACAACGGTCCGGTGTCAGAAACTGAAGCCAGCGTACACACAAACATCATCATTGATTGGCAAGCTGCGATGAAGCAGGCCGCCAATAAAGAAGACCTCGCACGCGATATGCTGCAAATGCTCGTAGACTTTATTCCAGAGGTGTATGAGGCAGCAGACAAAGCGATAGAAGACAGTGACTACCCAGTTGAAGAGCTGATACACATCATCCACAAGATGCATGGCAGCAGCTCGTACAGCGGTGTACCAAGACTAAAATCGGTATGTGCGACGATAGAGAAAGAGCTGCGTTCAGGCACTTCTGTTGAAGACATTGAACCGGAGCTTTTCGAGCTTCAGGATGAATTAGATAAGGTTCAAGCAACCGCGATTCATTACTTGAAACCGACGAAGACCTAGCGGGCACTTGTTACTCACCAGTATTCGTTATAGGGTTTGCCCGCTAATAAAAAAGCAGAGCTCATGAGCTCTGCTTTTTTCTGTCTAGAGCCAAGAGCACTAGATATAAAGTAGCGATAATCTGTTTACGATTCGAGTAACACCGTTGCCACTGCGTAGTGACGCTCATCCGAGATAGTCAGATGAATTGATGTTGTGCCGTTCGCCTCTGCGATTTCACGCGCTTTTTTATGCAGGCTCAGAACTGGCTTGCCATGCTCATCGTTTGAAATCTCAAAGTCGTGGAAAGTCACACCCAGCGCGATCCCCGTGCCCAACGCCTTAGATGCCGCTTCTTTGGCAGCAAAACGTTTTGCAAGGTAACGCCCTTTTTGCTTGAGTTGCTGGAATACTTCAAATTCAGAATCGGTCAAAATACGCTGAGCAAAAGCGTCACCACTTCGTGATAATGCCTTTTCAACACGCTCAATTTCTGCGATATCTGTACCTAATCCAACAACAGCCATGCTTACCCTACTACTAAACTTCTATCTATTAATTCTACTAATTCGTCGCTTACGACTTAACGCTTACGGTTTAGAAAACTAAGCGTTGTTGCGTGCTGTTTCCATCACGGCTTTCATGTCTGCAACGGCTTTGTTCAAACCATCAAACACTGCACGTCCCATGATCGAGTGACCGATGTTCAGCTCGTAGATCTCAGGAAGAGCCGCAATCGGTGCAACGTTGTGGTAAGTCAGACCATGACCCGCATTGACTGTGATACCAAGATCGTCCGCGTAGCTTGCGCCTGCAGCAATCTTTTTCAGCTCGTCTTGTTGGTCTTCCTCTGTTTTAGCATCGGCGTAATGACCAGTGTGCAGTTCAATGAACGGTGCGCCACACGCTTTTGCTGCGTCGATTTGCTCACGGTCAGCATCGATAAACAGAGACACCTTAATGCCAGCAGCAGACAGTTTTTCCGTCGCCGCTTTGATCTTTTCAAGTTGACCAACCACGTCCAAGCCACCTTCAGTGGTTAGCTCTTCACGCTTCTCTGGAACCAGACAAACAAACTCAGGATTAGTATCGAGGGCAATTTGAACCATCTCATCCGTTACTGCCATCTCCAAATTCATACGAGTTTGAAGTGTTTCAGCCAGAATACGTACATCGCGGTCAACGATATGACGACGGTCTTCACGCAGGTGAACAGTAATGCCGTCAGCACCCGCACGTTCAGCAATTTCAGCTGCGTGTACTGGATCTGGGTATTTAGTACCACGTGCATTACGTAGTGTTGCAATATGGTCGATATTAACGCCTAAAAGGATTGAGCTCATTTTCCAATACTCCGTGCTCTAGAGAGGGCTATTGTTGGCATAAATAGCTCTCTACTTTTTAATGGTTTGCCGCCAAGATACGGCTTTAAGGCTATGCGTGTAAAGCGTTTTGCCGCTTTTAACTGCTCTTTAGTGATAAACCTACGTTCACTGATTGCGATAAGTTCATCGCCCATAAAAGTCAGGTTGTCTCGACGCACCGAAGCGATGAAACCTTTCTGCTCTCGATAGCGATAAGTCATGCTCGGATCGATCGCTTCGCCAGTGCCCGCGCAGTGTAAAAAGTCGACGCCATAACCCATAGCGGATAATAGAGCCAGCTCAAAGCGACGCAGTGCTGGCTCAGGGTTATCATTATGCGCCAGCTCTGTTAAAGCATGAAGATAGTCGTGAAAAAGCGCAGGCATCGGTACTTCTGCCATCAATACCCGACCAATAAGCTCGTTCACGTACATGCCTGAATACAGATTAATACCGGCGAGAGGAAGCCCCAAGCTAATCGCTTCAGCTTGGCGTAAGGTTTTCATCGAACCATTACCAGACCACTTCAGCAGTAGCGGCGTAAAAGGTTGTAATGCACCTTTCAAATTGGAACGCTTGCTGCGAGCGCCTTTAGACATCAACGTCACCCGACCGAACTCTTCGCTGAAGACGTCCAAGATCAGGCTCGACTCACTGTATGGTCGACGGTGCAACACAAAGCATCGCTGTAACCCTTCGCTCAATCACTTACCCTTATTACAGATACAAAAAGAGAGAGTTTGCACTCTCTCTTGGATTTATCTTCAGTTCAACTTTCTTAATCTCAGAAAGTGACGTTCAATATATTATAGATCGTCGATGTAGCCTAACGAGCGAAGTGCACGCTCATCATCAGCCCAGCCAGATTTAACCTTGACCCAAGTCTCTAGGTAAACCTTACGGCCGAATAGCTCTTCCATATCGATACGCGCTTCACGACCAATCGTTTTGATCTTCTCGCCCGCTTTACCAATCACCATTTTCTTCTGACCTGTACGCTCAACAAGAATCAGTGCATTGATGTGGAAGCCATCGTTATCTGGGTTGTAATCGAAACGTTCGATTTCAACCGTTACCGAGTAAGGTAGCTCATCACCCGTAAAGCGCATCAGCTTTTCACGGATAATTTCAGAGGCCATAAAACGTTGCGAGCGATCAGTCACGTATTCTTCAGGGAAGTGGTGTGTCGCTTTAGGTAAATGTTCACGTACGTGCTTACGCAGTACATCAATGTTTTTACCTTGCTTCGCTGAGATTGGCACTACATCAATGAAGTCCATCTTCTTAGAGACTTCCATCATGTGCTGCATCACGTTAGTACGGTCTTGAACGTTATCTACTTTGTTGATGCAAAGTACAACTGGGAAGTCAGTCTTCTTCAGTTTGTTCAGAACCATCTCATCGTCGTCAGTCCAGTGAGTACCATCGACAAGGAAGAATACTAGGTTCACATCACTCAGTGAGCTGTTCGCCGCACGGTTCATCAAGCGGTTGATGGCACGCTTTTCTTCAATATGAAGTCCAGGAGTATCAACAAAGATCGCTTGGTAATCACCCTCAGTTTCAACGCCCATAATACGGTGACGTGTCGTCTGTGGTTTACGTGATGTAATAGAAATCTTCTGACCCAGAATATGGTTCAGAAGCGTCGACTTACCTACGTTTGGGCGACCGACAATAGCGATGAAGCCACAGTGTTGGTTTTCCGGTAGGCCTGTTTTTTTGCTATCAGATGAAAAGAATGCATCGATATCGAAATCTTGGTTGTTATCAGACATTGCTTAGTTGCTCTAATGCTGTTTCAGCAGCCGCTTGTTCTGCCTTGCGGCGGCTAGTGCCTTTACCGATAACAGGTTTATCCACACCTGCCACTTCACACTCAACCGTAAACTCTTGGTTGTGTGCTTCACCTTTAATATTAGTCACTGTGTAGACAGGTAGGGGATTTCTTCGACCTTGCAAAAACTCTTGTAGGCGAGTTTTTGGATCTTTTTGAGATACTCCAGGCTGAATAGCATCTAGGCGAGATTGGTACCAGCTTAAAATAATGCCGCGAACCGTCTCGGTATCACTATCTAAATAGACAGCGCCGATGATCGCTTCAACCGCATCCGCTAGAATAGAATCACGACGGAAACCGCCACTCTTCAACTCACCTGGACCTAATTTTAAGTAATCTCCTAGTTCGAATTCACGACCTAGTTCTGCCAATGTATGACCACGTACTAATGTTGCGCGCATGCGGCTCATATCACCTTCGTTTACCTTAGGGAAACGGTGGTAAAGATCATCAGCGATAACAAAACTTAAAATTGAATCGCCCAGAAACTCAAGACGTTCGTTATGTTTACCTGCGGCGCTGCGGTGAGTCAGCGCCAAGTGGATAAGATCGGCATCATTAAACTGATAGCCAATCTTTCTCTCTAGTTTATCAATTGGAGAATTCATGCTCTCTCGATGTGTTATGTGATCGATTAATGAATCCCACCGATGCGATTAAAACGCACACCAGTAGGAATCCATGTTGGAAGTACACTGTCTGAACCGCGTTCAAACTCGAAGCTGATCCAAATAGCAACGGCCTTACCAACAAGGTTTGCTTCAGGGACAAAGCCCCAGTAACGGCTATCTGCACTGTTGTCACGGTTATCACCCATCACAAAGTACTGGCCTTCTGGAACGACCCATTCGTTAACACCATTGCGAGGCTGATATGCTTGCACACGATCACGGCGTAATGGGTTAACTAAAATCTGGTGCTCTACGTCTCCAAGCTGTTCGTTCAGCTGAATCAGAGGCACACCATCTTGAATAAATTGGCTCTCTTCAACATTACTTAGTTTCACTGGTTCACAGCTACTTGTACCCTTCGCCTGAATGCAGATCTCTTTACGACTGCTGTAGCGAATCGTGTCGCCAGGCATACCAACAACACGCTTAATGTAGTCGATGTTTGGCTGAGGTGGGTACTTAAATACGATTGAATCACCGCGTTCTGGCTTGCCTGTTTCTACCAATTGAGTGCGCCATACTGGGTCTTTTAGACCGTACGCGTACTTCTCTACCAAGATGAAATCACCGACCAAAAGGGTTGGCATCATCGAGCCAGAAGGGATTTGAAACGGTTCATAGATGAATGAACGCAAGATCAAAACAAATGCAATTACCGGGAAAATGGACACACTGTTCTCAACCCACCAAGGCTGAGCCGTAACTTTTGCGCTGGTTTCAGCGTCTAGGCCATTCGATTGTGCTTCAACGTCAGCAAGTTTTTGCTGGCGCTTCTTCGCCCACACAAACTTTTCCAACGCCCATACAATACCGGTCACTAGAGTTACGATCACTAAGATAAGCGAAAATGTATTAGCCATTGATATCCCTTAAATTTCATTTCTTTAAAAATAACGAAAGTGAAAGAGTATAACCCTTTCACTCTGCTTAATATTTCTAATCTGTATCAATCATGCTGACTAAATGCTGGGGAGATTACGCAGGAAAAATCGTTTAGTTCGAGGCGCAAAGTGCAGTGACTAGTGGGCCTAATTGCAATCTTTGCAACAAAGAAATAAACGATTTTAACCAGTAATGTTCAGCAGATAGTTAGTGCGATTGATACCTAGTCTTTACCAACATGAAGAATTGCTAAGAATGCTTCTTGAGGCAGTTCAACGTTACCGATCTGCTTCATACGCTTCTTACCTTCTTTTTGTTTCTTAAGAAGTTTCTTCTTACGACTGATATCACCACCGTAACATTTTGCGATTACGTTCTTACGCAATTGTTTCACTGTAGAACGAGCAATGATGTGGTTACCAATCGCTGCTTGAATCGCGATATCGAACATCTGACGAGGGATGAATTCTTTCATCTTCTCTACCAGTAGACGACCACGAGACTGAGCAATATCTTTGTGCGTAATGATCGCTAGTGCATCAACCGTTTCGCCATTCAGCAGTACGTCTACACGTACCATGTTTGATGGCTCGTAACGTTGGAAGTTGTAATCCAAAGATGCGTAACCGCGAGACGTTGACTTCAGACGGTCGAAGAAGTCTAGAACAACTTCTGCCATAGGAAGGTCGTACGTTACAGCAACTTGGTTACCGTGGTAAACCATGTCGACTTGTACGCCACGCTTCTCAACACACAGTGTGATTACGTTACCTAGGTAATCCGAAGGTACCAGGATATTACAGCGTGCAATTGGCTCACGAATTTCTTCTAGGTCATTAACCGCTGGCAGTTTAGCCGGGCTATCAACGTACAGAACTGTTTTATCTGTTTTTACGACTTCATACACTACTGTTGGAGCAGTCGTGATTAAGTCTAGGTCATATTCACGCTCTAGACGCTCTTGGATGATCTCCATGTGAAGCATTCCTAAGAAGCCACAACGGAAACCAAAACCAAGTGCTGCCGAACTTTCTGGTTCGAAGAACAGTGACGCATCGTTCAGGCTTAGTTTGCCTAGTGCATCACGGAAGTTTTCGTAGTCATCAGATGAAACAGGGAACAGGCCTGCGTATACCTGAGGTTTTACTTTTTGGAAACCAGGTAAACGTTCAGTGCTGCCGCCTTTTGCAAGCGTCAGCGTATCACCAACTGGTGCACCTAGGATGTCTTTAATACCACAAACAACCCAACCTACTTCGCCAGTATTTAGCTCTGTCGTGTCGATTTGCTTAGGCGTGAAGATACCTAGACGGTCAACACCCCAAACTTGGTCTGTCGACATTACTCGAATCTTGTCGTTCTTCTTCAGCTTACCGTTTTTAATACGAACCAAAGAAACTACGCCAAGGTAGTTATCGAACCAAGAGTCAATGATCAACGCTTGTAGAGGCGCTTCAGGATCACCTTCCGGTGGTGGGATTGCCGTTACGATGTTTTCTAGAACATCATCAACACCCAAACCTGTTTTCGCAGAACAGCGAGTCGCTTCCATCGCATCGATGCCAACGATCTCTTCTATTTCTTCAGCAACACGCTCTGGTTCAGCTGCAGGTAAGTCAATCTTGTTCAAGATTGGCACTACTTCCAGTTCCATTTCGATTGCTGTGTAACAGTTTGCTAGAGTTTGTGCTTCAACACCTTGGCCAGCATCCACTACAAGTAGTGCGCCTTCACAAGCCGCTAGAGAACGAGATACTTCGTAAGAGAAGTCTACGTGTCCAGGAGTGTCGATAAAGTTAAGTTGGTAAGTTTCACCATCTTTAGCTTTGTAATCTAAAGTCACACTCTGCGCTTTAATTGTAATACCACGCTCGCGTTCTATATCCATAGAATCGAGGACTTGAGCTGCCATCTCACGTTCACTTAATCCTCCACAAACTTGGATTAAGCGGTCAGAAAGGGTCGACTTACCGTGGTCGATGTGGGCGATAATCGAAAAATTACGAATGTGCTTCATAGGCTTGGTGTGACTAAACTCTTTGAATAGGGATAATAAGAAAGCCGCGACGCGTCCAATCTACAGTCAGCATTGGTGGCGGCATTTCAATCAAGTTGGCAGATTCTACCCAATTTAAGGGCAAGAAGCATCATAAATTAGACGAGAGACTCACCTAGGATTCGAATCAAGACGACTTCTTGCTTGGATTTGTCTTCCATGGGTTTGGCTAACCGCTTCGCTAAGGCAATCCCACCAGCAGTAAACAGTGCTGCACTTAAGATAACAATGCCCTCCCCCCATTGGAGTAAGGGTTGTAACAAGAGTTGTCCAAAACCAGCACCAATCATCAGCATGAAAAGTGGGATGAGATAAACAATCGCCGCCGACTGAAGTAGGCTTTTTTCTGGAAAGCCAATTTCTACGATTTGTCCTGCTTTGACTAAGCTTTTGGTTTTAAGCTGCCAAAACAAAGATTTATTGCCAACAGCCTTGGTCACAATACCCGTACCGCAGCTTTTTTGAGAAGAACAGCTGCTACAACTGGTTTGTTGTTCGCAGCTCAATTGAACAAAGTATTGCTTACCTTTTTGTTCAACCGAGCTAACGGTCGCCAGCGCGGTCATCATTGCGCTTGTACCGATTTATTGAATGTAACTGACTGAGCAATACGTTTTGCAGTTGCCGGCGGAATGTCACCAACCACTGAGATCTCTTTGTCGCCAATCACTAAGCTGTGCAAGGTTCTACGCCCTTGACGTACTAGCTGCCCTTTCAATGAATGCTCGTCTTTTTCAGCGATATAAACCGAAAAGCTAAACAATCCATCACTGAAAAGCTGACTTTCAACCATTTTATCGGTCGCAGCCATTTGATAGCGGCTAAGCTCTTTTGACTTAAACCCTTCAGGAATCCAAGACGCTTGCCAGTTAGTTTCACTCACTAAGCCTTCCGGCAATGATAAAACTTTCGGCAATTGAGCTTGGTTCAAGCCACCCATTGCCTCCGCTATCTTATCGTTCACCACGTAAGAGATAGTGCGGTACTGTTCAAGCACTTCGCCATCACGATCCAAAAGGTCGGCACGCAAAGGAAGACTCGTTTTTTCGTCGACCCAAACCACGTAAGAGTAGCGAAGGCCGTCTTTCGGCACGACACGCAGCACTTGAGTTGTGCTGCCTGCTTCACGAGAGCGCCCAACTTTCACAAAGTCGTAGTACTGATTCAGAGATTCGATATCTCGATTAATCATCGGAATAACAGGCGCAACCATGCTGCCAGACTGAATCGTAAATGGCTCTGTACCCGGTTCGATGTAGCTAACTTCGTTGCCACGTCGAATGACTTCACGAACAGGGCCACTTAGATAAACAAGGTGTGCAAGTTGTTGGTCGTCGTTAACCGCATGGCGATAAACAAGAGGCTCAATACTGCTCTTCTTTATCAAAATGTAGGAGAGTTCGTAATTTAGATGCTGACTGGCCTCGTTCATTTGATGCAACAAGGCCTTTGCAGTGGTTTCCTCTGCAAAGGTTGTTGGAGACATCAAGCTGAACAGTGTCAGTGCACTGACCAGGATTTTCTTCATTCAATGTCCGATTCTAGATGTGCATCTTGCATTGGCGATGCATCACTGTTTAATCTTAGCTGCAGCTCATAATCTTCTAACATTGCATGAACGCGTTTGCGCTGCTCTTGCAAGTTAGCTTCAGATGCTGGTTTCTCAACAGAGTCACGCGTTAAGCTTACTGGTTCCGCAGAACCCGCAAATGGAATCGTCTGGAGTACAGGCAACTGCTCTGGTGCTGCAGGATCGCTGCCACCATATTGTTGAACACCTAATACAACAGCTAATGAAACACACGCTGCCACGGCAACTTGTCCAAACTGTTGTAACCACGCCGGAAGCTGACGCTTCGCTTGCTGAGGTTTAGGTTGCTCTTCAATTGGAGCAACAGTAGGTTCAACATTCACTTGGTGCAGGTTCGACATTGAACCATGTGCAGGCTCGTTCTCAAGCGCTGCCGCTACACTATTAGCAATGTTCCACTCTGGAGTTTCTGGCGCATCCCCACGCATAACATCACCAATTAAATGGTAACTCTGCCAGGTATCCATGCTTTCTTGATCGGATTCGAGATCTACAATGAGAGCTTTATCGATCGTTTCACCATCCATGAGTGCCGAAAGCTTTTCTTTATCAGCCATTATTTTCACCATAATTATTACAAGTTCTAGCGTTGCAAAAGAGGTTTAATTTTCTTTTCCACCGCTTCACGAGCTCGGAAAATACGCGAACGTACGGTTCCTACAGGGCAATCCATTACTTCTGCAATCTCTTCGTAGCTCAAACCTTCGAGCTCTCGCAACGTCATTGCAGTTTTTAAGTCTTCTGGTAGCGCTTCAATCGCTCCAAAAACGACTTGTTTCAATTCTTTTGACAGCGTTAAGTTCTCAGGGTTCGATATTTCTTTTAACGCGCTGCCTGTTTCGTAATATTCTGCATCTACATCTGTTGCTGGCGGCCTACGGCTTTGGGCAACGATATGGTTTTTAGCGGTGTTCACGGCAATTCGGTACAACCATGTATAGAAAGCACTCTCGCCACGAAAGTTAGGTATCGCGCGGTAAGCTTTAATAAAAGCTTCTTGTGCTACATCAGGTACATCACCGGAATTATTCACGTATCGAGAGATAAGATTACAAACTTTGTTTTGATACTTAACCACTAGTAAGTTAAATGCCTGCTTATCTCCACTCTGAACTCGCTCAATCAACACTTGATCGGTTAGCTGCTCGTTCATTCGAGCGGGTACTCCTATTGTTATAACCCTCACCTTCACAGATATGGGTACTAATTATGCGAAATGTAGTATTGACACCACCGTCTACAAGAGCACTATTGTGACTAAGCCAAATACCGAAAGTTCCAACTTTCTTAAAATTATTTGCCATTATTGTTTCACAATGTGATGTAATAAAAATAGCTATCCCTATCAATTTGGGGAAACTTGAGCAAAAGCAATGGTATTGAGCAATTAAATATTTCTAGATAGCTGTCTATATATTGATTTTGCATAGCGTTTAAGGATGACTCTGGAGAGATTATAACAGTCTTACCCAAACTCCTAAAACAAGACAAAGTCAATTGAGAGTGGACAACTCGACTATAGCCCGGGATTTAATAAGTTTTATGAACGCAAACCGTGAACATCAGTGTGATGTATTAGTGGTAGGAAGTGGTGCGGCAGGCTTGTCATTAGCCTTACGCGTAGCAGAACATGCAAAAGTAATTGTATTAAGCAAAGGA
Organism: Vibrio coralliirubri; assembly: GCF_024347375.1. Classification (NCBI taxonomy): domain Bacteria; kingdom Pseudomonadati; phylum Pseudomonadota; class Gammaproteobacteria; order Vibrionales; family Vibrionaceae; genus Vibrio; species Vibrio coralliirubri. The sequence goes on along the minus strand of NZ_AP025470.1, from coordinate 476,220 downwards.
CCACGCAGCGAAGGATCGACGTATTACGCACAAGGTGGTATCGCCGCGGTGTTCGATGAGTCGGACAGTATTGAGTCTCATGTAGAGGACACTCAAATAGCTGGGGCTGGGTTATGCGAAGAAGATACAGTTCAATTCATTGCCGAAAATGCGAAAGAGTGTGTGCAATGGCTGATTGATGGTGGTGTTCCATTTGATAAAGATGAGAACAGCACAGAAGGCCAACCAAAATATCACCTCACTCGTGAGGGTGGCCACAGTCACCGCAGAATTCTGCACGCTGCCGATGCAACTGGCATGGCGATGCAAACCTCACTACAAGATAACGTCAACAACCACCCAAATATCGAGATCTTCGAGCGCCACAATGCGCTGGATTTGATCACGGAAGATAAGATTGGTGGTTCAAAAGACAAGGTGATCGGTGCCTACATTTGGAACCGTAACCAAGAACATGTTGAAACCGTGCGCGCTAAGTTTGTTGTATTAGCAACAGGCGGCGCTTCAAAGGTTTACCAATACACCTCTAACCCAGATGTTTCTTCAGGTGATGGTATTGCTATCGCTTGGCGTGCGGGTTGTCGTGTGGCAAACCTTGAGTTCAACCAGTTCCACCCAACTTGTTTATTCCACCCAGAAGCACGTAACTTCCTATTAACGGAAGCACTGCGTGGTGAAGGTGCCTACTTGCGTCGTCCAGATGGTTCTCGCTTTATGAAGGACTTCGATGAGCGCGGTGAACTGGCTCCACGTGATGTGGTTGCCCGTGCAATTGACTTCGAAATGAAGCGCTTGGGTGCCGACTGCATGTATGTTGATATCAGCCACAAGCCTGAAGAATTCATCACAACGCACTTCCCGATGATCCATACTCGCTTGATGGACTTGGGCATCGATATGACCAAAGAGCCGATCCCTATCGTTCCAGCTGCTCACTACACGTGTGGTGGTGTCATGGTGAATAAGCAAGGTCAAACCGACCTAACGAACTTGTATGCGATTGGCGAAGTGAGCTACACCGGCTTACACGGTGCAAACCGTATGGCTTCTAACTCATTGCTTGAGTGTGTGGTTTACGCATGGGCAGCAGCAAAAGATATCGTTGAGAACATCGACCAATCTCAATTGTGTGCAGAACTGCCAGCATGGGATGAAAGCCAAGTCACCAACAGTGATGAAGAGGTGATCATTCAACACAACTGGCACGAACTGCGCCTGTTCATGTGGGACTACATGGGCATTGTTCGAACGGATAAACGACTAGAGCGCGCATTGCGTCGTATTCAGATGCTGCAACAAGAAACTCATGAGTACTACAGCTACTTCAAAGTTTCGAATAACTTATTAGAACTGCGTAACTTGCTACAAGTGGCAGAACTAATGGTTCGTTGTGCAATGCAACGTAAAGAGAGCCGCGGCCTTCACTACACGTTGGATTACCCTGAACTTGCTGAAGACAGTGGCCCAACGATTCTGACGCCAGAGAAACGCCAATCATAATAATGGGTTAAACGTGCTTAGCGAATTAGCCGTCAGCGGAAAATGATTAAACGAAAGGGAGCCGAGTGCTCCCTTTTCTTTTGTCTAACGCTTTCTTTTATCTAATACTTTCTTTCATCGAATAGTTTGGCTTCTCTAGCGTGCTCGTTGTAAGTTCGCCAGAAAATGACGATATTCGCGCTCGCAACAGCTGTCCCGCCAAAGCAGTACCGAATACCCGCATTCAAACTGCAATTTAACGAAGAACTGCGCCCAGATTCTATCAACGGACTTGAGTCGGTAAGTTCGGTCATTGAGTCGAATATCACCATCCTCTTTGTAATCAAAACGCCCATAGGCATTATTTAGAATCACATGGTTGTTTCTGAACAAGCGGATCATTATAGCTAAGCAATAAAGGCTGGCGGCAAGTGGAATAGAAGACAGGATGATGAAAAACAAAAGGCACCCAAAAATAGTGCCTTTTGCTAATAATGCGGAATACGAAGGGTTAAGCTGAAGCTTAACGAACCTTGCTGAGGTTGTGTGCGACAATTTTATCAACCATTGATGCATGGCCTAGGTTTTCACTGCGTCCGTGTCCCATTACCCAAGTAAACAAATCTGGGTCATCACACTCTAATAGAGAAACAAACTCGCGCTGTTCCTGCTCTTGCAATGAATCAAAACACTCTTCGAAAAATGGCATGATGACTACATCAAGTTCTAACATGCCGCGACGGCAACCCCATTTAATTCGTGCTTTCTGCTCTGCAGTGTACATTGGCTATCCTCACCTATAATTTTTCTTTCTCGGAGTGTAACAAGTCATACGCCCTGCAACTACTATGTGAGTCACAGTCCCTATCTAAGCTCACAAAAAAACCTAGGCTGACAAAGAAACAGAACCGGATTAACATAGAGGCAAATAAAATTCTTAGGAAAGATAAAATGGATTGGAAAAACACATTTCAGCCACTCGCTCATACGCAAAATGAATCGCTTCCAGAACTGATGATGACACACGTGTCAGACTGGAGTGCAATTACCATGATAGGCGATGACAAAAAGTCGTACCTACAGGGTCAAGTAACGTGCGATGTCGTCACTCTTCCTAATGATGAATCCACGTTAGGCGCGCACTGTGATGCAAAAGGAAAGGTATGGAGTATCTTCCGCCTGTTCCATCACAATGGCGGTTACGCGCTCATGCAGCCTAAATCTGCGATTGAAGTAGAACTGGTCGAAATCAAAAAATACGCCGTGTTCTCTAAGGTTGATATCGAGCAAACGACAGATGTTGTTATCGGTGTGATGGGCGCATCTGCGGATCAATACATTGATTCAATTTCAGAAAGCCAAGGTAACGTGCGTGCTATCTCTGGTGGCACAGCGGTTAAAGTCTCTGACAATCGCTGGGCGTTGCTTATTACGGAAGAAGTTGCTGCAACTTTAGTCTCAAGTAGTCCAGCAGAAAAAGTATCAGAAGCACTTTGGCAATATCATGAAATTCTAGATGCTCAGCCTAACCTATCGAAAGCAGAGCAAAACGAGCACATCCCTCAAGCGCTTAACCTGCAAGCGATTGGCGGAATCAGCTTTTCAAAAGGCTGCTACACAGGTCAAGAAACGGTAGCTCGTGCCAAGTACCGTGGCATGAACAAGCGTGAGATGCGTATTGTTTCAGGAACGACAGCAGAAGTATTGTCTCTAGAGCACCCTATTGAACTAGAGCGTAGCGTGGGTGAGAACTGGCGTGGCGCAGGCCGACTATTAAATGTCTATCAATTTGCGGATAACCAAGCGATGGGTTTGATGGTACTGCCAAACAACCTTGATGACGATGTTCAGCTTCGACTGACCGCGCAGCCTGATCAAACATGGAATATCCTGCCACTGCCGTACAGCCTTGACGACGAGTAACCACGTGGAAACGCTGATTACACAATGGCTGGATCAACAGCAGGTGAACTATCGCCTGCTGATGCAAAGCAAGCCAACCACCAGCATTGAAGAAACCGCACAAGAGCGAGGCATCGACGCCTCTCAAATGGTGAAGTGCATCCTGCTCAAGGATATGGGCAACCAGTATGCGTTAGCCTGTACTGCTGGCGATCGCTCTGTCGACCCCAAGAAAGTACGCTCGGTATTGAATTGCCGTCGAATGACCTGCGTGTCGCTCGCTGATGTTGAAGCGATCACTGGCTTTAAAGTGGGTTGCGTTGGCCCGCTTGCTCTAAAGAGACACATGCCGATCATTTTTGATCCTTCCATTCAGAACAACTCGACCGTGACCATTAGCTCCGGCGATCGAATGGCTGGCGTTGCGCTGGATCTCAATGATCTTATGGCGCTATGTGCACCGACTGTCGCGGACATCAGTCGATGATCGTTTCGATCAGATCATGCTTCGCAAACTTCATTTAAATATTTCATTGAGTACATTTTTAGTGTGAACTTCGTCATAAGAAGAACACACCATTAATAAATAGTTACTCAAAATAAAAGCATAAGTAGTCACAAAGTTAAATTTGCGTTATTGTAAATTTACTGACTAGCTATTAAGCAAATCAGTGCAAGTGAATCCACTGAGTAACATCAGTATCCACTTTTGTGTAATGCATCTGTGACTATTCGCCCGTTTTAGACGGGCTTTTTTTTTGTCCGAAATTTACAATTTGATTACACAAACCAAAAAATCCCGCCTATTCTTATACTTGTAACATTATCACTGCTTAATACCGAACAGGAAAGTTCACGGCAGTTCACTACTCAGTATTATTTTGGGGAGGAGCTCACGTAAAAATAGATATTTACTGAAGAAAGTGCTTAGAACAGCACAAATATCTAATTAACGTCAACTCTACTGCATATTACTCCATGCTTATCACAATTATTATCTCGGAGTTTTTCTATAATATGCAGGCTAGGTAAATATAAGGATAATTAAGAATGAGACTGTTTAAGCGCTATACACCGAGTATGATTGCTAAACATGTAAGTCGACTTTTCAAAGGACGAATCTACATTTACGGCGTAGGAAAATTTGAGTTTGATAACGGTAAGCTAGTGCTACCAGACCGAGCAGAAAAACGTCACTTTCAAACCGTGAAAGAAATAAATAGTGAAATCATGAAACTGCGCTGCGCGTACGCATGACCTAATTATCTACAGAATTAAAAACAAAAAGGGTTGGCATTATGCCAACCCTTTTTTCGTACCAAGTTTAGTATCAATGATGATTCGATAAATCACCAGAACACTATGTCACTATCGATGAATCACTGGACGCTTAGCTAAGTCAGGAAGATTGCCTGACAAACCCAATGCGCGCTTCATGATCTCATCTTTCGCACCCGGTAATTGTCCCGCAAGCTTCATACCAATGCCACGAATCAACTTCTTGGCTGGGTTATCGCCTTCAAACAGATCTTTAAAGCCCTGCATTGAAGCAATCATTTTCGCCGCCTCTGCTTTTCTCCAGCGCTCGTAGCCGCGAAGATTACGCTTGGTGCCAATGTCTTCACCCGCAGACCATAGCTTTAACAGCTCTTGCGCTAAGCTTGCTGCGTCTAATAGGCCAAGGTTCACGCCCTGCCCTGCTAATGGGTGAATGGTATGAGCAGCATCACCAACCAAAGCCACACGCTCTACCGCAAAGTCACGTGCATAACGCATACGCAGTGGGAAGGCAAAACGGTCACCAACCACTTCGCACAATCCAAGCTTCGAGTCGAACTCTGCCGTTAGCTGCTTATTAAAATCAGCATCCGACATAGATACCAGCTTCTCGGCACGGTTTGGTTCCGTAGACCAAACAATCGAGCTCATGTTACTTGGTTGCATTGGTAGGAATGCCAATGGGCCTTGAGGCGTGAATATTTGACGAGCAACGCTGTGGTGCGGCTCTGTGGTTTTGATGTTCGCGACAATCGCACTGTGTCCGTAATCCCAATGTGTTAGTGGGATATCTTGCTGCTTACGAACCCAAGAGTTTGCGCCGTCTGCTCCCACAACTAACTTAGCTGTCAGTGCTTGACCATTGTCCAATGTTAACCAAGCTTCACTTTCACCAATCGCCATCGTTTTACACGTTGCGGGCATGTACAGGCTGACATTGTCTTGCTTCTTAACCTGGTCAAGCAGTGCTAGTTGAATCACACGGTTTTCAACGATATGACCAAGATTAGGCTGAGCCAAGCGTGTCGAGTCAAACTCAATACGAGCAAAGCTGTCTTGCTCCCACACTTCCATCGCTTGATAAGGTGCAGCGCGTCTTTGTTCGATACCTTGCCATGCGCCTAAGTTACGAAGAATCACTTCACTAGAACGACTCAACGCGGATACACGTACATCAGGCAGCTCACTCAGCCCTTCGCTGGGAGCCCTGCCTTCAATGACAGCAATTCTTAAGTCACTGTCTTTTAGGGCAGCAGCGAGCGCTAGGCCAACCATGCCACCACCAACAATCGCGATATCAACACTTTGCATCATTATTTATTACCTTATCTTTCTACTAGGCCAAGCGTATGACGCAAAAGTGGACCTTTAAGTGGTGGAAGGTTATCTATTACGGCTAACCCAAGATTACGCCCAATGCGAGCGGTCATATAATCATTTGAGAACAGGTGAACTAGGCTTGAAGTCAATGTGATCGTGGCTTCTCTGTCTTGTTCTCTACGCTTTCTAAAGTTAACAAGACCATTGTAACGACCCACATCATCTAGTTGAGTACACAACTCTTCTGCCAAGGAAGCCACATCTCGAATACCTAGGTTAAAGCCTTGCCCCGCAATTGGGTGAAGCGTTTGAGCAGCATTACCAACAATGGCAAATCGATGAGAGATATTTTGTTGTCGGTGACGAAGAATGAGAGGGTAGCTCGCACGCTTGCCGACTTTCTCTAATCGGCCAAGTCGCCAGCCAAAGTCACTCTGCAGCTGCTCAAGAAATTCATTGTCGTTTAGCGTCATCACTTTTTGTGCTTGCTCTGGTGTTAAACACCAAACCAGAGATAAACGGTTGTCACTCATTGGTAATAGAGCAACTGGCCCATGATGGGTAAAACGCTCAAATGCGCGACCTTGGTGAGGTTCACTCGCCACGATATTGGCAATCACAGCGACTTGCTCAAAGTCGTGCTCACTCAATGAGATATTGAGCTGTTGGCAACAGGTTGAGATTGCACCGTCAGCAGCAACCAATAACTTAGTGGTTACTGTTTGCCCACTTGTCAGTTCAATCGTCGTCAACGCTTCTTCACGTTCAACTTTACTGACAGACTCAGGGCAAAGCATGGTAATGGCCGTTTCTGATTCAAGTTTCTGTTGATAGATTCGACCCACATCTGCTAACTCGACCACGTAGCCAAGCGCATCTACAGCAAGCTCTTCACTGTAGATGTCTGTCATTCCGGCATGCCCGCGATCCGAAACATGGATATCTTTAATCGGGGTCGCGACCGGAGCGATAGATTGCCATAAGCGCAAAGAATCCAGGATCTGCACCGTGCCATAGGACAAAGCAATCGAACGAGAATCAAACCCAGGGTGAGCTTGATGATCAACCTGATAAGGCTCCACTACCGCAATCGACAGTGAACCTTGGCTTAGGTGATTCAAAGCAAGGGCTAAGGTTGCCCCTGCCATTGCGCCACCAGCAATTACAACATCATACTGAGCCATCATAACCTCAAACCGGCCAACGAATTAATGAATGGTAGGCGCCGCATCTTCAGATGGGCGAGCACCAAATTCAGCATGAATCGTTAGTGCACACGCTTTTACGTGCTCAATAACGTGTTCTAGAAGCTGCGCTTGCTCTTCCATATCATCTTCTTCGTCAATGCCAAGCTTTGCCATCTCTTCAAGATCAGCTAATGCTTCTTTTGCACTGTCAGACGCTTTATTCAATTGAGCGCCAACCAAGCCTAAGCCAGAAATGAAATGGTTAATCCAATCAGACACACCATCAGCCAAGTCAAATAGGCTTGCGCTTGCGTCTTCGTCAGGCAGCAACATAGACAATTCCATACCCGAACCTGTGATTTCACTGGTCGTTACTTTCAGTGTCGCTTCCGCTAGCGTTAATGCGCGATCTGGCCAACCCATGCCTTCATTGGTGTAATCGAAGATCAGTGGTTGCCAGCTTTTATCTGCAAGGCTTAAGCCTCCGCTTAACATACCCGTTAATAAACCGTGCATCTCAGCAGGGGTTACGGCTAGACTTGCCGATTGAAGTTCAGTCGCAACCGTTAGGTAGTCAGGTAAAGTAGTTTCGCTCATCAGATAGCTCGCTCAGTTATTCTTTATATCGATAGTATAATCGTACCACTTCACCCCAATTCTGGTAAGCATCGATCCCCAGCAATTGAAGGATGACTGACTACCAATTGTTCAATTTGCTGAATTACTGTGTGCTCAAGCTCTCATTTACAAACAGTCACTCTGAAAAGCTTGAATCTTAATAGCGGTTTACCTATAGTTTCTCCCTCAGAGGAGATTGCTTCCTCATCGGTACTTGCACTTTTTCTTTCTCAAAAAATGGCGAAGGGCAACAGCCTTAAAATAGCGCGTTAAAGAGTTCATCCATCATGAGTAATCAAGCGGTAGACGTTGAAATATTAGGAAAACTGACTCGAGTAAATTGTCCACCTGGGCAAGAAGAGTCATTGATTGCAGCGGCGGCCGATCTTGATAATCGATTGAAAGAGATGGCTGAACGTACTAAGGTAACCAATGAAGTGAAGCTGCTGACTATCGCAGCTCTGAATATTTGCTACGAATTACAAACCAAGAAGTTTGAAGCAAATGATGAACAAAACGCACTGACCGAGCGAATGGAACAGCTCACGACATCACTTTCAGATGTCCTCAGTAAAGTTAAGCACGGACAGCAATAGCGTACACAAAATTTACCCTGGAGTGTTTGTCAGAGGATTCACGTCCCCGAGCCGATAAGCAATCCCTAAGGGTTAGTACTTGAGTGCTATTGAGCATGCTCGGCCCGACCGAGAAGCCTACGGTAATCATTGCTGATCCGCCTTGAACTCGCTGGTTCAAGGGCCATCTATTCTCAACGGCACTTTGGGGTATCCCTTCTTATGAAGACGCTCACACGCAGCGAATTTCGCAAACAGATCCGTATCAAACGCAATGCCTTATCTGGCGACCAACAAACTCAGTCCGGTATCGACTTAGTTAAGCAGTGCATGCAGCTTGATGAAATTCAGTCTGCTCAGCATATTGCCCTCTATATTTCTATCGATGGCGAACTCGATACCCAGCCTTTAATCGAATGGTTATGGGCGCAAGGTAAGCAAACTTATTTACCAGTATTGCACCCCTTCTCTGCCGGACACTTGCTGTTTCTGCACTACTCGCCAACCACACCGACGGTCTTGAATAAGTACGGTATTGTCGAACCTCAGCTCAATCAAATGCTGGTTAAACCTTGTCAGCAACTCGACCTTATTCTTACGCCCCTTGTCGGCTTTGACTCTCATGGCCATCGTTTAGGTATGGGCGGCGGATATTACGATCGCACCTTAGCGAAGTGGTTCGAGACGGGCGAAGGCGCAACTCCTATTGGTTTGGCTCATGATTGCCAACATGTTGGTACCCTACCGATTGAAGAGTGGGACATTCCGTTACCTAAAATCGTGACTCCGAGTAAAACTTGGCAATGGGAAAACAACCATTAAAGCGCTATAATCGCGCCGCAAACGTTAACCTCGATATATAAACGTTAACTTCAATACGCGAACGATTAATTCAAAGCGCAAGACCTTATTCAGGAGAATGGCATGACTCAAGATGAAATGAAAAAAGCAGCGGGCTGGGCAGCACTTCAATATGTTGAAGAAGGCAGTATTGTAGGTGTAGGTACTGGCTCTACAGTAAATCACTTCATCGACGCACTTGGCACAATGAAAGACAAAATCAAAGGTGCGGTTTCAAGCTCTGTAGCCTCGACTGAAAAATTAGAAGCACTAGAAATCAAAGTATTTGAGTGCAACGACGTATTCAAACTAGACATCTATGTTGATGGCGCAGACGAAATTAACGCTTCACGCGATATGATCAAAGGCGGCGGCGCTGCTTTGACTCGTGAAAAAATCGTAGCAGCTATCTCTGACAAGTTTGTGTGTATTGTTGACGGCACTAAAGCAGTTGATGTGTTGGGTAAATTCCCACTGCCTGTTGAGGTAATCCCAATGGCACGTTCATACGTGGCACGTGAGCTGGTTAAGCTTGGTGGTGACCCAGTTTACCGCGAAGGCTGCACAACCGATAACGGCAACGTGATCCTAGATGTGTACGGCATGGCGATCGAAAACCCGAAACAACTAGAAGATATCATCAATGGTATTGCTGGTGTGGTGACGGTTGGTCTGTTCGCTCACCGTGGTGCTGATGTGGTTATCACAGGCACGCCTGAAGGTGCAAAAATCGAAGAATAAATAACAGAAGATTGAGTTTTTCTGTTACTTCATTACATACGGTGCCCTAGGGCGCCGTTTTTTTTGCTTTATTGCTGTAAAATTATGTCTTATTCCGTAATTTTCTTACCCAAAACATTTTTTTTTTGTTACTTTATTGTTCAGAAGACGCACAGGGAAAACGTTTGTCTCCTAACAAAGTGGTGAATTTGTTCCCCTTTCAGCCATTTTGTAGCACGTGCGCCGCATTTGCCCAACCTTTCCATTTTAAGGACGAGAACAATGGCCAAAGTTTCACTGGAAAAAGAAAAAATAAAAATTCTACTTCTAGAAGGTCTTCACCCTTCTTCTGTAGAAGTACTGCAAGCCGCTGGTTACACAAACATTGAGTACCACAAAGGCTCGCTGCCGGAAGATGAACTTCTTGAAGCAGTTAAAGATGCTCACTTCATTGGTATTCGTTCTCGCACTAACATCTCCCAAGAAGTTATTGATGCAGCTGAAAAGCTGGTTGCCGTCGGTTGTTTCTGTATTGGTACTAACCAAGTCAACCTTCAAGCAGCAGCAAAACGCGGTATCCCTGTGTTCAACGCACCGTTCTCAAACACTCGAAGCGTTGCTGAGCTGGTTCTTGGTCAGGTTCTATTACTACTACGCGGTATCCCAGAAAAGAACGCTCTTGCTCACCGTGGCATCTGGAAAAAGAGTGCAGACAACTCTTACGAAGCTCGTGGTAAGCGTTTAGGTATTATTGGCTACGGTCACATCGGTACTCAACTGGGTATTATTGCTGAAAACCTTGGCATGCGTGTTTACTTCTACGACATTGAAAACAAACTGTCTTTGGGTAACGCAACGCAAGTTCATACCATGACGGAATTACTGAACAAGTGTGACGTAATCTCTTTGCATGTGCCTGAAACCAACGAAACAAAAGACATGATGGGTAAAGAAGAGTTCGAGCGCATGAAGCCTGGTTCTATCTTTATCAACGCAGCTCGTGGCACGGTAGTCGATATTCCTGCTCTGTGTGGCGCTCTGGAATCTGGTCACCTTGCAGGTGCGGCGATTGATGTTTTCCCAACAGAACCAAAAACCAATGCAGACCCGTTTGAGTCTCCATTAATGCAGTTCGATAACGTGATCCTAACGCCTCACGTGGGTGGTTCAACTCAAGAAGCACAAGAAAACATTGGTGTTGAAGTTGCTGGTAAGCTAGCGAAATACTCTGATAACGGCTCTACGCTATCAAGTGTTAACTTCCCAGAGGTATCACTACCACTGCATACTGGAACGTCTCGTTTATTACACATTCACGAAAACCGTCCAGGCATCCTAACTCAGATCAACACCATCTTCGCTGAAGAAGGGATCAACATCGCGGGTCAGTACTTACAGACTGCGGCTGATATGGGTTATGTCGTTATCGATGTAGAAGCCGATCGCTCTGAAGAAGCGCTGCTTAAACTGAAAGAGATCGAAGGCACAATCCGTGCTCGTCTTCTTCACTAATCATCGTACTCAAAATGCATAAAAAAGGCTCTCATTATGAGAGCCTTTTTAGTATTTGGCCTATTGCAGGTAATTAGATCATCATGATCCAAAACCTTCTATAGCACTGTCATTACTCTTCGATCTGGTAGATCACATTCACGCGATCACGAATGGTGATCGTTGAGTCTTCATAAGAGTTCGATTCTGTTCTTGCATCCATCGCCATTGAACGCATGAGTACAGGCTGAGAAGATTGGGCGTTGTAGTCCACGCGCCATACATCACCCAACTCACGTTCAAAACCACTCGCTAATGATTTAGCTTTTGATGTCGCATCTTTAATGGCTTCTAAACGCGCTTGCTCTTGATATTTAGCTTGGTCGCGAACTTGCAGCTGGATGTTGTCGATCTGATTAATGCCCTGCCCGATAGCAATATCCATGTACTCGTTCAGATTAGCGAGTTCATTGACTTGAACGGTCACATTACGTGAGGCGCGGTAGCCAACCAGTTCCGGTTTGCCATCTTTCGGGTAATGATATTGAGGAGATAAATACAGGTTCGAGCTGTGAACACTCGCCTCATCAACACCTGCTTGATGCAGCTTATTTAGAAAGCCTGTCACGACTTTATCAACGGTATTTTTAGCCTGTTCAGCAGTCATCGTCGATTCCACGACTCTCACAGAGAATGTCGCCATATCAGGTGTCGCGATCACTTCACCATAGCCTGTCGTTGAAATATGAGGAAAGGATGGAGAGTCAGCCAATGATGGAAAACTCACAGCACTCAACGCCGCAGTAAGAGTAAGAGACGTTGCTAACATCTTTGGTACAAGCTTCATTAGGTATGACCCATGCTAAACAAATGTACTTTCATCATAGAGCAATTTATCGTTTAGCCAATCCAGAGCACGCACTTCTAACAGAACTTTGACGCTGAAAAAACCAACAGTTTACTGAGGTAAGTGATTGTGAGCAAAACTTAATATCGCTTGGGATACCTCTTTTAATACCCCACTCTCAAGCTGCCAATGGTGCCAATAGATGCGATAAGACAGAAGAAAGCCAGGGGTAATATCAATCAGAGCACCAGACTCGAGCTCATCGATAATCTGTAATCGAGGAATCAAGCAATAGGCGACACCCGACAACGCTAAGCGCACAAACGCTTCTGAACTGCCGACCGTATGATTAATCACACTGTCTCTCGGGACGTTAAAATGATCATGCAGAAACTTCTTATGCAGATCATCGTATTGATCATAGGAAACCGCAGGCGCTTTGCTTAAGGTGGCGTAGTTTACGCCCTCTGAGAAGTAACGCTGATGAAAGTCAGGGCTAGCCACACACACATAATCCATCCTACCGAGATAGTCGACACTGCAGCCAGGAATCGCTTGAGACTCCAAACTGATTGCACCGGCCACCTCGCCACTTTTAATCTTTTCAATGGTTCTCGACTCACCATGAATCGCAAGGTTCAACTCGACTTGGCGAGACTTCATAACATCCGACAAAGCTGGTAGTAACCATGTCGCCAAACTATCAGCGTTAGTCGCTATAGATATCGATAGTGGTTGAGTACCCTCTTCATTCATTAACTCAGGCACAAGTTCGTGCTCTAACAAACGAACACGGCGATATAAGCCCAGTAATTTTTTACCCGCAGGCGTTGGCCTAGGCGGGCTTTCTCTCACTAAGGCAGGCTGAGCCAACCACTTTTCCAGCTGTTTGATGCGCTGAGATACCGCCGACTGGGAAATATATAACTGCTCAGCAGCCCTTTCGAAGCTACGTTGTTTTACTACGGCATCCAGTGCTTCTATCCATTTATAATCCAATCCGCGCATCAATTTGCTTCCTTTTTAAGCTAACTCATCACCACATTAGCAACTCTAATAATAGATTAAAATCATTAATTATACTTATTTAAAGGGTCGGAGTATCTTCGCCATATAGCACGTAAATATCGTTAAATAAGTGGAGGTTAAAATGAGTTTTTGGGTTTTATTACAAGGTTTTGGTCTAGGGGCAAGCATGATTATCCCTATTGGCGCGCAGAATGCGTACGTCCTAAATCAAGGGATAAAACGCAATCATCATTTAACGACAGCAACGATTTGTAGCCTGCTCGATACTCTGTTTATCTCATTGGGTATTTTTGGCGGCGGAGCAATATTGTCGCAAAATGAATTACTGCTTACCTCCGTGACATTAGGTGGCATCGCTTTTCTGACTGTGTATGGTTTGCTATCACTACGCAGTGCATTCAAAGTGCGCACCAGTGATGAATCGAAAGGTGAGGTATTGGCGCGTGGCAAGCGCACCGTTATTTTAGGAGCATTGGCAGTAACAGTATTAAACCCACACCTCTACTTGGATACCGTGGTAATTCTTGGATCCATTGGTGGGCAATTTGAAGGCAACGACAGAATTGCGTTTGCTATGGGGACTATATTGGCTTCGTTCGTCTGGTTTTACTCCTTATCACTGGGTGCGGCAAAGCTAGGCCCGACACTATCTAAACCTAAGGTTAAGAAAGGCATCGATATCGCGGTAGCAACCATGATGTTCGCCATAGCAGCTGTGCTTACCAATGGGCTTATTGAACAATACTGGTAAATCTGTTTTTCTTAGAAAACCAACAAAAAAGGCGGATAACCTAAGTTATCCGCCTTTCCTTATAAAAGTGTCCCGTCCTGAAATGTGTTTACACATTGAGGACGAATTATGACTACTTCAAATAATACCTACGTTAAGCGCACTCAGCGTGATTACACACTAGGCTTTAAATTACAGGTTGTCGCCGCTGTAGAAAGAGGCGACATGACATATAAACAGGCCCAAACCATTTATGGTATCCAAGGCCGCTCAACCGTTTTAACCTGGCTTCGAAAGCACGGGAAGATGAATTGGGCGCAAAATCCAAGGATAAATGTCATGCACCAATCACCTAAGCCTAAAGAATCACCGGCACAGAAAATAAAACGTCTTGAGAAAGAGTTGGAAGACGAAAAAATCAAGAATCTCTTCTTAAATAGAGTGGTTGATATTCTTGATGCTGAGCACGGAACCAGTCTCAGAAAAAAGTATCTAGCCAAGGAGCAAGAAGCCTTCAAAAACAAGAAGGAATAAGTTTAGTTCGAGTATGTAGGCTATGCGGCATAACGAGGCAGAGTGTTTATCAAAGAGAAAAGCGAGCTCATCATCGTCAGTTAGATCTTAAACCGATTAAAAAAATGGTGTTGGATATTAGGCGTTATATGCCTCGGGTTGGTACTAGGAAGCTGTATTTTTTGCTTAAACCCAAACTACAAGAACAAGGTATCAAGTTAGGCCGAGATGCGCTTTTCAACTACTTACGCGCTGAACGATTATTGGTAAGACCTAAGCATAGTTTTACAAAAACGACCAATAGTAGACATTGGATGAAAAAATACCCGAACTTATTAAAGGATTACCAGCCATGTGGTCCAGAGAGTGTGTTGGTGAGCGACATAACCTATGTTCAATCTGATGAAGGAGTTCACTACCTATCATTGGTTACGGATGCGTTTAGTCGAAAAATAATGGGCTATGAGCTGAGCAATGAAATGAAAGCGACGGATGTCGTGAAAGCGCTAGATATGGCTATCAAAGGGCGTCGATATCATCGTTCTTGTATCCATCATTCAGATCGTGGTCTGCAGTATTGCTCAGGTGTATATCAAGATAAATTGAAAACTAGCGGCATAATGCCTTCGATGACAGATGGTTATGACTGCTACCAAAATGCCTTAGCAGAAAGAATAAATGGGATCCTGAAACAAGAGTTCTTACTTGATAGGTGTAAGAATCTTGAGGAACTTAAACAACTAGTAAAAGAGTCTATCAATATCTATAACAATATGAGGCCGCACCTCAGTCTCATGATGAAAACTCCAAATGAGGTGCATGAAAAAAGCCAACAGCTGGCGCTGTTGGCTTAGTAGAAATACTGTCAACGTATTTTAGGACGAGACAAAGCTTATAGTTATAAAAACTAACTAGAAATTAAGCTTCTACTTTATTCATGTGTACATCCATTTGCGGGAATGGAATTTCGATACCTTCGTTATCCAAGCCTTCTTTGATTGCTTGCATAAGGTCAAAATACACATCCCAGTACTCTGCTGTGTTAACCCATGGGCGAACAACAAAGTTAACTGAAGAATCAGCAAGTGTATGAACACCAACTTGAACACCAGGCTCTTTCAGTACACGCTCATCAGATTCACAAATCTTAGTCAGTAGCGCTTTTGTCTTTTGAAGATCAGCGTTGTAAGAAACACCAATCATCAAATCAATACGACGAGTATTATGACGAGAGTAGTTAGTAATTGGGCTACCGATAACGCTACCGTTTGGTACCACTACCATTTTGTTATCTGGCGTTGTTAGAACAGTTTGGAAGATCTGAATTGAATCAACTGAACCTGCTACACCACCAATTTCCACATAGTCACCAGACTTGAATGGACGGAATGCAACGATAAGTACACCAGCAGCAAAGTTAGAGAGTGAGCCTTGTAGTGCAAGACCAACGGCTAAACCAGCCGCACCAATAACAGCAACTACAGATGCCGTTTGAACACCTAAACGACCAAGTGCAGCAATTAAAACAATAACAAACAATAGGTAGCGAACTAAGCCGTGAATAAATTCCACAACAGCTCGGTCCATTTTCTTCTTCTGAAGAACCTTAGACACGCTATTCGCTACTGCTTTAACAATAAGGTTACCAATAAATAGAATTATCAGTGCTGAAATGATATTTACGCCATATTGGATAAATAAATCTGAATTATTTGTTAACCACTGCTCTGCTTGAGACAAACCATCCACAAGTGGAGTCTCAATCGCTGTCGAACTATCAGCCATAATGTGCATCCTCTATATAATATGCTATGGGCTAAACTGCCTTAAGCCTAATTTACTCTGCAATATAATAAACAGTTTAATTACCGTTAAGTCATTGTGTTAAAAGTAAATTAAAGCCAAGTCCTTTTTATAAACTGAACCAAGTTCAGTTTTTCGGCACGATATCCTATCTTTGACAGATTGCAAAGTCATATTTATGTAAGCTTTTGAATTATTAAAACTTACCGATAAACACAAATACCGATAACTAAAAGACTACGAAATTTATTCACCGTAGGCTAGGTTTTTCACATATTTAATACAAGTTTTTATCAGACATAAAAAAACCCGCTCGATGAGCGGGTTTTTAAAACTTAAAGAGTACTTAATTCAAAGAATTATAGTACGTCTACAGCGTTAAGGTCAGCAAATGCTTTCTCTAGACGAGCAACCATTGAAGCTTGACCAGCACGTAGCCATACGCGTGGATCGTAGTACTTCTTGTTTGGAGCAGCTTCGCCAGTTGGGTTGCCGATTTGACCTTGTAGGAAATCGAAGTTGTCAGCAGAGTACTGACGGATACCGTCCCAAGTTGCCCACTGTGTATCAGTATCGATGTTCATTTTGATAACACCGTAGCCGATAGACTCTTGGATTTCTGCTTCAGAAGAACCAGAACCACCGTGGAATACGAAGTTTAGAGCGTTAGGTGCGATACCGAACTTCTCTGCACAGTATGCTTGAGAATCACGCAGGATAGTTGGAGTAAGTACAACGTTACCAGCTTGGTAAACACCGTGTACGTTACCGAAAGATGCAGCGATAGTGAAACGTGGGCTAACAGCCATTAGTTTCTCGTAAGCGTATGCTACGTCTTCTGGAGAAGTGTAAAGCTCAGATGCGTCCATATCAGAGTTATCAACGCCGTCTTCTTCACCACCAGTACAACCAAGTTCGATCTCGATTGTCATGTTCATTTTAGCCATGCGCTCTAGGTACTTAGCACATGTTTCGATGTTCTCTTCTAGAGACTCTTCAGAAAGGTCTAGCATGTGAGAAGAGAATAGAGGCTTACCAGTTTGTGCGAAGAACTCTTCACCAGCGTCTAGTAGACCGTCGATCCATGGAAGAAGTTTCTTAGCAGCGTGGTCAGTGTGCAGGATAACTGGAACACCGTAAGCTTCAGCTACAGCGTGTACGTATTTTGCACCAGCTACAGCGCCAAGAACTTGTGCGCCTTGACCTTCAAGTTTAACGCCTTTACCTGCGAAGAATGCAGCGCCGCCGTTAGAGAACTGAACAACTACTGGAGCTTTAACTTTAGCAGCTGCTTCTAGTACTGCGTTTACAGAGTCAGTACCAACAACGTTTACAGCAGGAAGAGCAAATTTGTTTTCTTTTGCTACTTCAAATACTTTCTGTACGTCATCGCCAGAAATCACACCAGGTTTTACAAAATCGAAGATCTTAGACATGGAAATAGTCCTATTTATTCTATCGTTTTAAGATTAAAAAACTTAAGTTTAAAAACTTGCAATCGTTTGCTCACAACTTATGCCATTCTAGCAAAAAAGTGTGATATGCAGCAAACGTTAAAAGGCGAGATTCACATCTCGCCTTTCTAAATCAATTATGCTTTAGCACGCTCTTCAAGCATTGCTACTGCAGGAAGTACTTTACCTTCAACGAATTCAAGGAAAGCGCCACCGCCAGTAGAGATGTAAGAAACGTCAGCTTTGATACCGAACTTGTCGATAGCTGCTAGCGTGTCACCACCACCTGCTACAGAGAAACCTGCAGACTCAGCGATTGCTTTAGAGATACCCGCTGTACCCGCTTCGAAGTTCTTGAATTCGAATACGCCTACAGGGCCGTTCCAAAGGATTGTTTTAGCGTTGCCGATGATTTCAGCTAGTGCCGCAGTTGAATCTGGACCAAGGTCGAAGATCATGTCGTCGTCTTGAACTTCAGAAACGTGCTTGATTTCAGCTTCTGCGTTTTCGTCGAATGCTTTAGCACATGCAACGTCAGTTGCTACTGGGATAGCACACTCTTTCATTAGCTTTTGAGCCGTTTCAACTAGGTCAGCTTCGTATAGAGACTTACCTACGTTGTGGCCTTCAGCAGCGATGAATGTGTTCGCGATACCACCACCAACAACAAGCTGGTCAGCAATTTTAGAAAGAGATTCTAGAACGGTTAGTTTAGTAGAAACTTTAGAACCACCAACGATAGCCACTAGTGGGCGAGCTGGGTTGTCCATTGCTTTACCAAGCGCTTCAAGCTCAGCAGCTAGAAGAGGGCCAGCACATGCTACAGGAGCGTAAGTACCAACGCCGTGTGTAGAAGCTTGAGCACGGTGAGCTGTACCGAATGCATCCATTACGAAGATGTCACATAGTGCAGCGTATTGCTTAGAAAGTGCTTCTTCGTTCTTCTTCTCGCCTTTGTTAAAGCGAACGTTTTCAAGAACAACTAGTTCACCAGCGTTTAGCTCTAGGCCGTTTACGTAATCTTTAGCTAGTTTAACTTCGCAGTCTAGTGCGTCGTTTAGGTAGTTAACTACAGGAGCTAGAGAGAACTCTTCGTTGTATTCGCCTTCAGTAGGACGACCAAGGTGAGAAGTAACCATTACCTTTGCGCCAGCTTCTAGGCAAAGTTTGATAGTTGGTAGAGATGCAAGGATACGTGCATCTGAAGTTACTTTACCGTCTTTTACTGGTACGTTTAGGTCAGCACGGATAAATACGCGTTTACCTGCAAGTTCCAGGTCAGTCATCTTGATCACAGACATGATTTGTCCTCTCAAATTTAAATAAATATAAAGTTTTGGAAACTCAGCAACCCTGCTAAGCCTATAAATTATTCAACTGGTAATTCTTTCACTACTAATAATATGTGGACTCTTAGTATTTATTTCAAGCTAAAAAATAAATAATCCGCACATTTGCTTCTAGGTCTTACTTCTTGCCTTCAGAAGCTTGCATTGCAAGAACCGTATCCAGCATTCGGTTCGCAAAGCCCCATTCATTATCACACCACACTAGCATTTTAACTAAGTGGCCGTTGCTCACTCGCGTTTGTGAACCATCAACGATTGCGCTATGGGGATCGTGATTAAAGTCGATGGAAACGAGCGGCGCTTCAGTATAGTCAACTATATTGTGTAATGTACACTGGGATGCATTAACAATGGTTTGATTTACGTCATTAACTTTCACATTTGCATTAATTGTGACACTTAAATCCATAGCTGTTACGTTTACCGTCGGCACACGCACAGATATAGCTTCAAATTTGTTGGAAAATTTCGGGAAGATTCTTTCAATACCTTTATGCAACTTGGTATCGACAGGAATGATCGATTGGCTTGCTGCTCGAGTACGACGTAAATCGCTGTGATACGCATCGATAACTTGTTGATCATTCATTGAAGAGTGAATAGTCGTAATCGTACCGGATTCAATGCCAAAGGCGTCATCAAGAACCTTAATGATAGGGACAATACAGTTGGTGGTGCATGAACCATTGGAAACGATTCGGTGGTCCGCTTCGATGGTATCGTGATTCACACCATAGATAATGGTGTTATCGAGGTCATTGGCACCTGGGTGAGAAAACAGTACCTTTTTTGCCCCTGCAGCGATGTGCGCGAGGCCGTCATCTCGGCAACCATAAACACCGGTACAGTCGAGAACAATATCCACCTCAAGGTCACGCCAAGGCAACAGATCAATATCAGCAAGATGTAAGATACGAATGGTATCAAACTCGCCCTTGTCTTCAGCACCAATGCCATGATGGACATAGATGTGCTCTTGATCGTTAGAGATTTTCTTACCGAAGCGGCCGTGACTGGTGTCGTACTGCAATAGGTGAGCCATAGCGTCAGGCTGAGCAAGCTCATTGACCGCTACTACTTTGATTTGTTGGCTTTTGCCACTTTCATAGACAGCGCGCAATACATTGCGCCCTATTCGTCCAAATCCATTTATCGCGACTTTTAGCATAGTTCCGTACATCTAACCAAAATTTCGTGCAACAGATGATAACTGAATCCTACCCAAAAGGCATTACTTGAATAACTCAGCTTGTTCATGACAGATTGATCTGTTGCTTATAGAGATGAGTCTAGGAGAAAACAAATCCCAGAGACAAAAAACCGAGCTCAGCGCTCGGTTTTTTTATTCATTTCATTGTTAGCACTAAGCTAGCAATCAATGATTAAGCAAGAAGCTCTTTCGCGGTGTTTACTACGTTTTCAGTAGTGAAACCGAACATCTTGAATAGCTCGCCTGCTGGTGCAGATTCGCCGAACGTTGTCATACCAATGATTTTGCCACCAAAACCAACGTACTTGTACCAGAAGTCAGCGATGCCAGCTTCTACTGCGATACGAGCAGTAACGTCAGATGGAAGTACAGACTCACGGTACTGCGCATCTTGCTTGTCGAACGCGTCAGTTGCAGGCATAGATACTACGCGTACTGCTTTGCCTTCAGCGGTTAGTTGTGCAGCTGCTTCAACAGCAAGCTCAACTTCAGAACCTGTTGCAATGATGATTAGTTCTGGCTTACCAGCACAATCTTTCAGGATGTAACCACCCTTAGCGATATTAGCTACTTGCTCAGCGTTACGATCTTGTTGTGCAAGGTTTTGACGAGAGAAGATTAAAGATGAAGGACCATCTTTACGCTCAATAGCCAGTTTCCAAGCAACTGCTGATTCAACTTGGTCACATGGACGCCATGTGCTCATGTTTGGAGTCAGACGTAGAGATGCGATCTGCTCAACCGGTTGGTGAGTAGGACCATCTTCGCCTAAGCCGATAGAGTCGTGCGTGTAAACTTGGATGTTCTGAACTTTCATCAGAGCAGCCATACGCATTGCGTTACGAGCGTATTCCATGAACATTAGGAACGTTGCGCCGTATGGTACGAAACCACCGTGCAGAGCGATACCGTTCATGATAGCCGTCATACCGAATTCACGTACACCGTAGTGGATGTAGTTACCAGAGAAGTCAGTTGCTTCAAGAGACTTAGAACCAGACCACATAGTTAGGTTAGAAGGCGCAAGGTCAGCAGAGCCACCCATGAATTCTGGAAGCATTTGACCAAACGCTTCTAGTGCGTTTTGAGATGCTTTACGTGAAGCGATGTTTGCTGGGTTAGCTTGAAGATCAGCAATGATTGCGTTTGCTTTCTCTTCCCACTCAGCTGGAAGTTCGCCGTTAGTACGACGTTTGAATTCTGCTGCTAGCTCAGGGTAAGCCGCTGCGTATGCGTCAAACTTTGCATTCCACGCTGCTTCTTTCGCTGCGCCTGCTTCTTTTGCATTCCACTCAGCTGCAATATCCGCTGGGATTTCGAAAGGACCGTGTTCCCAACCCAGTGCCGCTTTAGTTGCTGTGATTTCATCAGCGCCTAGTGGAGCACCGTGACAGTCGTGCGTACCTGCTTTGTTTGGAGAACCAAAACCGATGATAGTTTTAGTACAGATAAGTGTAGGGCGAGGGTCCGCTTTAGCCGCTTCAATTGCTGCGTTTATAGCGTCAGAGTCGTGACCATCCACCGCTGGGATTACATGCCAGCCGTAAGCTTCAAAACGCTTAGGTGTATCGTCAGAGAACCAACCTTCAACTTCACCATCGATAGAGATACCGTTGTCATCCCAGAAAGCAACCAGCTTACCAAGACCAAGCGTACCTGCTAGCGAACATGCTTCGTGAGAGATACCTTCCATCAGACAGCCATCACCCATGAATGCATAAGTGTAGTGGTCTACAATGTCGTGGCCTTCTTTGTTGAACTGAGCAGCAAGCGCTTTCTCTGCCATTGCCATACCAACAGCGTTCGTGATGCCTTGACCTAGAGGACCAGTCGTTGTCTCGATACCAGGAGCGTAACCGTACTCTGGGTGACCTGGAGTCTTAGAGTGCAGTTGACGGAAGTTTTTCAGGTCTTCAATTGAAAGCTCGTAACCTGCAAGGTGAAGCAGAGAGTAAATCAACATTGAACCATGGCCGTTAGACAAGATAAAACGGTCGCGGTCAGCCCACTCTGGGTTTGCTGGGTTGTGGTTCAAGTGGCCACGCCAAAGAACTTCAGCGATGTCAGCCATACCCATAGGTGCGCCTGGGTGGCCTGAATTTGCTTGTTGAACACCGTCCATGCTAAGTGCGCGGATTGCATTGGCTAGATCTTTACGAGAAGGCATGTCTGCTCCTGAGTACATAAGCGATTTAAAAAAGAGATAATTGCTAAAATTTTCATTTTTATTAGCGCGGGTATTCTCTCAAACGACTATTGCGACTGCAAACGTTTTACTGGCATTTTAACGGTCATTTTTCGCAATTTTCGAACATTTACATCACTTGGCCGTGGCTTATATCAATAGATACGCAAACGATTAGTTATGACATATCATAAAAAAGAGCTTGTAATTCGACCGCTGGAATTTAGAATAGCCGTCTAGATGTAGAAACACCTACAAAATATACTGTATTTAATGGCGGCGCTTCCTAGCTTGCGACGCCATAAACTATTTACACCAAAAACTAAAAGTGGAGCTCTCATGGCTAAGCACCTATTCACTTCTGAATCTGTTTCAGAAGGCCATCCAGATAAAATTGCAGACCAAATCTCTGATGCTGTTCTTGATGCCATCTTGGAACAAGATCCAAAAGCACGTGTTGCTTGTGAGACTTACGTTAAAACCGGCATGGTTATGGTTGGCGGTGAAGTAACAACGTCTGCATGGGTTGATATCGAAGAAATCACTCGTGAAACAGTACGTGAAATTGGTTACGTTCATTCTGATATGGGCTTTGACGCTGACTCTTGTGCTGTTCTAAACACAATTGGTAAGCAGTCTCCAGACATCAACCAAGGTGTTGATAAAGAAGACCCTAAAGAGCAAGGCGCAGGCGACCAAGGCATCATGTTTGGTTACGCGACTAACGAAACTCCTATCCTAATGCCAGCTCCAATTACTTACTCTCACCTTCTTGTTAAGAAGCAAGCTGAAGTACGTAAGAGCGGTAAACTTGACTTCCTTCGCCCAGATGCGAAATCTCAAGTTACGTTCCAATACGACCAAGGTAAGATCGTTGGTATCGACGCTGTTGTTCTTTCGACTCAACACTGCGATTCAGTAACAACACCTGACCTACGTGAAGCAGTAATGGAAGAGATCATCAAGCCAGTACTTCCTGCTGAGTGGATCAACAAAGACACTAACTTCTTCATCAACCCAACAGGCCGTTTCGTAATCGGTGGCCCAATGGGTGACTGTGGTCTAACAGGTCGTAAGATCATCGTTGATACCTACGGCGGCGCAGCTCGTCACGGTGGCGGCGCATTCTCAGGTAAAGATCCATCAAAAGTTGACCGTTCTGCAGCTTACGCGGCTCGTTACGTTGCGAAAAACATCGTTGCTGCTGGCATGGCTGACCGTTGTGAGATTCAACTGTCTTACGCTATCGGTGTTGCTGATCCAACATCTATCATGGTTGAAACGTTTGGTACTGAAAAAGTAGCTCACGAAATCATCATCGAAGCAGTTCGTCAAAACTTCGACCTACGTCCATACGGTCTTCAAGAGATGCTGAACCTTCTTCAGCCAATCTACAAGCAGACTGCTGCATACGGCCACTTCGGTCGTGAAGAGTTCCCTTGGGAAGCTACTGACAAAGCAGCAATCCTTGCGGACTTCGCTGGCCTAAAATAATTTAGCCACTGCGATTTGTTTCTTTAAAGCCCTTACTTCTTAGTAAGGGCTTTATTTTTATGTACTTACCGAACTTTCACTCGCCATTCTCTTATCTAACGCCCTTCTTTACCGTTAACCACTTAGTATAAAAAAACGCTGATAATTTGTGTTTTCTAACACTACTGACAATAGTTAAGGTAACTCCTAAGCGATCAAGCTCACATTTAACTTAAATTAATTCAGTCTGATAACGCTCGTTAAATGCACGCTAGAACAAAAACTGGGATGACAAAGAGCAATTTAGCTCAACACCATAACTCTCACACAAGCCACATCGATGAGCCTTATGGAATTATAACTAGGACGTTATTTAACTAGGGGGATCTATGCCTCGTACCGCGCACCCATCCGAACTGAACGATAAAAAACACAAGGTCAGCGATAAGGATTACGCTCGCACCATTCCTTGCAACCAAATCAGTATTTCCGCACCCTTTCATTGGTTATCGCTTGCTCTGCATGACTTAGTAAGAATGCCATTAATCAGCGCATTCTACGGTTTGTGCTTTATGGGAGCGGCAATCGCCATTGTTCAACTTGTCCAATGGCAAGGAACACACTTGGTCGTAATGCCTAGCCTGATCGTGTACATGCTGATAGGGCCGTTTCTTGCTCTGGGTTTGTATGACGCAGCTTGGGAAAGAGAAAAAGGCCACAACGCCAGCCTACTGCACTCGATGAAAGCCATTACTCGCAACTCCACCCACCAATGGGCCTTTGCGATTGTATTGATGGTTGCGATGATATTCTGGATGCGTATCGCTGCGTTATTGCACGCGCTCTACCCTTCAGTGCAAGGCGCACCGTTAGCTGAGTTCGCTCCCTTCTTAATCACAGGCTCTGTGATTGGTTTTGTTATCGCAAGCCTCATATTTAGCATCTCAGCATTTTCAATTCCACTGATGATGGAGAGACGCGTTGATGTGATGAGTGCGATTTTCACTAGCTTTAATGCCGTGAAATCGAACATCCCTGCGATGGTGGTATGGGCGAGTATTATTTGTGCTGGTATTCTGGTGGGGTTTGCTACCTACGGCATCGGAATGATCGTCACTATGCCGCTACTTGGTTATGGTACATGGCATGCTTATCACGAGATCATCAAGAAGAATCACCATCTATAAATAATCGCCATATTAACGAGCAATGTTATGATGAGGCCTTAGCTTAAACGCTGAGGCCTTTTATTTGGAGTTAACAACGTTTGTCTTACACCCCGCAACAACATCGAGCAAATAAGAAATTGGCCGAGTGCCTAGCTATCGCAAATCAACATTTCTCTCGTGAATTCCCTCACCCAATTATCACCTTCAAGTTAAGAGGCAAAGCGGCGGGAAAGGCCTACCTTCAGCTCAACGAAATTAAGCTCAATCACGTACTATTCGCTGAAAATGAAGACGCCTTCATCAACGAGGTTGTGCCGCATGAACTCGCGCACCTGATCACGCATCAGGTTTTCGGACGTGTTAGGCCTCACGGAAACGAGTGGAAATACGTGATGGAAAAAGTATTCAACGTGCCAGCCAGAACAACTCACGGCTTTGAAATCGCTTCAG
This sequence comes from Vibrio coralliirubri, assembly GCF_024347375.1. Classification (NCBI taxonomy): domain Bacteria; kingdom Pseudomonadati; phylum Pseudomonadota; class Gammaproteobacteria; order Vibrionales; family Vibrionaceae; genus Vibrio; species Vibrio coralliirubri. Next base: position 450,598 of record NZ_AP025470.1, on the reverse strand, counting down.
TTCAAGGGAAAACCTTTGAATATCGATGTGAGTGCACCACCTACCCATTATCAATCAGACGACACAACAAAGTACTTCGAAATCAATCGACCTACCGCTGCCAATTGTGCCAGCAAACCTTAGCTTTTACGGGAACTCAGCTAAGCTAGTGACAGGTTGATTTACTCGATAGAATAAATCTAATAGAGAGATCTAACATTTGAGTGCTAGACTGATGTTTATCATACTTTTATCAGTCTTTTTCTATGCAAAAACTCACCTTCAAAGCATTTGGCCTACCTGTGTCTTTTTACTTAACAATAGTATTTGGCCTACTGGTAACCCAAAGCGTTCTCGCCGCACCACCGAGCTCATTTTCCAAAGCAAAAAGAGAAGCGGTGAAGATTTATCTCGACCATCCGACTTCATTTTATTGCGGCTGTGACATTACATGGAAGGACAAAAAGAAAGGCATTCCCGACCTTGATGGCTGTGGTTATCAAGTCCGAAAACAACAAAAGCGAGCGAGTCGAATTGAGTGGGAACATGTGGTTCCAGCTTGGCAATTTGGCCACCAGCGTCAGTGCTGGCAAGATGGTGGGCGCAAGAACTGCACTCGCAATGACAAAGTGTTCAAATCCATGGAAGCCGATCTTCATAACCTAACTCCGGCCATTGGCGAGGTTAACGGTGATCGCTCCAACTACAATTTCAGTCAATGGAATGGCATGGATGGTGTGAGCTATGGTCAGTGTGAAATGCAGGTCAACTTCAAGCAGCGTAAAGTTATGCCGCCAGACAGAGCAAAAGGCTCTATCGCGCGTACTTACCTTTACATGAGCCAAGAGTATGGTTTCAAGCTATCTAAGCAACAAACCAACCTGATGATGGCATGGAACAAGCAATTTCCTGTCGACAAGTGGGAATGTACTCGTGATGAGCGAATCTATGCCATCCAAGGTAATCACAACCCATTTGTTTACCCTGCTTGTAAATAACGTCGCTCGTACAATCAACATTCCTAACTATCTCAAACAAGAGTTTCAGAATTGCCCCTGAAACTCTTGCTCTACCCTTGTTTTTTCAACTAAAAGCATCCATGTTAGGCAGAGACAAAATACCCAAATGAACATATTTATAGGTTTACCAGCATGAGAATCCCTCGTATCCATCACCCAGAACGCATTCATCAGTTAGGTTCACTCGCTTTAGGCGAAGATGCCGCGGGTCATGTTGGTCGTGTCCTTCGCATGAAAGAAGGCCAAGATGTCCTTCTATTTGATGGCAGTGGCGCTGAATTCCCTGCGACGATAGCTGAAGTCTCAAAGAAAAATGTCACCGTTAATGTTTCTGAACGCATCGAGCGCAGCAGCGAATCTCCGTTAGACTTACATTTAGGCCAAGTGATTTCACGTGGCGACAAAATGGAGTTCACGATTCAGAAATCGGTTGAGCTTGGTGTGAACACCATTACCCCTCTGATTTCAGAGCGCTGTGGCGTTAAGCTTGATACAAAACGCTTCGAGAAAAAACTCGCACAGTGGCAAAAGATTGCTATCGCGGCGTGTGAACAGTGTGGCCGCAATACGGTTCCAGTCATTCGCCCAATTATGCAGCTTGAAGAGTGGTGCAGCGAACCAAGCGAAGCACTAAAGCTAAACCTACACCCTCGTGCAAAGTACTCAATTAACACCCTTCCAGAACCTATCAGCAAGGTGCGCCTATTGATTGGTCCTGAAGGTGGCTTGTCAGCTGAAGAAATCGGCATGACAGAACAATACAAATTTGAAGAGACGCTACTCGGCCCACGTGTACTTCGTACTGAGACAGCTGCTCTAACCGCAATTACTGCCTTACAAGTCCGTTTTGGCGATCTAGGCTAGGAGAAAAAAATGATCAAACTTGGCATCGTAATGGATCCAATTTCATCCATTAACATCAAAAAAGACTCTAGCTTTGCCATGATGCTTGAAGCTCAACGTCGTGGTTACGAAATCCATTACATGGAAATGGATGATCTACACTTAGATCAAGGCGTAGCCATTGCTGACACTAAGGTTGTAGAATTAAAAGAAGATCCAAACGGTTGGTACGAATTCAAGTCAGAACAGACAATCGCGCTATCTGATTTAGATGCAGTATTAATGCGTAAAGATCCTCCATTTGATACTGAGTACATTTACGCGACTTACATTCTTGAGCGTGCTGAAGAGAACGGCGCACTGATCGTAAACAAACCACAAAGCCTTCGCGACTGTAACGAGAAGTTGTTCACGGCTTGGTTCCCTGAACTAACCCCGACCACCATCGTGACTCGTAAAGCGGAAAAGATTAAAGAGTTCCGCGAGAAGCACGGTGATGTGATCCTTAAACCACTTGATGGTATGGGTGGTGCATCTATCTTCCGCGTGAAGGAAGGCGATCCAAACGTATCGGTGATCATTGAAACGCTGACTAACCACGGTCAGAACTACGCAATGGCACAGACTTTTGTTCCTGACATCAGCAATGGTGATAAACGTATTCTTGTGGTTGACGGTGAGCCAATGCCTTACTGCCTAGCGCGTATTCCGGCTAAAGGGGAAACACGCGGTAACCTAGCAGCCGGCGGTACGGGTGAAGCTCGTCCGTTAAGTGAAACAGATTGGGCTATCGCGCGAGCAGTGGCTCCTTCACTAAAAGAAAAAGGCTTAATCTTCGTGGGTCTTGACGTTATCGGTGACAAGCTGACAGAAATTAACGTAACTAGCCCTACTTGTATCCGTGAAATTGAAGCTGCTTTTGATATTTCGGTAACAGGTAAATTAATGGACGCAATCGAGCGTCGCGTTAACGCTAAATAGCCTAAACTAAAGAAAGCCTTAGCTACTCGCAAACGGCACAGAATCAATGAGCGGCTTCACGCCGCTCTTTTTCCTTTACTGGGAACACACTGGCAGGAGGCTCTATGAATTTAACGAACCACTTTCTGGTTGCTATGCCCGGAATGAAAGACCCCTACTTTCAAAATTCGGTAATTTACCTTTGTGAGCACAACGACGAAGGCGCGATGGGCTTAATGATCAACGCCCCTATCGATGTCACTGTCGGCAGCATGCTTAAACAAGTTGAGGTTGATTCTGAGCAGCCGAAATCCAACCAAGCAAGTCTTGATAAGCCAGTATTGAACGGTGGACCGGTCGCAGAAGACCGTGGGTTTATTTTGCACAAACCTAAAGGCAGCTATCAATCCAGCATCAACATGACAGATCAAATCTCGGTGACAACCTCAAAAGATATCTTGATGGTGTTGGGCACAGAGGATGAGCCGATGAATTATTTAGTCGCACTTGGATATGCAGGATGGGAACCAGGACAACTGGAGACCGAACTGACCGAGAACTCATGGTTAACCGTTGAAGCCGACCCGAAGGTCATCTTCGATACACCGATTTCTGACCGCTGGAAAGTCGCCGTGCAGATGTTAGGCATTAATGCAGCTCAGCTTTCAGCAGACGCTGGTCACGCCTAGCTCAAATCAGCTAAATAAAATAACAGACACTCTCAAACACAGATAAATTTGGAAACCCCATGTCACGAACAATTATGGCATTTGACTACGGTACAAAAAGTATCGGCAGTGCGATAGGACAAGAAATCACGGGCACCGCAAGCCCTCTAAAAGCTTTTAAAGCCAAAGATGGCATCCCAAATTGGGACGATATCGAAAAGCAAATTAAGGAGTGGCAGCCGAACCTAATTGTAGTCGGCCTTCCTACCGACCTTCATGGTAAAGACTTAGCAACCATCACACCTAGAGCAAAGAAGTTCGCTAACCGTCTTAAAGGACGTTTTGGTGTCGATGTTGAACTACATGATGAAAGACTATCGACCACAGAAGCAAGAGCCGACCTTTTTGAAATGGGTGGCTATAAAGCATTAAGCAAGGGCAATGTCGATAACCAGTCTGCAGTCGTCATTTTAGAGAGCTGGTTTGAAGCGCAATATTGTTAATAAAAAATTAATCACTAAATACTGAAAGTATTTTTTGAACCTATACTAATTATACGACGTAATGTCTAACACATTAATAATTAGATAAGTGAGAATGATTATGAAAATTTTTCTAGTAATCTTCGTAGCTCTAGCAATATCAGCATGTAGTTCGACAAGCTCCAATAATGCAGGTTATATGAATCATACCTCGACTGACGTAGGCGTAATCATTGAGCCTAAGAACAAGAAGCGTTGATAATACAGACGCAGTCGAACGATGAATCTGATGAACGCCTGATTTTAACCTAGAATCATATCAGGCGTTTTTTATCACCCCATATCAATCTTAACGCCAGCCAACGCACCAGTTCCGTAGTCATCATCACCACGTCTAGTTTTGAGCATTAAACGCAAGTCATTAGCAGAATCGGCACTGTGGAACGCGTCCTCTTCGCTGATCTTGCCTGCTATCACTAAATCATACAAAGCTTGGTCAAAAGTCTGCATACCTATCTCTTTCGATTTAGCCATGGTCGCTTTCAGTTCGTGTAGTTCACCACGACGTATCAAGTCAGACACACGAGGGCTATTCAGCAGAATCTCGAATACACCATGACGCCCGCTGCCATTCTTATCGCGAATGAGCTGCTGAGCGACAACACCGCGCAGGTTCATCGACAGATCGAACAGGAACTGCTCTTTCTGTTCTTTCGGCACCAAATGAAGAATACGCTCTAGCGCTTGGTTAGCGTTATTGGCGTGCAAGGTTGCCATACACAAGTGACCCGTTTCAGCAAAAGTCATCGCGTATTCCATGGTTTCACGACTACGAATTTCACCAATCAAAATCATATCTGGAGCTTGGCGTAGCGAGTTCTTAAGCGCGACTTCATAGCTCTCGGTGTCGAGCCCGACCTCACGTTGCGTCACGATGCACTTTTTATGTTCGTGCACAAATTCAATAGGGTCTTCAACCGTCAAGATATGTCCCGAGCGATTGGTGTTGCGATAGCCTGTCATTGCAGCCATTGAGGTCGATTTACCAGAGCCAGTCGCACCAACCACCAGCACAAGTCCGCGCTTAGCAATTGATAGGTCCTGTAGTACATCAGGAAGCTTTAGTTGCTCAAAGGTTGGAATATTAGTCTCGATTCGTCGAATGACCGCTCCAGGTAGCTCTCGCTGAAAGAATGCACTGACACGAAAACGACCAAAGTCTCGCACGATTGCAAAATTAGCCTCACGCGTTTGCTGATATTCATCACGTCGATCTTGTTCCATCATCGCATCAAGTAATTGAGCAACCTGAGCCGCATTCAGCTTCTCTCCTTGGGGGCGTAATTCACCATCCACACGAAACAGGATTGGCGCATCGACCGTGATATAAAGATCCGACGCCTTTTGTGAAAGCATCCCCTCAAGAATTTGATTCAATTCCATTTTGTTCACCTTGGTTAAAACATTGAGGTTTCAATTTCGATCTTTTTCTCGACCTCTTCCGAATCAACCATGCCCTGCGCCATCAGTTGTTTCGCGTTTTGCTCCATGGTCTGCATACCATGCGCTGCGCCCGTTTGAATGATCGAGTACATCTGCGCAACCTTATCTTCACGAATCAAGTTTCTGATCGCAGGTGTTGCCATCATGATTTCATGACACGCCACACGACCACCACCAACACGCTTTAGCAGCTTCTGGGCTATCACCGAGCGCAGTGATTCAGACAACATCGAACGAACCATATCTTTATCGCTACCAGGGAACACATCGATAATACGGTCGATCGTTTTAGCCGCAGAACTAGTATGCAAAGTACCAAACACTAAATGACCGGTCTCTGCTGCGGTTAGCGCTAAACTGATCGTCTCTTGGTCACGAAGCTCACCAACCAGAATCACGTCTGGATCTTCACGTAACGCACTGCGCAACGCCGCTTTAAAGCTATGAGTATCACGGTGAACTTCACGCTGGTTGACTAGGCATTTATTGTTGGTGTGAACGAACTCAATCGGGTCTTCAATCGTCAGAATATGCTTATTGTGGTTGCGATTTACGTAATCAACCATAGCCGCAAGAGTTGTTGATTTACCTGAGCCAGTTGGACCAGTAACGAGCACTAAGCCTTTTTCGTAGTTAGCAATCCTTTCGAAGATCTCAGGTGCACCTAACTGATCTAAAGTCGGGATTTCGACAGGAATAGTTCGAAAGACAGCAGAGCAGCCACGAGCTTGGTTAAACGCATTAACACGGAAGCGACCAACATTGGGTAATTCAAAAGAGAAGTCGACTTCCAATTTTTCTTCAAACTCGCCGCGCTGTGAATCGCTCATGATCTCAAAAACCAAACGATGAACATCAGCATGACTCAAAGCTGGGATTCCAAGCTTCCTTACTTCACCATCTATACGTACCATTGGAGATACACCCGCAGAAAGATGTAGATCTGACGCGTTATGCTTTACACTAAAATCTAGTAACTCAGTGATATCCATTTATTTTCCCTTAAGTAAAGTCAGCTATGAGTAGTATTCAACAAAATATCGAACAAATCACCTCACAGATTCGTAGTGCTGAGCAAAAGTGCGGACGAGCTCCAGAGTCCGTGCAACTTTTAGCCGTCAGCAAAACTAAACCTATTGATGCGATTCTAGAAGCCGCACTCGGAGGCCAAGTTGCCTTTGGTGAAAACTATGTTCAAGAAGGTGTAGATAAAGTAAAACACTTTTCAGAACAACATTCTAACCTAAATTTAGAGTGGCATTTTATTGGTCCAATTCAATCCAATAAAACCCGCCCAATCGCAGAAAGCTTCCAATGGGTGCATTCAGTCGATCGCGATAAGATCGCGCAAAGGCTTAATGACCAACGACCAAGCGAACTTCCACCTTTGCAAGTGTTGATTCAGGTAAACACCAGTGGTGAAGAGTCCAAATCTGGAACCTCAGAAGAGACAGTTTTTGCACTGGCGGAGTTGATTTCATCGCTCCCCAACCTCACCTTAAGAGGATTGATGTCGATTCCTGCAAACGTATCTGACTATCAATCTCAGCTTAATGCATTCTCTCAACTGGCAGAGCTTAAAGACAAGCTAGCCGCGAAGTATTCAGACATTGATACCCTTTCGATGGGGATGAGTGGTGATATGGGTGCAGCAGTTGAGGCTGGTAGCACAATGGTTCGTATTGGAACGGCTATTTTCGGCGCTCGTGATTACGCGAAATAGCCGTAGTAAGTAACGACAAGTACAAGTATTGATACCGCTTCGCCTTATCCGCGCAGCGACACGCTCAGGATTTTATATATGGAACATAAGAACATCGCCTTTATCGGGGCGGGAAACATGGTTCGCTCAATTGTAGCGGGCTTAGTTGCGAGTGGTTACCCAGCGCAAAAGATTACTGCGACAGCACCTTCAGAGACCAGAAGGCTGCCGTTAGAACAAGAATACGGCATCAATACCACCAGCGATAATATTGCAGCAGCAGAGCAAGCAGACGTTGTTGTGTTATCCGTGAAGCCACAAATGATGGCTGATGTATGTAAACCCTTACAAGATATCGACTTCAGCAACAAACTGGTTATCTCAATTGCCGCGGGTATTAATGCGAATCGACTCAATGAGATGTTAAACTGCCAACTGAACCTTGTTCGTGTGATGCCAAATACGCCATCACTGCTTGGTAAAGGGATGAGTGGTCTTTATGCCGATGCAACTGTCAGCCAAGATGATAAAGACTTTGCTTCTCAGCTGATGCAAGCTGTTGGTGAAGTAAGCTGGGTTGAACAAGAGTCTGGAATCAACAACATCATTGCGGCGGCGGGTAGTGCTCCGGCTTACTTCTTCCTGTTTATGGAAGCGATGCAAGCTGAAGCAATCAACCAAGGTTTTGACCAAGAAACCGCTCGTAAGCTAGTGCAGCAGTCTGCATTAGGCGCGGCAGAGATGGTGGTAGCAAACCAAGATACTGAATTATCAACACTGCGTGAACAAGTGACATCAAAAGGCGGCACGACCGCAGAAGCACTACGCACGTTTAACGAACATCATTTATCAGACATCGTAGCAAAAGCCATGCAAGCGGCAGTTGCTCGAGCTGAAGAGATGGAAAAACTGTTTTAGTACCAATCAAGGTAAACAAGCATTTTGCCGCTCAGGTTATATCTAAGCGGCAAGTAAATCCGAAAAAGGAAACAATATGAACTCGATGAGCTTTCTGATCTCGACCGTTTTTGATCTTTACATCATGGTTGTGATCTTGCGTATCTGGCTACAAGCATCACGTGCAGATTTCTACAATCCATTCTCACAATTCATCGTAAAAGCGACACAACCAGTTGTTGCACCGCTACGCCGAGTTATCCCATCAATCGGCAGCCTTGATCTGGCGACGGTTGTTTTTGCTTACGTGCTGTGTGTACTTAAGTTCGTTGCTCTAAACCTGATTATTTCTGGCGGCGCTGCCGTTTTCGATATTAGCTTCCTAATCTTTGGTGCACTGTCTCTGCTCAAAGCGGCTGGTGGTTTGATCTTCTGGGTTCTACTTATCCGTGCAATCCTAAGCTGGGTAAGCCAAGGTCGTAGCCCAATAGAGTACGTGTTCCATCAACTGACTGAACCAATGCTAGTACCTATCCGCCGTATCCTTCCGGACATGGGGGGTTTCGACCTAAGCGTACTGGTTCTGTTCATTGTTCTGCAATTTGCGAACTTCCTAATGGGCGACATGATTGGTCCTATTTGGTATCAGCTATAATTCAAGTACAAACATCAGGTACTTTGACGATGCCAAAAGCGGTTTGGGCCGAGGAAGACGATATTCTTCTCAGGCTCTATATCCAACCCAAAGCAAGCCGAGACAAAATTGTCGGCTTGCACGGTGAGGAACTGAAAATTGCCATTACTGCACCACCGGTTGATGGCAAAGCCAATGCCCATTTAGCGAAATACCTTGCGAAACAGTTTAAGGTCGCAAAAGGGCAAATTAAGATAGAAAAGGGAGAACTCGGTAGGCACAAGCAAGTTCGAATATGCTCGCCAAGCCAAATCCCAACTGAAGTCAAAGCCATCCTATGATGGCTTTTTTACCAACTCAAATCATTGATTTTACTTAACTTTTAACAGAGCCTGACCATAAAAAGACCACAACTTGATAAGTGATGGATTCCAAGTCAGCATGTTGGGAATTCGAATCTCTCCGCCCTTACCATATATCTGCATTTTTTATCTATGTGTTTTACCAAGGCGGTATCTTGGTTTCAAGAAACCACGTAACAATAAAGTTTGAAACCTTTCAGTAGTTGCATATCTCAACCGATTTTTGTTCTGGCGAGTTTTGCCCCTTTATTCGTTAGACCAAATAATCTACACAATTCAGGGGGCGTGGTGTGTTTGCCCGACTAAAAGTTATCCGAACTCAGCAATCCTCCAATTTATGCCACATAGAACAATCTAACCTATTAGCTTTTTCATTAACTTATTGATTTCATAATGAGGCCTCAAAAGAAATACCACATTATCTATCCATGAAATAGGCTAATCACCCGTATAAAAAGCGTTATACCTATCTCTGATAGGTCTACTCTAAGTCTATAATTCGACACCTTATGGATAGTGTGCTTACAGCAGCCCCTGGAGATAGACTTCGAATAAATCTAAGTGCTTTTGCTAGGTCTTGTGTTTCAATTTTAAATTTATTATCAATACGCCCATCATTAGTCATATCGGTATCTACAACGCTAGGGCATAAACAGCAAACCTTTACCCCAAAAGGGAGCAGTTCGTGATAAAGCGATTGGCTATAACTAACAATTGCAGCTTTTGTCGCTGAATATGCTGCAATCTTAGGGACTGGCGCCAAACCAGCAGTAGAGCCAAGGTTATATATTTCCCCGTAGCCTTGCTGTTTCATTTTCTCCGCAACTAAATTACAAGCAGTGATTGTAGATAATAGATTTACGTTTACCAACTCAGAAAGTTTAGCTAAGGAAAGGTTAGTATTGCCTGCTGCCAAAACGCCAGCACTATTAACCATAGTATCAATATTTTCATGCTGTTTAATGATTGATGTAATAGCAGTTTCAACTTCAGATGGGTTATTGAAATCGACTGACATTGTCTCAGCTAGACATGAGGAATAGCATGACTTGAGCTCTGCTTTAGTCCGCTCTAGGTTTTCATTATTTAAGGAAAGTAACACCAAAGTGTATCCTTCCTGAGCAAAGTAATGAGAAATAGCTTTACCAATACCGCGACTAGCGCCTGTGATTATGGCAACTTTAGACATAGTGTATCCCTAAACTGTGTAATAAGTGCGTTGTTAGGTTAATGTACTAAATAGTTTCCAAAATTAGAACTGGTCTTTGCACCGTAAGCACACTAAGGTTTCAAGATATTTTTTCTAACCTGACCGAAACGGTTTATAGCCGTGGCCGCAAATCGTTTTTGTCCAAAAATAAGTTTCAGACGTTAATACACATCGACAGTTAATTACGCTTTTTGCGCTTGGTTGTCGTGTTCTTAGCTTTCACCACTTTCCCACCCCTTGCAAAGCGGTAGCCTTTCTTTAGTGTGCCGTTTGCTTTTAACCCTGCTTTAGCCATTGTCATTCTTCCATTCTAATTTTGATATACGCTTATCGTGCTCTTGCTGTGTTCGTGTCACTTTGAGCAACAAGTAAATTGTCCAAGCGGTTAAGGCTGGATTTATCTCACCTGTTAGACCTGCCAATGCATTTATGATTGCGCCGTCCAATGCTTATTTCCCCTTAAATTTATGCGAGAAAAACTCAAGCAGATAGCGCAACATTGACCGCATTCCTAACGTATCAATCACCACTGCAAAGACGACGTACCAGTAATAATCAGGTATCACTTCGAGTGAACTAAACCCCTGCGCTACGTAACTTGCATAATCAGGGATAAAGGCCAGCATCAACGGGATAAAAACAACCAACAAGATAAACTCATCTTTCCAACCACGCTGTTTAATACTGAGTTCATCAAGGTTAGCGGATTGCTCATCGCCTGATTGCAATCGCTTCACCTTTGCTGTGTGCCTTTCTTGCTCCATCTCATCTTGTCGTTTGAGCTTATTGGCCTTATTGATACCGTGTTGCTTATACGCATCAATACCGCCTGTAATGAGGTTTGCTAGTGCGCTTATCATGCGTACACCCGTTTATCGAGTTCGATATGAGGACCATCTTTAAAGCTGACCCAATCACCGCCCCATACAATCGGAATACCTAACTCATCCGCTGCCTGTTTGAATGCCCAACTCACTTGTTCGTAATAACTAAAGCCCCACGTCACTTTGCCGTTTTCGTCGTACACCACGAAATCAACCGCGCAGCCTGATTGGTGACGGCTTTTTTTGCTGTATCCGTCTAACTGGCTTGCGCCTTGTTTGAATAGAGCGTTCTGTTCCTCTGCGGTGCGCTTACCTGACGTAATGCCAAAATCAAACGGGGTTAGCTCAATAGCGCGGCGAACGACTCGCTTTAAATCACCGCGCACACCCACCATGCGCATCTCACTTTTAGCTGATAAAGCAAAGCCACTCACTATTTTGATTATCTTGTCTTTTTTCATTAGGTACCCCCCAAACAGGATCAGGAAAAGCAGTACTAGCCAATACTTAATATTCATTATCACTAAACCCTTGTTAATCAGGCACCGGATAAACGACTTCCTCAGCAATCCACGCCTTTTTGATATGAATAAGCCCAAACAAGTTTTCTAACGTTGCAGGTGCCTCTTCCAAGTAAACCATCACATCATTAGTCATATCTTCCACATCGAAAGAAATTTGAAGTTCTGATTCTGCAATACTGGCTACATCGCCCGGTTGAACATTAAGAACAACATCAGACGAGCCATCGAATACCAATGACGAATCACTCGAAGAGTACGCAGCCGTCACACTGCAATACGTGCCTCTATATGATGGGGCGGCTTGAGTCTTAATTCCGATTACGCAAGAAATAGGAGTATCTAACGCGCTCACCTTCGCAGCCGTTGACGCATCAAGATTTATCTTCCCTTTGAGCGTGACCGACATCATTAACGATACAGAATCATAAGGCTCCGCTTTCGTTATCAAATCGACTGCTGACTTTAATTGCATTCTCCGACCCCACTCACCATTTATGCTTTCATTTCGATGATACAGAGCCGCGTTATGACCACGCTTAGGATTGTCATAAAGGTTATTTAAGATGGTCACGAAACCGGACGCACTCCCGCCATCTTGAGCACCTACAGGAATACTGGCCAAAGCATTAGCCCCGACTTCCTCAACTGAGCCCGAACTCGAAGAGGCTTGGGGCGGATTTGAAAGTTGAAACATTAGATGAACTCCCCTACTTTGACGCTATCGCCTATAGCACCTTGCAGTGTCACAATGGCATCCGTTTGAATTAATGTATGACCGCCAGCGGTAAGATCAATTAAACCTTGCACCAACACGGGACTGGCATTGTTGGTAGAAGCCTGAATAAAGAGCCCTTTACGTCCAGCTTTCCCATCAATAATTTGCTCATCGCTTGTTAAACCCAACAACCCACTGCCGACCTTTTGCAAGGTGTATAAATCAGCAAGCTTTTCCACCTTGAGGACGTCATTTTGAATGCGTGTTTTTACCTCGGTTTGGACTTCGCCCACCTTTATGGGGGAGAGAACTTTATCAACGGTAATTGGCGTTAAAATCTCGCTAATCGCTACCGAATTACTGATATCAATTTTTTGCGCTTTGGTGATGATTGGAACATCTGCGATTTGATATTCAATCGTCACGGCATCCGCTTTGTGATTAAAAAGTTCAAGCTCGTCAAAACGAGTGATATCAACCGTGTCACCGCGTTCAATCTCTACAGGTCGCAGAGCATCACCGCGCAGCATGACGGTATTACTCGCCTCACGCATGATGAGATACTTACCAGCCTGACCCGCGTTAAATTTGATGGCTTCGCCAGTATTTAAAGTATGCAGTTGCTTCATTGTTTACGCCCCGCGAACATATAAGCCATCGTTAGTACCGAGACGAGAATCCCGACCATAAGAGACACATTTTTCAGTAGCTCGTTATTGCTTTCGTTCTCACCCGTTTGCTCTCGCGCTTTTGCTGCCCCTGCTATGGCAAGAGCTGCTTTGGTCGTTTCCGTTTGTTGGCCTGCCATGGATTTAATGGAATCTATCGCGTGCTCGCTAAGATTTGCATTTGCATCCAATGCGCTCTCACCAAAACTGAACGCTCCGTCTAACGCTTTCTCACCAAAGCCCAAAGAGGCATCAACGGTGTCTGCTGAAAAATCTAATGCGTCAGTTCCGAATTTAAACGCTTCTTCTGCCGTTCGACCTGCAACCGCCATTGCGCCATGGTCAGTCATGCTTAAATTAATGTCAGAGTTTTCTATCCCTGACAGCGCAAAGCCATTGTTATCGCCACCGATACCTTGGCTATTGCTTTTGTTTGTGGTTGTAGTGACGGTTTTCGCATCACTCTTTGAGCTACTTTTCCCGCCCATATCATCAAACCTTATCTGTAATACATGCTCATTCTTGTGAGTTTCAATCTCTCGAACAGGCAATCGTAATTTACGCTGAATATAGCGATGGGCTCCGCGTTTGCTAAAGTGGGCGCGAATGGAGTCAAACCCATTCGCTTTACCGTGATTAATGGCACTGAGCGTACCCGCGGCCATATCACCCGCTAACGCAACAACCACCAACTCCTTGGAGCCTGATTGTGATTGCTCACCGCGCAGTAACATGTAGGTATCTTCCACTCGATAAAGGGACTCTCGCCCCTCTTGAACTTCAATTTCTGCTTGTTTGAGGTAATCACCAAGGGCTTTACATAGCCTCGGCTTGGCATTGCCCCAAGTTTCAGGAATTAAGTTACTTTCGAGTGAGAACATACAGCGCAATCAGAGCAACAAGCGCAATTCCCCACCACGGTATGCCGTTGTTGCTGCCAAAATTCATTGCGCCAGCAGTAAAGCCACTGTTATTTGTGGTGTTAGATGTGTTACCTGATTTTGCTGGACCCGAAGACCCGCCCGTCAAGCCACCGCCACCCGTTAAAGACGTTAATGAACCTAGCATTAGCGAAACACTCCCGATTTGTAGGCAAGGTATAACAAGGCAATCAACGCGGTAGCAGTCAGAGCCTTATTGATGCCCTGACTCACACCAAACCCAAGCGCAGACCCAAGACCAAGACCACCTAAACCAATGAAAAGTAATGGCATAACTATTTACCTTTCAGCATGACAACAAGCAGAACCAGCACTAACAGCGCAGCAATACCACCACCGATGTAAAGCAGGGTGTTATCTTTCGCTACAAGTGAGCCTTGAGGGGTTGTAACAGCGTTGCCGTTATTATCAACAACGGGTGCGTTAGGTTGCTGGGTCGTGTTCGGGTTCGATGAATTGTCATCATCACCAAACAGCCAATCGGCATTTTCACCCACGCTATCGAGCGCACCGCCCCCAAACTCTAAGAGGTCATCAAAAAAGCTCATATAAGCTCCTTAGCTTCGACCCGCGAGCATTTCAGGGCGAACCACTTTCACCGATTCAACCAAAATAGGGATTGAGCCAGCTACGTCACTCGTTGTTACTGAGAACTTCAAGTTAGAGCTGTGCTGTGTTGGAAATAGCTCATCGATAGAGAAACCACGCACAATAGGATCAAAGTGAAAGTAACCCGCTTGAGGTGTACGTTCATTACGCTTGGCGTTCGCTTCATTGATAAACTTGTTGGCTTCGTACTCTTTGACAAAGTCGCGCTCAACTTCGAGTTTAGTGATACCCGTGTGCATGAAGTGCGCACGACGTAAACTAATCAACGGGCTTGATACTAGGCTTGTGAATTCGTTCACCCCTGCCGCGTTTGCTGGCATGGTTTCACGCTTGACCATTGGCACGATGATTCGTGCAGGTTGTGCATTCGTCACCCACGCATGGACTTGAATCGATAGCGGGTCACCACTGGCTTTCGCTTTAAACTGGACATCTAAGTGAATGTTGTCACCCGCTTCCGTCACCAGCCCCGTGTAGCGAACACCATTTTTAGTACGTGCGGAAATATCACTAAATGGGATCACATAGTGGCCTGTTGTATGAGCACGTTGTTTGTAACGCTCAAGCATCAAAATCTCACTGCCCGTTAAGACATAGATTTCTTCTGCATTAAGCGTGATAGACAAACGCTCGATATCGGCGGCTTCGGCATTGGTCTCTAGTACCAGCTCTTGATAAGTAGGACCTACTGGGATAGGTAGCGTACCTTTTTGCCCCCAAGCAGCACCGACCATTGAATTAAGTTTGATTGGTTTTACTGACATGTTTAACTCTCCTTAAAACCAGCCACGCTTGCCGTTAATGAGTTCTTTGACTGCTTCTAGCGTTGATACGTTATTGATGATGGCAATCACCAGTAAGGTCAGTACTACAGCAATCAACATGTTTTTATGTTGAGCTTTCATGAGTTCCCCTGTCTCTCGACGTTGGATTGTGAATAATCAAATTGAGCGTTTATCAAATAGGAGTGAGGATAAAAAAGGAAGGGAAAGTAACCTATAGGTTGAACGGGTAACCTATAGGTTGAAATACGATGCAGGCATTAACGTAGAAAAGTAATAATTAATGCTAATCAACCAAACAAAAAAGGGTGATACCGTCTGATGGGTTCATACAGGCGTATTGGTATATGACGCCTGTTAAAACTTGATACCTACTCCATGCCTTATTTTTAGGCAACTCCCTCAACCAGCCCTGCGAGAGGGAGTTTTTTTACTTATAGTTCAATGCTAACTTGGTGCCCTCTCTACAATTTAAAGCTTTGTGTTCGATATTGCCGATACCATCACCAATCAATAAGTATTCGGCTATCGGTTTACCAATGCGTTCTTTATTGACCTTGGCAGATTTCAGCCCCGCTACGATATTCACATCCAACCCGCGTTTATCCGCTATCCAGTGCGCATCACTCATTGAGTTAACCGCGCCCACCCACCAAACGCTTGATTGTTCAGTCACGGTTTTTGGTACTTCTTGCCCTCGTTGAAACACCGTATGCACCACCAGACCGTATTGACGACCTCCGCGCAAAAGCTCACCCGCACGACCTCGAAGCTTGCCCGAGGTTTCAACACATGACGCCAATTCTTCGATAACGGTGTAAAGCTGACTAGCTCGACCGTTACCCACCGACCACACCACCGACGCAAAGAACTCTAATTCGTCGCCCGTTGCCCCGTTTGCTGGAATATAGGCCAGCTTAAACGAGCCACCACGACGACGCGCCATAATGAGCGTTTTGACAAAGGTTAAACGTGATGAAGTGCCGTGACACATTTGACCTTGGAACTTGCTCCCTGCGTAGTTGGTGTAAGGGTCAAAAAAAACCGCTTGAGCCGTTTTAGGGACTAGCCCCAAATGCTTAACGGCTGAGGTTTTACCCCCTCCTGTTCCCGCCACATAAATGGTGTGCTCGGCATCATGTGACGGGTTCGAGTTAACGGGGTTCGGTAGGGCTAGGGGCTTCGGTTTTTTCACCGTCCACCTCCTTTGATTGTTGCAGCATGACCAATTGCTTTTTAGAGGCATAAATCAAACCAAGAACCGCAAGCAATAAGGTTGCCTCTTCAATATAATCCCCAAACACGCCCATAAGCGTACTACCGTGTTTTGCAAAGACAGGCTCAGCCGCATCCATCACCGCTTGCTTACCTTTACCGTCAAACTCAAATTCAACTCCCGAAATGATGGAGGTCGCTTGCTCGGTTAAGGCAAACAAGATATTCAGTAAGCCCGCCATTGCTTCCGTTTTATCTTCGGTTACCGTCTCGGTTGGCTCGGTTAAGCCAACTAAATCGCTGTCGGTTTTCTCTTGTTCTTCTAGCTGATGAATAACGGAGCCAAAATCCCCCCAATCATCCAGTTCAACTTGTTCACCTGGTAAGGTTTCGTTAGCTTGCTCCATGTTCGCCCCCTTGCGGTTGTTCGGTTGGGGGTTTCGGTAGCAGTTGAGACACCGCCCAAATGACAAAGATAATCGACGCTAACCCCGTGATTACTCGTTTAAAGGGGAATTTACTTGGGGTCTTTTCTGTTTTTTCATCATCGACCGTTTCGGTTATCTCTCGGTTGGAAACCGCGTCTTTACTGACTTCATCCATTTGCACCAATTCAGTTAACTCAATTGCATCGATAGGGTTAGGCTCGGTTATCAAATCCGACTCAATAACCGAACCTTTCTCGGTTAGGTTCGGTTTAAGTTCGGTTAACTCAGCAACGGAATTAGCTTTGATGAACTCCGTAACCTTTTTGCTATTCGAACTGTTACCGCACTCAGGGCAACGGTAATACATCAATCCAATGTTACGGCTGTTTTTTGGTGGCTCACCAGACGCGATCAATTGCCCCTCACCCACTTGGTGAGTGGTGGCGGCAGACTGGCAAACAGGACAAGCAATATACCCACGAACAGGGTTTTCATATTTAGCCATGTTTCACCTCGACGCTTTCCACATCACCAAGTTGCTCTTGGTTGGCCACAACGACAGCGCGGTACTTATTGCGCGCCACTCCATTGAGTTTTTCGAGTTGCTCTAATTGCTCAAATAGATTGACTGGAAGCCCTAACGCCTCCAGTGATAAGTTGCCACCCATCAACATCCCCATGGCTTTTTTCATGAGCTTGCTGGTATCCATTTCTTTAAAGCGGTCAATCTCCACTTTCATGTTGCTGGTTAGTTTGTCAGCCGCGTCCAAAGCAGCTAAATCTCGCTGGCACTCTTCAAGCGATAGTATTTTCATTTCAATCCTCTGTCTCACGACGTTGTTTAGTGTTTAGCCCCTGATTCACATCGTTGGCCATTGGTTTAAGTCACTCTAAGCTGTCTATTTCGAATGCTTAGAGTCGTGAATTTATCAATAGGTATTTTTGCCCCCATGGATAAAGGTTTGAGTAAGCATTGAACCCCTTTAACGCTCCATCCGGTCACGTCCATCAATGCATTCTCTAGCGGTGTAACCTCATCCTTTGGAGGCGGGTTACACTTATTTTCAGTGCTCCAAGACGAAGCTCCGCTTCTTTGGGTTAATTCGCTTCGCTCATCTTTCCACGCATCCACATCGCACTTCGCCACAATAGAAAAACGCTCGCTGCACGTATCGATCACATGACCTAACCACTTAAGGCCAATCACCCGCTTGGTTGTTTCACCGTACTGATTAAATTGCTCTTCATGAGCAAGACGCAAATCCCCAATGTTTTGAGCAAACTCTTTCCAACGTGAACTGTCTGCATGGTCATACAGATTCATTAACTCTTCATCAATGGCCACGTCCGATTTATTGGCACGTCTTAATTGTCGCCATAGACCAACAGCAGGTGCGCCCGATTGTGAAAACTGCTTTAAGCCCCACGCACTCGCCCACGCTCGAACGGATACGGCTATCTCGCTCGCTTCGCCCTCTGGCATGTGCGCCCCGTTAATGTTCTTTGATATGTATTTGATGATGTAACCCGTTGCGCTCCCTTTGTTGGGGTCGCAAGGTTTAGCATGGAAACGCGCTTTACGTTGTTTTTTGGTATGAAGCTCGTCACCGTCTTCACTACGGGCAATCGTGGCGCAAATGCGCATTAGGTCGGCTTTGTGCTCTTTGGCGCAATACACAAACGCATGGAGGTGTGGAGTGCCGTCTTTGTGGGGTTCGGCCACCCGTAGGCCAAACCAAGGTAAATCAATCTTGGCAAAGTGAGCGCGGGCAAGTTTCCACTGCTCCATTAGGTTTTGGTGCGCCTCTTTGACGGTACAACCGTTCCATTTGTACGAATTACGATGATATTTAGACGGGAGTGTCCATGTGATAAATACGCCCTCAAAACCCATATCAATCGCACGCTCTTCATCACCTCGGCTACGAACAACCAGTTCAACGCGTCGGTTCTCTAGGTTGGCGGTCGTACGTGAAGCGACTTCCGCAAGGTTGAACTCCTGCATGGTGTCGTGGCTAATCACCACCATGTTTTGCATGAACTCTTCGGACTCACGCATCTTCTGTTTAAAGTTGGATAGCGTTAGACGTGATACGTAGTGCGTTTGACCTTGCTTCTTACCGACATTGCCTAGGGTTACTTGAGCGTGCTCAATGTATTGCTTGCGTAGGCGTTTAAGTTTGCGCGTTAAATATTTCGGGTCGATACAACGACGAATAGCGCACTCTAAAATGGTTTCAGCGTCTTGAATGGTGAGCTTCTTACCTATATCACTGGTATCAGCGCTAGGCGGCTCAATGAATGCTTTTAACATCACGTCACGGATTTGTTCAAAGCCGTAATGTAATGCCTCGTAGTAATCCAGAGAGCTATCAGGAATACCATCAATGCGTTTTTCAGTTTCGACAATAGCGATATCGTTAATGATATCGGCAAAGGCCACCGTAAGCTTGACGGCAAAGTCTTTGATTAGGTCGTCACTCATGAGAATGTCATGAGTCAGCTCTAAAGGATTAGGCTCATAGCAGACATAACCAAAAGGGAATTTATTTGTGAAGTGATGAGCGACTTCATCAACAAAGTTCACTCGCTCTTTAGCGAATGCGGATAGATTACGGTCAGTAGGATTGTCGCGATTCTTACGTATCCCAATCTTGAGGTCGATATCTTGGCGCAGCATCACGGGTAAGTGTGCTGTAATGTTCGAGACGAACTGACCAACAGACTGGTTTACATTAGGTTGATAAAATCGCTTGTAGGTACTCATGGTGTCACCAGTGACGGGTTATAAACGCTCTAAAGAAATGTACTTACCGGATTGGGTATCTCGCAGAGTATTAAAGGTTAAATGACGAAACTCACAACATGCTTTCGCCAACATGTAAAACTCGCTTTCTCTATCATCTGGAACCCATAGCGTGACCTTTTTAAGTCCTTGCGCTTTCTTAGCTGCCTCATACTTGCTATTGCGGCTCATCATTGACCTTCTTTTTCATTGTTAACCGAACCCCATGACTCAATACACCCATGCTCAGTACAGGTGTAAGTCAGTGGCTTTGGCTCTGATTGAACACGCTTTCTAATACCGTGCTTTTCTTGAAGCCTCGATATTAGGAAACGCGCTCTCTCGGTCTTCTTTGGATCAAAGTTTTCAAGCGCTGCCATATCAGGGCAAGGCTTGTGTATTGGGTCGGTAATAGGCAGATCAACACTTGAAACTGCCTCCTTGTAAATTACGTCGCCCATGATGGTCATTTCGGCAGCTCAGGCCATGGAGAACCTGAGTTCATGATGTTATAGATGGATACTTCATTCTCTTTTTCGTCAAGAGAGTCTGCATAAAAACCCCAATAGCGTTTCACCCTTTCAGCTTTACCATCCAAACCAGTATCAAGGCACTGAACGAAAGCAAATCCACGACCGTGAGTTCGGGCGAAATGGAGTTGGCATTTAGGATGTGAACTATCAAAAAGAAGGTTATTTTTAGTTTTCGCTCTCATTATTCACCTTCCACTTCTTTCAATAGGTTCATGGCTTCAAGTGATTGATTACGGACGTGTAACCAAAAGCTAGAATTGGTTTTACTAGCCTTTCTGGTTGCATAATCAAAAAGCTCTTTAGCTTCTGTGTAGGTGTTAACGTTGATATTGATTGAATGAATTGGTGTTTTCATAAAGCCCCCTTAAAACGTTCTAAAAAAACTATCTTTCGCGTTCTCATCAGCATCAACTTGAGCGTGCTCCCAAAGCACAAGCATGTTGATATAAACCTTTTTCTCTCCACGCTTTTTCTTCTTAGCGGGCAACTTTCCTTCATGGATCATATTGCGAACAGCTTGTGGCGTAATTCCCCACCGACGAGCGAACTCATCAACTGGCAGATAAGGCATATCTAGTTGAACTCGTATGTTCATGTTATATTTCCCTATTACATTCGGATGCACTCAAACACTTTCATCCTTATGAGTTTCAATAAAAACAAAAAATCAACCCAAATGAATAACATCTTAATTCATTTGGATAAAACAATACTTACCCACTCCGGATAACTCAGTCAATAGAGGGTTTATTACATGGATGAGAAGCTAATTAGTTTTTCTAATCAGTTAAAGGAACTTAAAGGCACAAAGTCAGTTAGGGCATTCGCAGAGCTATGCGGAGTTCCTCAACCTTCAATGCAAAATTACATTCATGGCATGCGCGCCCCATCACTAGAAAATTTAATTAAAATTTCTCATGCGAATAATGTAAGTATCGACTGGCTAGCAGGCACATCTAATGTGTCTTTAGAGAATGCCAAGATAGTGACAGAGAGCGATTACACATCTATTCCTATCTATTCGGCTGAAGCCAGTGCAGGGAATGGTTGTTTTACTGACACGGACAAAGTCATAGGTAAGCACTTAGTTTTCACTGATGATTTACAACGTCTAGGCCTTAAAAAAGAAAAAACCTGCGCTATCAAAGCCAGCGGGGACTCTATGGTGCCTACATTGATGAATGGTGATTTATTAGTAATCGACACGCGAAAGCAGGAAGGCGTACTTGATGGTGTGTATGCAATAACCCTTGATGACAGTCTTCTTGTTAAAAGGCTGCGTTACGATTTAGCATCACAGGGCTATCATATTATTAGCGATAACGAAGACCACGATAACTTTCTTTTACCTAAAGGTGAGTTAGAGAGGCTACATGTTAATGGTCGTGTTCGTCAGGTCGTTAAGAACTTATGAGCATCAAAAAACAAGGCTCTCAGTACCTTGTTGATGCTCGCCCACAAGGTCGAGAAGGAAAGCGTTACCGCCGTAAATTTGAAACGAAATACGAAGCGCAGCAATACGAAAAGCATCTGCTCGCAACCGCACATAATAAAGATTGGTTAGAAAAGCCAACCGATAGGCGCAGCTTAAGTGAGCTCATCGATTTGTGGTGGAAGTACGAAGGACAAGCAAAAAAAACGGCTACTACCTATCTACGAATATTAAAGCAAATCGACAGGGAACTAGGTAAGCCTAAAGCCCACCAGCTCACCCACAAATTGCTAGCTGAATACCGAGCTTTCCATTTAGAAAAGAATCTTGCTTTAACTACATTCAACAGAAAAATAATGAGCCTAAGTAACGTTTTCACCGTACTTATCGAAGCTCAAGAGTACCATAGTCAACACCCAACTCATGGTTTTAAGCTCTCTCGTCCAAGAGCAAAAGAAATGCATTTCTTATCTAACGATGAGATAAATATATTACTTCTCAAACTAGATGGTGATGCGCTCAAAGTAGCAAAGGTATGCTTGGCTACAGGAGCAAGATGGAGCGAAGCGGAAAGCCTAAAGGGAAGTAATCTGATTCATGGTCGAGTAACCTTTGTTGATACAAAAAATGGGAAAAACCGAACGGTTCCGATTAGTGAAGAGCTGGAGAAAGAGATCAAACAAGATGGAAATGGCCGCTTGTTTGGCGAATGCTACACTAGCTTTTATCAATGCTTAAAAAACTGCGATTTTGGTTTACCAAAGGGACAAGCCTCCCACGTTCTTCGACACTCATTTGCAAGTCACTTTATGATGAATGGTGGTAACATACTCGCATTACAAAAAATACTTGGTCACGCTACAATTCAGCAGACAATGACGTATGCTCATTTTGCTCCTGATTATTTGTTGGATGCCGTTAGATTTAACCCTTTAACAAGATCCACAAAATGACCACATTAACTATACACACCCCATCATATGTAAATAAAAACAGTATCACTAAGCCTTTATTTTACTGGGATTCGTTAATTTAAAAGAGTTATAGAACCCATCCTATGATGGCTTTTTGCTATTTATTGGAGTCATTATGCGTTTATGGATAACAGCACTACTCACCGCTCTTGTTGCCTTACCGAGCTCTGCAGGGCAATTTAAGAACATTAAGGATGTCGAGGTTCATTACTCGGCTTTTAATTCCACGTTCTTAACTGCGCAAGTCGCTAAACAATACAAACTTAAGCGAAATGGATACTCAGCAATCCTCAACATCAGCGTGTTAGACAAGGCTTCTCTAGGCAAGCCTGCGACAACGGCTAAAATTACGGGAACAGCGAAGAACCTCGTTGGAAACACCCGAACTTTGAAGTTTCGAGAAATCAAAGAAGGCGATGCGATTTATTACCTTGCTGAGTTCCCCGTAACTCACGAAGAAAACATCACCTTCGACATCGATGTTAACGCAGGCCTAAAAGGCACGGGTCCACTGCGTTTCACACAGAAATTTTATATAGAAGAGTAAGCTCAAACCTTACTTTTCATTTATTAACTTATTTAGAGCTACATTCCCATGAGTAAGATTGTTTTAGCAACAGGCAACCAAGGTAAAGTTCGCGAGATGGCAGATATTCTGTCTGAGTTTGGTTTTGACGTTGTCGCACAAAGTGAATTTAACGTTTCAGAAGTCGCTGAAACAGGAACGACTTTCATTGAAAATGCCATCATCAAAGCTCGCCACGCAGCGAAAGAAACAGGGCTGCCAGCCATTGCTGACGACTCAGGTTTAGAGGTTGATTACTTAAATGGTGCTCCGGGCATCTACTCAGCGCGTTACTCAGGTGAAGGGGCAACCGATAAACAGAACATCGAAAAATTGCTAAACGCGATGCAAGGTGTCGAAACTGAAAAGCGTACTGCGCGTTTCCACTGTGTGTTGGTGCTAATGCGTCACGAAAACGATCCAACACCATTGGTGTGTCATGGTAAATGGGAAGGTCGCATCCTTACTGAAGAACATGGCGAGAATGGCTTTGGCTACGATCCTGTATTCTTTGTTCCAGAAGATAACTGTGCATCTGCTGAACTCGAATCTACACGTAAAAAACAGCTTTCACACCGCGGTAAAGCCCTTGCTGCACTATTCGAAGCAATCAAAGAGCAAGCTCTGTAATGCACAATGCAGCACTAGTTCCACCAGCTCTTAGCCTTTATGTACACATCCCATGGTGTGTACAAAAGTGTCCGTATTGTGACTTTAACTCTCACGCTCTGAAAGCTGAGATCCCTGAAAAAGAGTACATCGATGCACTGCTTGAGGATCTCGATACTGATATCGAAAAATATCAGCTCAATGGTATGCCTCGCCCATTGCACTCAATCTTTATTGGTGGTGGCACTCCGAGCCTATTCTCTCCAGAAGGAATTGGCCGATTGCTACAAGGCATTGAACAACGAATCCCGTTCAAACCTGAAATAGAAATCACCATGGAAGCTAACCCGGGAACTATCGAGGCTGAGCGTTTTGCGGGTTACCAAAAGGCAGGGGTGAGTCGAATCTCGGTGGGTGTGCAAAGTTTTGAGCAAGAGAAACTGGAAAGACTTGGGCGTATTCATGGTCAAGATGAAGCGGTCAACGCAGCTCATTTAGCACATAAGATTGGATTGAATAGTTTCAACTTAGACTTAATGCACGGCTTACCCGATCAGAGTATTGAACAAGCGTTGGCTGATTTGGATAAAGCGATCGAACTCGACCCTCCGCACTTATCTTGGTATCAGCTAACAATAGAACCTAACACCATGTTCTATTACAAAACACCAAAGCTGCCTGATGATGATGACCTTTGGGATATCTTCGATCTAGGCCATAAAAAGCTCGCGGACGCAGGGTATGTACAGTACGAAATTTCAGGCTACAGCAAGCCGGGATATCAGTGCCAACATAACCTCAACTACTGGTGCTTTGGTGACTATCTAGGTATTGGCTGTGGCTCTCATGGCAAGCTAAGCTTTACAGATGGACGCATTGTTCGCACCACTAAGGTTAAACACCCTAGAGGCTATTTAGCGGCTTACCAGAACATGGTGAAACCGTACCTATCCGATGAATTTGAAGTGCCGAATGAAGACCGACCTTTTGAGTTCTTTATGAACCGCTTTAGGTTAATGGAAGCATGTCCAAAGCAAGATTTCATTGATACGACAGGGCTTGGTTTTGACTCGATTCAAGAAACGATTGAATGGGCAAAAGAGCTAGGCTACTTGAACGAAACCGACACTCACTGGCAGATCACTGAAAAAGGGAAGCTATTCCTAAATGATTTGCTGGAAGCCTTCATGGCAGAAGAAGACGAATAGATTCGAGAAGCATTGGTGTAAGGGTTGGCTTTAGGGTCAACCCTTTTTGTTTTATAGCCCCCTCTCGGAGCGAAGCGTTCTATAGGACAAAGTCCGTACTCGAATCTCGCATCTTTCTCTTAGAAAATAGAACGACCAATTCGCTCTGAAAGCAACTCTAGAGCTTTAGTACCTGCGAGCGAGTTGCCAGAAGGATCTAACTCTGGGGACCATACAGCGATTGTCATCTCACCCGGAACGATGGCAATAATACCGCCACCAACGCCCGATTTTCCTGGCATACCAACACGGTAGGCAAACTCCCCCGCACCATCGTACAAACCACATGTGGCAAGCAAAGCATTCAACTGCTTGGTTTGAACTGGCGTGATGATCTCCTTCTTGGTTTGAACCGACACGCCTTTGTTTGCCAAGTAGCTAAAGGTTTTTGCCAAATCAACACACGTCATTTTAAGCGCACAGGCATGAAAATAGTTATTCAGAACAGGGATAACATCATTTTCAAAGTTACCAAATGAGCGCATCAAGTACGCGATAGCCGCATTACGATCGCTGTGCATCATTTCTGACGCCGCTACTATCTTGTCATACACGATATGAGTGTCGCCCGACAACTGGCGCACAAACTCTAACAAGCGATGTCTCGGTGCTGACAGGCGGCTTTGTAAGAGGTCTGCTACGACAATAGCACCCGCATTGATAAACGGGTTGCGGGGAATCCCCTGCTCCATCTCAAGCTGAATCATCGAGTTAAAGGCTTGACCAGAAGGCTCTTTGCCTACTCTTTGCCAAATCTCTTCAGGCTTATATAGCACCATAGCTAGCGTCAGGCTCAAGGCCTTAGAAATAGATTGCACAGAAAATGCTTCTTCAGCATCGCCTGCTTTAATCACCTCACCTTCATTGGTGTATACCGCGATCGCCAGTTTCTGGTTCGATACGCGAGCCAGTGCAGGGATATAATCAGCGACCTTTCCCTGTCCAATTAAAGGACGAACTTCGTCTAAGATCTCGGCCAAAATAGCTTGAGTTGGTTTCATGTGCGCTTACTTCTATATTGTTATTTTTGTAGGGGTGTAACATATACCAATCGTAGTAAATAACTGCTCACTCTAGCTTGTTAAAATGCTCGATAACTACGTTAGAATTTTTGATTGTAGAGTAACTGCTTATCGAAAAATGCTGCCTTGTTCTCAAGCCTTTTTCCTACGCTATTTCTGATCACTTACTTACTGTGATTGGTATTACTTTCTGTCGTTAAGCCTTTACTGAAATAAAAGCCTAAGGACAAAAAAGCCAACATTACAATAATGTTGGCTTTAATCAATCCCATAAAGTGTAGGGGTTAAATCCTAAGTCGGATTACCCTTCACTTAATTTGATTCGAAGTTACTTAGTACGTTTGAACTTAATGTCCCAAACACCATGACCTAGACGATGGCCACGAGCTTCAAACTTAGTTAGCGGGCGCTCATCCGGACGAGGGATGTAATCACCATCTTCAGCGATATTTTCGAAGCCTGGAGCTACGTTCATCACTTCAATCATATGTTCTGCGTAGTTTTCCCAGTCTGTTGCCATGTGGAAAATACCAGAATCAAGTTGAAGCTTGCCGCGAACCATCTCTGCAAACTCAGCCTTAACGATACGACGTTTATGGTGACGAGCTTTGTGCCACGGGTCAGGGAAGAACAGTTGCAGAGTATGCAGGCTGCTATCTGGAATCATGTGTTCAAATACTTCTACAGCATCGTGACACATTACACGTAGGTTAGTTACGCCAGCATCGCGAGCTGTACCTAAACACGCACCAACACCCGGGCTATGAACTTCAATACCTAAGAAGTTTTTCTCAGGTGCGTTCTTTGCCATTTCAACCAGTGATGCACCCATACCGAAGCCAATCTCTAGTACAACCGGGTTATCGTTGCCAAATACTTCTTTCCAGTTAAGAAGCTCTGGGTTGTAGTCGATACCCATTGTTGGCCAACATTCATTCATCGCGTTCTCTTGGCCTTTTGTTAAGCGGCCTTCGCGGCGAACAAAACTACGGATCTTACGAACCAGTTTGCCGTCTTCAGTATATTCGTTAGTGGTCACTTCACTCATTGATTTTTGCCTGCACATTGATTAATCAAAGCGGGGATTATCCAAAGAATTGCCTCCGGTGCAAGTCTTTCCGTGGATAAATTCCCACACAATTTGTCTGTTTTACATCCAACGTTAAGTGTGGTGCAATTTCGCTTCTAATAATAGCAAAGCATAGAGCATGTCGTGACTCCTTTCGCAACCGCCATATTAAAGTGGTATGACGCCTACGGGCGTAAAGAATTACCTTGGCAACAAAACAAAACCGCCTACACCGTTTGGCTATCTGAAATCATGCTTCAGCAGACTCAGGTTGCTACGGTGATTCCATACTACCAGCGCTTCTTGGAACGCTTTCCTACGGTTATCGACCTAGCGAACGCCGAACAAGATGAGGTACTCCACTTATGGACAGGGCTTGGTTATTACGCACGAGCTCGTAATCTACACAAAGCAGCCAAGATCGTTGCTGAGCAATATGGTGGTGAATTTCCGCTTTCTATCGAAGAGATGAACGCGCTACCGGGCATCGGTCGCTCGACTGCAGCTGCAGTGCTGTCTTCGGTTCATAAGCTTCCTCATGCGATTCTTGATGGCAATGTAAAACGAACGCTTGCGAGAAGCTTTGCCGTTGAAGGGTGGCCGGGGCAAAAGAAAGTCGAGAATCAGCTTTGGGAACACGCCGAAGCACATACTCCGAACAAAGATGTCGATAAGTACAACCAAGCAATGATGGACATGGGTGCGATGGTTTGTACTCGTAGCAAGCCTAAGTGCACCTTGTGCCCGATTGAAAGCATGTGTGAGGCCAAAAAGCTCGATAGACAGCTCGACTTCCCAGGCAAAAAGCCTAAAAAAGAAAAGCCAGTAAAAGAAACATGGTTTGTGATTCTGTATCACGATAACCAAGTGTGGCTCGAACAGCGCCCTCAATCCGGTATCTGGGGCGGATTGTTTTGTTTCCCTCAAAATGAAAACGCAGAGATCGAACATCAACTAGATCTTCGCTCGATCAAAGACACTCAAACCAATTCAATCAAGACCATGATTGCGTTTAGACATACTTTCAGCCACTACCACTTAGATATCACGCCAGTATTGGTGAAATTAGATAAACAACCAGATTTGATAATGGAAGGGACTAAAGGTCTCTGGTATAACTTATCAAAACCGGAAGAAATTGGCCTAGCCGCTCCTGTAAAGCAGCTTATTGAGAGCCTACCCTTTGAACTGAACGACGACGTTTGAATCAACGAACGCGATAAGAGGAACCACTATGAGCCGCACTGTATTTTGTGCTCGCCTTCAAAAAGATGCTGAAGGCCTAGATTTTCAACTTTACCCAGGTGACTTAGGTAAGCGTATCTTTGACAACGTGTCTAAAGAAGCTTGGGGACAATGGCAAAGCAAGCAAACTATGCTTATCAATGAAAAGAAGCTAAACATGATGGATCCTGAGCATCGTAAACTTCTTGAAACTGAGATGGTTAACTTCCTTTTCGAAGGTAAAGATGTCGTAATTGATGGCTATACTCCACCAAGCGAATAAGACATTTATTTAAGCAAATTTTAATGACATCATGGTTAACGCTGCGATGTCATTTTTGTATGAGGAACTATGAAAAAGCTAAGTTACTTCCTAACAGCCATGTTATTAACGGGCTGCAGCCGTGAATTTGTCGAAAGCATTTATGATGTTAATTACGAACCGACCAACCGATTCGTAAGCAACTTGGCAGAGCTACCTGGTCAGTTTGAAAAAGACACCGGAGCACTAGATGCTTTGATTAATAGCTTTTCTGGCAATATTCAAAAACGCTGGGGCAGTAGGGAAGTAAAAATGGCAGGTAAGAGTAACTATGTGAAATACATAGATAATTACCTGAGCCGTTCAGAAGTAAACTTTAGCGAAGGCCTCATAACGGTAGAAACGGTCTCCTCGACTGAACCTAAAAAACACCTCAAAAACGCAATCATGACAACGCTTTTGACGCCAGATGATCCAGCGCATGTCGACCTATTCTCTTCCAAAAGCATCAAATTAGAAGGCAGGCCTTTCCTCTACAACCAAGTTGTAGACCAAGAAAAAAAGCCTATCCAATGGTCTTGGCGCGCTAACCAGTTCGCTGATTACCTGATCGCTAATAACCTAAAAACCAAAGAAGTCGACTTTAAAAAAGCCTATTACGTTGAGATCCCAATGGTGGCCGATCACGCCAGTCAGCGTAGTTATCAATACGCCGATATCGTTCGACGAGCATCTCAGCGTTACGACATTCCTGAAGACTTGATCTACGCGATTATCAAAACAGAGAGTAGTTTCAACCCCTACGCGGTGAGTTGGGCGAATGCATACGGTCTTATGCAGGTGGTGCCTAAAACCGCAGGTCGAGATGTGTTTAAGCTAGTAAAGAACAAGCCTGGAGAGCCAAGTCCTGAGTATTTATTCAATCCAGAAAACAACATTGATGCTGGCACCGCATACTTTTACATACTCAAAAATCGTTATTTGAAAGATGTAAAACACCCGACAACGCTCGAGTACAGCATGATTTCAGCATACAACGGCGGCACGGGTGGCGTACTCAATACCTTCAGCAAGGACAGAAAACGAGCAATGCGAGACCTAAACTCGCTGCAACCTAGCCAAGCATACTGGGCACTTACTAAAAAGCACCCAAACAAAGAGTCGCGCCGATACTTAGAAAAAGTAACAAAATTCAAGAAAGATTTTAACCAAGGTAAAACGTAAGCCTCACTTTTGAATAAAAAAACAACTAACGAACGTTTTTTTTAATTATTTTCAAAAAAGGTGTTGACGGTTATGAAGAAAATCCGTTTAATAGCGCTCCGTTGCCCGGATAGCTCAGTCGGTAGAGCAGAGGATTGAAAATCCTCGTGTCGGTGGTTCGATTCCGCCTCCGGGCACCACAATTTGATTTGTTGGTGTCAACACTCTTTAACAGGGAGTAGCAACACGAACAAAAGCATAAAGAATTTAGTGTGCCGACTTAGCTCAGTAGGTAGAGCAACTGACTTGTAATCAGTAGGTCACCAGTTCGACTCCGGTAGTCGGCACCATTCTTTTGCCTCGATAGCTCAGTCGGTAGAGCAGCGGATTGAAAATCCGCGTGTCGGTGGTTCGATTCCGCCTCGAGGCACCATTATTTGGTACTTAACAAATAATGGTCTTTATAGACCTGATGTTGAGACAAGTAATTCCCCTTTAGTTCAGTTGGTAGAACGGCGGACTGTTAATCCGTATGTCGCAAGTTCAAGTCTTGCAAGGGGAGCCATTTTTAAAGGACTTCATTTTTTATGAGGTTTTAATTGAAGAGTTTAACTCTTTAAGCAAAGAATTTAGTGTGCCGACTTAGCTCAGTAGGTAGAGCAACTGACTTGTAATCAGTAGGTCACCAGTTCGACTCCGGTAGTCGGCACCATTCTTTTGCCTCGATAGCTCAGTCGGTAGAGCAGCGGATTGAAAATCCGCGTGTCGGTGGTTCGATTCCGCCTCGAGGCACCATTATTTGGTGCTTAACAAATAATGGTCTTTATAGACCTGATGTTGACACAAATAATTCCCCTTTAGTTCAGTTGGTAGAACGGCGGACTGTTAATCCGTATGTCGCAAGTTCAAGTCTTGCAAGGGGAGCCACATTCAAGAAAGCCAAGTCGAAAGACTTGGCTTTTTTTCGTTTGAACAAAAGCAAACTCTATTCAATATACTCATCAGCTCTACTCTTAATCAGTCTCGATAAATTGAGTTATCTCCTTCTAGTACTCTTACTACAGCAGCAGATTCTAAGTTCTATAAAGCATATCCATTCCAACAGAACCAACTCCTTCCAAAGTTCATGACCCGCTAATATTCACATTAAAACAAACAGAATTCAGTTCCGTTACTTTTTTTCTTCGAAAATTTAATCTCTATCATGCTTTGATGTCTTTCTAATATCTGCCTTACACCACTTAGATTAAGATTCGATGAATTATACCTAATACTAATTATTGAATCGCTGCGCGGGGAAATATGAAACTAAAAACGCAAGCTTACTTATTATCGGGCATCATCTTGATCGCCCTGCTAGCACTGACGGCTACTGGTTTATGGACATTGAGAGTCGCTAGCAACATGGACAACAAAGCTCGCGTGACAGAGCTATTTAAGAGTGCATACAGCATCCTTACTGAAGTGGAGAAGATGGCGATTGATGGCACTCTAGAAGAAGATCAAGCTAAGCAACTGGCTACTCGCCTTCTTCGCAACAACATCTATAAAGATAATGAATATGTTTACGTAGCCGATGAGAACATGACGTTTGTCGCGACACCATTAGATCCTCAACTACACGGAACCAGCTTTAACGACTTTAAAGATGGTGACGGCAATAGTGTTGGTCAGCTAATCCAAAGAGTACTTGGTAATCGCACTGGCCAGATCATTGAGTACACCTGGACACAAAAACTGCCAGATGGAACGATTGAAGAAAAACTGTCTATTGCTGAGAAAACACCACATTGGGGCTGGGTTGTCGGTACCGGTATCGGGTTCAATGAAGTTAACGCTCGTTTCTGGTCTACCGCTCAATGGCAGTTATTCCTTTGTGTCGTGATTGCTGGTCTTATTCTATCGAGCCTAATTGTATCCATTAAACGCATGCTAGCGCTTCTTGGCGGCGAACCTAAAGACGTACGAGAAGCAGTACAAGCCGTAGCACAAGGTCGAATTCAAACCTCTTTCGAAACTCAGGCAATTGGCGGCAGTATCTATCACGCAGTGCAACAAATGAGTAAGTCACTGGCTGAGCTAGTATCAAACCTTGATGCTTCAATGCTGGCATTAAGAGGCGAACTGCAGCGCGTTGAAGATCGCGCTGGGTCAATTGCTCAACTGACAGAGACCCAACAGCAATCAACAGAGATGATCGCGACAGCAATGACCGAGATGGCCTCTTCAGCCAACAACGTTGCTGATTCAGCTAGCGATACCGCGCGCAACACCGACGAGGCCGACAAACAGAGCCAGCACACCCAACAACTCATTCACAACACAGTAGATAACATTCAAGGCCTAGCAGGCCAACTAGGCACAGCAAGCGAAGCTGTCGCTAACCTCGATAACGATGTAAACAACATTGCAAAAATATTGGATGTGATTGGTGATATAGCAGAGCAAACTAACCTGTTGGCACTTAACGCAGCCATTGAAGCAGCTCGAGCTGGCGAACAAGGTCGGGGATTTGCTGTTGTAGCAGATGAGGTTCGTAACCTTGCAGGCCGAACACAATCGAGCACCAAAGAAATCCAATTAATGATTAATAACCTTCAAGAAGGATCTCGCAACGCAATTCAAACCATGGAAGTTTGTGCCGCGACTAGTGAAAGCACCGTAACAGAGTCTCAAAACGCCTCTGAAGCACTACAACAGATTGTTGTCGCATTAGAGTCTATTTCATCAATGAGTCATCAAATCGCGACAGCGGCCGCTGAGCAGACTCAGGTGAGCGATGATATATCGAAGCGTATCAATATGATCGAAGAGAGCGGTAACCAACTGAGCAATGTCGTAACAGAAAGTCATAACAGCACCCAAACTCTTGCCTCTCTTTCCAACGAATTAGAAGCTTGGGTTAATAGGTTTGAAGTAAAACACTAAACTCCCTAGAAATTTTTAAATAAAAAAGCACGTTTTCATACGTGCTTTTTTTATTTCGGCGCCCATTCAGTGTAGTTAACCGTAGTTTCACTATCTTTTAGGGCATGCTAGACCTAGGTTTTTCACCCCAAACGAGCAAAAACAACCCACTAAGTATAGAAAAACATCAAACGATACTTTTTTTGCAATTTAATGTTGACCCAGAACGCGAAAACACGTTTAATACACCTCGTCGCCCGGATAGCTCAGTCGGTAGAGCAGAGGATTGAAAATCCTCGTGTCGGTGGTTCGATTCCGCCTCCGGGCACCACAATTTATTTGTTGGTGTCTTAGACAACAACAGTAAAGCACAAAGAAATATTATGTGCCGACTTAGCTCAGTAGGTAGAGCAACTGACTTGTAATCAGTAGGTCACCAGTTCGACTCCGGTAGTCGGCACCATTTCTTTAAAGCTTTAAGAATAATTCCCCTTTAGTTCAGTTGGTAGAACGGCGGACTGTTAATCCGTATGTCGCAAGTTCAAGTCTTGCAAGGGGAGCCAAGTTAATCATCAAGCATAAGCTTTTTGATTCATGATGCCGACTTAGCTCAGTAGGTAGAGCAACTGACTTGTAATCAGTAGGTCACCAGTTCGATTCCGGTAGTCGGCACCATTCTCTTGATTAGAGACTAAACAATCAATTCCCCTTTAGTTCAGTTGGTAGAACGGCGGACTGTTAATCCGTATGTCGCAAGTTCAAGTCTTGCAAGGGGAGCCAATTAAAAAAAGCCGCATCATTGATGCGGCTTTTTTGCATCTAAAGATCCCAACATCTCAATACAACTTCCCTCTCCTCTCTAATTTCTATTCGACTCAGAAACCAACTGTTTTCATCTCCTTCCAAGCCTACAAACCTTCGCTACTTGACGCTCTTCAATATCTCCCAGCAACAAACGCCCCATTCACGTAAGAGTCACTCATAGTAACGTTACTACTCATTTTATTGATGATGAGAGCGGTTAAACAAATCAATGCTAAGTCTGGAAGTGAAAAAGCTAAATAACGAATCAAATAAGCGCTAGAAAAGCTCTGCAAGGCGCTTCAATGCAAATGATACACAAGTCACTCTTTATCAAAACTATCCACTACAATAGCGCCCATAGAGGCAGGCATTGAAATAACAATCACTCTTTTGATCGATACCACTGGATCACTCAATAAAGGTAATTTGTCCAGACAAGTCAGTACCAAAGCAACGACCAATGCCGTCATAACATAAGCAATAACTATTCTAAAAATAAACACTGGCA
The DNA here is from genome assembly GCF_024347375.1 of Vibrio coralliirubri. Taxonomy (NCBI): domain Bacteria; kingdom Pseudomonadati; phylum Pseudomonadota; class Gammaproteobacteria; order Vibrionales; family Vibrionaceae; genus Vibrio; species Vibrio coralliirubri. The sequence goes on along the minus strand of NZ_AP025470.1, from coordinate 416,489 downwards.
ACCGTGCAACAACGTCTTTTTGAAAGACGCTCTCATACGTATAAAAGCCTAAGAACACCGCAGACAGCAAAAATAGAAGCAATAGATTAGCGGCAGGTAAAGTCTCCCCTAACTTCCAAGCCTCTTCAGAAAAAGAAATCGGCACGGCCAAAGCAAAAGATCCCACAAAGATCTGGCTCGCATCTTCAAAGTTAAAACTCAATTTCATAGTTCGACCCATTAGGTTTAAGGCTTTATCCAGCTCTTAAAATAATCCCCAAACTATCCGCCGATGATTTGGGGAATTTTCTATTCTTACTAAGCAAACAGTAGTGACCTTATAGATTAATCTTAGTCGCAATAACCAAAACATAGCTTGAACTAACCAGCAAGAAATCAATATGCTCAGAGCAAAGCGGTCAACACAACTGATTAATATCGAGTCAACAAACACATCAAAATCGAAGACAGAGTGGTAACCCCTAATATACCAGCACCTAGACCCAAAGAATCTAAATCCGCAGGGTGATAAACGTCACTTCACAAATACGAGGGATGCTCTATTTCTTAGCTTATATATCCCTCAGGCACCACTTGGGAACACACTTAGCGACTCTCACCTTTAAACTGAATCTAGCCTACTTTCACCCTTTGAAATACTTAGAACGAGGCGCTCAATACCATCGAGAGTGGTTTAAGCTAAATGCATAACAAGAGCTATTAAGTTGACTCATTAGGGGCTCTAGCGTTTTTAAGAGAAGCCTCTATGATAGAGCCCTAATTACACATCAGAACTATCCTCTAGATCCACAGACAGGATAGAAGTCAGGTTTTCTAGGCGAATGGCTGTTAGCTGATACTTGAAGGACACTCGCTAAATAGAGAAGCAACCTACAAGTACAGAGCAACAAGATGGGTTGTAGGGCCTGTATTAGTTTCAGGTGTTGAGAAGGGGATATGTTGAGTCAGTTCTGTCTCATAAATCTAACTTACAGCGCGTATGGCTCGAGTATCTGAATGCTAAATTAAAGCTATATACGCTTGAAATCATGCTCGAGTCACCTCACAGCTGGAATCCGAAATGATGTAGCCCTAATCATGAGTTGGTTTGGGGAACACCTAAGCTAAGAGCTGTGGGCTACGGGGAGTCTTTTGTGCAAATTATTCGACTGACATGCGAAAAACTATAATTTAGATGCAAAAAAGCCCCGCTATTTCTAGCGAGGCTTCATATAAGTAGCGGAGTGGCTGGGATCTCAGGCGACCGGGACTCGTTGATCGGAGACCAAATTATCGACACCCAGAAACGACGAAAGCCTAGTCATAAGACTAGGCTTTCTAATAAGTGGCGGAGTGGACGGGACTCGAACCCGCGACCCCCGGCGTGACAGGCCGGTATTCTAACCAACTGAACTACCACTCCGCAGTGTCTATTCAGCTTAAAGCAATTTGAGCCTGACGATGTCCTACTCTCACATGGGGAAGCCCCACACTACCATCGGCGCTATTGTGTTTCACTTCTGAGTTCGGCATGGAATCAGGTGGGTCCACAATGCTATGGTCGTCAAACAAATTCTGTTGTTAACTTGAATAATCAAATCAACTAAATAGTGGTGCTGATACCCAGACTCGAACTGGGGACCTCACCCTTACCAAGGGTGCGCTCTACCGGGCTGAGCTATATCAGCAATTCAAAAACCGTTTAAAAACGATTTTAAAAATTTAAAGCCTGGCGATGTCCTACTCTCACATGGGGAAGCCCCACACTACCATCGGCGCTATTGTGTTTCACTTCTGAGTTCGGCATGGAATCAGGTGGGTCCACAATGCTATGGTCGCCAAGCAAATTTTAAAATTCGGAAAACTGATTTAAAAGTCTCTTTCAAACTCATTCAAGGTCTGGTCTTTCTTTGAGTCCACAAAACCCCTTGGGTGTTGTATGGTTAAGCCTCACGGGCAATTAGTACAGGTTAGCTCAATGCCTCGCAGCACTTACACACCCTGCCTATCAACGTCGTAGTCTACGACAACCCTTTAGGACACTTATAGTGCCAGGGAAAACTCATCTCAAGGCTCGCTTCCCGCTTAGATGCTTTCAGCGGTTATCGATTCCGAACTTAGCTACCGGGCAATGCCATTGGCATGACAACCCGAACACCAGAGGTTCGTCCACTCCGGTCCTCTCGTACTAGGAGCAGCCCCTTTCAATTTTCCAACGCCCACGGCAGATAGGGACCGAACTGTCTCACGACGTTCTAAACCCAGCTCGCGTACCACTTTAAATGGCGAACAGCCATACCCTTGGGACCGACTTCAGCCCCAGGATGTGATGAGCCGACATCGAGGTGCCAAACACCGCCGTCGATATGAACTCTTGGGCGGTATCAGCCTGTTATCCCCGGAGTACCTTTTATCCGTTGAGCGATGGCCCTTCCATTCAGAACCACCGGATCACTATGACCTGCTTTCGCACCTGCTCGAATTGTCATTCTCGCAGTCAAGCGGGCTTATGCCATTGCACTAACCACACGATGTCCAACCGTGTTTAGCCCACCTTCGTGCTCCTCCGTTACTCTTTGGGAGGAGACCGCCCCAGTCAAACTACCCACCAGGCACTGTCCGTAATCCCGATTCAGGGACCAACGTTAGAACATCAAAACTACAAGGGTGGTATTTCAAGGACGACTCCACCACATCTAGCGACGCGGTTTCATAGTCTCCCACCTATCCTACACATGTAGGTTCAATGTTCAGTGCCAAGCTGTAGTAAAGGTTCACGGGGTCTTTCCGTCTAGCCGCGGGTACACTGCATCTTCACAGCGATTTCAATTTCACTGAGTCTCGGGTGGAGACAGCGTGGCCATCATTACGCCATTCGTGCAGGTCGGAACTTACCCGACAAGGAATTTCGCTACCTTAGGACCGTTATAGTTACGGCCGCCGTTTACCGGGGCTTCGATCAAGAGCTTCGACCGAAGTCTAACCCCATCAATTAACCTTCCGGCACCGGGCAGGCGTCACACCGTATACGTCATCTTACGATTTTGCACAGTGCTGTGTTTTTAATAAACAGTTGCAGCCACCTGGTATCTGCGACTCTCGTCTGCTCCATCCGCAAGGGACTTCACTGATAAGAGCGTACCTTCTCCCGAAGTTACGGTACCATTTTGCCTAGTTCCTTCACCCGAGTTCTCTCAAGCGCCTTGGTATTCTCTACCCGACCACCTGTGTCGGTTTGGGGTACGATTCCTTACAATCTGAAGCTTAGAGGCTTTTCCTGGAAGCATGGCATCAATGACTTCACTACCGTAGTAGCTCGACATCGTATCTCAGCGTTAGTAGCGGTCCGGATTTACCTAAACCACCCGCCTACGTACTTGAACCTGGACAACCGTCGCCAGGCCCACCTAGCCTTCTCCGTCCCCCCATCGCAATTGTAAGAAGTACAGGAATATTAACCTGTTTCCCATCGACTACGCCTTTCGGCCTCGCCTTAGGAGTCGACTTACCCTGCCCCGATTAACGTTGGACAGGAACCCTTGGTCTTCCGGCGAGGGAGTTTTTCACTCCCTTTATCGTTACTCATGTCAGCATTCGCACTTCTGATACCTCCAGCAGCCCTTACAGACCACCTTCAACGGCTTACAGAACGCTCCCCTACCCCACATACCCTAAGGTACGTAGCCGCAGCTTCGGTGTATAGCTTAGCCCCGTTACATCTTCCGCGCAGGCCGACTCGACCAGTGAGCTATTACGCTTTCTTTAAATGATGGCTGCTTCTAAGCCAACATCCTGGCTGTCTGAGCCTTCCCACATCGTTTCCCACTTAGCTATACTTTGGGACCTTAGCTGGCGGTCTGGGTTGTTTCCCTCTCCACGACGGACGTTAGCACCCGCCGTGTGTCTCCCGGATAGTACTTACTGGTATTCGGAGTTTGCAAAGGGTTGGTAAGTCGGGATGACCCCCTAGCCTTAACAGTGCTCTACCCCCAGTAGTATTCGTCCGAGGCGCTACCTAAATAGCTTTCGGGGAGAACCAGCTATCTCCAGGTTTGATTGGCCTTTCACCCCTAGCCACAAGTCATCCGCTAATTTTTCAACATTAGTCGGTTCGGTCCTCCAGTTGATGTTACTCAACCTTCAACCTGCCCATGGCTAGATCACCTGGTTTCGGGTCTAATCCTAGCAACTGTACGCCCAGTTAAGACTCGGTTTCCCTACGGCTCCCCTAAACGGTTAACCTTGCTACTAAAATTAAGTCGCTGACCCATTATACAAAAGGTACGCAGTCACACCACGAAGGTGCTCCTACTGCTTGTACGTACACGGTTTCAGGTTCTATTTCACTCCCCTCACAGGGGTTCTTTTCGCCTTTCCCTCACGGTACTGGTTCACTATCGGTCAGTCAGTAGTATTTAGCCTTGGAGGATGGTCCCCCCATATTCAGACAGGATATCACGTGTCCCGCCCTACTCGTTTTCACTGATGATGAGATGTCGATTACGGGGCTATCACCCTTTACTGCGGCACTTTCCAGAGCCTTCATCTGTCTCATTAAAAGCTTAAGGGCTAATCCAATTTCGCTCGCCGCTACTTTCGGAATCTCGGTTGATTTCTCTTCCTCGGGGTACTTAGATGTTTCAGTTCCCCCGGTTTGCCTCCTGTTGCTATGTATTCACAACAGGATACTTGCTTATGCAAGTGGGTTTCCCCATTCAGGAATCCCAGACTCAAAAGGTTATTACTACCTAATCTGGGCTTATCGCAAGTTATTACGCCTTTCATCGCCTCTGACTGCCAAGGCATCCACCGTGTACGCTTAGTCACTTAACCATACAACCCGAAAGGGTCTTAGTGTATGGCAACTAACCAAGGTTTTTGGTTGTCATTAAGAAGGGTTAATTCTCAATGACTGTTTGCCGGACTCAATTGTGATTCAAACAAGTTTGAATCGAATACAAGACACTTGAATGTGTTTGTTGTGTTTATCTAATGAAAGATAAACATTGAGAACTTTTAAATTTGATTGAATTACTCGTAAGTAATCAATCAGTCAGCTTTCCAAATTGTTAAAGAGCTTGATTCAATAAAATGAACCATTTTTAAAGACTCTCTTAAGAGAATACTTAAAGATGGTGGAGCTATGCGGGATCGAACCGCAGACCTCCTGCGTGCAAGGCAGGCGCTCTCCCAGCTGAGCTATAGCCCCATCTAGGTCGATATTGGTGGGTCTGAGTGGACTTGAACCACCGACCTCCCGCTTATCAGGCGAGCGCTCTAACCAGCTGAGCTACAGACCCAATATCGTCTCTTAACTTTTCTAAACCTAATCAATCTGTGTGGGTACTCATCGTGCATATCTTCGTATAAGGAGGTGATCCAGCCCCAGGTTCCCCTAGGGCTACCTTGTTACGACTTCACCCCAGTCATGAACCACAAAGTGGTGAGCGTCCTCCTCGAAAGGTTAAACTACCCACTTCTTTTGCAGCCCACTCCCATGGTGTGACGGGCGGTGTGTACAAGGCCCGGGAACGTATTCACCGTGACATTCTGATTCACGATTACTAGCGATTCCGACTTCATGGAGTCGAGTTGCAGACTCCAATCCGGACTACGACGCACTTTTTGGGATTCGCTCACTATCGCTAGCTTGCTGCCCTCTGTATGCGCCATTGTAGCACGTGTGTAGCCCTACTCGTAAGGGCCATGATGACTTGACGTCGTCCCCACCTTCCTCCGGTTTATCACCGGCAGTCTCCCTGGAGTTCCCGACATTACTCGCTGGCAAACAAGGATAAGGGTTGCGCTCGTTGCGGGACTTAACCCAACATTTCACAACACGAGCTGACGACAGCCATGCAGCACCTGTCTCAGAGCTCCCGAAGGCACACCTGTGTCTCCACTGGCTTCTCTGGATGTCAAGAGTAGGTAAGGTTCTTCGCGTTGCATCGAATTAAACCACATGCTCCACCGCTTGTGCGGGCCCCCGTCAATTCATTTGAGTTTTAATCTTGCGACCGTACTCCCCAGGCGGTCTACTTAACGCGTTAGCTCCGAAAGCCACGGCTCAAGGCCACAACCTCCAAGTAGACATCGTTTACGGCGTGGACTACCAGGGTATCTAATCCTGTTTGCTCCCCACGCTTTCGCATCTGAGTGTCAGTATCTGTCCAGGGGGCCGCCTTCGCCACTGGTATTCCTTCAGATCTCTACGCATTTCACCGCTACACCTGAAATTCTACCCCCCTCTACAGTACTCTAGTTCACCAGTTTCAAATGCAGTTCCGAGGTTGAGCCCCGGGCTTTCACATCTGACTTAATGAACCACCTGCATGCGCTTTACGCCCAGTAATTCCGATTAACGCTCGCACCCTCCGTATTACCGCGGCTGCTGGCACGGAGTTAGCCGGTGCTTCTTCTGTTGCTAACGTCAAGAGATAGCGCTATTAACGCTACCCCCTTCCTCACAACTGAAAGTACTTTACAACCCGAAGGCCTTCTTCATACACGCGGCATGGCTGCATCAGGCTTTCGCCCATTGTGCAATATTCCCCACTGCTGCCTCCCGTAGGAGTCTGGACCGTGTCTCAGTTCCAGTGTGGCTGATCATCCTCTCAGACCAGCTAGGGATCGTCGCCTTGGTGAGCCATTACCTCACCAACTAGCTAATCCCACCTAGGCATATCTTGACGCGAGAGGCCCGAAGGTCCCCCTCTTTGGCCCGTAGGCATTATGCGGTATTAGCCATCGTTTCCAATGGTTATCCCCCACATCAAGGCAATTTCCTAGGCATTACTCACCCGTCCGCCGCTCGACGCCCATTAACGCACCCGAAGGATTGTTAGTGTCGTTTCCGCTCGACTTGCATGTGTTAGGCCTGCCGCCAGCGTTCAATCTGAGCCATGATCAAACTCTTCAATTTAAGATTTTGTGACTCAACGAATACTGACTTCAAAACTAATATTCATGTAAACATGAACATGTAATTCTAAAGCTATTACCATTCCAACAGAATGGTAATGAATTGACTGTGCCGAATAACTACAAGTAGTTAAACGTATTGGTCACTCAGTTCATTGAAATCAATTTTGATTCCGAAGAATCTGTTTTATCTAACGATAAAACGTTTTGATATTCATCAACGAGTGCCCACACAGATTGATAGGTTTAAATTGTTAAAGAGCTTTGCTTTCAGTGCCTTAGCACTTAAGCAGGACGCGTATAATACGCTTTCTACTTTGAAAGTCAACATAAAATACTAAGAAAACTTAGAACTCTATGGTGACTTGTCTATCAAATAGACAAAGTCGAAATTAAAGCCTGGCGATGTCCTACTCTCACATGGGGAAGCCCCACACTACCATCGGCGCTATTGTGTTTCACTTCTGAGTTCGGCATGGAATCAGGTGGGTCCACAATGCTATGGTCGCCAAGCAAATTTTGCTTTTACTTTCAGTTTTTAAAAAACTGAAGGCAAAATAATCTGGAAAACTGTATTTAAAAGTCTATCTCTTCAAACTCATTCAAGCGTTTGGTATTTCTTTGAGTCCACAAAACCCCTTGGGTGTTGTATGGTTAAGCCTCACGGGCAATTAGTACAGGTTAGCTCAATGCCTCGCAGCACTTACACACCCTGCCTATCAACGTCGTAGTCTACGACAACCCTTTAGGACGCTTATAGCGCCAGGGAAAACTCATCTCAAGGCTCGCTTCCCGCTTAGATGCTTTCAGCGGTTATCGATTCCGAACTTAGCTACCGGGCAATGCCATTGGCATGACAACCCGAACACCAGAGGTTCGTCCACTCCGGTCCTCTCGTACTAGGAGCAGCCCCTTTCAATTTTCCAACGCCCACGGCAGATAGGGACCGAACTGTCTCACGACGTTCTAAACCCAGCTCGCGTACCACTTTAAATGGCGAACAGCCATACCCTTGGGACCGACTTCAGCCCCAGGATGTGATGAGCCGACATCGAGGTGCCAAACACCGCCGTCGATATGAACTCTTGGGCGGTATCAGCCTGTTATCCCCGGAGTACCTTTTATCCGTTGAGCGATGGCCCTTCCATTCAGAACCACCGGATCACTATGACCTGCTTTCGCACCTGCTCGAATTGTCATTCTCGCAGTCAAGCGGGCTTATGCCATTGCACTAACCACACGATGTCCAACCGTGTTTAGCCCACCTTCGTGCTCCTCCGTTACTCTTTGGGAGGAGACCGCCCCAGTCAAACTACCCACCAGGCACTGTCCGTAATCCCGATTCAGGGACCAACGTTAGAACATCAAAACTACAAGGGTGGTATTTCAAGGACGACTCCACCACATCTAGCGACGCGGTTTCATAGTCTCCCACCTATCCTACACATGTAGGTTCAATGTTCAGTGCCAAGCTGTAGTAAAGGTTCACGGGGTCTTTCCGTCTAGCCGCGGGTACACTGCATCTTCACAGCGATTTCAATTTCACTGAGTCTCGGGTGGAGACAGCGTGGCCATCATTACGCCATTCGTGCAGGTCGGAACTTACCCGACAAGGAATTTCGCTACCTTAGGACCGTTATAGTTACGGCCGCCGTTTACCGGGGCTTCGATCAAGAGCTTCGACCGAAGTCTAACCCCATCAATTAACCTTCCGGCACCGGGCAGGCGTCACACCGTATACGTCATCTTACGATTTTGCACAGTGCTGTGTTTTTAATAAACAGTTGCAGCCACCTGGTATCTGCGACTCTCGTCTGCTCCATCCGCAAGGGACTTCACTGATAAGAGCGTACCTTCTCCCGAAGTTACGGTACCATTTTGCCTAGTTCCTTCACCCGAGTTCTCTCAAGCGCCTTGGTATTCTCTACCCGACCACCTGTGTCGGTTTGGGGTACGATTCCTTACAATCTGAAGCTTAGAGGCTTTTCCTGGAAGCATGGCATCAATGACTTCACTACCGTAGTAGCTCGACATCGTATCTCAGCGTTAGTAGCGGTCCGGATTTACCTAAACCACCCGCCTACGTACTTGAACCTGGACAACCGTCGCCAGGCCCACCTAGCCTTCTCCGTCCCCCCATCGCAATTGTAAGAAGTACAGGAATATTAACCTGTTTCCCATCGACTACGCCTTTCGGCCTCGCCTTAGGAGTCGACTTACCCTGCCCCGATTAACGTTGGACAGGAACCCTTGGTCTTCCGGCGAGGGAGTTTTTCACTCCCTTTATCGTTACTCATGTCAGCATTCGCACTTCTGATACCTCCAGCAGCCCTTACAGACCACCTTCAACGGCTTACAGAACGCTCCCCTACCCCACATACCCTAAGGTACGTAGCCGCAGCTTCGGTGTATAGCTTAGCCCCGTTACATCTTCCGCGCAGGCCGACTCGACCAGTGAGCTATTACGCTTTCTTTAAATGATGGCTGCTTCTAAGCCAACATCCTGGCTGTCTGAGCCTTCCCACATCGTTTCCCACTTAGCTATACTTTGGGACCTTAGCTGGCGGTCTGGGTTGTTTCCCTCTCCACGACGGACGTTAGCACCCGCCGTGTGTCTCCCGGATAGTACTTACTGGTATTCGGAGTTTGCAAAGGGTTGGTAAGTCGGGATGACCCCCTAGCCTTAACAGTGCTCTACCCCCAGTAGTATTCGTCCGAGGCGCTACCTAAATAGCTTTCGGGGAGAACCAGCTATCTCCAGGTTTGATTGGCCTTTCACCCCTAGCCACAAGTCATCCGCTAATTTTTCAACATTAGTCGGTTCGGTCCTCCAGTTGATGTTACTCAACCTTCAACCTGCCCATGGCTAGATCACCTGGTTTCGGGTCTAATCCTAGCAACTGTACGCCCAGTTAAGACTCGGTTTCCCTACGGCTCCCCTAAACGGTTAACCTTGCTACTAAAATTAAGTCGCTGACCCATTATACAAAAGGTACGCAGTCACACCACGAAGGTGCTCCTACTGCTTGTACGTACACGGTTTCAGGTTCTATTTCACTCCCCTCACAGGGGTTCTTTTCGCCTTTCCCTCACGGTACTGGTTCACTATCGGTCAGTCAGTAGTATTTAGCCTTGGAGGATGGTCCCCCCATATTCAGACAGGATATCACGTGTCCCGCCCTACTCGTTTTCACTGATGATGAGATGTCGATTACGGGGCTATCACCCTTTATTGCGGCACTTTCCAGAGCCTTCATCTGTCTCATTAAAAGCTTAAGGGCTAATCCAATTTCGCTCGCCGCTACTTTCGGAATCTCGGTTGATTTCTCTTCCTCGGGGTACTTAGATGTTTCAGTTCCCCCGGTTTGCCTCCTGTTGCTATGTATTCACAACAGGATACTTACTTATGTAAGTGGGTTTCCCCATTCAGGAATCCCAGACTCAAAAGGTTATTACTACCTAATCTGGGCTTATCGCAAGTTATTACGCCTTTCATCGCCTCTGACTGCCAAGGCATCCACCGTGTACGCTTAGTCACTTAACCATACAACCCGAAAGGGTCTTAGTGTATGGCAACTAACCAAGGTTTTTGGTTGTCATTAAGAATGGGTTAATTCTCAATGACTGTTTGCCGGACTCAATTGTGATTCAAACAAGTTTGAATCGAATACAAGACACTTGAATGTGTTTGTTGTGTTTATACCGTTCTTATTAACTAAGAGCAGATAAACATTGAGAACTTTTAAATTTGATTGAATTACTCGTAAGTAATCAATCAGTCAGCTTTCCAAATTGTTAAAGAGCTTGATTCAATAAAATGAACCATTTTTAAAAACACTTAAATAAATGCGCTTAAAGATGGTATCCCGTAGGGGAGTCGAACCCCTGTTACCGCCGTGAAAGGGCGGTGTCCTAGGCCTCTAGACGAACGGGACATAGGTTACTCTTAACTGTTTAAACATATCAATCTGTGTGGGTACTCATCGTGCATATCTTCGTATAAGGAGGTGATCCAGCCCCAGGTTCCCCTAGGGCTACCTTGTTACGACTTCACCCCAGTCATGAACCACAAAGTGGTGAGCGTCCTCCCCGAAAGGTTAAACTACCCACTTCTTTTGCAGCCCACTCCCATGGTGTGACGGGCGGTGTGTACAAGGCCCGGGAACGTATTCACCGTGACATTCTGATTCACGATTACTAGCGATTCCGACTTCATGGAGTCGAGTTGCAGACTCCAATCCGGACTACGACGCACTTTTTGGGATTCGCTCACTATCGCTAGCTTGCTGCCCTCTGTATGCGCCATTGTAGCACGTGTGTAGCCCTACTCGTAAGGGCCATGATGACTTGACGTCGTCCCCACCTTCCTCCGGTTTATCACCGGCAGTCTCCCTGGAGTTCCCGACATTACTCGCTGGCAAACAAGGATAAGGGTTGCGCTCGTTGCGGGACTTAACCCAACATTTCACAACACGAGCTGACGACAGCCATGCAGCACCTGTCTCAGAGCTCCCGAAGGCACACCTGTGTCTCCACTGGCTTCTCTGGATGTCAAGAGTAGGTAAGGTTCTTCGCGTTGCATCGAATTAAACCACATGCTCCACCGCTTGTGCGGGCCCCCGTCAATTCATTTGAGTTTTAATCTTGCGACCGTACTCCCCAGGCGGTCTACTTAACGCGTTAGCTCCGAAAGCCACGGCTCAAGGCCACAACCTCCAAGTAGACATCGTTTACGGCGTGGACTACCAGGGTATCTAATCCTGTTTGCTCCCCACGCTTTCGCATCTGAGTGTCAGTATCTGTCCAGGGGGCCGCCTTCGCCACTGGTATTCCTTCAGATCTCTACGCATTTCACCGCTACACCTGAAATTCTACCCCCCTCTACAGTACTCTAGTTCACCAGTTTCAAATGCAGTTCCGAGGTTGAGCCCCGGGCTTTCACATCTGACTTAATGAACCACCTGCATGCGCTTTACGCCCAGTAATTCCGATTAACGCTCGCACCCTCCGTATTACCGCGGCTGCTGGCACGGAGTTAGCCGGTGCTTCTTCTGTTGCTAACGTCAAGAGACAGCGCTATTAACGCTACCCCCTTCCTCACAACTGAAAGTACTTTACAACCCGAAGGCCTTCTTCATACACGCGGCATGGCTGCATCAGGCTTTCGCCCATTGTGCAATATTCCCCACTGCTGCCTCCCGTAGGAGTCTGGACCGTGTCTCAGTTCCAGTGTGGCTGATCATCCTCTCAGACCAGCTAGGGATCGTCGCCTTGGTGAGCCATTACCTCACCAACTAGCTAATCCCACCTAGGCATATCTTGACGCGAGAGGCCCGAAGGTCCCCCTCTTTGGCCCGTAGGCATTATGCGGTATTAGCCATCGTTTCCAATGGTTATCCCCCACATCAAGGCAATTTCCTAGGCATTACTCACCCGTCCGCCGCTCGACGCCCATTAACGCACCCGAAGGATTGTTAGTGTCGTTTCCGCTCGACTTGCATGTGTTAGGCCTGCCGCCAGCGTTCAATCTGAGCCATGATCAAACTCTTCAATTTAAGATTTTGTGACTCAACGAATACTGACTTCAAAACTAATATTTACCGCTCTTTCGAAAAAGAACAGAAACATGTAATTCTAAAGCTATTATCTTTCCAACAGAAAGATAATGAATTGACTGTGCCAAGTCCTAAGACTTGATTGGTCACTCAGTTCATTGAAATCAAGTTTGATTCCGAAGAATCTGTTTTATCTAACGATAAAACGTTTTGATATTCATCAACGAGTGCCCACACAGATTGATAGGTTTAAATTGTTAAAGAGCTTCTCTTCGTTGTGACTTGCGTCACTTCGTAAGAGGCGGCCATTCTAGCGACTTAATTCTCAGTGTCAAACACTTATTTAGAATTAATTTCTACTTTCTAAAAGTAGGAGTGAATTATCACTCAAAGCTAGTTGCCTTTACTAACATTCTTCGCTGAAGCCTTGTGGCGTCTGCCGTGTCAGTGAGGCGGCATTATAGAGACGCCGCTCATATTGGCAAGCATTAAATGCATTTTTTATTGAAAAAAGAGGTTAAACGAAGACATTTCAACCAAGGGCTTATTTGTACCACTTTAAGCCCAACTTGCGAACAAATTACTCACAACACCCTGTGGATAACTACTCTCCACTATCAAAAAAGTAAGATAAACGAGCCCTAGGGTTTAGATACTCTCGAACTTGTTCAGGTAATTTGCTTGGATGAACGGCATTTACGATTTTGATCTCTTTAATAAAGAGGTCAATGATCGGGGCTTGGGTTCTTGGCACGCTAGGATCATAGATAAGTACATTTGGATAAAGCATATGTTTAGCGTTAACAGATATCACAATCCCAATCGAGTCATTTGAAAGCTGTACTACGGTTCCTGGTGGGTAGACTCCCATGAACTTAACCAACAGCCCCAAGTTATCTTGGCTATATAGATGCTTGCAGCTCTTATATAAGTGGGACAGTGCCAAATATGGGATCATTTGTTGAGATTGCGTTTTACCATGGCAAAGGTTATCAAACGCATTAGCCACGGCGACTATCTTGGCAAACTCATCAATCTCATGTTCTTTTAAGCCCTCGGGGTAACCAGAACCATCATTCATCTCATGATGTTGAGCGATCACCTTTTTAGCACTTTCAGGAAAGCCATCAATTGCCGATACAATATCCGCACCGTATTTAGTATGAAGCTTCAGGTAGTTCTCTTCTGGCACCGTTAGTGCACTCTGCTTTCTTAATATCGCAGCTGGTATTTTGATCTTGCCTATATCATGGAACATTGCTGCGAAAGAGAGAGCTTTCAATTGCTGCCTATCGTAGCCTTTAGCTTTACCTATCATCAATGCAACAACCGAAACGTTCAGTGTATGAAAATAGAGGTCTTCAAAATCCGCTTTAGCATTCATAAGATGTAAGGTGACGTTATCATCGCTCACTAGGGTTTCGACAATATCATCAACAAGAGCCTTAACCTCCCCCACCGCATCTAAAGGTCTGTTACGGATCTTGGTCATCACAGAGCGCATTCGAGCAAGCGAGCGTTCAAACTCTCTCTCACAATGACTCACCCTGCGGCGGTAAGAGCTAAGGGTTTCGATACGCTCATGCTTATCTTTCCACATTCTTTCCGTTTCAAGGCTTACCTGTGAATCAATATCGATTTCTTGTTCACCTACGTGATTAACAGGTAAAGGTGAGGTATCGCTCTGACTCAGGTTTATATAGACGTGCTTAATACCAAGATGTCGAATTACTTTTACTTGAGCGTCATCTTTGATTTTAAAGCTGTTGAATAAAAATGGGTGTTCATTCCATTTTACGGGGAGTCGTATATGCAGACCGGGCTGAATGCGATCTACGGTAATCTTTATGCTGCCCATTTTTATATATAATATTGATGATTAATCTCTATTTATAATTCTAATAAAACCAAGCAGCAATTTCACTATCCAATTTCACAGGTTCAACTTAAAGAGTCGCAGTGCACCATCCAGCGTATTCCGAATTTATCTTCTACTTTGCCAAATCGAGCCCCCCAAAACGTATCTGCGAGTGGAGTCATTATCCGCCCTCCCTTCTTAAGCTTTTCAAAAATTTGTTCTTGAGTCGCGATATCTTCAGTTACAAGAGAAAGAGCGAGATTGTTGCCTTCGAGTTCTTTTGCCTTAACACCATCAGACATCATCAGCTTCATACCAAACGCTTCGAACTCAGCATGCATAACCCAATCAGGTTGAGCTCCCTCTATTACCTGTGGTGCATCACTAAAAAGTTGCTTAGATAAAACCACACCACCAAAACACTTATGATAAAAATCCAGTGCTTCACTACAACGACCATCAAAAAATAAGTAAGGGGTTACTGTCAGCATATTTCTCTCCTCTGTTAGTCCTTTAAACATAGACAATAGAAGAGAGAATGACAGGTAACATCATGATTTAAGATAATTAATTCATTATCAGATCGAATAGCGAAGGGAAACTATGGGATTTAGGAATGAAACATCATGATCTGTCTGATTAAGAAGCTTTCCTGCCCTGCCGCCACCGCGAAGGCAACGCTTCCTATATCCCAGATACAACAAAGCCCCGACTTTCGTCGAGGCTTTGTCATTTAAATATGGTACCGGTAGGCGGACTTGAACCGCCACGCCCGAAGGCAACGGATTTTGAATCCGTCGTGTATACCAATTTCACCATACCGGCATTATCTTGGGGCATTGCCCTTTCGATGTTTGGCATTATACGTATGCGAACTGATGTGGCAAGTATAAAAACTTGAATTCATGTGTGTTTGCCGATAATTTCGCCACTAAGTCATAAGCTGTGCGTCATGTCTCTTTTCAGGCTAAGCCTTAAACTATATTCTGACGCCTCAATTTTTAAAGAAGTAATAACACATGACATCAACAAACACTCTGCCACCAGCAGGAGTCATGCGCCGATTTGGTGCCTTGTTCTACGACGCTCTGATCGTAATCGCTATTGAAATGTTGGCGGCTGGCGTCATTGTCGCTCTACTGCACGCACTCATGGCTCTCGGCATTTTTAACCACAGCGGATATGCCGATGTTAGTGACTTCTTAACCAACCATCCGGTTTGGAGCCCTGCATATACCTTTTACTTAGTGGCCGTTTGGGTATATTTCTTCGTGTTCTTCTGGACTAGAGCTGGTCAAACTCTCGGTATGAGAGCTTGGAAGCTGCGCGTTCAAAACAAAGATGGCTCGGCTATCACAATAACTCAGGCGCTGATTCGTTTAGGTACTTCAGGTTTTGGACTAGCAAACCTATGTGTTCCATTCGATCCTGAAAAACGTGGCTTTCACGATATCTGGGCAAAGACCGAAGTCGTTGTGTTACCACAAGTACGATAGCGTGATTTAAATTAGCTCCAATCAAGATCAAAAAAGGAAGGCGTTATGCCTTCCTTTTTTCTATTTACAGTTTCCGCCTCAAGAGCATGATGGCAATTCCAAGGAACACCACGCTCGGGGCTATTGCGCCAAAGGCAGGCGGTATTTGATAAACCAAACTCACCGGGCCAAAGAACTCACTGGATATATAGAAGGTAAAGCCAGCAATAACACCTGACAAAATCCTCGCACCCATGGTCACACTACGCAAAGGACCAAAGATAAACGACAGTGCCATCAACATCATAACTGCGATAGAAATTGGCTGGGTTATCTTTCTCCACAGCGCCAATTCATAACGTGATGCATCTTGCTCTGACGCCTTCAGATAAGAAACATAATCATACAACCCACTTAACGACAGCTCTTCTGGTTTAACCGTTACTATCGCCAACTTGTCTGGAGCTAATGAAGTTTCCCAAGAGTAAGTCGGTAGGCTTTCTTTGGTAATTTGAAGCTCATTTTCAAAAGACGTGATCTCTACATCCTTCATCGTCCACACGTTGTCTCCAACGTAATCAACTTCGTCAGAATAAATAGCGGTTTTCAGTGCCTTGTTTTCATCAAAGCGCCACATATTCATGCCATATAGCTTCTGGTCATCGATTTTGACAATAAAAATGAAGTCATTGGCATCACGAGCCCAAACACCACTTTGCGTCGAAATAATATTACCACCAGCAATCGAGATGGTTCTTAAATCACGAGCCATTTTCTGCGCTTGCGGTGCACCCCACTGACCAAGCAATGTCACCACGATCATCAGTGGAATAGCCGTTTTAAGTACCGATAGGCCGATATCCAACTTAGAAAAACCAGCTGCCTGCATAACGACAAGTTCGGAACTTGCAGCAAGCATACCAAGTCCAATCAACGCGCCAAGCAATGCTGCCATTGGAAAGAACATTTCGATATCACGAGGGATACTCAGTAAAACAAAGTACAGCGCTTGTAATAGATCGTATGTACCACGGCCAACTTTTCTCAGCTGCTCTACATATTTAATGATCCCAGAGAGACCAACAAACGTCACCAATACCAGTGACGTCGTTGCGATGATGGTTCTGCCTATATATAAATCGAGAATCTTAAACACGGCTTAAGCCAACCTCTTATTCTTGAGTTTTTCTTTCAAACGCCTTACTGGCACGCTATCCATAAAGTTTGCACCAATCGCGACAAATAACAATAACGCATTGATTGGCCACATGCCGATTACCGCAGGAATGCTCCCCTCTTCGATTGAAGACTTGGTTGCACTGATTGCTAAGAAATAAGTGAGATAAATCAGTATTGCTGGGCCGATTTTCGCAAAACGACCTTGTCGGGGGTTTACCGCAGACAGTGGCACGACAAGCATGGTCAACAATGGAATACAAAGTACCAAAGAAATACGCCACTGCAACTCTGCTTTCGCACTATTGTTTGAGTTACCAATCAGTTCAAGTGTAGGGATCGCTTCCCAGTCTCGACCTTTCTTCTCAACTTCACGCTGACCAATCAGGCCTTCGTATTCTTCAAAGTGCGTCACCCTGTAGTCAAGACGAGTCGGAATGCCTTCATGACGAGTACCATCGTACATTACGATCACTTGGCGACCATCACTGAGCTCTTTTACATCGCCCGACTTGGAAAACATCACACTTGGCAGTACAGAATCACGCGGACGCATTTGAGCAACGAACACATTTTCTAACTTATTACCGTCGATATCATCGATAAACACGACAGAAGAACCATCCGGCGTACCTTCAAACTTACCTTTTGGTAGCAAATCAACGCTGTTCTCTGCGGCTACTTCTTCATACATTTGTTCAACTTTGTCTTGTGACCAAGGAGATAACCAAAATGAGTTAAAGGCTGCAACAGATGCCGTAATCAAAGCGAGGTAAAGCGCAGATTGGATCAGGAATTTATTACCGATACCGGTGGCGTTCATGACCACTATTTCACTTTCAGCGTAAAGGCGGCCAAAAGTAAGCAAAATACCAATATAGATACTGAGTGGAAGCATCAATAGGCCCATCGCTGGCATATTTAAGCCAACAATCGACAATATAAGACTCGCAGGGATATCACCATCAGAGGCGTCCGCTAAAACACTGATGAATTTTTGGCTGAGAAACACGAGAAAGAGAACAAAAAAGATCGCAAATTGGCTCTTGATTGTCTCGCGGATCAAATATCTAACAATAATCACGCTCAAATTACCTATACAAAACTTGTTTTTTTGATTGAATCACTATAATTTCCCGTTGAACCTTTTATTTTTTTAAATTTTTAGCTAAGTGTTAGCGTTCTTCTTTAAGGTTAGTTCCATTATAGGATCCAACAAGTAAGAACCCATTATCTAACATTTAGTTCGATTTGTCTTCAGGATGTAGGAGTACGCATGGAGTTCAGTGTAAAAAGTGGCAGCCCAGAGAAACAGCGCAGCGCATGTATCGTTGTCGGTGTATTCGAACCGCGCCGCCTTTCTCCAGTAGCCGAGCAATTAGATAAGATTAGCGATGGCTACATTAGTTCACTGCTTCGTCGCGGTGATCTAGAGGGTAAACCTGGCCAGATGCTACTACTGCATCAAGTACCTGGTGTACTTTCAGAACGTGTTCTACTGGTAGGCTGTGGTAAAGAACGTGAGCTAGGCGAGCGTCAATACAAAGAAATTATCCAAAAAACCATCAGCACACTAAACGAAACAGGTTCTATGGAAGCAGTGTGTTTCCTTACAGAACTTCACGTTAAAGGTCGCGACACTTATTGGAAAGTTCGCCAAGCAGTAGAAGCGACCAAAGATGGTCTTTACACATTTGACCAATTCAAGAGCAACAAACCAGAGACTCGTCGCCCACTACGTAAATTGGTATTCAACGTACCAACACGTCGCGAATTGAGCCTGGGTGAGAAAGCAATCTCTCATGGCCTTGCTATTGCTTCAGGTGTAAAAGCGTCTAAAGATCTAGGCAACATGCCACCAAACATCGCAAACCCTGCTTACCTTGCTTCTCAAGCTCGTCGTTTAGCCGACGATTACGAGACAGTGAAGACTAAGATCATTGGCGAAGAAGAGATGGAAAAACTGGGTATGACATCATACCTAGCAGTTGGCCGTGGCTCTAAAAATGAATCTATGATGTCTATTATGGAATACAAAGGCGCTCCGGATCCAGATGCGAAGCCGATTGTATTAGTAGGTAAAGGTCTGACTTTCGATTCAGGCGGTATCTCGCTTAAGCCTGGTGAAGGCATGGATGAGATGAAGTACGACATGTGTGGTGCGGCGTCTGTATTCGGTACAATGAAAGCACTGGCTAAGCTGAACCTGCCAATTAACGTGGTTGGTATCCTAGCAGGTTGTGAAAACATGCCAGGCAGCAATGCTTACCGTCCCGGTGATATCCTAACGACAATGTCAGGCCAAACGGTTGAAGTACTCAACACTGATGCTGAAGGTCGCTTGGTTCTATGTGATGCTCTAACTTACGTTGAGCGTTTTGAACCTGACTGTGTTGTCGATGTTGCTACGCTAACTGGCGCATGTGTTATCGCTTTAGGTCATCACATCAGTGGCGTTCTATCGAACCACAACCCACTTTCTCACGAACTTGTTAATGCTTCTGAGCAAGCAAGTGACCGTGCATGGCGTCTACCAATGGCAGACGAGTACCATGAGCAGCTAAACAGCCCATTCGCTGATATGGCGAACATCGGTGGCCGTCCTGGCGGCACAATTACTGCTGGTTGCTTCCTGTCTAAATTCACTAAGAAGTACCACTGGGCACACATCGACAGTGCTGGTACAGCTTGGAAGTCAGGCGCAGCGAAAGGCTCGACAGGTCGTCCTGTCTCAATGCTAGTCCAATTCTTATTGAACCGCAGCGGCCAAGAGACTGAAGAGCAATCTTCAAAATAATAAAAAGGGCCTACGGGCCCTTTTTTAATAAGCGCTATTTGTTAGACCCTGTTAACCAAGTAACATTGATATCCACGATTTTCAGTTCGAGTATTAAGTATGCAGACTGCTACATTTTACATTGTGCCTTCAGACAGCCCGCAAGCCAGCGAAGATGGTTTTGCTCACTATGTGCTGTTTCTTGCTCAGCACTTTGCAAAACAAGGCGCTAAACTTTATCTCAACTGTAATGACAAAGAGCATGCCGAGCGTATTGCTGAAGTTTTCTGGCAAGTCGAACCCAGTGAGTTTATTGCGCACAACTTGGTTGGCGAAGGCCCGAAGTATTCAACCAACATCGAAATTGGCTATCAAGGCGTAAAACATAATTGGAATCGTCAGCTAGTAATTAATCTGGCCGATAATCATACAACCTTTGCGAACGCCTTTGCTCAGGTGATAGACTTCGTCCCTTGCGAAGAAAAAGCTAAGCAACTCGCTCGAGAAAGGTATAAAATTTACCGTCAGGCTGGATATCAGCTACAAACTATCGAGATTCAACATCCATAGTCAAACCTCATAGTTAAAGCTATCTTTGGATTTAGATTCAAGAAGCTTCACTTATGAAGTTTGACCACGATTAACCATTCACAGTATCCGTTTAAGAGCACTATGGAAAAAACATACAACCCAACATCAATCGAACAAGCTCTGTATAAGACTTGGGAAGAGAAAGGCTACTTTAAGCCACACGGTGACACATCAAAAGAAGCTTACAGCATCATGATCCCGCCACCGAACGTCACTGGCAGCCTACACATGGGTCACGCGTTCCAAGATACGATCATGGATACGCTTATCCGTGCTCAACGTATGAAAGGCAAAAACACGCTTTGGCAAGTGGGTACTGACCACGCTGGTATCGCAACTCAAATGGTTGTTGAGCGTAAGATTGCTGCTGAAGAAGGCAAAACAAAACACGACTACGGCCGTGAAGCTTTCATCGACAAGATCTGGGAATGGAAAGGCGAATCAGGTGGCACGATCACTCAACAACTTCGTCGTCTTGGTGCATCTGTAGATTGGGATCGTGAACGATTCACTATGGATGACGGCCTATCGGCTGCGACTCAAGAAGTGTTTGTTCGTCTATACGAAGAAGACCTAATCTACCGTGGTAAGCGTCTAGTAAACTGGGATCCTAAACTGCACACTGCAATCTCGGATCTTGAAGTTGAAAACAAAGACAAAAAAGGTTTCATGTGGCACTTCCGCTACCCGTTAGCGAACGGCGTTAAAACGGCTGATGGTAAAGACTACATCGTTGTTGCGACTACTCGTCCAGAAACCATGCTTGGCGATACTGGTGTTGCTGTTAACCCAGAAGATCCTCGTTACAAAGATCTTATCGGCAAAGAAATCCTACTTCCTGTTGTAAACCGTCTTATCCCTATCGTAGGCGATGAGCACGCAGACATGGAAAAAGGCACGGGTTGTGTGAAGATCACTCCAGCTCATGACTTTAACGATTACGAAGTGGGTAAGCGCAATAACCTACCGATGATCAACATCCTAACGTTCAACGCTGATATCCGTGATGCTGCTGAAGTCTTCACAACGAACGGCGAAGAAAGCGATGTTTACTCAACAGATATCCCTGCTAAGTATCAAGGCATGGAGCGTTTTGCTGCACGTAAAGCTATCGTTGCTGAATTCGATGAACTTGGTCTTCTTGAAGAGATCAAAGATCACGACCTAACTGTCCCTTACGGCGACCGTGGTGGCGTGGTTATCGAACCAATGCTGACTGACCAATGGTACGTGCGTACAGCACCGCTTGCAGAACCTGCAGTTAAAGCCGTTGAAGATGGTCAAATCCAATTCGTACCTAAGCAGTACGAAAACATGTACTTCGCGTGGATGCGTGACGTGCAAGACTGGTGTATCTCTCGTCAACTTTGGTGGGGCCACCGTATCCCAGCATGGTACGACAACGATGGTAAAGTTTACGTAGGTCGCACTGAAGAAGAAGTTCGTGAAAAGAACAACCTAGCGCCTGTTGTTGTGCTTAAGCAAGACGACGACGTACTTGACACTTGGTTCTCTTCTGCACTTTGGACGTTCGGCACACAGGGCTGGCCTGAAGATACTGAAGCACTGAAAACATTCCACCCATCTGAAGTTCTAGTATCTGGTTTTGATATTATCTTCTTCTGGGTTGCTCGTATGATCATGATGACCATGCACTTCGT
This sequence comes from Vibrio coralliirubri, assembly GCF_024347375.1. Lineage (NCBI taxonomy): Bacteria > Pseudomonadati > Pseudomonadota > Gammaproteobacteria > Vibrionales > Vibrionaceae > Vibrio > Vibrio coralliirubri. Next base: position 394,497 of record NZ_AP025470.1, on the reverse strand, counting down.
GAAAGACGAAGATGGCAAGGCTCAAGTACCTTTCAAAACTGTTTACATGACGGGTCTTATCCGTGATGAAAACGGCGACAAGATGTCTAAGTCGAAAGGTAACGTACTTGACCCAATCGACATGATTGACGGCATCGGCCTTGAAGAGCTAGTAGAAAAGCGTTGTGGCAACATGATGCAACCTAAACTGGCTGCTAAGATCGAAAAAGCAACACGTAAGACTTTCGAAAATGGTATCGAACCTTACGGTACTGATGCGCTACGTTTCACTCTTGCTGCTATGGCTTCAACTGGCCGTGACATCAACTGGGACATGAAGCGTCTTGAAGGTTACCGTAACTTCTGTAACAAGCTATGGAACGCAAGCCGTTACGTACTAATGAACACAGAAGAGCACGACTGTGGCATGTCACTGCCTGTAGAAGACCGTGCAAACATGGAATTCTCTCTAGCCGATAAGTGGATTGAGTCTCAGTTTGAAGTTGCAGCGAAAGAGTTTAATGCTCACCTAGACAACTACCGTCTAGACATGGCAGCTAACACGCTTTACGAATTCATCTGGAACCAATTCTGTGACTGGTACTTAGAGCTAACTAAACCTGTTCTTTGGAAAGGTACTGAAGCTCAACAACAAGCGACTCGTTACACGCTTATTACGGTTCTTGAGAAGACTCTGCGTCTTGCTCACCCTGTGCTTCCTTACATCACGGAATCTATCTGGCAGAGCGTAAAGCCGCTAGTAGACGGCGTTGAAGGCGAGACGATCATGACTCAAGCGCTTCCTCAGTTTAATGAAGCTAACTTCAATGCTGAGATCGTTGACGACATCGAATGGGTTAAGACTTTCATCACCGCTATCCGTAACCTACGTGCGGAATACGACATTGCACCAAGCCAAGGCTTAGAAGTAATGATCAAGGTTGCTGATGAGAAAGATGCAGCTCGTATCGAAGCAAACAAGATTGTTCTTACCTCTCTAGCGAAACTGGACGATATTAAAGTTCTAGCGGACGGCGAAGAGACTCCTGCTTGTGCAACTAAACTGGTTGGCAAATCTGAGCTAATGATCCCAATGGCAGGCCTTATCGACAAAGATGCTGAGCTTGCTCGTCTAGATAAAGAAGTCGCTAAGACTCACGGCGAGATTAAGCGTATCGAAGGTAAGCTAGGTAACGAAGGTTTCGTTGCTAAAGCACCAGAAGCAGTTATCGCGAAAGAGCGTGAAAAGCTTGATGGCTACAAGGAAACTCTTGTTAAGCTTGAAGAGCAAAAAGCGACAATCGCTGCGCTTTAAAACCGAGTGAACGAGAAGGCTTCAAACTTCTCGCTCTAAATAGAAAGGTTGGTCTTGGTGGCCAGCCTTTTTTATACCTCTGATTCCAATGCTTCTCACTCTAGCCTCACTGATTGATAGGTTTCATCTATCAAATTAATCTCCACTTCCCATTATACTTAATGATAATAATTCTCAATAATAGACCTATCGAAACAACACAACGATTGAGTAATTATCATGAAAAAGACACTAACCTTTGCTGCATTACATTTTACTATCGCATTTAGTGTCGCTTACGTACTAACAGGCGACATCTTAATTGGTAGCTTAATCGCTATGATTGAGCCCTCTGTGAATACTGTTGCCTTCTATTTTCATGAAAAGGCGTGGGCTCAAGTTCCAGCGCTTAAAGCTCGTCAGTGGATGACCAAATTAAAAACAGCAAGCTTTGCTACCATCCACTTTAGTGTTGCCTTTACCGTTGTCTACTTGTTGACTGGAGATGCTTTCATCGGTGGTGTGATGGCCTTGCTAGAGCCAACTTTAAATACCGTTGCTTACTACTTCCACGAGAAAGTCTGGTTACGAAAAGCGGAAAGCCAAACAGTAAAAGCTCAGTTTTGCTTGCATCAACACGCTTAATCTAAAGCTCACTGAGTGATTGAAGTAACCTGCTTCGAATAACAAAATTCAGCTTACCATTGACAAAGTTGCGTACCGCAATTAAATTAATTGCGGTGCGCAACTTTATTTCTTAATCCAAAGGTAGGTAGTTATGAATTCTCAACAATTAAGAGACTATTCTCGTCAAACGGTTCGTTTACTTGGCATGCTTGATAAGCAGTGTGGCGATGTCGACCTCACTCCAGTCCAGGCTCATACTCTTGGTGAAATCCAGTTGCAGCCAATCACCATCAACCAATTGGCGCAGCAACTCAACGTAGATAAATCGAATGCTAGCCGCACTGTCACGGGGCTGCTCAAGCTTGGCTTAGTTGAAAGCCTAGAGAATCCAGTAGACAAGCGTAGCCAATTAGTCGCCCTAACTGCTCAAGGTATTGATGCGTTATCTCAACTCGACCAGCAGCAAAGCATCTTCTTTGAAAAAGTACTTTCGGCACTCAATGACAACGAACAACAACTGCTTAAGCAAGGACTTGAAAGCTATTTAAAAGGGCTAATGAAAGTATGCCAAGCGGATGAGTTTGTATTACGCCCACTCACAGAGTCAGACAACCAACAATTAGCCGAAGTCATTCGCCAAGTTTCGGCTGAGCATGGGCTCACAGAAGATAAAGGCTATGGCGTGGCCGACCCAACACTCGATGATATGTATTCTGTCTATAGCCAAGCGAATGCAATGTACTGGGTTATCGAACATAACGGAAAGATCGTCGGAGGCGGTGGCTTCGCCCCTCTAGCAGGTAAACCCAATGTGTGTGAGCTACAAAAGATGTACTTCTTACCGCAAACTCGAGGGCATGGCCTAGCCAAGCGAATTGTCGCTTTGAGCTTAAAGCAAGCCAAGCAATTTGGGTATCAACACATGTATTTAGAAACGACGGAATGCTTAGGTGCTGCGGTCAAACTCTATGAGAAGCTTGGGTTTGAGCACCTTGAGTCAGCTTGGGGAGAAACAGGCCACGACGCTTGTGAGGTTGTCATGGCCAAGTCGTTATAAGCAGAATGCGCCGCTATAGCGGAAGAAGATAGCGCTAAAATATACGGAGTTAACGTAGAAAGTTACTGACGCAAGAGGTTGGGTTCAAGGCAACAAAAGAACTCTCTTCTTGCCCATCAAGTACCACTTCTAATGGGTATAGATGCTTAGGGTTAGGATTCTCAATATCAAAAATGATAGGAGCTTCGACCTGGAACACGACGCCAGTATGTTCTGCGCGCACATCGATCGGCATTACGAGAGTCATACCATTAAACTTGATGGATGCCGATACTAACCCCGCCTTTAGCGTTTGATAGATAACATCCACTTTAAACTCACAGCCACCACCATGATGCCAGATCTGTTCTGTGACCACTTGCTCTAGCTTGACGTTTCGAACGAACTGCAGGTATGGCGCTTGCCAAATCCCGATGCGTGAATCAGATTTAGCGATAGCCTGTGAAGAGATAGAGTCATCCATATCCTCTTCAAGCAATAAGCTCTCCTCTTCTTCAAGGAAAAGGATCTCGAAACGGTTTCGGCCGGACTGCATATAAGGACGGATATCTTTACGGTATTCAGCTTGGCTACCATCACAATCAAACACAGCCACACCATTAAGTCGAACTTCAGCAAAGTAATCGACTCCAGCCATCACTAACTCAACAAATGGACACGCCAACATAGCGTCATCCACTTCGATGTCGTGCATCAGGTGCCACTCTTGCTCTGCAATTTCATTTTCACTCAAGCTATCAGGTAGCTTTGAGCTTAACGGAGCCGGAAAAGTGATGTCATCTTGTGGGATAGAGAGATCCGTCAGTGGCGAAATTTGCCAAAGACCATCGAGAAGCAACCGCATATCATTCCTTGAGCTAGATCAATTTTGACCGCATTATAATGAATGAATGCATATAAAGACATTTATTTTTCTGAGGGTAAAAAAATGCCAGCTCGAGGCTGGCATTTTTTAAAATTGGGAAAGAATTACTCTTCGCCTTCATCATCTTCGTCTGGGTAGATAGCATCTTCACCTTCGTAGTAAGTGCCCCAACCGTCGTAGATAATGTCAAACTTCTCTGCAAGGTTTACAAGCTTCTCAACTTGCTCATCAATCGCTTCTGCATTCAGAGTACATTGCATCGTTGCATCACAACAAAGTAGCTTATTGCCATCTTCATCTTCTGTCTCTTCAGCTTCAAGCACTTCAAAGCCCATTTTGAATGCTTCAACAACCGCTTTCTCAAGCACATCGAAATCTTCAGCAAATAGGTGATGCTCGATATCGTATAGAGCTTCAGGATCGCTACCATCTTCAATTAATGCTGTAATGATGTCGCGAGTCTCTTCCTTTTGAAATTCAATTAATTCCGCTACTGATAGATATTCATCTTCGTGAGACATGTGTCTGCTCCAGAGTGTTGACTATGAAAAGATCAAATTTGATTGCCACGAAATATGGCACGGATCGTCCAGAAAAGCCACCCAGATCAGGCCTAGAAAGGTAAGTTTATCGCGAGATCGCAGAGCCAATATCAATTCAAAAGTGAAATCAAAATCACAGAAACAAATTTTCAACATTTTATTAACTGCGCCGTATTTTAGCATTTCGTTTTTGTGGCCACTTTAGAGCTTATTGAATAAAACTTGCGTGATTAGTCACGTTAGGTGCATACGCTAAACCGCTTTTGGGGTGCATAAATCCTCAGCTTGTTATCAAAAAATGCATAATAGTGAATAAAAAATCACGATTAATAAGCAAAATTCAATTCTAACAAGCCATCAATTGAGCATAGATCCTCAAAAACGTTGTTCCGTTCGATAGCCAGTTAGTTGGAGTTTAATCTGTATAAACTTAAAAATAACAGGTTTTATGACCAATTATTAGCCAAATACCTTGTATTAACTCAATCTACAAAACTTGCATATTACGGACAAGCTTGTCATAAATAGACGCTGGATTAATAGTAAGGATGCAAAATGAGTAAGCTGTACGTTGGCTCCGAAGTCGGTCAATTGAGACGAGTTCTCCTAAATAGACCAGAAAGAGCACTCACCCACCTCACCCCTTCAAACTGTCATGATCTTCTATTTGATGATGTACTTGCCGTTGAAGCCGCTGGTGAAGAACATGATGCCTTTGCAGAAACGCTGCGCAGCCAAGACGTAGAAGTGCTATTGCTGCATGACCTGCTAGTAGAAACGCTTGCCGTATCTCAGGCTCGCGAGTGGTTACTGAATACTCAAATCTCAGATTTCCGTTATGGGCCGACTTTCGCCCGTGACCTAAGAAACTACCTTGCTCAAATGGATAATGAGCATCTAGCAACGATCTTACTCGGTGGCTTGGCCTACTCTGAGCTTCCTATCAAATCATCATCGATGCTGCCTAAAATGCATCGACCACTCGATTTCGTTATCGAGCCACTGCCTAACCACTTATTTACGCGAGACACTTCTTGCTGGGTTTACGGCGGTGTATCGCTTAACCCAATGATGAAACCTGCACGTCAACGTGAAACGAATCACCTACGTGCTATCTACCGCTGGCACCCAGTGTTCGCAGGCCAAGATTTCATTAAGTACTTTGGTGATGAAGACCTTCACTACGACAACGCTAACATTGAAGGCGGTGACGTACTGGTTATCGGTAAAGGTGCGGTACTGGTTGGTATTTCAGAGCGTACTAAACCACAAGGTGTCGAAAACCTAGCGGCTAGCTTATTTAGATCAGGCCAAGCTACCGAAGTGATTGCGATCGATCTACCAAAACACCGCTCTTGTATGCACCTTGATACGGTGATGACACACATGGATATCGACACGTTCTCTGTCTATCCAGAGATTGTTCGCAAAGATCTAGATACTTGGCGCCTAACGCCAAAAGAAAATGGTGAAATGCGTGTCGAGAAAGCTGAAAACTACCTGTCAGCGATTGAAGGCGCACTAGGCCTTGATCAACTGAAGATCATCACAACCGGCGGTGATAACTACGAAGCTGAGCGTGAACAGTGGAATGACGCTAACAACGTACTGACGGTGAAACCAGGTACCGTGATTGGTTATGAACGTAATGTTTACACCAATGAGAAATACGACAAAGCGGGTATCGAAGTTCTAACGATTCCTGGCAACGAGCTAGGCCGTGGTCGTGGCGGCGCGCGCTGTATGAGTTGCCCTATCGAAAGAGATGGTATCTAAGTCAAAGAGCTCAGTTAAACAGACTCTATAATCTTATCTAGGCCAGTATTCATTTACTGGCCTTTTTTATTAAATTAATAAAATAAATATTCACAAATATAGCATTTTTATGTTTAACTAAGTTCTTCATTGATTCTATATACGCAAGGAGCGAGAGATGGCCTTTAATCTTCGCAATCGTAACTTTCTAAAACTTCTCGACTTTACTCCTAAAGAGATTCAGTTTTTACTCGATCTGTCTGCTGACCTAAAAAAAGCTAAGTATGCAGGTACGGAACAGAAAAAACTCAACGGTAAAAACATTGCTTTGATCTTCGAGAAAGCATCAACTCGAACACGATGTGCGTTTGAAGTGGCCGCCTTTGATCAAGGTGCTCAGGTCTCTTACCTTGGTCCTTCTGGCTCTCAGATTGGTCAAAAAGAATCAATGAAAGATACGGCGCGTGTATTGGGCCGTATGTACGATGGCATCGAATATCGTGGTTTTGGCCAGAGTATCGTTGAAGACTTAGGCGCTTATGCGGGCGTGCCAGTTTGGAATGGCTTAACCGATGAGTTCCACCCTACTCAGATTTTGGCTGACTTCCTCACTATGCTTGAGCATGGCCGCGGAAAACATCTGCACCAAATCAGCTTTGCTTATCTAGGCGATGCACGCAATAACATGGGTAACTCTCTGTTAGTCGGTGCCGCGAAGATGGGCATGGATATTCGCCTTGTCGCGCCTAAAGCGTTCTGGCCAGAAGAGCAGCTTGTCGAAGAGTGCCAAGCTATCGCGCAAAGCACAGGTGCCAAAATCACTCTAACGGAAGACGTTGCTGAAGGCGTGAAAGACTGTGATTTCCTTTATACTGATGTTTGGGTTTCGATGGGCGAGGCACCAGAAGCTTGGGACGAACGTGTTGCAGTTATGACGCCTTACCAAGTGAACATGGATGTTATTAAGCTCACTGGTAACCCTCAAGTGAAATTCATGCACTGCTTACCTGCTTTCCACAACAATGAAACCGTGATCGGCCAGCAAGTCGCAGATAAGTATGGAATGAACGGTTTAGAGGTAACAGACGAAGTCTTTGAATCGGATTACTCAATTGTGTTTGATGAAGCTGAGAATCGCATGCATACCATCAAAGCAGTAATGGTTGCGACACTGGGTCAATAGCGAATACTGAAAGTAAACAAAAGCTTGATGTAATCGCTTGCGCTCACAAATTGAAAGCGTATAATTCTCGGCAATTTGTCTGAGAGTAGTGAAAATGACGCCAACCAATATTGTGATAACACATAGTAATATTGTGAAAACACCAAATATTGCTCGTAAGCTAAGATGCTTACCAGGCCGTCTATTCTGCTTTTCAGCACTTTTTTAAAGCCTCCCATTATGGGGGGCTTTTTTATGGCCAATACATTATTGTGGGGAAGAAGATCATGGCGAATTCGCTCTATCAAAAGCACATCATCTCAATTCCAGAGCTTTCTCGTGAAGAGCTAGAATTAATTGTTCAAACGGCAGGTCAGCTAAAGGCTGAACCAAATCCAGAACTCATCAAGAACAAAGTTGTTGCCAGCTGCTTCTTCGAACCTTCTACGCGAACTCGTCTCTCTTTTGAAACTGCGATTCAACGCATCGGTGGTGATGTGATTGGTTTCGACAGTGGTGGTAACACTTCTTTGGCAAAGAAAGGTGAAACGCTAGCGGACTCGGTACAGGTTATCTCTTCATACGTTGACGCTTACGTGATGCGTCACCCTCAAGAAGGCGCAGCACGTCTGGCTTCTGAGTTCTCAAACGGTGTACCTGTTATTAACGCAGGTGATGGCGCAAACCAACACCCAACACAAACGTTATTAGACCTATTCTCTATCGCTGAGACACAAGGCCGCCTCGACAACCTAAACGTTGCATTCGTTGGTGACCTTAAGTACGGCCGCACGGTTCACTCGTTAACTCAAGCACTAGCGAAGTTCGACAACATCTGTTTCTACTTCGTTGCTCCAGAAGCTCTAGCGATGCCAGACTACATTTGCGAAGAGCTTGATGAAGCGGGCATCAAGTACCAACTATTGACGGACATGGAAGATGTGATTCCTGAGCTAGATGTCTTGTACATGACTCGAGTTCAAAAAGAACGCTTCGATGAGTCAGAATATGCGCACATCAAATCCGCATATATCCTGACCGCTTCGATGCTGGAAAATGCACGCGATAACTTGAAGGTTCTACACCCTCTTCCTCGCGTTGATGAAATTACTGTCGATGTCGATAAAACACCTTACGCTTACTACTTCCAGCAAGCAGAGAATGGTGTTTACGCTCGTGAAGCATTGCTAGCCCTTGTTCTTAACGAAACGCTGTAGAGGAGAGATATCATGTCTAAAGAGACTCAATTAAAAGTTGAAGCAATCAGAAACGGTACTGTTATCGACCATATCCCAGCCAATATCGGGATCAAGGTGCTAAAACTGTTCGACATGCACAATTCTCATCAGCGCGTGACGATTGGCCTAAACCTGCCGTCTTCTGCACTAGGCGGAAAAGACCTGCTCAAGATTGAGAATGTATTTATCACAGAAGAACAGGCGAGCAAGCTGGCTCTTTACGCTCCTCATGCAACAGTGAACCAAATCGAAGATTACGAAGTGGTTAAGAAGCTACCACTAGAACTTCCTGAGCAAATCAACGATGTGTTCGAGTGTCCAAATACCAACTGTATTACTCATAATGAACCGGTTGAAAGCAGCTTTAAGATCTTTGAAAAGAAAGAAGATATTCGATTGAAGTGTAAGTATTGCGAAAAAGTCTTCTCTCGCGAGATCGTGACAGAAAGATAACGTCATACGGCAAAGAAGACCGAATGTAAAAACTATCAAATACCTCGCCTGTGCGGGGTATTTTGCGCTTTACCTATCCAAAGTTTGAAGGCACACTGAAAATTGATTTTTATCTAATAACTGATGGAATAAACCAATGACTAAAGTACTTCACACAGAATCTGCTCCAGCTGCAATCGGCCCATACGTACAAGGTGTTGACCTTGGCAACATGGTACTGACTTCTGGTCAAATCCCAGTAAACCCAGCAACTGGTGAAGTATCTGCTGATATCGCAGAGCAAGCTCGCCAATCTCTAGACAACGTTCAAGCGGTTGTTGAAGCTTCAGGCCTGACTGTAAAAGACATCGTAAAACTAACGGTATTCGTTAAAGACCTAAACGACTTCGGCACAGTAAACGAAGTTTACGGCAAATTCTTCGATGAGCACGGCGTTGCAAACTACCCTGCACGTTCATGTGTTGAAGTAGCACGTCTGCCAAAAGATGTAGGTATCGAGATCGAAGCTATTGCGGTTCGCAAATAGGTTTTTATCTCTAGAATAAACGGTTTCTAGTAAACGAATTGGCAAAATGCTGGATGTTTATCAGATACAAAAAAGGTTGCCCTGTTGGCAACCTTTTTTATTGTTCATCGTTTCGCTTAGATAATTACTTTTTATTAAGCTCAACCACTTCTTTGTCTAACTCTTCAAGCTTAGCAGCCATCTGCTCACGAGCTAGGTTAGCCAGTTCACGAACATTAGACTTGTCGTAGCCTTCAGTGCTGATTGGTGGCAGCATTTCAACAATCACGTGACCATTGTTCCAACGGTTTAGCTTCACGCCACCGGTTGAGCTACATACGATAGGGATAATAGGTAAGCCAGCACCAATCGCAGCATGGAATGCACCTGTTTTGAATGGTAGCAGACCACGGCCACGAGAACGAGTGCCTTCAGGGAACATCCAAACTGAAACATCACTCTCTTTTAGGCTAGTCACGACCTGATCAATCGTACCGACCGCTTTGCTGCGGTTAGCACGGTCAATTAGGATGTTACCCGTCAACCAGTAAAGCTGACCAAATAACGGCATCCACACTAGGCTTTTCTTACCAACCGTCACCACTTTTGGCGTTACCGCTGATGAAATCGTGAATAGATCCCAGCTATTTTGGTGATTCGCTACATAAACATGTTGGCCGCGAGAGTAGGCATCTTCTGGGATGCGAAGCTCTAACTTCATGCCGAAGATCTTCGACATGCGACCGAAATAACGGCCAAAGGTAAATACGTGTTTCGGGTTGCGTGGACTTAATAGGCAGTAACCACAACCAAATACAAACATAAGAATCGCAAATATCGCCACTGCGAAAATACGTAATATTGCTATCATTTTGTTCCTCACCGACCGCCAAGTTGATCCATCTATTCGTGCAAAAGTGATCAATAGATTTACTTGCGGTAAATACAACTATAAAAAAGCCGAAACCAAGGTTCCGACTTTTATGTTTTTATCTTACTGATTCATGAACTCACTAACCTAGGTTAGCTCGACTCACGAAATCGTGTAATGTTTGCGCCTAAGGCTGACAATTTATCTTCAATCTTATCGTAGCCACGATCGATGTGATAAATACGGTCAACGATAGTTTCGCCTTGAGCAATACAGCCAGCAATAACAAGGCTCGCAGATGCGCGAAGGTCCGTTGCCATTACTTGAGCGCCGCTCAGCTTTTCCGTTTCACCACAGATAGCCGTGTTGCCTTCGATTTCTGCTTTTGCACCCATTCGCTGTAACTCAGGAATGTGCATAAAGCGGTTTTCAAAGATAGTCTCAGTGATAACACCACTGCCCTTCGCCATCATGTTAAGCAGAGTAAACTGTGCTTGCATGTCGGTTGGGAAACCAGGGTGAGGTGCCGTTACGATTTTCACCGCTTTCAGCTCACGACCTGTCATATCAAGGCTGATCCAGTCTTCGCCCGTTTCAACCTTCGCACCCGCTTCTTCAAGCTTCGCTAAGGCAGCTTCAAGAAGATGAGCGTTGGTGTTGCGACAAACCACTTTACCGCCAGAAACAGCAGCAGCAACCAGGAAAGTACCTGTTTCAATACGGTCAGCAACCACAGAGTGTTGGCCACCACCAAGACGTTCAACGCCTTCGATAGTAATCGTATCTGTACCTGCGCCAGAAATTTTAGCACCCAGTTTGTTTAGGAAGTCAGCCGTATCAACAATCTCAGGCTCACGCGCTGAGTTATCAAGTACTGTTGTTCCTTCCGCTAGCGTTGCTGCACACATGATAGTAATGGTGGCACCCACACTTACTTTATCCATCACGATGTGCGCGCCTTTCAGACGGCCATCAACACTTGCTTTCACATAACCATCTTCCAACTTAATGGTCGCACCTAGTTGCTCTAGGCCGTGGATATGCAGATCAACAGGTCGAGCACCAATTGCACAACCGCCTGGAAGTGACACTTGGCCTTCACCAAAACGAGCGACTAGAGGACCTAAAGCCCAAATAGAAGCACGCATTGTTTTCACTAAATCGTAAGGCGCACAAAATTCATTAATTTCGCTGCCATCAACATGAACACTACCATTGCGTGATACTTTTGCGCCTAAACGCTTAAGCAGTTCCATCGTAGTATCGATGTCACGTAGGTGAGGAACGTTACTTACTTCTACTGGCTCTTCAGCAAGAATTGAAGCAAATAAGATAGGTAGCGCTGCATTTTTTGCGCCTGAGATCGTCACTTCACCGCTTAGCGGCTTATCCGATCCAATAACTCGAAACTTTTCCATCATAAACCTTAAAGTGACATCAGTTTCTTATCACGTTCCCACTCTTCCGGCGTGAAAGCCTTAATAGAAAGAGCATGGATGTCATTGCGTTGAATGTATTCCATTAGTGGGCCGTAGATTAGTTGCTGCTTCTTAACTCGATTCATGCCGTCAAAACATGGATCAACCGCAACAACTTCGTAATGACTGCCTTCCCCTTTCACGAAAATTTCCTGAAGGTTCAGTGCTTCTGCTAATAATTCTTGTACTTTTGTGCTGTCCACAAATAGCTCCTGCCTAATTTTTTATGTGTTCTGCCATCATTGGCTGGATATTGCTCAATTGGAACAACGTTCGTAATTGTTCTGGCACGAAACTGAGCATTATATGACAGTTTTGATTTTTTGCATGCTCTAATAAGTGAATTAGCATCACCATTCCTGCTGAATCGACTCGATTTATATGGCTAAGGTCAATTTCAACGCTCGATTCCGTCGTTTGCCACTTTTCCAATATACGCCAGATTGCAGGAACACTGTCTCGGTCTAGATCACCGAGCAGCTGATATTCTTTAGAGCTTAGTGCTTGCCATTGAGAATGGCTCATTATTTGTTACTCTCAAAACGAATCGGTTGTGCGGCTAATTTCTCTAGTTCGTCAGCAACTTGTAAGATGCCTTCTTGACGAATCTTAGTATTCCACTCCGATTGCTTGCTCGACAACAGGCTAATACCTTCGGCAACCATATCAAATGCTTTCCACTCGCCAGATTTCTTGTCTTTGCGAAGCTTAAATTCAAGCTTAATGTTTGGTCGCGGCGTATCGATGATATCAACCTTGATACTGGTAATACGGCTATCCGCTTTGATTTTTGGTTCTGGACCAAATTCAATCGTCTGATCCGTGTATTGAGTCAGCACTTGGGCATAAGAAGAAACCAGGTATTTACGGAATGAATCGATAAACACGCCCACGTCTTTTCTATCTGCGCCTTTCAAGTTTGGTCCAAGTAACTTAAGAGCTGCATATTGTGCATTCACATAAGGCATCAACTCTTCTTCCACGATGACCTTCAATAACTCTGGGTCTTGGTGGATGTTGTCTTGTTCACTCTTCAAACGCTCAAATGCCACTTCGGCAACTTGAGTCATCATCAGGTAAGGCTGAGTACGGTCAATCGATTCTGCAGCAAAGGCTTGGGTAGAAATAAGCAACGCCATTGCCGCCATAAACATTGATTTCAAGTAACCAATAGTTTTTAAATGACTAATAGTTTTCAACATCATCTTTATTCCTTAGCTTCGCTGTCATTAGAACCACCAACGCTATACAGCACTTGGCCAATCAAATCTTCTAGTACTAATGCTGACTTGGTGTCTTCAATTGAATCACCATCGACCAACATCTCTTCATCATCAAAAATGAAGCCTGGAACCAGACTAATGTACTGCTCACCAATTAAGCCAGATGTTAAAATTTGAGCACTAGAGGTATCTGGAAATTGTGAGTATTTCCCGTCAATAGACAGTTCAACGACAGGAAGGTAGCTCTCGGTATCAAGCTCAATGCTTTTAACTCGACCAACAACAACGCCCCCCACCTTCACTGGAGAACGAACTTTTAGGCTGCCAATGTTGTCAAAGGTCGCTTTTAGATTGTAAGTATGGTTCGAGCCTATGCCTTTTACGTCAGCGACTTGAAAGATCATGATTAAGATTGCGCAAATTCCGGCAATAACAAAGGTGCCGACCCATAATTCTAATTTTCGAGTTTGTTGCATGATTAATTCCCAAACATCAATGCGGTAAGAACAAAATCTAGCCCTAGTACCGCTAGAGAAGAGTGCACTACAGTGCGTGTGGTTGCCTGACTAATACCTTCTGAAGTCGGTACTGCGTCATAACCATTGAAAAGTGCGATCCAAGTTACGGTGATAGCGAAGACCATACATTTGATCATGCTGTTACCAATATCTCGGCCAAGCTCTACTGAAGACTGCATCGCAGACCAGAAACTGCCGTGATCAATGCCTTTCCAATCAACACCAACCAGTTGGCCGCCCCAAATGCCTACCGCCATAAAGATCATAGCAAGCAATGGCATTGAGATAAGCCCGGCCCAAAGACGTGGTGCAATAATGCGTTTAAGAGGGTCAACGGCCATCATCTCAAGGCTTGAGATCTGCTCTGTTGCCTTCATTAAACCAATCTCTGCCGTGAGTGCTGAACCGGCTCGACCTGCAAATAATAACGCAGTCACCACTGGCCCCAACTCACGTAAGAGTGAAAGTGCGACCATTTGGCCAAGGTTACCCTCAGCGCCGTAGTCAATTAACACGACATAGCCCTGTAGGCTCAGCACCATGCCGATAAACAGACCCGAAACTAAAATAATAGCCAATGACTGAACGCCAACGCTATAAAGTTGTTTTACTAATAAAGGGAAGTTTTTTAGTCGCGGGATGCCAAACAAAGCCCCAAATAACATCAGGCTTGCTCGACCAAATGACTCACAGATCGCAAGTGTACGCTTACCGACACCCGCAATAGTTTTAACAATCATATTAAAACAAATCCTTTTCTAAGCTCTTTGCTGGGAATCTAAATGGTACTGGGCCATCGGCTTCGCCTTGCAAGAATTGCTGCACTCTCGGATCGCTATTGTTGTACAACTCGTCAGGGGACCCAGCAGCAATGATCTTGCTATCTGCCATGAGGTAAACCCAATCAGCAATACTCATCACCTCTGGCACATCGTGAGAAACAACAATCGAGGTTAAGCCCAAGGCTTGATTGAGATTTCGTATCAATTCAACCAATACGCCCATAGTGATGGGATCTTGGCCAACAAACGGCTCATCGTACATGATAAGTTCTGGATCCAGTGCGATTGCACGAGCCAACGCAGCTCTCCTCGCCATACCGCCAGACAACTCACTCGGCATTAATTGCGCTGCCCCTCGTAATCCTACCGCTTCAAGCTTAAGTAATACGATGGTACGAATGAATTTTTCATTAAGTTCAGTGTGCTCTCGCAGTGGAAACGCCACATTATCAAAGACATTGAGATCCGTAAAAAGCGCACCCGATTGAAATAGCATGCTCATTTTCTTACGTGCTTGATACAGCTTTCGACGTGATAATGCAGGGATGTTGTCGCCATCAAACCAAATTTCGCCTTTATCTGGCGGCAGTTGCCCACCGATCAAACGCAGTAAAGTCGTTTTGCCGATCCCAGACGGCCCCATGATTGCGGTTATCTTGCCTTGAGGCACCTCTAAACTGATGTCATCAAAGATAACGCGATCACCGCGTGAGAAGCTGAGGTTATTAACTTTCACAAGCTCAGTGTTCAACATATTTTTGTTGTTTCCTTGCTTTAAAAAACGCCAATTATGGCTGCAATAATAATGAGTCTACTTTAGAATTAAAAGCACTGTTCAATTAATTCATATTAAACAGGAATCTATGCAGGGATTTGAAAGTATTAGAAAATTATCTATTGAGCTCTCTTTCTTGCCTGCTAACTGGTAATTAATTTGCCGAGTGACTTCCCTTTTATCTAGCAACAGGTCAAAATTAGCGGTTAATTCTCCGTTTTTTATTAATTTTTTTAGGAATCATCATGCTTGAAGCGATTGCGTTTCTTATTATCGGTCTAGGTTTTTTGGTGTGGAGTGCAGATAAGCTGGTTTACGGCGCCGCTGCTCTTGCTCGCAACTTCGGTATCTCACCACTAGTTATCGGTATGACGATCTTAGCAATGGGGTCTTCGGCTCCTGAAATGATGGTTTCTGCGACAGCAGCCCTTGATGGCAAAACAGATACTGCTGTCGGTAACGTATTAGGCTCAAACATCGCCAACATTGCGCTGATTTTAGGTATTACCGCTCTAATCAAGCCGCTATCGATTAGCTCTGGCGTGATTCGCCGTGAACTACCATTAATGATTGGTGTCACTTTATTAGCTGGCGCACTGCTTTGGGATAACCATTTAGGTTTCTATGAAGGCGTGTTGTTGTTTGTTCTTTTCGCCGCTTTCTTATTTGCCATGCTGCAAATCAGCCGCAGTGAGAAGAAGAACGGTGATGCCTTCCTTGACGAGCAAGAATCAGAAATCCCAGAGGGCGTAAGTAACCCTAAAGCTGCAATGTGGGTCGTGATTGGTCTGATCATCCTGCCTTTAGCTGCTGATATGCTGGTTGATAATGCCGTAATCATCGCGAAATACTTCGGCATGAGCGACCTTGTCATTGGCCTAACCATCATAGCCGTAGGCACTAGCTTGCCTGAGCTTGCAGCATCACTAGCCGGCGTTATGAAGGGTGAAGATGATATGGCTGTAGGTAATATCATTGGTTCAAACGTATTCAACATCCTTGCTGTTATGGGTATCCCGGGCATCCTGAACCCTTCGATCTTGAGCGAGTTCGCTATGGGTCGTGACTTCTGGGTAATGCTAGGCGTATCGCTACTACTTGTTGTGATGGCACTAGGAAAATCTCGTAGTGTGAATCGTATTGAAGGCGGCGTGTTAATTGTGACGTTCGTGGCCTACCAAGCTTACCTACTAATGAACATGTCGGCTTAATTGTTGATTTAACTTCCCGTACTTGGAGTATTTGATGTCTCAGCCATTTGATTACCGCAGCGTTGCAAAACAAGTTTTGGAAACCGAAGTTGCAGGTCTCACTCAATTAGACCAATATTTTAATGATGATTTTTGTAAAGCTTGCGACCTTATCCTGAATAACAAAGGCAAAGTCGTTGTGATGGGCATGGGTAAATCAGGCCACATTGGCAACAAAATCGCAGCCACATTGGCAAGTACCGGGACATCGGCTTTCTTTGTACACCCAGGTGAAGCAGCGCATGGCGATCTAGGCATGATCGAACCTGGTGATATTGTGATTGCAATATCCAACTCAGGCGAATCGGGGGAAATCCTCAGCCTATTCCCGGTATTAAAGCGTCTGAACATAAAGATCATCAGCATGACAGGTAAGCCGGCCTCGAACATGGCAACCTTGTCTGATATCCATTTACAAATTTCAGTACCAGAAGAAGCTTGTCCACTGGGCTTAGCACCAACAACCAGTACCACGGCGACTTTGGTCATGGGGGATGCATTAGCCGTTGCACTTTTGCAGGCTCGAGGCTTTACCGCTCAAGACTTTGCATTGTCTCATCCAGGTGGCGCTTTAGGTCGTCAACTGCTGTTGAAACTGGACGACATCATGCACACAGGTGACGCACTGCCTGTTGTGGCACCGGATGCGCTAGTTCGAGACGCTCTATTAGAGATTTCGCAGAAAGGCTTAGGCATGACAGCCATCGTTGGTGAAGATGGCCAAATGGCCGGTATTTTTACCGATGGTGATTTACGCCGTATCTTAGACAAACGCGTTGATATCCATAACACGCAGATCGGTGATGTGATGACGCTAAACCCGACCGTAGCCGAGCCAAACATGCTCGCAGTTGAGGGCTTAAACTTGATGCAAGCGAAGAGCATCAATGGCCTGATGTTATGCCAAGAAGGTAAATTAGTCGGAGCGTTAAACATGCATGACTTACTGAAAGCAGGAGTAATGTAATGACACAGACAGTCGAAACTCTATACGGCACTGTTAACTCAGATGTATTTACAATCGCAAAAGAGATCAAACTGCTAATTTGCGATGTCGATGGTGTCTTCTCTGATGGTCGTATCTACATGGGCAACAACGGTGAAGAGCTGAAAACCTTCCACACTCGAGACGGTTACGGCATAAAATCACTGATGAACGCTGGCATTGAAATCGCGATCATCACGGGTCGCAAATCTCAAATTGTTGAGAATCGTATGACCGCTCTAGGCATTAAGCTAATTTATCAAGGTCAAGACGATAAAGTTAAGGCATACCAAGATATTTGCGATAAGCTTTCTGTAAACCCTGAAAATACAGGTTACATCGGAGACGATCTGATTGACTGGCCTGTAATGGAAAAAGTTGGCTTGAAGGTCTGTGTGGCAGATGGGCACCCGCTACTTGCAAAGCGTGCAAACTACGTGACAACCATTAACGGTGGACATGGCGCGGTACGTGAAGTGTGCGACCTGATTTTACAAGCAAGAAATGAACTCGACGTGCATAAAGGTTTAAGCATATGAGTTTTACTCGTATTATCTATTTAATACTCATATTTATTGCCTCTTGGTCGACCTATTACCTGTACGACAAAGAGCAAACATCAACAATACAAGTGGCTCCCAATTTGGAGCTTCCCGCGTTTAGTGGCAAAAGCCTGAACAACATTAGCTACGACGAAAGCGGTATTCGCAGCTATCAGGTTGAATCGACGTATTTAGAACACTACTCAGTGGTTGGCGATACGCACTTTCAAAACCCGGTTCTTTCGGTATTCCGTGAAGGGCACACGATTGAATGGCAAGTCACCGCTGATCGCGCGATTATGGATAAGAATCAAGTTGTCACTTTTTATGACAACGTTGTGGCAAAGAACCTGTTGCCAGAAGCCAGCTTCGATACAATGACCACTGATAAAATGGTTGTTGAGCTGCCTAGCCGAGATTTTTATTCAGATACTCCGGTCCATATGATCGGTACATTTTTTGAAACTGAGGGACAAGCAATGAAAGGTAACTTCGGTACCAACAATGCGACCCTCTTTAATTCTGTTCAAGGTAGATATGAAACTCTTACACCTTAGTTTATTCGCTTTGACCCTTGCGGCACCTAATGTCTATGCTCTGTCTTCGGATAGCGAGCAACCTGTCTACATTGACTCAGACAGCCAGCAATTGGATATGAAAAGTAACCAAGTGACTTTCCTTGGTGATGTGAACCTTAAACAAGGCAGCATCAATATCAATGCCGATAAGGTTATTGTTACTCGTAACGCCGTAAATGGTGAGATTGAAGAGATTCAAGGCTTCGGTAAGCCAGCAACCTTCTCTCAGCTTACTGACGACGGTAAGACACTCTACGGTGAAGCTGATGACCTACATTACCAGCTTATTGCCGACCGACTGATCATGACCAAAAATGCGATGCTATCTCAAGATGGCAGCATCATTCGCGGCTCTAAGATCACTTACCAGATCGGTTCTCAGAAATTAGTCGCTGACAGTGGTGAAAACAAACGAGTGTCAACGGTTTTACAACCAACGGAAGTGAATAAGTAACGATGGCTGTTCTTAAAGCAAAAAACCTAGCGAAAACCTACAGTAAACGTAAGGTTGTGACCGATGTAAGCTTACAGGTAGAGTCAGGCCAGATCGTCGGTCTGCTTGGACCTAACGGTGCCGGTAAAACCACGTCTTTCTATATGATTGTTGGTCTAGTTGCGCGTGATGAAGGTACCATCAGCATTGATGACCGAGACATCAGTATCTTGCCAATGCACAGCCGTTCTCGTCTTGGTATCGGTTACCTGCCTCAAGAAGCATCGATTTTCCGTAAGTTGTCTGTAGAGAACAACATCATGGCGGTTTTACAAACCCGTGATGAAATGACCAACGAGCAACGCCAAGATAAGCTGGAAGACCTGCTAGAAGAGTTCCACATCCAACATATCCGCACCAGTAATGGTATGGCTCTGTCGGGTGGTGAGCGTCGTCGTGTTGAGATTGCTCGTGCACTCGCAGCAAACCCGCAGTTCATTCTATTGGATGAACCATTCGCCGGTGTTGACCCGATCTCAGTAATCGATATCAAAAAAATCATTGTTCACCTGCGCGATCGCGGCTTGGGCGTTTTGATTACCGACCACAACGTTCGTGAAACATTAGACGTGTGTGAAAAAGCTTACATCGTAAGCCAAGGACACCTGATCGCTGAGGGTACTCCTGAAGATGTTCTCAATAACGAACAAGTTAAACAAGTTTATCTAGGCGAACAATTCCGTCTATGATTATATAGAGAGTATCGAGAGTTCTAAGAATAATAACTAGGTAAGTCACACTGAATGAAACCCTCATTACAACTTAAGCTAGGCCAACAGTTAGCAATGACTCCTCAATTGCAGCAAGCGATTCGTTTGTTGCAATTGTCTACTTTAGATTTGCAACAAGAGATTCAAGAAGCACTTGAATCTAACCCACTACTCGATGTCGAAGAAGGCAATGAAGATACGCCAACATCGGAAGAAAAACCTAGCAGTGACGAAAAAGAAGCAGTTGAAGCCACAGAGCAAGACTTACCTGATAGCTCAGACTTAATCGAAAAATCAGAGATTGGCAACGAACTAGAAATCGACACAACTTGGGAAGACGTCTACAGCGCAAACACCGGTAATACGGGTATTGCGATTGATGACGACATGCCGGTTTATCAAGGCGAAACGACTCAAAGCCTGCACGATTACCTACTTTGGCAACTCGACTTAACACCATTCACTGACACTGACCGAAGCATCGCTTTTGCATTAATAGATGCTATCGATGACCATGGCTACCTCACTGTAACTTGTGAAGACATCCTTGAAAACTTCGACAATGAAGAGATCGAGCTTGATGAAATTGAAGCCGTACGTAAACGAATTCAGCAGTTTGACCCGCTAGGTGTTGGTTCAGTCAATCTGCAAGATTGCTTGTTACTGCAACTGGCAACCTTCCCCCAAGATACGCCTTGGCTCAACGAAGCTAAGTTAGTACTTACTAGCCATATCGACCAACTCGGCAACCGCGATTACAAACTGGTTATCAAAGAGACCAAGTTGAAAGAAGCAGAACTACGTGAAGTTTTGCAGCTTATTCAACAGCTGGACCCTCGCCCTGGCAGTAAGATTACCCCGGATGAAACTGAGTATGTGGTTCCGGATGTATCTGTCTTCAAAGACCTTGGCAAATGGTTAGTGACCATTAACCCTGATAGCGTTCCTAAGTTGAAAGTGAATCAGCAGTACGCTGATCTGGGCAGTAAAGGCAACAGCGCCGACAATCAATACATCCGCTCAAATTTGCAAGAAGCAAAGTGGCTAATTAAAAGCCTAGAGAGCCGAAATGAGACGCTACTCAAAGTTGCGCGATGCATTGTTGAACATCAGCGTGATTTCTTCGAACATGGCGAAGAAGCGATGAAGCCAATGGTTCTTAATGATGTTGCGTTAGCTGTTGATATGCACGAATCCACGATCTCTCGTGTGACGACTCAAAAATTCATGCATACACCACGTGGCATCTTCGAACTCAAATACTTTTTCTCAAGCCATGTCAGCACTGACAATGGCGGTGAATGTTCATCTACAGCAATTCGCGCACTCATTAAGAAGCTTGTCGCAGCGGAAAACACCGCGAAGCCTCTAAGTGATAGTAAGATTGCTGCTTTACTGGCTGACCAAGGAATTCAGGTAGCTAGACGTACCATAGCGAAATACCGTGAGTCTCTGGGCATTGCCCCATCGAGTCAGCGTAAACGCCTGCTATAAGCTCATTTAGTCGCTAGTTACTTAGCAACTATAATCAGGCAACCAACTGAAAAGGAAAGTCTATGCAAATCAATATTCAAGGCCATCACGTTGATCTTACCGATTCAATGCAAGACTATGTTCACACCAAATTCGACAAACTTGAGCGCTTCTTTGATCATATCAATAGCGTTCAGGTTGTTTTAAAAGTTGAGAAAATCAATCAAATCGCAGAAGCTACCCTGCATATAAATCAGGGGGAAATCCATGCTACAGCAACAGATGAAAGCATGTATGCCGCGATTGATTCATTGGTTGATAAACTCGTCCGCCAACTCAACAAGCACAAAGAAAAGCTAAGTAGTCACTAACATGCAATTAAGCGAAGTACTTTCATTGGACTGCACCAAAAGTGCAGTCCAATGCACAAGCAAAAAAAGAGCCCTTGAGCTCATCAGTCAGATCGCAGCAGAAAGCTGTGGTCAAGATTCAACAGAACTGTTTGAGTGCATGTTGAGCCGTGAAAAAATGGGCAGTACAGGTATTGGTAATGGCATTGCTATTCCTCACGCTCGTATGAATGTCAGTGATAAAGCGATTGCTGTATTACTGCAATGCCAAGATCCCATCGAATTTGATGCGATTGATAATCGTCCTGTCGACCTACTATTTGCCCTGCTTGTTCCCAGTGAACAGTGCAAGGAGCATCTAAAAACCCTTTCTTGTATGGCAGAGCGACTCAACGACAAGCAGACTCTTAAACAGCTGCGTAATGCTCAAAGCGATCAAGAGCTTTACGACATCATGATTCAAGTGCCAACTTGCGAGTAATAACATGCGATTAATCGTTGTTAGTGGCCAATCGGGGGCCGGTAAGAGTGTTGCGCTGCGAGTCCTTGAAGACTTGGGGTACTACTGTGTCGATAACCTTCCAGTAAACCTGCTCAACGACTTCGTCGAATCAGTACGTGAGATCAATCAAAACGTCGCCGTTAGCATTGATATCCGTAACCTACCGAAAGAGCCTCAGTTAGTCACAGAGATGCTAGAACAGCTAGACTCTGCCACTAATATCGATGTGAACGTCTTATTCCTAGATGCGAGCAAGCAGACGTTACTCAAGCGCTACAGCGAAACACGCAGAATTCACCCTTTATCGATCGGCCAAGAAAAGCTCTCTCTTGAGCAAGCGATTGATTTAGAAAAGACACTCCTGACACCTCTCGCTGAGCACGCCAGCATTGTGATTGACAGTAGTGACTGCAACCTCTACGAATTGAGTGAAAAGGTTCGTTTTAAAGTTGAAGGCAAAGAGAAGCAAGAGCTGATTATTGTCTTTCAATCTTTCGGTTTTAAGTATGGCCTGCCAAGTGATGCCGACTACGTGTTTGATGTTCGCTTTTTGCCGAACCCTCACTGGGAACCCGCACTACGACCACTAACCGGTCTAGATGCTCCAATTCACTCTTTTCTTGAAGAACACTCAGAAGTTCTAGAGCTCAAGCAACAGATCCAAGGCTTTGTTGAACAGTGGTTACCAATGTTAGAGAAGAACAATCGCAGTTACCTAACGGTCGCGATTGGCTGTACTGGCGGCAAACACCGCTCGGTTTATCTAACTCAGAAAATTGGTGAGTACTTCGAGCAACTTGGCCATCAAGTTCAAATCAGACACGCCTCCCTAGAGAAGCACCAACAGGGCTAACCATGGAATTAACTCGAACTGTACTGATCCAAAACCGCTTGGGTCTTCACGCTAGAGCAGCCGTAAAGTTGGTTGAGCTTGCACAAAGCTTTGATGCAACCATCACGATCCATAGCGAAGAAGATAAAACAGCGACAGCAGACAGCGTAATGGGGTTACTTATGCTGGAATCAGCGCAAGGGCAACATATTACTATTCAAGCAGCAGGCACCGATTCACAGCAAGCACTGGATGCCGTCTGTCATCTCATTGAAGACAAGTTTGATGAGGGTGAGTAGCGAAAACGCTTCACTCGCAACGCCTAAGACTCAAACAACGAACCAACCAATATTAAATCTTAGTTCTAGCTAAGTTTATGATTTAAATAAGTCCCAGAATTAAGTTACTATTCCAACCATTGTTAGAATAATGAGATAGGAGGAAAATATGGCAGAGCAATTAGAATTCGACCAAGCTCACCAAACCCTCCAAGAAGTCAGCGAAGCCCTAGAAAACGGCCGATTTGTTCACGTACGCCGACAACTTCAGGACATGGAGCCTGAAGATATTGCACACCTTTTAGAAGCCTCCCCTCGCAAAAGTCGTGACGTACTCTGGCAACTCACCGATCCTGAAGACTACGGTGAAATTCTTGATGAACTAAACGAAGACGTCAAAGATGCTCTTGTGTCGAAAATGGCACCGGAGACCTTAGCAGAAGCAACTGAAGGTATGGAAACCGATGACGTCGCATACGTACTTCGAAGCCTACCCGACGATGTTTCTCGCGAAGTCCTTTCTCAAATGGACTCCGTCGATCGTGCATTAGTTGAAACTGCCCTGTCGTACCCTGAAGATTCAGCGGGTGCGATAATGAACACCGACGTAATCACAATTCGTGGTGATGTCGATGTTGACGTTGTATTGCGCTACATGCGTATGCGTGGCGAACTGCCTGATGCAACTGACGCTCTGTATGTTATTGATGAAGAAGAACGTCTTATCGGTAACCTATCGCTTACTACACTGGTAACGACTCAGCCTGATGTCGCAGTTTCCGAGGTGATGGAAGATGCAGACGAAGCGATCGCGGTTGAAACCAGCGCTTCCGACATTGCGAGCCTGTTCGAACGTCGTAATTGGGTTTCAGCGCCAGTAGTCGATAGCAATCAACATCTTGTTGGTCGTATCACCATCGATGACGTGGTTGATGTTATCCGTGAAGATGCCGAGCACTCAATGATGAGTATGGCGGGTATGGACGATGACGAAGATACCTTCGCACCAGTCGTAAAATCCGCTCGTCGTCGTAGTGTGTGGCTTGGTGCTAACGTTCTTGCTGCGCTGGCTGCCGCATCGGTATCGAATATGTTTGAAGCAACGCTCGACCAAATGGCAGCGATTGCGGTCCTGATGACTATTGTACCTTCAATGGGTGGTGTTGCCGGTAACCAAACCGTTGCTCTAGTGATTCGTGGTTTGGCACTCGGTCATATCGGTGATAGTAACAAACGCGAACTACTACTCAAAGAGGCGGCCATCGGCTTCCTAAACGGCGTGTTATGGGCTGTTATCATTGGTGGTATTGTGGTTGCTTGGAAAGGTAACTGGATACTGGGAGGTATCATCTCAGCGGCGATGATGACTAACTTGATTGTCGCAGGTATTGCTGGTGTAACTATCCCGGTAATGCTGAAAAAGATGAATATCGATCCAGCACTTGCGGGCGGTATGGCTCTGACCACAGTAACCGATGTTATTGGCCTATCGGTGTTCTTAGGCTTAGCAACCATACTTATCTAGCTTGATTACCGACTCGGTAAATACAAAAAGGGAGCCATTGGCTCCCTTTTTTAATTCATCAGATTCGCTTTAATTGAATTACTCACCCGCGACTTTCATCGACTCAAGCAGGATAGAACCCGTTTGAATTTGCGAACGTGTTTCTACGTCGTTACCCACAGCAACAATCTGAGTAAACATGTCTTTTAGGTTACCTGCGATTGTGACTTCTGAGACTGGGTATTGGATCTCTCCGTTCTCAACCCAGAAACCCGCAGCGCCACGAGAGTAATCACCCGTTACGGTATTAACGCCTTGGCCCATCACTTCAGTCACTAGGAAACCCGTACCCAACTCTTTTAACATCTGCTCAAAGTTTTGGCCGGTCGATTTAACGAACCAGTTATGAATACCACCCGCATGGCCTGTTGGTGTCATGTCCATTTTACGTGCTGCGTAACTCGTCAGTAGATAAGTTGCCAGAACACCATCAGTGATGATTTCGCGATCTTGAGTGAACACGCCTTCGCTATCAAATGGGCTTGAAGCCAAACCACGCAGGATATGTGGTCGCTCAGAAATGTTAAACCAGTCAGGTAAGATTTTCTGACCTAGATGATCCAATAAGAACGATGACTTGCGGTAAAGGTTACCGCCACTGATCGCCATCACAAGGTGACCAATCAAGCCAGTCGCAACATCATTAGCGAACATAATTGGGTATTGGCCTGTTGGTAGCTTTTTCGCATCCAAACGGCTAATGGTCTTTTCTGCTGCTTCTTGACCTACGCGCTCAGGCGTCCATAGCTCATCACGGTGACGTGCAACGGTGTAGCTGTAGTCACGCTCCATCTCACCGTTAGCGCCTTGTCCAATTACACAGCAGCTCGTGCTATGGCGACTAGAAGCATAGCTTGCTAGTAAGCCATGGCTGTTACCATAAACCTTAACGCCATAGTGGCTGTCATAGCTTGCGCCATCACTCTGTTTGATCTTGTCGCTATAAGCTAACGCTTGCTTCTCAGCAGCAATCGCAATCTCAGCGGCATAGTCAGGGTTTGGTTCATCAGGGTGAAAAAGATCCAAGTCTGGAATTTCTTTTACCATGTATTCTTTTGCTGCAGGACCTGCAAAAGGGTCCTCAGACGTGTACTGAGCGATATCAAGCGCAGCCGCGACTGTTTGAGCAATAGCCTTTTCACTCAGATCAGATGTAGATGCGCTGCCTTTTTTCTGGCCGCGATAAACAGTAATACCTAGCGCACCATCGCTGTTAAATTCAACGTTTTCCACTTCACACATACGTGTTGAAACACTTAAACCCGTTGACTTAGTAATAGCGACCTCAGCTGCGTCTGCACTCACTGATGCCATATCCAACGCTTTAGCTACTGCGGCTTCTAGCTCAACTCTTTGCTGGGCGACTTGCTGTTTTACATCCATATCTATTCTAATTTTTTAGGTCAATATTACGTAGGATAACAAGAATTTCGCTTTCTCCCCAAGATTCTTGCTAAAATAGGCAATATATTCGTTTGAGATAGTGACATAGGCAGAAAAGATGGCTCGCAAAAACCAAAAAGCCCCATGGGAACCAGAAGAAGAAATCATCTGGGTAAGTAAGACAGAAATGAAAACGGACATGGATGCCCTGCAAAAGCTGGGAGAAGAGCTTGTTGGTCTAAAGCCTTCTGTATTAGACAAATTTCCGCTGTCTGAAGATTTGGCACAAGCGATTAAAGATGCACAACGCTTTAAAAATGAAGCGAAGCGTCGTCAACTTCAATACATTGGTAAAGTAATGCGTAATGTCGATCCTGAGCCAATTCAAGCGGCTTTGGATAAAGTACGTAACAAACACTCACAAGCAACAGCTGAGCTACATAAGCTTGAACAACTGCGTGATCGTGTTGTTGCTGAAGGTGATGCGGCTATTTCAGAAGTAATGGAAATGTACCCTGAAGCAGACCGTCAGCGTCTTCGTCAGCTAGCTCGCCAAGCTAACAAAGAGAAATCAGCGAACAAGCCTGCAAAGTCTTCTCGTGAGATCTTCCAAATCTTAAAAGAGCTAAAGCTAGAAGACTAATCGTTATCTCGCTTTACTCATAGAGTGAATAAAAGACCTAGCACATGCTAGGTCTTTTTGTTTTCTACGTACTCAATATCAGAGAGATTAACCAGGAGTGATGAATCGTCACTCACCCGCTTTAACAAATGAGCTTAACTCTGCCTGTGGATGATCCGCCGTCAGTGCCTCTATCGAGTCTTCAACCAACACCTTGCCTAGCGCCACAAACACAAACTTATTTGCGATACTGCGTGCGTCACCTAAATGGTGAGTCACCATCAAGACCGTAATATTTCGCTCTGCCGCTAATCGCTTCACTAAGCTAAGCATCTCTTCGCGAAGCAAAGGGTCAAGCGCAGAGAAAGGTTCATCAAGTAACCAAATATCATGAGGCTGAACAAAACAACGCGCTAGTGCGACACGCTGGCGTTGACCACCGGATAAGTGCTCAGGCAATCTATCCAAATACTCAGCAACACCAACTTGTGCTGCGGCTTGCTCCACAGCTTGCTTTTGGGCTGCAGTAAGCTTTAAACCTGGATGCAGACCTAAGCCAATATTTTCTCGCACCGTAAGGTGAGCAAACAGGTTGTGCTCTTGAAACAACATCGCCAATGGGCGCTGATGTGCTTCTTTACCAATAAGCGATTGCCCAGCCACTGAGATCTCACCCGATGTAGGTTCGATGAAACCAGCAACTAGCGCCAACAGTGTAGATTTACCCGCACCACTCGGCCCCATAAGCGCAACAATATCGCCCTGCTCAGCTTGAAAATCAAAGCTAAACAACTCTCTGTGATAGTGGTAATCCACATCTTTCATCACTAACATCATCGGTTCCTTAATTCTTTAGCATCGAGCTTAGATCTTCGAGTAAATAAAAATTCTATTAAGCTAAAACTGCCGACACTCAGTAACAGTAAGCTCACAGAAACTACCGCCGCCGCTTCCATTTGATAGCTGCCTAACAATTGGAATAGGTACAAAGGCAGAGTTCTAAAATCTTGGCTACCAAACAAAGCAATCGCGCTTAAGTCACCCATCGCCAACATAAAGCTGATCGAAAACGCTTGTGCCATCGGCTTACGCAATGCGCGCCACTCCACTAGCCTAAAACGCGTGAAACCTGTCATACCCAAGCTTGCACACACATACTGGTACTGCTGAGATAAGTGCAGCATAGGTTGAGCCAAGGTTTTAATTACGTAAGGCAGCGCCATTAAACTATTGACGGCAATCACGATAAAGAAAGCTAAACTGAATACATCGGTGAATGAACGCAGTAATAAGAAGATACCCGTACTGATCACCAGCCCCGGAGTCACTAAGATAATAGTGCCAATCAGCTCGATTTTATCGGCTCGAAAATTCTTGTTCTGTAAACGCCATGCTCGGCTAGTCAGCAGTATGGCGATACCAATACCAACTGCGATAACACTTGCTAATGACGCGACTTTAACCGAGGTCATTAACGCCGCCCAAAACGGCTCGCTGCTGAGTACGGTTAATGCCTGCGAGTTAATTCCACTGACGATAACCATAGCTAATGGCGGCAATACCAGCATTGAGACTATGATGATCCAAAAGCTATCCCAAGCTTTTGACCACCAGCTGTCCTTAACCAAATATTTCTCTTCCGACAGCTGACTAGCCGTCACTGAAATAGGCTTCGATAGGCGTTGAATGCTCACCGCTAGCACACCACACAGCAGCATTTGCCATATCGCGAGCAAGGCACCAGCTTGAAGGTCAAAGTCGAATTTAATCGCCTGATAAATAGCGAGCTCGATAGTGGTTGATTTAGGTCCACCGCCTAGCGCCATCACGGTAGCAAAGCTGGTAAAACACAACATGAAGACTAAGCCACACACATGTGGTAATTGCTGTCTTAAGCGAGGCCATTCAACCCATCTGAATTTGTTCCAATGACTCATACCCAAGTGAGCACAAAGCTTGTGTTGCTCGGCAGGCACCGTATCTAAGGCTTGTAAAAGTAAGCGACTGGCATAAGGCAAGTTAAAGAAAACGTGCGCCAGCAAAATACCATTCAATCCATATATGGAAAATGGTAATTCAATATCGAAGTTCGCCAAAAACTTAGCTAACCAACCACTATTGCCATAGATCGCAAGTAAGCCAAATACACCGACTAACACCGGCAGGACTAAGGTCGACGCGAACAGCCTTAACAACAAAGCGCGTCCCAAAAATTGTCTACGACACAGCGCATGAGCAATAGGTATAGCAAAGCCAACACTCAGCGCCGTTGAGAGTGTCGCCTGATAAAAACTGAATTTCGTTACATGCCAATAATAGGGATCGGACCATACTTGGCTGATATCAAGAGAAGGGGCATTGCTAAGCAATGCCCCAACCGCTGAAACCACGAAGGCGGTAATGAGTATCGCTACCCAAATCCCAACCTTAGGTGTTTTCTTTATCATAGATTGATTCTTTACCGTAAATGGTTCGCTCAGTTAATCTCGAACAAACCTTTAAATACAGAAAGTTAGAACGCTAATTTTTTAAAAGCAAATTAAAAAGTAAGTGCACTCTGCCATTCACGAATCCAAGGCTTACGCTTCTCGGCGATCTCTTCTGAGCTAAAGCTCAGCGCTTTCTGAGGAACTGTAAGTTGCTCAAACCCTTTTGGTAACTCAACATCCGTCACTGGGTACATCCAGTTACCTGTTGGCATCGCCGATTGGAATTCATCACTTAGGATAAACGCCATAAACTCATCAGCAAGCTTTTCGTTCTTGCTGCCTTTAACCTTAGCGGCCACTTCCACTTGAGTGTAATGCCCTTCTTCGAAGCTTGCTGCTGCGTACTTAGAATCGCTCTCAGCAATAATGTGGTAAGCCGGAGACGTTGTGTAAGACAACACTAAATCCGACTCACCTTCTAGGAACATTGAGTAAGCTTCAGACCAGCCTTTGGTTACAGTCACTGTTTTCTGAGCAAGCTTCTTCCATGCTGCTGTCGCTTCATCACCGTATACTGATTTCATCCAAAGCATCATGCCTTGCCCTGGTGTTGATGTACGTGGGTCTTGGTAGGTAACCTTGAGATCATCACGCTGCTCAACCAACTCTTTAAGGCTCTTCGGTGGGTTTGCCAACTTCTCTTTGTTGTAAACAAAAGCAAAGTAGCCAAAGTCATAGGGTACAAAAGTGCTGTCGTTCCAACCATTAGGCAGTGTTACTGATGAAGTATCAACATTATGCTCAGCCAATAAGCCCGTCGCTTTCGCTTCAGCCATCAGGTTGTTGTCGAGACCGAGCAAGATATCGGCTTTGCTGTTTCCGCCCTCAAGACGTAAACGGTTCAGGATAGACACGCCGTCTTCTAGAGCGACAAAATTCACATCACAACCACACTTCTCTTCGAATGCTTTTTCAACGGCAGGACGAGGGCCCCAATCCGCAGCAAAAGAGTCATAGGTGTATACGGTCAAAGTGTTGTCTGCAGCAAAGGCAGAAAAAGAAATAGCTGTAGTAACAGCAAGAGTAGTTAATGTGAATTTCACTGGACGCTCTCCATGGTCTGAGCGGCACAGGTTTGAGGGAGGAGAACGGTAGAGGTTGTTCCTAACTCAATTCCTACGCCAGCATTATCTGGTTCAGGTTTACGGGTCCCAAGCATCTGCTTGATCTCAGCTAGCATTCATTATTTGAATGGTTCGCTCCCCGATGAGTGTTCAGAATTGTAATTTGATTTTTAACAATAAGCTATCAAGTTTAGATCAATTACGTTGATCGTAGCCCCAACGTGGCACTAAACCTTGTTCGATACCAAGGTGATCGAGAATACGCGCCACCATAAAGTCGACCAGATCTTCAATTGACTTAGGTTGATGATAAAAACCCGGAGCTGCAGGCATGATCGTCACGCCCATGGTCGAAAGTTTGTGCATGTTCTCTAAGTGCAACGTAGAAAATGGCGTCTCACGAACCACCAACAACAATTGGCCTCGCTCTTTCATGACCACATCTGCTGCTCGCTCAATCAGGTTGTCCGACAAGCCATGTGCAATCGAAGCCAAGCTTCCCGCGGAACATGGACAAACGACCATCTGCTTCGGTGCAGCTGAACCAGAGGCAACCGGCGAGAACCAATCATCTTTGCCACACACCACCAGCTTTTCAGGATCGCAGCCAAGATGTTTAACCAAAGCTTGTTTCGCTGCATCTGGCCCAGCAGGTAACTTAAGTTCATGCTCGGTCGCCAATACCACTCGCGCTGCCGATGAAATCAGCAAGTAGACCTGATAATCGGCTGCCAAAAGGCATTCAAGTAAACGCAGGCCATAAGGCGCACCGGATGCGCCAGTGAAAGCGAGGGTTATAGCTTTATCGTGTTTTGTCATGTTCTCAATTACTTCAAAATATAAGGTCGTGGATGCCGTTAGCCTTTGAGTGCCAACGCATCCAACAATTTCTGGTGAATACCACCAAAGCCACCATTACTCATTACTAAGATTTGGTCGCCCGCTTGTGCCTCTGAGACAATTCTAGCAACGAATGCATCCATGTCATCACTCACGTGTGCAGGTTGGTGACAAGCGTCTGCAACATCTTGAACTGACCAATCAATGTTATCCGGTTGGAATAAGTAGGTAGAATCCGCCTGCTTCAACGAATCAGCCAAGGTTTCTTTATGCACACCACGCTTCATGGTGGCAGAACGAGGCTCTAAAACAGCAATGATTTTTTTCGTATCGACCTTATTACGTAAGCCACCCAGAGTAAGTTCAATCGCTGTAGGATGATGAGCAAAATCGTCATAGACAGAAACACCTGCCACTTCGCCTTTAAACTCCAAACGACGCTTGGTATTAATGAAAGTCGCCAGTGATTCACATCCTAAGTCGGGTGTCACACCAACATGTCTTGCCGCCGCAATCGCCATCAAGGCATTACTTACGTTATGATCGCCAACCAAATCCCAGTCTACGGTTCCAACACATTCGTCTTGGAAATAGACCTCAAATTTGGAGCCATCTTTAACCAGTTTCTTAGCATCCCAATCGCCAAGTTCGCCGCTCGATTCAGTTTCGCTCCAGCAACCGCGAGCTAAAACATCTTGAATAGCGGTATCCTGCTTAGGTGAGAAAATGCGACCATTGCTTGGCACAGTACGCACCAAATGATGGAATTGTCGCTTAATCGCTTCAAGATCGTCAAAGATGTCCGCATGATCGAACTCTAGGTTATTCATCACCAAGGTTCTTGGGTGGTAATGAACGAACTTAGATCGTTTATCGAAAAAAGCACTGTCGTATTCGTCGGCTTCTACCACGAAGAACATACTTTCACCAAGGCGAGCAGAGATACCAAAGTTACCCAACACTCCGCCAACTAAGAAGCCCGGTGCATAGCCACAGTCTTCCAAGATCCAAGCCAACATGCTTGATGTCGTGGTCTTACCGTGCGTTCCCGATACCGCTAACACCCAACGGTCATGCAGCAGGAACTCTTGCAACCACTGGGGACCAGAGGTGTATCTAAGGTTGTTATCCAACACATACTCAACACACGGATTACCGCGGCTCATTGCGTTACCGATAACCACGAGATCTGGCCTTGGTTCTAATTGGCTAGGGTCGAACCCTTCAATAATTTCAATCCCTTGTGATTCCAACAAGGTGCTCATTGGTGGGTAAACATTCGCGTCACTACCCGTAACCTTGTGACCTAATTGACGAGCCAATACCGCAGCACCACCCATGAAGGTGCCACAAATTCCTAAGATATGAATATGCATAAATTGCTTCCAAACGCTTGGCTAAATAAACGATGCCTAATTAAAACGGCTTGCACTCATTATCATTAAATGGCGATTAAAAGCGAGCGGCAATGCAAAACAAATTGAGTCGACATAGTAAGTGAGATCTGTGTCGCTTAGTTCATTACCATTAAAAAGATCTAACCTTTAGAATTTAGGTAAGCGTCTAGATGAATAAAGCCCACTCAAGAGGCCGAATCTACAGTGCTCAAATCCCCCCTAATATTGAGAGAAGTTTAAGGAAATAACATGTCTGAGATGCGCACCCTTGGTGAGTTCATTGTTGAGAAACAGAGTGACTTCCCCCATGCAAGCGGTGATCTATCATCCCTTTTGTCGTCTATTCGACTTGCTGCAAAAATTGTTAACCGTGAGATCAACAAGGCTGGCCTAGTCGACATCACTGGCGCTGTTGGTACAGACAACGTGCAAGGTGAAGAGCAACAAAAGCTAGACCTTTACGCGAACGACAAATTTAAAGCGGCTCTAGAAGCTCGTGACCAAGTTTGTGGTGTTGCAAGTGAAGAAGAAGACGAAGCTGTCGCCTTCAATAAAGAGCTCAACAAAAACGCAAAATACGTTGTACTGATGGATCCACTTGATGGCTCTTCAAACATCGACGTGAATGTATCGGTTGGTACAATTTTCTCTATCTACCGTCGAGTATCACCGATCGGTACTCCACCAACACAAGAAGATTTCCTACAGCCAGGACACAAGCAAGTAGCCGCGGGTTACGTGATTTACGGTTCTTCAACCATGCTTGTATACACAACAGGTGCTGGCGTAAATGGCTTCACCTACGACCCATCACTGGGTACCTTCTGCCTATCTCATGAAAACATGATGATTCCAGACGAAGGTAAGATTTACTCAATCAACGAAGGTAACTACATCCGCTTCCCTACGGGTGTTAAGAAGTACATCAAGTACTGCCAAGAGAATGAGCCAAGCGACAACCGCCCTTACACATCACGTTACATCGGTTCTCTAGTTTCAGATTTCCACCGTAACCTGCTGAAAGGCGGCATCTACTTGTACCCAAGCACGCAAAGTCACCCTCAAGGTAAACTGCGCCTGC
Organism: Vibrio coralliirubri; assembly: GCF_024347375.1. Lineage (NCBI taxonomy): Bacteria > Pseudomonadati > Pseudomonadota > Gammaproteobacteria > Vibrionales > Vibrionaceae > Vibrio > Vibrio coralliirubri. The sequence goes on along the minus strand of NZ_AP025470.1, from coordinate 360,940 downwards.
TTTACGAGTGCAACCCAATTGCTTTCCTTATGGAGCAAGCGGGCGGCATCGCTTCAGACGGTGCTCAACGTATCATGGATATCAAACCAACTGAACTGCACCAACGTGTACCTTTCTTTGTTGGTTCAACAGACATGGTTCGCAAAGTAGAAGAGTTTCTTGAGCTGAACCGAGACTAAACCTCTCGTTCATTTATCAAAATAGCGTCATTAAAAAAGCCAGCATTTGAACTGACCCCCAATAGTTGGACACCAATTATTGGGGGTCTTTTTATGTCCAAATATAGCCGAGAGCTAAAATGTATCATTGCTAAGCAATACTTAGATGGCACGTCATCTCTCTACTTAGCAAAACAATATTCAATTTCTTCAAGGCAGATACGGTATTGGGCTCAAGTCTTTGCCATCCATGGTACTGATTCATTTTTACCAACTAATCATGCCGCGACTGCTCAAACAAAACGAAAAGCATTGAATTTAATGTGGACGAATGAATGGTCTCTCACGCACACTAGCGCTGTATTAAACCTCTCATCCCCTGGAATACTCTCTGTCTGGCTTAAACGATTTAATGAGCTCGGTATCAAGGGGCTCGAAATGCGCCAGAAAGGAAGACCCTCAATGAAACAGCAACCTCAACGTACCACTAAGCCTGATAATGAAATGACACTTGAGGAGCTAAAAGAGGAGTTGGTCTACTTACGAACCGAGAATGCCGTTCTAAAAAAGTTGGAAGAGTTGGAGCAGAAAAAAAACCGTCGAACAAAGAAAAAGCGGTCATAGCTCTAACTCTTAAAGGCAAGTACCCATTAAAGCACTTACTGCACACTCTACAGTTGGCAAAAAGTGTCTTTTATTATCAGGCTCAAACGAGCAAGCGCCAAAATAGCTACGAACGTGAGCTGCGGTTGATAAAGTCAATTTATCATGAACATAAGGGGCGATACGGCTACCGCCGTATTCACTTGGAACTAAAGAATCAGGGGTTCGTGCTTAATCACAAAACGGTTCAAAGGCTTATGGCTCAGCTCAACCTTAAATCGACGGTCAGGATTAAAAAGTATCGTTCATACCGAGGAGAGTCAGGAAAAGCTGCTCCCAACGTTCTTGAAAGAGATTTTAGTGCGACTCAACCCGATGAAAAGTGGGTAACTGATGTCACGGAGTTCAAAGTCAAAGAGCAGAAAGTATACTTATCTCCCGTTGTCGACTTGTTTACTCAGGAGGTGGTTGCTTATAGAGTGGCCAAAAATGCCTGCTTGCCGCTTGTCACAGATATGCTGACGGAAGCTATATCAACGCTTAAACCCAACTCAAAGCCAATTATACATAGCGATCAAGGTTGGCAATATCGCCATCGACAGTATCAGAAAAAGGTAGCGGAGAGTGGGTTAACGCAAAGCATGTCGAGAAAAGGTAACTGCTTGGATAATGCTGTTGCTGAAAACTTTTTTGCTTTACTCAAAACCGAGATGTATCACAACCAAAGCTTTGAAGATGCAGATGCTCTGATAGAGCAGATTAAAGAATACATCGAGTACTACAATACCAAACGTATAAAAGTGAAACTAAAAGGCCTGACTCCGATAGAATATCGAACTCAGGCCTTGAAAGCCGCTTAACAGAAATGTCCAACTTTACGGGGTCACTTCAATTCACATGCTGGCTTTTTGTTTGATAACTCAGAATATATAGCGACTAAGCGTTGCTCCGCTTACACCAGTTACCCGAAAGTATTTCTTTATTAGCTGTTAGATCAAGCTGATACAAATATACCCATGCTAATCCAAATATAGTCTCTATTTGCTCGCGACGATACTCAACAGGAACATCTTCTAGCCGATCGAGCGACTCTAAAATTTCGTCGTTAATGATATAGACCTCACCAGCGACACTTTTCTTTCCAAAAATCATCGCTGGATAGGCACCTAAATCAAAAAGTGCGTATTCCTCAGGGGTGTCAAACCGTCCTAAACACTCACACTGTTTTAAATAGTGGTGATTGGACTGACCTTGTCTCAAGGTTCCATAAACAAAAACAAGATGCTGCATACGCCCTCCATGAGCCATTCTATTTGCATTCCAACCAATGGATAAAATCAGAGCGACTACAATTCAAACTGCTTTACTCGAATTCAAATTGATAGAGAAGGTCTACAGCACTGTCTAGGCCCGATACGGCTTCAACATAAAGATCCTGCATCAGTCGATAACGAACGGTAAACTCACCTAAAGAGTTGAAGATACCCACACCATACTTCACCTGTAAACCAGGCAGGATGTAACCACTTACCGTCACTTGAGAATCATCGCCAGAGCCTGCGGTATCCAGTTGCAAGTCCTGTACACCAAAGGCTTCACCGATTTCGCCAACAACCTTACCACTCTTCGCCAAACTCAAACCGATTAAGGTCGTTGTCATCGAACCGCTCGACTCACCGTCGATATCTTGGCCACGCAAAATATAAGACAGCGCGTTCGCTTGTGGCATCGCGGGGTCAGAATAAATCTCGATGGTCGGCTCTGTCGCAGGGCCTGTCACTCGAATACCTGCAGTCACATCATCCTGAGTATTATCAGGATTACGAATCGCGTTGATGGCTACATACGGCTGATCCGGTGGACCATTCATTAGAATCTTACCCTCTTCGATTAAGAGGTCTTGGCCGAATGATTGGTAAGTACCATCGACGATGTTCACTTCACCTGTAATAAATGGACCTTGGTCTTTTTGAGCCACGTTGAGCTTACCGACCAAATCACCTTCAAGACCGAAGGCAGACAATTTAAAATCATCACCAATGGAGATATTAATGTTGGTCATCACATTGAATGGGATCGTATCTTCGTTTTCTGGCTCTAGATCTTTATTCAAGATAACCTGATCAGAAGAGACACCAACCGCTGATGGTGGTAAGTCTTCAACAACAATGCGTCCCCATGGTAAGGCAATATCACCGGTAATTTTCGCCAGTTCTGGTGTGACATCAATAGTCATATCAGGCACGACTTTCACCTTAACCATAGGTGGGATATCAACCATCAACTCATCAGCGAAAACTCTAACGTTAGAGTGCCATGCTGTAAGATCTTGCCAATCTCCGGTTCCCTCAATATCAAGGTGACCATCAGGCGTTTCGACATTCGCATCCAGTTTTGCACTATAACCATCAAAGTCGAGGTCAATGCGGCCATCTTTCACATCAACAGGCGTAACATCGCCTTTCACTTGAATACCATCAACCGAGAACTGACCAAAGACTTGAGGGTGCATCAAAGAGCCTTTAACTTGAAGATCACTCTCCAGGTCGGCTTTCAATAGGCTGTATTCACCTAGAATGGGTTGTAAGAAATCAAGATGGAACGTGGTCAACTTAATTGCTGCATCGACCATTTTGTCTTCGGCAAGAATATTCGGTAACGACACCGTGCCAGACAGGTCACCATTGTCGGAAACATCCAACTTAAAGTCGGCATCCAGTTTGTTGTCTTTCAGTTGGGCATTCAATGCAACGCTTTCCCAACCCAGTGTAATTGGCTCACCCACTTGTTGAACAACCTGACCTTTCGGCATATCAACGCTTACCGTAACCTCAGGCTCACCTTGTTCAGACCACTTAGCATGAGCGGTCGCATTGACTAAGCCCTGTAATTGCGTCTCTTTAGGCACAAAGGCTTTAATCTGATCGAAATCGAATTGATTGATGGCTACCTTGGCCTCACCCGATTTTCCGACACGAACGTCTTCATCCAAACACACGCTCGAACCCGATTGTTTCCAACAGTGCGCTTGAACATCGGCAAACTGTTTATCAACATCCGCCTTTATCGCGACAGGTTGGTCTAATACCCAAGGGCCTTGCTGAGTGGTGATTTTGACTCTATCTAACGACCCATCCCAAATAAGAGAAGGCTTTTGAATCAACTCTCCGGAAATAGCTAAGCTTGTAGACACGATGTCGGATATCACATCAAGTGTCACTGTGTGTTTCTTCTCACCACCACTCACCGTGAGATCAATGCTTTCTACGCTCTGATCTTGATAGGTTAGGTTGTTAGCTTTTAATTCAAGATCAGCTTGAGCTTCAGGCAATGGCAGAGGAACCACAGAACCATTAAGCGACAAGGATTCTAGTGTTGCTTCGTTATTCCAATCTACCTTATCCACATTTAGAGCGAGATCGACTTCAGGCTCTTTCGTTGGACCACTGAGCTGGATGTTACCAATCACTTTACCTTTCAAATCAGGGACGCTTTTTACAAGCTCAGGGAAATTAATCTCAACGCCCATATCCCATTTCTTATCAAGCTCACCCTGAGCCTTAATCGAGTTAACACCGTGAGCTAAGCTCAAACCACTGGTTTTCAGTTTTGGTTCACCGCTCGCGCTGCGATCCGACGCTGACAACTGACCTTCGATATCCAGAGGGTATTCTCGCAAGATCCCTTCAATATCCAATTTAGGCAGTTCAATCGCCCAGCCGCCCGCTTCCGTCAACTCACCAGAGGTGACGATGCTTCCACTAATGTTACCCTCGGCTTCTGGCCATTGCAGGCCCGGCTGAATGTCTTTGAGTGTCACGTCAGCTTGCCAGTTAACGAGACTCTTCCAATTCGCTTTAACGACGCCGTTAAGCTCACCGCCTAGCGTGTTGAGATTTAGACGCTCGAGCTCAATTTGTTCCGTCGTGCCTTTACCCTGTAGATCGATGGCTAATTCAGGGATTTCCTTACCATCGGCTTCACCTTTAAGAAGAACATTGAAACCATCTAGTGAGCCATCAGCTTTGAATTGCTCAATTGTCGCTTGGTAATCGCTTTTTCCGGTAAGGGGCCATTGCGCTTGCCCGCCCTCTAAAAGAAGGTCAAATGGTAAAGTCGGCTCTAAGGGTTCGATATCCCCAGACAACTTTGCCTCAATCAGCTCAGAAAATTGGGAATCTAGGTTTAGCTTAGCCACGCTGCCTTGTGCTTTCAGAGACAACTTCTGACCAGCAAGGTCGGTTTCTTTCACTAACGCATCCAAAGAAAGTTCTAACGGATAACCGCTCTTGAGCTCAACCTTAGTCGTTAGGTTTGCACTGGCTTGTGGCATATCGAGTTCGAGAGTTGAAACATCAACCGTGTGTTTGCCCGCGCGAGCTTCTAGCCCAAGGTGGTTCACAACGATTGGTGTTTCTTGTTCTAAGGTGAAACGGTTAAGATCAAAACGCTCCAACACAACCTGTAAAGGAATCCAGACTTCCGGCAATTCAATAGCCGTTTTCTCGGTAGCTTCTGGCTCAACCTTTTCTGCTTGCGGTTCTTCTGTCGACTCCGCGAGTTTAACCTTAAGATCATTGAATAATGTTGGCGATACCGTTAGCTTCTCGCCCTGCATGCTCAAAGCCGTAGAGAACAGGCTCCATTCAATTTCATGCCCTAAGATATTCAACTTGATATCAGATAAAGCGATACGGTTGATTACGATTGGCAGCGGTGTTTTTACCGATGTTACGGGCGGAGTCGGTTCTGTTTCTTCTGTAGAGGCAGGAGGCAGCTCAGTAAATGCGAAGTCCAACCCTTGAATCGCTAAACGATCGACACACAGCTTAGGGTCGAGCAGACAGCGAGGATTAATAGCCAAGTTCAGCTTTTTAACCTTGGTGTCGATATGAAGGCTATCATCTTTGAACTGGACATTATTAAGCGTAAAACTTGGAAAAAGTGCCCCTTTGGTGCTTTCCACTTTAAGTTGTGGCAATGCTTTTTCAGCACCCCACAGCACAGTGTTCAACCCTGGGTTGGTGAACAAAACAAAACCTAGCAGGGCTACCAACAACAGCAAAATAGACGTCAATGAGATCGACGTCCACTTAATGAATTTGCCCATCACTTTGATCATAATTCTGGCCCTAAACTAAAGTGTAACTGGAACTCATCACCTTTTGCTGCATCTAGACCCCAAGCAAAATCTAAACTCACTGGACCAACAGGTGACGCCCAACGAACACCGACACCAGTGCCGTGTTTCCATTCAGGTTTATCATTAAATGCATCACCAATGTCGTAGAATGCCGCTCCCCACCAGTTTCCAACCAAGCGGTATTGGTATTCAAACGAACTGGTTGCCATGAATTTTGCACCCGTTAGTGCACCACTTTCATCTCGAGGAGAGATCGACTCATAACCATAACCACGAATGCTATTGTCACCACCAGCAAAGAATCTTAGGGAGGGAGATAGCTTATCAAACTCGTCAGCAAAGTTGCCGCCAAATTGAAGTCGAGTTAAGCCTCGGTGATTGTCGCCAATGCTTCGAATCCAAGCGGTTTGACCTTGAAAACGGACAACCTTAGTTGCAGATAACAAGGTATCATCAGCAGCTTCAAACATAATGGTTTGTTTGTCGCCCCACATCGGCATCGAACCACCTCGTGTTCGAGTGCGTGAGAAAGCAATACCCGGCAGCACAAATTGCGCCAAGTCATCCTGCAAACCTTGCTCATAGTTTTCGACCAAGTATCGAATGAACACCGTGCGTTGCCAGCCATTATCCAGACGCCAATATCTTTCTAGCGCTAAGTTTGATTCCAAACTCTTGGTATCACGATTATCCAAATTCTTCATACCATACTTAACTTGGTAGTAGTCATTAAGTACGTCATCCAATGGGATTTTATAAGCTGCCGTGATCGTCTGCTCAGGCTTCGAGATCGACAAGCTACTATTAAAGCTATGGCCTCGATCATTAACCCAAGGTTTTTTCCATTTGAGAGTGCCTTTCACACCAAGGTCGGTTGAGACACCGATACCCGTTTCGATTTGGTTACGAGCTTGCGGAGCAAGGCTAACCTTCATCGGGATTTCTCGACCTTCGCCTAACTGGCTTAAATCTGGCTCAACAAATACCGAGGAGAACCAATCCGTATTCGACAAGTTTTGGTTGTACTCGCCGACTTTGGTGATTGAGTAAGGTTCGCCATCTTCAAACGGCTTGAGGGATTGAACTTTGTCATCTTCAATTTGACTGCCCGTCACAGTAGTTGTGCCAAAGTGATAACGGATACCACTGTTGTAATGAAGACGAACATAAGCGCGGTTCAATTCAGGAGCGACTTCTAGCTTACTAAGATCATAAGCCCCATCGAAGTAGCCTTTCGCTAAGCCAAGGTTGCGGATCGACGATTTCAAAGAGTCATAATTACCATGATTCAGAGTCGAACCTTTAGACAGGTTACTCTTCGCTATCAAAGCTAAAAAGTCTGGGTCATCCTTGGCTTCACCCGTCAGAACGATATCTGAAGTATAAATAACAACAGGCTCTCCCGGCTCAACCGTAACGGTCATTTCGGTATCATCTTCGGAGTGAGTAAATGTGATTTTAGGGTGGTAGTAGCCTAACGCATTCAGGGCTTCTTTAATCATAGATTCCAAGCGGGATTGGAATCTTAGTGAAACCGAATACTCTTCTTCAGGGATCGCACTCAGATAAGCATCAACATTATCCTCAAGCGCTCCATCTAGCCCTTTGATTTCAAGGGAAACGTCAGCGAAAGCGAGCGTCGATGACAATAGAGTGCCAATCAGAACTGGTAAAGTTTTTCTTATCATGTTTAATTGGTGAAGAAGTTATCAATACGTTAATAAGTGAAAAGAAATAATACCGCTAAATAGGCATTGAGTCTGTAATAAATCCTGGAATAACACGGTCTAATTTAAAGACTTATTCAATATTGACCAACAGTTAATATGAACCTACGTTAAATAAAAGCCAGCGCGGTAAACGTATGCGAAAAGGAATATAACATGCTAAACAAACAACAACTGGTTTCTGCAGCAACCGCACTACCGGGAAATGCTGACCCAATTCGAATCACTGAGCGCCATTTCGTCAATCAAACCGACCTGCTCGATGCGCCTACGGACTCTCAACAAGAAGTCCTGTTTGGTATGGGATGCTTCTGGGGAGCTGAGCGTTTGTTTTGGCAATTGGATGGCGTTATTTCAACATCCGTTGGTTACGCTGGCGGTTACACGGTTAATCCCACTTATGAACAAGTATGTACTGGGCAAACCGGCCATACTGAAGTCGTTCGTGTCATATTTGATAGTGAACAAACCTCTCTAGCTCGAATACTTGAGACCTTTTGGGAGCGTCATGACCCAACTCAAGGAATGCGCCAAGGCAACGATTTAGGGACTCAGTACCGTTCTGCGATTTACACCTTCAGTGAAGAACAACAATCTATCGCTGAGCACTCTAAACGTGAATATCAACGAGCAATGACTGAATCTTTAGGCAACGAGATCACGACGGAAGTTCTGCCTGCTGGAAAATATTTTTTCGCAGAAACCTACCACCAGCAATACCTAGCTAAAAATCCAAATGGTTATTGCGGGTTGGGTGGAACAGGTGTCTGCTTCCCTCCACAATAAAGTGCCGTTCGACATACCAGCGAGAAAGTACACGCATTAAAAAAGGGCTTCCATTAGGAAGCCCTTTTCATTGTTAATCTATTCGGTGCAAACAAATCGATAAAGCGCAGTTACACCGACAACGCAGCAATCGTGCCGTTAACTTCTTTAAAAATAATGAGCTTTTGTTTGTCTGAAACTTCAGGAAGAAGCACCTTGCCTTGGTCGAAGCGAAACTCTCCAACACCTTCAATAGCAAATTGGCCTTTGAACAGGACTTTAACGAAACGCGCCACCTGATGTGGACGGTAAGTAGAAAATTTTCTTAACATAATACAACCTCAATTCCATTTGAGTACTACAGTCACATACCTGAACAGCGTCGTTGTTCAAAGCACATTTAATCGCTAATTCCTTTAGCAAACAGCAAGATAATCTATTGTTCATCTCGATATTGATGCATTATACCTTTTGGTAACAAGCCTGCAACTTATTTCTACGTCGTACGATAAAAAAGTTAAAGAGGCATTTTTCAAATTTCATATTATACTTCCAGTGCAAACCAATAAGCGGAACAAAAATATAATGAAAAACAAAACTCTACTGGCTTTTTTAGCCGCAGCCTCTCCATTCTTCGCCAATGCTCACAACCTATCAGTAGGCGCTACCCTGCCTGCCGTCGATGTGAGTAACTATGGTGAGATTGTTCTAAACGACGGAAATACTGGATATCAAGCTTGGGCAACCAATGATCTTCTAGGTAAAGTTCGCGTCGTTCAAGCTATCGCTGGCCGCAGCAGCTCTAAAGAGCTCAACGCACCATTGATGGCAGCCATTACCGCATCGAAGTTCTCAGAAGACAGTTACCAAACCACCACCATCATCAACCAAGATGATGCGATTTGGGGGACTGGGTCTTTTGTTAAGTCGTCTGCCGAAAGCAGCAAAGAAGAATTCCCATGGTCTTCTATGGTCCTAGATGAAGACGGCGCCGTTGCGTCATCATGGGCTCTAAAAGAAGAAAGCTCAGCGATTATCGTTCAAGACAAGCAAGGTAAAATCTTGTTTGTAAAAGAAGGTGCATTAAACGAATCAGAAGTCACTCAAGTCATTGAGTTGATTAAAGCGAGTCTTTAATAAGATATTCGCGTCTTTTTCGAGACCTAACCAAAGGATATTGTTATATTATAACAATATCCTTTTTTAATTCTGTGGTTAATCATCCTGATGTGGCAAAACACACCCAACAATGTGAAACGTAAAACAGGCTTCTTGCTTGGGCTTATGCTCATGTTAAGCGTGTTAGCCGCAACACACATCGTGGATATCGCACCAGAGCACCACACCTCACACCATTGTGAGCTGTTTTCGCTTAATCAGTTCATCACAGCGCACTCACTACCACAGATTCCAGAGTTCCATTCGGAATTTACTGTCGCTATCACAGAGTCAGTAACTTCACTACAACGGCTATATTTCGCTTATTTGGCACGCTCACCTCCTGTAAATATCGCTTAATTACCACTACTTTTTAATTAACCTTTATTCAGGAAAAAAACATGAAACCTACTATTTTAGCCGTTGTTATCGGCATGACTGTCTCTACAAATGTTCTAGCTAACGAAGAATTCCGCTCTCATGATGCACACGTACATGGTCAAGTTGAAGTAAACATCGCGCAAGATGGGCAAGAACTGCTTGTTGAAGTAACAGCTCCAGGCGCGGATGTGGTTGGGTTTGAACATGCTCCAGAAACTGTAGAACAGAAGAAAGTGTTTGAGCAGGCTATCGCACAATTAAACAAGCCAGAAGAGCTGTTTAGTTTTAACAATGCGAGTTGTACTCTGAAGTTCAAGTCAGTGGCAAACACCTTAGAAGGCGGTCATGACGACCATGAAGGCCATGACCATGCGGAACACGGTCATGACGACCACGCAGGCCATGACCACGCTGAACACGATCATGACGACCACAAAGGCCATGACCATGCTGAGCACGATCATGACGACCACAAAGACCATGACCATGCTGAGCACGATCATGACGACCACAAAGGCCATGACCACGCTGAACACGATCATGATGACCACGAAGGTCATGACCACTCTGAAGGTGGCCACGGCGAATTCACCGTTGAGTACCATTACCAATGTTCAGACGTTGCTAAGCTAGACACAGTTAGCACTCAATGGTTCTCTAAGTTCGGTAATACAGAAAAAATGACTGTGAACTTACTAACAGACACAGCTCAAGTACAAGAAGTGCTTAACGCAGAGCGTATTAGTTTCCGATTCTAATCACTCCTAGATCGGATTAAACGTAAAATAAACAGTCAGGTAAGTCATCGCTTACTTGGCTGTTCAAATCGGTGTGTCTGGGGAATTTATGCTTCAAATTACTGTCCAGTAGATACACCGCTTTAATTATTGGAGCTAGCATGTCTTCTGACAGTTCATCATTTGTGGTCAAACTCGAAAATATCAGCTTTCGTTGGAAGCCTGAATTACCACCAACGCTAGAGATCCCCTCTCTGTACATCCAAGCCCAAGAGCACCTTTTTATTAAAGGGCCAAGTGGTTGTGGAAAATCAACTTTGTTAGGGCTACTAACCGGAATCAACCAAGCTGAGCAAGGAGAAGTCTCAATCCTTGAACAAGACCTCACTCAGCTTACACCTCGTCAAAGAGATAAATTCAGAGCCGATCATATTGGTTATATTTTCCAACAATTTAACCTGCTTCCTTATCTATCAGTTATCGATAACGTGACGCTTCCTTGCCAGTTTTCACAGATTCGTAAACAGCAAGTCACAGAAAGCCAGAAAAGCTTACAAGAGACGGCTCGAGAGTTGTTACTCCGATTAAAGCTACCTCAAGCTTTAATGGACAAGCCCGTTACCGAGTTAAGCATAGGTCAACAACAACGTGTTGCTGCCGCTCGTGCTTTGATTGGCCAACCCAAAATCATTATTGCCGACGAGCCAACCTCAGCTTTGGATCATGACAACCGAGAAGCTTTTATCGAACTGTTGCTAGAACAAGCCAACCAGGCAGGGTCTACTCTTATCTTTGTTAGCCATGATCCAACACTAGAAAAGTTGTTCACTCGAACCATAGATTTAAAAACCGTTAACCAAGCTAAGGTTGTCGTATGAAAGTAATTACTCACTTAGCCTTAAAAAGCGTACTCAACCGTAAAGCCACGGCTATTCTCACTATTCTCACGGTGGCGGTATCCGTCATTCTCTTGCTCGGCGTAGAACGCGTTAGAACCGAAGCAAAAAGCAGCTTCGCCAATACGATTTCAGGTACTGACCTTATCGTTGGTGGCCGTTCTGGTCAGGTAAACCTGCTGCTTTACTCAGTATTCAGAATCGGTAATGCGACCAACAACATCGACTGGAAAAGCTATGAAGAATTTAGCCAGCACAACGCAGTAAAGTGGGCGATACCAATCTCATTGGGCGATTCACACAAAGGCTTCCGTGTGATGGGTACAAATCATAGTTACTTTGAAAACTATCGCTATGGAAGTAAGCAACCACTTACTTTTCAGCAAGGTAAAGAGTTTAATCAACTATTTGACGTAGTGATTGGTGCCGATGTTGCGAAGAAGCTAGATTACAAAATCGGTGATCAAATCATTCTTGCGCACGGTATCAGTGATGTTGCGTTTAGCCGTCACGATAATCTGCCCTTCAAAATTGTCGGAATACTGGCACCAACCGGGACACCAGTAGATAAAACCGTGCATGTTTCGTTAGAGGCTATTGAAGCGATTCATGTTGGCTGGGAGTCAGGTGCCAACCTAGGACACACACCGGATGCCGAAACCTTAAAGACTTTTGATTTCCAACCGAAGCAGATTACCGCGATGATGCTCGGGCTGAATTCGAAGATTCAAACCTTCGCACTGCAACGAGAAATCAATAACTACCGCCAAGAACCTTTAAGCGCCATTATGCCGGGCATTGCGCTTCACGAATTGTGGGGAATGATGGCTGTAGCAGAACAAGCACTACTGATTGTTTCAGGGTTTGTTGTCGTCGCCGGTTTATTGGGCATGCTCAGTAGCCTACTCACTAGCTTGCAAGAAAGGCGCCGAGAGATGGCCATCCTACGTGCGATGGGCGCAAGACCTCGTCATGTGTTTGGTTTACTGATCAGTGAAGCCAGTGCGCTAACCTTCCTTGGTATTACATTAGGTGTTGCAGTGTTGTTTGCGCTGATCGCAGTGGTTGCTCCTATTGTGCAACAAAGTTATGGTATCAACATATCGATATCCGCAATCACACCGCACGAGTGGAAACTGCTTATGCTGGTACAAGTTGCCGGAATCATTATCGGCTTTATTCCCGCTTTCAGGGCTTACCGCCAGTCATTGTCTGATGGCATGACGATTCGAATCTAAAATAGGAACCTACGATGCAACGCAAATTCCTACTGATACTTGGGCTACTTCTGTTCCCATTTATCAGTGCAGCTCACGCTGAAACCACTCAAAATGACGAATCGGTATTAACACTTGAATGGATTGATTTGATTCCGGAATCAGAGCGCGCTCAGCTAGATTCATTTGGTATGCCGATGGTTGACCACAATAGTATGGATAAACCTCAACAATCGACACTTGGTGCTGTTCGCCCAGAGCTGAATGGCAGCACAGTAAAGATTCCTGGCTTTGTGATTCCATTGGAAGGTGATGAGAATATGATCACTGAGTTTCTGCTGGTACCGTACTTTGGCGCATGTATCCACGTGCCACCGCCGCCACCGAACCAAATCATCTACGTGAAGTTCCCGAAAGGTGCACCAATACAGCAGTTATGGGATGTGATCTATTTGGTCGGAACGCTGAAAACTGAGTCAATCAGCCATGACTTAGCGCAAACCGGTTATCTTATTGAAGGTACTGCGATTGAAGAATATGACGACATGTAGTCATTAGAAGGGTGGCTCAAGGATGAGCTGCCGTCACTGAACGAGTGTGATCATTCAATAACAGTTTAATAACGATAATTTTCTTCTGAATTACGCGATGTAATTAGATAAGTAAGCTAGAACAGCGACATAAGTCGCGAGTAATAACCCTATACTAAGCTGTTTCTTCAGCTTGTTATCATTGACTTGATTCATAACTCCTCCTTGAGAATTACAACAAATTTAACATTTTATTATCATTAGCAAAAGTAAAATTTTGTTGAAACCTTCAACTCTGCACGCAAAATATAGCCACCAATAAAATAAAGAGGTACATTTTAGACAGTTATACCAACCACAATAAGTAAGTGTTCAGAAATAGCGTAGGAAAAAGGCTTGAGAACAAGGCGGAGCTTTTTGATAAGTAGTTATTCTACAATCAAAAATTCTAACGCAGTTATCGAGCGTTTTAACAAGCTAGAGCGAGCAATTATTTACTACGCTTGGTATTGAATCGTCTCCTAACGGTACTCTTATGTCAGAAACCAAACAGCCAGTGATCATTGAGCATGCTAGCGACACACAGCATAAGCATGAGAAAAAGCCTCATATTGCCGACAGTGCCAGCAGAATGCTGCACATCGCACAAAGCTTCGGCCTCGATTCCTTAATTAGTCATAGTGCAAAACCAAACGATAAAGCTGAGAGTACGCTTATCGAACGGGCACTATTACGAGAGAAAAAGCGTAGAGAGCTTCGCCAAAAGAACCTAGAACAGATTCTAAAGTTGGCGCACTCTTCATGTAAGGATGAAGCGGCTGGAGACCCGGATCAGGACTGGCTATATCGTTTCTTCGACATGGCACAAGAGATCCACAATACATCGATGCAAAGGCTATGGGCTCAAGTACTGAAACGAGAAGTCACCAATCCAGGCTCGACATCGATGAAGGCACTGCAGATCTTAAAAGACATGACACCAAAAGAAGCGTTAACTCTACAAAGAGCGGCATCACTGGGTTGTAGCTTTGGTAGCGATAGCAGCAGAAAGCTCTTACTCGGTTTTAAATCTCATGCAGGGCTATTCAGCTTTGGCAAAAGGGATACCACCAACACCATCAACCTTGGTGGGCACAACCTGCCCTACTCTAGCCTGCTCCACTTGATAGAGCTCGGGATTATTCTGGGTACAGAATTGGAATCCGGAGAGATTGATTTCGATCCAGCCCTGCACCTAACCTATCAAGGTAAGAGCATGTCACTGGCACCGTTATCAAAAGGCGTGAAGCTGGTTTACTATCGATTCAGCCCTACAGGCAATGAGCTTTGTACCTTGCTTGGCAACAAGCCAAACACGCAGTATTACGACCAACTGATTGCACTATTGAGCCAGAAATTCACGGTTCAGACAGAAGTGAAAAGCAGTGTGAATTACACCGTCTAGACACTCGACGGTGTAAAGAATAGACGGTGTAAAAAGTGAGGTGAATTGAGAGGAATAAAGAGAATCTAGAGGATAGGTTTCTTGTCTCGGTAAACCAAGGCTGCACTACTTATCAGTCATGAATAAGTGGACAGTCTTAGTCATACCAACGATCTCAATTGGCTAAAATATTACGCTTCTCCAACGCATCAATACACAGTTCGACCAATTCATCGAGTGTCTTCTCACCTGCGGGTAGATCAATCTCAGGGTTCTGAGGCGCTTCGTACACTGAACTAATACCTGTGAAGTTCGGGATCTCTCCGGCACGTGCTTTCTTATACAGACCTTTAGGATCACGCTGTTCGCAAACCTCTAATGGCGTATTGACGAACACCTCAAGAAACTCACCTTCCGGCAATAAATCTCTCACGAGTTGCCTTTCAGCTTGGTGCGGAGAAATAAAGGCTGACAGCACGATCAAGCCTGCATCTGCCATCAATTTAGCAAGCTCACCAATACGACGGATGTTCTCTCTACGATCTTGCTCAGAGAAGCCAAGGTCACTACATAATCCATGACGCACATTGTCGCCATCCAATAAGTAAGTATGGTAACCAAGCTGTGCCAAGCGATTTTCTAATGCGCCAGCGACTGTCGATTTACCAGAACCAGACAATCCCGTGAACCAGAGCACGGCTGGCTTTTGTGATTTCAGATCCGCGCGAAATGTTTTATCAATCGAGTGTTGATGCCACACAACATTCTCATCTTTGGGTTTGAGTACTGCGGTCATAATTAGTCCTTTAAATAAACAGCATTAAAATGGGAAGAAATAAGGAATTAGGGTCAATACCAAACCCGAATAAACAATCGAGATTGGAATGCCAATACGTAGATAATCCGTTAAATGGTAATTACCTACGCTATAAACAAGTAAGTTGGTTTGATAACCGTATGGAGAGATAAAACTGGCACTGGCACCAAACAGTACCGCCATGATGAACGGCATAGGGTCAACGCCATAACCTACTGCCATACTGTAGCCAATCGGAAATGAGAGTGCTGCGGCCGCATTATTGGTCACCAACTCCGTCAGAACCAAGGTCATAAAGTAGGTAGCAACTAACGCGCCGAACACGCCCCAACCATTAAACGCCTCCATGAACATCAGCCCCATCCGCTCAGACAAACCCGATGAAATCATCAATTGAGCAATAGACAGAGCTGAGCCCACGATCACCACAATATCAACCGGAAAACGGCGACGGAGCTCACCAAGCTGCACCACGCCAAATGCCACCAGCAACAGTAGAAAACCTGCTAAGCCTTTGATAATTGGTACTGCATCGATAAGAGCGAGACCAATCACGCTAGCAAAGCCGAGCAACACGAACGTCGATTTATCTGCATCAAGCTTGGCACTC
The DNA here is from genome assembly GCF_024347375.1 of Vibrio coralliirubri. Taxonomy (NCBI): domain Bacteria; kingdom Pseudomonadati; phylum Pseudomonadota; class Gammaproteobacteria; order Vibrionales; family Vibrionaceae; genus Vibrio; species Vibrio coralliirubri. The sequence continues at coordinate 344,775 of NZ_AP025470.1, read as the reverse complement.
GAATCTAAGTCATTCATCAACACAAACTCTTTGTTGTGTTGTTGGCGCTGTTCTTCAAAGCGCTTGCCGGGAACCAAAATCAAAGTATCACCAGCGGTCAATGTGATATTACCAAGACCACCTTCAAGGCGCTCATGGCCACGACGAATAGCAACCACAACCGCATCGAAACGGTCTCTAAACTGGCTGGTTTTCAGGGTTTTGTTACAAAAGCTTGCTGATGAACTCACCACCACTTCAACGAAGCTCTGGCCGTTCAAGTGGTGCTGACCAAACAGAGTCAGTCCTTGGATTTCTTGCAGTGTCGCCACGCTCTCGACATCGCCACAAAACAGCAATCGGTCACGAGCTTGAAGTATGAAGTCAGGGTCTATCGATGCGGTGGTTTTACCGTCGCGAATCACTTCGGCTAAGAACAGTTTTCTCAAAGCTCTTAGGTTGTTCTCGCTAACACTACGACCAACTAACGGTGAACCGGGCTCCACTCTGGCTTCTAAAAAGTAAGGCAGATCATCTTGAGAACCATCATCGTAACTGGGTAGAAAATAGCTAAGAGGGATAAGGATCAATACGCCACCGACCAAAACCGCTAAACCGATCAAGGTAGGTGTGAAAAAGTTTAAGCTCGGTAAACCTGCATCTTCAACAAAGCTATTGATGATCAAATTGGTAGAGGTGCCGATCAATGTCAGGGTGCCACCTAAGATGGCAGCGTATGACAATGGGATAAGTAACTTAGACGGCGCGTGCTGTTGATTACGTTTGATCGCCGCGATCAAAGAAACAACCACCGCGGTGTTATTAGTAAAAGAAGAAAGTAACGCTGTGGAAATACCCAACTTCGCAACCACGGTACCTAGCCTACCTTCAGAGATATTGCGGCTAACCCAGCTGATTAAGCGAGTTTTCTCCAACGCACTTGATGCGAGGATCAGAAGAATTAAAGTCAGTAACGAGGAGTTAGTGAAATTATTGGCTAGGCTCGACAAGTCGATCATGCCAGCCATGAAAGCAATAAACGCCGCGCCAGCAAAGATAAAGCTTGGCTTAATACGGGTAACGAGCAGGCAAGTAATGATGCCGAGCAAAATCGCTAATACAAATCCTTGTTGCCACATATACCCGTCCTTTATGGCGGAAACGATCGGTTTCCGCCTGATTCAATAAGCTGTTACTTGGTCGTTTATGACTTCAGTAGTTGGCTTAGATCTTTGGCATCCCAATGAGGGAAATGTTTGCGAACCAATGCGTTGAATTCAAGTTCAAATGCAGAGAAGTTACCGACTTGCTGTTCAACAGAGTCCAAACGGTCTCGAATCAAACCCGCGCCAACCGTCACGTTGGTTAGTCGGTCGATCACGATGAAGCCACCGGTATCCGCACTCTCACAGTATTTATCCAGCGCGACAGTCTCGTTTAGTGACCATTCACACAAGCCAATGCCATTCAGTGGCAACTCATCGACAGCGTGAGTCGATAGGTTGTTGATGTCGTATTGGTGACGAACTGTTTCAACCTGACCAACGGTTTTCTTGCCTGCGATCTTGATGTCGTAAGCTTTGCCCGGTTGCAATGGTTGCTCTGTCATCCACACGATGTCAGCCAATACGTGGTTAGTGGATTCAATCTGCGCGTTTTCTAGCACAATCAAATCACCACGGCTGATATCAATCTCATCTTCAAGGGTCAGCGTTACCGCCAAGCCCGCTTGTGCAGATTCCAAGTCACCATCAAAAGTCACAATGCGTGCAACTTTAGAGGTTTTACCCGACGGCAGCGCCTTGATTTCATCACCCACACTGACACGGCCAGAGGCAACGGTGCCTGCAAAACCACGGAAGTCTAAGTTGGGACGGTTTACGTACTGAACAGGGAATCGGAATTCACCCGCAGAACGTTTTTGATCGATGTCGACATTCTCTAACACTTCAAGTAGAGATGGGCCGTCGAACCATGCAAGCTCTTTACTTGGTGCAGCAACGTTGATGCCTTCAAGCGCCGATACTGGCAAGATCTGAATATTGGTTTCGCCTTCTAGGTTTTCTGCAAACTCTAGGTATTCATCGCGAATTTCTTCAAAACGATCTTGCGCATAATCCACGAGATCCATCTTGTTTACAGCGACGATGAAATGCTTCAAACCAAGCAGGTTAGAAATAAACGAGTGACGACGGGTTTGATCCAGAACACCCTTACGAGCATCAATCAAGATCACCGCTAGATCACACGTTGAAGCGCCTGTTGCCATGTTGCGCGTGTACTGCTCATGCCCTGGGGTATCAGCAATAATGAATTTACGTTTTTGAGTCGAGAAGTAGCGGTAAGCCACATCGATGGTGATGCCTTGCTCACGCTCAGCCTGCAGACCATCAACAAGCAGTGCCAAGTCAGGCTTCTCACCTGTGGTACCCACTCGTTGGCTATCCGAGTGAACCGCCGCTAGCTGATCTTCATAAATCTGTTTTGTATCATGGAGCAAGCGACCGATTAGCGTACTTTTACCATCATCTACCGAGCCACAAGTTAAAAATCTAAGCATAGATTTATGCTGATGCTGACTTAGATAACCTTCAATCCCTAGTTCAGCCAATTCGGCTTCTACTGCACTATTCATTTTTCTTTCCTTAGATTCTTAGAAATAACCTTGGCGCTTTTTCAGCTCCATAGAGCCCGACTGATCGTGGTCAATCGCTCGACCTTGACGCTCACTAGACGTCGCCACCAGCATCTCTTCAATAATGCCCGTGAGCGTATTCGCCTCAGATTCAACCGCTCCGGTTAGTGGGTAACAGCCTAAAGTACGAAAACGAACGCTTTTCTCTTCAATCACTTCACCTTCTTGCAGCTCCATTCGGTCATCATCAACCATGATCAGCATGCCATCACGCTCAACAACTGGGCGTTTATCAGAAAGATAAAGCGGAACAATATCGATGCTCTCTAGATAGATGTATTGCCAAATATCCAGTTCAGTCCAGTTTGATAATGGGAATACACGAATGCTTTCGCCCTTATTCACCTGACCGTTGTAGGTGTGCCACAACTCTGGACGTTGGTTTTTTGGATCCCATGTGTGGTTCTTATCGCGGAAAGAGTAAACACGCTCTTTCGCTCGAGATTTCTCTTCATCACGACGCGCGCCACCGAAAGCCGCATCGAACCCATACTTGTTTAACGCCTGCTTAAGGCCCTGAGTTTTCATGATGTCTGTGTGTTTCGAAGAACCATGTACGAATGGGCTACAACCCATCTCGATACCTTCAGGGTTCTTATGTACCAAAAGGTCAAAACCGTACTTTTCTGCTGTGCGGTCACGAAACTCAATCATCTCGCGGAATTTCCAATCCGTATCAACGTGTAATAGTGGGAATGGAATCTTGCCTGGGTAAAACGCTTTGCGAGCTAAATGAAGCATCACAGAAGAATCTTTACCGATGGAGTACATCATCACTGGGTTATCAAACTCAGCCGCCACTTCACGGATAATATGAATACTTTCCGCTTCGAGCTGTTTTAGGTGGGTTAAACGTTCTTGGTCCATTTCAGTGCTTCCTTTAAGGCTCGCGTTACGAGCAATTCATTACTTGGTCTTGCCAAGCATGGGATTTAACTCATCCACTTGAGTGAATGGGAGTATTGGCACTAGAAGAAAACAGAAGCTTCGTGTTGAGCTATCCTTGCTATTCGTCTGCCTGATACGTCCTTGATATAGGCATTATGACGAGCCTCTCATATTACTGGAAATTCTAAAATTTCATTTTTTATTCGAAAAGCTGATAAGGGATTTAATTTATCGATAAGCAGGTGAAATGAATGGACTAATCTTATCGATATCAATTGTTCATTGATTGAGCAGGTTTGGGAGGCGTCTTGCAGAACACCATAAAGTAATCGATCTAAGTCACGAATTCACATTCGTTGTAATCATTGTTTCATTGCATTTTGTTACATTACGCAACGAATTTTCTACTATCCACTTTGGAGCTACAAAATGAAAGTTGCAATGAAACCTTTGTCATTGGCTGTACTTGCGGGTCTTGGTTTGACTCTAGCAGGCTGTACAACAACACCAGATACCGATGAAGTGATTAAACTACGTGTCGTAGAGACAACGGACATCCATACCAACCTAATGGATTACGATTACTACAAAGACAAGCCATCGAAAAAAATCGGCTTAGCACGTACTGCAACTCTAGTAAAAGAAGCTCAAAACGAAGTAACCAACAGCGTATTAGTCGATAACGGTGACTTGCTGCAAGGTAGCCCAATGGGTGACTACATGGCAGACAAAGGCATCGAAGCGGGTGAAGTTCACCCTGCATACAAAGCTATGAACCAGCTAAGCTACGACGCTGCAAACCTAGGTAACCACGAATTCAACTACGGTCTTGAGTTCCTAGAAGAGTCGATCAACGACGCTGATTTCCCGTACATCAGTGCTAACGTTTACGACGCAAAAACCAAAGAACACTACTTCACGCCTTACATCATCAAGACGCACACGTTTGAAGATACTGCTGGCGTAGAGCATGAAGTAAAAGTCGGCTACATCGGTTTCGTTCCACCACAAATCATGACGTGGGATAAGAAGAACCTTGAAGGTAAAGTAATCGCTCGCGATATCATTGAAACAGCTAACGAATTAGTGCCCCAAATGAAAGCGGAAGGCGCTGAAGTTATCGTTGCTATCCCTCACTCAGGCGTATCAACTGACCCATACAAAAATGGCGAAGAGAACTCAACGTTCTACCTATCTGAAGTAGACGGCATTGATGCAATCGCGTTCGGCCACTCTCACGCCGTATTCCCAGGTAAAGGTTTTGATGACATTCAAGGCATCGATAACGAAACGGGTACAATGAACGGCGTTGCAGCAGTAATGCCAGGTCGTTGGGGTAGCCACGTTGGTGTTATGGACCTAACACTTGCTCAAAAAGACGGTAAGTGGGAAGTCGTAAAAGGCCAATCAGAAGCACGCCCTATCTACGACAAGATCGAGAAGAAATCGCTTGCAGCTGCTGATGAAGGCATCGTAACAGCACTAGAAAAAGACCACGCTGGTACTCGTGAGTTTGTTAACCAACCGATTGGTAAAGCAGACGACGTGATGTACAGCTTCCTGTCTCTAGTACAAGACGATCCAACAGTACAGATTGTTAACCTTGCACAGAAAGATTACGTTGAACAGTTCATCCAAGGTGACCCAGACCTAGACGGTACACCTGTACTTTCTGCTGCTGCGCCATTCAAAGCGGGCGGCCGTAAGAATGACCCAGCGAACTTCACTGAGGTTGAATCTGGCCAACTGACATTCCGTAACGCGGCTGACTTATACCTTTACCCGAACACGCTAGTTGCAATGAAGGTAACAGGTCACGAAGTAAAAGAGTGGCTTGAGTGTTCTGCAGGTCAGTTCAACCAAGTGGATGTTAACTCAACGGCACCACAACAGTTGATCGAGTGGGATAACTTCCGTACTTACAACTTCGATGTTATCGACGGTGTTGATTACCAAATCGACGTAACTCAACCTGCGAAATACGATGCAAACTGTAAAGTCGTTAACCCTGATTCACAGCGTATTGTTGGCCTAACTTACCAAGGTAAGCCAATCGACATGAAGCAAGACTTCCTGATCGCAACCAACAACTACCGTGCATACAGTGCTAAATTCCCAGGCACAGGTGAAGACTTCATCGCATTTGATGCACCAGATGAGAACCGCACTGTTCTTGCAAACTACATCTCTCGCGTAAGCAAAGAGCAAGGTCAAGTAAGCCCAACGGCTGACAACAACTGGTCATTTGCGCCAATCAAAACAGATAACAAACTAGATATCCGCTTTGAAACGTCGCCAAGCGAGAAAGCAGCAGAGTTCATCAAAGAGAAGGGTCAATACCCGATGAAACGTGTTGCGACTGACGATGTTGGTTTCGCTGTTTACCAGATTGACCTAACTAAATAGATTACTTCAGTAATCCATAGTTAACCTTCTAAAAGGCTGAGTTCAACGACTCAGCCTTTTTCTTTTCTTCTCAATATTCACTCCAAAACCTTAGGTTTCTAACCCTTTATCATCCTTTGATTCTGCACCGAAACCGCATACCTCAAACCACTCATTGCATCCAATCAACACAAAAAAGCGCTAACTGTCTGTAAGTTTTTCTCTGCTCCTCGTGTCTATTTAATTTACTACACTCAATGAATGGTCATTAAGCCATTCATCTATAGGATAGAAAAGGACATTTGATGAGCACGGTCGAGAGCATTCAAGCATGGTTACATTCAGGGGAGGAGTCGCTGCTATGGCTGATGCTTGGCATTATCGCGCTTTCTTACCTGCTTGAAGATCTTGCGATTGTTACCGCTGCCGGTTTAGCCACTCAAGGGCTCATTCCTCCTCAATATGCGCTGCTTGCCATTTTCATCGGTATTGCCACGGGTGACTTGGGCCTCTACTACCTAGGAAAATCAGGACGTTACTTCCGAGGCGTTCGATATAAAGCCCTCACCAATAAGTACTTTCGTTCTCTTCGTACCAAATTACGCCAAAACGCATTCAGTAGCCTTTTTGTTATCCGCTTTATTCCTGGGCTACGCACCGTTGGTTTTACTCTGAGTGGCTTTTTCGCCATCCCACTGCCTACTTTCTTATTTGCCGTCATCAGCGCAACTGCGCTCTGGACTGGCATTGTCTTCTCTGCCATCTACTATTTAGGGACATCAGCCTGGCTGCAAGCCTCTGAATATCAATGGATCATCATCCCGAGTGCCATCGTTTTGCTGTTTATCGGCAATCGATTAATGAATAAAACCTACTCTAGAGGGCTATCATGAGTTCACCGCAAGATATTCGCATCATTCCCGCACATCAAATTAATGCAGGCATGCCTCTGCTTGAAAAAGATACCGTGCGTAGTGTCTCTCCTTATGAGTTTCTTCCGACTTGGTTTTTCTACACGCCAGTGGTCATTCAAAGCCTGATGCAAGGGTTACGGCACTTTGACTGGGCGCTGCCGCTCATCGCCAATCCGAGCATCAAACTCAGTGGCATGGTCGGCGAATCAAAACACGAGATATTAAGCCTTGCCGGATCTTCAAGTCAGCGTTGGATCTCACCGTTTATAATCCTAACCAAAACGGATCTCAGCAGTAAAAAACAAGCCGAAGACGCACGCAGCGCACTCATACAATCAGATCTTGATTTCCCAATCGTGGCGAAGCCGGATCTTGGCTGTCGAGGTGTTGGAGTAAAACTGATCAACAACCAAGATCAACTTGAGCAATATGTCGAATCTTTCCCAAATAATGCTCGCTTTCTACTGCAGAAAAAGGCGTCTTATCAAGCCGAAGCGGGTGTTTTCTACGTTCGTTACCCAAACAAAAAGCAAGGTGAGATCATCTCGATCACACTCAAATATGCGCCAATGGTGATGGGTGATGGCAAGTCGACACTCAAGCAGTTAATTGAAAATAGCCCGCGCGCTGGGCAGCTCAGCCATCTGTATCTGCCAAGGCATGAAGATAAATTGGATCAAGTGCTCGCAGAGGGCGAAGAGTTCCAACTCGCGTTTGCTGGCAGCCATAGCCGTGGCTGTATCTTCCGAGACGGTAATCAATACATCACTCAGGCTCTAACAGAACGCTTAGACGAGATATTCGACGACTTCGATGGCTTTCACTTTGGTCGACTCGACGTCAAGTTTAAGGACATCCACAGCCTAATGAACGGTGAGGATTTCACGATTCTTGAGGTCAATGGCGCAAGCAGTGAGGCGGGACATATCTGGGATCGCAACACCCCATTACGAGAGATATTTTCTACGCTACTCCTGCAATACCGCATTCTTTTTGATATTGGCGCTCAGCAAAAACAACGAGGCCACCAATCCCCTTCTTTTAAGAGCTTATTTGCGGCGTGGCAAGAAGAGCGACGTCTTGTTCAACAATATCCGACTACCGACTAACTTTGCACGAGGATCATGAATGAACCCCATAGCCCAACCGAGCGCCCTTACTTCTTTCTCTCCTAGCATCAAGGGAGCGGTAGAGATATTGAATCAGGGTCTAGAGTTTTTGTTAGCGATTTCTGACAGCGATTACCTGACACGAGCAAAGCCACACGTTACAAGCTCTATCGGTGAACATACTCGTCACACACTGGATCTTTTTCACGCCTTGATTTTAAAAGAGGATGAGACCGTTGATTACAACACTCGTCGTCGTGGTCATCCCGTCGAATACGACCGCTCTATTGCAGTCAAAGAGATCCACTATGTGATCAACTGGCTTGAACGATTAGACCGTCGAGATCTCGAAGCGCCTATCATGATCCAAACTGAGGTTTCGATGGATGCTCAAGTGTTCGCAAGCCTGCCTTCAACGCTCGAAAGAGAGGTCACCTTTGCCGCGCTGCATGCCAATCATCATTACGCGATGATCAAGGTGATCACCACCTTCCTAGACGTCGAGACCTGCAACAGCTTTGGTTATGCCCCAACCACCAACAGCTATCTGAGGGAGCAATAATCATGTGTTCAGTATCTTGGCTGCTTGAAGAGAATGGCTATCAGGTCTTTTTTAATCGTGATGAACAAAAGACGCGAGCACTGGCAATGCCACCCAGACAATATCGAGTCAACGGTGTCGATATCATCATGCCACTCGACCCAACTGGCGGGGGTAGCTGGATAAGTATTAATGAGTTCGGGCTTTCGCTATGCCTACTCAATAACTATCAAGGCACAGTGCCCGTTGGGCCGTTAGTCAGCCGCGGTTTGCTACTTAAAAATCTATCATCGAGTCGTAATATCAGTCAGCTCTCTGAAGCATTTCACAAGCTAGACCTACACTCTTTTGCCCCATTTACCTTGCTGGCTTTCGCGCCCAATCTAACCCAACACAATGGTCTGGTTATCGCCTATATGTGGGATGGTATTCAACAGCAAATAGTCGACACAGATTCTCCACTGTTCTCATCCGGTGTTGATTTAGAGCGAGTGCAAGCTTACCGACAAGCAAAATACGATCAGCTTATGGCTGCAAGTAAGAATCAACAGAACTTACTGATGTTCCACTCTCACCATCACAGTGAACAACCTCATTTAGCGACCTGTATGCATCGCGAAGACGCACATACCGTGAGCTTTACACACTTACGTAATCTGCATGGCCAAGCCTCTATGTTTTATGCACCCGGCTCACCATGCGAACCCATTAAACCATGCCAGATAAATCAGCAGCGCTTTACCTTTGATTTATCACCCGCAATCAATCTATAGATGGAGTCCATCATGAGAAAACTATTAACCATGGTTCTGCTACTTGTTAGCCCGTACGTATTTGCCGCCGATGAAATCTACACTGGTTTCTTTAGCAGTAAGGCGCTCGATGGCTACGATACCGTCGCGTATTTCACTTCCGGTAAGCCCATTGAAGGCAGTAAAAAATTCAGCACTGAGTACAAAGGCGCGGATTGGTATTTCTCTTCTGAAAAGAATCTGACTTTATTTGTTAATAATCCTGAAAAATATGCCCCTCAATATGGTGGCTATTGCGCTTGGGCAGTATCAGCGAAGAGTGACTTTGCACCGGGTGACCCACATCAATGGACGATTGTTGATAACAAGCTTTACCTCAACTACGACCAAGAGATTAAGCAGCGTTGGGAACAAGACCAAGCACAGCATATTCAACAAGCCGATAAAGTTTGGCCGCAACTGATTAAGTAAGGGAATAACGATGACATTCACTCCAGCCAAACATATCCCTGCGGCATTTATCGCGTTTGTGTTTATTCAGTCGCTGTTCTTTAAGTTCACTGGCTCATACGAGACTGAACATATCTTTGGCACACTCTCGACATGGTCAGGGCTCAGTTGGTTCGGCTCGTTTGGCGGCTACTTGATTGGATTCGCTGAACTAATTGCGGCCATTTTGCTGTTCACGCGTTGGCATGGCCTGGGTGCCATTATGAGCGTGGGGATCATGAGCGGTGCGATATTTTTCCACCTGTTTACGCCGCTCGGTATTCAGATGCCTGAGTTCAATGCAGCGGGTGAAATTGTCGGTTACGACGGCGGATTATTGTTTGGCATGGCATGCCTAGTCTGGTTATGCGGTGCGTTTTTAAGTGTGAAAGATTTCAAGAATCAAGACGGTTTCCTAAACAACTTTAGTCAATAAGGTAGCTTCATTATGATTGATAGTCCTTTTCGTTTACCACGTTACACGCCTTTTGGTTTAGGTGAGTCTGTTGTCGAGTGGGCAACTGGGCTATCTAAGCTAGACCGACTCTATCAAGATCGACCAAACGAGTTATCTAGCTTTGAATTCATGCATCACACCCTGTCGGCGCTCAATATCGACTACTCGGTTTCATCTGGCACCACAGAGAATATCCCGAAAGAAGGGCCAGTGGTGATTGTGGCTAACCATCCACTTGGTGCTATTGAAGGTGTGATCCTTGCCGATCTCGTAGGATCCGTAAGGAAGGATGTGAAGGTGCTGGCCAATGAACTACTTAAACGCCTGCCTGAACTGGATGATCTTTTCATCGGTGTCGATGTCTTTAATAGTAAAGAATCAAAACGCACCAATGCCAAAGCCATTCGAGACGCCAATCGTCATTTGGCTGATGGCGGACTGTTGATTGTATTCCCTGCGGGTGAAGTATCGAGCTACCGTAAAGGGGCAAAAACACTGACAGATATCGAGTGGAGCAAGTCGGTCGCCAAATTCGTCAAACGTCATCAAGCCACCACAGTGCCTATCTTTATCAATGGTAAAAACAGCGAGCTTTTCTACCAAGCAGGAAGAGTTCATCCGCTATTAAGAACCGCTCTACTCGGCCGTGAACTTCTTAATAAACAGGCGACGACTATCTCTATCTCGATTGGCTCATCGATTCCGTATTCAGAGATAAAATCGTTTGAAAAAGAGATGGATATCGTCAACTACCTACGACTCAATACCTACCTAATGAGTCAACAAGATAGCCCAAGCACGCCCATCCACGCGCCCTCTTTCGATACCCAAGTGATAGCGCCTATTCCGCCAGAAGTCTTATCAATAGAGATAGACTCACTCCCTGAAGAGATGAAACTGCTCGAGCAAGGGGATTTCGAGGTCTACTGCACGCCAAGCCAATCTATTCCTAACTTAATGCGCGAGATTGGTCGAGTAAGAGAAGAGAGCTTTAGAGAAGTCGGAGAAGGCAGTGGGCTTGCCTGTGATTTAGATGAATACGACCTTTACTACCATCAACTGTTTGTATGGAATAAAACCAAGGCAGAACTGGTTGGCGCGTATCGACTCGGTATGGTCGACAAACTCATCGCAGAGCACGGGCTTGATCAGCTCTACTCTCGTAGCCTGTTTAACTACAACCAAGAATTCATTGATACGTTAGAAAACAGCATTGAGCTTGGGCGATCAGTGGTAAGTAAGCCTTACCAAAAGAGCCTGAACTCACTGTTACTATTGTGGAAAGGCATCGCGACCTTTGTTTCTCGTCACCCTCAATACACCCATCTGTTCGGCCCTGTCAGTATCAGTAATGATTACAGCCACAATGCGCGTCTGTTGATCGCGACCACCTTATCAATCCATCACTACGACGAGGAAAAGGCGAATTTGGTTTCACCTTCATCACCACTCAATACCAGCAGTCATGTGTTCTGGCAGAATCACCTGCTCTCTTCACTGGCGAGTGTACCTCTGCTCTCTAAAGTGTTAGCACGCATGGAGCAAGGTAAAGGCCTGCCAGTACTGCTGCGCCAATATCTAGGGATGAACGGTAAACTGGTGTGTTTTAATGTCGACCCATCATTTAATGATGCCTTGGATGGCTTGATTGTGGTGAACCTTAAAAAGGTACCACTGAAAACTCTGGGTAAATACATGGGCAGAGAGCTTGCTCAAGACTACCTAGAGCAACACGCACGACGCTGATTTATCCCGCTCTGTACCTCTCTCCAAATAAGTGCGATGATTTCGGCACTTATTTGGGATAGGTTATTTTCATGCACACCTCTTTTATCGAACAACTGCAAAGCTTCGACTTCTCTGAAAGCCAGATTGAATCTCTACTCGCTGTTGCCAAGCCACTTGAGCTGCCAACCAGACACATCTTGATCAATCAAGGTGAGATGGCGAGTTCAATCTACTTTGTGCTTGAGGGCTTGTGCCACGCCTGCTACCTCACCAATGACGGTAAGCAATACAGCAAAGAGTTCTATTGGGAACAAGATTGGATCATCGGCTTTGAGAGTCTGATAAAGAACCAAGCCTCTCCTTACCTATTAGAAACGCTGACACCCATCACCATGTTAGAGCTGCCAATGAATGCGGTTATCGAGTGGCGAGCATCAAATAATCCTTTGTATTTAAAGCTGTTAGAAACACAGCTGATGCATAAGGAAAATAAAGAACGCTTCATGCTGCTCTATACACCAGAGCAACGCTATCAGCTGTTCTGCGAGCACTATCCCGACCTTGAGCAGCGCTTGAACGACAATCAAATTGCAGCCTACCTAGGAATAACTGCAATCAGCCTGAGCAGAATTAAAGGTCGAATTAACAATAGTTAATGCCAACAATCATCGCGCATAGTACATTCAGAGCATCGATAATCTCTGGATGTAAACATGATCACTTGGCACTCAATTCCGTTTTCTGAACTCTCAACACAACAGCTTTATCAACTACTTAAATTAAGAGTCGATGTATTTGTGGTGGAGCAAACTTGTCCTTATCCAGAGCTCGACGGTAAAGATACACTCGCAGGTGTTGAGCATCTGCTTGGCTATTCTGATGAAGAGTTGGTAGCGTGTGCACGTTTATTACCACCAGGTACCTCTTACGACAATACCAGCATCGGCCGAGTCGCAACCAAGCAATCAGCAAGAGGTGATGGCTTGGGGCATCAATTAATCAAAGAAGCATTAACACGCTGTGAGGCTCTTTGGCCAAATACGGCCATTGATATTGGCGCGCAGCAACACCTAGAAAGCTTCTATGCGAGCCATGGCTTCAAAACCATCTCGGATATGTACCTCGAAGATGACATTCCTCATATAGACATGAGATTAGAAAAATAATGACGAATATCACTGCCGGTATTCTATTGCTGGTTGCGGGCAACTTGTTTGCCTCGCTTTCCGACGTAGCGGTAAAGCTGTTAAATGGCGAAGTACCGCCCTTGCAGTATATTTTTTTCCGACAGTTGATATCTCTGCTCATCATCACCCCTTTGTGGCTTCAGCAGAAAAAAGAACAACGACGCTTACAGCAGGCTAAGGTAACCTTCATTCGAGGTCAGTTAATTCTGATTGGCAGTGGATGTATGGTGGTCGCGATCACTCACTTGTCTTTAGCAACCGCCAACGCAGTATTTTATGTCGCGCCTTTACTGATGTTGCCGCTCTCAATGTTGCTATTGAAAGAGAAACCGGCACTCGGCAAGGTTATCGCCACAACCATAGGTTTTATTGGCGCATTGATTGTCTTGAGACCATCGCAATTTCATTGGGCAGCATTGTTTGCTTTGGGGACAGCACTCACTCTCGCGCTATTTAATGTACTCGTAAGAAGGCTTCCTAGTGAACAAACCGTCTTCACAACGCTGTGGTGGACAACCTTATTCTCCATTCCAGCATCATTGGTATTGTGCTTCTTATACTGGCAGCTGGTGTCTTTGGGTCACTTGGGATACATAGCCCTGAGTGCAACACTCATATTGAGCTACAACGGCCTTGCGGTTGCTGCCTACCAAAAGGCACACTCTAGCCAAATTGCCTTGGCTGAGTATTCAGGATTGGTGTTTGTCGCGCTAATAGGTGCAATATGGTTCGATGAGATTCCGGATACATTAACCTTTATCGGAATCATGCTTATCATCTTGCCACTCGCCCCTTTCAAGCGACCAAAAAAAAGAGCTAATGCTTAGCTCTTTTCTATCGTTTATCTGTGTATGGTGAAGCGCTTTAACTCAGGCTCACTATTCATCTACTTACTGCGACCAAAGCCACCATCGGATAAGCGGAAGAACATCACCGAAGTGTCGCCTTTCTCTAGCTGAAGAATGTCCAACTGCCCAGTTTCAGCAAGTTTGAAACGAACCAGCTGGCCTTTACGAATCTGACTGAGTGGCTTATCTGCACCTTCAATACGCACTAACGCATTCAAGTCAGACAATGGCAAATCGTTGTTTCGAAAAACCTGCGCTAACGTATCCCCTTGCTTAACAAGGTACTCCTGCCAATTTTTGTTACTCGGTTCTGATGAACTGCTCTTGGCATTTTGCTGTTCGCTTAAGCCGACGGTGTTTATTTCAAGCTCAACACGCGATGTTGTTGGAGCTGTGTCTACTTTAGGTTCTGGTAGCGGCACAAAAAGTAATATCAGTACGATCGGAGAAATCACCATCAACAGTCTTTGGTGTAACTTCGGCAATGAGCCCCAAGTTTTCGCTGTTGAGGTTTTCATTTTCTTCACATCGATCGAACTCAATTTCTCTTTGACCTGATTCAGTCGATCCTTGAATTCTGCTAAGTGGTCAACTTTCTGTTTTTTCTTTTGACGACGATTCATACCACTGCGTCCTATACATTGAATAACTACAGTATAAAAACCAAAGTACCAACAGTATAGATCTTTCCGTCACAACAAGGCCCAAAGCGAGAAAATTGACATGGCTGTGATTTGGGCACGGTAAAGCGCAAGTGATCAGGGACTAGCCGTTTCTTCACGCTGCTAATACTGGTATTCTTACCCTTTTCGTACTGACAAAAAGAGTGACTTTTCATGTCTGAAGTAAAATTTGAAACTGTAGAGCAAAAAGCTAGCTACGGTATCGGTCTACAAATGGGCCAACAACTTGCAGGTTCTGGTCTTGAAGGCCTAAACGTTGACGCAATCGCTGCTGGTATCGCAACAGCTCTAGTTGGCGACATGCCAGCTATCGAAGTTGACGAAATCAACAACGCACTACAAGAGCTACACACTCGTGGTGAAGCTGCACGTCAAGAACTAGCTAAAGCTGCTGCTGCTGACGGCGAAGCTTTCCTAGCTGACAACGCTCTTCGTTCAGAAGTAACGGTTCTTGAGTCTGGTCTTCAGTACGAAGTACTAACTGAAGGTACTGGCGAAATCCCAACTGCAGACAAGCAAGTACGTGTTCACTACCACGGCGAACTAACTGACGGTACTGTTTTCGACAGCTCTGTATCTCGCGGTCAACCTGCTGAATTCCCAGTAACTGGCGTAATTCAAGGTTGGGTACAAGCTCTACAAATGATGCCTGTTGGCTCTAAGTGGAAGCTATACATCCCTCAAGATCTAGCATACGGTGAGCGTGGTGCAGGTGCTGCAATCCCACCATTTGCTGCTCTAGTATTTGAAGTAGAACTTCTAGCAATTCTTTAATTTTTATAAAAACCTTTAGTAAAACAAAATACTATAGGCAAATAAAATTGAAATAATCCAACGGCGATGTGACTACATCGCCGTTTTTCGTTTATAGTGAAAGAGTAAATTACTTTATTACTTAAGGACGAATAATGAAGAAAGTACTCATCACAGTTTTAAGCAGCCTTGCTGTTGTCTCTTGCGCTAGCACGAGCGACTCTGAACAAACCAGTTCATCATCAGATACCAACTATTCCCAACTATCACAAACTGCACTAATGGCAGCAGTGAATATGTGGTCTCAGCAGAACGAAACAACGCCACTAGTGGATACGGTAGCTGACCAAGCTTCTGTTACCAGCGACCAAGCAGTTGGCGGTATTGGTTCAATGTTGGCCCTTGCACAAAACTCACTTGGCACAGCCGACAACAAAGAACTCGCGACACTAATTCCGGGTATGTCGAGCCTTGAGTCTACGGGTCTATCATCGCTACTAAGCTCACAAGGTGCCGTTGAAAGTGCATTTTCTGGATTAGGTATGGATCCATCAATGGTTACAACATTTTCGCCAATTATTCTTCAAGCACTGCAGTCACAAGGTGCAACGAGCGGCCTGATGGATTCACTTTCAGCTATATGGCAATAAGCGTTAGTTATTAATAGCTAGCTTAAAATTTGATAAGGGCACTTCGGTGCTCTTTTTTGTGCGCGGAACAAAAGATATTTGAGATACGAGATACGAGATACGAGATACGAGATACGAGATACGAGATACGAGATACGAGATACGAGATACGAGATACGAGATACGAGATACGAGATACGAGATACGAGATACGAGATACGAGATACGAGATACGAGATACGAGATACGAGATACGAGATACGAGATACGAGATACGAGATACGAGATACGAGATATTTTTGAAAAATGGCGCAGACAAGACAAGCAAAAAATGCCAAACATCATGGTGCAATTTCTATTATCTTTTCCTTGTTCTACAGACACAAAAAAGCCGAGCTAATGCTCGGCTTTTGTATTAAGAATCTAGTATAGATTACTCAGCAGCTTCTTCAGCAGCTGGGCGGTCTACAAGCTCAATGTAAGCCATTGGAGCTTTATCACCAGTACGGAAACCACATTTAAGAATGCGAGTGTAACCACCTTGGCGAGCCGCGAAACGCGGGCCTAGTTCATTAAATAGTTTTGCCACAACTTCGTTATCACGAGTGCGAGCAAATGCAAGACGACGGTTAGCAACACTGTCTGTCTTAGCTAGGGTAATCAATGGCTCAATTACGCGACGTAGTTCTTTTGCTTTAGGCACGGTAGTTTTAATAACTTCGTGACGAACAAGAGAGCTAGCCATGTTGCTGAACATCGCTTTGCGATGACTGCTGTTGCGGTTGAGTTGACGACCACTTTTACGATGGCGCATGACCTAATCCTTCTAACTTTTCGATTAATCTTCAGCGATTGACGCTGGTGGCCAGTTTTCTAGACGCATGCCTAGAGAAAGACCACGTGAAGCAAGCACATCTTTAATCTCTGTAAGAGATTTCTTACCAAGGTTTGGCGTTTTAAGTAGCTCAACCTCAGTGCGCTGTACAAGATCACCGATGTAGTGAATCGCTTCTGCTTTCAAACAGTTAGCAGAGCGAACTGTTAGTTCAAGATCGTCTACAGGACGTAGTAGGATAGGATCGAATTCTGGCTTCTCTTCCTTCTCCTCAGGTACACGTACATCACGAAGATCTACGAACGCATCCAGTTGTTCAGCTAAAATTGTAGCTGCACGACGGATTGCTTCCTCAGGTTCTAGAGTACCGTTCGTTTCCATATCGATAACAAGCTTGTCTAAATCAGTACGTTGTTCTACACGTGCCGCTTCTACAGCGTAAGCGATTTTATCAACCGGGCTGTAAGTAGCGTCAACTAGTAGACGACCGATAGGACGCTCATCTTCTTCAGTATGGATACGAGCTGAAGCTGGAACGTAACCACGACCACGTTCTACTTTGATACGCATAGCGATCTCAGCGTTGTCATCCGTTAGGTGACAAATTACGTGCTCAGGGTTAGCGATCTCTACATCACCATCGTGGGTGATGTCACCTGCAACAACAGGGCCTGAGCCTGATTTGTTCAGTGTAATAAACACTTCATCTTTGCCTTCAGCAACGCGTACAGCCAAACCTTTAAGGTTTAGAAGGATTTCCAGGATATCTTCCTGAACGCCTTCTTTAGTGCTGTATTCGTGTAGCACACCTTCAATTTCAACTTCTGTTACGGCACAACCCGGCATAGAAGATAGAAGAATGCGGCGAAGAGCATTACCTAGAGTGTGGCCGAAACCGCGCTCTAATGGCTCAAGAGTTACTTTCGCGTGTGTCGTATTGATCTGTTCAATGTCAACAAGACGCGGCTTAAGAAATTCTGTTACAGAACCCTGCATTGTGTCCTCTCTTTTTTTAACCTTACTTAGAGTAAAGTTCGACGATCAAGTGTTCATTGATGTCAGCTGATAGGTCAGAACGCTCAGGCATACGCTTGAATGTACCTTCCATTTTGCCAGCATCTACTTCAATCCAAGTTGGCTTTTCACGTTGTTCAGCAACTTCTAGAGCCGCTTTAATACGAGATTGCTGTTTAGCTTTCTCGCGGATAGAAACAACGTCGTTTGCCGCTACTTTGAAAGAAGGAACGTTTACAACTTTACCGTTAACTAGAATAGACTTGTGGCTAACTAGTTGACGAGATTCAGCACGAGTAGCGCCAAAGCCCATACGGTAAACTACGTTATCAAGACGACCTTCAAGAAGCTGAAGCAGGTTTGCACCTGTGTTGCCTTTAAGACGTGCAGCTTCTTTGTAGTAGTTGCGGAATTGTTTTTCTAGAACGCCGTAGATACGACGAACTTTTTGCTTCTCACGAAGCTGAACGCCATACTCAGATAGACGACCGCGACGAGCGCCGTGTACACCTGGTGCGTTATCAATTTTACACTTGGTATCGATCGCACGGACACCAGACTTAAGGAATAAGTCAGTACCTTCGCGACGGCTAAGCTTCAGCTTAGGACCCAAATATCTTGCCATGATCTTTCTCCAATATTCCTAGAAACGAAACTTAAACGCGACGTTTCTTAGGTGGACGACAACCGTTATGAGGGATTGGTGTCGCATCAACAATGTTAGTGATACGGAAACCAGCAGCGTTCAGTGCACGAACAGTAGATTCGCGACCTGGACCTGGACCCTTAACCATAACTTCCAAGTTCTTTAGGCCATATTCTTTAGCCATTTCACCACAACGCTCAGCTGCAACTTGTGCTGCGAACGGAGTAGATTTACGAGAACCACGGAAACCTGAACCACCTGCTGTAGCCCATGCAAGAGCGTTGCCTTGACGGTCAGTGATAGTTACGATTGTGTTGTTGAAAGAAGCATGAATGTGCGCTACGCCATCAGCTACTTGCTTGCGTACGCGCTTACGCGCGCGAGTTGGTTGTTTTGCCATTGTACTCTACCTTATCCGACTATTTCTTGATCGGCTTGCGCGGACCCTTACGGGTGCGAGCGTTGGTTTTAGTACGCTGTCCACGTAGTGGTAGACTGCGACGATGACGAAGACCGCGGTAACAGCCAAGGTCCATAAGACGCTTGATGTTCATCGATACTTCACGACGTAGATCACCTTCTACAGTGTACTTAGCTACACCATCACGCAGTTGATCGATCTGCTCTTCAGTTAGTTCACTGATCTTAGCATCTTCAGCAATACCCACTTCAGCTAGAATAGCTTGAGAGCGAGTTTTACCGATACCGTAGATTGCAGTAAGTGCAATTACAGAATGCTTATGATCAGGAATGTTAATGCCGGCTATACGGGCCATTATTCACTCCTAAGGGGTTCATAAAAGAATTATCCGCAGCAAAGCCCGTTATGGATACGCTGCGGCATACTACTTCTTTTGCACGCAAAAGGTAGGCCGAGGAATATACTCGACTCTACCTTGTATTTCAAGTAAAAATTTCTGCTAATTAGCCTTGGCGTTGCTTATGCTTTGGCTCACTGCAAATCACGCGAACGACACCGTTACGCTTGATAACTTTACAGTTACGGCAGATTTTTTTAACGGAAGCACGAACTTTCATTGCTAAACTCCGTAAATGGAATCGAAATTGTTACCACCGAATTAACGGCCGTAACCCTTCAGATTCGCTTTCTTTAACACAGAATCATACTGTTGTGACATCAGATGAGTCTGTACCTGTGCCATGAAATCCATGATAACTACCACTACGATTAGTAGTGATGTGCCGCCAAAGTAGAAACGAACGTTCCACGCGACCATCATGAACTCAGGAATCAGACATATAAAAGTAATGTATAGAGCGCCCGCAAGGGTTAGTCTAGTCATCACTTTATCGATATATTTCGCTGTCTGCTCACCTGGGCGGATACCGGGTACGAATGCACCAGACTTCTTCAAGTTATCAGCTGTTTCACGTGGGTTAAACACCAACGCTGTATAGAAGAAACAGAAGAAGATTATAGCTGCTGCATAAAGCATTACATACAAAGGTTGACCTGGGCTAAGAGCTAATGACACGTCAGTTAACCAACCGAACGCGCTGCTTTCACCATTTTGACCAAACCACTGCGCTAATGTTCCTGGGAACAAAATAATACTTGATGCGAAAATCGCTGGAATAACACCTGCCATATTAATCTTAAGAGGCAAGTGAGAGCTTTGTGCTGCAAAAACTTTACGACCTTGTTGACGTTTCGCATAGTTAACGACGATACGACGTTGACCACGTTCCATGAAAACTACGAAGTAAATAACAGCAAAAGACAATACAGCAATCAACAGCAGAAGAAGCACATGCAATTCACCTTGACGCGCTTGCTCGATTGTTTGACCGATTGCAGAAGGCAATCCAGCAACAATACCTGCAAAAATCAGAATGGAAATACCATTACCGATTCCTCGCTCAGTGATTTGTTCACCTAACCACATTAAGAACATGGTACCAGTTACTAAACTCACGGTAGCAATAAGCGTAAACATGGTTTGGTTGATAACAACCAGATTGTCGACCATGTTTGGTAAGCCTGTTGCGATACCAATAGCTTGGAATGTTGCAAGTACAAGCGTGCCGTAGCGTGTATATTGGCTTATCTTACGACGGCCTGCTTCACCCTCTTTCTTGAGTTCCGCTAACGCTGGATGAACTACAGTTAGCAATTGGACTACGATCGATGCCGAAATGTACGGCATGATACCCAATGCTAATATAGATGCACGCTCAAGAGCACCACCGGAGAACATGTTAAACATTTCTACGATGGTACCTTTTTGCTGATCGAACAAATCGGCAAGTACAGCTGCGTCAATACCAGGGATCGGCACAAAAGAGCCGGCTCGGAATACTAAAAGTGCACCAATTACGAATAATAAGCGCGACTTTAGTTCACTTAAGCCGCTCTGAGCACTACGAAAATCTTGTCCTGGTTTCTTAGCCATCTGTACCTCGTTCCTCGAGATTATTCCTCGATTTTACCGCCTGCAGCTTCGATTGCAGCTTTAGCGCCTTTAGTCACGCGTAGACCTTTAACAGTCACAGCTTTGCTTAGGTCACCAGAAAGAACGATCTTAACAAACTCGATGTTCTTAGTGATAACGTTAGCAGCTTTAAGGCTGTTAAGATCAACTACGTCACCTGTTACTTTCGCTAGCTCAGCTAGACGAACTTCAGCAGACACTAGGCTCTTACGAGAAGTGAAACCGAATTTAGGTAGACGTTGTTTTAGAGGCATTTGACCGCCTTCAAAACCTGGACGAACAGAGCCGCCAGAACGTGACTTTTGACCTTTGTGACCGCGGCCACCTGTTTTACCAAGGCCAGAACCGATACCACGACCTACACGCTTCTTAGAAGGTTTAGAGCCAGCAGCCGGTGATAGAGTATTCAAACGCATTCTGATTACTCCTCAATCTTAACCATGTAGTAAACCTTGTTGATCATACCGCGTACGCACGGTGTATCTTCAAGTTCTACTGTATGGTTGATGCGACGAAGACCTAGACCTTTAAGACACGCTTTGTGCTTAGGTAGGCGACCAATTGAGCTTTTAGTTTGAGTTACTTTAATAGTTGCCATCGTGTGCTTACTCCGAAATAGATTCAACAGTTAGACCACGTTTAGCAGCAACCATTTCTGGTGACTTAACGTCTACTAGAGCACCAATCGTTGCGCGAACAACGTTGATAGGGTTCGTTGAACCGTATGCTTTAGAAAGTACGTTATGTACGCCTGCAACTTCAAGTACGGCACGCATTGCACCACCGGCAATAACACCTGTACCTTCAGCAGCTGGCTGCATGTAAACTTTAGAGCCCGAATGACGACCTTTCACCGGGTGGTGAAGAGTGCCTTCGTTAAGCGCAACAGTAACCATGTTACGACGCGCTTTTTCCATTGCTTTTTGAATCGCAGCAGGTACTTCACGAGCTTTGCCGTAACCGAAACCTACACGACCATTACCGTCACCAACTACTGTTAGTGCAGTGAAGCTCATGATTCGACCACCTTTAACCGTCTTAGATACACGGTTAACTGCGATCAGCTTTTCTTGCAAATCATTAGCTTGTTGTTGTTCTTTAGCCATCTTCCAACCCTACCTTAGAATTTCAGACCAGCTTCGCGAGCAGAATCTGCTAGCGCCGCTACTCGACCGTGGTATTGGAAACCAGAACGATCGAATGCAACTGAAGCTACGCCTTTTTCAAGAGCGCGCTCAGCAACAGCTTTACCAACTGCTTTAGCTGCATCAACGTTACCAGTGTTCTTAACTTGCTCACGGATCGCTTTTTCTACAGTAGAAGCAGCTGCGATAACCTCAGAGCCGTTTGCCGCGATAACTTGTGCGTAAACATGGCGAGGAGTACGGTGTACTACCAGGCGAGTTGCACCAAGTTCTGCAATCTTACGACGTGCACGTGTAGCACGACGGATGCGAGATGCTTTCTTATCCATAGTGATACCTTACTTCTTCTTAGCTTCTTTAGTACGCACATTTTCATCTGCGTAACGAACACCTTTGCCTTTGTAAGGCTCAGGAGCACGGTAAGAACGAATGTCAGCCGCAACTTGACCTACTACTTGCTTATCGCAACCAGTAATGATGATCTCAGTTTGGCTAGGGCACTCAGCTTTAATACCTTCAGGTAGAGCGTGCTCTACTGGGTGAGAAAAACCAAGTGTTAGAGCTACAGAGTTGCCTTTCATAGCAGCACGGTAACCAACACCCTTAAGAGTTAGCTTCTTAGTGAAGCCCTCAGTAACACCCACAACCATGTTATTAACTAGAGCGCGAGCTGTACCAGCTTGTGCCCATGCGTTAGTAACACCTTCTTTCGGACCGAAAGTTAGGTTGGTTTCTTCCTGTGCAATAACTACGGCGCTGTTAAGAACGCGAGTAAGCTCACCTTTGCTACCTTTTACAGTAACTTCTTGGCCGTTTAGTTTCACCTCTACGCCAGCTGGAATAGCGACAGGTGCTTTAGCAACACGAGACATAATCTACTCCTTAAGCTACGTAACAGATGATTTCACCGCCAAGACCTGCTTTACGAGCAGCACGGTCAGACATCAGACCCTTGGAAGTAGAAACAACTGCAATACCAAGACCACCCATCACTGTAGGTAAAGAGTCTTTATTTTTATAAACTCTTAGACCAGGACGTGATACACGCTTGATTTGCTCGATTACAGGTTTAGCTTGGAAGTACTTAAGAGTAACTTCTAGCTCAGGTTTTGCTTCGCTGTTAACAGCGAAGTCTACGATGTAACCTTCAGCTTTAAGTAATGCAGCAATTGCAACTTTAAGCTTTGAAGAAGGCATTTTTACAGCAACTTTGTTTGCTGCCTGACCGTTACGAACTCGGGTCAGCATATCCGAAATCGGATCTTGCATGCTCATAAGATTTACTCCAAATGATTAAGTGGCAATTACCAGCTAGCCTTACGAAGACCCGGAATCTCGCCTTTCATGCAAGCTTCACGAACCTTAATGCGGCTTAGACCGAATTTACGTAGGTAACCGTGTGGACGACCAGTTTGGTTGCAACGGTTGCGCTGACGTGATGCACTTGAATCACGTGGAAGAGATTGCAGTTTAAGAACCGCATTCCAACGATCTTCTTCAGATGCGTTTACATCGCTAATGATAACTTTTAGCGCAGAACGCTTTTCAGCGAACTTAGCTACTAGTTTTGCACGTTTAGCTTCACGTGCTTTCATTGATTGTTTAGCCATAACAGTAACCCTACCCTTACTTACGGAATGGGAAGTTAAAGGCAGCCAGCAGAGCTCGGCCTTCCTCATCGGAACCCGCAGAAGTCGTGATAGTAATATCAAGACCGCGGACGCGATCGACTTTATCGTAGTCGATTTCCGGAAAGATGATTTGCTCGCGAACGCCCATGCTGTAGTTACCGCGACCGTCAAAAGACTTAGCGCTAACACCACGGAAATCACGTACACGTGGAAGTGCGATAGAGATTAAACGCTCTAAAAATTCCCACATGCGCTCACCACGCAAGGTTACTTTACAACCAATTGGGTAGCCTTCACGAATTTTGAAACCAGCTACAGATTTACGCGCTTTAGTGATAAGTGGCTTTTGACCAGAGATCGTTGCCATATCAGCTGCTGCGTTTTCTAGCAGTTTCTTATCGTTGATTGCTTCACCAACGCCCATGTTTAGGGTGATTTTCTCAATCCTAGGGACTTGCATGACGCTTGTGTAGCTGAACTCTTTGGTAAGCTCAGCGACTACAGACGACTTGTAGTAATCATGCAGTTTCGCCATAGTAGAACTCCAAATTACTTCTAATTAGTTAGAAACAGTTTCGCCGTTAGATTTGAAGAAACGAACTTTCTTGCCATCTTCGATACGGAAACCGATACGGTCTGCTTTACCAGTAGCCGCGTTAAAAACAGCAACGTTAGAAGCATCAATAGCTGCTTCTTGTTCAACGATGCCACCTTGTTGACCTAGAGCCGGAACCGGCTTTTGGTGTTTCTTAACAAGGTTGATGCCTTCAACGATAACTTTACCAGTTGTCAGAACCTTAGTTACTTTACCTTTCTTGCCTTTATCTTTACCAGCAAGAATGATTACTTCGTCATTACGACGGATTTTAGCTGCCATATTGCCGCTCCTTACAGAACTTCAGGTGCTAGTGATACAATCTTCATGAATTTCGCGTTACGAAGTTCACGAGTCACAGGACCAAAGATACGTGTGCCGACTGGTTGCTCAGTAGTGTCATTTAACAATACACAAGCATTACTGTCGAAGCGAATGACAGAACCGTCTGGGCGACGAACGCCTTTACGGGTGCGCACTACTACCGCCTTCAGAACATCACCTTTCTTTACTTTACCGCGAGGAATCGCTTCCTTCACTGTAACCTTGATGACGTCACCGATATGTGCATAACGGCGGTGAGAGCCACCCAGAACCTTAATACACATTACCTTGCGCGCGCCAGAGTTATCTGCTGCGTCAAGTGTACTTTGCATCTGGATCATTGTTAGTGCTCCGCTAAATATTAAAACTAGACCCTCTCGGGTCGGGCTGCCTCTTTAAAAGGGACGCGAATTGTACCACCCTTTTTTTAAATTGGGTAGACAAAAAACAAGCGGCTCCAAAAAATTATTTGGAGCCGCTTATAAGTTATAGAATTACAAAGATTAAATCTTCGCTTTTTCTAGAACTTTAACCAATGTCCAAGACTTAGTCTTAGACAGAGGACGACACTCAGCGATTTCAACTTTGTCGCCTAGGCCACAAGTGTTGTCTTCGTCGTGTGCGTGTACTTTAGTCGTGCGTTTGATGAACTTACCGTAAATTGGGTGTTTTACAGTGCGCTCAATAGCAACAACGATAGACTTGTCCATCTTGTCACTTACTACACGGCCTTGCTGGATGCGGTTAGTTTCGCTCATTATGCGCCTGCCTTTTCAGTCAAAACAGTTTTCACACGTGCGATGTCACGGCGTACAGCTTTTAGAGTATGAGTTTGCTGTAGTTGACCAGTTGCAGCTTGCATGCGCAAGTTGAACTGTTCACGTAGCAAATTCAATAGCTCAGCGTTAAGCTCTTCAACGTTCTTTTCGCGTAGATCTTGTGCTTTCATCACATCACCTGCTTAGTTACAAAAGTAGTTTTAACAGGCAGTTTACGTGCCGCTAGGCGGAACGCTTCACGTGCCAACTCTTCAGGTACGCCATTCATCTCGTACATAACTTTGCCTGGTTGGATTTGAGCAACCCAGTACGCAACTGAACCTTTACCTTTACCTTGACGAACTTCAAGAGGCTTTTCAGTAATCGGCTTGTCTGGGAATACACGGATCCAGATTTGACCTTGACGCTTAATGTGACGTGTCATAGCACGACGTGCCGCTTCGATTTGACGTGCAGTCAGACGACCACGGCCAACAGCTTTAAGACCGAATTCGCCGAAGCTTACTTCAGTACCTTTAGCTAGACCACGGTTACGACCAGTCATAACCTTGCGGAACTTAGTACGTTTTGGTTGTAGCATCGTTCGACTCCTTACTTACGGCCTTTACGCTGCTTCTTAGGCTTATCGCCTTTTGGCTCTACTGCGTTAGCAGCTGGCATACCGCCTAGAATCTCACCTTTGAAGATCCAAACTTTAATGCCGATCACACCGTATTGAGTGTGAGCCGAAGAAGTTGCGTAATCAATGTCTGCACGTAGAGTGTGTAGAGGCACACGGCCTTCACGGTACCACTCAGAACGTGCGATTTCAGCACCGCCAAGACGGCCGCCTACTTGTACTTTGATGCCTTTAGCGCCTAGACGCATAGCATTTTGTACCGCACGCTTCATTGCACGACGGAACATAACACGACGCTCTAGTTGAGACGCGATGCTATCAGCTACAAGCTGACCATCTAGCTCAGGCTTACGTACTTCAGCGATGTTAATTTGCGCTGGTACACCTGCGATTTTAGCTACAGCTGCGCGTAGCTTCTCTACGTCTTCACCTTTCTTACCGATAACAACGCCAGGACGAGCAGTGTGAATAGTCACACGGATGCTCTTAGCTGGACGCTCGATAACGATACGAGATAATGATGCTTTTTGTAGTTCCTTTGTAAGGAACTGACGTACCTTGAAGTCGCCGTCTAGGTTGTCAGCGAATTCGTTGGTATTAGCAAACCATGTAGCATTCCAAGGCTTAACGATGCCAAGACGAATACCATTAGGATGTACTTTCTGACCCATTGCTTACTCTCCTAGTCTTTAGCGATCTGCTACAACAATAGTGATGTGGCTTGAACGCTTCAAGATACGATCCGCACGACCTTTAGCACGAGGCATAATACGCTTCATGATAGGGCCCTCATCTACGAAGATTTTAGCGACATTTAGATCGTCGATATCTGCACCTTCGTTATGTTCCGCGTTAGCGATAGCTGACTCAAGAACCTTCTTAACTAATACAGCAGCTTTTTTGTTGCTGAAAGTTAGAATTTCTAGAGCTTGGTCTACCGACTTACCGCGAATTTGGTCTGCAACTAAGCGAGCTTTCTGTGGAGAAATACGAGCAAAGTTATGTTTAGCTAAAGCTTCCATCATCTACTCCTTATTTCTTCTTAGCTTTCTTATCTGCAGCATGACCGCGATAAGTACGAGTTGGTGCAAATTCGCCCAGTTTGTGACCGATCATTTCTTCGGTAACGAAAACTGGAACGTGCTGACGACCATTATGGACAGCGATGGTCAAACCAATCATTGTTGGGATGATCATTGAGCGACGGGACCAAGTCTTAATAGGCTTTTTGTCTCCGCTTTCCACCGCTTTCTCTACCTTCTTCAGCAAGTGTAGGTCAATAAAAGGACCTTTCTTGAGAGAACGTGGCATGGCGATTCCTCTTTATAAATTATTTAGTGCGACGACGTACGATGTACTTGTCAGTGCGCTTGTTCTTACGAGTCTTGAAGCCCTTAGTAGGAACGCCCCAAGGAGAAACTGGGTGACGACCACCAGATGTGCGGCCTTCACCACCACCATGTGGGTGATCCACCGGGTTCATTACTACACCACGTACGGTTGGACGTACGCCGCGCCAGCGTGAAGCACCAGCTTTACCAAGTTCACGTAGCATATGCTCAGAGTTACCAACTTCACCGATCGTTGCACGACCTTCAGAAAGAACTTTGCGCATCTCACCAGAACGTAGACGGATAGTTACGTATGCACCATCGCGAGCGATGATTTGAGCATAAGCACCAGCCGAACGAGCTAGTTGAGCACCTTTACCAGGCTTAAGTTCAACACAGTGTACAGTAGAACCTACTGGGATGTTGCGCATCGGCAGAGTGTTACCTGCTTTGATTGCAGCATCTACGCCAGATTGAATCTGGTCGCCTGCGTTAACACCTTTAGGTGCAATGATGTAACGACGCTCACCGTCTGCGTACAGAACTAGAGCGATGTTAGCACTACGGTTTGGATCGTATTCTAGACGCTCAACTTTCGCTGGGATGCCATCTTTAGTACGTTTGAAGTCAATCAGGCGGTAATGGTGCTTATGACCACCACCGATGTGACGTACTGTAATACGACCGTTGTTGTTACGACCACCGTTCTTAGAGTTTTTCTCTAGAAGTGGTGCGTATGGCTTACCCTTGTGTAGGTCAGCGTTAACAACTTTAACGACGTGACGACGACCAGGGGAAGTCGGCTTACATTTAACAATAGCCATTTTTACTACTCCTGTTATTCCGCGCCGCCAACGAAGTCAAGATCTTGACCTTCTTTCAAAGTAACGTAGGCTTTCTTAACGTCTGAACGACGGCCTTCACGCATACCTTGACGTTTGGTCTTACCCTTTAATACAAGAGTATTTACAGACTTAACTTCAACTTCAAATAGCTTTTCTACAGCTGCTTTGATCTCTTTCTTAGTTGCATCTTTAGCTACTTTGAAAACGATAGTGTTCGCTTTCTCAGCTGCCATAGTTGCTTTTTCAGAGATGTGCGGAGCACGTAGAACTTTTAAGATACGCTCTTCAGTGATCATGCTAGCATCTCCTCAACTTGCTTAACTGCGTCAGCAGTCATTAGAACCTTGTCGAAAGCGATTAGTGATACTGGATCAACACCAGCAACATCACGTGCATCTACTTTGTATAGGTTACGAGCAGCTAAGAATAGATTTTCATCTACTTCGCCAGTCACAATCAGAACGTCGCTTAGCTCAAGCTCTTTAAGCTTAGCTACAAGTTCTTTTGTTTTTGGTGCTTCTACAGAGAAGTTATCAACAACGATTAAACGCTCTTGACGAACTAGCTCAGAAAGAATGCTCTTCATAGCACCGCGGTACATTTTTTTGTTTACTTTTTGGCTGTGATCTTGTGGTTTCGCAGCAAAAGTAACACCACCTGTACGCCAGATTGGGCTACGAATTGTACCAGCACGTGCGCGGCCAGTACCTTTTTGACGCCATGGCTTAGCGCCACCGCCAGATACTTCAGAACGAGTCTTTTGAGCACGAGTACCTTGACGAGCACCTGCTGCATATGCAACAACTACTTGGTGTACAAGAGCTTCGTTGAAGTCACGTCCGAAAGTAGTCTCGGAAACAGTTAGTGCATCAGCACCTTTAACCATCAATTCCATTACTTACTCCTAGACGTTATGCTTTAACAGCAGGTTTTACGATCACGTTTCCGCCTGTTGAGCCCGGTACTGCACCTTTAATAAGGAGTAGATTGCGCTCAGCGTCAACACGTACGATCTCTAGGTTTTGAGTCGTTACACGCTCAGCACCCATGTGACCTGCCATTTTCTTGCCTTTAAACACGCGGCCTGGAGTTTGACATTGGCCAATTGAACCCGGTGCGCGGTGAGACAAAGAGTTACCGTGAGTCATATCTTGAGTAGAGAAGTTCCAACGCTTGATAGCGCCTTGGAAGCCTTTACCTTTAGATGTACCAGTAACGTCTACTTTTTTAATTTCGTTGAAAAGTTCTACGTTTAGCTCAGCGCCAACTTCAAACTCTTCGCCGTTTTCTAAACGGAATTCCCAAAGACCGCGACCTGCTTCTACACCCGCTTTCGCGAAGTGACCAGCTTCAGGTTTAGTTACACGGTTAGCTTTCTTAGCACCAGTAGTTACTTGGATTGCTGCGTAGCCATCAGTCTCAAGAGTTTTAACTTGAGAAATACGGTTCGCTTCAACCTCAACAACAGTTACTGGGATAGAAACGCCTTCTTCAGTAAATACGCGGGTCATACCCACTTTACGTCCGACTAGACCAATCATTATTCTTATCTCCCTTAACCTAGGCTGATTTGAACATCAACGCCAGCTGCAAGATCAAGACGCATTAGAGCATCAACAGTTTTATCTGTTGGCTCAACGATGTCGATCAAACGCTTGTGAGTACGAATTTCGTACTGGTCACGTGCATCTTTGTTGACGTGTGGAGAGGTAAGAACAGTGAAACGCTCTTTACGAGTAGGTAGTGGAATAGGACCACGAACCTGTGCGCCAGTACGTTTTGCTGTTTCAACGATTTCCGCAGTTGAAGCATCGATTAGCTTGTAATCAAACGCTTTAAGGCGGATACGAATACGTTGGTTCTGCATGAGACAGAGCTCCAATTATTAAAAATTACACAAACAATATCGCCACTCAAACCCGATAAAACGAGAGAATGCCGATTGATTTATGTGAAACCGTAGCATCCAAAATTAGGACGCATTGTCAGTTAACTTTTGAAGCAAACAAGAAGTTTACTATTTTTATTAACCGCGAACATAAGCTGAGTATACATTACTAGGTAAGACCTACTCCTCAGTGCTCATTGGTTCACAACCAGCGTTAGCCAGTGCGTTGCATTATACAGATCACACTTTAAGTTGCAAGCTGTGTTTGAAAAATAAACGCAGAATCTATTTACGGGGATAACTGGGGAGTTTGTATTGTACGGTAGTGCCCTACCGCTGGAAATTGAAAGCAAGGTAACAGCTCGGTTTAAGCCTCAGCTGTTACCTCTTTTATTTATGGTATTTTAACCGTCGTCTTCATCCACATATTGAGCTTGTAGATAATTTTGGATCCCAGTCATTTTGATTAAACCAAGTTGAGTTTCTAACCAATCGACGTGATCTTCCTCGTCTTCTAAGATGTCTTGAAATAGATCTCGCGATACATAGTCGTGAATATCTTCTGCATACGCGATGGCATTTTTCAAATCAGGTATAGCTTCCATCTCAAGAGATAAATCACACTGAAGCATCTCTTCAGTATCTTCACCAATTTTCAACTTACCCAAATCTTGAAGGTTTGGGAGGCCTTCTAAAAATAGTATGCGTTCAATTAAATGGTCAGCATGTTTCATTTCGTCGATAGATTCGTGGTATTCCTTATCGGCCAGGTGCTTTAAACCCCAATCTTTGTACATGCGAGCATGCAAGAAGTATTGGTTTATCGCGACGAGTTCGTTACCAAGAATTTTATTGAGATGTTGAATGATGATTGGATCGCCTTTCATGACATAGCCCTCCTCTTTGGCTCTTCTAACTGTAGAACCAAATCGAGAAGTGTCAAAAAAGCTAATGCCCTTTGGGCAAAACTAGCTTGCCTGTTTGAACAGGTCTTTCGCAGTATCGTTAATGACTTCTTTTGCTGAACGTACACACTTGCCGCATTGACTGCCAAGTGCTGTGCATTTTTTAATTCCCTTGATGTCGGTAATGCCCTCTTCTATCACGAGCTTGCGGATTTTTTTATCCGAAACCCCATGGCATAAACAAATGTACATACTAAAACCTAAACCTTTAACTTAGGCTTGAATATAAAAAGGAATCATTCTTATTACCAGTCATATTTACTGTTTGGTTATATCGATTGGTTATAGTGTTTTGCAAGTAATTGTAAAAATTGGCTGTGAAGATTGTATAACGGAAGTGCGTGATCAAAGTGGGTCAGTAAATAACTGTATTTAAATTGGAATATAGTTAACTGTTATAAAGTGCGATGAATTTCCCTTATAACCAAAATAAAAAAGGGAAGCCGAAGCTCCCCTTTTCAGATGCGTGCTCTTCTAATGAAGAGTGAGCAAAAATCTAAATGCTATTAAGCGAAGATTTTAGCTACAACACCAGCACCAACTGTACGGCCACCTTCGCGGATTGCGAAACGTAGACCTTCGTCCATTGCGATTGGAGCGATTAGCTCAACAGTCATTTGAACGTTGTCACCTGGCATTACCATTTCTACGCCTTCAGGTAGAGTGATGTCGCCTGTTACGTCAGTTGTACGGAAGTAGAACTGTGGACGGTAACCTTTGAAGAAAGGAGTGTGACGGCCGCCTTCGTCTTTAGAAAGTACGTATACTTCAGACTCAAACTTAGTGTGTGGGTTGATAGAACCTTTCGCAGAAAGTACTTGACCACGTTCAACGTCATCACGCTTAGTACCACGTAGAAGTGCACCAACGTTCTCACCTGCACGACCTTCGTCAAGCAGTTTACGGAACATTTCAACACCAGTACAAGTAGTAAGAGTAGTCTCTTTGATACCAACGATTTCTACTTCGTCACCTACACGTAGGATACCGCGCTCGATACGACCAGTTACAACAGTACCACGACCTTGGATTGAGAATACATCTTCAATTGGTAGTAGGAACGGTTGGTCAACTGCACGCTCAGGCTCAGGGATGTAAGAATCTAGTGCTTCTGCAAGCTCAACGATCTTATCTTCCCACTGCTTCTCGCCGTTTAGTGCGCCAAGTGCAGAACCTTGGATAACTGGTAGGTCATCACCTGGGAAGTCGTATTCAGAAAGAAGTTCACGAACTTCCATCTCAACTAGCTCAAGTAGCTCTTCGTCATCTACCATGTCACATTTGTTCATGAATACGATGATGTAAGGGATACCAACTTGACGACCAAGTAGGATGTGCTCACGAGTTTGAGGCATAGGGCCGTCAGTCGCAGCAACAACTAGGATACCGCCGTCCATTTGTGCAGCACCAGTGATCATGTTTTTAACATAATCCGCGTGTCCTGGACAGTCTACGTGTGCGTAGTGACGTGCTGGAGTGTCGTACTCAACGTGAGAAGTTGCGATTGTGATACCGCGCTCACGCTCTTCTGGAGCGTTATCGATAGATGCGAAATCTTTAGCAACACCGCCGTATACTTTTGCAAGAGTAGTACAGATAGCAGCAGTTAGAGTTGTTTTACCGTGGTCAACGTGGCCGATAGTACCAACGTTTACGTGCGGTTTCGTACGTTCAAATTTTTCTTTAGACACAATCGTGTTCCTTCCTAGTTATGATTCGCCACGTTCATTATTGAGCGAGACGCGCCAGAAATTGCTATTTTATGCGCCAACTCTCGTTAGCGCAATATTTGGACGCATTGTTCTTTCAAAAAATGAAAAAAAATGCCTTCCTTTTGTTTAACCACGCTCTGCAATGATTGCTTTTGCAACATTGTTAGGCACTTCAGCGTACTCACTAAACTCCATAGAGTAAGAAGCACGACCTTGTGTCGCAGAACGTAAATCAGTTGCGTAACCGAACATGACAGACAACGGAACTTGTGCACGAATTATCTTCAGGCCAGCTGTCCCCTCGTCCATACCTTCGATGATGCCGCGACGACGGTTAATATCGCCAACAACGTCACCCATCCAGTCTTCTGGAGTAGTTACTTCAACTTTCATCATAGGCTCAAGCAGAACCGGTTGCGCTTCAAGTGCACCCGTTCTGAAAGCCATAGAGGCAGCGATTGTAAACGCCATCTCACTTGAATCTGTTTCATGGTAAGAACCATCATATAGTGTAGCTTTGATATCCAAAACTGGATAGCCAGCAAGCACACCATTGTTCATCTGTTCTTCAACGCCTTTAGCAACTGAAGCGATAAACTCTTTAGGTACGATACCATTGGCAATTTCATCCACAAAGACAAAGCCTTCGCCAGCTTCTGATGGTTCCAGTTTCAGCCATACGTGACCGTACTGACCTTTACCACCATGCTCACGGATAAATTTACCTTCCGCTTTCGCTGTACCACGAATAGTCTCACGGTAAGCCACTTGTGGGTTACCAACGTTGCAGTTCACGCTAAATTCGCGCTTCATACGGTCAACGATGATATCTAAGTGTAGTTCACCCATACCAGAAATCAGAGTCTGGCCAGTTTCCGCATCCATATCAACGCGGAACGATGGGTCTTCCGCTGCTAGTTTACCTAGAGCGATAGTCATTTTGTCTTGATCAGCTTGAGAGCTTGGCTCTACAACGATCTGAATAACTGGGTCTGGGAACTCCATGCGCTCAAGAACAATCTTATGGTTCTGGTCACAAAGGGTTTCACCAGTAGTCACATCTTTCAGGCCAATAATGGCTGCGATGTCACCTGCTCGTACTTCTTTTACTTCTTCACGCTTGTTTGAGTGCATTTGAACAATGCGACCTAAGCGTTCACGTTGTTTCTTCACAGAGTTGTAAGCTGTTTTACCGCTTTCAACAACACCAGAGTAAACACGGATGAAGGTAAGAGTACCAACAAATGGGTCTGTTGCGATCTTAAATGCTAGCGCTGAGAACGGTTCTTTGTCGTCCGCGTGACGCTCTGCTTCGTTCTCGTCTTCATCGATACCTTTAATTGCAGGTACATCGACTGGAGAAGGAAGGAAATCAACAACTGCATCTAGAACAGCTTGTACACCTTTGTTTTTGAATGCACTACCACAAGTAGCAAGTACGATTTCATTATTAAGGGTACGAGTACGAAGACCTTGTTTGATTTCAGCTTCTGTTAGTTCACCTTCTTCAAGGTACTTATCCATCAGCTCTTCATTTGCTTCTGCAGCAGCTTCAACAAGTTCTGTACGATATTCTTCAGCCATTTCTTGCATGTCTGCAGGAATATCTTCGTACGTGAATGTCATGCCTTGGTCAGCTTCGTTCCAGTTAATTGCCTTCATCTTGATAAGATCGACAACGCCTTGGAAGTTTTCTTCAGCACCAATATTCAGTTGAATTGGAACAGGAGTCGCGCCTAGGCGATCCTTGATCTGTTCAACTACGCGCAAGAAGTCTGCGCCGGTACGGTCCATTTTATTAACGAAAACCATACGTGGAACTTGGTACTTATCAGCTTGACGCCATACTGTCTCTGACTGAGGTTCAACACCAGATGAGCCACAGAACACAACAACTGCACCATCAAGTACACGCAGAGAACGTTCTACTTCGATAGTGAAGTCAACGTGTCCAGGAGTGTCGATGATGTTGATACGGTGGTCCGAGAACTGAGCTTCCATACCACGCCAAAACGTAGTGGTTGCTGCTGAAGTGATCGTAATACCGCGCTCTTGCTCTTGCTCCATCCAGTCCATGGTTGCTGCACCATCGTGAACTTCGCCGATTTTGTGAGAAAGACCGGTATAGAACAGAATACGTTCACTTGTGGTTGTTTTACCTGCATCTACGTGAGCAACGATACCGATATTACGGTATTGCTCTATAGGAGTTTTACGAGCCACGGTTGAATCCTCTTATTAGAGACTTAGGGACTATTGCTATGTCTAGATTATGCGTTAAAAGCGATGCTTCGCTAAAAATTGCTTGCCCTAGAAATAGCAATAGTTCCTAGCATAAGCATAGGAACTAAAGAAGTGCTGCAAGGAACCTTGCAGCACTAAAAAGGTATTACCAACGGTAATGTGCGAACGCTTTGTTTGCGTCAGCCATGCGGTGAACGTCTTCACGTTTCTTAACCGCAGTACCTTTGTTCTCAGACGCGTCTAGCATTTCAGCAGCTAGGCGTTGAGCCATAGATTTTTCACCACGCTTACGCGCAGCTTCAACTACCCAACGCATAGCAAGAGCGTTACGGCGAACCGGACGAACTTCTACAGGTACTTGGTAAGTTGAACCACCTACACGGCGAGATTTAACTTCTACCGCTGGGCGAACATTTTCAAGAGCTTCTTCAAATACAGCTAAGTGGTCTTTACCAGACTTCTCAGCCATTGAATCTAGTGCAGTGTAAACGATTTTTTCTGCAGTAGATTTCTTTCCGTCAACCATAAGGATGTTAACGAATTTTGCCAGCAATTCAGATTTGAACTTAGGATCTGGAAGGATCTTACGCTGACCTATTACGCGACGACGTGGCATGGATATTCTCCGTTGTCTTCTTCAGGTTTTTTCCAAAACTTTTCAGAATAATAAATAAAATAGTGTTTGGCCTTACTTAACGATTTCTTTTTAAAAAAGAGAATCAATTAAGACTTAGGACGTTTCACACCGTACTTAGAACGACCTTGTTTACGGTCGTTAACGCCAGCACAGTCAAGTGCGCCGCGAACAGTGTGGTAACGAACACCCGGAAGGTCTTTTACACGACCGCCACGGATTAGTACAACACTGTGCTCTTGTAGGTTATGGCCTTCACCGCCGATGTACGAAGTTACTTCGAAACCGTTAGTTAGACGTACACGACATACTTTACGTAGTGCCGAGTTAGGTTTTTTAGGTGTAGTAGTGTATACACGAGTACATACACCACGTTTTTGTGGGCACGCTTCTAGTGCAGGCACGTTGCTTTTAACAACTTGCTTTACACGAGGTTTGCGAACCAACTGGTTAATAGTTGCCATTAACTAGCTCCTGAAATTTACTTGAAAGTAAGCTTTGTGAAAAATCTATCCCTAATCACAAGTCGTAATTAGGGACGCAAAATTCTATTCAGCAGTGGGAGGTGTGTCAAGAAATATACAGATCTTTTTTAGCCGTCTAGAGCTCAGGATGGTCTAATTTTAACCAAACTGATAGAACACGCTTACCAAGTCACTGATTTGTCGTTCAAAACCGTCAGTTTAACGAAGCCATCGAAGTCAACTTGATCAATGGTACTTGAGACAAGTAGTTGTAAACCTCGGCTATCGAGATCTGGTTTTAACACCGACACCTGCTCTACTGAGCAGATTTGAGTGAATAACTCATGATTTGGAAGGCAAACATACACCGCATCTTCCACCAAAAGGAACTGATCCTGTGGCTGAGAATAGGTCAATGCGAGTTTCAGTTTGTCGACTGATTTTACGATATGAAACATAGCGTCCCCTAGAAAGTCAGTATCTGTTGGCACTGAGCTAACTTCTGCGTTAACTCGTCGGCTTCAACGGTGGTCACATCGATCAGTAGGTTGTCTGCTGAAAGACCAAACTGACTCAGACTACGCTGACACACATACACCTGTTCGATGTCGTACAGGTCCATAAGCTTGAATGCAGAGATGTAGTCACGCGATAGTGTTTCGTCGGGCTGCTGCGCTTTGAGAAGCTGTGTCACGCCATCGCCAACAAAGAACACGGCGATGTCTTCACTGTATGCGGACGCAGCAAGCAGGGCGTCTAATCCCTCTCTACCCGCAGCAGTTGTATGAGGAAAACTGTTAAATATAAAGGCTAATTTTCTCAAAACTGCACAACCCTATCTTGCGTTAGTAGCGCTTCCGATAAGCTCCCTAATCCGGCCTGAGTAAATCCAGTGGCTAGGTTAGAGGCACTTAGTTGATGTTGCTCTGCTTCTTCAGAGCTAATCACTCCGCGTCTTAGCGCAGCTGCCACACAGGTTTCAAGGCTAACATCGTGTTCATCAGCCAGCTTTTGCCAAGCTGAAGCTAAATCAAATTCATCGTTTGCAGGTACGGTAAGGTCTGAGCCGTTACTGACGCCATCTTGATAGAAGAACACACTGTGAAGTTTGTGGCCCTGTTTAATCAGAGCCACGGCAAACTGGTAGGCACTTCTTGCTGACTGTGAGCCATAGACAGGCCCATTCACTAGGAGTGTATAGCTTAGCAACCCTCTTCATCCTCTGTTTTACGTTGGCGGATGTATAGGTACACGGTGTGCTTAGAGATGTTCAGTCGCTCAGCAACGCGGTTGATCGCGTCTTTAATATCGAAAATACCTTTGTCGTACAGCTCCATCACGATCTGACGGTTCTTAGTATTGTTCGATACCGATTTGTCAGCGTTAATTTCTTCAATGGTGCGTTCAACCGTTTGGTCGACAAGTTCTTCAACGTCACTAGCGAAGTTAACCGATGATGCAGCTTCGTCTGCGTCTTGCGTAGGCATGAACGATTGCAATACTTGTGAGAATGGCGCGTCTAGGTTGACGTTAATACACAGCAGGCCAATCACTCGGTCTTCACCGTTGCGGATAGCAACCGTGATCGACTTCATCAACACTCCGCCTTTAGCGCGAGTGAAGTATGAACGTGAGAAGTTACGTTTAGAACCTTCAATATCTTTTAGCATCTTCAATGCAAGATCGGTGATCGGCGAGCCAACCTGACGACCTGTATTTTCGCCGTTAGCAATTTTAATCGCAGAAGTATTGAGGTCTTCTAAAGAGTGCAAAACGATTTCACAAAACGGACCAATAAGACTCGCAATACCGTCAACAACGGCCTCATAAGATCTTAGAATGATTTTATCGTGTTCACTGAATGGCATGACGTGGACTGATTCCATTTCAAGTAACACATCTGCATTGACTGTTTCTGTAGTAGTCACTTATTCCTTACCTTCGTGTGAAAAATCAACAAATTTATGTAAGTTTATCAGAAAATTTTAATTGCACACCTAGCTAACATTGCAACTAGTGATTTAGAACAAGTTTAAAAATCAAATACTCATCTTCAAATCATAAAAAAAGCCTAACTCAAAGTTAGGCTTTTTATTCAATCAACGTATTTTAGTACGAGGCTTTTAACCGATATTACTGTGCAGGAGCTGCTTCAGCGTTATCGATGTTTAGCAGTTCAACTTCGAATACTAGCGTTGAGTTAGCAGGGATAGTCGGTGTGTCTTGCTCACCGTATGCTAGCTCTGGCGGGATAACGAACTTGTACTTAGAACCAACTTGCATCAGTTGTACGCCTTCAGTCCAGCCTGGGATTACGCGGTTTAGTGGGAATGTTGCTGGTTCGCCACGATCGTAAGAGCTATCGAACTGAGTACCGTCTGTTAGCGTACCTTTGTAGTGTACTTGAACCGTATCAGTGTCTTTTGGAGAAGCACCTTCACCAGCAGTCATTACTTGGTAAAGTAGACCAGATTCAGTTTGCTTAACGCCTTCAGTTTTAGCGAACTCAGCGCGGAAATCATCACCGGCTTTCTTCACTTCTGCAGATTTTTCTGCCGCTTGTGCTTGCATCGTTTCAGCAACACGCTTGTCTAGAGCTTCAAGAGCTGCGCGAGTTTCTTCTTCGTTAAGTGCTGTTTTCTCTGCAAATACGTCTTCGATACCTTGAAGAACCATATCTTTGTCTAGGTTGATACCTAACTCGCTTGGCTTATCAATGCTTGTGCTTAGGTAG
This sequence comes from Vibrio coralliirubri, assembly GCF_024347375.1. Classification (NCBI taxonomy): domain Bacteria; kingdom Pseudomonadati; phylum Pseudomonadota; class Gammaproteobacteria; order Vibrionales; family Vibrionaceae; genus Vibrio; species Vibrio coralliirubri. Next base: position 305,880 of record NZ_AP025470.1, on the reverse strand, counting down.
TTAGCGAAAGATACACCGATTGCGTAAGCCGCTTTGTCATCTTCTGTTTTAAAGTTTACTGCTTCAACTTTAACTTCTTCTACCTGTGGAGCTTCTGCCTTTGGTTCTTCTTTCTGACAACCAACTGCTAGCATAACCGTTGCGGCAAGCAGTGATACTTTTAAAACTGATTTCATTGAATTCTCCAATTAATGGCCAAGCCATTGGTTATTGTGCACAAATCTAATGATTAGATTGGTGTGAATACGTTAGTTATAACAATATACTAGTCATATGTCTTTCGACACAAACCGGATTATTAGATGTGATGCGAATATTTTTCCACTCATTGCTATGTACAATTGTCATCACCTTGTTAAATGGTTGCTTTTTCTTCCAAGATGATGAGCAGCGTTGGGAAATTGAACCCAATGGTGCCACCAGCTTTGCACTCAGCAGAGATGGACGCTTCGCCCTGCTCTACTCTCAGCAAAAGCAACTGCTCCTTTGGGACCTCGCCGAAGACCAAGAGTTAGCTCAGCTTGGCCCACAAGACCAGTTAGAAAACCAAGTATCGCGTATCCGTATCTCGGACAATGGCCGTTTTGCCATTACCGCGAGCCAAATGAACTTCGCCGTTTGGGACTTATCTTGGACTCAAGCACAAGGGCTATGGTCTATCTCCGATGGCTTGATTCGTGATGTCGATATCTCTAGCAATGGAGAAAAAGTACTGCTTGGCCTTTCTAATGGCAAAGCCATCTATGTGGACTTAGTCACCGGACGCCGTCTGGAGTTCCTCGCTCACCGAGAAAAAGTGAATTCCGTGTCCCTTTCATCCAATGGACGCTACGCCTTATCCGGTGGTAACGACTACAAAGCCTACCTTTGGGATACCGAGTCGGGCTTGGTATTGCGCACCTTTGAGCATGAACAAAGAGTAGTACGAGTCGCGCTACAACGCGATGGTGAACTGGCTTTTACCTCTGATGGCGGCAATCAAGCGATGATTTGGGATCTTGAAACGGGCGAACCTCAAGCGCAATTGCAAAGCTGGTCTCGACAGTTGATTTTCTCGAGTGCGCGTTTTTCTGATGACGGCAGCATGCTGGTGACGGGCACGCCATCCAGCCAAGTGAGTGTGTGGAATACTCAGGATGGCAAGCGAATTTCTCGCCACGATGCTGAGCCATTAAAAGATGCTCGCCCTCCTCGTGCGGTAGTGTATGATGCAGCCTTTGATGATAAGAACCGTGTGATATCGGGCACCTCTGCGGGCATTGCCCAAGCTTGGAATGTGGATTAAGAACGATGACAGAAAAGCGAGTTGAACAACTAGAAAGCCGCGTAAATGACCTAGAGTGTCAGCTAGCTTTCCAAGAACAGACCATTGAAGAACTCAATGAAGCGCTTAGCCAACAACAAATGTTAATCACGAGAATGCAAGATCAGATGAAGTTCGTGGTTGGCAAAGTGAAAAATATGGATGGCTCTAATCTAGCTGACGCATCAGAAGAGACGCCACCTCCACACTATTAAGTGCGGTTCAAAATAACCAATTAAATCTAACGACGCATATCGTTAGTTTCTCGTCCTCAATGTGTAAACACATTTCAGGACGGGACATAGAAAACTAAAAGGGCGACAGATACTTATCTGTCGCCCTTTTATTTATTTCATCTCAGTGAATAAGCTAAAGCCAATTAAGCCGATAGAAGCTTAATCATCCGCATAAATCTTCACTTCAACACGACCTTGAGTATCAACACTTGCACGATACATTCCTGAGCTGTTCATACCAAAATGAATATCGCCTTGGCCATCGATAGCGATCAAGCCGCCTTCTCCACCCATGGTTTTCAATTCACCTTGAATGATCGTTTCACAAGCGGTGTGCACATCTTCTTTCAGATAACGCATTCGTGCTGCGACATCACTGGCGACCATTTTACGTAGGAAGAACTCACCCATCCCGGTTGTTGAGACGGCAACGTTGCCATTTTCAGCGATGGTTCCTGCACCAATGATCGGAGAGTCACCCACACGACCGTATTTCTTATTGGTCACGCCACCGGTACTGGTTGCTGCTGCTAAGTTACCCGCTTGGTCTAATGCGACTGCACCGACCGTGCCGTACTTTTTGTCATCTGGGTATTTCTCAGCTTGCTGTTCATCATATTTCGCTTCAGACAGAGCAAAGATGCCTTTCTCTTTCATCGACTGAAGTTGATCATAGCGGCGCTCAGTAAAAAAGTAGTCTTGCTCGGTAAAGGTGTACTCATGCTCAAACGCAAACTTCTCGGCACCTTCACCAATCAACAACACATGGTCGCTTTTCAGCATCACATCACGCGCAAGCTCAATTGGGTTTTTGATATGGCGAACGCCTGCAATAGCACCTGCATCCATTTCGCGGCCATGCATCACAGAAGCGTCCATCTCAACAAATTCATCATGCGTTAAAACAGAGCCCTTACCGGCATTAAAGTGCGGGCTGTCTTCCATCACCTTGACTGACGCAACCACCGCGTCCAGAGCATCACCACCCGATTGCAATATTTGATAACCAGCCAAAACCGATTTTTCCAAAGCCTCGGTAATACCCGCTTTTAATTCATCGCTCATTTGCTCGCGCAAGATGGTTCCTGCACCACCATGAATGGCAATTGAAAAAGGCTGTGACATACAAACTCTCCACTGACGTCGTCTTATAATGTTGTGCTATCAATACCACATCCATGGTTCGATGTCTGATAACGAAAACCAAACTTTTACGAATGCTTAGATTTGCGGACACTTAGTTTGGTAGAGAAAAGCGAGGTCAAAAAGCTAAACTCCTAAACGCAAAAAGCCTCCACAAGGGAGGCTTTCAAGATTCTTAAACTAAACCGTTAATTCGGTATTAGTGAGAACCACAGCTACCGCCGCCGCAGCAGCCGTCTTTTTTCTCTTCACCGTGGTCATGGCCTTCGCCACCACAGCAACCGCCTTCGTGGTCATGATCGTGGTCGTGACCGCCACAGCCGCCTTCTTGGTGTACGTGACCGTGTTGAACTTCTTCTTCAGTCGCTTCACGAACCGCTACAACTTCAACGTCAAACGTTAGAGTTTGGCCAGCTAGCATGTGGTTACCATCAACAACAACTTCGTCTCCATCTACTTCAGTAACTTCTACTGGGATTGGACCTTGGTCAGTATCCGCTAGGAAACGCATGCCAACTTCGATTTGCTCAACACCTTGGAATACGTCAGCAGGAACACGTTGAACTAGTGCGTCGTTGTGTTCGCCGTATGCGTCTTCTGGAGTAACAGTTGCAGAGAACTTGTCGCCAGCTACTTTGCCTTCAAGCTCTTTTTCAAGACCTGTAATTAGGTTGTTGTGACCGTGAAGGTAATCTAGTGGAGCTTCTGCAGTTGATTGGTCAACTACTACGCCATCTTCAAGTTTCACTTGATATGCAACACTAACTACTACGTTCTTTTCAATTTTCATGAGAGCTCCAAGGAGGTTTGGACTAAGCTCGAACAGTTGAGCTTAGGAAAAATTCTGTACCGGGATATTATGGGGATCAATTAACGAAACTCAATCATTCTGGCTTAAAAATACCGATCATTTCTTGATTCGCGTGTTCAGATTTCTCTACAGTTTTCGGTTTACGCTGTTCTGAGAAGTCACAATCGACACATTCCACCAGCTCGATATTGTTTTCAATCCACCAACGGAGTGTGTCTTGAGTGTTGCAACTTGGGCAGCTTGCCCCTGCGATAAAGCGTTTTTTCTGTTTCACGTTCATATCCTTTACTACTCTGGATTCGCGGTTCTTCCCACTCACTTTATTGAGAAGTTAAGCAGAGACCGCGTTTATTATTAGATTGGTTCTTTAGTCTGTTATTTCTATACCCAAGCTCTTTTTCTAAGCTCAAGCATGAGTTATCACTTCAAGCTACTGCCAATAGTTTCGAGATTGGTGATCGTTTTCCATCTCGTGTCCAAAGATCTCCTCAAGCTCTTTACGAGCCTCTTTCGCTCTTTGGGCTAACTCAGCATCTTCGTTATGCTGAGGCAGCAACTCTTTCAGCATACCATTATCCAACTTTCTAAAGTGTGCTTCTGCTCGCTTCGCTTTATATGGATGCATGCCAAGTTCAGTCAATGTTTGACGACCTAAATCCAGTGCCCCAAGGAAGGTTTCACGAGAGTAGTTACTCACACCGTGGTTAAGTAATTGATACGCTTCAACACGGCTTCGAGCACGCGCTAAGATCTTTAAGCGTGGGAAGTGCTGCTTACATAAATCGACAGTTTTCATGATTTCATCGGGAGAGTCAGTACACAGCACAATCGCTTCTGCTTTATCAGCACCGGCTGCGCGTAACAGCTCGAGGTGAGTCGAGTCTCCGTAAAATACCTTGTAGCCAAACTTTCTAAGGATATGGATTTGGCTGGCATCACTCTCCAGAACGGTGATACGAATCTTATTCGCGTACATCAAGCGGCCAATGATCTGACCGAAGCGACCAAAGCCAGCAATGATCACTCGAGGGCTGCGATCGACTACATCCGAAGACATCGCACTTTCGCTGATTTGGTTCAGCTGACGAGCAAAGAATCGGTCTTGCAGCTTAAGCATCAATGGCGTAGTCACCATAGACAGGCTCACTACTACCAGTAAGAACGATACTTGCTCGCCACTTAAGATGCCTTGAGCACTCGCCGCAGTAAAAATAACGAAAGCGAACTCACCACCTTGGCTGAGAATCATCGCCATACGGCTACGTGCTTTTGCCTGAGTGCCAAAAATACGAGCCAGCGCGTACAGCACTAAGCCTTTCAACACCACAAGAGCCAATACAGCAATCAGTATCGCGAATGGGCTTTCTGCCAATAAACCTAGGTTTACCGCCATACCAACCGAGATAAAGAACAGACCAAGCAATAACCCTTTGAATGGGTCAATCGCAATTTCAAGCTCGTGTCGATATTCACTTTCAGCCAGAAGTACGCCCGCAAGGAAGGTACCTAATGCCATCGATAAGCCAATCTGTTGCATGATCACAGCAATACCAATCACAAGTAACAGCGCCGCGACGGTGAACAACTCGCGTACGCCACTCATCACTACGTATCGGAACAGTGGTCTCAACAAGAAGTGGCCACCGACCAGCAGACCAATCACGCCACCCAACATCCATAACATGTCAGCCCAACTACCGCCGGTATTACCCGCAAGTAGAGGCAACATTGCTAGCATTGGAATAACAGCGATATCTTGGAAAAGCAGTACTGCAAAGCCCGACTGCCCTGCTTCTTTGCCGCCGAGCTCTCGCTCTTCAATAACACGCAAGGCAATCGCAGTCGAAGACAGCGCCAAACCCATACCTATCACGAGACTGGTTTGCCAGGTTAATCCAAATAGACAGGCGATGGCGGTAATAATTAGAGTGGTGATCAGCACTTGCGCGCCGCCCAATCCGAGAATGGGGGCTCGCATCTGCCACAATTTTTTCGGGTTAAGTTCGAGACCAATCAGGAAGAGCAGTAGTACCACCCCGAATTCGGAGAAGTGCAGAATCGCCTCTACATCACTGATTAGGCCAAGCCCCCATGGGCCAATTGCCACACCCGCTAATAAATAACCGAGTACCGAGCCCAAACCGGCGCGCTGTGCGATAGGAACCGCAACCACAGCAGCCGCTAAAAATATAACGCTACTTTGTAGAAAATCATTAGTCAGAGCCATCATCTGCTCCTATATCTTGTAGCGGGTCTCGCAACCAATTTCGATACGCTTCGGCGTGTTGGTAACGCGTCATATCGGTGACATTTCGTGCCCAGTGTAAAACCAAAGGGGATATCCAGTTCATCTGACACAAAGCAGCGGTGAGCTCGAATGGCTGCAAGATCTCTTGTAATGGATATTTATTATAGCCTGCGGCACCAAACGCCTCTTCTTTACCACCGGTAGTAATCACACTGCGCCAGTGTTTGCCTTTAAGCGCGCTCTGCTCACCAAACGCAAAACCTTTGCCTAACACGCGATCAAACCACTCTTTTAACAATGAAGGGCAGGAATACATAAACAGAGGATGCTGAAACACGATCACATCGTACTGAAGGAGCAATTCATGCTCATAAGGCACATCGATAAAGAAGTCAGGGTAGATGGCGTAGAGATCATGAACTTTGACATGACCGAGCGACTCTACCTTCTTAACCATCATCTGATTAGCAATAGAGGTTTGCGGCTCTGGGTGCGCGTAGATGATCAACACCTTTGGCACGACTTTGTCTGTCGAGGGAGTATTACTCATTCCTTTGAAACATTCCTTTGAGGGCTAAACGGTGGCAAGGCCACAAGAATTTAAGCAAAAGTTATTAATATGTTATTGGCATCATAACGCAAATTGCATTGTGATCGACTTTTATCTGGTTTCAGCCTACTATGCAGGCGTCTGTTCACCTCTAATTTCTATGCTATTTCAATTATGATTACTTTCTCTGATATTCAATTGCTACGCGGCGGTAAGCCACTCCTCGACCAAGCATCTGCGACTTTTCACCCTGGCGACAAGATCGGTTTGGTTGGTAAAAACGGCTGTGGTAAATCTACGCTATTCGCCTTAATTAAGGACGAACTGTCGATTGATGCTGGCTCATTCAGCAAACCTGCCCATTGGGAAATGGCTTGGGTTGCTCAAGAAACACCTGCATTAGAAAGAACAGCAATTGAATACGTGATTGATGGCGACCGTGAATATCGCGGCCTTGAAGATCAACTAGAGAAAGCTGAACAAGCCGACAACGGCACATTGGTAGCAGAGATCCACGGCAAGATTGAAACCATTGGTGGTTACAGCATCAAGGCACGTGCTGCCGAGTTACTGGACGGCCTAGGCTTTAGCCAAGAACAAATGACATGGAACCTGACTCAATTCTCAGGTGGTTGGCGTATGCGTTTGAACCTAGCGCAAGCTCTACTGTGTCGCAGTGACCTATTGCTACTCGATGAACCTACCAACCACTTGGATTTAGACGCAGTAATGTGGCTAGAACGTTGGTTACAAAGCTACCCTGGCACACTAGTACTTATCTCGCACGATAGAGACTTCTTAGACCCTATCGTCAACCGTATCGTGCACGTTGAAAATCAACAGCTCAATGAGTACACGGGTAACTACTCATCGTTCGAAACCCAACGAGCGCAAAAACTGATTCTGCAACAAGCGATGTACCAAAAGCAGCAGAAACAGATGTCTCACATGCAGAGCTACATTGACCGTTTCCGTTACAAAGCGTCAAAGGCTCGCCAAGCGCAAAGCCGTATTAAAGCGTTAGAGAAAATGGAACAAGTGCTACCTGCTCAGTTTGATAACCCATTCAGCTTTGAATTTAGAGAACCAGACGCGCTACCAAATCCAATCATGATGATGGACGAAGTATCAGCGGGCTATGATGACAATCTGATTCTAGAGAAGATTCGCTTGAATCTAGTACCGGGTAGCCGTATTGGTCTACTTGGTCGAAATGGTGCTGGTAAATCAACACTGATTAAACTGCTTTCTGGCGAACTGAAACAGCAAGGCGGTGAACTGAGTTATTCGCAAGGCGTTAAGATTGGTTACTTTGCACAGCACCAATTAGAGACTCTGCACCCTGAAGAAACACCGCTGCAACATATGATGCAGATCGCCCCTAAACACACCGAGCAACAACTGCGTGATTACCTAGGTAGCTTCGGTTTCCAAGGTGAAAAAGCGCTCGATAAAGTGGCACCCTTCTCTGGTGGTGAAAAAGCGCGTTTAGTATTAGCACTACTGGTATGGCAAAAACCAAACCTGTTGCTACTCGATGAACCAACCAACCACTTGGATCTTGACATGCGTCAGGCGCTGACTTTTGCCCTGCAGACGTTTGAAGGCGCAATGGTTATCGTATCGCACGACCGTTACCTACTGCGTGCGACTACCGATGATTTATACCTTGTACACGACCGCCAAGTAGCACCGTTTGATGGTGACTTAAGCGATTACTACAAGTGGCTAACCGAACAGCAGAAAGTTGAGCGCAAAGAAGCACAAGCATTGGCACCAGCCAAAGACGGCGCTAACAGTGCAGCAGCAAAAAAAGAGCAGAAACGCAAAGAAGCCGAGTTCCGTAAACTGACGGCACCACTTCGTAAAAAGCTCACTCAATTTGAAAAGCAGATGGATAAATTAACGCAGGCTCTTGAAGAAGCCGAGCAAGAATTATCCGACACATCACTGTATGAAGCTGAAAATAAGGCTAAACTGAATAAAGTACTCGCTCTCCAAGCGAGCAGTAAGTCACAGCTAGAAGAAGTTGAAATGGATTGGATGTCCACTCAAGAAGAGCTTGAGCAGATGGAACAGGATATGGATAGCTTATGAGCCCAGAGCACGCCCCAATATCACTAACACTGGAACGACTATGGCAATTTAGCCTTCAGTATTACAGTGTGCGCGGTGTAAAGGATGCGTGCCTAGCTTTGCAAAACCAGTTTCACGGCAACGTCAATCTACTGCTGCTTCTCAAATGGCTTGATGAGCAGCAATTGTCTTTTGCTGAAGAAGAGTGGCACAAGGTTCAACAGTGCTTGAGCCGCTCTGAAACCCTGCTTCATAGTTATAGAGAGCTGCGTAAACATCTCAAAGCGCACGTTGTCGACTCACTATACCGTGAAGCCTTGCAGTTTGAGTTACAGCTTGAGAAGCAACAACAATCCGATCTTGTCGACTGTATTAACTCCCTACAACTGTACGCTAATCAGCAATCACCGCTCGCTTTTCAGTACTGTCGTTTATTAGGGGCAGAAAACCTCTACGACGCTTTTTCTGAACCAGCACCACAGCCCTAGCTCGTTCTCTTTCCTTTTTATTCCATCAAGATCCAAGCTTAACTTTGATATTATTCAACCGGTTACCCATAGCCTGTTTTTGTATCTCGTATAAGTGAAAGCCTTGCGCTTATGCCGAGAATCAACCAAGCTCAAATAAAAACGTGGGCGTTCTGTTACAAATACGACATTTACCAAAGCCCATAAAAGAAGCATGGATCGTTTTTATGACAATATTTACCGCAGCCGCTGGTCTCTCTAATCCGCACTTACAAACCTTAGTGCCACGGTTTATTAGAAAGCAGGCGCTGTTTCATCCTCACTGGCAAACCTTAGAAACACCCGATGGTGACTTTCTTGATCTTGCTTGGAGCGAATCACCAGACGGTGACACCTCAAATAATAATGATCGCAGTAGCAAGCCGATATTCGTTCTATTCCACGGTCTAGAAGGCAGCTTTGAGAGCCCTTACGCCAATGGATTAATGAATGCGTTTGCTAAAGATGGTTGGCTCTCAGTGATGATGCACTTCAGAGGCTGCAGCGGAAAACCCAATCGCCTGGCTCGCGCTTACCATTCAGGGGAAGTCGAAGATGCACGCTTTTTCCTAAGACACCTGCACGCCCAGTTTCCGAATAACCCTAAGGTTGCGGTTGGCATCTCTTTAGGTGGAAACATGCTGGCGAACTATTTGGCTGAGTACGCAGACGACCCATTGCTGTCGGCGGCGACCATCGTATCAGCTCCTTTTGACTTAGCGTGTTGCTCTAGTCGCATTGAGCGCGGTTTCTCCAAACTCTATAAGAAGTACCTGCTCAACTCTCTAAAATCGAATGCGCTAAAAAAGGTTAACCTGCTACAGGAAAAACTTGGCATCACCGCTGAAGCCATCAAGAACATCACCAAACTGTATGAGTTTGATGAACGAATCACTGCGCCTCTGCACGGCTTCAAAAATGCCCAAGATTATTATGCGCAATGTTCTGCGCTGCCTAAGCTCAATAAGATCAAACTACCGACTCAGATCATTCATGCCAAAGACGACCCTTTCATGACCGATGATGTGATCCCAAAGTTCGTTCTGCCCGATAACATCGACTATCGACTGTTTCAAAAAGGCGGCCATGTGGGGTTTATTACTGGCAACACACTCAAGCCAAGGTTTTGGTTAGAAGAAGCCTTGCCTGCCTACTATGAAAGTATCCAAGATTCGGCATAATGACCGAGCCTTAGTAAATAGAAGCAAAACATTACTAAGCACACGTATTTCTACATCAATAAACCTATTTATGAACATAAAAGAGAGAAGTATTTATGATCATCCCATGGCAAGACATTGCACCAGAGACACTGGAAAACCTCATCAAAGAGTTCGTGCTGCGTGAAGGCACAGACTACGGCGACGTAGAGGTTTCACTGCAAAACAAGATTGACCAAGTGAAACATCAATTAGCTTCAGGAGAAGTCAGCATTGTGTTTTCTGAGCTCCATGAAACCGTTGATATTCAGGTCACAAAACGCTTCTAAGCTGCGCTCATAAAGGAGCCGTGTTATAGTGGTAAACGATTGCTAACAAGTAAGTTACTCAAAAGACAAGGGTTGTCATGTCCGCTAAACATCCAATTATTGCGGTGACGGGTTCATCTGGAGCCGGCACCACCACCACCTCAGAAGCCTTCCGTAAAATGTTCAATATGATGGACGTGAAGGCTGCTTGGGTTGAAGGGGATAGTTTCCATCGTTTCACTCGCCCAGAGATGGATGTCGAGATCCGTAAAGCGCGCGAGCAAGGTAAGCACATCAGCTACTTTGGTCCACAAGCCAACGATTTTGGTGCGCTAGAAGAGTTCTTCCGTAAATATGGTAACGAAGGCACAGGTAAAGTACGAAGCTACCTGCACACCTTCGATGAAGCCGTGCCTTACAATCAAATGCCGGGCACCTTCACGCCATGGCAAGAGATCCCTGAAAATTCCGATGTGATGTTTTACGAAGGCCTGCACGGCGGTGTGGTTGATGGCGACATTAACGTTTCTCAACACGTCGATTTGCTGATCGGCATGGTACCTATCGTAAACCTAGAGTGGATTCAAAAATTCGTTCGTGACACCCGCGATCGTGGCCACTCACGCGAAGCCGTAATGGACTCCATTGTTCGTTCAATGGATGATTATCTTAACTACATTACCCCGCAATTTTCGCGCACTCACATCAACTTTCAGCGTGTTCCAACCGTAGATACATCGAACCCACTCAACGCCAAAGGGATTCCAAGTTTAGACGAAAGCTTCGTAGTTATACGTTTGCGTGGCATCAAAAACGTCGATTTCCCCTACCTTCTGGCTATGATTGATGGCTCGTTTATGTCTCGTCATAACACGCTAGTGGTGCCAGGCGGCAAGATGAGTTTTGCTATGGAGCTCATTGTGAGGCCAATCCTGCAACAACTCATCGAAACCGGAAAAATAGGTTAACAAAACGACATTCTGGTTGATTACTTTTCATACCGTGATCATGTGCACAATTTTGCGTAAAAAATCGTAGCTTGGTCACGATTAAAATCAAGAAATAGTACCTGAAAAAGGATACTATTCTTAAACGAAACACAAGATAGCTTGCAGCACTCAACGAGTGCTCTTATCCTACAAGTCAATCCAGGCTTAGCTAAAATACGGAAAGCGGCAAGCATACCCTGCAGAGGAAGTGAGATATTATGGTTCTAGGTAAACCTCAAACCGATCCAACATTAGAGTGGTTCCTTTCACACTGTCATATTCATAAGTACCCTTCAAAAAGTACTTTGATTCATGCTGGTGAAAAGGCAGAAACCTTGTACTACATCGTTAAAGGTTCTGTGGCAGTTCTTATCAAAGACGAAGAAGGTAAGGAAATGATTCTTTCTTACCTAAACCAAGGCGACTTCATCGGTGAGCTTGGCTTGTTCGAAGAAGACCAAGAGCGTACAGCTTGGGTTCGTGCTAAATCTCCTTGTGAAGTAGCTGAGATTTCTTTCAAGAAATTCCGTCAACTTATCCAAGTGAACCCAGATATCCTAATGCGCCTTTCAGCGCAAATGGCAAACCGTCTACAAGTAACTAGCCAAAAGGTTGGTGACTTAGCGTTCCTTGACGTAACAGGTCGTATCGCTCAAACGCTACTAAACCTAGCGAAACAGCCAGATGCAATGACTCACCCTGACGGCATGCAAATCAAGATCACTCGTCAAGAGATTGGCCAGATTGTTGGTTGTTCTCGTGAGACAGTAGGTCGTATCTTGAAGATGCTAGAAGAGCAGAACCTAATTTCTGCACACGGTAAAACTATCGTGGTATACGGCACTCGTTAATCTCGATTAACTGAGCCAAAAATTTGAAAGCCACCAAATGCGAATTTGGTGGCTTTTTTGTTTTCTGAAGATCTATAGAGCAGATGCGAGAAGAACTCACAAAATCCTATTTGTAAACTTCTTCGAAGCGAAGCGTACTCGAATCTCTAGGGTAAAGTCCGTTCTGGTATCTTTCTTTAACCGTTGGTGCTCTCAAAGATTTTATCAGCTGATGCTGCAACAAAACCAGTGTAAAGCTCACCGTTGGCCATCGCATAACGCTTAGCGAACTCATAGAAGCCGCCAGGAATCATCTCATTGCCTTCAACAAATGAAACTGGGACTTTGTCTGCCATTGTTGATGATTGCTCTAATAAGACCTCTGGAGAGCCTTTAACCTGACCGCCAGATGCATTGATCGTGAAGCCCGACTCGCTCAAGTAGTCATTCACGGCCTGCACTTCATCGAAGTTATTTAGCTGATTCACACTCACCGTAAAGTGGTTAGCACCATATCCATGAGCCGCGAGCCAAGACGCGTATTCGCTCTCTTTTGCGAGCACTTGGAAATCAGCGAAGCTCAAACCCCAAAGACGACCGCCAAACAAGAATTCATGACCTTGAAGCTTACTTGCGTCCACTTGCTCAACCAACTTAGCAACGATCTGTTGCAAGTCACTTGAACACTCTTCTACCTTCAACTCACTAATGAACACTTTTGGTTGTTTTGGATCTGGGTGCTCGTAATGTTTAGCCACTAACTTCTTGCTCTCAAACAAGTAGTCGCCACACGCCTTGTAGCCTAATTCAAGGAAAGGCTTCGCTAGTGTTTCAATACCCAAAGGAGCAACATTGAAAGTTCGCAGTGCAATGTGATCATTAATCAGCGCTTCGTCTTCTTTCAGCAAGTGATGCACTTTCTCAGCCGATGGACAAAGCCTGTGAATGTAATCGTCCCAAAGTGATTTAAAGAGTAGATCGGGCGTCATGGTGACTCCTTGTCAGAGGTTCTAGCAAGCTAGTAATTTGGATTAGAAAGGGAGAGGCTGAGACACAGAGTCAGCAGCCATCAGCCTGTGACATACTTTTTCTATTATTATCTACCGTCCAATCTAGGTGTCGGACGTGATGGAAAAGGGAAGCGATAACACCACTTCCCTATTTCAAGCTTAACGCATGAGACTAATGCTCATTAGCCTAATTTAAAGCTCAATACCTGGGCTAAACGTTGCTGGAAGTTGAGTTTCGCCACCTTCCATTGAAGCCATAGGGTAAGCACAGTAGTCCGCCGCATAGTAAGCACTTGGGCGTAGGTTGCCCGAAGCACCTGGACCACCAAATGGTGCATCACCACTTGCGCCTGTTAGCTGACGGTTACGGTTAACAATACCCGCACGGATATGGTCAACGAAGTATTCCCATTCTGAATCGTCTGTTGATACAAGACCCGCAGACAAACCAAAACGCGTGTCGTTAGCTAGTTCAACTGCTTGCTCTAGTGACTGGTAACGAACCACTTGTAGCAATGGACCGAAGTACTCTTCATCCGGCAGCTCAGCAATGTTGGTTGCGTCGATAATACCCGGAGAAACAAACGCCGCTTGACCCGCTTTTGCTTCTACTAGGCTGACTCCACCTAACGATTGCAGATTCGCTTGCGCGTCCAGAATGAACTTAGCCGCAGCTTCAGAGATCTGAGGACCCATGAAGGGTGCTGGTTCAGCGAATGGCTGATCAACACGAATCTTTTGTGTGGCTGCGACCAGTTTATCTAGAAGCAGATCGCCCTTCTCTCCAACAGGCACATACAGGCGACGTGCACATGTACAACGTTGACCCGCACTGATGAAAGCCGATTGAATAATGGTATAAACCGTCGCGTCAGCATCACCAAATTGGTCACTGATCACCATAGGGTTATTACCACCCATCTCTAGCGCTAGCATCTTACCCGGTTGGCCCGCGAATTGACGGTGAAGGATATGACCGGTATTTGCACTACCTGTGAACAGCACGCCATCAAGACCTTTAGCATCGGCTAGTGCGATACCTGTCTCTTTAGCGCCTTGTACTAGGTTGATTACGCCAGCAGGAAGACCCGCTTCTTGCCATAGCTTCATCGCAAACTCACCCGTCCAAGGTGTCTGCTCTGAAGGCTTAAATACCACGGTATTACCCGATAGCAGCGCAGGAACAATATGACCGTTTGGTAGGTGACCTGGGAAGTTATAAGGGCCAAATACTGCCATCACGCCTAATGGACGGTGACGCAGTACAATCTGGTTGCCTGCCGCTTCACGAGAAGCTTCACCGGTACGCTCATGATAAGCGCGGATTGAGATAGCAATCTTGCCTGCCATTGCGCCCGCTTCAGTGCGAGTTTCCCAAATCGGTTTACCCGTCTCTTTCGCGATAATTTGTGCGATTTCTTCGCTGTTCTCTTTAACTTTCTCAGCAAAGTTCAACACGATCGCTTCACGCTCTGCAAAGCTCAGTTTTTTCCAAACCAAGAAGGCTTCACGAGCTGCTGCTACTGCAGATTCAACCTGTGCTGGTGTTGCGCTATCACCCTGCCACACTACTTCATTGTTGTATGGGCTTACTGATGTCATGGCGTCACCTTGACCTGCCACCCACTGTCCTGCTATCCACTGAGTCATACTTCTATCCTTAAAATCTTCGACAGATAATCGCCGCTCTTACTGAGCCAACATGCGAACGAATTCGCCTTCTTTTACTTCAAGAGCGCTTGCTACTTCAGATGATAAAATCACTGTGTCGCTTGCTTGGTCATACGCGCCTTTCGCGGCTACTGCGCGGAAGTTCTCAAATGAGGTATTCCCAATTAGGAAGTCTTTAGAGCTTGAGTGCTCTGCAATTTGAACCTGCGCTCGAATTGAGTAACGCACAGATTCGATGTTTCTTAGATCACACTCAACCGTTGGGCCTGCATCAAAAATGTCGACATAACCACGGTTGGTGAAGCCTTCACGTTCCAGCAACTTAAGTGCAGGGCGCGTATTGTCATGTACCTCTCCGATCACCGCTTGAGCTTCTTTGCTCAGTAGGTTCACGTAGATAGGCAGCTTAGGCATTAGGTCTGCAATGAAGCCTTTCTTACCAATACCGGTTAGGTAATCGGCAAGCGTAAAATCAATCGAGAAGAAGTGCTCTTGCAGCCATTGCCAAAAAGGAGAGTTACCTTCTGCATCTGATACGCCACGCATCTCAGCAAAAATCGTTTTCGAGAAACGCTCTGGGTGCTCAGACATGATCAAGAAGCGACACTTAGACATCAAACGACCATTCAATCCACCACGGAATGCCGGGCGCAAGAACAGTGTGCAGATCTCACTGCATCCGGTGTAGTTATTACCGAAAGTCAGCAGCTTAACGACGTTATTTACGCCAAGCTTCTGCGATGAATGAACCACTTTACTGATGTGGTACGAGTAGAACGGGACATCCCAGCCGATTGAAGCTTCGATGCCTGTCGTACCGGCTACTTCACCGGTTTCGGTATCAAAGCCAACCATTAGGTAGCCTTCATCACCGGGTTCAGTCACGTCTTGTTTGGCAAAGCTGTATTCAGAGTGAGTAATACGGTTAGTTAACAGTTCTTCGTTAACCGGAAGAGATGTGAATCCGTGACCAGATTCAACGGCGCAGGTATGCAGCGCATCGTAATCAGATAATTTTATTGGGCGAACAACTAGCATCAATATTCCCTCCAGATGCAAAATAGGCCCAAAACCAGAAGCTTGGGCCTTTAGCAGAACGTCATGGGATCGCTCTATTGGCGATCATTCCTATGACGCCGCTCAGGCTAAACTAGCGTAGCGATTGCTTTGTCTAGTTTTGATAAGCCTTCTTCAATTTCTTGTGTAGTAATAACCAGTGATGGCGTGAAACGAACCACGTTTGCACCCGCAACCAGTACCATCAAGCCTTGTTCGCCTGCTGCTACTAAAACGTCACGTGCACGGCCTTGCCACTCTTCGTTAAGCGCAGCACCTAGTAGTAGGCCTTTACCACGAACTTCACTGAAGATTTGGTACTTATCGTTAATCTTAGTAAGACCATCACGGAACAATGCTTCACGCTCTTTCACGCCAGCTAATGTTTCAGGTTGGCTAACCACATCAACAACCGCTTCTGCAACAGCACACGCCAGTGGGTTACCACCGTAAGTAGAGCCGTGTGTGCCAACTTTTAGATGTGTAGCCAGTTCAGAGGTTGTTAGCATTGCGCCGATAGGGAAACCACCACCCAGTGATTTTGCTGTGCTCAAGATGTCTGGTGTTACACCTAGACCTTGGTAAGCGTAAAAGTTACCAGTACGGCCATTACCCGTTTGCACTTCATCAAAAATAAGCAGTGCATTGTGTTTATCACACAGTTCACGAACTGTGTTCACGAATTCAGAGGTTGGCGAGATGATACCGCCCTCGCCTTGCAGAGGTTCCATCATGATTGCACAAGTGCGATCAGAGATGTGCGCTTCTAATGCTGCAATATCGTTGTAAGGCAGGTGAGTAACATCGCCCGGTTTAGGACCGAAACCATCAGAGTAAGCTTCTTGACCACCTACAGTTACGGTAAAGAAAGTACGACCGTGGAAACCTTGTTTGAATGCAATGATTTCAGATTTCTCAGGACCGTGAACGTCCGCCGCCCAACGACGAGCTAGCTTCAAAGCTGCTTCATTCGCTTCTGCGCCAGAGTTGGCAAAGAATACTTTTTCTGCAAAACATACGTCGGTTAGCTTCTTCGCTAGACGCAGTGCAGGTTCGTTGGTCATCACGTTACTTAGATGCCAAATCTTGTTTGCTTGCTCGGTAACAGCATTAACCATTGCTGGGTGACAGTGACCCAAACAGCTCACAGCGATACCACCAGCAAAGTCGATATACTCTCGGCCTTGTTGGTCCCAAACGCGTGCGCCTTCCCCTTTTACTGGGATCATTTCCATTGGGTTATAACAAGGCACCATCACCTCATTAAACAGACTACGTTCTACTTTATTTTCCACTGTCATCGTACATTCCTTCTCGATACCGCAAGCTTCGCAAATAAGCGTAATGGTTCATAAGTGAGACAAAGATATTTTGTCTCGCCATAATCCCGCTGCAGCATTATATTTACATTTAATTAACCTTTTCAATAGTAGATTATTCTTTAGCCATCCCTTACAACCAGCTAAACGTCACTACCTATGACTATTTATGCATCAATTAATCTGTTTTATGAAGCTTTTTTTACCTAAACGTATAACCAGCAACAGCAAAGCCTTACTGGCATTGCGGTATATTGGGTTCGAGACGAAATAACGCGAATAATTTTGCATAGGCTAAAAACTTAGCCTGACGAGGGAGAAATGTTATAAAAAGTGATCGGCGTCAGAGGGATGAAGACGCGTAACGCCCGAATTTAAACGCTTAACGGGTAATGGAATACGTTTAACTGGCTTATTTAGACGGAAAAAGGGTCAAATTTAAACACTCAACGTGCTAGGAAGTTAGCGAGAAGCTGGTGTCCTTGCTCTGTTTTAATCGATTCAGGGTGAAATTGGACGGCATCAATCGGCAAGATTTTATGTTGATAACCCATGATCTCATCCATGCTGCCATCTTCAAATTCTGTCCAAGAGGTCAGCTCAAAACAGTCTGGTAATGTGCCGTTTTTCACCACTAAAGAGTGGTAACGAGTCACAGTCAGAGGGTTATTGAGACCTTGAAAAACACTCTTACCGTTATGGCGGATCGGCGAGGTTTTACCGTGCATCACTTGTCTGGCTCTCACCACTTCACCACCAAAGACTTGAGCAATGGCTTGATGGCCAAGACACACACCTAAGATCGGCAGCTTACCAACGAAGTGTTCAATCACCTGTAGCGAAATTCCCGCATCATCGGGCGTACATGGGCCCGGCGAGATAACAAGATGGCTAGGATTTAGCGCTTCGATGCCCGCTATATCAATCTCATCGTTGCGAACAACTTTTACAGTGACCCCTAACTCACAGAAATACTGATACAAGTTATAGGTAAAAGAGTCGTAGTTATCGATGATAAGTAACATGGGTCGAAATCGTTTGCTAAATACTAAAGGATTGGGAGATATAGGGGCGGTATTGTGCAATACCCATAGCGAAAGGCAAGTGGAAACTGCATTTCGCCAATAATTAAGGCCAACCTAAGTTGACCTTAATTGTTTACAGATAGCGTTAAGTTATCTGAATTGGCTTGCTTGTGTGGCAAGCCAATCTATTTGCGACGGCGCCACATTGCTAAGCCAAATAGTGACATCAGAGCACCGAAGCCAAATGAACCGCCCACTCTTAGCTCAAGAACGGCAGGATCATGATCCGATGAACGGAAGTGATCTTGGTACTTAGGCAGATCACCTTTGTACTCTTCGTTGTAATCAAACAACGTCGACTCACCACCATTGATGTGCCAATCGGTAGCATCGACAACCCTATCTTTCAGGCTGTCGCTGATCAGCAGGTGATCCAGTGCGCCCACTTCGTCATTGTATGAGTAGCTCCAACTGTCTGGGTGCTTTTGAGCCACGGCATTAACGTAGCCGTAGTTCTTCGTAATCACCGCACCACTATCACCAAACTGCTCAACACCATCAAGGAAGGTATTACGAGCTGCTTTTATTTGCTTACCGTATTTCTCTTCCGAGTAATCCGTTAGCACCAGCATTGGATCTTCCATGCCGTACGAGTTCATGTCACCCAGAATCACTTTGTGGCCTTTGATGCCGTCTAGCGCTTCACCTAATGCAACTGCCGCAGCAACACGGAAGTTCTCACATGAACCTTGCTTATCGGCATCAACGCCACCTTGGCCGCCCTGCTCAACCGGTGCTGCATCTTCCCAACACTTAGAACCTTTCGATTTAAAGTGGTTAATCGCTACGGTGAGTTTCTCTTTGGTACCTTTAACTTTAAAGGTTGGCGCCAATGAGTCACGTTGGTAGTTCTTACCATCTTCAATCACCTTACCTGAATCATCTAACACCTCTGGGGCTTGTTGGCTTGGCATCGCGATAACACGGCTGTCTTTAAGCTTCACTACCTTCTTACGGTAAATAACACCGGTTGTGATTACATCGGTACCAATCGAGTCCATCTCGTCGGTTACGCCATCTTCATTAGAATCAACAGCCACAAAGGTATAACGGTCTTTCTTACGCTCAATACGATCATTCAGTTGGTTAACAAGCTGTTGAATCGCTGAACCTTCACCAAAGCCGTTGTTCTCAATTTCCATCAAACCAATGATGTCAGCGTCTAGACGAAGAATCGCGTTCACAATCTTCTCTTGCTGCATTTCAAACTCAGTGATGGTGTTCGCGCCACGGTTATTACCGTGCTGATTCGCGTCGCCACCAAATGGAGAGTTAAAGTAGTTCAATACGTTGAAGGTCGCGATACGTAAATCACCTTCATCCATGTCTGGTTTGTCGGTGCGCGGATCGTTACGCACAAAGTTTTCAGCAGAAATCTGGTTAGTCGCAATTAAACGGTACTCACCGTAGCTGTAGGTCAGAACACCTTCTAGACCAACAATGGTGTCATCAATGCGGATGTAGTCTTCGGTCGAGCCATCTTGGTCGATATCAGTGCGGCCAAAATCTGGATAAAAAGGGACTTGTCCATCAGCTGCTTTTTGATCGGTTTCAACGAAAAGACGACGATCAGCGTTGTCTTCAGTTTGCTGCTTCGCTTCGTCAGATCCCGCGGCGAAAAGCTGGTTTGGCTGCATGTTAATACGCTCATGCGCCAGTACCATGTTGTTACGACGACCGGCGTAGTCATAACCAAAGGTACGTGTCACACGCATGTCTAGTGCTTCGGTTGTTTTCACCAACATGCCTTCGTAACGTTCTAGCGTTGCAGCGAAGTTCTCATCACTGTCTAGCGCTTCTATCGCCGTTGCTTCAGGTGCCTGCTGCTCGCCCTGTTTTAGCCATTGGTTGTTTTCAACTTTTAGCTGAGTGTGGCTGTAGTATTCTTGAACCTTGCCTTTCACACACACAACGTCGCCCGCAGCCAGTTCTGAGCTCGACTGGTTGGTATGAATAAATAGGCCTTCAGAAGTGCTTGAGTTGAAATCATCCTCAAGTGCTTGCAAGTAGAAGCCTTTGGTTAGGCCTGTTGTTACCGCACTTACCACACCTTTGACGAAGTACTCATCGTCGGTGATGTACGGGTAGCCATCGATGAATGGCGATGTTGCGCCTTCACCTTGGATTTCTTGAATGGTGGTGAATACTGGGTCAGAGCCATCTTGTGTACAAGTGAACGCTTCTGGCAGTTCAACACTGTCTAGTGAACCTAGGCCTTCAATGCTGTCTTTGGGTAGCGATACCCATTGTGAAGCATCAAACGTCGCGGAAGGTGTTTGTGTCGCACGAACCAAAGTAACATCTTTGCCCCAGTCCACATCGCCCATCAAACCAACAACATCATGTACCGAGCCGTCTGAATTCAAGATAGCCAGCGGGTCGTCACCGTTATGATTGGCGATAGAGGCATTAATAATGTCAGCTTGAGCTTTAATCTCATCACTCGCACTAGAATGTGCGACCACGAGTACTTCACCGGGTGCTAAAACGTGGCCATCTAAAGGTAAAGTGGCACCCCATGATCCGTTGCCATTGGCAGATTTCGCCAATGAGTAACCATCTAAACTAATGCTGCTATCGCCACTATTGGCAATCTCAACCGCTTTGTTATAGCTGCCGCCTTCCACATATTGTGAAATAAACAAATCAGCGTGTGCGCTTGTAGTTAACAAGCTACCAATTGCCACTGCTAGCAATGAAGGTTTGTGTAAAAGAGCCATCCGTTTCACCTGAGTTCATCGAGTTATAGTCACTGCCATCTATGGGCAGTCATGTATTTTGTGGTAACTATCAGGTTTATTTATGAAAGGAATAAGTCAGTTGGCAAGAAAATGAGGAACTTATCACTTTGGAATCATCAATTGTTTGGCACGTTATATATTTCCAACATATATAGAAACGAGTGTGATTTTATAAAGCTTGAGGGTGCCAAATAAGATCATCTGCACAGCATTAAAGACACGGGTGTGCTAGCTAAATACTGCGTAAATTATCAATTCAAACAAGGAGTTTTCGGGGAAGGCAAATGAAATAGGCATGAAAAAGCCCAAAGTAAACAGCAGCTACTTTGGGCTCAAATTCTCAAGCGAGTTGTGTTAGTTCACCCTATGGGCGAGTAACAAAACCTACTGCTTCGTATGCTTTTTTCAGTGTCACTGCAGCACGCTCAGAGGCTTTTTCAGCACCGGCTTTCATTACTGCGTCCATGTAAGCACGGTCAGCACGGATACGGTGATATTCAGCTTGAATCGGCTCAAGCATCTCAACCAATGCTGCGCCTACGTCTTTCTTGAACGGGCCGTACATTTCAACGCCTTGGTACTGCGCTTCGATCTCTTCGAACGTTTTACCCGTCGCTGCAGAGTACAGACCCATTAGGTTAGAGATACCCGCTTTGTTTTCCCAATCATGAGCAATACGTGGTGGTGTTTCTGCATCGGTTTGCGCTTTGTTGATCTTCTTGATGATCGACTTAGGCTCTTCTAGCAGAGTAATCACGTTCTTACGGTTGTCATCCGACTTAGACATCTTCTTCGTCGCGTCTTGCAGGCTCATTACACGTGCATTCACTGTTGGAATGTAAGGTTCTGGTACTTGGAAGATTGGCGTTTCAGGACCGTAGATGTTGTTAAAGCGAGTTGCGATATCACGCGCTAGCTCTAGGTGTTGTTTCTGGTCGCTACCTACAGGTACTTGGTGAGCACCGTAAAGCAGGATGTCTGCAGCCATCAACACTGGGTAGTCGTATAGGCCTACGTTTACGTCGTTTGAGTGACGTGCAGACTTATCTTTAAACTGAGTCATACGGCTCAGTTCACCCATTTGCGTGTAACAGTTAAGAAGCCAACCAAGTTGAGCATGCTCTGGTACGTGTGACTGAACAAATAGCGTGCTCTTCTTTGGATCAACACCGACAGCAAGACAGATTGCTAGTGCGTCTAGAGTCGCTTCATGCAGTGCTTTCGGGTCTTGGCGAACCGTAATTGCGTGAAGGTCTACAACACAGTATTGGCAATCGTAATCATCTTGCATCTGTTGCCATTGACGTAGAGCACCCAAGTAGTTACCGATACTTAGTTCACCAGATGGTTGAACACCACTCAATACGATGGGCTTGCTCATGGTTTTAATTCCTTTGCTTATTCGCTAAGTTTATTGAACGCTTAGCTTCTTAACTTAAATATAGAAAAGCCGCACAGCTCTTCTGTACGGCTCATCCAGTGTACTCATTGATAAGTATTTTGCTAGTAGGTTAGCTAACTTTTGTCCGCTTTATGCTGAAACTAGAACGACATCTAGTAATTGCGCGACGTTATCCGCGACATAGTCAGGGTTTGATGCTGAAATCGGCTCGCCATGGTTATAACCGTAAGTCAGACCAAACGAGTGACAGCCTGCATTCTTAGCCGCTTTAATGTCGTTGCTTGAATCGCCAACCATCAGCATCTCTTCCGCTTTAACATTGTGCTTTTCTAGCAACCAGTTCAACGCGACTGGGTTCGGTTTTTTCTCTGGGAAAGAATCGCCACCCAACACATCAACAAAGTACTTATCAATACCGTGTTGTGCCAGAACGTCTGGTACAAACTTCGAAGGCTTGTTGGTAACCAGCGCCATGGTGAAACCCGCCTTATCCAGCTCAGCCAACGTCTCTTTAACCGATGGGTAAAGGTGACTTAGCTTGTGACCGCCCTGCTCGTAGAAATCATCAAACAGGATGCGTGCTTTTTTCAGTAGCTCTGGCTCTAGGCTTGGGTCAACCGTCAGGTTACGGCTGAGTGAGCGTCCGATAAGAACATCAGCACCATTACCTACGTAGTCACGAACTTGCTCTTCGCTCACTGAAGGGAAGCCCAACTCCTGACAAGCTTGGTCAGCAGCAACGGCCAAATCAGGCACGCTGTCTAACAAGGTTCCGTCCAAATCAAAGGCGATCAGTTTTATTGAGCTTAATGACATCTTACTTTCCTATTTATTATGTTCGTCTTATGAGTTGAGCTATAAGACGTAAAAAAGGGGCAAATTAGCCCCTTAATATTCAATCTATCTGTAGTTTTACGATCATGCGTTTACTTTTGCAAGCTCTGCACGCATCTCATCAATCACTTCTTTGTAATCTGGTTGATTGAAGATAGCGGAACCCGCGACGAACATATCTGCGCCCGCTTCTGCGATTTCACGGATGTTATCAACCTTCACGCCGCCATCAATCTCAAGGCGAATGTCACGGCCTGACTCATCAATCAGCTTACGAACAGCACGCAGTTTATCTAGCGTATGAGGAATGAAAGATTGACCGCCGAAGCCTGGGTTCACAGACATCAGTAGAATCATGTCTACTTTGTCTAGGATATAATCTAGGCAAGAAAGCGGCGTTGCAGGATTCAGTACTACACCCGCTTTACAGCCGTGCTCTTTGATTAGCTGTAGAGTGCGATCGATGTGCTCTGACGCTTCAACGTGGAAGGTAATCATTGATGCGCCGGCTTTAGCAAACTCAGGCACGATGCTGTCTACTGGCTTAACCATCAGGTGAACATCGATAGGAGCCGTAATACCGTAGTCGCGCAGCGCTTTACAAATAGGCGCGCCAAAAGTCAGGTTAGGTACGTAGTGGTTGTCCATCACATCGAAGTGCACAACATCAGCACCAGCTGCGAGTACTTTTTCTACGTCTTCACCAAGACGAGCAAAATCTGCAGACAAAATCGATGGAGCGATTAGAAAATCTTTCATACCAAACCTCTTAAGAGTGAGTAAATTGCGAATATCACCGCCTTGGTGACATCTCATACACAAATACAAGACTCAATCCCAAGACTATTTGGTGTGCAATTCTACCTAAGCACCTAAGCAGATCCTAGCAGTTCGAAAGATTAGTTTAAGAAAGTATCCGTTGGTCACTCAATTTAATGAGTTTGGCGGATATTCTGACCATTACTGTTCCGCTGATGCGTGCTGCTGGTTTTTCTCTTTATGGAAAAGCGCCAAAAGCTCATCAACTTTATTACGGCCAGCGCCATTGCGGCTGATGGTGCGTTTCACCTTAACCACGTTCAACTCCGCACCATGATATAAGCGACGAGTTAATGTCGTATCGTGGTTTGAAATCAAAACAGGAATACCGCGTTCCATCGCTGCTTTTTCAGCAACATCCGCCAGTGCAGCTTGGTCATCTAAGCTAAAGCCATTACCTGCGTAAGAGGTAAAGTTAGCCGTGTTCGACAGTGGTGCGTATGGAGGATCGCAGTAAACCACACAACCTTTACGCGCGCGGCTAAAGGTTTCATGGTATCCCTCACAGACGAAGGTGGCCTTTTTCGCTTTCTCGGCAAAAAACTCCAGCTCAGCTTCTGGGAAGTAAGGTTTTTTATAAGAACCAAATGGAACGTTAAAACCGCCCTTCTTGTTGTAACGACACAGGCCATTGAAACCAAATCGGTTCATATACAAGAAAGCCAACGAACGATACATGACGTTATCTGTACCATTGAACTCAGCACGAATATCTAAGAAGGCTTCTTTGCGGTTGTTCTCAGGACAGAACCAGCGCTTCGCTTCCGTGATATAAGTTTCAGGATCGGTTTTAAGTAGGTTGTACAGGTTGATAAGATCGGGATTGATGTCTGCAAGCAGGTACTGTTCAAAGTCAGTATTCAGAAATACTGAGCCGGCACCGACAAACGGTTCTACCAATTTACGAGCAGGTGGCAGGTGACGTTGGATGTCTTCAACTAGGCCATATTTACCACCAGCCCATTTTAGAAAGGCACGCTGCTTTTTCATTTACTGCTCTATCTATCAACTCAAAAATAAGGCTGCGGAATGTAACATATTTTGAGGCTAAGCTCAGGGTTATTTCGCACGTTCTATCTCTCGATGTACTTGATTCATCGATTTTGCCCAAGGTTCCAACTGTTGAAGGGGTTTTGATAACGCACTTACCGCGTCTCTCGCCACTTGAATCGTTGGGTAATCTTGATAAGTGATAATAAACCACTTGGTGTCGTTACGAAGTGTTGGGTAAATACGAACCTTGTTCTCAAGGTCATACTCTTCAATGAAAGATTGTACGTCTTCCAATGAAGTCATCGCACTCAACTGTAGGGTATAAGCTCGCGGCGAGATAGCTTGTAACTCTTCGCGAGAAAATGAGAAGGTGATTTTCTTAGTCGGTGGCGTGGACTGGGTTAGGTCTGCTGCTTCATCGGCTGAAGGTTGTGACTCCACTTTGTCTGCATCTGACTGCGAACTCACCGCGGCACCTGTGTTTTCTTCAACAGCAGCATCAATCGCACTGGTATCGGCACTTTCAGGTTTATCATCAAGCAAGGCATCAACCACATCAGAGGTGATTACGACACGCTGCTGATCTTGTGTTGCCTCACCAACACTGGCTGTCTCTTCAACCACAACCGGTGGCAAAGAAGAGCTGTCGTCATCAGCACCTTGATAACTCCTGTCAGCTTCGGCTTCAGAATCGTCCATTCCGTCGATTCCAACTTGCTCGGTACCACTTTCCACTTCAAAAGTCGGGATAGCTGTCTGTTCAATCGGAGCGATAAGAGATTGCGCTTTATCGTCAGGGGTTGGTTGACTGAACATCCACCAATAACCACCACCAATTAAAATCAACAACAAGGCCACCACAATCGCGATATTGATGGGTGAGCCAATAATTGAGCGAATAATAATCCTTTTTTCCACTTTCAATTCTCCTAAAGCCATTAACTCACCGGGCAGAGGTTGCGCTTTATTAAACGCACGTCGCACGCGAGTTTCAGACTCATCATCAACATATCGAATCACCAGTGATTCAAAGAAATGTTCAGCTTCTGGTTGCGAAAGGTCATCGATCTCAAGATCGATAGGCTTGTGTTGTTGACCGTAACTCAAACGCGTTAATAACGTATCTAAGTGGCCAGGTTCCGAGAAGAGAACGATATTGATCGTCCATTGAGGGTTTGATTGAGCTTCTAGTACCAACATCCATAATTCAGATACCAATAGCTCAGAAAGTCGTTGGGCATCATCAACGACGATAACCACATTACACGGCTCTCCATCCAGTAACCTTGTCAGGCTATCAGATAAAGAATCATGTTGATTAAACAGGGGATCAGAAACAATTTGGCTAAGAATAAGCGCGCGGCGTTGTTGATCGTCTTGGCTTGGATGACAAAGCAGTAAACACTGATTTTTTTCTGTCGACCATGCTTCAAGATAACGCTGAGCTAACCAAGATCGGCCAGAGCCAGCTTTGCCAGCCACCGTCACAAGGTTTGAACCAAAGTTAGTCAAAAGCTGTAAGCGCTCTAGCAGCTCAACTTGAGATTCTAACTCTAATACTCTTAATTCATGAGCCAAACTCATTGGGGATCCCTACTGATAAGATCGATCAGTAAAACGCTTCAGTTGCCTAGAGTTTAGCTAGGCAACCTCACAACCAAATTTAAAGAGTACGGCAGAAATCGATCGCTTGTTTAATGATGTCTTGAGGCACATCAGCAACCACTTCAGCAGTACCAATACTTGTTGGTAATACCAAACGCAACTGACCAGACAGCACTTTTTTATCGCGCATCATGTGCTTCATAAAGTCTTCAAAAGACATGCTTTCTGGCGTATGGATTGGTAGTTTCGCATTCTTGAGTATAGAAATAATTCGCTCAAGTTGCTGCTGAGAGATCAGTCCCTGTAATTGAGCTGTTTTAGCTGCCATTACAGTGCCTGACGACACAGCTTCACCATGTAGCCAATTACCATAGCCTAGTTCTGCTTCAATCGCATGACCAAATGTATGACCTAGGTTCAATAACGCTCTGATTCCTGACTCTTTTTCATCTAGAGCCACCACTTCAGCCTTAATTGCACAACAACGAGCAATCGCGGTAATCAGTGCTTCTTCATCAAGTTGATAAAGTTTCTCTAGATTCTGCTCCAACCAATCAAAGAAGGCTTCATCGTAAATGATGCCGTATTTGATCACCTCAGCAATACCCGCTGCAAACTCACGCTCTGGAAGCGTTGATAAACAGTTGGTATCGATGATCACAGATTTCGGTTGGTAAAAAGCGCCGATCATATTCTTGCCAAGAGGATGGTTTACCGCGGTTTTTCCACCAACAGAAGAGTCCACTTGAGAAAGAAGGGTCGTCGGGATTTGAATGAAATCAATACCGCGCTGGTAACAAGAGGCAGCAAAACCGACCAAGTCACCGATAACACCACCACCTAAAGCAATCACCACCACATCGCGGCTGTAATTTCCTTCAAGCATGTAGCTCATCACTGAATTGAACGTTTCAAGGGTTTTGTACTGTTCACCGTCTGGCAGCTCGAGAAGAGATGTCTGACAGCCGACTTGATCCAATAGCGATAAAATTTTATCAGCATAAAGAGGCGCTACTGTCACATTACTGATAACAACAACTTTCTGCTTACCTGATAAAAAAGAAAGGTACGCCGGGTCTTCAAATAACCCGGCGCCAATAGAGATAGGGTAGCTACGCTCAGCTAGATTGACCGTAATCCGTTCCATGGGTTTGCTCTCCGAAAAAATGAACTTAACGTTCTTCTAGCATTTTTACGATCTGGTTGGCTACCACTTTTGCACTTTGGTCGTCAGTACGAACTGTGTAGTCCGCCACTTCTTCGTATAGTGCGTTGCGAGATACAGCTAGATCTTCTAGCACATCACGCGGGTTGTCTGTTTGAAGTAGAGGGCGTTTCTTGTCGCGGTTAGTGCGAGCAAGTTGCTTTTCAATTGTTGTCTCTAGGTATACAACAATGCCTCGTGCAGATAGACGGTTACGGTTTTCTTTGCTCAACACTGAACCACCACCTGTCGCAAGAACAATACCTTGTTCTTCTGTCAGATCATTGATTACAGATTCTTCGCGCTTACGGAAACCTTCTTCGCCCTCAACATCAAAAACCCATGCGATGTCTGCGCCAGTGCGCTCTTCGATCACAGTGTCAGAGTCTAGAAACTCCATATGAAGTTGGGAAGCTAGGTGTCTACCAATTGTACTTTTGCCGGCGCCCATTGGGCCAACAAGAAAAATATTGCGTTTCTCAGCCATGTTTTTAGCAGTAATTTACAACGTTAATTCAATGACATCGCCACAAGGTAGGTCAGTACAAGTACTGAAATTAAAAGGCCCGTGGCACCGATTCCTCACAGATAATTCGTGATAAGACCCGAAATTATCAAGGTTAGGTGCCACTAATGCAACTTTATTTTTAATCTAATTGTTCATTACTGAATCACAACTTTGGGTGTGACAAAAATAAGTAGTTCACTTTTACCCACATTTTCATAGCTGCGACGGAACAATGCACCCAAAACTGGCAGGTCTCCCAACAGAGGAACTTTATCCACTGTACTGCTCACGCTGTGCTGAAATATCCCGCCAAGCACGACAGTTTCACCATTATTAACAAGCACTTGCGTACCTATTCTTTGCGTATCAATGGCGACTGCTTCACCAGTTCCGGTTTTTACCACTTGCCCTGGCCTATCTTGAGTCACGCTCAAATCCAAGACCAAGCGATTGTCGGGTGTGATCTGCGGTGTCACCTTAAGACTCAATACCGCTTTCTTAAATGCGACCGACGTAGCGCCACTTGAAGATGACTCTAAGTAAGGAATTTCAGTACCTTGCTCAATATAAGCCGGCTTTTTATTGGTGGTGATTAAGCGTGGGCTGGAAATGATTTCAGCTTTTGACTCTTGTTGCAGTGCTGACAGTTCAAGATCGAGTAAGGTATCTGAGCCCAGCTTAGCCACCTGAAACGCAATACTCGAGGCGTTCGGCGATGTTGCCCCTAAATTGACGTTGAGATAGTCATCAATCACGCTGCTGCCGCTATCGTCGTCATACGGCGTAATAGCTGATGGGTGGTTGCCTTCGATTGAACCACCAACGGTGAAGCTTCCGTTGGTTGATGAAACGCCCCAGCGCACGCCAAGCTCATCTAGGTTACCCTCGGTAACAGTGACAATACGTGCCTCTATCTGTACCTGCTTCACGGGAATGTCTAACGATTCAATGATGCCTCTGATCACGGCAATGTTTTCTTCCAATTCACGAATAAGCAGTGAGTTGGTGCGCTCATCAATGGTAATTGAACCACGATCGGACAACATGCTGACCGCACCTTCACCGCCAATCATGTCAGCAATGTCGGTGGCCTTAGCAAAGTTAATCTTGATGATTTCCGATTTAAGCTCCCCTAACTCTTCTTCTAAGCGCGATTTCTCTAACGCTTGTTGCTCTCGAAGGTCGAGCTCCGCTTTCGGTGCGACCAAGATAACATTGCCATCAACACGCTTATCCAAGCCTTTAACTTGCAAGATAATGTCGAGAACTTGCTGCCAAGGTACGCCATCTAAGCGTAACGTCAGGTTTCCGGCTACCGAATCAGACACCACGAGATTGAAGTCGTTGTAGTCGGCAATCAACTGCAGGACATTTCGTACTGGGATATCCTGGAAGTTAATCGATATCAGCTTGCCCTCTTTCTCTAGAACGCTTTTTTCTTTGGTCGCTTCATCGATCACCGGTTTGCTGATCACCACCTCAATAAAGCGCCCCTTTAGGTTGTACTCATACTGATAGTCATTGCTAATCGTCGCTAGAAGCCGAGTGCTTGGTGTCTCTTTGTAGACTTCAATGCCTTCAACCAAGGTAGCGAAATCCTTAACATCCAGCAGGTAGAGCTTGTCATCATCAACCTGAGTATTGATTAGCTCGATACTTAACCCTTCCTGAGCACGTTGAACATCCACCACTGCGGTGCTGGTCGCCAGCTCAATAATGATGACGGCGTCTTTATCCTTGTTCACCCTAAAATCAATATTCTCTAATTTGTTCGGTAAGCTCTCGGCATGGCTGAGCACGCTAACAACCAACATCACAGACACAGCAAAACCTTGTAGAGCCTTGCTCACTAATCCACTTATTCCTTTAATCATATTTACATCTCATATCCACATCATGTGACATTGGTTTACTTCAGAGCCAGCCTAACGTTGCGCTTATGCCAACAACCTAAGCCATCTGGAAGAGTTTCATTAATCTGAACGTACTGGCTCGTCACCTTAGTAACTCGGCCATTGTTTAAGCCGATAAACTGGCCTTTCTTGACGTTTACCACGTTGCCTTTGGGTGTTTGCACTAAGCCGAACACGCTTGATCCACTGCCCATCACGCCTCTTAAACGAAGCTTACTCAGCGGGTACTTCTCTAACTTGCCATTACGAGAACGGGCGCTGGGTTGCCAACAGTCTTTCTTAACCAAGGGCTGGTTTTGCACGATGGCTTCTTTAGGCAGTTCAAAGGGAGGACGAAAGGCACGGCGCTGATAAGTCGCCGCCGTGAATTCAGTTGCTGGGACAAGTTGCTCGACGTCTTTTCTCGCCTTGGCTTCAACCTTCGCCACAAAGTCTTGCAGTGAGTCTTGATTAGCTTTGCAGCCTGACAACGCAAGCAGCAACACGATTGAGTAAAACGCGCTATTGGGTTTCATCATTGACCTCCGATTTAAACTGGTAGGTATAAGCTCGAACCCTAAAGTGCAGCGTGCTACTTTCTTGGCTGACTCGCTGCCAATTCACATCATCAAAGCTGATAATGCGCGGCAGCTTGGCGATGGCAGCAGAGAAGTCCCCAATCTCGTGATAGTCACCTGTCAGCTCAATATTGAGAGGTAATCGATAAAGGAACTCCTTGTTCTGCTTTTGCCCCCAATCAATTCGCGTAAACGTCAGCGCGTTATCCAAGCCGAGCTCATTCACTGAGGCCAACATACTCGCCAACTCCTTTTGAACAGGTAGCTGCTCTAACAAGTAATCGTAACGGCTGGTTAACTCATCTAATTGGTTCTGAAGTTTAGGCAAGGCTGCAACCTTATTAGCCTTTATTCTCAAGGTCGTTTTTAAGGTCTGCTCCTGTTGCTTCATCTGTTTCAGCTCCTCATCGAGCGGCAGCACATAAAGCCAAGTGCCAACACCTTGGATTAACACTATCAACACCAGAATCACGAGAAGCTGAGGCAATAATGGCCATTCGGTGATCTCATCAACATCGAGATCTTGCAAGCTCATCCTATTTTGAAGGTTAGCCATGATGCGCCCCCTTATCTTTTCTGCTCGCGGTTGTGTTGTCTAAAGACACAGGGCTAAACACAAAAGAGACCTTGAAGGTCTGAAATTCTTTATTGAAGCGCTTGCGGTTATGAACGATAGAGTGCATCTCGACCCCTTTCAGAGAATCTGAACGCTCGAGGTTGTCCAACATGGTGGCGAGACGAGCAGTACTGTCGCTAATGCCCGACATTTCAATCTCCTGACCATTCATCTTTATCTTGTCGACATACACCCCCTCTGGAATCAGCTCCGGCATTAAGTTCATAAAGTCGGTGGTCTTATTGCGGCCAAGCTGCAGCGACTCAACCACATCAAGTCGAGTAAGAATGGCTTTGTGTTCTTGCTCTGCGACTTTTAACGACTGAATTTGTCGGTCGAGCTCAGCAATGTACTGATTGAGGTAATTGAGGCGAGCTTGCTGCTTGGCTTGTTGGTCGTGAAAATAGTGACCAACCGCCCATTGCCCTATAAGCGCAATGATGACGCCAAGAATGACCAGATGGATAAAACGCTTCTTGTGCTGAGCACGAATCTCATCACGCCACGGCAGCAGGTTAATTTGATGCAACATGCTTCTCTCCCTGCCACTTGAGTCCACTCATCGCCATACCTGCCGCGATACCAAAGTGTTGCCAGTCCATCGGCAGTCGGCGTCTCTTGGCGACCTTATTCTCAAACAGAGACAAAGGATTCAATGACTCACAGCTCAGCTGAAAATGACGTTCTAGCTCTTCGGTTACCATAGGAATGCTGACGCCCTCGCCCATCAGCCAGATCCCCGAGATAGGTTGCTGCGCATTTCCCGAGGAGTAGAGCTGCAATTGACGCTTGAGCTTCTCAATCAGGTTAACGATGAATTGATGTGTCTCTTCAATAGTACCGAACACGCTCTCGATATCACTCGGGTCATCTGAGCTGCGAAGATCTTGAGTCCCAAAGGCGATGTCTTTATAGAAAGGCGCCGAATTCTGCGGGATAACCCCTAGCGAGGTTTGGTCGATTCCAACATCCACCAGCAACCAGTTTTTCTTATCGGGATACAGACGCGAGGCCAATTGCCAGATATTAAGTAACCCATGCGCCTGTGTATCCACCACCACAGGTTTAAAGCCAGCCTTAGTTAATGCATCCGCTCGGCTATCCACCACTTCCTTACGAGTGGCGTATACCTGATAACTGCTTGTCGAACCTTTACCAAATCGTTTGTCTTCCAGCTTTACAAAATCTAAACTCAGCTCCTCGATAGGAAAGGGAGATTGATGGGCGAAGGTTTGATAGATAGAAAACTCTTTTTCTCTGTCTTCTAACTCACTCTCTATTTGCAGTACTTTGCTGATCACTGTGTTATCAGGTACCGAAATGGCAACGTTGCGACAGCCAAAAGGCAGTCCTTTCCTAAGTTCTTTAAGTTTCTTAACAGTTTTCTGATACTCCAAAGTATGGTTAGCTGTAAAAATGTCGTCCGAAATCGGCAGCTCTTTGTATCCCACTAGGGCATACAACTCCCCCACGGGTTTTAGGACCACAGCTTTGATGCTGTGATGATTTATATCTATACCTGTAATTAATGATGAACCCATGTGACCTAGCTCCTGAAGTGCCAAGCATTTCGTTGATTATCTAGGGGTTGTGATTATTAGTTAAATAAGCGTTAATAAACGAAAGCTAAGTTTTTAGCCTAGAGTACAAGGGTTTGCTGCTTATCAGCCTTAACTAATCAGGGATTATCCGGTGAAGTTCATAAAGCGATTATTCATATTTACATTGATTTGCATGATTCTTGGAGTCAGTACAATTTTCGGGTTTTATTATTACGTAAAACCAGAGTTGCCTGATGTTGCCACTTTGCGTGACGTAGAACTCCAAACGCCGATGCAAGTCTTCAGTCAAGACGGTAAGCTGATCTCTCAATTTGGTGAAAAGCGTCGTAATCCAGTCACTTATGACGAGATTCCTCGCCACTTAGTTGAGGCTCTGATTGCCACCGAAGATAGCCGTTTCTATGAACACCCAGGTATTGACCCAATCGGTATCACACGTGCAGCACTCGTAGTTGCCATGTCGGGTTCAGCCAAACAAGGTGCGAGTACTATTACTCAGCAGCTTGCGCGTAACTTCTTCTTATCTAATGAGAAAAAGATCATGCGTAAGATCAAAGAGATCTTCATTGCGATCCACATTGAGCAGCTTTTGAGTAAAGAAGAGATCATGGAGCTTTACGTCAACAAGATCTTCCTTGGTCACCGTTCGTATGGTTTTGGCGCGGCAGCACGTGTTTACTTCGGGAAGGATCTTCCTGATCTAACGCTAAGTGAAATTGCGACGCTTGCGGGTATGCCAAAAGCACCTTCGACAATGAACCCTATTTACTCTGTTGAGCGCGCGACTAACCGTCGTAACGTTGTATTGCGTCGTATGTTAGACGAGAAATACATCACTCAAGCAGAGTTCGATGACGCTCGTAGCGAAGAAATTATCTCGAAATACCACGGTGCAGAGATCGAACTAAGCGCGCCCTATGTTGCTGAAGTTGCACGTGCTTGGATGGTGGAACGCTACGGTGAAGAAGCTTATACATCAGGCATGAAGGTCTACACGACCGTGGATTCGAAACTGCAAAAAGCAGCGAACCAAGCCGCGATTAAGAACCTACTTGGCTACGATGAGCGTCACGGCTACCGTGGTGCTGAAAAAGTATTGTGGCAGACTGCGCAATCAGCGTGGGATCAAGAACAAATCGTTAAACACCTTAAGTCTCAACCAACCTATGGTGACTTAGTCCCTGCTGTTGTTACCGCGGTTGATTCGAAAAGTGCTCAAATTTGGGTTAAGAACCAAGGTGAAGGCACTATCGAATGGCAAGGCATGAACTGGGCGCGTAAATTCCTAACAGATAACCGCCAAGGACCAGCGCCTTCTCAAGCGAAAGAGATTCTGGCGGTTGGTGAGCAAATCTGGGTTCGCCATGAAGCCGTTACCGGTGATGAAGTCTCTGAAGAGCCGACAGAAGAGTCAGTGACTGCAGAATCAGAAACACCGATTGTATGGCGACTAAGCCAAGTACCGAATGCGAACACCGCATTTGTTGCAATGAACCCGAACAACGGCGCGGTATTGTCGATGGTGGGTGGCTTTAACTTTGTTCACAACAAGTTCAACCGTGCAACGCAATCTATTCGTCAAGTGGGTTCTGGTATCAAACCATTTATCTACTCAGCGGCGATTGAGAAAGGCTTAACACTAGCCTCACTGATCAACGATGCACCAATTAACCAATGGGATAAGAGCCAAGGTACCGCATGGCGACCGAAGAACTCACCACCGACTTACGTGGGTCCAACTCGTTTACGTATTGGCTTAGCTCAGTCTAAAAACGTAATGGCGGTACGTGTACTGCGCGAAGTAGGCCTAGATGATACTCGTAACTACCTAACTCGATTTGGTTTTGATATTGACGAAGTACCGCGCTCTGAAACCATTGCTCTGGGTGCGGGTAGCTTAACGCCAATGAAGGTAGCTCAAGGTTACTCAGTATTCGCTAATGGCGGCTACTACGTTGAACCTTTCTACATCAGCCGCATTGAGACACCATTTGGTGAGACTGAATTTGAAGCGACACCGAAAGTGGTGTGCAAAGACGATTGCCAGCAGCAAATGACCTCAGATCCAATGGCGGATGAGTTTGCAGAGCAAGATGTGGATGCCAAAGTACAATACGCACCTCAAGTTATCTCTGAACAGAACGCATTCCTTGTTCGTGAAATGATGTACAGCAACATCTGGGGTGGCGGTGATTGGAGCGCAGGTACGGGTTGGAACGGTACAGGTTGGCGTGCACAGCCATTGAAGCGTCGTGACATTGGCGGAAAAACCGGTACCACCAACGATTCGAAAGATACTTGGTACAGCGGCTACGGCCCAGGCATGGTTGCAACGGTATGGGTTGGTTTTGATAACCACAACCGCAACCTAGGCAGAACCAAAGCGAACTCGAACCTTGGTAAGAACCAAATTACGGGTGCAGAAGCTGGCGCGAAAACAGCAGAACCTGCATGGGTTGATTTCATGGGTACGGCGTTAGCGGGCGTTCCTGCTGAGCGTAAAGAGATTCCAGAAAACATCGTTCGTGTTCGTATCGACCGTGAGACAGGCTTACTGACTAACAAGTTCGATAGCTCATCGATGTTCGAGTACTTCGAGAAAGGCACAGAGCCAACCGAGTACATCACTGAACGTTTCAATGATGACATCTACTCAACCTCATCAGGTGAAGCAGTAGAAGAACTGTTCTAACTAAGGTTTGTTGAACCTAGTAACATGAACCAATAAAAAGGGTTGATATGCATTCATATCAACCCTTTTTTTATATCTATATCTGACCAGACTAGGCTCTAAACTCAAGCGCTAAGCCGTCTTCTCCAGTTGAGTTCGAATCGTCTCAGCCAATTGCTCGAAACGTCCCTTCAATGGAGAGCCCGGACGGTAAGCCACGACAATTCGACGTGAAGGTGTTGGATTCACCGCAGGTACGTAACACACTCCATCTTTCTGCTTTTCCTTTGGTACCGATAACTGAGGTAGCAAGGTAATCCCCGCCCCCGCCGCGACCATGTTACGCAGCGTTTCTAAGCTGGTTGCCTTAAAACGTTCGTCATCTTTGGCACCCGCAGCAAAACAGAAGCCCAAGGCTTGGTCTCTTAAACAATGACCGTCACCTAGCGCCAGTACGGTTTGCCCATTTAGCTGCAGCATATCGACAGTGTCTTGCTGAGCCCACTCGTGATCACATGGAACAGCAACACTTAACGGCTCGTCATACACATCAATCTCTTTAAACACCGCCGTTTCATCAACCGCAGCCAGTACCAAGCAATCAAGCTTGCCATCTTCAAGTTGGCTCACTAACTGATGGGTCTGGGCTTCATGCAGGTAAAGCTCAAGATCTGGGAAGCTCTCTTTAAGATGAGGAACAATCTTAGGCAAGATGTAAGGACCCACGGTTGGAATAAAACCAATGTGCATTGGCCCCGTCATCGCTTCACCGTGCCCACTCGCCATATCTTTAAAAGTTTTCACTTCATTGAGAATACGCTTGGCTTGTTCAACAAGTTGTAACCCTGATTCTGTAAATATTACCTTCCTTGGACTACGCTCGGTTAACTGAAGTCCAATTTCATCTTCGAGTTTGCGTATTTGACCGCTTAGTGTCGGCTGACTGACAAAGCACGCTTCTGCCGCTTTTCGGAAGTGTTTATGCTCTGCGAGCGCCACCAAGTATTCAAAGTCACGAATGTTCATGATCAGTCTCTTACCTCAGGTTTTAATAAGAACAAGGTTTCTAATAGAAACATTTAAAAGAAAAAATGCTCTTGATAGAATTTACCTATCAAAACCATAACATCAAACGATTAGAGCTATCAAAGGATTTATCTAATAATGGGCTCAACGAAACGAAACGAAACAGAGCGAAGAAAAACGTTAAGCTCTGGTAGAACAAAATTAAAAATACTATTTAAGGAAATCAATATGTTTGCATCTAAAGAAGGTCAATCAATCCCTCAAGTAACATTCCCAACTCGCCAAGGTGATGCATGGGTTAACGTAACGACTGAAGAGCTATTCAAAGACAAGACAGTTATCGTATTCAGCCTACCAGGTGCGTTTACGCCAACATGTTCGTCAAGCCACCTACCTCGTTACAACGAGCTACACTCTGTATTCAAAGAAAACGGTGTTGATGACATTCTGTGTGTTTCAGTAAACGACACATTCGTAATGAACGCTTGGAAAGCAGACCAAGAAGCGGAAAACATCACATTCATCCCAGATGGTAACGGTGATTTCACAGACGGCATGGGTATGCTAGTTGAGAAGAACGACATCGGTTTCGGCAAACGTTCATGGCGCTACAGCATGCTGGTTAAAAACGGCGTGGTAGAAAAAATGTTCATCGAAGAAGACGTACCAGGCGACCCGTTCAAGGTTTCTGATGCTGATACTATGCTTAACTACCTTGCTCCTGAGCACAAAGAGCAAGAGTCAATCACAGTATTCACTAAGCCAGGCTGTCCTTTCTGTATGAAAGCAAAACAGAACCTAATCGACAAAGGTTTAAACTACGAAGAAGTGGTTCTAGGTAAAGATGCAACAACAGTAAGCCTACGTGCAATCTCTGGTCGCACTACCGTTCCTCAAGTATTCATCGGTGGCAAACACATCGGTGGTAGCGAAGAACTAGAAACTTTCCTAGGCTAATCGCTTCATCGCCGATATAGGCTTAGAAGTATCCGCTAACCCACCCTCTTGTGGGTTAGCCATTCCAAACGCTCTTATCTGAGTTTTGGAAAAAGAATATAGCTGGTGACTCGCCCGTCTTTAACTAACCTATAGTTAGCAATAAAAGCAGAGTCACAAGCTAAACCTAATAAAACAGAATCACAAAACTGACCCACTATCCTGACTCTCAAGAAATCACCAGAGTTGGAGGGGTTCGTTCAAACCAAATTTAGCCATTACGAGAAAATTATTATGAAACAAGTCAATGTAGATGTAGCAGTTATCGGGGGCGGTACGGCAGGTTTAGGTTCTTACCGCGCTGCAAAAGCACACACTGACAGTGTCGTGATGATTGAAGGCGGCCCTTACGGTACAACCTGTGCTCGTGTTGGTTGTATGCCATCTAAACTGCTTATTGCAGCTGCGGAAAGCGTACACCAAATCGAGAAAGCTCCGGCTTTTGGCGTTCACCCACAAGGTGATATCGTGATTAACGGCCGTGAAGTGATGGACCGAGTGAAGTTTGAGCGTGACCGTTTTGTTGGTTTTGTTTTAGAAGGTGTTGATGAAATTCCAGAGCAAGACAAGATCTCTGGCTACGCAAAATTTTTAGACGACAACACACTACAAATTGATGACCACACGGTTGTCACCGCTAAACGTATTGTTATCGCGACCGGTTCTCGCCCTGCTTACCCTGCCGTTTGGAATGAGCTTGGTGACCGTCTGATCATTAACGACGACGTGTTCAGCTGGGATGATTTACCAGAATCGGTTGCGGTATTTGGCCCTGGTGTTATTGGTCTTGAGCTTGGCCAGTCACTGCACCGCTTAGGTGTAAAAACCAAACTGTTCGGTTTAGGTGGTCAAGTGGGCCCAGTTACCGACCCAGAGATCATGGCTTACGCAGATAAAGCCTTCAATGAAGAGTTCTATCTAGATGCCGACGTGAAAATCGAAAGCATGAAGCGCATTACCACTGAATCGGGTGAGGCTCGCGTCGAAATCCAGTTCATCAATAAACAAGGTGAGCTAGAAACTAACATCGTTGAATACGTACTGGCAGCAACGGGGCGTCGTCCTAATACAGATAAACTTGGCCTAGAGAATACATCTCTTGAGCTTGATGAGCGTGGTGTTCCAATCGCAGATCACTACACGCTACAAACATCATTGCCATCAGTATTCATTGCGGGTGATGCAAGCAACCAACTGCCTCTGCTACATGAAGCAGCAGACCAAGCACGCATTGCAGGTGACAACGCAGGTCGCTTCCCTGAGATTCGTGCAGGCCTACGCCGCTCTAAAATCTCAGCAGTATTCTCTGACCCGCAAATCGCGATGGTTGGTGAAACCTACAAAGAGATCACTACCCGCTTAGGCACATGTGGCTGTTTCGCAACGGGTGAAGTGTCTTTCGAAAACCAAGGTCGTTCACGAGTGATGCTACGCAACAAAGGTATCCTACACGTTTACGGCGAGCAAGGTACAGGCCGCTTCCTTGGTGCTGAAATGATGGGACCAAACGCAGAACACTTGGCTCACCTATTAGCTTGGGCACACCAGAACAAGATGACGGTTTCTGAAATGCTAGACATGCCGTTCTACCACCCGGTAATTGAAGAAGGTGTACGAACTGCACTACGTGACCTGAATGCGAAACTGCACCTAGGTCCAGAGATGGTGAAACACTGTCTGGATTGTGGCCCAGGTTGCTAATATCAGAATATTGTTAGGCAGTAAGCAAACGCTAGATACTAAAAAGGAAAGCC
The DNA here is from genome assembly GCF_024347375.1 of Vibrio coralliirubri. Taxonomy (NCBI): domain Bacteria; kingdom Pseudomonadati; phylum Pseudomonadota; class Gammaproteobacteria; order Vibrionales; family Vibrionaceae; genus Vibrio; species Vibrio coralliirubri. Next base: position 266,378 of record NZ_AP025470.1, on the reverse strand, counting down.
ATTGGCTTTCCTTTTTGTTTTGGCTTCGAGCAAATAACAGATTCCCGACCACGCTCCTTCGTCGCTACCGGGAATGACGCTGCTTTTAATACTGAGCAAATCCGAAGCCCAATAAGAACAACGCATAAACTAATCCAAGCTTTAACTCGTCATTCCAGAACCGAGGGACGAGGTATCTGGAATCTCTTACCACACAAACAGAGATTCCCGATTACGCTCCTTCGTCGCTTTCGGGAATGACGCTACTTTGAATACAGAGCAAATCCGAAGCCCAATAAGAACAACGCATAAACTAATCCAAGCTTTAACTCGTCATTCCAGAACCGAGGGACGAGGTATCTGGAATCTCTTGAAGCAATTACCGGTCGCTAAAGATTTAGCTATTACTTCTCAGCAGCAATCACAGAGATCTCAACAAGTAGCGCTTCACGAGCCATGTCGCCAGTCACACATGCGCGAGCTGGAGCGTGACCTTCAGGAACCCATGCATCCCAAACTGCGTTCATTTCTTGGAAGTCTTTCATGTCTTTCAAGTAAATCGTTGCTGACAGCATGTGCTCTTTGTCGCTGCCTGCTTGCTCAAGTAGAGCTTCCACTTTATCCAGCATCGTCTGTGTTTGCTCAGTGATGTCTTTGGTTGCATCAGCACACACTTGGCCACATAGGTAGATAGTGCCGTTGTGTTTCACAATACGGCTCATGCGTTGTTTGGTTTCTTGGCGCTCAATCATCGACTTTCTCTCTCTGTGTCACCGTGATCCAATATCTTGTGACGTGTTATTATCAGGGCAACAAGCATAACGCGAATCAAACCCAAGATGACATGCATTCATTGCAATAAAAGTGAAAAAATCCGTAACAAGCTCGGTCGTTGCCAGCGTTGCATGAATCAGCTGATGGTGTTGTCGATTTTGAGTTGGGGAGTATGGTGGCTATTTTTCAGAGAAGACCCAAAAACCATCAATGCCATCGCTTTGATGATGGCCGCTTTCGCATTCAGTGGCTTGCTGTCGCTGCATTGGATAATGAAGTTTGTGGTGCTTCCGTTAAAGGGCAAAAAACGTTAGCTGGAAGTCTTTATTGGATAAAGAGTAGTGATTAGAGACAGGGCTAAAAAATCCGATAATTCATCATAATTTTCGAGCTATTGTCATTTCCCAAACAGCAGATAGAAAAAAGCCCCAGAACCAATCGATTCTAGGGCTTTCTTAGAAAATTCTAAGAAAAAGCAGTGGTACTTTAATAGACCGGGCTTTTCTTAGTTTGTTCCCAAAAAAGATCATATTTTTGATCTTTTTTTTAGGGACTTGTACCGTCCTAAATATGGTTGACACATTTCCAACATGAAATTGGAGAGTGTCATGAAAACAACAAGTAGACGTACTCAACGAGATTATTCTCTTGCCTTTAAATTGGCAGTCGTAAGCCAAGTTGAAAAAGGCGAAATGACTTATAAGCAAGCTCAAGAACGTTATGGGATCCAAGGTCGCTCTACCGTTTTAGTTTGGCTTCGCAAACATGGTCAACTAGATTGGTCTAAAGGAATAGAACAATCGAGAGCGTTAGGAGCGACTATGTCAAACTCTTCCTCAACTCAAACCCCAGAGCAACGAATCAAAGAACTCGAGCAGCAATTAGAAGAAACTCAGCTCAAAGCTGAGTTCTTTGAAGCGGTTGTAAAAGTCATGGATCGAGATTTCGGAGTCCGAATCTCAAAGAAGCGCAAGGCCGAGTTATTAAGGAAAAAACGGTCAGAAGATTGACCGTCACTAAAGCTTGCCACTTCATAGGTATTACACGACAAGCTTTCTACAAGCGCTGTGTTGCAGAAATTCATCAGACAAAGAAAGATGAATCCGTACTCGGTTTTGTGAAGGAGCAAAGGATGATGCACCCTCGTATAGGGACTCGTAAGATCAAGTATTTACTTGCTCAGAACGATATTGAAATCGGGCGAGACCGCTTATTCTCTCTGCTGAGAATGAATCGATTATTAGTACAGAATCGAAGGGCTTATCATCGAACTACAAACAGTAATCATCGCTTTTACTGCCATCCAAATCGAATTAAGGAAGGCTTAATCCCGGAAAGACCAGAGCAATTATGGGTTGCCGATATTACTTATCTAGCAACGCGGCGTGGTAGTACTTATCTCAGTTTAGTGACGGACGCTTACTCAAGAAAAATCGTGGGCTATCACATAAGTGATGATATGAAAGCTCGCACGGTCAAGCAGGCCTTTTTAAACGCGTTGAAAGGGCGGAAGAATACAGGTGAGCTTGTCCATCACTCAGATAGAGGTGTTCAGTACTGCTCTGTTGAATACCAAGAGTTGCATCGACAGTATGGTGTATCTTGCTCAATGACTGATGGCTATGACTGTTATCAGAATGCGTTGGCAGAGAGGATCAACGGAATACTGAAGATGGAGTATCTGTTGAATAAGCCTAATGATTTAGATGAAGCAAAGAAAATGGTCGCTGAATCAGTAAAAATCTATAATGAATATAGGCCTCACACAGCTCTAAAATACAAAACGCCCGATGAAGTACATCGAGCGTTTTAGTCAATCAAGTGTCAACCCATATCAGGACGGGTCAACTATAAAATCAATGCCTTATGCAACATTAACCTTAGCGATGATCTGCTCTACCAAGTTCACTTCCAAAGCCACTTCATCACATGCATGTTGACGAGGACACTGGTCACAGTCTTTCAGTACCTTCTCTGGCAGTAGAGATTTCGATGTTGGTAAGAAATCATGCTTCATGAAGAACTCTGGAGTACGAGTCAGCACAAACACCTTCTTAATGGCCATTTGTCGCGCTTTCTCAACCAAATGCTGCACAATCGCGGTCCCCTGCCCTTGACCTTGCCAGCCAGCCTCAACTCCGAGCGAGCGAATTTCCGCTAAGCCAGAATCATACACATAGAGTGATGCACAACCTGTCACCTCACCATGATGCTCTGCGACCGCAAACGAGCCAATATCACGCACCAGTTCATTACGAGAACGAGGTAGGTTTTCACCCATATTCGCCCAGTAAGCGACCATGCCTTCTAACGCTTCGATGTCAGTCAGACGAGCAGGACGAACCTTGACGATGGAAGTGTCACGCTGTGATAAACGTTTCTCAGCTTGGTCAACCGCGTAAGCCACTTGCTGTGGAGATACACCGCCTAGCGCGCTACGTTTTTCAAGACACGATTCAATAGTCAGGATGTCATACACATCCTCTTCAATCACCTCAGAGAACTCTTTCATCTCTGCGATGGTTAATTCTTCTAATGCACAGCCTTTGGCAATCGCCGCTACTACTGTTACACCAACAATATGGTGAGCTTCACGGAAAGGAATCCCTTTCGCTACTAGGTAATCAGCCAGCTCTGTTGAGTTTGCGTAGCCTTGTTTCGCGGCTTCAAGTGTACGTTCGCCGTTCACTTTAATGCCGTCAAAACAGAGTGCTGCCATTTCCATACAATCATTCCAAGTATCTAAAGCGTCGAACAGACCTTCTTTATCTTCTTGCATGTCTTTGTTGTACGCCAAAGGCAGAGCTTTTACTGTCATCATCATTGCCGCTAATGAACCGTAAACACGGCCAGTTTTGCCACGGATAAGCTCTAGCGCATCTGGGTTTTTCTTTTGTGGCATCAGAGATGAACCTGACGTCACGGTATCCGCTAACTCGATGAAGTTTGATTCACCTGAGTTGTAGAAAATCATATCTTCTGCAAGACGTGAAAGGTGAAGCATAGAGATAGAAGCAATCGACATTAGCTCCATCACATGGTCACGGTCAGAAACTGAATCTAGAGAGTTGCGCGTTGCACGACGGAAACCTAAGTTGTGAGCTAACTCTTCACGGTCCATCGGGTAAGCTGTTCCAGCAAGGGCACCAGAACCCAGCGGACATGTATCTAGACGCTTAATCGCATCATTCAAACGTGAATAGTCACGCTCAAGCATTTCAACGTAAGCCAAGCACCAGTGAGCAAAAGTTACCGGCTGAGCACGTTGTAAGTGAGTGTAGCCAGGCAGCACGGTTTCTTGATGCTGAGAAGCAACGTTCACCATTTGGCTTTGTAGGCGATCCAGTGCCAGTAGCAGTTGGTTACCTTGCTGACGACACCATAGTTTCAGGTCGGTCGCCACTTGGTCGTTACGAGAACGGCCAGTGTGAAGTTTTTTGCCCAAGTCACCGACTTTGCCGATAAGTTGTTGCTCAACCCAGCTGTGAATATCTTCTGCATCAGAACGTAGAATCTGTTCAGGATCTTCCATCACCTCAAGTTTCAGCTCATTCAGCGCTAACTCAAGCTTCTGTTGCTCTTCTTCTGTTAATACGTTGACCGACAGTAGAGCTTTAGACCAGGCAATTGAGCCCACAATGTCTTGCTCAGCCAATCGGTAATCAAAACGAAGAGAATCGTTAAAATCTTTGAACCGGGTGTCTGCTGCTTGGGTAAATCTACCGCCCCATAATGCCATTGTGTATCTCCTAATTGCACAGTGCTCACTGTTTTTGCAAATGATAATTCTGATTAAGATTCAGTATTTTTCTGATGGTTTAAACTTACGGCAATTCAAAATGAAAATAAAGTATTAATTCATTATTTTCACATATTTATTCACCAGCAGTTCAATCCATTGATTATTTTAAGCGTGGAGCGCGAATTATATGCCATCCGATAGCAAAAACCGAAGCTGATTTATTAGGCAAATAGAAAGTAAAAAGCCCACTCACTAATCAATAGTGAATGGGCTTTGCATAACAATGTCTGTTTACTAACCTTCAATCTTTCATCAAAGGCTAGCTCACTAACTCATTGTTAGGATTACTTTTGGCTATTCAGAGCACGGATACGGCTTGATAGCGAGTAAAGGCGGATGAAGCCTTCAGCATGACTTTGGTCGTAAACTTCATCTTCACCAAAGGTTGCAAACTCTTCTGAGTACAGGCTGTTGTCAGAACGCTTCTGAGTCACCGTTGCATGGCCTTTGTAAAGCTTGATAACCACTTCACCATTCACGTCTTGTGCTAGCTCTTCTGTCGCGGCAAGGATTGACTTACATAGTGGAGTGAACCAACGACCATCGTATACAAGGTGAGAAGCCTTAACACCTAGCTCTTCACGGAATTCGAATGCCGCTTTATCAAGAACCAGTTGCTCTACTGCACGCAGTGCTTCCATCATGATTGTGCCACCCGGAGTTTCGTAACAACCACGAGACTTCATGCCAACAAGACGGTTTTCTACGATATCGATACGACCAACACCGTGCTTAGCACCCTTCTCGTTTAGGTAAACCAGTGCGTTGTATGGCGTCATTGTTTCGCCATCAACCGCAACCACTTCGCCTTTTTCAACTTTAAGTGTCACTGTTTCAGATTCGTTTGGCGCTTGCTCAGGGTCTACAGTCCAAGCCCAGCAATCTTCGTTAGGTGCATTCCATGTGTTTTCTAGAACGCCGCCTTCTGTTGAGATGTGCCATGCGTTTGCATCACGCGAGTAAATCTTAGTCAAAGAAGCGGTACAAGGGATGTTACGCTCCGCTAGGTAATCTAGACACTCTTCACGGCTCACCAGATCCCATTCACGCCATGGTGCAATTACGTGTAGGTCTGGTGCTAGTGCAGCAAATGCGCCTTCAAAACGAACTTGGTCGTTACCTTTACCTGTACAACCGTGACACAGTGCGTCTGCACCTACTTTACGTGCGACTTCAACCTGTGCTTTCGCGATGATTGGACGCGCCATTGACGTACCTAGTAGGTATTTGCCTTCATAGTAAGCGCCCGTTTTTAGCGTTGGGTAGATGTAGTCAGCAACCATCTCTTCTTTAAGGTCTGCGATGTAACACTCAGATGCACCAGAAGCTTTTGCTTTCTCTTCGATACCAATCAACTCTTCGTCGCCTTGACCAACATCCGCAACAAATGCAACCACTTCACAGTCATAGTTCTCTTTCAACCATGGAATGATTACTGATGTGTCTAGACCGCCAGAGTAGGCTACTACAACTTTCTTTACGTTAACTTTGCTCATTTTCTTTCTCCTAGTTTCCATACTGCACATGGCGGTCAGCGTTGGAAATGACTTCATAATTATATGTTTATTTAATTTGTCTAAATTCTTTAAGTAGTGACTCGTTGTGAGACCTACTGAGGTAAAAACTGTGTTCCTATGCTTTTACCTGAAAACAGTTGTGTTAGCTTTTCTGGGTATCGCCAAGTGGCAACTTCGATTGGTCGTCCAAGGTCGTTAGCGGCTTCTAGTGCAGCTTGAACCTTAACGATCATGCCGTCGGTAATCACTTTGCCGGCAATAAGGTCATCAGCTTGTTGTTGATTAAGGCTTGGAATCAGGTGGCCTTTACCATCCAACACACCACTTACATCAGAAAGCAGTACCAGTTCAGCATCAAGCGCGCCTGCAACGGCAACCGCAGCTTGGTCGGCATTGACGTTCATCAGTTGGCCTTGCTCAGTCAGACCAATCGAGCTAATGATAGGCAGTGCGCCCGCATTAAGAATCGCTTGCAGAACGGTTGAGTCGCCCGGCTCCGCTTTTCCTACCGCGCCCAATTCAGGGTTCAGTTCGCTCACTTTGCATAAACCACCGTCAGCAAGGCTCAAACCAACGGCATTGATTCCGTCTTTAATTGCCTGACCTTGAAGTAATTTATTTGCCGTGCCCGCTAATGCACCAGCGATCACTGGGATCTGATCATAAGGAGTAACACGTAGCCCTTCTTTCTTAACGGTTTCGAGGTTCAACTTATTCATCAAATCATCAACAAGGTAACCGCCACCGTGAACAATCACGATTGGTCGTTGTGCCTGTTGTTGGTAAGCAGAGATAGCACCAAATAACTTGCTAAGTGTTTCACCACAAGATAGCGCAGCGCCACCTAACTTTATGATTAATGGTTGATTATTAAGGCTCATATCTAGATTTCCTTACACTAACGCAGTTAATGGCGCAAAACCATAACGTAAATTTAAACACTGCATCGCTTGGCTAGATGCACCCTTTAATAAGTTATCAATCGCTGAAACAACGATGATGTGCTGACCTTGAACCTTCCAACCTAAGTCGCAGAAAGGCGTCTGTTCTACATCTTGAATTCTTGGCAATGTCTCTTCGAGTAGTCTCACTGCAGGTTTACCTTGGTAAGCTTGCTCAAAGGCATCTTGTATCTGCTGTTCTGTCACGCCTTCAGCCAATTTCATGGTGATGGTCGCTAAAATACCGCGCTTAAAGTTGCCGAGGTGCGGAGTGAAAATCACATCACATCCTAAATGTGCAGCCATTTCAGGTTGATGACGGTGATTGAATACGCCATAAGCTTGCAGGCTCACTTCGCAGAAGCTGTTAACCATCGTCGCCTTGCGGCCCGCACCAGTAACACCGCTGGTTGCGTTAATCACTGGCCATTGGTTTTCATCCAGTAACTTGGCTTCAACCAAAGGCTTAATTGCCAGTTGTGATGCGGTTGGGTAACAACCCGCTACCGCAACAAGCTGAGCTTCTTTAATTTCTTGTTCGTTCCATTCCGCTAAACCGTAAGCCGCTTTGTCTAGCCATTGTTCGTGTTGATGTTCAAAACCGTAAAACTCTTGATAGAAGTTTTCGCCTTTAACTCTGAATGCACCCGATAGGTCGAAGACTTGGCAATCGTTCTCTAGAAAGATTGGCGCTAGGTCGTGACTGACTTCGTGTGCAGTGGCTAAGAAAATCACATCAGACTGTTTAGCTACTTCTTCAGGATTTGTTAAAGGTTGTACTGGCATATCAATCAGGCCAGCTAACTTACCGTGCAGTGCCGCAATAGGTTTACCTGCGTCTACACTATTGGCTGAGACATATAAACCTGATAGCGTGAGCTCAGGGTGTCTGTTTATCATTAGAGCCAGTTCTGCTCCTGTGTAGCCGCTTGCGCCAATGATCGTGGTTTTCAACATCTCAACACATCCATTTCTGAGGTAAGTTACATTTCAAATTTGACTATTCATACTTAATTTTTAGCTTTATTTGATTTCTTATGCATTAAATATGATTTAATATGTGTTTTACCGACTTATGGTTTTCCTGTCAATAGTAGAAGTGAAGTTATTATGCAATTACCGAGTTTTCTTGAGGTCTACAAAGGCCTAATTTCCACAGACTCTATTAGCTCGACCGATCCAAGCTGGGATCATGGCAACGAGAAAGTGATCGAAAAAATGGCTCAATGGTTTAAAGACGTAGGCTTTAGCGTTGAAGTCGTGGAGGTCGAACCCGGCAAGCATAATATGGTCGCTAAGATGGGATCGGGCGAAGGTGGCTTGCTACTCGCAGGACACAGCGACACAGTGCCATTCGATGAAGGACGTTGGAACTTCGACCCTCACGCACTAACAGAACACAACAATCGCTTCTATGGATTAGGCACAGCCGATATGAAAGGCTTTTTCGCTTTCGTTTATGAAGCGGCAAAGAAGATGGATTGGAGCAAACAGACCAAGCCTCTTTATGTATTGGCAACCTGTGACGAAGAGACCACCATGCTGGGTGCGCGTCATTTCACTGAGAATGCACCGTTTAAACCGGATTACTGCATTATTGGTGAGCCAACCAGCCTTGTGCCGATTCGTGGTCATAAAGGCCATGTTGCTAACGCTGTGCGAGTAACGGGTAAATCAGGTCACTCTTCTGATCCTGCATTAGGTGTCAACGCCATCGAGATCATGCATGAAGTGTTGTTCGCTTTAATGCAACTGCGTGACAAGCTAGTCAAAGAGTATCACCACCCGGGTTTCGCAATTCCAAGCCCAACGCTAAACCTTGGCCATATTCACGGTGGCGACAGTGCCAACCGTATCTGTGGTTGCTGTGAGCTGCACTATGATGTGCGTCCTTTGCCAGGTATCAGCCTAGATGGCTTGGATAACATGCTGCGCAGCGCACTTAAGGAAGTGGAAGCAAAATGGCCGGGCAGAATCGAGATTACACCTCTGCATGAACCTATCCCTGGTTACGAGTGCCAACACGACCATCCATTTATCGGTGGCATGGAATCAGTTTGTGAGATTGAATCACAAACCGTGAACTACTGTACTGAGGCACCTTTCCTTCAAGAACTTTGCCCAACCTTAGTTCTGGGTCCGGGCTCAATCGACCAAGCTCACCAACCAGATGAGTTCCTAAGCTTCGATTTTATCGATCCAACGATTGATGTTCTGAGTAAATCGATCCGTAAATATTGTTTCTAGTTATTACTTTTCTTCCAATATTTTCGTATAAAAGCCACCCAAAAAGGTGGCTTTTATACTGTTATCCCTGACACAGCCTGTTCTTGTAATTAAATTTCACTTTAATTCCGAACTATTGGAAAATTTACTTCTCCCGCATTTCGAAAACTAATAATTGCAAACTTAGAATGCTTTATTTGACTAGATACAGCACTTTTCGCTAGATTGTGTACTTAACAAGGAACAATGGATGTAATTTTTTTACGAGGCAGGATGACAATGAACGAGAAATACGCCGCTCTCAAGAGTAACGTAAGCATGCTGGGACGCTTGCTAGGTAACACAATCCAAGATGCACATGGTGACGTTATCTTAGAAAAAGTGGAGACTATCCGTAAACTTTCCAAATCCGCCCGCGCAGGCAACAAAGCTGACCGTGACAGCCTAGTTGAAGAAATCAAAAACCTGCCGAACGAACAACTCACTCCTGTTGCTCGTGCATTTAACCAATTTCTCAACCTCACCAACATGGCAGAGCAGTACCACACCATCTCTCGCCACTGTGAGGAGCATGTTTGCGAACCAGACGTGCTGCAATCTCTATTTTCCAAATTAAACCAGAATGACATCAGCAAGCTAGATGCGGCTCAAGCCGTTCGCGACCTGAACATTGAACTCGTTCTGACTGCACACCCAACAGAAATCACTCGTCGCACCATGATCAACAAGCTAGTTAAGATCAACGAGTGTCTGTCTAAATTAGAATTAAGCGACCTATCACACAAAGAGCGCGTGAAAACAGAACGTCGCCTAGAGCAACTTATCGCTCAAGGTTGGCACTCAGATGTGATTCGTCAGCAACGCCCTACGCCACTTGATGAAGCAAAATGGGGCTTTGCGGTTGTTGAAAACTCACTTTGGGAAGCTGTACCAGATTTCCTACGTGAAATGGATGGCCGACTAAAAGGCTACCTTGGTGAAGGTCTACCAATTGATGCGCGCCCGGTACACTTCTCATCTTGGATGGGCGGTGATCGCGATGGTAACCCATTCGTAACACACACCATCACCAAAGAAGTACTGCGCCTATCTCGCTGGAAAGCCGCTGACCTTTACCTAGGTGACGTAAACGAGCTGATTACCGAACTGTCGATGACTAAGTGTAATGATGCCGTTCGTGAACTAGCGGGTGATGAGCATGAAGCTTACCGTGCAATCCTAAAGAGCCTACGTACTCTGCTGAACAACACGTTAGAAGTGCTTGATGCAAAACTGCATGACGCTGAAGTACCGAAGAAAGAAACACTACAGAACATCGACCAACTTTGGACACCGCTGTACGCGTGTTACCAATCGCTGCACGAATGTGGCATGGGCGTAATCGCAGACGGTTCTCTACTTGATACCTTGCGCCGCCTAAAAGCATTCGGTGTACACCTAGTGCGTCTCGATGTTCGTCAAGAAAGTACACGTCACTCAGATGTGCTGTCTGAACTGACTCGCTACCTAGGCATTGGCGACTACGACCAGTGGAGCGAGCAAGACAAGATTGCTTTCTTAACCAATGAATTAAGCTCAAAACGCCCACTACTTCCTCGTGATTGGGAGCCATCTGAACAGGTTAAAGAGGTTTTAGACACCTGTAAGGTCATTGCTGCTCAACCTCGTGAAGCCTTCGGTGCTTACGTAATTTCTATGGCTCGTACTGCATCGGATGTACTGGCTGTTCACTTGCTGCTGCAAGAGTGTGGTTGCCCGTACCGCATGGACGTATGTCCGCTGTTCGAAACGCTAGACGACTTGAACAACTCAGAAGCGGTAATGAAGCAGCTAATGAGCATCGACTTGTACCGTGGCTTTATCCAAAACCATCAAATGGTAATGATCGGATACTCTGACTCAGCAAAAGATGCCGGCGTAATGTCTGCAGGTTGGGCTCAATACGATGCGATGGACAAGCTGGTTAAGGTTTGCGACGAAGAAGGCATTGAACTGACTCTATTCCACGGTCGTGGCGGTACAGTTGGTCGTGGTGGTGCTCCGGCGCACGCAGCTCTTCTTTCTCAGCCACCGAAGAGCTTGAAAGGCGGCTTACGTGTAACGGAGCAAGGCGAAATGATCCGCTTTAAGCTTGGCTTACCAGATGTTGCTGTAAACAGCTTTAACCTATACGCAAGTGCGATTCTAGAAGCGAACCTTCTACCACCACCTGAGCCTAAACAAGAGTGGCGCGACCTAATGGAAGTGCTATCTCAAGTCTCTTGTGAGGCTTACCGTAACGTGGTTCGTGGCGAAGAGAAATTTGTACCTTACTTCCGTCAAGCGACGCCTGAACTGGAGCTAGGTAAACTGCCTCTTGGTTCTCGCCCTGCGAAACGTAACCCGAATGGCGGCGTAGAAAGCCTACGTGCAATTCCATGGATCTTCTCTTGGAGCCAAAACCGCTTGGTACTTCCTGCATGGTTAGGTGCTGGTGAAGCGATTCAATACTCAGTTGACCAAGGCCATCAAGCGCTACTTGAAGAGATGTGTCGTGAATGGCCATTCTTCTCAACTCGTCTGGGTATGTTGGAAATGGTGTACTCGAAGTGCAACATGGAAATTGCCAAGTACTACGACCAGCGTCTTGTTGATGAAGAGCTATTACCTCTGGGTGAGTTACTGCGTGAACAGCTACAAAAAGACATCAAAGCGGTACTGAATGTAGAAAATAACGAAAACTTGATGCAAAGCGACCCTTGGGGGCTTGAGTCAATTCGCCTACGTAACATCTACGTTGAGCCACTAAACATGCTTCAAGCAGAACTGCTTTACCGTACTCGTAAGTGTGAAACACCACCAGCAGAGCTAGAAGAAGCGCTAATGGTGACGATTGCAGGCATTGCAGCAGGTATGCGAAACACTGGTTAATTAGTGATTCCTACTATAAAAAGAACAAAAGGTCGCCACGCGCGACCTTTTTATTTTGCAAAATAACCACTAGTGAGTATTTTGTCAGTTTTTTGGGTTATTTTGTCCATGTATTCTACTTTATGCTTATTATTTAGATATACTACTGCTCCGCTGCGGAAACACTCCAAAAAAATAATCTGCAGCAATTTGACCAATAAACTGGTCAACCTAGGTGATAAACGGCTTTGTAAGGTGACATAACCAACCGATGAGTTGGTGCTACTTAGACATAACCAATATAACGTGCCATTAGAAGCACACTTGTTGTTTAAGTATTTGTTTACTGTTTACCATTTGGATTTCAGACATGTCATTACCACACGTAATTCTAACCGTTTTAAGTACACGCGATGCTACTGGTTACGATATCACAAAAGAATTCTCCGCAAGCATTGGTTACTTCTGGAAAGCTAGCCATCAACAAGTTTACCGCGAGCTAAATAAAATGGCTCAGAACGACCAGGTAACTTGCGTGCTTGAGCCTCAAGAAGGCAAACCTGATCGTAAAGTTTACTCTATCACTGATGCTGGCCGTGGCGCGCTAGGTGAATGGTTTGAACAACCAACTGCACACCCAACCGTTCGTGACGAGTTCTCAGCCAAGCTAATGGCTTGTGCTGTACAACCTTCTGACGCTTACCGTGTACAACTTGCTGAGCTAGTAGAAGAGTCTCGCAAACTGGTTTCTCACTACAAAGAAATCGAAGCAGCTTACTACGCAACGCCATCGACACTAGACAAGCAAGCACGCCTTGAGCGTCTAACACTTCGTCGTAACCTACTTATCCGTGAAGCATGGATTGTATGGGCTGAAGAAGTACTGCTTGAACTTGGCGCTCTAGCTTAAGTTAAGCTAGAAGCTAGAAGCTAGAAGCTAGAAGCTAGAAGCTAGAAGCTAGAAGCTAGAAGCTAGAAGCTAGAAGCTAGAAGCTAGAAGCTAGAAAAGCAAAAGGCTTGAACTCTATGAGTCCAAGCCTTTTTTGTATCTATAGGATTTGAAATGTTACTGCCAGAGGCTTTTTACAAGTGCTCAGGCTTTACTTCTTAGACTTTGCTTAAAGCGCAGCGACTTGCGGACGAACGCCTAGCGTATGGCAAAGTGCGTAAGTCATTTCTGCACGATTTAGCGTGTAGAAGTGGAAATCTTTCACACCTTCACGGCTCAGCGTACGAACCATATCGATCGCTTGGCTAGCACCTACTAGCTGACGAGTGGTTGGATCATCATCCAAACCTTCGAACTGCTTCGCCATCCAGCCAGGTACTTTTACGTTGTTCATCGCTGCAAAGCGCGACGCTTGCTTGAAGTTAGAAACCGGTAAGATGCCCGGTACAATCTCAACATCCACACCTGCCGCTACACAACGGTCACGAAAACGTAGGTAGCTTTCTACATCAAAGAAGAACTGAGTGATTGCACGGTTAGCACCCGCATCCACTTTACGCTTTAGGTTAATAAGATCAGATTGAGCGCTTTTTGCTTCAGGGTGAACCTCAGGGAATGCTGCAACTGAGATATCAAAATCGTGGCGAGATTTAAGTAGCTCAACTAGGTCAGATGCGTACATCTCTGGCGCGCCGCCGCCTGCTGGAATGTCACCACGTAGCGCAACAATACTCTCGATACCATTTGCCCAGTAATCGTCGGCAATTTGAATCAGCTCTTCGCGACTCGCATCAATACACGTTAGGTGCGGTGCAGCCACTAGGCCAGTTTGGTTCTTAATTTCTTTAATGATTGAGTGGGTACGGTCACGTTCGCCCGAGTTTGCGCCGTAAGTTACCGATACAAATTTTGGTTGAAGTGTTTTAAGACGGTGAACAGAGTTCCATAGGGTCTCTTCCATCTTCTCACTGCTTGGTGGAAAAAACTCAAATGACACATTGATGTTGTCAGAAAGCTCAGCGATATTCTGATTTAAAGCGTCGATATGACTAGCGTGTGTGTATCCCATCTTACTCTCCCTGTGGCAAAAGCAACCACTAAAAACTCAAATCCTTAAACGACGTTTAGACGTCTATATGTCTGTAGAATGTATTGAATACGATTTAATGTCAACAGATCCATTATGAATTTTTCTCAAGTAGATCGTGAGTAAAACTCAAGTCGTTAGATGGGTCGCAAAGCAGAAATAATGTAGAAAAAGGCTGAAAAACACATCGTGCTTTCAGCCTTATTTATCTTAGTGAATAGTATGCCATTTACGCGCTAAACCAATTGATCTGAGCATTAAACCAATCGTTCTGAAAATCAAAACAGGCTCGACATTCTGTTTAAGTCAGATTGAATTGCGCCAGCTGTGACTTCACGTCCTGCACCTGGGCCTCGGATCACCAATGGATTATCTTTGTACCATTTGCTCTCAATCGCAAAGATGTTGTCGCAAGGCAACAAGTTCGCCAGAGCATGTTCTTTAGACAGTGCTTCAACGCCTACGGTTGCCTTACCGTTCTTCTCCAAACGCGCTACGTAACGTAAGACTTTCTGTTGAGAGTGCGCTTTCTCTAAACGCTCAGCCAACTCTTCGCTCAGTACAGAAGCTTTGTCGAAGAAGTCATCCACAGATAGTTCTTGCAGCTCTGCAGGTACGAGCGATTCCACTTTTACGTTTTCAGGTTCGATATCCAAACCGGATTCACGCGCCAGAATCACCAGCTTACGCATGACATCTGAGCCATCTAGGTCAGCACGCGGGTCCGGTTCAGTCAGGCCTTGTTGCCACGCTAAGTCAACCAACTCGCTGAATGGTACCGTGCCATCAAACTGTTGGAACAACCAAGACAGAGTGCCAGAGAAAATACCTGACAACGCAATAATGTCATCGCCGCTTTCTCGAAGGTCTCGTACTGTATGGTTAATCGGTAAGCCTGCACCTACTGTCGCGTTGTACAACCAATGACGGCTGATCTTAGCGAAAGCATCTTGTACTTGATGGTAATACTCGCTCGATGCAGAACCAGCCACCTTGTTAGCCGAGATCAGATGGATACCTTGTTGTGCAATTTGCAGGTACTTTGCTGCAAGCACAGGGCTTGCGGTGACATCGAGTACCACAGCTTCATCGTAACCCTGAATAGAACCCAAACGCTCTAACCAGTCGTTCCCATTGTTGGCAATCGCTTCATCGTCAAAGCGCTTGCTCACTGAGGTCGCATCAATACCTTGGTCATCGAACCAATAGGTTTGGCTATCAACCACGGCAACCAATTCAAAGTTCATTCCACGACGCTTTTCAAGTTCCGCTTTTTGTTCAGCAAACAGACTTAACCAACTTGAACCAATGTTGCCCTTACCACACAAGGCAATCGCAACACGCTTCTGCGCTTGGAACAGTTGAGAGTGAATACCTTTCACTAGGCTTGATGTTTCACTCTTACGAATCACAGCCACCAAGCTTAAGCCTGAGTTCGCTTCTGAGATGAACTCAACCGGTGAGCTCTTAAGCTGCTGGTAGAAGCCGTAGCAATGGTTCGGGTTCTTAGTCACACCCGCACCCACTGCAGCAATCAGAGAGAAACCTTCTTTTAGCTTAATTTCCGCTTCAATCGCATGGTCTTGGAGATATTCTAATGCACCACCAGCGATCTCTTCCGTATAGGCAAGACGCAAGCAGTGTTGATCCGGTTCAAGCTCATAAGCAAGCGGCTCCAGTTGAGCGCGCTTAAGCCCTTCAAGCACTTCACTCTCTAGACGGTCGAAATCATGGCCGTGACCAAAGGTCAGCTGCACGATAAGCACTTCATCCAGAGAGGTAATGATTTTTGCGCCACGACCCGATGCCAGTACACGCTCTATCTGTGTAGAGCCCGCCTCCGGCTGGTAGCTGCAGCGTAAGCTGAGATCCATAGCACTTTGAGCCACAGGCTGTAGCGTTCGGCTATGAAGCACTGGAGCGGCAAGACGAGCCAATTCACTGGCTTCATCAAGGCGAAGTAGAGGCAGTAGACACGCATCCGAAACCAAACGAGGGTCAGCGCTGTAAACGCCCGCCACATCACTCCAAATCGTCACGCGTTCAACTTCAGCCAAAGCACCAATCACGGTCGCTGAGTAATCCGAACCGTTACGGCCAAGCAATACCGTTTCACCCTCGCAGTTCTGAGCCATAAAGCCAGTAATCACCACGCGGCAATGTGCATGCTGCGCCAGAGCTTCTTTAATCAGAGGGTAAGAACGTGCGCGGTCGACTTCAGGCTGAGCGCCCACTTCTGCACGTAAAAAGGCACGCGCATCTTGAGCAACGGCTTGTAAATCATGCTGACACAACAAAGCAGCGAGTAGACGTGAAGACCAAACCTCACCATGTCCAAGCACTTTTGCTTTTTGTGCTTCGCTCAAGGGAGCCGTTAGCTCACCCAAAGCGGTAAATTCTTGTTGAATGGTGCCCGTTAGTTGCGCTGCAGACTCACCCTCAAGCAGTGCTTCAATCAGATCAAGCTGGAACTGACGAAGTGCTTGTAGGCATTCATGGGCAATACGACCATCTTTGTCGAGCGCTTCAACGAACTCAATTAAGCGGTTGGTTGTTTTGCCTGCTGCCGATACCACCACCAAATCAGATGCTGATGAGTATTCTCTAAGAATGTTGACCACGCGTTGGTAACATTCAGGGTTTGCTAAACTGCTGCCACCAAATTTATGTAGCTGGCGAAAGGTTGCCATTATTAACCCTCCCCTTCAGCGATAAAGCGCTGTGTTCTTTCAAACGCTTGCTTGAGGTCATCGATTAGGTCTTCTGCATCTTCAAGGCCAACAGATAGACGCAGTAGTTGCTGAGAAACACCCGCTTCTGCTAATGCTTCTTCACCCATCGCACGGTGAGTCATCGACGCAGGGTGACAAATCAGGCTTTCAACACCGCCCAATGATTCTGCCAAGGAGAATAGCTCTAACTTATCAACAAAGTATTTAAGCGCCTCGAATGAGCCCGCAAACTCAAAGCTGAGCATTGAGCCAAAGCCCGATTGCTGTTTCTTCGCGATATCATGACCCGGATGTTCAGGAAGGCTTGGGTGATAAATAGTGCCAACGAGATCTTGTTGCTGCAGAGACGCTAGAATCTCACGCGAGCTTTCTTCGTGAACTCGCATACGCGCACCTAGCGTACGAATACCACGTAAAGTCATGTAGCTATCAAATGGTGTGCCGGTCGCACCAATACAGTTGCCCCACCATGCTAGCTCTTCAGCGTGCTCTTCTGTCTTAGTAACCACAACGCCACCAATCACATCTGAGTGTCCGTTGATGTACTTGGTTGTAGAGTGGATAACAAAATCAGCACCCAGCTCTAAAGGCTTTTGGAACACAGGCGTCAAAAACGTGTTGTCGACAGCAACCAGAGCACCAACCTCTTTCGCTTTGCGGCAAGTTTCTGCAATATCAACCACACGAACCAGTGGATTCGATGGGGTTTCAATTAAGATCAATTTTGGCTTAAGCGCGATCGCTGCATCCAGTGCCGCTTGATCCGATTGATCAACGAACAGAACTTTGAAGTCACCTTTTAGCGAGCGAGTGTTAAACAGACGGTAAGTACCGCCGTAGCAGTCGTGCGGTGCAATAATAAGATCATCGCCGCCTAAGAAAGCCGAAACCCATAAGTTAAGCGCCGAAGTACCGCAGTTAGTCACAACCGCGCCTTTGCCTGATTCAAGCTCAAACAGTGCCGTTTCTAATAAACCACGATTTGGGTTACCAGAACGGGTGTAATCGTACTTTGGCACTTCACCAAAAGCGGGAAACCCATAGTTAGTCGAAAGATAAATGGGTGGGACAACGGCATGGTGTTGCGTGTCTGACTCGATACCAGTACGTACTGCGATTGTTGCTGGCTTCCGGCTGCTCATAGGTGCTTCCTTACAAGTTTTGCGTCTGAGAATCACAGCGGCTTGTCGGCATTTTGCGGCTGTGTTAGATATATGTTATTCACTTTACTTTCATAAACGTGAGACGTCAACACTTCTAGACGTCTATATGTCTTTGCTTATGGCAGTAAATCCCGCTAAAATCACCACTATTAATTTATTCTAACAACTAAAGTGATGAAGGTACGCAATGGCCGACTGGAATGGTGAATACATAAGCCCATATGCTGAGCATGGAAAGAAAAGCGAACAAGTAAAGAAAATTACAGTTTCTATCCCTCTAAAAGTGTTAAAGGTTCTTACTGACGAGCGTACTCGCCGCCAGATTAATAACCTACGCCATGCAACAAACAGTGAGCTACTGTGCGAAGCCTTTCTACATGCGTACACAGGCCAACCACTACCAACGGATGAAGACCTTCGTAAAGATCGTCCTGACGATATCCCTGCTGAAGTGAAAAAACTGATGACAGAAATGGGTATCGAGTTCGAAGCGTTTGACGAAGAATAAAAACAATTCAGTCACTGCCTTCATTATTGATTCGTTATAGCTGACCCTGTTTATCACATCACGCATTGCGTTTTTATGACTACGCTGTGAATGATAGACATAAAAAAACCGACTCCTATGAGTCGGTTTTTTATTATTCTTTTTCGCTCAATAGAGCAACAGCTATTAAGCCATATAGTTAGCAGGCATCTCGATACGAGCTACGCCAGATTCAACAGCCGCTTCCGCAACTGCTCGTGCTACGCGTGGAAGTAGACGTGGATCCATTGGCTTAGGAATGATGTAACCCTTACCGAACTCCAGTGCAGTCTCGCCCGCAGCTGCTAGTACTTCAGCTGGAACTTCTTCTTTCGCTAGTTCACGAATCGCTTTAACCGCCGCCAGCTTCATTTCGTCATTGATTTCGCTCGCACGCACGTCTAGTGCACCACGGAAAATGAATGGGAAACAAAGTACGTTGTTTACTTGGTTAGGGTAATCACTGCGGCCTGTACCCATGATTAGGTCAGAACGAACTTCGTGTGCAAGCTCAGGCTTGATCTCTGGATCTGGGTTTGAACATGCAAACACAACTGGCTTATCAGCCATCAGCGTTAGTGCTTCAGCAGGCAGTAGGTTAGGACCCGATACACCCAAGAACAGGTCAGCGCCTTCGATAACATCTTCAAGCGTGCGCTTGTCAGTGTTATTTGCGAACAGCTCTTTGTATTCGTTTAGGTCATCACGACGAGTGTGGATCACACCTTTACGGTCAAGCATGTAGATTTTTTCACGCTGAGCGCCACACTTAATCAGTAGCTCCATACAAGCAACCGCTGCTGCGCCAGCACCTAAACAAACGATCTTACACTCTTCAAGTTTCTTACCTTGAAGTTCGATCGCATTCAGCATACCCGCTGCCGTTACAATCGCTGTACCGTGTTGGTCATCGTGGAATACCGGAACATCACAACGTTCAATCAGGCGACGTTCAATCTCAAAACAGTCTGGTGCTTTGATGTCTTCTAGGTTAATACCGCCGAATGTATCTGCGATATTCGCAACCGTATCAACGAACTCATCGATTGTGCGGTGTTTTACTTCAATATCGATAGAATCTAAACCAGCAAAACGCTTAAACAGGAGCGCTTTACCTTCCATAACAGGTTTAGAAGCAATAGGGCCAAGATTACCTAGGCCAAGAATCGCTGTACCGTTAGAGATAACTGCAACCATGTTGCCTTTACCTGTGTACTTATAAACGTTATCAACGTTCTGTGCGATCTCGCGAACAGGCTCAGCCACGCCTGGGCTGTATGCAAGTGCTAGGTCTTCTGCAGAGTTTGCAGGCTTCGTCAGTTCTACGGCAATTTTGCCTGGAATTGGGAACTCATGGTAATCAAGAGCTTGCTGACGGAATTGTTCTTGAGGTGATAATTCTTGAGAGGATTGAGCTTGGCTGCTGTCTTCAGACATAGGTGTAGGTTCCTAGGATATTATTATTTGGGGGATCTTGTTCATGTTAATG
Organism: Vibrio coralliirubri; assembly: GCF_024347375.1. Classification (NCBI taxonomy): domain Bacteria; kingdom Pseudomonadati; phylum Pseudomonadota; class Gammaproteobacteria; order Vibrionales; family Vibrionaceae; genus Vibrio; species Vibrio coralliirubri. The sequence goes on along the minus strand of NZ_AP025470.1, from coordinate 246,304 downwards.
GATGTACTTCAAAGTTCCTAGGTGGTTGGAGCCTCTGTCTCATTAAAAAACGAGATTTCACTACTAATAAGACCAGTGAGCAGTTGAAATTACTATCGCTTGTTGAACTTTCGAGCTGAATTTTGGTGCAGAGAGATACGCAAGGAATTGCCCTGCAATAGAAAGGTAGGCAACTTATCGTGAGGCGGGATTGAAGCTTGAATGAAAGTCAGTGCTTTCTCAAATTGCAGGCAACAAAAAAGGACACCGAAGTGTCCTTTTTCATGTCTAAATAGCGAGAATTACTTCTTGCTAGAAAGAGCACCGAAACGCTTGTTGAAGCGATCAACACGGCCGCCAGTATCTACGATACGTTGCTTACCAGTGTAGAACGGGTGACATTTGTCACATACGTCTAGGTGGATTGATTCTTTTGCTAGCGTTGAGTTGAACTCAAATGTGTTGCCGCAAGAACAAGTTGCAGTAACTGCTTTGTATTCTGGGTGGATTCCAGCTTTCATGGGATAACCTCAAGTAGGCCGTGTCGCTATACGATTCTAAGCCGCACACCACACGTAGTTTAAAAAAAGAAATAAAGACACCGCATCGACACAAAAGAGTGATGAAGCCATACCTTTAAGGCGCAGTATAGTAATGAATCTATAAGGCAGGATCAACCGATTTGATACATTTTTCACCAATTCTCTCTTTATTTCCTTTATCGGCCTGAGATTTCGGGCTGTCGTTGTCGGTATACGCTAACTCGCCGCCTTCATCCAAACTGCTTCTCGAATTTAACCGCCTTATCCTTTAGACTGTTCGCTCTCGTCAACTCAGATAAAGCCGTCCCTTTATGCGTCCAATGATTGCCCGCGTGGCACTGCCTGTTCCACTCGACAAGCAGTTCGATTACAAGATTCCAAGCCACCTATTTCCGATTATTGGTGGACGAGTCTCTGTGCCTTTTGGACGACAAACCTTAACCGGTATTGTCACGGCTCTGGTTAACGAATCTGAATTCGAGCTAGACAAGCTCAAACCGATTAAAGCCTTGTTAGATAATCAACCTGTTTGGCCGGAATCTGTCTATTCACTGTTAATGTGGTGCAGTCAGTTTTATCAGTACCCGCTTGGCGAAACCTTTGCTAACGCCCTTCCGAGCGCCCTAAGAAAAGGCAAAGCCGCCGACTTCGCGACGCTGGTTGAGTGGCAGTTAACACCATCAGGCAAAGACCAACTGATGCAAGGTTTTGGTCGCGCGGTCAAGCAAGCAAAAGTGATGCACATGCTTGAGCACGGCCCGGTTCCTCATCAAGAGTTCATTGATGAAGATGTAGGCAGTGCCGTACTCAAGACGCTTGAAGAGAAAGGCTGGATTGAATCGTTAGAGAAAAAGCCGAAACGCCAACCGTGGCCGGTTGAACTTGAGAACGACCAAGACAAACCTAAGCTCAATGCAGAACAAGCCATCGCGATTGCGACCGTAAATAGCCAAACCGACTTTGGTTGTTTCCTGTTAGAGGGGGTCACTGGCTCAGGTAAGACCGAGGTTTACCTGAATATGATTAAGCCGATTCTCGACCAAGGTAAACAAGCGTTAGTGCTTGTGCCCGAGATTGGCCTCACCCCTCAAACGATTAACCGCTTTAAGCGACGCTTTAATGTGCCTGTTGAGGTTATCCACTCAGGTTTAAACGATTCTGAGCGACTGAATGCTTGGTTATCGGCGCGCGATAAAATAGCGGGCATCGTGATTGGTACCCGTTCGGCTCTGTTCACGCCATTTGCTGACCTAGGCATTATCATTGTCGATGAAGAGCACGACGCGTCTTATAAACAACAAGATAGCCTGCGCTACCACGCTCGTGATGTGGCGATCATGCGTGCTCATAAAGCGCAGATTCCAGTAGTGTTAGGCTCGGCGACTCCGGCCTTTGAAACACTGCACAACGCTCAGATCGGTAAATACAGTTATCTCACCCTCACTTCACGTGCGGGTGTCGCACTGCCGACCACCAATAAGGTGTTGGATGTTAAAGGTGAATATCTAGAAAGTGGTTTGTCTGCGTCGTTAATTGCAGAGATGCAAAGACACCTCAAAGCAGGCAACCAAGTGATGCTGTTCCTCAATCGCCGAGGGTTTTCTCCCGCATTGATGTGTCACGATTGTGGTTGGACTGCCGAGTGTAAACGTTGTGATGCTTACTATACTTATCACCAATACAGTAATGAGATGCGCTGCCACCACTGTGGTTCTCAGCAGCATATCGTGCACAATTGCCAAGGTTGTGGGTCTGCGAACTTAGTGACAGTAGGTGTCGGTACCGAGCAGTTAGAAGCTCAGCTTGGCCAACTATTCCCTGAATACAAAACCATTCGTATTGACCGCGACAGCACCCGCCGTAAAGGCAGCTTAGAAAGCGCACTAGAGTCGATTCGTAAAGGTGAATACCAAATTCTTATCGGCACGCAGATGCTTGCTAAGGGTCACCATTTCCCTGACGTGACACTTGTGGCGTTATTGGATGTGGATGGCTCTTTATATAGCAGTGACTTCCGAGCGTCTGAACGTCTTGCCCAGCTATTCATCCAAGTAGCGGGGCGCGCAGGACGAGCAAGCAAGCCCGGTGAGGTGATCTTACAGACTCACCATCCAGAACATGGGTTACTGCAAGCCTTGCTACACAAAGACTACAACCACTTTGCTCAGACGGCACTGGCAGAGCGTAAGCAGGCAATGTTACCGCCCTATACCTTTATGACGCTGTTTAGAGCAGAAGCCAATGACACTCGCTTGGTGGAAGAGTTCTTGCGTCAGGTTCGCCACACATTGGAATCACATCCACTGTTTGACCAATATTGCATGGTGTTAGGGCCAACCCCGGCTCCGTTAGCAAAACGAGCGGGCAAATCGCGCTGGCAGTTAATCTTACAAACTCAGACGCGCTCGTTAATGCAGAAGCTATTAATGAGTGCCAAGCCGGCCATCAATATGTTACCTGCTGCGAAAAAAGTTCGCTGGTCACTCGATATTGAACCGCAAGATTTGAGCTAAACCCACTTGGGTTAAAACTAATGATAAGTTTGTTCACAAATATTTCATATTTCTCGTGAGCAACTTCACACTAGTCATGTGATTTTTGTTAATCTAGCCGTAACTTTACACGGATTAAACGAATAAAATATTGCAATAAAAAAAGTGTTAGCAACACTTTCATAATATCTATTCGATTACATTTATTATTCACGCCTTAGATACTTAGGCGACAAAGGAACTTAAAAGAGGGTTTAATTTATGGCGACAATGAAGGATGTTGCCCAGCTAGCAGGCGTCTCAACAGCCACGGTATCACGTGCATTGATGAACCCTGAGAAAGTCTCAGTTTCAACTCGCAAACGAGTGGAAACAGCAGTACTTGAAGCTGGATACTCACCCAATACATTAGCTAGAAACTTACGTCGCAACGAATCAAAAACCATCATCACTATTGTTCCTGATATCTGTGACCCTTATTTCGCCGAGATCATTCGTGGTATCGAAGATGCCGCAGTAGAAAATGATTACCTTGTTCTACTGGGTGATAGCGGCCAGCAAAAGAAGCGCGAGTCTTCATTTGTTAACTTAGTTTTCACCAAACAAGCTGACGGCATGTTGCTACTGGGCACGGACCATCCGTTTGATGTCAGCAAACCTGAACAAAAGAATTTACCGCCGATGGTGATGGCGTGTGAGTTTGCCCCTGAACTTGAACTGCCTACGGTACACATCGATAACCTGACCTCTGCCTTTGAAGCGGTTAACTACCTAGCTCAGTTAGGTCATAAACGCATCGCTCAAATCTCAGGCCCAGTATCTGCAACGCTGTGTAAGTTCCGTCAACAAGGCTACCAACAAGCGCTGCGCCGCGCTGGAGTCTCTATGAATCCAGCTTACAGTACGGTAGGTGACTTCACCTTTGAAGCGGGCGCTCAAGCAGTTCGTCAATTACTGGCACTGCCTGAACAACCAACGGCTATCTTCTGTCACAACGATGCGATGGCAATTGGCGCGATTCAAGAAGCGAAGAAGCTGGGCTTGCGCGTTCCTCAAGATCTATCGATTGTCGGCTTCGATGACATCCAATTCGCACAATACTGCGATCCACCGCTAACCACTATTTCTCAGCCTCGTTATGAGATTGGACGCCAAGCGATGTTGATGATGCTTGATCTATTGAAGGGCAACGATGTGCAAGCAGGTTCGCGTCTGCTTGAAGCTAAATTAGTGGTTCGAGGCAGTACAGCGCCACCTCGAATGTAACCCTCAGAAATACCCTTACAAATCTGCGGCACATTTTGATGTGCCGCTTCCATTTCTGCACTATTATCCTCGCGCAATCTGGATTACCATGAGGGCAGAATCAGCAACTATTGAATTGTCTTGTGGCTAATAGAGATTATGTAAAGCGTGGTCGTGGCACGAAAAAACCAACCAAAAAACAAACCCCTCGCCGTAAACCTTGGCGCAGTGGTCTTTTGGCGATCCTCCTTGCCGGTGGTTTTGGTTACGGACTTTACCTATTGAGTAATGATCCTGAGCCGCCAGCACCAACGCCTGTGGCAACCAAACCAAAACCTAAGCCAAAACCAGCGAAAGTGATTCCGCCGCCTCCTGAAGAGAAGTGGGACTACGTTGAAACGCTGCCAAGCCGCGAGATTGAAGTAAAAGCCAAAGAGCAACAGATCTCTAAGATCCCTTACATCATGCAGTGTGGCGCTTACAAAACCTCGTCGCAGGCAGAAGCACGTAAGTTGGATATTGCCTTCCAAGGTATCTCGAGTGAGATCCGCAAGAAAGATGGCAGTAGCTGGTACCGTGTGGTTCTAGGGCCATACAAGCTGAAGCGTGACGCAGAACGCGACCGCCATAAGCTGCAACGAGCGAAAATTGAACCTTGTGCTATTTGGAAAGACACCGAGTAGTTTTAGATTCCGCGGCAGTCTTTGTCTTAATAAAAGCCGAAAATCAAACAGCGAAAGCCTCCCATTGTGGAGGTTTTCTTTTATCCCCCTCCCCTTTAACCAAATTTCCTTACAACTTCCGCCGATAAGTTTGCACGACATCACTCACCCTTCCTTGAATTATCCGAGCACCATCCTCATATACTTTTTATACCCAAAGATAAGAAATATTAAGAGGCCCTACTCGTGACTACCATTGTATCTGTACGTCGTAATAATAAAGTCGTCATCGCGGGTGATGGACAAGTATCTCTAGGCAATACTGTAATGAAGGGCAATGCCCGTAAAGTACGTCGCCTATACAACAACAAAGTACTGGCAGGTTTTGCTGGCGGTACTGCTGATGCTTTCACGCTATTCGAAAAATTTGAAAGCAAGCTGCAAATGCACCAAGGCCACCTGACCAAAGCTGCCGTTGAGCTAGCGAAGGATTGGCGTAGCGACCGTGCTCTACGTAAGTTAGAAGCACTGTTAGCAGTAGCGGATGAGACCGCTTCACTGATCATCACAGGTAACGGTGACGTAGTTCAACCAGAGAACGACCTGATTGCGATCGGCTCGGGCGGTAACTTCGCTCAAGCAGCAGCTACTGCACTATTAGAAAATACTGATTTAGATGCGCGTGAAATCGCAGAAAAGTCGCTGAACATTGCAGGCGATATCTGTGTATTCACCAACCATCACCACACTATTGAAGAACTAGAAAGCACCGTTGAGCTGCCAAAGCCAGAGTAACGACCGCTTCCATCAATAACGTTGTATTCAACAGTGATTAAAGAATTAAGGAAAAACCATGTCTGAGATGACTCCTCGCGAAATTGTTCACGAACTCAATCGCCACATTATCGGCCAAGACAACGCTAAGCGTTCAGTGGCTATCGCTCTGCGTAACCGCTGGCGTCGTATGCAGCTTGAAGAAAGCCTGCGTGTTGAAGTATCGCCAAAGAACATCCTAATGATTGGCCCAACGGGTGTCGGTAAAACTGAGATTGCTCGCCGTCTAGCGAAACTAGCAAACGCGCCTTTCATTAAGGTAGAAGCGACTAAGTTCACCGAAGTTGGCTACGTTGGTAAAGAAGTTGAGACCATCATCCGTGATCTAACGGACGTTGCCATCAAGATGACACACCAACAAGCGATGGAAAAAGTACAATACCGCGCAGAAGAACAAGCTGAAGAACGTATTCTTGATGCCCTTCTACCACCAGCACGTGATGCTTGGGGCCAGAACGAGCAATCCACTGAAGACACCACCTCTTCAAACACTCGTCAGATTTTCCGCAAGAAACTGCGTGAAGGTAAGCTAGACGACAAAGAGATCGAAGTTGATGTCGCTGCGCCGCAAATGGGCGTTGAAATCATGTCACCTCCAGGCATGGAAGAGATGACGAACCAGCTGCAAGGCATGTTCCAAAACCTAGCAGGCGACACCAAGAAAAAGCGTAAGATGAAAATCAAAGACGCATTCAAAGCACTGACGGAAGAAGAAGCTTCGAAGCTTGTGAACCAAGAAGAGCTAAAAGAGAACGCGATCTTCAACGCTGAAAACAACGGCATCGTATTCATCGATGAGATCGACAAAATCTGTAAGCGTGGCGACAGCTCAGGCCCAGACGTATCTCGCGAAGGTGTTCAGCGTGACCTACTGCCTCTTATCGAAGGCAGCACAGTATCAACCAAGCACGGCATGGTGAAAACTGACCACATCTTGTTTATCACATCAGGCGCATTCCAAGTGGCTAAGCCATCTGACCTGATCCCTGAGCTACAAGGTCGTCTGCCAATCCGCGTAGAACTTGAAGCGCTTTCAGCACATGACTTCAAACGCATCCTGACTGAACCAAAAGCATCGCTAACAGAGCAATACATTGCCCTAATGAAAACAGAAGATGTCAGCATTGAGTTCACTGAAGATGGCATCAACCAGATTGCGGACGCAGCATGGCGCGTAAACGAAACCACTGAGAACATCGGTGCGCGTCGTCTACACACGGTAATGGAGCGCCTAATGGATGAGATTTCATTCGAAGCAACAGACAAAGCTGGCAGCAAGCTAGTGATTGATGAAGCTTACGTAACATCGAAACTTTGCGAATTCGTTGAAGACGAAGACCTAAGCCGCTTCATCCTGTAGCACACGAAACTCCAACTTATTGCTCTATCTCAAAGAAATAGCAGCTAATAAGCGAATTCAAGGCCCACTTTCGAGTGGGCTTTTTATTACCCGAAAAATGGGCGTATACTCAAATCACAGTATGAAACGAAGACTTACAAAGAATTAGACCTACGATGAAACAATCTCTACTGATCTGGCTTGATGCCGCACGACCAAAAACTCTGCCTCTCGCACTTGTCTCTATTCTTACAGGAAGTAGTTTAGCGTTCGCCGGTGGTCAGTTTTCTTTATCGATAGCCCTACTGGCATTTTTAACCGCTACCCTATTACAGATTTTATCGAACCTAGCCAATGACTATGGCGACGCCGTAAAAGGCACAGACAATGAAAATCGTCTGGGGCCAACACGTGCGATGCAATCTGGTGCGGTGACGGCGAAAACCATGAAGCAAGCGATCATCCTCAACATCGTGTTTACCATGGTCGCTGGACTGATTCTTATTTTTCATGCCTTAACCTCGATTGAAAGTATCTTATCTTTCATTGCGTTAGGCGTATTAGCCATTATTGCTGCCATCGCTTACACCGTCGGTAATAAGCCTTATGGCTATATCGGCCTTGGCGACTTATCGGTGTTTATCTTCTTTGGTTTGTTAGGTGTTTCAGGGACTTACTTCTTACACACTGGTCACGTTGAACCAAGCCTATTCCTTCCGGCATTGGGCTGTGGCTTGATGGCGGTTGCTGTACTCAATATCAACAACATGCGTGATATCGAAAATGACAGCGAATGCGGTAAGCGCACCATGGCGGTTCGCCTAGGGCAACGCAAAGCCAAACACTACCATTTTGCTCTGCTTGGCCTCGCCCTTGCGTCTTTCGCTATCTACCTGCTTATTCAAGAAAAGCCGGTCTGGATCAGCCTGCCGTTTTTGCTGAGCATTATCATTGTTTACAAACATGGCAAAGCTGTTTGGGAAACCGAAAAGCCAGCGCAAATTGCACCAATGATGCCCGTGATTGTGAAATGCTCACTGGTCACTAACCTATTGTTTGCAGGGGTTGTCGTAGCTCAAACTCTATTGAGTTAAATGAGACTAATCATTGCAAAGGGATCAAGCGCCGATATACTCAAAGTAAGCTCATTGTTCAAAAGGTATACTAATGGAATACAACACTTCAGCACTGTGCGACATATATTTGGATCAAGTTGATGTCGTGGAGCCAATGTTCAGCAACTTCGGTGGACGTGCATCTTTCGCAGGACAGATCACGACATTAAAGTGTTTTGAAGACAACGCTTTGATTCGCTCTGTACTAGAGCAAGACGGTCTGGGGCGTGTGTTGTTAATCGATGGTGGCGGCTCACTACGTAAAGCGCTGATCGATGCTGAGATTGCCCTACTTGCCGAAGACAATGAGTGGGAAGGAATTGTGGTTTACGGCTGCGTTCGTGAAGTCGATGAGCTTGAAGACATGAACCTAGGCATCCAAGCCTTGGCTTCTATCCCTGTTGGTGCGAGCCAAGAAGGTGTTGGTGAACTAGACGTTCCAGTGAACTTTGGCAGCGTGACCTTTTTACCCGAAGATTACCTCTACGCAGACAACACCGGCATCATTCTTTCTGCCGAGCCTTTAGATGTAGAACTTGATCTGGATGTTGAAGAAGAAGAGGTCGAGTAACTCACTCGGCTTTGAATACTAAAACAAAGCTTAAGAATACGAAGTATTAGAACACAAACAAAAACGCCCGCTACTGAGTAGCGGGCGTTTTTTTAAATCTGAAGAGTCGATTACTCTACTTCATCCATTTTACCAAGAAGGTTACGGATGCGATCTTGCCATGCTGAATGCTCTTCCTGCATTTGCTGAGTTTTTTGCTCTAGCTCGTGACGGCTTGCTTTAAGCTCACCAGCTTCTGTTGCTAGTGCTTGTTTCTCTTCTTTAAGCTCTTCCACTTCCATTTGAAGAAGTGCAATTGTATCTACTGCTGTTTGAATTTTTGCTTCTAGCTGCTCTAGTACTTCAAAAGACATTCTGGCCTACCTTTAAGTTATCCGTTTGATGGTGAAGGTTCACTCCACTTATTTCCCCATTCTACTCAGCAGAGCAAGGATAAACACTCAATATATTCGATATTTTGCGCCATTCGATGAAAAAAACAGCGCTTTTTACCGAATATTGACGTGAACGATTACCACCACAACGGCAAACCGATTATTTTGATGAATAATAACTGTTTTCCACTGCGAATTGATCGAGAGCAATCTCCAAAAAACAAAAAGGCAAACGTTTCCTTTTGGATATGGTAAAATTCGCCGCGAAATTTCTATTCCCCCTTTGAAAATTTTGGAGTCCGCATGAAACGCGATTTAGCAATGTCATTCTCTCGTGTCACAGAAGGTGCAGCACTGGCTGGTTACAAGTGGCTTGGCCGTGGCGACAAAAACGCTGCAGATGGCGCTGCTGTAGAAGTAATGCGTAGCCTATTAAACAAAACCGAAATTAGCGGTGAGATTGTTATCGGCGAAGGTGAAATCGATGATGCACCTATGCTGTACATCGGCGAAAACGTAGGTGTGGGCGGCGACGCTGTCGACATCGCAGTTGACCCAATTGAAGGAACACGCATGACAGCAATGGGCCAATCAAATGCATTGGCTGTATTGGCGGCAGGCGAAAAAGGCAGCTTCCTTAAAGCGCCTGATATGTACATGGAAAAGTTGGTTGTTGGCCCTGGCGCTAAAGGCGTGATTGACCTAGAACTGCCACTAACAGAAAACCTAGAAAACATCGCTAAAGCACTAGGTAAAACACTTGATACTCTAGTCGTAACCACGCTTGCTAAGCCTCGTCATGATCAAATCATCGCCGATATGCAAGCAATGGGGGTTCGTGTATTTGCTGTGCCAGACGGTGATGTTGCGGCTTCTATCCTAACGTGTATGCCAGACAGCGAAGTAGACGTCATGTACTGCATCGGCGGCGCACCTGAAGGTGTGGTTTCGGCTGCGGTAATTCGCGCACTCGACGGCGACATGCACGGTCGTCTTCTACCTCGTCATGAAGTTAAAGGTGACACAGAAGAAAACCGCAAGCACGGTGAACTTGAACTTGAGCGCTGCGCAGAAATGGGCGTAACGGCGGGTATCGTGTTGAAGATGGAAGACATGGCACGCAGCGACAACGTTGTATTCTCAGCAACAGGCATCACTAAGGGTGACCTGCTAGAAGGTATTTCTCGTCAAGGTAATATCGCAACCACAGAAACTCTGCTTATCCGTGGCCGTTGCCGTACGATTCGCCGCATCAAATCTATCCACTACCTAGAGCGTAAAGACCCAGAAGTAGTAGGTCATATCCTGTAAGCCAAAACTCGGTTAAACAGAATATTCGAAGGCTGATACCAAGTATCAGCCTTTTGTTTTATTAGCGCAGCAGAATCTCACCATGGCAGCCAATAGAGTATAACGCTATCTATCGAGTAAATTACTATCAATATAGTAAATGGTTTGCTTTATAAACACCTTGCCTCATAATAGTAGGGTTCATGAGGTAGGGATAGTATGAAAACAAGCGACAAAATCTTACAGACCATTAAGCGTCAAGGCGCGGTAACCGCGAAACAACTGTCAGAAGAATTTGGCATGACGACAATGGGTGCAAGGCAACATCTGCAAAGCCTGGAAGATGACGGTATTCTTGCGTTTCATGATGTGAAAGTGAAAGTGGGTCGCCCGACTCGCCACTGGTCCCTAACTCAACAAGGTCATAGCCAATTTTCAGACCGACATGGTGAACTCACGATTCAAGTGATTGATGCTGTGGAGAATCTATTTGGTAAAGAAGGACTGGCTAAGGTTGCTGCCGAGCGTGAACAACACACACTTAAGCAGTATCAAACTGCATTGTCTGACTGTGATTCACTCATCAGCAAGCTTAAAAAACTCACCCAACTTCGTGAAGACGAAGGCTACATGGCTGAGCTTCAAGAGCATGATGATCACTACATCTTGATTGAGAACCACTGCCCTATCTGTAAGGCTGCAACTCGCTGCCCTAGTCTGTGCCAATCTGAGCTCAATGTGTTTACTGAGTTACTAAAAGATGAGTGCCACGTGAGCCGTACAGAACACATCATTGCTGGCGAACGACGCTGTACTTATACCTTAACACCCGCACTTTGATTGTAACGGTAAGCGATTAATACCGTCTCAATATTGAGAAAACACAAATAGATTGAAATTTGTACAGATTTCTTTCTTAAGCTTAGAGCATATGAAACACGCTTAATGCTAAGGAAGGAATGATGGCGCATCCACAACCCTCTCAAAAACTACCACCCTTTGATGAACTTGTCCAACTCGCGAAAAGCGATCCGAAAGCATTCAATCAATTCAAACACGAGATGTGCGAACAGATGATCTGCTCGGCTTCAGACGTGATGCAAGACCGACTTCGCGCACAACAAAGTCACATCGACTTAGTGGTTAGCCGTTGTAAAAACCCACACCATGCTAATGTCGTACTCATGCAAGAGCTACGCTGCCAGGTCTGTAAGTTCCAAGATGCACTCGAAGGGCGCTGCGGCTTTGAAGAATCTCTGCCTGAAAATGTCGTGCCTTTTAAGCCAAATACCGAACCTAAAATGTACTGAAAGTAGTAAGTACTAAAAAGAAAAAAGGGAGCGTAATGCTCCCTTCTTATTGATTCGCTGTTCAATATTTACATGGGTCTTCGCCGTAGTCATTACGGCCTTCTGTGCCTTTCAACAAGCCACACTCAATTAGAATCCACAAACCACACACTAATGCCGCGACGGTTGCCGCCATATGAATTGGCGATACCGACTCTGTCGTCGTTGCAGCCATTGGCGAAGCTAAACGACCCAATACTAATGGCACATTCAATAGTAGCCAGTAATTAGACTTATTGCGGTCGTGCCAGCGCTTAGCGGTTACCGCCAGATCTGGAATCACAAGCATCAATAGGAAGATTGGTAGCAGGATATAAGAGTAAGCAGGGAACAACACAGAGATACCAGAAGCAAAACCGGTAATCGCTATGTAGTAGAAAATATTCCAAATCCAGTAAGTCTTACGACCAATTCTCCCCTTGAAAGAGAGCAGTAATTCTTTCATCGACATCTTAAATACTCAAATTTATACGCCGCTAAAAGTCAGCAGCAATGGTTAGTTTATTACTTTTTGAAAGCAACTTTTATCCATATCACGAATATTCACCGTTAAGCTTCTTACATGACTCGCTTGTTCTTGCAGGACCTGCATTAACGATCGTGACAATTCTCGCTTTTGCTCTTCCGTTCGTCCCGAAAGTAACTCAAAGCTGATATGAATAAAGTCTACACTATCTTCCTCATCACCGACCAACCAATTGTGGCAGCGCAATGAACGAGACTTCACTGACGGCACATCAAACAAGCCACATGTGAGAGCGACTTGGTGAAGATCTTCCAGTAAGCCTTGGATATTTACTCGCTCATCCACTGAATTGGAGTACTCTAGAACTAGATTCGGCATTGTTACTTCCTGTTGTTAACGCAATCGTTTGTCCCTTAATAACAACTAACGATGAAAAATCCGAGAAGTTAGCTATTATTCTGTCTGCCGGATCACTGATATATGCTCAAAATCTACTCTGACCATTGAGTAAGATCCAAGAAAGTCATGACCACAGTCATGATCTGTTGATATTAATCTGTTATATTATTTCGTAATAAAGTTTACTTTTTTACATTCGATTTATTTAAATACTTTGGAGATATTCCTATGCGTCATCCTGTAGTTATGGGTAACTGGAAACTAAACGGCAGCAAAGAAATGGTTGTTGATCTACTAAACGGTCTTAACGCTGAACTTGAAGGCGTAACAGGCGTAGACGTAGCAGTTGCTCCACCAGCACTTTTCGTTGATCTAGCAGAGCGTACGCTTACTGAAGCGGGCAGCGCGATCATCCTAGGTGCTCAAAACTCTGACCTAAACAACAGCGGTGCATTCACTGGCGACATGTCTCCAGCAATGCTTAAAGAGTTCGGCGCATCTCACATCATCATCGGTCACTCTGAGCGTCGTGAATACCACAACGAATCCGATGAGTTCGTAGCTAAGAAATTCGCATTCCTAAAAGAGAACGGCCTAACTCCAGTTCTTTGTATCGGTGAATCTGAAGCACAAAACGAAGCAGGCGAAACTGTTGCAGTATGTGCTCGTCAACTTGACGCTGTTATCAACACTCAAGGTGTTGAAGCTCTTGAAGGCGCTATCATCGCTTACGAACCAATCTGGGCTATCGGTACTGGTAAAGCAGCTACAGCTGAAGATGCACAACGCATCCACGCTCAAATCCGTGCACACATCGCAGAGAAATCTGAAGAAGTTGCTAAGAAAGTTGTTATCCAATACGGCGGTTCTGTTAAGCCAGAAAACGCAGCAGCTTACTTCGCACAACCAGACATCGACGGTGCTCTAGTTGGCGGCGCAGCTCTAGACGCGAAAAGCTTCGCAGCTATCGCTAAAGCAGCAGCTGAAGCAAAAGCTTAATTTAAACGTCACTGTTTAGATTAGATGAAAGGTCAACCTGGGTTGGCCTTTTTTGATCTCGCTCGAAAACCACCACCAACAACCTCTTTTTTGTACTGAGCTCTTTGTAACTTAATAACATTCCGGTTTATTGGACTGCGTTATGAAGATTTATACACAAGCTCATCTAAACACATTTCGAAAACAGCTCCGAAACAACATGCCTCAACCAGAACGCAAGCTATGGTTTTATATACGGAAAAAACAGCTTGGTATTAAGTTTCGCAGACAACATAGCACCGGAAAGTACGTCGTAGATTTCTTCTGCTGTGAACTAAAACTGGCCATTGAAATAGATGGTAATAGCCACTTTTCAGAACAAGCTCAGGCTTACGATCATCAGCGCACACGAGACTTAAACAAGCTTGGAATCAAGGTGCTTCGCTTTACCAATAATGAGATTAATCAGAACCTTGAGGAAGTTTTGGTGAAGATCATGAGTTCAATCCCCAAATAAACTTCTGTGTACACATCCCCCTCTAACTCCCCCTTATTTCAAAATTTTCGATTACCCTGCCGATCTAAGATAAAGGGGGAGAACTTTCTTTGTTCACTTAATTTCCTAGGCTGACTGACACCACACAATGTTCCATGAATCGCTAATTGGAAAGCTCACGTTAATAGCTAAGATTTGTTGTAGCCGGTATATGCTCCAACAAGTACGGAACGGTTCCTCCCCTTTCCAAAGAAAGCTAAAGGGATCTGGAAACCTGACATAAGGGGAGGCTAGGAGGGGATTTTGCAATGAATCAAAAGAACGGTAAGTACAAAAAAACCGCTGAACAATCAGCGGTTTTTAAATTCTTTAAGCGAACGCTAAGCGTGGCTTAGAACAACTCTTCTGCAACGCGGAACAGCTCAGAACGGTCTGGGTTCTGCATGTTCTCGATACAATCGATGATGTCGTGGTGAACAAGTTCTTCTTTCTCGATACCAACACAACGACCACCGTGACCTTCTTGAAGAAGGTGAACAGCGTAGTTACCCATGCGAGAAGCAAGTACACGGTCAAATGCAGTAGGACGACCACCACGTTGGATGTGACCAAGAACTGTTGCACGAGTTTCACGACCAGTTGAAGATTCGATCTCTTTAGCAAGTTCGTTAGCATCCATCATTAGCTCAGTTAGAGCGATGATTGCGTGCTTCTTACCTTTCGCAATGCCGTCTTGGATGTTGCTGATAAGCTGTTCTTTATCTAAGCCAGTCTCTGGAGTAATGATGTACTCACAACCACCCGCGATTGCTGACATAAGCGTAAGGTCACCACAGTGACGGCCCATGATTTCAACAATAGAAATACGTTGATGAGAAGAAGACGTGTCACGTAGACGGTCGATTGAATCAATAACAGTGTTAAGCGCTGTTAGGTAACCGATTGTGTAGTCAGTACCCGCGATATCGTTATCGATTGTGCCTGGAAGACCGATACATGGGTAACCCATTTCAGTCAACTTCTTAGCACCCATGTAAGAACCGTCACCACCGATAACAACAAGTGCTTCGATACCGTGCTTCTTAAGGTTCTCAATGCCTTTCTCACGAACAGCAACGTCTTTAAATTCAGGGAAACGTGCAGAACCTAAGAAAGTACCACCACGGTTGATCACGTCAGATACGCTTGAACGGTCAAGCTTTTCGATACGGTCTTCAACAAGGCCTTGGTAGCCATCGTAAATACCGTAAACTTCAATGCCAACTGATAACGCAGTACGAACAACGCCGCGAACTGCTGCGTTCATACCTGGAGCGTCACCACCACTGGTCAAAACACCGATCTTCTTAATCATGCTCACCCTCGATTTTTGGGAATCTATTATTCAATTCTTGTTCTTGCTGATTGTATATCAACAAGATTTTAAATCTATATTTGTGCGTTATGTTACATTTCCTCAACAGGAATAGCACTCAAATCGCGTAAAATTATGTAACATTTCTACTTCTGTAAGAGTATTACAGTTTTACTCAATAACTTTGTTGATTCACATCAGAATCAACATTAATTGTTACTAAGGTGGTTTTTGAATCACCTAACAGTTAATAATTTTTACTCACTTTAGTTCAAAAGCCACTCACTTACCATTTGCCCGCTGATTTTTAGCACGCATTACCACGAGTGGAATTTCTGCTGCTTCTCTGGTCCAAATACGACCGAATACGGGTCTTGGTGAATTAATACATCAGCATCAGGGAACACGGAGATAAGCTTAGCCTCTACTTCGTCAGAAATGCGATGCGCTTCAATAAGTGGGATATTATCTTCCAATTCTAGATGCAGTTGAATGAAGCGAATTGGCCCCGAACGACGTGTTCGTAATTGATGCACACCCAACACGCCTTCCACGCTCAATGATGTCTCTTTAATCTGTTTCAGCTCATCATCTGGCAGCTTATGATCAAGCAGAGACTGAACCGCTTCCATCGCCATTTGATAAGCGCTGTACAGAATGTAGATACCGATACCGACCGCGAATACTGAGTCCGCCTGACCAATCCCAAACCAGCTCAATGCCAATGCCAACATGATCGCGGCGTTCATATAAAGGTCTGATTGATAATGCAGTGAATCGGCCGCAATAGCTTGGCTGCCTGTTTTGTTGACCACATGCTTTTGGAATCGAACCAAACCGAAGGTCATCACCATCGCAAATAAGCTGACGTAGATACCAATCTCTGGAGAGTTCAGTTCATGAGGTCGGAAGAAGCGCTCAATACCATTGAGAATAAGGAAACATGCAGAGCCTGAAATAAACATCGCCTGCGCTAATGCAGCAAGTGATTCAGCCTTACCATGACCAAAGGTGTGCTCTTTGTCGGCAGGCTGCAGAGAATAACGAACCACGATAAGGTTAACGACAGAGGCCGCGATATCCAACATTGAATCCACAACGGAAGCCAACAGACTCACAGAACCTGTCACCCACCACGCTGCGACTTTCACTATCAATAAAATAGTGGCGATGGTGGTGGCTGCCCAAGCGGCGAGCGTAACTAAACGTGCGTATTCTTGTTTCATAACTTGGCTATAAAGTGACTGATAGCACAAAGTATAACCTGCAAACAACCAATTGAATATGACAGCTATGATGTAAAACATTCATTTTTAAGGATCAAAAAAAGCGGCACTCGGCCGCTTCTTTCTAAACACTGTCATTCAACGCTGATTTCTCAAGCAATGAATTACTTGTCTTTGTTCATGCGTTTTTCCATTTTTTCAGCACACTTAGTCAGGCGCTCTTGTTGGATTTCTTTCAGTTGAGTCTTTTGCTCAGCCGTTAGTACGCTCATCATTTCGTGTTGCTTCTTAAGCATTGCTACGCGACGCTCAGTTTGCTTCTCAACCATTTGGCTTGCTAGGTCGTTTGCTGCTGCTTCATCGAAGTTGTCTGCCAGTACTAATGCTTGAACTTTCTCTTGGTGCGCTTTCATTTTCGCCATTTTATCGGCTTTATTGCCAGCGTGTTTTTCTTTCATCTCTGCACGATTCGCTTCGCGCATCTCTTTCAATTCTGTTTTTTGTGCATCAGTCAGGTCTAGTTGACGCATCACTTTCTTATCGAAGCCACCACATTTACCGTGCATGCCTTTGTGGTCGCCTTTATCGCCGCCGCCATATGCGAACGCGCTTGCTGTACCTAACATTAGTGGAAGTGCCGCAGCTGCTAGTACAAGTTTCTTAGTCATTTTCATAATTGTTGCCTCAATTCGGTATAATAAGTCATGTGTTGCGTCTGTTCCTCAGCGCTTAGATATAGATTAGTCTTTCCCTCGTAAAGTGACGTTTAGAAAGCGTAAAGAATCGTAAAGAGTGAAAGTTGACGAATAATTAGCAGTATTATTAACCTGTAAATAGTAGATAACCGATTAAGGCTTCCCAATGGCGAACATTCTTCTTATTGATGACGACACCGAGTTAACCAGCTTACTCAAAGACATTCTGAGCTTTGAGGGCTTCACTGTTTCCGAAGCCAATGATGGCTATGCAGGACTTGAAGCTATCAATGATGAGATTGACCTGATTCTTTTAGATGTGATGATGCCGCGTCTTAATGGCATGGAAACACTAAAGAAACTGAGAGAAAATTGGGAAACACCAGTGCTGATGCTGACCGCAAAAGGCGAAGAGATCGACCGTGTGATTGGTCTGGAGCTTGGCGCGGATGATTACCTGCCTAAACCTTTCAGTGACCGAGAGTTGTTAGCGCGTATTCGAGCTATCTTGCGTCGAACTCAAACCGCCACCGCGCCTAAAGCGGCCAGTGATAGAGTTCAATATCAAGACATCGAAGTCTTTCCGGGTAAACAAGAAGCCTACTGCAATGGTGAGCTCATCGACCTCACCACAACCGAGTTCGCACTACTGAGCCACCTTATCCAAAACCCAGGGCAAGTGATCACCAAAGAAGCATTGAGCCTAGATGTGTTAGGTAAAAGGCTCGCAGCGTTTGACCGTGCGATAGACATGCACATCTCTAATTTACGTAAGAAGATTCCTGAGCGCACTGACGGTAAATCACGCATCAAAACCTTGCGAGGCCGTGGCTACTTATTGGTAGAGGAAGATTAATGCGTATACCTAAAATCACCAGCTTATATGGACGTATCTTTGCTATCTTTTGGTTCACCATGTTACTGGTGCTTTTGTCGGTGCTGTCACTTCCCCATTTAGACCCTCGAGTCGCGCGAGATGTGCCCGCAGATCACCTCGATAAACTCGAGCGTATCGCTAAAATCACAGAGAAACGCTACGCCAAAGAACCAAATCTGGGCAAGATTGTCTTCCAACTGGAGGCGCCACGCAGCCGCAAGGATTCTCGCGCTCGCATCTACCTGACCGACCTTGAGGGCGCAGTCCTTACCTCAAAAAGGCATTCAGACTACAAACTTAAAGCGATCCGTAACTTTGTTACCTCGATAGATAACCCTGAAGTGCCGAAACAAAAACTGTACGGACACTACATGGTGGCAGGTCCAGTACCCATAAAACTCGCGGGTGAAGAGTTGTTGATGTACGCCGGAATCAAGTGGACTCAACCACCGCCATTCTTGTTACGTCTGTTTGATAGACCTCTGCAGTTACTGCTTGCGGTTATGCTGGCGAGTACCCCGCTATTACTTTGGCTAGCTTGGGCACTGAGTCAACCCGCACGCAGGCTCGAGCGCGCAGCACAACGCGTGGCGAAAGGTCAATTCGAGGTCGATCCAACACTCGAAAAAGGTACATCAGAGTTTAGACAAGCCGGTGAAAGCTTTAACCAGATGGTAGAAGCGGTGAACCAGATGATTTCGGGGCAACAACGCCTGCTCTCTGATATCTCACACGAGCTCCGCTCGCCACTGACACGTCTTCGCATGGCCAATGCACTGGCGATTCGTAAACAAGGTGAGAGCCAAGAGTTAGAACGCATTGATACCGAAGCTCAGCGTTTGGAACAGATGATCAGTGAGCTGCTGACGCTATCTCGTATGCAGGTCGACAGCCATATTACTCGTGAGGTTCAACCTATCTCGAGCCTATGGGAAGAGATCTTAAAAGACGCAGAGTTTGAAGCCGAACAGATGGGCAAACAACTGACGTTCTCGGAGATCCCAGAACGCTCTATTTCGGGCAACCCTAAACTGCTGATGAGTGCGCTAGACAACATTACACGCAATGCCATCTACTACGGTAAAGACCAAGTCGATGTACAGTTCCACGTTGTACAAGATCAGCTGACGATTTGTGTGAACGATAATGGCGATGGTGTACCTGATGATGAATTGGATTCTATCTTCAGACCTTTCTATCGCGTTTCCACTGCCCGTGATCGTAATTCTGGCGGCACTGGGCTTGGGCTCACCATTACCGAGAGTGCGATTCGCCAACACAGCGGAACCATCACCGCAACCCGTAGCCAGTTAGGTGGATTACAACTCGAAATCACCCTGCCTATCTTACCGGTGTAATACCCCCACAAAGATCACAGTTGATAATGATTGCTATTATCATTATGGTAAATCCTCTAATTATGGAGGATTTACCATGTCGCACACTTTCCCTGCTTTACCCTACGCTTACGATGCCCTAGAGCCTTACATTGACGCTAAGACGATGGAAGTGCATTACAGCAAGCACCATAGAACCTACTACGATAAGTTTGTTGCGGCGATTTCTGGCAGCGAGCTAGAACAGCAATCTCTGACCGAGATCTTCGCCAACATATCTCAGCACAGCCCTGCCGTGCGTAACAATGGTGGTGGCTACTACAATCACATCTTATATTGGAATTGCATGTCGCAAGACGGCGGTGGCGAACCCACGGGCGAGCTTGGCGAGGCTATCAAGAGTACCTTCGGAGATTTCGAGACATTCCAAGATCAGTTCACTCAAGCGGCGATCAATACCTTTGGCTCTGGCTTTGCTTGGCTAGTGGTAGAGCAAGGACAACTGAAGATCATCTCAACCTCGAACCAAGATAATCCGTGGATGGATACCGTAGCCAGTGATGGCGAACCGATTCTTGCGCTCGATGTTTGGGAACACGCCTACTACATCAGCTACCAAAACCGTCGCCCTGACTACATCAATGCATGGTGGAACGTGGTGAATTGGAATGCCGTATCTGAAAACTACGCGCAAGCACTAGCACTAGCACTAGCAAATCAAGCTTAAGCGAATGGTGACGGTGGCGAACTGTACTCACTCAGCTTGCCACCGTATACTCGGGCTATCTTTGATTATTCTTGTGAACCAACATGTTTGATATCGCTCTATACGAACCAGAAATTGCACCCAATACGGGTAACATCATCCGCCTATGTGCTAACTGCGGCGCAAACCTGCATCTTATCGAACCGCTTGGCTTTGATTTTGAAGAGAAGAAGGTTCGTCGTGCTGGCTTGGATTACCACGACCTTGCACGAGTTAAGCGTCACAAGAACCTAGAAGCTTTCCTTGAGTATCTTGAGAATGAACGCGAGGGTGACTTCCGCATCTTTGCTTGCACCACTAAAACGACAGGCCACCACGTTGATGCGAAATTCCAACAAGGTGATGTGTTGATGTTTGGCCCAGAGACTCGCGGGCTGCCTGCTGAGTTCATCGAAAGCATGCCAATGGAACAACGCATTCGTATTCCAATGATGCCAGACGCACGCAGCCTCAACCTATCTAACGCAGTGGCAATCATTGCTTTTGAAGCATGGCGACAAATGGGTTTTGAAGGCGCGGTATAACCGAACGCTCAAGCTTATCTGTTATCTGTTATCTGTTATCGATAATAAACAGTAAGTAACAGCAGGCGACAGACAATAAAAAAGGCTCTTACCATTATCACTTTCTTGCGAAGGATAAAGGTAAGAGCCTTTTCTGTTTTCCCTCTAAATAAAGAGAGAGAAAAGATTAATTAGTTTAAGCGATTACGATCGTTGTCGTCGTCTTTCTTCTCAAACTCACCTTCAAAGGTGTTGCCGTCTTTTGATTGGTCAGATGGATCGCGATTGAATGGATCTTGTCCAAATGGACTCTGGCCAAAACCAGCTTGTCCACCCGCATGGAAACCACCAGACATATTGGTCACCACCATTTTTTCCATCATTTTCTTGGCAATCATCGCTCTTGGTGCTGGCAGCAGTACCAACATACCGAGTGCGTCCGTCATAAAGCCCGGAGTCAGCAGCAATACACCGGCAACTGCAAGCATCACGCCTTCAAGAATCTGTTGTGCTGGCATTTCGCCTTGTTGCAAACGACCTTGCACAGACATAAGTGTCTGAATGCCTTGGCTACGAACCAGCGATGCACCCACAAATGCAGTGATCAAAACCAACGCAATAGTTGGCCACAATCCTAAGAAGCCACCAACTTGAATAAATAGCCCAATCTCAATGATGGGTACGAAGATAAATAGTAATAATAAGATAGGAAACACACGCCCTCCTTTGTTACTTGCAGTTTACGCTGAAAGCCCTAACAATCTCAAATTTATCCTGTAAATAAGCGTGTTTATTGACCAAGAATAACTTTGCAAAATATTGACTAAACAAAACCGAAAAAGGTGATCCACTTAATATTTTTATGCGCTAAGTACAGTATCATGTGCCACATAAGTCAGGACGGATTTATCAGCCCAATATTCTAGCGAACGGAGTATTTGCACACAGAATAGGCTAATAACTAACTATATAATCAGAATAATTCTCTAAGGATCCTGTTATGGCTACTCAATCAGAAGCTCAAGTTGAAGCTCCTCAAGCTACTCGTCTCGAAGAAGATCTATTAGGTCAACGTCATGTTCCGGCTGATGCTTACTACGGCATCCACACTCTACGCGCAGTTGAAAACTTCAACATCTCAAATGTAACCATCTCAGATGTACCTGAATTCGTTCGCGGTATGGTGATGACTAAGAAAGCGGCGGCTTTAGCAAACAAAGAGTTAGGTGTAATTCCAAGCGAAGTGGCTAAATACATCATCCAAGCTTGTGACCTAATTCTAGACACGGGTAAGTGCATGGATCAGTTCCCATCGGACGTTTTCCAAGGTGGTGCTGGTACTTCTGTAAACATGAACGCAAACGAAGTTGTTGCGAACGTGGCTCTTGAACTTATGGGCAAAGAAAAAGGCCAATACGAGTTCATCAACCCGAATGACCACGTAAACCGCAGCCAATCTACAAACTGTGCTTACCCAACTGGTTTCCGTATCTCTGTTTACAACAGCGTTCGTAAACTGATTGATGCGATCGAATACCTAAAAGGTGCATTCGAGCTTAAGAGCCAAGAATTCAACACGATTTTGAAGATGGGTCGTACTCAGCTTCAAGACGCAGTTCCAATGACGGTTGGCCAAGAGTTCCACGCTTGGGCTGTAACCATCAATGAAGAAATCAAAAACCTAGAATACACTTCAAAACTACTGCTTGAAGTTAACCTAGGCGCAACGGCTATCGGTACAGGTCTGAACGCAGCACCGGGTTACCAAGGCCTAGCAGTTAAACACCTAGCAGAAGTAACAGGCCTAGAGTGTGTTGCGGCTGAAGATTTAATCGAAGCAACATCTGACTGTGGCGCATACGTAATGACGCACGGCGCACTTAAGCGTCTAGCGGTGAAACTGTCTAAAATTTGTAACGATTTGCGTCTGCTTTCTTCTGGCCCTCGTACTGGTCTGAACGAGCTAAATCTACCTGAACTGCAAGCCGGTTCTTCAATCATGCCTGCTAAAGTAAACCCAGTTGTTCCTGAAGTAGTAAACCAAGTTTGCTTTAAAGTTCTAGGTAACGACAACACGGTTTCTTTCGCTGCGGAAGGCGGCCAACTACAACTGAACGTAATGGAACCCGTTATTGCACAAAGCATGTTTGAGTCTCTAGACATCCTAACAAACGCTTGTGTGAACCTACGCGACAAGTGTGTAGACGGCATTACGGTGAACAAAGAAGTATGTGAATCACACGTATTTAACTCTATCGGTATCGTCACTTACCTAAACCCATACATTGGCCACCACGAGGGTGACATTGTTGGTAAGATCTGTGCTGAGACAGGTAAGAGCGTGCGTGATGTGGTTCTAGAGCGCGGTTTATTAACCGAAGAAGAACTTGATGACATTTTCTCTGTTGAAAATTTGATGCATCCTCAGTATAAAGCGAAGCGCTACGAATAAAGTTAGCGAGAAAGGGCTCCAAACGGAGCCCTTTTTTAGGCTCCAATACGGTTAACCATGATTATTTTGTGGATTTCCGTTGGTTGCGCTTTTGCCAAATTGAATCTAAACCATAGAACTATTATGTGAACATTCCAGCGGCGAATGTTCACATAATAAAATCTAAATGAGGTGTTACTTATGATTGCAGTAGAACTGTTTGTCGTCCTGCTCTTTATCTTTTTGGGGGCCAGAATTGGCGGTATCGGTATTGGTTTTGCCGGTGGTGCTGGTGTTATTGCCCTTTCACTTATTCTTGGCGTTCCAACAAGCCAATCTTTCATCCCGATCGACGTAATCTTGATCATCATGTCAGTTATCACCGCAATTGCTGCAATGCAAGTTGCTGGCGGTATGGACTGGTTGGTACAAATTGCCGAAAACTTTTTGCGTAAACACCCTGAACGCATCACCTTTTACGCGCCGATTGTGACCTTTGTAATGACGCTGATGGCGGGTACTGGTCACACAGCATTCTCTACGCTTCCTGTTATTGCAGAAGTAGCGAAAGGCCAAGGCGTTCGTCCTTCTCGTCCACTGTCTATCGCAGTTGTCGCTTCTCAAATTGCTATCACAGCTTCGCCAATCTCGGCTGCAGTTGTCGCTTTCGCAGCAATGCTGGCACCATTTGGTGTTGATTACCTAACGCTATTGATGGTTTGTATCCCAACAACCTTCATCGCTTGTATGGTTGGTGCGGTTGTTGCTAACTACATGGGTAGCGAACTGAAAGACGATCCTGTTTACCAAGAACGTCTAGAGAAAGGTCTAATCAAACTGGCGACAGAAGAGAAACGCGAAATTCTACCAACGGCGAAGAAAGCAACGTACATCTTCCTAGCAGCAATTGGTTTCGTGGTTTGTTACGCAGCGGCTATCTCTAGCTCTGTTGGCCTAATTGAAAACCCAGCGCTAGGTCGTAACGAAGCGATCATGTCTGTGATGCTGGCAGCAGCAGCGGCTATCGTGATGTTCACTAAGATTGATGCGGCGAAGATTTCTTCTGCGCCAACGTTCCGTTCTGGTATGACGGCATGTGTATGTGTACTTGGTGTGGCTTGGTTAGGTTCAACGTTTGTAAACGCACACGTAGCTGAAATCAAAGACGTAGCAGGCGCTCTACTGGCTGACTACCCATGGATGCTGGCTCTTGTTCTGTTCTTCGCTTCTATGCTGCTTTACTCTCAAGGCGCAACAACGGTTGCACTGATGCCTGCAGCACTAGCGATTGGCGTAGCACCACTAACAGCCGTTGCTTCTTTTGCTGCGGTAAGTGCGCTGTTCGTACTTCCAACTTACCCTACACTACTAGCAGCGGTTGAGATGGATGACACAGGCTCAACGCGTATCGGTAACTACGTATTCAACCACCCGTTCTTCATTCCAGGTGTGGTAACAATCAGTACTGCGGTAGCACTAGGCTTCGCATTCGGCGGTCTGTTTATCTAACATTCGCTGGTGATTGAACATTAAAAAGGAAGCTTCGGCTTCCTTTTTTGTTTTCTGCTCAATGTGTTATTTGATACGCATCAAATAACCATTATAAACTTTAAAAACCGCCTAAAAATAAAGTTTGAATAAAATTCCAAGATTATTCAAACCGATCATAAACAACACCTATCAAATCAATCTCCTTCCACTTCCAGTTAATCCACAACGAATATTAATCCAAGCTAACTAACCAAAAAACCTAGACGATTTTCTACCATTTTTCAGCCCGTTCATTAGCCATTATTTTTGTGAACAGCACCAAACTTAAATACCAAAGTAAGGAATAAAATAACCGCAGCTAAATTAAATCTAACTTCATTTGGATTAGTAAATATAAAAACAACCTTAATTTAAAGTCAGCAACTTTATATCGTTGAGTGCTTTATAAGTGTCCGTGTATTTACAATCTATAAATCATTAGTCGCTAATTCACATCACTTCTATTTAAGATGATGTAAGGAGATAGCCATGACAACTCAAACGATACCAAGCGAGAAAAAAAAGGGCGGCTTCTTTGCCAACTTTAAATTCCCTTCTGCCTACACCATTCTATTTATTCTGATTGCGTTCGTCGCACTGCTTACCTGGATTGTTCCAGCAGGCCAATACGACCGTGCAATGAATGAAGAGCTAGGCCGAGAAGTACCCGTAACCGGAACCTATCAAGCGGTAGAAGGTAACCCTCAAGGCGTGATTGATGTACTGCTAGCGCCTATTGACGGCTTCTACGACCACAATAGCTATGAAGCGGCGGCTATCGACGTTTCGCTGTTCATCTTAATCATTGGTGGCTTCTTAGGGTTAGTAACCAAAACGGGTGCCATTGATGCCGGTATCGAGCGCGTTACCGCCCGCTTAGAAGGACGAGAAGAGTTGATGATACCCATACTGATGGCGCTGTTTGCCGCAGGTGGTACTGTCTACGGCATGGCGGAAGAATCACTGCCCTTCTATACATTGCTAGTGCCGGTAATGATGGCAGCTCGCTTTGACCCTCTTGTTGCCGCTGCGACCGTACTGCTTGGCGCAGGTATTGGGGTGCTGGGTTCAACGATTAACCCATTCGCAACCGTGATCGCTGCCAACGCCTCTGGTATTCCATTTACAGACGGTATCGTGTTGCGCATTGCTATGTTGATTATTGGTTGGGGTATTTGTGTTGCCTACGTGATGCGTTACGCAAGAATGGTTCAAGCCGATCCAACAACATCAATTGTCTACGACAAATACGAAGAAAACAAAGCACACTTCTTAGGTAATGCGAGCGGCGAAAAACTTGAATTCACCGCGACTCGTAAACTGATTCTGACCATTTTTGGTGGCTCGTTCGCTGTAATGATTTACGGTGTATCCGTTGCTGGATGGTGGATGGCTGAGATCTCAGCGATGTTCTTAGCAGCAACCATCATCGTTGGTATTGTGGCTCGCATGAGCGAAGAAGAGTTTACCACCAGCTTCATTGATGGTGCCCGCGACCTACTTGGCGTTGCGCTCATCATAGGTATTGCACGTGGTATTGTGGTGGTGATGGACCGCGGTATGATCACCGATACTATTCTCTTCTCTGCAGAACAGATGGTAACGGGGCTTTCTTCGGTTATCTTCATTAACGTTATGTTCTTCTTAGAGATTCTACTGTCGTTCTTAGTGCCATCAACCTCTGGCTTAGCGGTACTTACCATGCCAATCATGGCACCATTGGCAGACTTTGCCGGTGTAGGTCGTGACCTGGTTATCACTGCGTACCAATCAGCATCTGGCTTGGTGAACCTAATCACCCCAACCTCAGCGGTGGTGATGGGTGGCTTGGCGATTGCTCGCGTCCCTTACGTGCGCTGGGTTAAGTGGGTGATGCCACTAGTCGGTATCTTGATGGTGTTCTGCATTGTTGTACTGAGTATTGGTGCGCTTATCTAACTACCAGCACTTCACTCCTTTCTCATTCAAAGCCGCTTCTCACAGCGGCTTTTTTATTGTTCCCTCTCAAAGTAACCCTCTGCTACTGAAACAGCTCCTCAAAGCCATACACGCGATATTCAAAGTATTTTCTGTTCGTAGCAAAGCTCAGCCAAACCCAAGCACTCGCAATAGAAGAATCAATCCTACTTTTAAACATCCAATTTTCTTGATGAAATAACACTCTATTTTCAACCATGATGTTTAAACAAATAGTTAGTCACTTATTAGCGTTAATTATATTTAAAGTAATTTATAGCCTAATAAATAGACGAGGGGTAATACCCTTTTTTATCAAAAAACACACTTAAACAGCCGGTTTTAAAATGTGATCACAACAGCTTTATTCGCATTTACTTTGTTAATAAATAATTAATTCCACATCCAAAATTAAATATCTAAATAAAAACACTGCATACTTCCAAGCTAAGTACACTCTTATCAATAAAACTATTCTGCATATAATCTCTCGTAAATTAGATTCTAGTAAGTTTCATCAAAAAAGCGTGCATAAAGTTCCCTAACCGCTAACTATTTAGAATGTATTAGTCATGACTGAAAGTGCATAAAGTTTGTTAAAACCCTTAATTTTAAAGGGCTGCGGGATAAAAAACGATTTGTGATAGATCTCTAAGAATACCTGACTAGCAGGCGTAATATTAATTCCAGACAAGAGATATGAATAAATAATTCATTCTTCTCAACTGAAAATAAATAATTACTCTTAGCGATAAAAGTAATTCAAATATATAAGAGAGAGACGATCATGAGTAAGTTCTATGTAGGTTCTGAAATAGGTCAATTACGCCGCGTTCTAGTTCACCGTCCAAGACGCGCACTGACTCACCTAACACCCTCTAACTGTCACGATTTACTATTTGATGACGTACTGGCTGTTGAGCGTGCAGGTAAAGAGCATGACGCATTTACTCAAACGCTACGTGATCAAGGTGTTGAAGTTCTTCTTCTTACTGACCTACTAGCAGACACGCTAGCAGTGCCAGAAGCGAAAGATTGGCTTTTGAATCATCAAGTTTCTGATTACCGCTTAGGCAAAACTTTTGCTAACGACGTGCGTTGCTACTTGGGCGACTTACCAAACCTAGAGCTAGCAAAAATCCTAACGGGCGGTCTGTCTTACGCTGAGATGCCAATGAAATCATCTTCAATGATGCAAGGCATGCACGCACCAACCGACTTCATTATCGAACCGCTACCAAACCACCTATTTACTCGTGACACATCTTGCTGGGTATACGGTGGCGTATCCATCAACCCGATGGCGAAACCAGCTCGTCAACGTGAAACCAACCACGTTCGCGCTATTTACCGCTGGCACCCAACATTCGCAGGCCAAGACTTCATTAAATACTTCGGCGATGAAGAAAACATCAGCTACGACAACTCAACGATTGAAGGCGGTGACGTTCTTGTAATCGGTCGTGGCACCGTTCTTATCGGTATGTCTGAGCGCACAACAGCACAAGGTGTTGAGCACTTAGCATCTAGCCTATTCAAACACGGCCAAGCGAAACAAGTTATCGCAATGCAGCTACCAAAACACCGCTCTTGCATGCACTTAGACACCGTGATGACGCACATGAACGAAGATACGTTCTCTGTTTACCCTGAAGTGGTAAGTAAAGACGTGCAGTGCTGGAACCTAACTGGCGATGAGTCTGGCGCTGTGAAAGTGAAAGAAGAAGGCTACTTCGTAACGGCTATCGAAAAAGCACTTGGCGTAGACAAGCTAAACCTAATCACGACCGGTGGTGACAACTTCCATGCAGAGCGTGAGCAGTGGAACGATGCAAACAACGTTCTAACGGTTAAACCTGGCGTCGTGATTGGCTACGAAGGCAACACATACACCAATGAAAAATACGACAAAGCAGGCATCACGGTTCTTCCGATTCCAGGAGACGAACTTGGCCGCGGTCGCGGTGGCGCACGCTGCATGAGCTGCCCAATTGAGCGTGATGGTATCTAATCACTAAGACGAAAACGGCCAAGCTGAACGATCTTAAATAATCTCAGCTTGGCCAAAATGAGAGAACACAATTATGACTAAGCAAACTGTTGTTGTTGCACTCGGCGGTAACGCCCTACTTCGTCGCGGTGAACCGTTAGAAGCCGATGTTCAACGCCGTAATATTGAAACTGCGGTTAAAACCATCTCTGAAATCGCAAAAGTGTACAACGTGGTTCTAGTGCACGGTAATGGCCCACAAGTTGGTCTACTTGCTCTGCAAGGTTTGGAATACAAAAAAGTAAATCCATATCCGCTAGATGTATTGGGCAGTGAGACTCAAGGCATGATCGGCTACATGCTGATGCAAGAGTTCAAGAACTATCTGCCTAACCGCAACATCTCGTGCATGTTGACGCAAATGACGGTTGATCCAAACGATCCTGCATTCGCAGATCCAACTAAGCCGATTGGCCCGATCTACGAAGAAGCAGAAGCACGTGAATTGGCGGAGAAATTCCACTGGATCGTCAAACCAGACGGCCAACACTTCCGTCGCGTTGTGCCAAGCCCACGCCCTACTGGCATTGTTGAACACGAAGCGATCACCCAACTTATCGATGCAGGCCACCTCGTAATTTGTACTGGCGGCGGCGGCATCCCAGTGAAAAAAGAGAACGGCAAATTAGTCGGTGTTGAAGCAGTTATCGACAAAGACATGTCAGCGGCTTTCTTGGCGAAACAACTGGATGCGGATGCGCTGCTTATTTTGACCGACGCGGACGCTGTTTATCTTGATTGGGACAAACCGACTCAACACGCACTGCGCAGCACCACACCAAGCGAACTGGCGCAATTCGAATTTGATGCAGGCTCTATGGGACCAAAAATTGAAGCATCGTGCGAATTCATTCAGCAAGGCGGCAAGGTTGTAGGTATCGGCGCACTCGAAGATGGTTTGCAAATCCTGCAAGGCTTGGCGGGCACCAACATCACCAAAGATTAATCTACTCGCGAGCTTTTCAAACCTTGCGAGAAAACTGAATCACCGTTTGAACTGAAATTAATACACAAAAATTGAATCGCGCTTTCTTGAATTTTCTTTCCCTGTAACAAGAAAGCGCCTAAATCTAAGAAGGAATACATCATGGCTTTTAACCTACGCAATCGTAACTTCCTAAAACTACTAGATTTCACTCCACGCGAAATTCAACACTTGTTAGATCTTTCTATGGAGCTAAAAAAAGCGAAGTACAACGGTTACGAACAGCCAACACTGACTGGCAAAAACATTGCGCTTATCTTTGAGAAAACCTCTACTCGTACTCGCTGTGCATTCGAAGTAGCGGCATTCGATCAAGGCGCTCGAGTATCTTACTTAGGCCCATCTGGCTCTCAAATTGGCCACAAAGAATCAATGAAAGATACCGCTCGCGTTCTAGGCCGTATGTACGATGGCATTGAATACCGCGGCTTCGGTCAAGAAATCGTTGAAGAGCTCGGCGCTTACGCTGGAGTTCCAGTATGGAATGGTCTAACTGACGAATTCCACCCAACACAGATCCTTGCTGACTTCCTAACTATGACGGAATACGGCCGTGGCAAACAACTGCATGAAATCAGCTTTGCTTACCTAGGTGATGCTCGCAACAACATGGGTAACTCTCTGATGGTTGGCGCTGCGAAAATGGGTATGGACATTCGCCTTGTTGCTCCAAAACAATTCTGGCCACAAGAAGAGCTATTGGCTCAATGTCGTGAAATCGCAGAACACACTGGCGGCAAAATCACGCTAACAGAAGATGTTCAAGAAGGCGTGCAAGGTTGTGACTTCCTATACACCGACGTTTGGGTATCGATGGGCGAAGCAAAAGAAGCATGGGCTGAGCGTATCAACCTAATGATGCCTTACCAAGTGAACATGGAAATGATCAAAGCAACAGGCAACCCACATGTGAAATTCATGCACTGCCTACCGGCTTTCCACGGCGAAGATACAACCGTCGGCAAACAGCTTGCTGCTGAATATCCACAGCTTAAAGATGGCGTAGAAGTGACGGATGAAGTGGTCGAGTCTGAATACTCAATCGTGTTCGATGAAGCAGAAAACCGCATGCACACCATCAAAGCAGTAATGGTTGCGACACTAGGCAGCTAATAAATTACGAAGTTAAAAAGTTAAGCACGCACTTGTTCGCAAGATATTGACAAGCTAAGTGTAATAACAGGGAAATGCGGGTGGCGTTCTTGGGGTTTTGACCTTGGATAAAACCCGCATTTTTTTTCACGTACTAGAAAAGATTATTACCTCAAAAAGCCTGAGATTCTCAGTTCCAACAAAGGCTTAAATATAAGCTAGAAATGGATGAGATTTCGCATAAAAATCCATTAAATGAATACTTTACAGAAAGTATTGCATGGCCTTTTTATCTGAGTATAATCCTCCGCAATTTGTCTAAAGAGAGCAAAAAATGAACCGCAATTCTGTCGCACATAATTGTCAAACTACACGCCAAAGAGTGGCGGTGGTGTCATTTTTATTTTGCTCTATTGATCGTTTCGAAGCCTCCTATTTTTAGGGGGCTTTTTTTTGTCCGCAATTTGACTGTATGCATAGAAAAAGGAAGACCCGTTATGGCGCATTCGTTATTTAACAAGCACATCATCTCCATTCCAGAGCTCTCTCGTGATGAACTGGAGCTTATCGTCGATACTGCCGCAAGACTCAAAGCAGAACCAAATCCAGAGCTGCTGAAAAATAAGGTAGTGGCGAGTTGCTTCTTTGAACCTTCAACTCGAACTCGCCTTTCATTTGAAACCGCAGTTCAACGCCTAGGTGGCACGGTCATCGGTTTTGATAATGGCGGTAACACATCGCTGGCGAAAAAAGGCGAAACACTTGCCGATTCGGTGCAGGTTATCTCTTCTTACGTTGACGCCTTTGTGATGCGTCACCCACAAGAAGGCGCAGCACGTTTAGCCTCTGAGTTCTCTAACGGTGTGCCAATTGTAAATGGTGGCGACGGTGCCAATCAGCACCCAACGCAAACCTTGTTGGATCTGTTCTCGATTTACGAGACTCAAGGCACGCTTGATAATCTCAATGTGGCATTCGTCGGCGACCTAAAATATGGCCGTACCGTACACTCATTGACGCAAGCACTATCAAAATTCAACAACGTGCGTTTCTTCTTTATCGCGCCAGAAGTGTTAGCCATGCCGGATTACATCTGTGAAGAACTGGAAGAGATGGGGATCCAATACAGCACCCACAGCAGCATTGAAGAAGTGGTGCCTGAGCTTGATGTTCTGTACATGACTCGCGTACAGAAAGAGCGCTTTGATGCGTCAGAATACGCGCACATGAAATCGGCTTACATTCTAACGGCTGATACGCTGAAAGACGCTCGCCAAAACATGAAGGTGCTTCACCCACTACCACGTGTCGATGAAATCACAACCGACGTAGATAAAACGCCACACGCTTACTACTTCGAGCAAGCTGAAAACGGTGTGTATGCTCGCGAAGCCCTATTAGCCCTAGTTCTAAACGACACTTTATAAGCAGGAGAAACAGTCATGGTTAAACAAACTCAGCTACAAGTAGAAGCCATTCGTAACGGCAGCGTCATTGACCACATCCCTGCTCACCTTGGGATCAAAATCCTCAAGTTGTTTAAATTGCACAAGACCGAGCAGCGCATCACCATGGGATTGAATCTGCCATCATCAGCGCTGGGACACAAAGACCTAATCAAGATTGAGAACATCTTTCTGACTAAGGAACAAGCCAACCAATTGGCTCTGTACGCCCCGCAAGCGACGGTCAATCAGATTGAAGAGTACAAGGTGGTGAACAAGCTAACATTAGTGCTGCCAGACCAAATCAACAGTGTCTACTCTTGCCCAAATAGCAACTGTATTTCACACGGTGAGCCAGTCGAAAGCAGCTTTAAAGTGCAGCTAAAACAGGAAAACGTGCAGCTAAAATGTCACTACTGTGAAAAAGTATTCTCTCGCGAGATCATGAGTGAAATTCGCTAACCCTTAGCGCCATTATCACGGTCTCCAAAGCACCCTAATACCGATGGATATTTATGCCAAACTTGGAATAAATATCCATTTAGCAAAAGAATAAAACTCCAAAATAAAAGCAATTAACTAGAATTTTATTTGGTGATCCCCTTCAAAAAGATAACTATCCTTTAGTGGTAGACTCGATGGATAGACGATCATATATCACGCATACCTTCCCTCTTTATTTCGGGATTCATCGGTAAGCCCTATTTAACAATCGTACTCTACGGCTTTGGGAGTACGCTCGGCGCTATGGACAAGCGATAACCACATGTTGACCTTAAGGAGTTGTTCATGAACCCAATCACTGAGCACGGTTGCTTGTATTCAGCTGAAGATAAAACACTGACTGCAGCGTGCAAACGCTTACTACAACAACAAAGCTTCTCGACCCAAAATCAACTGCGAGAGAAACTCGTCGATATTGGTTATACAGGTATCAGCCAATCGACCGTATCTCGTATTTTGTCACAGCTTGGCGTTGTCAAAATTCAGAATGCGTGCGGTAAAAAGGTTTACTGCATCACGGTTGAAAGTGCACCGGTTCGTGTCGATGCATCCATCTCTTCGCAAATCGAATTCATCACTCATAACCAAGCGATGGTCATCGTAAAAACTCATCCCGGTTGTGCGCAATTAGTCGCAAGATTAGTTGATATCGACCCACATACCGAGATTATCGGCACCGTTGGCGGCAACGATACTGTGCTTATTATTCCAAAAGATACGATGAATATTGATGCTTGCGAACAAGTCGTAAAAGCGCGCTTGGGTGTTGCTTAAATGTCTATTTTACAAGGGCAAGTCACTCAAGTTGAATTGCAGCTCCCCTCTCGATTACCCAATAAAATCGCTATCCCGCCTTAGGGGATATTTGTTTGCCGATGAAACTAATAGCAAACTATTACGGTCTGATTGAGTTAAGATACCTTCAACTCCATTTTGATGACTAAATAGTATGCGACGACTTGCCACATTACTTTTTGTTTGTGTTTCCCTATTCACCCAGCCTGCGTGGGCGCTATTTGGGAACGACAACGCCGAGCCAAGCTTCGGAGGCAATAACAATGGTTTTGTCCCTGTAGACCAAGCTTTCCCTTTCAATTACTACCAGCAAGACGACAAAGTTTTTCTCGACTGGCAAGTAAAAGAGGGCTACTACCTCTATCAACATAGCCTCTCGTTCACCGGGCAAAATCTCGCTATCGGTAATGTTGAATTAGAAGATGGTAAGCCACACCAAGATGAATTCTTCGGTGAAGTGAGCATTTATACTCAACCTTTATTCGTGCAAGTTCCTCTACAGAGTTACCAAGATGGCTCACAGCTGATCGTTAAGTATCAAGGCTGTGCGGACGCAGGTTTCTGCTACCCACCAGAGATTCGTGTCATCGACATTGAACCTTTCACAGCAACAGGCTCTCCTAATTCGCAAGGTAGTGACTCACAAGCTTCATCTTCTGCTAGCAACGAGACCGATGTTTCTACGCAACCAACGTCTCCAAAAGCAGACGTTGTAAGTAACACGACTCAACAGCCAAATGCCCCAGTATCAAAAGAAGCAGGCTTAGCCGATAAGCTCGGTGACAGTTGGTGGACCCCTCTATTATTCTTAGCACTCGGTGTTGGTTTAGCCTTTACGCCGTGTGTGCTGCCTATGTATCCGATTCTAACGGGTATCGTTTTAGGTGGTGGCAAGCTCAGCCAAGGTCGCGCGTTAATGCTGTCGTTTATTTACGTACAAGGCATGGCGTTAACCTACACCTTATTGGGTTTAGTGGTTGCTTCAGCAGGCATGCAGTTCCAAGCCGCTATGCAGCACCCTTACGTGCTGATCGCGCTGAGTGTTCTGTTCGTGGCGTTAGCAATGTCGATGTTTGGCGTTTATAACCTGCAACTGCCAAGCAGCATTCAAACTTGGCTCAATAATCAAAGCAACAAGCAGCAAGGTGGCAATACCTTGGGCGTATTCGCAATGGGCGCTATCTCTGGCTTGGTGTGTTCACCTTGTACCACGGCGCCATTGTCAGGCGCGCTGCTGTATGTGGCTCAGAGTGGCGACCTATTAACGGGTGCGATTGCTCTGTATGCATTAGCGATGGGTATGGGTATTCCGCTGATTTTAGTTGCGGTATTTGGTAATAAGCTATTGCCTAAAGCGGGCAGCTGGATGGACAAGGTGAAGATCGTATTCGGCTTTATCTTGCTTGCCGCGCCTATCTTCCTGCTAGAGCGAATCATTCCTGAATTGTGGGCAACCGTGCTTTGGTCTGGCCTTGGCTTCATCGCCTTTGGTTGGCTTTACCACAGCAAGAATGCACTGCCATTTGGTGGCTGGAAGCAAAGCGCTGTGGGTATCATCGCGATGCTTGGCCTGTTCGCATCAGCTCAACCTGCGCTCAATTACTGGTTTGCAGAAAAGAGCGTAGTGGCAGAACAGCACATCCAATTTGCGCGCATCAACACGGTTGAAGAGTTAGAAATCCAGCTAATCGAAGCGAAGAAACTCGGTAAGCCTGTGATGCTCGACTTCTACGCCGATTGGTGTGTGGCGTGTAAAGAATTCGAGAAGTACACCTTCCATCAAGCTGATGTGGAGAACAAGCTTTCTGACTTCGTACTGCTACAAGCAGATGTAACGAGAAACATGCCTCAAGACATTGAACTGCTTAAACAATTACAGGTACTTGGCTTACCGACGATTGAGTTCTGGGATGGCGAGGGTAACCATATTCCAAATGCTCGTGTAACCGGTTTTATGCCTGCTGATGTATTCTTAAAACACATGCAAAACCACCAGCTATAACGGCAATATTCACTAAAATATAAGCCGAATCGAAAGCCGCACCGCCCCTCCGTAACGAGATGGCAGTGCGGCTTTTTTGCTATTCAGAGTAACGCTTTCTTATTCCGGGGATAAAAGTCGATATGGTTCAGACTTTTAATGCATAGATATTGTCCACATACTCAATCAGGATGATAATAAATATTAACTAAATTGTTAAAAGTATGAACGTCATGGACTCGACCTATACCATCATCATTGCTGATGACCACCCTCTCTTTCGCAACGCCCTGTTTCAGTCAGTTCATATGGCGATCAGTGGTGCGAACCTGCTTGAGGCAGATTCTCTCGATGCCTTACTGACTCTGCTAAAGAAGGAAGACGAGCCGGATCTATTACTGCTCGATCTGAAAATGCCGGGTGCAAACGGCATGTCAGGCTTAATTCAACTTCGCGCTGAATACCCCGATCTACCGATTGTGGTGGTTTCTGCCAGTGAAGATGCTAGCGTGGTCACTCAGGTGAAGAGCCACGGTGCCTTTGGCTTTATTCCTAAGTCGAGTGATATGCGTGAGTTGGTGAGTGCACTGAATCAAGTGCTGAATGGCGACCCGTTCTTCCCTGAAGGGCTTATCACCAATAATGCAGCGTGTAGCGACCTTGCAGAAAAGATTTCCACACTGACGCCTCAGCAATACAAGGTATTAGGGATGCTTTCTGACGGCTTGCTTAATAAGCAAATCGCGTATGAATTGAATGTTTCGGAAGCGACCATCAAAGCACATATGACAGCCATCTTCCGTAAACTGGATGTAAAAAATCGTACTCAAGCGGTTATCTTGCTACAAGAAGTCCACAATTAAGCTTCACTGATATCCTCTTCTAAAGTCGTCTTAGGTAAACATAAACCCAACCTGACGACTTTATGATCATCGATCTCTGCAACTACCCAAGTAATGCCATGCCACTCAAAGCTATCGCCCAATACAGAGTGTGTGCCAAGCTCTTGAGCAACCAATTGTTTTAGCGTCATTTCTCGCTCTTCTTCCGAGCCAAGTTCAATACCATAACAATCACTCACTGCCGCAACTGATAGCTCAACATCCAAGAAGAAGTCACCAAAGAATCGTGCCGCTTCTTCTGCTAGAGGCGCCTCACTGAACAACGAACTTAAGCTGTCCAAATCTTTGTCTTGACCAAGCACGCATAAGATATCGTTCGCCTCTAACACAGTACTGCCTGATGGGTGAAGCATGGCATCTTGTCTAAACAGTGCTGTAATACGCGTCCCTTCTGGCATAGATAAGCGTTTAAGCGGCTCACCGACACACCACTTCTCGTCTTTCAACTTGTAAACAAACATCTCCCACTCACTGGTCGGATAAATCTCCATACCGGTACGAGAAATCGGTGTTGGCGTCGGTGGTAAAGTCACTTGAGCGAGTCTTGCAACTTTCATCAAGCTACCGCCTTGCACAATCAGCGAAACCATAACCACGAAGAAGGCGATATTGAAATACAGCTGAGCATTAGGCAAACCAGCCATCATCGGGAATACCGCTAAGATGATCGGTACTGCACCACGCAAACCTACCCAAGAAACAAACCAGCGTTCTTTGGTGGTAAAGCTTCTGAACGGCAGTAAACCCAACCAAACCGACAGCGGACGAGCAAACAAAATCATACCAAAGGCCAGTGCTAGCGCAGGCAGAGCAATGTCCATCAACGTTGATGGCGTCACCAATAAACCCAGCACCAAGAACATCACGATCTGGCTTAGCCACGTCATGCCATCAAGAACATTAAGAATAGAGTGTCGAGAGCGCGTCGGACGGTTACCAATGAACAGGCCTACAAGGTAGATCGATAAGATACCGCTGCCGCCAAGCATGTTAGAGAACGCAAACAGCGCCACACCACCACTGAGCACCAAAATAGAGTAAAGGCCGTCAGCCAGTTGCACTCGATTGATAAGACTCCATAGAAGCCAACCACCGCCAATGCCGACAAGGGTGCCGATACCAAACTGCATCGCAAAGCTTTTCAGTAGGAAGTTCATCCCCATTTCAGCATCAGGCGTGCCCAGCAGCGCAATTAAGGTCACCGTCAGGAACACCGCCATTGGGTCGTTGGTGCCTGATTCAATTTCTAGGGTTGAGCCAACACGCTCATTGAGGCTCTGCCCTTTCAGCAAAGAAAATACCGCAGCCGCATCGGTCGAGCCGACAATCGCGCCAACCAAGATGCCCTGCATCAATGACAAATCGAACAGCCACGCGGCCATTAAACCAGTGAGAGTCGCGGTACATGCCACGCCTATTGTCGCGAGCGAGAGAGACGGCCAAAAAGCGACCTTAAAACTCGCGACCTTGGTTCGCATACCGCCATCAAGCAAGATCACAGCAAGCGCAAGGTTACTCACCAAGTAAGTGAGTGAGTAATCATCAAAATTAATGCCACCGGGTCCATCTTCACCGGCTAGCATGCCAACGAAAAGGAAGATCAAAAGAATAGGAACGCCCAAGCGAGAGGACACTTGCGAAAAAAGCACACTGATAGCGATGAGCACCGCACCAGTTAAAAATAAGTGGTTAATAGTTATTGCGTCCAATTCGTCCCCCCAAAGAATAAAACCCGAGCTTTAAGCATGTTGATCTTCTGCCGTTAAGCAAGGCGCGGTCGGTAAAAGTGCCGCTGATACTATAACAAACTTATGTTTCGCTTCGTGTCATATGCAGGACTAAATACCGTTTCTCGGTCATTTAGTTGTTAAATTTTATGACTCGCATACTAATTCATGCGCTTTTGTTAGACCTTAGGCTAATTTAACAACATTGTAACATCAAATTTTTCTATGGTTATGCCTTCCAACCCCCATATTTCAGTGAATTAGCGCTAATAGTGTCCCGACTAAAGTTGCACAGATCCCTTTACTTATCCTTGCTACATTCTAAATCGTAACATTACGTTAACACAGCCATTTACAAAAACGGTTTCTACGAAAACGGAATAAAGGAGAAGGCAATGGCGTTCGAATCTACGGAACATGCTCAAGCCTACTGGAAGGAAAACTTGGGAATTATGGGAACACTGCTCGCGGTTTGGTTTGCAGTGTCTTACGGCGCTGGCATCTTATTTGTGGATGCCCTCAATACCGTTCAGTTTGGCGGGTTCAAGCTAGGATTTTGGTTCGCTCAGCAAGGTTCGATATACACCTTCGTGGCGCTGATATTTATTTACGTTGTCCGCATGAATGCGCTCGACAAAAAATACAACGTACAGGAAGACTAGAGGCTAGAACATGGATATTCAAACTTGGACGTTTATTCTCGTCGGTATTACTTTCGCGGTATATATCGGCATCGCAATCTGGGCCCGTGCAGGGTCTACTAGTGAGTTCTACGTTGCTGGCGGTGGTGTACACCCAGTAGCAAATGGCATGGCGACCGCCGCTGACTGGATGTCGGCAGCATCATTCATCTCAATGGCAGGTATCATCTCATTCGTTGGTTATGACGGTGCGGTTTACCTAATGGGTTGGACAGGTGGTTATGTACTACTTGCGCTATGTTTAGCACCTTACCTACGTAAGTTCGGTCAGTTTACGGTTCCTGATTTCATCGGTGAGCGTTACTACTCGAAAACGGCACGTATGGTAGCGGTATTCTGTGCAATCTTCGTATCGTTTACGTACGTTGCAGGCCAGATGCGTGGTGTGGGCGTTGTATTCTCTCGTTTCCTAGAAGTTGATATTAACCTAGGCATCATCATTGGTATGGGTATTGTGTTCTTCTACGCAGTACTGGGTGGCATGAAAGGCATCACTTATACGCAGGTAGCTCAATTCTGTGTCCTCATTTTCGCCTTCCTTGTTCCAGCAATCTTTACCTCAATCATGATGACAGGTAACCCACTTCCACAAGTTGGTATGGGCTCTACGCTATCAGGCACGGATGTTTACCTTCTTGATAAACTGGATGGACTGACCGAAGAACTCGGATTTACCGCCTATACCGAAGGTAACAAGAGCATGGTAGATGTATTCTTCATCTGTGCGGCTCTAATGGTCGGTACTGCGGGTCTTCCACACGTAATCATTCGTTTCTTCACGGTACCAAAAGTACGTGATGCTCGTATTTCAGCGGGTTGGGCACTACTGTTCATCTCATTGCTATACACAACAGCACCAGGCGTTGCAGCATTCGCTCGTGTAAACATGATCGAAACAATCAACGGCCCAGACATGCAAGGTGTCGCAGCAGCAGACGCACCAAGCTGGTACAAAAACTGGGAAAGCACTGGCCTAGTAGGTTGGGAAGATAAGAACGGCGATGGCAAAATGTTCTACTCGGGCGATGAGCGCAACGAGATGAAGATTAACCGTGACATCATCGTACTGGCTTCTCCAGAGCTAGCGAAACTACCAAACTGGGTTGTAGCACTGCTTGCAGCCGGTGGCCTAGCAGCCGCACTATCAACAGCCGCGGGTCTACTATTGGTAATCTCAACGTCGATTTCACATGACTTGTTGAAGAAAGGCTTCAGACCAAACATGACCGACAAGCAGGAGCTCTTAGCCGCTCGTCTGGCAGCCATGGTCGCGATTGTCGGTGCCGGTTACTTGGGTATTAACCCACCAGGCTTTGTAGCACAGGTAGTAGCGTTTGCCTTCGGCTTAGCTGCAGCATCCTTCTTCCCAGCGATTATCCTAGGTATCTTCTACAAGAAGATGAACAAGGAAGGCGCAATTGCAGGTATGTTGTCAGGTATTGCCTTCACAGCAAGCTACATCATCTACTTCAAGTTCATTAACCCAGCAGCAAGCACACCTGAAAACTGGTGGTTTGGTATCAGCCCAGAAGGCATCGGTACGCTAGGTATGTGTCTAAACTTCGTAGTATCGATTGCTGTAAACAAAGTAACTGCTGAAGTACCACAAGATGTACAAGATATGGTTGAGAACATCCGTTACCCGAAAGGTGCAGGTGAAGCTCACGACCACTAAGCACGACCACTAAACAAAGATGTTTAGCAAAAAAATGAATCAGTACTTACATTGTAGGGATTAGGTACTGACTCCAGAAAGCCGATACTTCGTGTATCGGCTTTTTCTTTTTCTGCTCACTTTATAAAAAGAGAAACAAAGGGTTGTTTTTAAAATCATACATGATAATAATTATCATTAACATCCAATAAAGAGATGCAGATGATGATGAAAGAGCAGCAGGTTCTCTATTCGAGGTTTTACAAAGCACAGGATCGCTTTGCTTCATTAGAACAAGTTCAAGGCCATGAGCCGTTTGTAATTCGAGAGTATATCGAATGTGCACTCACGCTTTCGGCTTACTATGAAAAGCATGCCGCTCAAGAAAACATCTTGTTGTGCGAGCTGTATCTACGCCAAGTTTTCTTTCATTTGATTGAAGCGATTGAGTCGCCTGAGCGCAGTTTCGCCTTTCGTCATATCTGCCTAGACTCTATTCACTCACCACTATTTTATTTGAAGCGCCACTACTGCCAGCAACCGCAAGGCCAAGCGCGTTTTTTGAATCTCAGCCAAACACTACAACAAGTCCAAGCCCCACTTGGCTAACAAGGATAGAACATGACCCTACAATTTCGGATTGAAAAAGACAGCATGGGCGAAGTGAAAGTCCCTGCCGATGCGCTATACCAAGCACAAACTCAGCGTGCAGCGGATAACTTTGCTTTTAGCTCGCACAAGATGCCGACCAGTTTTATTCAAGCACTGGCGTTAATTAAACAGGCAGCGGCAGATACCAATGCTCAGTTAGGTCTACTGGAGGGTGATATTGCCAATGCGATAGCCGAAGCCAGCCAAGAGATCATTGAGGGCAAACACCTCGATCAATTCCCGATCGATGTTTACCAAACCGGTTCTGGCACCAGCTCTAACATGAATGCCAACGAAGTGATTGCTACGCTTGCTTCAAGAAGCTTGCAAGGCGACGTGAATCCCAATGATCACGTCAACATGGGCCAAAGCAGTAACGATGTGGTGCCAACCGCAATTCAAGTGAGCGTTGCTTTGATGGCTGAAAATAAGCTGTTACCTGCACTAACTCACCTTGCTGAAGCTCTTACTATCAAACAGCAGGAACTTGCTGAGGTCGTGAAGACCGGTCGCACTCATCTAATGGATGCGATGCCAATGACCTTTGCTCAAGAGCTAGGTGGTTGGAAATTTCAGATAGAACACGCTAAACAAGCAATAGAGAACCCCCTACCCGCTATCAAGGCTTTAGCACAAGGTGGCACTGCGGTTGGAACAGGGATCAATGCTGACCCACGCTTTGCCGATAAGTTTGCGAGTAACCTGTCTCAATCGACAAAGATCAGTTTTAGCTCCAGTGAAAACTTCTTTTTTAACCTCAGCAGTCAAGACGCGATCGTTGCCTTTTCGGGTCAGCTCAAAACTGCAGCAGTTGCGATCATGAAGATCTCAAACGATCTTCGTTGGATGAACTCTGGGCCGTTGGCTGGCTTAGGGGAAATTGAATTACAGGCTCTACAGCCAGGCTCATCGATCATGCCTGGCAAGGTAAACCCTGTGATTCCAGAAGCTGCAGCTATGGCGGCGGCGCAAGTCATTGGCAACGACACCACCATTACCGTAGCTGGACAATCAGGTAACTTCCAACTCAATGTGATGCTGCCAGTGATTGCTCATAACGTTCTAGAAAGCATTGAGTTGTTGGCAAACAGCTCAGTCGCTTTAGCGGACAAAGCCATCGCGACCTTCACGGTACGCCAAGATAACCTCGATTTAGCCTTGTCAAAGAACCCAATCCTAGTGACCGCACTTAATCCTGTGATTGGCTACTTGAAGGCGGCTGATATTGCCAAGAAAGCCTATAAAGAAGGCTTACCAATTCTGGATGTCGCAGAAAGAGAAACCGATCTAAGCCGAGAAGAGCTCAGTAAACTGCTTGATCCAACCACACTGACACAAGGTGGCATTGCTGGTTAGTTATTGAATTAACAAACGAATAGTCATTCACAGAAATAACAGAGACAAAAAAGGCCTCAGCTGAGGCCTTTTTAATATCTAATAGTTAATTAAACTAACTCACGCGATTCAATACCGCTCTGAGCTTTAATGGCTTCACTGGCTTGGCAATGAAGCTGAAGCTGTTGGCCTTGATCGCTGCCAACATGTCATCGGTTCTATCAGCACTAATAATGACACCCTCAAAAGAATCACCAAGGCGCAAGCGACACTGCTGTAAGACTTCCAGACCCGTTCTGCCATTATCCAGACGGTAATCAGAGAAAATGACATCTGGCAGCCAACCCTCATCTAGGCACTGCAAGCTTTCGACCAGATCAACCGCCGTCTTAACCTCACAGCCCCAACGTCCAATCAGGTTTTCCATGCCGACTAAGATTTCTCGTTCATTGTCGACACACAATATCTTGAGATGTTCGATGTCGCTGGTCGCCATTGGCGTCGAAGCTTGCACAACTGGAGCCACTTTTTCCGCTCTAGCTAAGGTGATGGAAAAGACACTGCCTTGGCTCGGCCATGAACGCATCGAGATTTGATGGCCAAGCACATGAGCAATACCTTTCGAGATAGCTAACCCTAACCCCAATCCTTGATCGGCTCGCACTTGGCTGCCACGAGTAAACTCTTCG
The DNA here is from genome assembly GCF_024347375.1 of Vibrio coralliirubri. Lineage (NCBI taxonomy): Bacteria > Pseudomonadati > Pseudomonadota > Gammaproteobacteria > Vibrionales > Vibrionaceae > Vibrio > Vibrio coralliirubri. The sequence continues at coordinate 202,987 of NZ_AP025470.1, read as the reverse complement.
AAGATCTCTTGTTGCTTATCTTCATCGATACCGGTTCCGTTATCCCACACATCGATTCGAACCTTTCCATTCACTCTTCTCGCACCCAGTACCACTTTCCCCTCCGGGTTATAGCGAAACGCATTGGTCAAAAAGTTCTGAATCACACGCCTTAACAGCTTAGGGTCTGAGTGAATAAACAATGACGATGGGATCATCTTAAACTCAATTTTCTGTTGTCTCGCTAAGGCGCTAAATTCCGCGTTCAAATTGGTTAACACGTCATGCACGGCAATCGCGTGAATGTTGGTTTCTAACTTTCCGGATTCCAATCGAGAGATATCCAGCAAGTCGCCAATCAAATCTTCTGCGGCGCCAAGCGCACTCTCGATGTGAGATGAAAGTTGCTTCACCTCTTGCTCTTTTGCCACCTCAGACAGTGACGAAGCAAACAAGCGTGCAGCATTGAGCGGCTGCATCAAATCGTGGCTGACTGCCGCTAAGAAGCGACTCTTAGATTGTGATTCTTGATCCGAAATCTGCGTGGCTTTTACTAAGCGATGATTGAGTTTTTCGAGCTCTTGAGTTCGCTCATGTACTCTCGATTCCAAGCTTTCATTGGCATCTTTTAGCGCTTGCTCTGCTTGTCGGAATACCGTGATATCGGTAAAGCTCATCACAAAGCCACCACTTGGCATTGGGTTACCTTGCACCTCAATCACTCGGCCATCAGGACGAATACGAGAAGAGGTGTGTCGAGTGCCTTGCTCAAGGTGATAAACACGGCGGCGAACGTGATCTTCCGGGTCACCCGGGCCACACAAACCCTGCTCGGCATTGTGGCGAATCACATCGGAAATGGGTCGCCCAACCTGAATTAAGCCAGCAGGGAACTCAAACAATTCTAGATAGCGCTGATTCCATGCCACCAGCCTCATTTGTTTGTCTATTACTGCGATGCCTTGGCCAATATGTTCAATCGCGCCTTGCAGTAAACCGCGGCTGAAGTCGTACAGCTCCGAGGCTTCATCAACGATCGTCGCGACTTCTTCAAGCTGCATGTTTCTTCCCTGCAAAGCGGAAGTAAGTACTAACTTAGCAGACGAAGCACCGAATACTCCGGCGAGCACGCGCTCTGCGTGTCGAATCAGACTTGCAGGCGCTTGTTGATTAGGAAGCAGCGGCTGACCGTGTTGTTGCCAATAGCTGTGTAAGGCACTTTTCGCACGCTTTCGACCCACAAAACGCGACGCCAGCATCTCTAATTCAGCGACTGTCACACGGTTCTGATAGAGGCTGATATTCTCATTTTCAGGCAGTGGCGTACCAACAAATGCTGCTGATTGTAAGCGCTCACTTAGGCTTGGGCGAGTCGTCATCGAAACCACGGCATAACACAAGGTATTGAGCACAATACTCAGCACAATGCCCCAGTTTGAGCTGCTGATATCCCAACTGCTGAGCAACTCTGGCGGCGTAATAATCCACAGTAAAAGGTTACTTTCACTATCGCCCGCCAACATGCTGGTTTGGCTCATTAGGGTAATCAGCCAAATCAACGAGCCAACCATTAGACCGACATACACACCCTTGCGGTTACCCGGGCGCCAGTACAAACCACCGATAAGTGCGGGAGCGAATTGAGCAATCGCAGCAAAAGAAAGAAAGCCAATCGCTGACAGTGAATGAATGGTATCGAGCGCCTGATAAAACAGCCAAGCACCCAGTAACAGCAGTAAAATTAACCCGCGGCGAATCACCAATAGCAGGCCAGAAAAATGTCGATGGGTCCTTTGGGTTAGGCGCATACGGCGCAGAAGCAAAGGCATCACTAAATCGTTCGACACCATGATCGCCAAGGCGATGGTCGAGACAATCACCATCCCGCTCGCCGCCGAAGTACCACCAAGAAAAGCCAGCAAGGCAATGTGATTCGCACCTTCTGCCATTGGCACGCTGATCACGTAAGTATCCGCTGGCATGCCAGTAAGTAGCCCTTGTCCTGCCCAAGCAATTGGCAGCACGAACAGTCCCATCAAAATCAGGTAAAGCGGAAACAACCAACGAGCGGTATGCAAATCTTGAGGACGTTCGTTCTCAACCACCATGGTATGAAACTGACGCGGCAAACAGACAATCGCCAACATGGTTAAAACGGTATGAATAATTAAGGTCGGAATATTGGGCGATTCGTAGGTGGAAGCCGCCACATCAAGCAGGTCGATTTTGTCGCTGCTCATCGCCAGATACATGATGAACAGGCCAACAATCAAGAATGCCGCGAGCTTAACGATGGATTCAAACGCCACCGCCATCATCATGCCACGGTGATGCTCTGTGTTATCAATGTGTCTTGTACCAAACAGCATGGTAAAAATAGCCAAAGCACCGACCACGAACCAAGAGACGTGATAGTCCTGATAACCAAAGTCAGCCGCTAGGTTGGGCGCAACAATATCTAACCCCATGGTAATACCGCGCAGTTGCAGAGCAATATAAGGAAGGATACCGACCACAGCGATAACCGTCACCGCCACCGCTAAGCCCTGAGATTTTCCATAACGAGCCGCGATAAAGTCGGCAATGGAGGTGATGTGCTCCCGCTTCGCAATCAAAATCAACCGCGCTAAGATCCGCCAGCCTAGTGTAAAGACCAGAATCGGGGCGAGGTAAATGGGTAAAAAGGACCAAGGGTTGTTACTCGCCTGCCCGACCGTTCCATAGAAGGTCCAAGAGGTACAATACACCGCAATCGAAAGGCTATAGATCCACGGGCGCCAGCGCGATAGCCAACGAACCTGCCTGTCTCCATACCAAGCGATCAGAAATAACACGCCCAAGTAGGCTAAAGAGACTGGAATTACTATCCATCCTTGCATTGAAAACCCTTTTTTCATCCATAAAAAAACCTCTCCATAAGGGAGAGGTTTCATTTAACTAAGGATGGGTGATTAACTCAATCGCATCGCTTAAATTCTGTGCTTTAGACTCTAATTATCAGCATTTGCTGCGAGATTCTGACTGTTCCGAATCTGATTGATTAATCTCAACCACTGAACTTCTTTCATCCAACTTAATGAACAGAGCAAGTGCACCCATTGCAGCCATACCCCAGAAGATATTTGCACCCCAAAGCTCATAACCCCAACCACTTAAGGTGGTCATTAATGCAATAAAGGCACCTAATGGAATCGCGTTATACAGGGCTTGTAGCGCAACCATCTTGTTTTGTTCTTCAGATTGGATGTATTGAATCGCGGCGATGTGTGCCATGGCAAAGGTCACGCCGTGCAGTAGCTGTACCATAACCAGTGCGAAAATCGCTGTGGTAGAAGCGGTAATACCCCAACGCGCCATCACCCCAATAGCTGCGACGACAAACAAAGTACGCAGTGACCAGCCTGAGAATAATCGCTTACTCAGAGCAAATACGGCCACTTCAGCGACAACACCTAGGCTCCACAAGTAACCGATGATCGCTTCTGAGTGGCCCGCTTCTTTCCAATAAATCGCACTAAAACTGTAGTAAGCCGCATGACTGCCTTGCAGCAACGCCATCAAAGCTAAAAATTTTACCACTGAGGACTCACGCAGCAGTTCACCTAGTTTTGGTCGCGCCGCTTGTTGCTCAGATTGCGTTACTGGCATAACGTTAGGATTTCTCATCGCCAGAATCAATGACAACAACACGCCCGCAACTGCAGTATACAAAATCATGTCGGTGCCAAATTGTGCCACCAAATAGCCAACCACCGTTGAGCCTGCGATAAAGGCAATTGAACCCCAAAGGCGAGTTCGGCCGTAGTCGAGCATTTTCAAACGACTGTAATGGTTAGCCATGGCATCAGAAAGAGGAATGATCGGCCCACAACAGAGGTTAAACAGTACCGTTGCCAACAACATCAGTATAAAACTGCCACCGGTGAAGAAGTGGAAGCCGACAAACAGCAACGCAGCGAAACTCAAACAGCGTAGCGCTGGCATCAAGTGTTCCACTTTATGGATACGCGGCGTAATCACTAAGTTGGCCACACAACGAGTCGCAAAGCCGATACCAATCAATACGCCAATATCACCAGCAGACACGCCTTGGTCTTCAAACCACAACGCCCAAAATGGCAAATACACGCCATACGCAAAAAAGAAACCAAGAAAATACTGAGAGATCCAGCCATAGGGTGAAGGGCTAAACATAAATGACCTATAAAGTGTGCGGAAAAAGGCAGCACCAATTATGCCTATCTCGCATACGATGAAAAAGGGAATTATTACTGGGATAGTATTCCCATATTCAATGGGTCTGAATATCGCATTTCAATAAGAGATTTCACGCTCATTAATACCCATACTCGCATTTAGACTAAAGTCGTCTGGAGCTTCGCTGGTATTTTGTCAGACTGATTAAAGACTCCCATTTCTTCTTGTGATGCTTATGCCTGACAAATTTAATATGCAGCACCCGCCCTTCGATAGCCTGTCCGACACCGAACAGTTGAAGCTTCGCTCTTCATTAGACGTGGTGTATTACCGCTCTCAAGAAGTGATACTGGAAGCTGAAAGGCCGAGCCGACACCTGCACATTTTGATCAAAGGGGCAGTTGAAGAGCGCGCGAGCAGTGATGGCGAGATTTACGCACACTATGCCAATGACGATATTTTTGATGTCCGCAGCCAGTTTGAACCTCACACCAAACACCAATATATCGCACTCGAAGATACATTAAGTTATCTGCTGCCCACCGATGTTTTTCTTGAGCTTTACCACGCCAATGGCCAATTCGCTGCCTACTTTGATAGCAACCTATCAACACGAAAAGCTTTGATAGAAGCCGCCCAGCAGCAACAGAATCTTGCCGAGTTTATATTGACCAAAGTGGATGACTCTATCTATCACCCACCACTGATACTTGAACCAAACCAACCGATCAACCAAGTCACTCAAACCCTTAAAGAACAAGGGTTAGACTCGGCCCTAGTTCATTTGGAACATGATGATCCAAAAGCTTTTGGATCATCATGTTCCTTACCGTATGGAATCGTCACTCGAACCAATTTATTGCATGCTGTGATGCTCGATAATTTCCCACTGGATGCGCCTGTCGGTGAGATCGCAACGTTTCCGGTGATGCACGTGAACCAAGGCGATTTCTTATTTAACGCCATGATTACCATGACCAGAAATCGAGTAAAAAGGTTGATGGTTTGTGATGGTAAAAATGCGGTCGGCATGGTGGATATGACACAGATCCTCAGTGCATTCTCCACACACTCCCACGTTCTTACTTTGCGTATTGCGCGCGCCACCAGCGTTGAAGAACTGGCAATGGCATCCAACAAACAACGTCAACTGGTCGAGAGCTTGCTCAGTAATGGGATTCGCACACGCTTTATCATGGAGCTGATTTCTGCGGTCAACGAACAGATCATAGAGAAGGCTTTTGAGTTGGTGATCCCACCTGCACTGCATAATCATTGCTGCCTAATCGTGTTGGGTTCCGAAGGCCGTGGGGAACAAATTCTCAAAACCGATCAAGACAACGCGCTAATAATTCAAGATGGTTTGGAGTGGCATCAATGCCAAAGCGCCATGAACGACCTCACTCATACCCTTCAACAATTGGGTTACCCACTGTGCCCGGGCAACGTGATGGTCAACAATCCGAAATGGGTGCATTCAGAACAAGAGTGGAAACAAACCCTCACCCATTGGGTAAAAAAAGCCACGCCAGACACGGTGATGGATATCGCGATCATGGCAGATGCACACGCAGTGGCGGGTAATAGAGAGTTATTAAAACCAGTCAAACAGCACCTCAGTGATTTGATGCTCGGACAAGAATTGATTCTGACGGAGTTCTGCCGCCCTGCCCTTAATTTCTCAGTTCCCCTGACCCTTTTTGGCAATGTGAAGCAATCCAAGTCCGGACTCGACATCAAACAAGGTGGTATTTTCCCTATCGTGCATGGTGTGAGAGCACTTTGTCTTGAGCATGGTGTCACGGTCAACAACACCTTCGAACGCATTGAGCAACTGGTTAGCAAGAAGGTGTTAGAGCAAAGTACTGCCGATAATCTCAGTGAAGCACTCAAGCAATTCTTCAAGTGGCGTTTAGCCCAAAGGCTTTCTCAGCAGCACAGCAGCAACAAGATCAACGTTAAACTGATGGAGCGAGCAGACAGAGATCTGCTTCGTCATAGCCTGCACGTGGTGAAGAAATTCAAGCAATGGCTCGGCTACCACTATCAGATACGGGATTAGGCGATTGAACGATGAATAGGTTGATTCGCTATTACTGGCATCACAAGCTCAAAGGCTCTCTCTATCAGCCTCTGTTTACTGCGCCTATTGATCATGAATATGTATCGCTCGATTGTGAAACCACCAGCCTAGACCCCAATCAGGCAGAATTAGTTACTATTGCCGCGACCAAGATCATCGGTAACCGAATCATTACCAGCCAACCTTTTGAAGTCCGGTTGCGCGCCCCCCAATCGCTCGATTGCAATTCAATAAAAATCCACCGTATCCGTCATCAAGATCTAAAGCACGGCATCGAAGAAAAACAGGCTTTAATCGAGCTACTGAACTTCATTGGAAATCGTCCTTTAGTCGGCTATCACATCCGCTATGATAAGAAAATTCTCGACCGCGCCTGTTTAAAACAGCTTGGATTTCCACTGCCTAACCGATTAGTCGAAGTGAGCCAACTCTATCAAGACAAACTCGAAAGACAGCTTCCCAATGCCTATTTTGATCTCAGTATGGACGCCATCTGTCGCCAGCTCGATTTACCTATCCCGGTCAATAAACATGATGCATTACAAGACGCTATCTCCGCTGCGCTGATCTTTGTGCGTCTGAAACATGGTGACCTGCCCCGTTTCAACTCTTCTTATTCTTAATTCAACCACTGGCGCTTCACATAGAGAGCAACATCTCAAAAATGAACTTAACTCGCTATTTTGTAAGTGAAAAGCATCGTCTCATCCTAAAGTCTAATTGTGGAAATCGCCGTCCTAGCCGAGAGTGATAACACACAGACGGTTCTGTAATAGACCTAGAAACTGAACACAAAGGAAGTTGCCAGTTCATTAGGAATGTAGGCACAAGGAGAGATGCAATGAGTGAAGCCCACGTTTATCCGGTAAAAGAAAATATTAAATCAACAACACACGCGGATAATGACACTTACCTAGCCATGTACCAGCAATCTGTTTCTGACCCTGAAGGTTTTTGGGGTGAACACGGAAAAATCGTTGATTGGATCAAGCCTTTCACACAGGTCAAAAACACCTCTTTCGATCCTGGCCACATTGATATTCGCTGGTTTGAAGATGGCACGCTTAACGTTTCGGCTAACTGTATCGACCGCCACCTTGCTGATCGCGGTGATGAAGTCGCTATCATCTGGGAAGGCGATGACCCGGCAGATGACAAAACTCTAACTTTTAATGAACTGCACAAAGAAGTGTGCCTGTTTTCGAATGCCCTAAAAGAGCAAGGCGTGCGCAAAGGTGATGTGGTTTGTTTATACATGCCAATGGTGCCAGAAGCGGCAGTAGCTATGCTGGCGTGTACCCGTATCGGTGCAGTTCACACGGTCGTATTTGGTGGTTTCTCACCAGAAGCACTGTCTGGTCGTATTATCGATTCAAATTCTAAAGTCGTTATCACTGCCGATGAAGGCGTGCGTGGCGGCCGTGCGGTTCCACTGAAAAAGAATGTCGACGAAGCACTGACGAATCCTGAAGTGAAAAACATCGAAAAGGTTGTTGTATTCAAACGCACTGGCGGTGATGTTGCATGGCACGAACACCGCGATGTGTGGTGGCACGATGCTATTGCTAACGTATCTGCAGATTGCCCACCAGAAGAGATGAACGCAGAAGATCCACTATTCATCCTTTATACGTCAGGCTCAACAGGTAAACCGAAAGGCGTTATGCACACTACAGGTGGCTACCTTGTTTATGCAGCGATGACATTCAAATACGTGTTCGATTACCAAGAAGGCGAGACTTTCTGGTGTACAGCGGATGTGGGTTGGATTACTGGCCACACATACCTTGTTTACGGGCCGCTTGCTAATGGCGCAAAAACGATTCTGTTTGAAGGCGTGCCAAATTACCCGAACACCAGCCGTATGAGTGAAGTGGTCGATAAGCACCAAGTTAATATTCTTTATACTGCGCCAACGGCTATTCGTGCACTGATGGCGAAAGGCAATGAAGCCGTTGAAGGTACCTCTCGTGACAGCCTAAGAATCATGGGCTCAGTGGGTGAACCTATCAACCCAGAGGCGTGGGAGTGGTATTACAAAACAATCGGCAATGAGCAGTCTCCAATTGTTGATACATGGTGGCAAACGGAAACGGGCGGTATCTTAATTGCACCGCTACCGGGCGCAACAGACCTGAAACCGGGCTCTGCAACTCGTCCATTCTTCGGTGTGCAACCGGCGCTGGTTGATAACATGGGTAACATCATTGAGGGTGCAACAGACGGCAACCTAGTGATTCTTGATTCTTGGCCAGGCCAAATGCGTACCGTTCATGGCGATCATGACCGCTTCGAACAGACTTACTTCTCGACCTTTAAAGGCATGTACTTTACCAGTGATGGCGCTCGTCGTGATGAAGACGGTTACTACTGGATTACTGGTCGTGTCGATGACGTGCTTAACGTATCAGGTCACCGTATGGGTACCGCTGAGATTGAATCGGCTCTAGTTGCGTTCGATAAGATTGCTGAGGCTGCAATTGTGGGCATCCCTCATGATATTAAAGGCCAAGCGATTTACGCTTACATCACGCTAAATGATGGTGAGTTCCCAACTGCAGAGCTTCATAAAGAAGTGAAAGACTGGGTACGTAAAGAGATTGGCCCAATTGCAACGCCAGATGTACTGCACTGGACCGACTCTCTACCAAAAACTCGTTCGGGTAAAATCATGCGTCGTATCCTGCGTAAAATCGCGACTGGCGATACAGGTAACCTAGGTGATACCTCGACACTAGCCGACCCAAGCGTGGTTGATAAGCTGATTGCCGAGAAAGCAGAACTGGCATAAGCAACCAGTCACAGCAGCTAATCACTGTTTAAAACAGCAATTTCTAAACCGTCACCTATGTGGCGGTTTTTTTATGGCTGATCTTGATCTCAAATATCCCGCCCCAAATTAAGGCTAAGACGCTTTTTTGTTAAGTTGGTAACAATTCCAAGCTGTATCAATAGGAGATTAGACCAGTAAATTGCTGCGATTTGCGCTGAATTAGCTATAATCTGGTTCTAATTTTTAAATTTGGGTTTTTCTCACTAGAAATTAACCGCAAATTTTCAATAAAATGGCAACATTCACGTTCGTAAACACGATAAAGGAAGATAGCCCCACGATGTCTACAAAGTTTCGCATTCTAGTTTTAAATGGCCCAAACCTTAACCTGTTAGGCCTTAGAGAGCCTGCACACTACGGTTCTCAAACACTTGACCAGATTATTAGCTCACTGACCGAGCAAGCGAAAGCACACGATGTTGAGCTATCTCACTTACAGTCAAATCGTGAGTATGAACTGATTGAAGCGATCCATAGTGCTTATCAAAATGTTGATTTTATTATTATCAACCCAGCAGCCTTTACACATACCAGTGTGGCACTGCGTGATGCACTACTTGGCGTTGCCATCCCATTTATTGAGGTTCATCTATCGAATGTTCACGCACGTGAACCATTCCGTCACCACTCTTACCTATCTGATAAAGCAGAAGGTGTGATTTGTGGCTTAGGTGCCCAAGGTTATCAATTTGCTTTGACCGCTGCGCTCAGCAAGCTCAACTCAAAGTAAATATAAACAACGAACTATTACTAACCTACTCAGTCATAGAGTAAGTTCAATTAACAGATAAAGAGAAAGAAACAATGGATATTCGCAAAATCAAAAAGCTAATCGAATTGGTTGAAGAGTCTGGTATTTCTGAGCTAGAAATCTCTGAAGGTGAAGAGTCAGTACGAATCAGTCGTAACAGCACTGCACCTGTAGCGCCTGTTCAATATGCAGCAGCTCCAGCACCTGTAGCGGCAGCAGCTCCTGCGGCGGCTCCTGTAGCAGCAGAAGCAGCGGCTCCTGCAGTTCCAGCTGGTCACCAAGTTCTTTCTCCAATGGTTGGTACTTTCTACGGCGCTCCAAGCCCAGACGCAAAACCATTCGTTAAAGTTGGTCAATCTGTAACTGCTGGCGAAACGCTATGTATCGTTGAAGCAATGAAGATGATGAACCAAATAGAAGCTGATAAATCTGGTGTTGTAACAGCTATCCTAGTTGAAGACGGTCAACCAGTAGAATTCGACCAAGCTCTAGTAATTATCGAATAATAGAGAGCACTCATTATGTTAGATAAATTAGTAATCGCGAACCGTGGTGAGATTGCACTACGTATTCTGCGTGCATGTAAAGAGCTTGGCATTAAAACGGTAGCGGTTCACTCAACTGCTGACCGTGACCTTAAGCACGTACTGCTTGCAGACGAAACCATTTGTATCGGTCCAGCTCGTGGTATCGATAGCTACCTAAACATCCCTCGTATCATCAGCGCAGCTGAAGTTACAGGTGCAGTAGCTGTTCACCCTGGCTACGGCTTCCTATCTGAAAATGCAGACTTCGCAGAACAGGTAGAGCGTAGTGGCTTTATCTTTGTTGGCCCTAAAGCTGAAACCATTCGCATGATGGGTGACAAAGTGTCAGCTATCACGTCAATGAAGAAAGCTGGCGTACCTTGTGTACCAGGTTCTGACGGCCCTCTTGACGACGACGAAGCAAAAAACAAAGCGCACGCTAAGCGCATTGGCTTCCCCGTTATCATCAAGGCATCTGGCGGCGGCGGCGGTCGTGGTATGCGTGTTGTTCGTTCTGAAGCAGAACTAACAGAAGCTATCGCGATGACTCGTGCAGAAGCAAAAGCATGTTTCAACAACGACATGGTTTACATGGAGAAATTCCTAGAAAACCCACGTCACATTGAAGTACAAGTGCTTGCAGATGGCCAAGGTAATGCTATCCACCTAGGTGAGCGTGACTGTTCAATGCAGCGTCGTCACCAGAAAGTTGTGGAAGAAGCGCCAGCTCCAGGTATCACTGAAGAGATGCGTAAGTACATCGGCGAACGCTGTACTCGTGCATGTATTGAGATCGGTTACCGCGGTGCAGGTACATTTGAATTCCTATACGAGAACGGTGAGTTCTACTTCATCGAGATGAACACTCGTATCCAGGTTGAACACACGATTACTGAAATGGTAACGGGTATCGACCTAGTGAAAGAACAGCTACGTATTGCAGCTGGTCAGCCTCTATCATTCACTCAGGATGACATTAAGCTGCGCGGCCACTCAATCGAATGTCGTATCAATGCTGAAGATCCCGTTCGTTTCCTACCTTCACCAGGTAAGATTGAACGTTTCCACGCACCGGGCGGCATGGGCGTACGTTGGGAATCTCACATCTACACTGGTTACACAGTGCCACCACACTACGATTCAATGATTGGTAAGCTGATCACTTACGGTGAGAACCGTGATGTTGCTATCGCACGTATGAAGAACGCATTGGGTGAAATGATTGTTGAAGGTATTAACGTTAATACCGAGCTTCAACTGTCTATTATGAACGACGAAAACTTCCAACACGGTGGTGCAAACATCCACTACCTTGAGAAGAAACTTGGTTTGTCATAATCCGTTCGTTTAAGAACAGTCAAAATGCTCACTTCGGTGAGCATTTTTGTTTTTAAGCCGCCGAAAAAATCAATCTTTAATCCCCATTATATTCCGTGGGGTTTTGGTGAATTTGCTCATATTTTCTGCTAGACTCGCCATCCAATTTTTCTCATATAGAAGATGCAGCCATGCCTTGGATTCAAATCAAGCTTAATGCTACCAATGAAAATGCCGAACAAATCGGCGACATGTTAATGGAAGAGACTGGTGCTCTTTCTGTAACTTTCCTGGATGCACAAGATACCCCTGTATTTGAGCCTCTGCCGGGCGAAACTCGCCTTTGGGGTGATACTGACATTCTCGCGCTTTACGACGCTGAGACTGATACTGGTGTCGTTCTAGCGCAGATTAAAGCAAGCAACATGTTCCCTGCAGACTTTGCTCATAAAGTAGAGCAAATTGAAGACAAGGATTGGGAACGTGAATGGATGGACAACTTCCACCCAATGAAGTTTGGTGAGCGTTTATGGATCTGCCCTAGCTGGCGCGATATCCCTGAACCTGACGCTGTTAACGTAATGCTAGACCCAGGCCTTGCATTTGGTACAGGCACTCACCCGACAACGGCATTGTGTCTTGAGTGGCTTGAAGGCTTAGACCTTGCAGGCAAAACCGTGATCGACTTCGGTTGTGGCTCAGGCATCCTAGCGATCGCTGCGATCAAACTAGGCGCGGCAAAAGTTATCGGGATCGACATTGATCCTCAAGCTCTGCTTGCATCAAAAGACAACGCACAACGCAATGGCGTTGCTGAGCAACTAGAGGTGTTCTTGCCACAAGATCAACCGGAAGGTTTGCTAGCAGACGTTGTTGTTGCCAACATTCTTGCGGGTCCATTACGCGACCTTTCTGGCATCATCAAAGGCCTAGTTAAGCCAAATGGTGTACTTGCGATGTCGGGTGTTTTAGATACACAAGCAGAAGATGTTGCGACTTATTATCGTGATGAGCTTCACATTGATCCGATCATCGAACAACAAGAATGGTGTCGAATCTCAGGTCGCAAGCAAGGCTAGACAAGACTTTGGGCGCTAATTGACTGAAATTTAAACAAATTACAAAAACAAATTGTAAATGCTCAAATATTAGTCTTTTCACGCAGCGAAAAAATGCGTAAAATGCGCGCCCTTGCTGGTACAGAACTGTGATGACATTTTTGAAAATCGGAAATTATCAACTTAAGAACAATCTAATCGTCGCTCCTATGGCTGGCGTAACGGATAGACCATTCCGTGAGTTGTGTCTTCGCTACGGTGCGGGGATGGCAGTCAGTGAAATGATGTCCTCCAATCCGAAAGTTTGGAAAACGTCAAAGTCTCAGCAGCGCATGGTACATGAAGGCGAATCGGGCATTCGTTCAGTACAAATCGCTGGTGCAGATCCACAGCTTATGGCCGAGGCTGCTCAATTTAATGTCGATAACGGTGCGCAAATCATCGATATCAACATGGGTTGTCCAGCCAAAAAAGTGAATAAGAAGCTTGCGGGCTCAGCCTTACTACAGCATCCAGAACTCATTGAAGACATTCTGAAAGCAGTGGTAAATGCTGTCGACGTTCCAGTAACGTTGAAAACGCGCACAGGCTGGGATACAGACAATAGAAACTGTGTCCAAATCGCGAAAATAGCCGAAGACTGCGGCATACAAGCTCTTGCGCTCCATGGAAGAACTCGCGCTTGTATGTACAAAGGTGAGGCAGAATACAAACACATTAAAGCAGTGAAACAAGCAGTATCTATTCCGGTTATCGCTAACGGTGATATCGATAGTCCGGAAAAAGCGAAGTTTGTGCTGGAGTACACCGGCGCTGATGCTTTAATGATAGGTCGACCTGCCCAAGGACGTCCTTGGATTTTTAACGAAATCCTACACTATTTGGAAAACGGCACCACGATGGACCCGCTCCCGATTTCGGAAGTGAAAGACATCATGCTTGGTCATGTGCACGCTCTACATGAATTTTATGGAGAGTTTTTAGGCCCTCGCATCGCTCGTAAGCATGTGGGTTGGTACCTAAAAGAACATGAACAAGCGAGTGAGTTTCGCCGTACCTTCAACGCATTCGAAGCAGGTGATCTGCAGCTTGAAGCGCTAGAAGGTTTTTTTGATAACGTTGCACCATAATTACGAGAAGAGCTAGACCGAATATGTTCGAACAAAATCTGACTTCAGAAGCATTGACAGTAACTACAGTTACATCACAAGACCAAATCACGCAGAAGCCACTACGTGACTCAGTTAAAGCATCATTGAAAAATTACCTTGCTCAATTAAACGGTCAAGAAGTCAGCGAGTTATACGAATTAGTATTAGCTGAAGTTGAACAGCCACTACTAGACACTATCATGCAGTACACTCGCGGTAACCAAACTCGCGCAGCAACCATGATGGGTATTAACCGCGGTACTCTTCGCAAGAAACTTAAAAAATACGGCATGAACTAATCGTTCTTTCGTACTTTATTGAATTGAAAGCCAAGCTCATTGTTGAGTTTGGCTTTTTTTTGGCTTGTCGAAGCGTGATAGGTAGCTGATTACTCTCCTGTGCGACAACAGCGCGCTTTGTCGACATTTGCGGAGTCCAAGGCTGCCAGAATCGAACAGTGGCTTGCATCGTCGTCTACGTGGCCGCAACACGCATCATTAATCTTCTTAAGTGCGGTGCGAATCTTAGTTAACTCAGTGATCTTCTCATCAATCATCTCTAATTTTGCTGAGGTAATCGACTTCACTTCAGCGCAACTGTGCTGTGTAGCCTCGAGGCGAATCTCAAGCAATTCTTTAATCTCGTCCAAACTCAGCCCCAACGCTTTAGATTTGAGAATAAACGTCACCTGTTTCTGATTATTTTCATCATATAGGCGATAACCCGACTCACTGCGACTGGCTGGCGCGATCAGGCTATTCTTCTCATAAAATCGCAAGGTATCGGCTGTCACACCGCATCGCTTCGCTAATTCACCGATCTGAAACATGTTTTTTCCTACTGTTTCGTCCATTCCACAATTAACCTTATCGTTACTTTTCAGGCTGAAATGGCACTTTTCATAATTAATTTTGAGATGCCAAACGATTGCGCGAGCTTTTTTGTAATAAATTAGTTAGAATCTGCGCCATCAAATTTGGAGTTGGTTATCTTATAGCTTAATCATAAGACTAACCCAAAAGGTCTTTACCAAAACTGGCCAATATTTTATCTCTTACTGGTATCTAAGATAATCCACGCTAAGAAGATAGAAACAAGTTCTTTTTTGGCAAATATCTTTATTTTAACCCCATGAATTTGAGGAAGATGGAAGCATGAATAACGCTCGTCCAATTCGCCGCGCTCTAATCAGCGTATCAGACAAAACTGGTATCGTTGAATTTGCACAAGCTCTTGCTAACCGTGGTGTAGATATCCTATCTACCGGTGGCACTGCTCGCCTGCTTGCTGAAAAAGGCATCTCTGTTACAGAAGTATCTGACTACACTGGTTTCCCAGAAATGATGGATGGCCGTGTTAAGACTCTGCACCCAAAAGTTCATGGTGGTGTTCTAGGCCGTCGTGGCCAAGATGATGACGTGATGGAAACTCACGGTATCAACCCTATCGATATGGTTGTTGTAAACCTATACCCATTCGCAGAAACCGTTGCTAAAGAAGGTTGTACCCTTGCTGACGCTGTTGAGAACATCGACATCGGCGGTCCAACAATGGTTCGCTCTGCAGCGAAAAACCACAAAGACGTGACTATCGTTGTTAACGCACACGACTACGAGCGCGTTGTCGCTGAAATGGACGCGAACGAGAAATCTCTAACACTAGAGACTCGCTTCGACCTCGCTATCGCAGCATTCGAGCACACCGCTTCTTACGACGGCATGATTGCAAACTACTTCGGCACTATGGTTCCATCATACGGTGAGAACAAAGAAGGTGACGAAGAGTCTAAATTCCCTCGCACATTCAACCAACAGTTCGAGAAAAAACAAGACATGCGCTACGGTGAGAACAGCCACCAAGCAGCCGCATTCTACGTTGAAGCAAACCCTGAAGAAGCATCAGTTTCTACAGCTCGCCAAATTCAAGGTAAAGCCCTTTCTTACAACAACATCGCTGACACAGACGCAGCACTTGAATGTGTGAAAGAGTTCGACCAACCAGCATGTGTGATCGTTAAGCACGCTAACCCGTGTGGTGTAGCACTAGGTGAAGACATCCTAGAAGCTTACGACCGTGCATTCAAAACAGACCCAACGTCTGCATTTGGCGGCATCATTGCTTTCAACCGTGAGCTAGACGCTGCAACAGCAACGGCTATCACTGAGCGTCAATTCGTTGAAGTTATCATTGCACCATCAGTTTCTGCTGAAGCAGTAGAAATCGTAGCGGCTAAGAAAAACCTTCGCCTTCTTGAGTGTGGTGAGTGGACAACGAAGACAACTGGCTTTGACGTGAAACGCGTTAACGGTGGTTTGCTAGTTCAAGACCGCGACCAAGGAATGGTGTCTGAAGATGACCTTAAAGTGGTTTCTAAGCGCCAACCTACAGCTGAAGAGCTAAAAGACGCCCTATTCTGCTGGAAAGTAGCGAAGTACGTTAAATCTAACGCTATCGTTTACTCGAAAGGCGATATGACCATTGGTGTAGGCGCTGGCCAAATGAGCCGCGTTTACTCTGCGAAAATCGCAGGCATCAAAGCTGCAGACGAAGGTCTACAGGTTGAAGGTTGTGTAATGGCATCAGATGCATTCTTCCCATTCCGTGACGGTATCGACGCGGCAGCAGAAGCTGGCATCAAGTGTGTTATCCAACCGGGCGGCTCTATGCGTGATGACGAAGTTATCGCAGCAGCAGACGAACACGGCATGGCGATGATCTTTACGGGCATGCGTCACTTCCGCCACTAATTCTCTTGTCATCATTGGGGCGGTAACTGCGTTGACTGCGCTCGCTTACCCTAATCACATAGCGGGCTATGCTCATAGGGATAAGCTCGCTTGTCGCCTTGTTAGCGCTCCCACTGATTTAAAGAGACCTCAAATAGTTGAATGACGTAAGCACCAACTACTTTGAGCAAGACTTATAATTTGGTTTTTTAAATATTCCGATATTTGAAATACGTAGAGCAAGTCAGAGACTTTAGTTCAAGGAAAACACGCGGAGCTTATGACCATAAGTGAGCATGTTTGACACAGAAATAAAGGCTCTGAAGCAGCTATAAGGATTTTAAAACATGAATGTACTAATTATTGGTGCCGGCGGTCGTGAGCATGCACTAGGTTGGAAAGCAGCACAAAACCCAAACGTTGAAACAGTATTCATCGCTCCAGGTAACGCTGGTACTGCACTTGAGCCGAAACTAGAGAACGTAAACATCGGCGTTGAAGACATCGCTGGTTTAGTGGCGTTTGCTCAAGAGAAAAAAATCGAACTGACTATCGTTGGCCCTGAAGCGCCATTAGTTATTGGTGTAGTTGACGCATTCCGCGAAGTAGGTCTTCCTATCTTTGGTCCAACTCAAGCAGCAGCACAGCTTGAAGGTTCGAAAGCATTCACTAAAGACTTCCTAGCTCGTCATGACATTCCAACGGGTTACTACGCAAACTTCACTGAGATTGAGCCAGCTATCGCTTACGTACGTGAGCAAGGCGCTCCAATCGTAGTAAAAGCTGACGGACTTGCAGCAGGTAAAGGCGTTATCGTTGCGATGACCCTTGAAGAAGCTGAAGACGCAATCAAAGACATGCTAGCAGGCAACGCATTTGGCGAAGCTGGCAGCCGCGTGGTTATCGAAGAGTTCCTTGAAGGCGAAGAAGCAAGCTTCATCGTAATGGTTGACGGTTCTAGCGTTCTTCCTATGGCCACCAGCCAAGATCACAAACGTGTTGGCGATAAAGACACGGGTCCGAATACTGGCGGTATGGGTGCTTACTCTCCAGCTCCAGTTGTGACGCCTGAAATCCACAACCGTATCCTTGAGGAAGTTATCTACCCAACGGTACGTGGTATGGACGCAGAAGGCGCACCTTATACGGGTTTCCTTTACGCAGGCCTAATGATCGATGCTGACGGCACACCTAAAGTTATCGAATACAACTGCCGCTTCGGCGATCCAGAAACGCAACCTATCATGATGCGTATGGAGTCAGACCTTGTTGAGCTTTGCCTAATGGCTATCGACGAGAAACTAGACGAAGCAGAATCAAAGTGGGATCCACGCGCTTCTATCGGTGTTGTTCTTGCGGCTGGCGGTTACCCTGCTGACTACGCAAAAGGTGACGTTATTTCACTACCAACAAGCGAAGTTGAAGGCCAAAAGGTTTTCCACGCGGGTACGACTAATAACGAAGCTGGCGATGTGGTGACAAACGGTGGTCGTGTACTTTGTGCAACGGCACTGGGTAACACGGTTTCTGAAGCTCAAGAGCGTGCTTACGCCTTGACGAAGCAGGTTAGCTGGAATGGTATGTTCCACCGCAATGACATTGGTTACCGTGCGATTGCGCGCGAGCAAGAGCAGTAATCAATCTGGTTACTCGCTTACTTTCCATAATAGTAAGCAAATGACAGTAAGCGAATAACAGCAAAAGGCGCCTCGATAGGCGCCTTTTTTATTAATCAATCTTTACTCAGAATTTGTACCTGTACAAACAAATCAGCACTTGGCCTACAGTAGGCCAAATACTCTCAATCCTTTGATTGCTCGCTATTCTTTCAACAATGATGGCCTAACGACACAATCATGGCTGTCTTCAGCCAGCATCAGTAACTCTTCCACGCTCATCTTACCCAGTGAATCACTGCCAAGAAACGCCGCATAGCTTTCCACAGATGCCAATCGGTCGATCACGAAGCTTGGTAAGGTCTGGTTAAATTCAATGCGATCAAATTCACCACCAGCGCACGTCTTAAAAGAGCTGCCATCCCAGTAACCCTGAACCAGTCTGAGCCCTTCGTCATTCTGCTTCATCGTAGTCTCTAGAACCGACTTAGCTTCTTTCTGGTAGTTTTCGAGTTGCTTGGCTTGGATAGGTAAGATTTTGCTATCAATACGATACTGTTGATACACAGCTTCGCCTGACTTATTGAAACGTACATGGACACGATAAGGAACCAGCTCATTAGAAGAGTTACGCTGCTCGCCTTCACGAATGAATTCGCGAAGCACGCCTTCTGACCAAGCATAATCAGTTTGGTACCAGCCGTAATCGCCGACAGTGACGTAGTCAGCTGAAGTATGAGGTTGTGTTAGCTTGTTTGTAACCCAGTAGAAACTTGTCGCGTCGCCCATGACTTGGCCGCCGGTATGAGTTTCAAATTGCTCTAGGTTTTTGCGAGGGCTTGTTGAAGAACAGCCAATAAGAAATGTAGATAATAGTGAAACGAGAAGAAATGCTTTTTTCATAAAAACCTGTACCGAGGTGGAATACGACTACCTCGGTACAGTTTAGATTATTTCACTGAATCTTTCAGCGCTTTACCTGCAACAAATGCTGGAACATTTGCAGCAGCGATTTGGATCTCATCACCAGTTTTTGGGTTACGACCAGTGCGAGCTGCACGGTGGTTTACTTTAAAAGTACCAAAACCAATTAGCTGAACTTGATCGCCATCTTTAAGAGCATCTGTAACACCGCCAAGAGTCGCTTCTAGAGCAGCTTTAGCTTGTGCTTTAGAAAGGTCCGCTTTTTCAGCAATAAAGTCGATTAATTGAGTCTTGTTCATTTTAGGTTTCCCTTCTTTGTATTTTTGAATTCAATTCACTCTAAAACATAAATGCCCCATCTGGCAAAGGTTTGTCGTCGATCTTTAGCTCTAATGCCGTAGTTTTAGCCATAATATGAGTAATAACTCACAATTTGTTACTGATTTTATTAAGCAAGCCCTTGTTTAAAAGGGGCTGAGAGCAAAATTAATGATGACCTAGCCACTACTTTTTCACTATAATCCACGCTGAATCGCTGCTAAAGCGTACAATTTAATTTAAGGGCAAACATGCTGCTGCTAACTATTTACGTCTCCATTGCTATTGGAGTTTCTTTCATTTGTTCTGTTTTGGAAGCTGTACTTTTGAGTATTAGTCCGAGCTACATTGCTCAACTAAAACAAAATGGGCACCCTGCAGCAGAGTCTTTAGACAAACTGAAAACAGATATTGACCGCCCGCTTGCGTCAATTTTAACGCTCAACACCATCGCGCATACTATCGGTGCTGCGACAGCAGGTGCACAAGCGGCTGTCGTTTTTGGTAGCCAATGGTTAGGTGTCTTCTCTGCCGTGCTAACGCTGGGTATCTTGGTATTGTCTGAGATTGTTCCAAAAACCATTGGTGCAACCTACTGGCGTCAACTTGCTCCTGCTTCGGCAAGCGTGCTTCGTTGGATGGTGTTCTTCCTAACACCGTTTGTCTGGTTCTCAGAACAGATCACCAAGCGTCTTGCTCGTGGCCACCAGGCACCAAAAATGCGTGATGAGCTATCTGCAATGGCGATCTTGGCAAAAGAGAGCGGCGAGTTTGCAGAAGGCGAATCAAAAATCCTGAGTAACCTACTGGGTATTCAAGATGTACCCGTGACTCAGGTAATGACGCCGCGCCCAGTAGTATTCCGTGTTGATGCGGAAATGAGTGTGAATACGTTCCTAGAGCAACATAAAGACACGCCGTTCTCACGTCCGCTGGTTTACAGCGAGCAGAGTGACAACATCATCGGTTTTGTTCACCGCCTAGAGCTGTTTAGATTGCAGCAAGCCGGTTGTGGTGAAAAAGCTCTGGGTGAGGTAATGCGCCCTATCCACGTGTTGCTGAACAACATGGGCTTGGCTAAGGCCTTTGACCAGATGATGGCAAACCGCCTGCAACTGTCTTTGGTTGTGGACGAGTACGGCACTATTCAGGGCATCATCACCTTAGAAGACATCTTTGAGCACCTAGTGGGTGAAGAGATTGTCGACGAAGCAGATAAGACGACTGACATGCAAGAACTGGCGTTCCAACGCTGGGAAAAGTGGAAAGAGACACACGGTGTTATCGAAAACCGCGATGACGAGGACGAGGACGAGCTAGAGGAAGAAACTCCAGCAGACAACGACTCCTCAGATGCAAAATCAACGGACGACGACGCATCAAAAGACAAAGCGCAGAACGAAGACAAAAAAGACGCTTAATTTAAATTTGATACCGTCAGATACAACAAAGGCTCCCTAGGGAGCCTTTATTTTTATTCGTACCTTGGTGCGTTAGCGAATTATAGCGCAACACCAATGTTACTGACTGGGTCTTCACGCAGTTCGTGGCGTAGGTCTTTGATCAACTCTAAGTCACGCTCAGTCGTTTCACGTAGAGGTCGGAAAATGGCCCACTGAACGTCCCACTCTTCACATACCGCTTCGTTTTCTTTCTGGTTTTCGTTCGTCACTTCTTCAGCGCCTTGAGCAAACTCAAGCTCAGCAACCGTCTTCACCGATTGTTGACTCACTTTAATTACCGCTTCCAACATATGTTCACGGTCAAGCAGACCATGAATTAGCGTTGCTAGGCCTTGGCATGCGTCCATTGCTGGGTAAACACCATAAAAATCAAAATCATCACCGCTAGGGAATAGCTCTTCAACCTTCTCAAGTTGACGCTCAAAGTTCACCTTTGCTGTTTTAACCGTCAGGATTTCCCAAATGCTATCCAAAACATCACGATAGATTCGAGCTTCCGCAAATTCTGTATTCTCACAAAACATGGCATAGTTAGGGTACATACGCTCACATAGACACGCCATAAAGGTAATTTGTTGCCAAGGTTCTAACTTTTCAAGACGAACCTGCAGTGGATTCTGAAGCATAGTCACTCAATAATTGCAGAAAAAGACAGCGAAAGTGTACTTGATAAACCCTGGGGGGAAAAGGTAAGCCGATGAACAATTTTACGAATAAGCTCTATATTCTTACTGAGCATGACGATACCTATACGCAACTGATTCTAAACCAGGATTTACCCGACCTAGAAATCACTCAAACCCCCGAATCAGCACAGATTGTCTTGGCGTCACCACCTCTAATCGCAGAGCGCCTCGACGAGTTTAAAGAGCTAGACTGGGTACAGAGTACCTATGCCGGAATCAATAAACTCACTCAGCCAGATCTGCGTCAGGACTATACGCTAACCAACGTCAAAGGCATCTTTGGCCCGGCTATCGCAGAATACGTATTGGGTTACACAATCAGTCACTGTAGACACTTCCCTCATTACCACCTGCATCAACAAAAACGAAACTGGCAGCCACAGCTTTATACTAGCCTAACTGACAAAACTATGGTGATTTTAGGAACAGGTTCAATCGGCAGTCATTTGGCAAAAACCGCGGCGGCTTTTGGTATTCATACCATAGGTGTCAACCGTACCGGCATCCCATCCAAACAAGAAACCTTTAAAGAGACTTTCCACATCAATGAGATAGAGGCTGCCCTTAAGCAGGCCGATATTGTGGTCAACACCTTGCCATCAACAGCTGAAACCTATCAGCTGTTGAACCAAACCACGTTAGGTTACTGCTCTAATGTGTTGCTGTTTAATGTTGGTCGAGGGGAAAGCATCGACAATAAAGCCTTGTTGCTCGCCATAAAAAACAGATGGGTAGAACACGCATTTTTAGATGTGTTTGAAAGTGAACCCCTCTCTCAGGAACACCCTTTCTGGAAACTACCGCAAGTCACCATCACTCCACACATCGCTGCACTCAGTGAGCCAAGACAAGTCGTCGAGATCTTCGCAGAGAATTACCAACAGTGGCGAGATGGCTTTACACTTAATCATGTCATCGATTTTGATAAAGGTTACTGATGTCCTCTTCGTTACTTAAAGAGATTCGACAATGCCGAGCTTGTGAGCCTCACCTATCACACGGTGCTAACCCGGTGATTCAAGCACATCCAAACGCGCGCTTGCTGATCATAGGTCAAGCGCCAGGTATCAAGGTGCATGAGTCGTCGATCCCTTGGAATGACGCCAGTGGTGAACGACTAAGAGAATGGTTAGGGATAGATAGCGATACTTTTTACGACGAGAAAAAAGTCGCGATTGTACCTATGGGGTTGTGTTATCCGGGGAAAGGGAAAAGCGGCGATCTCCCACCACGCAAAGAGTGCGCGGAGCTTTGGCATAACAAAGTGCTGCAATCTCTACCCAATATTCAAATGACACTGCTGATTGGCCAATACGCACAAAACCATTACCTAACAAACAAAACCACCAGCACATTGACCGAAACCGTGCGTGATTGGCAAAGATGGGCGCCTGAGTTTTTGCCATTACCCCACCCTTCGCCACGCAATAATATCTGGCTCAAGAAGAACCCTTGGTTTGAAAATGAAGTCATTCCTTATATCAGGAAACACATCTCTGAGCATTTGGCCTATCATGATCCAAATGCCTAATTAACTGCACATAACAAGATTAAACCGCCATCAAATGCCAATTTCAGGCAATAAAAAAGCGCCGTTGGTTTCCCAACAGCGCTTTCAATCATCTTACTCAGAATTACTTGTGGTAAGGCTTAGACAATTCGTGAACAGCGTCAACGAATACACCAGCGTTCTCTGGCGGTACATCTAAGTGGATACCGTGGCCTAGGTTAAATACATGACCTGTACCACCGTCGCCGAAGCCTTCAAGGATGCTGCCCACTTCTTCGCGAATACGTTCAGGCTGAGCGTAAAGCATTGAAGGATCCATGTTACCTTGCAGAGCAACTTTGTCGCCGATGCGAGCTTTTGCATCTGCGATGTTGATTGTCCAGTCTAGACCAACCGCATCACAACCTGTTGCTGCGATAGACTCAAGCCACATGCCACCGTTCTTAGTGAACAGAGTAACCGGTACTCGACGACCTTCGTTTTCACGGATTAGGCCATCAACGATTTTGTGCATGTATTGCAGTGAGAATAGGTTGTAGTCACGAGGAGTCAGTACACCACCCCATGTATCAAATACCATTACCGATTGAGCACCCGCTTTAATTTGCGCGTTCAGGTATTCGATAACACTGTCAGCCAGCTTGTCTAGAAGCAGGTGCAGCGTTTGTGGTTCTGCGTACATCATCTTCTTGATCTTAGTGAATGCTTTAGAGCTTCCACCTTCAACCATGTATGTCGCTAGAGTCCATGGGCTACCAGAGAAACCAATCAGTGGCACTTCGCCTTTCAGGTCTTTACGGATCTGACGAACGGCATTCATTACGTATTGAAGCTCACCTTCTGGATCAGGTAGGCCAATCTTCTCTACGTCAGCTTTACACGTGATAGGACGCTCAAACTTAGGACCTTCACCTGTTTCAAAGTACAAACCTAAGCCCATTGCATCAGGGATAGTTAGGATGTCTGAGAACAAGATTGCCGCATCAAGCGGGAAACGACGTAAAGGTTGAAGTGTTACTTCTGATGCCAGTTCCGCGTTTTTGCACAAAGACATGAAATCGCCCGCTTCAGCGCGCGTTGCTTTGTACTCAGGAAGATAGCGGCCAGCTTGGCGCATCATCCATACCGGTGTGTAATCAACAGGCTGTTTTAAAAGTGCGCGTAAATAGCGATCGTTTTTTAATTCGGTCATTCCGTTAAATTCCAATTCAATCTTGTCTAGTTTTGATGGCAAGTATTCTAACACTGATTGAAGGGTAAAAGCTGTGTGCTTTGCAACCTAGATCAAGTTATTAACTTTTAAATCAATGCTTAATTTGCACCCAATTACGGGAGCATGTTAAAAATTTGTTCGCTAGCGAAAATTACAATTATAACATCTGAGTAGTCACTACTCAGCATCTCATAACGACATCTTACTTACCCCCTCCACTTGTGGAGGGTTTTTTTTTAGCTTTTGACCACCCATAGGCCAAATACTATCACAGGCAAATTAGTGCTCTAGCATCTGCTCCGTCACACCATCTTTCATCACGTCATCAACGGTTTTCTCAATCAACTGTCTCGCAATGGTTCCAACAGGAGCAACATCAGGTAGGCTTGTTACGTCAAACCATTGAGCATCCGATAGCTCGCTGTAGTCAGGCTTAAGCGTACCACCAGCATAATCTGCGAGAAAGCCCATCATCATACTCGATGGAAACGCCCATGGTTGGCTGCCAAAGTAACGAATATTATCGACATCGATACCCGTTTCTTCTTTGACTTCTCTTGCCACACACTGCTCTAAGGTTTCTCCGACCTCTAGGAAGCCCGCTATCACGGTATACATACCTGTTTTATGTCTTGGGTGCTGCGCAAGTAATATCTTGTTGTCGTTTCGTACAGCGACAATGATGCACGGGAAGATACGAGGGTAATGAAGCGTGCGGCAATCTCCACACTGCATCGCCACCTGGTTATGATTGAGATGATTTCGACCACCACACTGAGGGCAAAAACGCATACTTTGAGTCATATGCCCATATTGGATGGCTTTGCTTGCAGTCAAGAAACTCGCTTCGGGCCAGTGCAGTAACTCTCTTAGGCTGACCATGCTCAGCTCATTCTCCACATCACAATCGTTGAGCCAATACACCTTGCGACCTTGATGCTGACCAATACAGATTGCATGCTCCACACTCAGTCCTAGCTCTTCAGCAGAGCCAAACGGAAACTGATCATTATTAACCCAAATATCACTACCAGAAACGACGCACCAATAAGCTTGCTCTGTCATTTTGTTATCACTTTTTTTTAACATCCCTATGCCTCATTGCTTGCAGTTCGTTCATTTTACTGGCAATCTAATTTCATACTAGAGTTGTAGCAGAGAATATTTCAAGCTATTACTTTTAGTAGCTACCAATAAAACGGACCCTGCTTAGGCAATTACTTGATCACAAGGTTGTGATCAGATCATGAGGACATGGTCATGCTAAATAAATTCAAACAAATACAAGAACAATGGGGTGGCTCTAATGAGGTCATCGATCATTGGCTCGAAACTCGACAGTCTCTAATCGTTGAGTATTGTAAGCTTGCCGCTCTACAGCCTTCATCGTCGAAAGCAACTGCAATCACCGAACTGCCTTCTCCAGAAGAGCTCCAAAAATTCAGCCAACATCTTGTTGATTACATCTCCGAAGGTCATTTCAAAATCTATGACATGGTGATGGACAAATGGCAGTCTACTGGCTTCAAAGCAACAGACGAAATCAACCAATCTTATGGTCATATCGTTCTTACCACCGATCCACTGCTCAACTTCACCGATAAATACGCTGCCATTGAAGCGACCGACACATTAGAAAGCTTTGATAGTGAGCTATCACTCGTTGGTGAGATTCTTGAGGCTAGGTTTGCGGTTGAAGACCAGCTGATACAACAAATTGCCGACAGCCTAGCGGTTCCACCAGGAGCGTAATGGCTTAACATCTTCTAAGCTTGCCTCTGTGCAAGCTTTTTGTTTTGTCTGTAGCGTTACCTAAAGCATCCAACTCTTCTAGCAGAGCCTATTGGTTCGTCCCGACTCTGATGTTTTGCGATAACCAGACTTAACACTTGTCACCAGTTTCATCCTCACGACATTTCTGTAAACACCCAAAACTGCCTTAAAGAAAGTACTCTCAACTAAGTCCACCAGCCAATCAATCAATCAATCAAGCAAACCTATCAGATTATGACCGATAGGCCTCTCGTTAAACACCAATACGCCATGACCCGTCCTGATATGGGTTGACACTTGATTGACTAAAACGCTCGATGTACTTCATCGGGCGTTTTGTATTTTAGAGCTGTGTGAGGCCTATATTCATTATAGATTTTTACTGATTCAGCGACCATTTTCTTTGCTTCATCTAAATCATTAGGCTTATTCAACAGATACTCCATCTTCAGTATTCCGTTGATCCTCTCTGCCAACGCATTCTGATAACAGTCATAGCCATCAGTCATTGAGCAAGATACACCATACTGTCGATGCAACTCTTGGTATTCAACAGAGCAGTACTGAACACCTCTATCTGAGTGATGGACAAGCTCACCTGTATTCTTCCGCCCTTTCAACGCGTTTAAAAAGGCCTGCTTGACCGTGCGAGCTTTCATATCATCACTTATGTGATAGCCCACGATTTTTCTTGAGTAAGCGTCCGTCACTAAACTGAGATAAGTACTACCACGCCGCGTTGCTAGATAAGTAATATCGGCAACCCATAATTGCTCTGGTCTTTCCGGGATTAAGCCTTCCTTAATTCGATTTGGATGGCAGTAAAAGCGATGATTACTGTTTGTAGTTCGATGATAAGCCCTTCGATTCTGTACTAATAATCGATTCATTCTCAGCAGAGAGAATAAGCGGTCTCGCCCGATTTCAATATCGTTCTGAGCAAGTAAATACTTGATCTTACGAGTCCCTATACGAGGGTGCATCATCCTTTGCTCCTTCACAAAACCGAGTACGGATTCATCTTTCTTTGTCTGATGAATTTCTGCAACACAGCGCTTGTAGAAAGCTTGTCGTGTAATACCTATGAAGTGGCAAGCTTTAGTGACGGTCAATCTTCTGACCGTTTTTTCCTTAATAACTCGGCCTTGCGCTTCTTTGAGATTCGGACTCCGAAATCTCGATCCATGACTTTTACAACCGCTTCAAAGAACTCAGCTTTGAGCTGAGTTTCTTCTAATTGCTGCTCGAGTTCTTTGATTCGTTGCTCTGGGGTTTGAGTTGAGGAAGAGTTTGACATAGTCGCTCCTAACGCTCTCGATTGTTCTATTCCTTTAGACCAATCTAGTTGACCATGTTTGCGAAGCCAAACTAAAACGGTAGAGCGACCTTGGATCCCATAACGTTCTTGAGCTTGCTTATAAGTCATTTCGCCTTTTTCAACTTGGCTTACGACTGCCAATTTAAAGGCAAGAGAATAATCTCGTTGAGTACGTCTACTTGTTGTTTTCATGACACTCTCCAATTTCATGTTGGAAATGTGTCAACCATATTTAGGACGGTACACCAGATACAAAAAAGGCACCCGAAGGTGCCTTTTTCTTATCTCTTAGAGACTACTCGTAGAGCTTACTCTTCTGAAGAGAAACCAGCGTTTAGAAGTGCTGCTAGATTGTCAGTAGCTTGTTCAGCTGAAGGACCTTCTTGCTCTTCTTCACGTTGCTTTTGACGCTCTTGGTGGTATGCGAAACCAGTACCAGCTGGGATCAGACGACCAACAATTACGTTCTCTTTCAGACCGCGAAGGTCATCACGCTTACCAGAAACCGCAGCTTCTGTTAGTACGCGAGTCGTTTCTTGGAACGATGCAGCTGAGATGAATGACTCAGTTGCAAGAGATGCTTTAGTAATACCTAGTAGGTCACGTTCGAAACGTACTAGTTCTTTACCTTCAGCTTCTAGCTTACGGTTAGCAATCTTAACATTGTGGTACTCAACTTGTTCGCCAGGTAGGAACGGAGAGTCACCAGAATGAGTGATTGTACACTTACGTAGCATTTGACGAACGATAGTCTCGATGTGCTTATCGTTAATCTTTACGCCTTGTAAGCGGTAAACTTCTTGAACTTCGTTCGCGATGTACTGAGTTACTGCGTGGATACCACGTAGACGCAGGATATCGTGTGGAGTTTCAGGACCGTCGGCGATTACATCACCACGTTCAATCTTCTCACCTTCGAACACGTTCAATTGACGATGCTTAGGAATCATCTCTTCGTAAGCGTCACCGCCTTCACGAGTGATTACTAGACGACGCTTACCTTTCGTTTCTTTACCGAAAGACACAGTACCTGTGTGCTCAGCAAGGATCGCAGGCTCTTTAGGTTTACGAGCTTCGAATAGGTCAGCTACGCGTGGTAGACCACCGGTGATATCTTTGTTTCCGCTCGATTTTTGAGGGATACGAGATAGTGTGTCACCGATGCCAACTTCAGCGCCATCTTCGATGTTTACAATCGCTTTGCCAGGTAGGAAGTAGTGAGCTGGCATATCAGTACCAGGGATCATTACGTCGTTACCTTGCTCATCAACAAGTTTGATAGCTGGACGCATATCTTTACCTGCTGCTGGGCGAGCTGCTGCGTCTGTAACTTCACTTGAAGAAAGACCCGTTAGATCGTCAGTTTGACGAGAAACTGTAATACCATCGATCATATCTACGAATTGGATACGACCTGCCACTTCAGTGATGATTGGCATGGTATGCGCTTCCCAGTTAGCTACAACTTCACCAGCAGTAACTGCTGCGTTGTCGCCTTTGGTTAGCATCGAACCGTAAGGAAGTTTGTGCTTCTCTTTAGTACGGCCGAATTCATCAATAATCGTCATCTCAGATGCACGAGAAGTGATAACCAGTTTCTTATCTTTGTTAACTACGAACTTAGCATTGTGAAGTTTCACAGTACCAGTTGTCTTAGCTTGGATGCTGTTCTCTGCTGCTGCAGTAGATGCCGCACCACCGATGTGGAACGTACGCATCGTTAGCTGTGTACCCGGTTCACCGATAGATTGTGCAGCGATAACACCAACTGCTTCACCTTGGTTCACTAGGTGACCACGTGCTAGGTCACGACCGTAACACTGTGCACAACAACCGAAGTCTGCATCACAGGTAACAACAGAGCGCACTTTCATGCTATCTACTGAGTTGTCTTCCATGATTTGACACCACTTCTCATCAATCAGAGTATTACGTGGAATCAGTACATCTTCAGTACCAGGCTTAAGAACGTCTTCAGCTACTACACGACCTAGAGCAAGCTCAGAAAGTGCAACTTTAACGTCACCACCTTCGATGTGAGGCATCATGTCGATACCTTCATGCGTGCCACAGTCATGTTCATGTACTACAACGTCTTGAGCAACGTCTACTAGACGACGAGTTAGGTAACCCGAGTTTGCTGTTTTCAGTGCTGTATCCGCAAGACCCTTACGAGCACCGTGCGTTGAGATAAAGTACTGAAGGACGTTTAGACCTTCTTTAAAGTTCGCTGTGATCGGCGTTTCGATGATTGAACCATCTGGACGCGCCATCAGACCACGCATACCTGCTAGCTGACGAATCTGAGCTGCAGAACCACGTGCGCCCGAGTCGGCCATCATGTAGATGCTGTTGAACGATTCTTGCTGTTCTTCTTCGCCTTCACGGTTGATAACTGTTTCAGAAGATAGGTTATCCATCATTGCTTTCGCAACGCGGTCATTCGTAGATGCCCAGATATCGATAACTTTGTTGTAACGCTCACCCGCAGTAACAAGACCAGATTGGAATTGCTCTTGGATTTCGCGAACTTCTTCTTCAGCAGATTCAATTTCATCGTATTTCGCTTGAGGTACAACCATATCGTCGATACCTACAGAAACACCAGAAAGTGCAGCGTATGCAAAACCTGCGTACATGATTTGGTCAGCAAATACTACTGTATCTTTTAGACCAAGCTTACGGTAACACTCGTTAAGAAGAGTAGAGATCTGCTTCTTACCTAACTTTTGGTTAACGATGCTGTACGGTAGGCCAGCTGGAACGATTTGCCATAGCATTGCACGGCCGACAGTTGTATCAACCATCTTCGTTTCAGTAGTGCTGTTACCATCTTCGTCTACTACAGTCTCGGTGATACGTACTTTAACGCGAGCGTGTAGCTCAGCAGTCTTAGTACGGTATGCCTTTTCAGCCTCAGCAGGGCCAGCAAGGTACATACCTTCGCCTTTCACGTTGATCTTGTCACGTGTCATGTAGTAAAGACCCAATACAACGTCCTGAGAAGGTACGATGATCGGATCACCTGACGCTGGCGACAGAATGTTATTCGTCGACATCATCAGTGTACGTGCTTCAAGCTGTGCTTCTAGAGTTAGAGGCACGTGTACCGCCATTTGGTCACCATCGAAGTCGGCGTTGTATGCCGCACACACTAGTGGGTGAAGCTGAATCGCTTTACCTTCGATTAGTACTGGTTCAAACGCTTGGATACCTAGACGGTGAAGTGTAGGTGCACGGTTAAGCAGTACTGGGTGTTCGCGGATTACTTCGTCTAGGATATCCCAAACGATAGCTTCTTCGCGCTCTACCATCTTCTTAGCAGCTTTGATTGTCGTAGCCATGCCACGAGTTTCTAGCTTGCTGTAGATGAACGGCTTAAATAGCTCAAGTGCCATCTTCTTAGGAAGACCACACTGATGTAGACGAAGGTATGGACCTACTGTGATTACAGAACGGCCAGAGTAGTCTACACGTTTACCTAGAAGGTTCTGACGGAAACGACCTTGTTTACCCTTGATCATATCAGCAAGAGATTTCAGAGGACGCTTGTTAGAACCAGTGATAGCACGACCACGACGACCGTTATCTAGAAGTGCATCAACAGACTCTTGCAGCATACGCTTTTCGTTACGTACGATGATGTCCGGAGCAGCTAGCTCTAGAAGGCGCTTCAAACGGTTGTTACGGTTGATCACACGACGGTAAAGGTCGTTCAGATCTGAAGTCGCAAAACGACCGCCATCTAGTGGTACTAGAGGACGTAGATCTGGCGGCAGAACCGGAAGTACAGTCAGAATCATCCATTGCGGATCGTTACCCGATGCAATGAACGCTTCAACTAGCTTCAGGCGCTTAGTAACTTTTTTACGCTTAGTTTCTGAGTTAGTAGTTTCTAACTCTTCGCGCATTTCTTCCACTTCTTGATGAAGGTCCATTGTTGCAAGCAGATCTTTGATCGCTTCAGCACCCATCTTAGCAGTGAATTCGTCACCCCACTCTTCTAGACGATCCAGATACTCTTCTTCAGTAAGCATCTGAGATTTTTCTAGATCAGTCATACCTGGTTCAGTTACTACGTACATCTCGAAGTAAAGAACACGTTCGATATCACGTAGAGGGATATCCATTAGTAGACCGATACGAGACGGCAGTGATTTTAGGAACCAGATGTGAGCAACTGGTGAAGCTAGCTCAATGTGGCCCATGCGGTCACGACGAACTTTAGTTTGTGTAACTTCAACGCCACACTTCTCACAGATAACACCACGGTGCTTCAGGCGCTTGTATTTGCCACAAAGACATTCGTAGTCTTTAACTGGACCAAAAATACGTGCACAGAACAGACCATCACGTTCAGGTTTGAACGTACGATAGTTAATTGTTTCCGGCTTTTTAACTTCACCAAAAGACCATGAACGGATCATGTCTGGTGAAGATAGACCGATTTTGATTGCATCAAATTCTTCGGTCTTATGCTGTGCTTTTAGAAAGTTTAATAAGTCTTTCACATTCAGCTCCTGTAAGGAGTTAAAGGAGCTCACTGCTGTAGCAAGCTCCCTTTTACCAAATAATCCTATCTTCTTTTAAAAAGAGGAGGGATTACTCTTCGTCTTCTAGCTCGATGTTGATACCTAGCGAGCGAATCTCTTTCAACAGTACGTTGAACGACTCAGGCATACCAGGTTCCATGCTATGGTTACCGTCTACGATGTTCTTATACATCTTAGTACGGCCGTTAACGTCATCTGACTTAACGGTTAGCATTTCTTGTAGAGTATATGCAGCACCGTATGCTTCTAGTGCCCATACTTCCATCTCACCGAAACGCTGACCACCGAACTGAGCTTTACCACCAAGTGGTTGCTGAGTTACTAGGCTGTAAGAACCAGTTGAACGAGCATGCATCTTGTCATCAACCAAGTGGTTCAGTTTCAGCATGTACATGTAACCAACAGTTACAGGACGCTCAAACGAATCACCAGTACGACCATCAAACAGTTTAAGCTGACCAGATTCTGGTAGATCACCCAGTTTGAGTAGTTCTTTGATTAGAGACTCAGAAGCACCGTCGAACACAGGAGTAGCAATCGGTAGACCGCCACGTAGGTTCTTGATCAGTGTACGAACTTGATCATCAGACAGTTCAGCAATATCAACTTTCTGACGAGTATCACCAAGATCGTAAACCTTCTGTAGGAACTCACGGAACTTATGCAGTTCTTGTTGTTCCTTAACCATTTGGTTGATCTTGTCACCGATACCTTTCGCAGCCAAACCTAAGTGAACTTCTAGGATCTGACCGATGTTCATACGCGATGGTACACCCAGCGGGTTAAGTACGATGTCTACAGGCTGACCTTTCTCATCGTATGGCATGTCTTCAACAGGGTTAATCTTAGAGATTACACCTTTGTTACCGTGACGACCGGCCATCTTATCACCAGGCTGGATACGACGTTTAACCGCTAGGTAAACTTTAACAATCTTAAGAACGCCAGGCGCTAGATCATCACCTTGAGTGATTTTACGACGCTTAGTTTCAAACTTCTTATCGAAGTCTGCTTTTAGCTCATCCCACTGCTCAGCAAGTTGCTCAAGCTGTGTTTGTAGCGCATCGTCTTCTAGAACTTGCTCTAGCCATTGCTTACGACCGATAGTATCAAGCTTAGCTTCAGAGTAACCACCAGACAGAAGTACAGCTTTAACACGGTTAAGAAGGCCACCCTCAAGAATTTGGAACTCTTCAGTTAGGTCTTTCTTAGCTTCTTTAAGCTGCATCTGTTCGATTTCAAGTGCACGCTTGTCTTTCTCTACGCCATCGCGAGTGAAGACTTGTACATCGATGATAGTACCCGAAACAGAGTTTGGTACACGTAGAGAAGTATCTTTAACATCAGATGCTTTCTCACCGAAGATAGCACGTAGTAGCTTCTCTTCAGGAGTCAGTTGAGTTTCACCTTTAGGGGTTACTTTACCAACTAGGATGTCGCCACCCTTAACTTCAGCACCAATGTAAACGATACCTGACTCGTCTAGTTTAGACAGAGCAGACTCACCTACGTTTGGAATATCAGCTGTGATCTCTTCAGAACCCAGCTTAGTATCACGAGCCACACAAGATAGTTCTTGAATGTGGATTGTCGTGAAACGGTCTTCTTGAACTACGCGCTCAGATACTAAGATCGAGTCTTCGAAGTTGTAACCGTTCCAAGGCATGAATGCGATACGCATGTTTTGGCCAAGCGCTAGTTCACCAAGGTCTGTTGAAGGACCATCAGCAAGAACATCGCCACGTGCAACTGGTTCACCAGGAAGTACAGTTGGACGTTGGTTAATACATGTGTTTTGGTTCGAACGCGTGTACTTAGTTAGGTTGTAGATATCGATACCAGCTTCGCCAGGTACCAATTCATCTTCGTTAACCTTAACTACGATACGAGAAGCGTCTACAGACTGAACTTGACCACCACGTTTAGCAACTGCTGTAACACCAGAGTCAACTGCGATGTTACGTTCGATACCAGTACCTACTAGAGGCTTATCAGCCTTAAGTGTTGGTACAGCTTGACGTTGCATGTTGGCACCCATCAATGCACGGTTCGCATCATCGTGTTCTAGGAACGGGATAAGCGAAGCAGCGATAGATACTACTTGGTTTGTCGCAACGTCCATGTAGTCAACGTGATCGCGTGGGTGAAGACCAGATTCACCTTTTTGACGAGCTGTGATTAGCTCATCTGCAAACGTACCTTCTTCAGTAAGAATGGTGTTTGCTTGCGCGATTACGAATTGACCTTCCTGGATTGCAGACAGGTAATCAACTTCTTCTGTTACTACACCATCAACTACACGACGGTACGGAGTTTCTAGGAAACCGTAATCGTTACAACGTGCAAACGCAGATAGCGAGTTAATTAGACCGATGTTTGGACCTTCAGGCGTTTCGATCGGACATAGACGACCGTAGTGAGTTACGTGAACGTCACGTACTTCGAAGCCTGCGCGCTCACGAGTAAGACCACCAGGACCTAAAGCAGAGATACGACGTTTGTGCGTAACTTCTGACAATGGGTTGTTTTGGTCCATGAACTGTGAAAGCTGTGAAGAGCCAAAGAATTCTTTAACTGCAGCAGAGATCGGCTTAGCGTTGATAAGATCTTGAGGCATGATTGCATCAAGGTCACCAAGGCTTAGGCGCTCTTTAACGGCACGTTCTACACGAACTAGACCAACACGGAATTGGTTTTCTGCCATTTCACCTACAGAACGGATACGACGGTTGCCAAGGTGGTCGATATCGTCCACTTCACCAATACCGTTACGGATACCAATCAGTTTCTTCATCACTTCGATGATGTCTGATTCATCCAGAGTACCGCGCTCTTCTTCTTCTTCACGCTCGATAGAGCTGTTGAACTTCATACGGCCTACAGTTGATAGGTCGTAACGTTCTTCAGAGAAGAATAGGCTTTCGAATAGAGACTCTGCAGCTTCTTTCGTTGGTGGCTCGCCAGGACGCATCATGCGGTAGATTTCTACCAATGCAGAGATGCGATCTACTGTGCTATCTGCACGTAGAGTGTCTGACATGAATGGACCGTGATCTAGGTCATTCGTGAACAGAGTTTGTAGAGCCTTGTGACCTGCTTGAGACAGGTTAGCAAGTGCTTCTAGGCTAATCTCTTGGTTCGCGCCAACGATGATCTCGCCAGTTGCTTCATTGATGTAATCTTTAGATGCAACTTTACCAACGATGTACTCTACTGGTACTTCGATGTGCTCAACGCCATCTTTTTCAAGTTGACGGATATGACGAGCAGTAACACGACGACCAGTCTCAACGTAAGTTTTGCCGTTTGCTTCGATGTCGAATGACGCAGTTTCACCACGTAGACGATCAGGAACCAACTCCATAAGAAGAGTTTGGTCTTTAACTTCGAAGTTCACTTTGTCGAAGAACAGATCTAGGATCTCTTCAGTCGACTTACCAAGTGCACGAAGAATAATCGATGCTGGTAGCTTACGACGACGGTCGATACGTACGAATAAGTTATCCTTAGGATCGAACTCAAAGTCTAACCATGAGCCACGGTAAGGAATTACACGTGCGTTATAAAGAACTTTACCTGATGAGTGGGTCTTACCCTTATCACTGTCGAAGAACACGCCTGGGCTTCGGTGCAGCTGGGATACGATAACCCTCTCGGTACCATTAATTACGAAAGTACCATTGTCTGTCATAAGCGGAATTTCGCCCATGTAGACTTCTTGTTCTTTAATGTCTTTTACAGTACCTGCTGGTGCATCTCGATCAAAGATAACTAGACGTAGTTTTACGCGTAGTGGCTTTGAGTAAGTAACACCGCGGATTTGACATTCTTTAACGTCAAAAACTGGCTCACCAAGACGGTAGCTAACGTATTGCAGCTCAGAATTGCCGTTGTAGCTCTGAATTGGAAATACAGAACGGAAAGCAGCTTCAAGACCGTATTGACCTTCTGGATCCTGTTCGATGAATTTGTCGAAAGAATCAAGCTGGATCGATAACAGGTATGGAATGTCCAAAACTTGTGGACGAGTACCAAAATCCTTACGGATGCGCTTTTTCTCGGTATAAGAGTAAACCATGGGGTTCCTCAGCTCGCTGATAAGTGACCCAAACCACCCAAAACACTCTTCAAGAGGGGGCGGTGACAAACAGCTGTTTACTGTAGTGAACAATCGTTTCGAAAAAATGACTGTTTTTTTGCTCGGATTATGACGGTTAAACAGCGGAAAATTCGTCATAGCCCTACAGCGCAAAAAGGCCGGTGGTTAATAAACCACCAGCCATTAGCCTTGCGGCTAAGAAATTAAGTAATAATTACTTGATTTCAACAGAAGCGCCAGCTTCTTCTAGCTGTGCTTTAAGAGCTTCAGCTTCAGCTTTGTCAACGCCTTCTTTAAGCGCTGCAGGAGCTGAGTCTACAAGACCTTTAGCTTCTTTAAGACCTAGGCCAGTTGCGCCACGTACAGCTTTGATAACTTGTACTTTGTTAGCGCCAGCAGCAGTTAGGATAACGTCGAATTCAGTTTGCTCAGCAGCAGCGTCGCCGCCAGCTGCGCCGCCAGCTACAACAGCAGCAGCTGCAGTAACGCCGAATTTCTCTTCCATAGCTTCGATAAGCTCAACAACTTGCATTACAGACATTTCTGCAACTGCGTCTAGGATTTGCTCGTTAGTAATAG
This sequence comes from Vibrio coralliirubri, assembly GCF_024347375.1. Lineage (NCBI taxonomy): Bacteria > Pseudomonadati > Pseudomonadota > Gammaproteobacteria > Vibrionales > Vibrionaceae > Vibrio > Vibrio coralliirubri. The sequence continues at coordinate 166,313 of NZ_AP025470.1, read as the reverse complement.
ACATAACAATTCTCTTTTAAGTCAACAATAAGTTTAAATAGCAACCAGTGAAAAGCAAGGCTTATGCCGCAGCTTCTTCTTTTTGGTCGCGAACAGCAGCGATAGTACGAACCAGCTTGCCAGCAGAAGCTTCTTTCATGCACATCATTAGGCGTGCGATAGCTTCGTCGTAAGTTGGTAGTGTCGCTAGTACTTCAGCATCAGTAACTGCGCCTTCAAATGCAGCAGCTTTGATCTCGAAATCTTTATTCTCTTTAGCGAAGTCTTTGAAAAGACGCGCTGCAGCACCTGGGTGCTCATTAGAGAATGCGATCAGAGTTGGACCAGTGAAAGTGTCTACTAGACACTCGTAGTCTGTACCCTGAACCGCACGGCGTGCTAGTGTGTTACGAACAACTTTCATGTAAACACCCGCTTCGCGAGCTTGTTTACGTAGAGAAGTCATTGCGCCAACTTCAACGCCACGAGAATCAGCTACAACTGCAGAAAGTGCACCACTGGCAGCTTCGTTGACTTCAGCAACAATTGCTTTTTTGTCTTGAAGATTTAAAGCCATTTGGATTAACCTCTGGTTGTGATTACAGCACTCAATACAAAATGTAATGAGCGTTTACGATGTTATTTAAAAATGAATAAATTCATTTCAAACCACAACATCGCCTACGTAGGTTTTATTAAGCTATCAATAATCTAATGAAAATCGACAGCGCCTACGGTCTTGGGATAGATGATTTCAAATTGCTTTAAAACCACCCAACCACAAATATTAGGCGCAGAAGTATACACTAAATCTGCACCTAAGCAAATTAGTTTGCTTGAGTGTCAAGACTAGCTTGATCAACAGCAACACCAGCACCCATCGTAGTAGAGATGCTTACTTTCTTCAGGTAAGAACCCTTAGCTGAAGAAGGCTTAGCTTTCTTAAGAGCAACTAGAAGAGCTTCTAGGTTCTCTTGAAGCTGGCTAGCTTCGAAAGATGCTTTACCGATAGTAGTGTGGATGATGCCGTTCTTGTCGTTACGGTAACGAACCTGACCAGCTTTAGCGTTCTTAACCGCTTCAGCAACGTTAGGAGTTACAGTACCAACTTTAGGGTTTGGCATAAGGCCGCGTGGACCTAGGATTGTACCTAGTTGACCAACAACACGCATTGCATCTGGAGAAGCAACAACTACGTCGAAGTTCATTTCGCCTTTTTTCACTTGCTCAGCAAGATCTTCCATACCAACGATATCTGCGCCAGCAGCTTTAGCAGCTTCTGCGTTTGCACCTTGAGTGAAAACAGCAACGCGGATGTCACGGCCAGTACCGTGAGGTAGCACTGTTGCGCCACGAACGTTTTGGTCAGATTTACGAGCATCGATGCCTAGGTTAACAGCAACATCTACAGACTCAACGAATTTAGCAGTCGCTAGTTCTTTAAGAAGAGCAACAGCTTCGCTGATTTCGTATTCTTTAGTTGAGTCAACTTTGTCGCGGATTACGCGCATACGCTTAGTAAGTTTAGCCATGATCTTATCCCTCTACCACTAGGCCCATTGAACGAGCAGTACCAGCAATAGAACGTTTCATTGCTTCGATGTCAGCACCAGTCATATCAGCAGCTTTAGTTTCTGCGATTTCCTGAACTTGAGCGTCAGTAACAGTACCAACTTTCTCAGTGTTTGGACGACCTGAACCAGACTTAACGCCAGCAGCTTTCTTAAGAAGAACAGCAGCAGGTGGAGTCTTAGTTACGAACGTGAAAGAACGGTCGTTGTAAACAGTAATAACTACTGGAGTAGGTAGACCTTTCTCAACAGATTCTGTTTTTGCGTTGAACGCTTTACAGAATTCCATGATGTTCACGCCGTGTTGACCTAGAGCAGGACCAACCGGTGGACTTGGGTTTGCCATACCAGCTGCAACTTGCAGTTTGATATAAGCTTCAACTTTCTTAGCCATGATATTTCCTAATATTTTGGGTACATGCGCTAGCCGCAAGGCGAGCTCCCCATAAATTCAATTAACTCTTTTTTACTTCCACAGAAGCAAAAAGGCGCGAAATTATAATCATAATTCGCGCCTTTAACAACCCTAAAAAGGTGATTTTTTATACTCTTTTATTTTGAACAACTTACGAAGTATTTATCCACAGCTTGTTCAAAGCTTAGAGTTTTAGTCCAGTTTTTCAACCTGACCAAATTCAAGCTCAACCGGTGTTGCACGACCAAAGATCGATACAGATACCTTAATGCGGCTTTTCTCGTAATCTACTTCTTCAACAGTACCGTTGAAGTCAGCAAATGGACCATCGTTCACACGAACCACTTCACCCGCTTCGAACATTGTCTTAGGACGTGGAGACTCGCTCGCTTTCTCTAGACGGTTCAAGATAGCATCAGCTTCTTTATCAGTGATTGGTGCAGGACGATCAGAGGTACCACCAATGAAGCCCATAACACGCGGAATGCTGCGTACTAAGTGCCATGATTCATCATTCATGATCATTTGAACTAATACGTAGCCAGGGAAGAATTTACGTTCACTTTTACGGCGTTGGCCTGCACGCATTTCCACTACTTCTTCAGTAGGTACTAGCACATCGCCAAATAGTTCTTCCATGTTGTGCATTTTAATATGCTCGCGTAGCGACTGTGCAACACGACCTTCAAAGCCAGAAAAGGCTTGAACTACATACCAACGTTTTTTTGGAGCTTCACTCATGAATCAGAACCCTCTACACCCCAGTTGCTAGAGAAACTAGACGGACCATAATGCCGTCAATTCCCCAAAGCACTAGAGACATAACAATACATACAGCTAAAACGATCAATGTAGTTTGCATAGTTTCTTGGCGAGTAGGCCAAACAACTTTACGAATCTCCATACGAGATTCTTTTGCAAAATCGATCGCAGCTTTACCTTTAGTTGTTGTTGCTGCAACGCCTAGTGCGGCAGCAATCAGCACAACTACACCTGCAGCGCGAATTACAACAGACAATTCACCATACAGGTAATTACCCACAACAGCAGCAGCCAACAGAACAAAAGCGACAATCCACTTCATTGTATCTGCTGCACCTGAGCTATCAGGAGTTTCAGCGTTTGCTTTCATAAAACCAACCTGTGATAAGTCTTAAATATAGACGACAATAACCCCGCTGTTGCAGGGCACATTCCTTTGCGTTGCAAAACAACACATCTAACAGTCATTTTAGTCAAAAAGACCGTTTAATTCTTTGCTAAGAGCAAAAATCGATGTCAAAACATCCAACTCTTTTTTTAGCGCAGAAAAAGGGCATCAAATGATGCCCTTTTTACTAGTGGTTCGTCAAATCTTATGCAAAGATTTTAGCTACAACACCAGCACCAACTGTACGGCCACCTTCGCGGATTGCGAAACGTAGACCTTCGTCCATTGCGATTGGAGCGATTAGCTCAACAGTCATTTGAACGTTGTCACCTGGCATTACCATTTCTACGCCTTCAGGTAGAGTGATATCGCCTGTTACGTCAGTTGTACGGAAGTAGAACTGTGGACGGTAACCTTTGAAGAAAGGAGTGTGACGGCCGCCTTCGTCTTTAGAAAGTACGTATACTTCAGACTCAAACTTAGTGTGTGGGTTGATAGAACCTTTCGCAGAAAGTACTTGACCACGTTCAACGTCATCACGCTTAGTACCACGTAGAAGTGCACCAACGTTCTCACCTGCACGACCTTCGTCAAGCAGTTTACGGAACATTTCAACACCAGTACAAGTAGTAAGAGTAGTCTCTTTGATACCAACGATTTCTACTTCGTCACCTACACGTAGGATACCGCGCTCGATACGACCAGTTACAACAGTACCACGACCTTGGATTGAGAATACATCTTCAATTGGTAGTAGGAACGGTTGGTCAACTGCACGCTCAGGCTCAGGGATGTAAGAATCTAGTGCTTCTGCAAGCTCAACGATCTTATCTTCCCACTGCTTCTCGCCGTTTAGTGCGCCAAGTGCAGAACCTTGGATAACTGGTAGGTCATCACCTGGGAAGTCGTATTCAGAAAGAAGTTCACGAACTTCCATCTCAACTAGCTCAAGTAGCTCTTCGTCATCTACCATGTCACATTTGTTCATGAATACGATGATGTAAGGGATACCAACTTGACGACCAAGTAGGATGTGCTCACGAGTTTGAGGCATAGGGCCGTCAGTCGCAGCAACAACTAGGATACCGCCGTCCATTTGTGCAGCACCAGTGATCATGTTTTTAACATAATCCGCGTGTCCTGGACAGTCTACGTGTGCGTAGTGACGTGCTGGAGTGTCGTACTCAACGTGAGAAGTTGCGATTGTGATACCGCGCTCACGCTCTTCTGGAGCGTTATCGATAGATGCGAAATCTTTAGCAACACCACCGTACACTTTTGCAAGTGTAGTACAGATAGCAGCAGTTAGAGTTGTTTTACCGTGGTCAACGTGGCCGATAGTACCAACGTTTACGTGCGGTTTCGTACGTTCAAATTTTTCTTTAGACATGGGGTGTCCCTCTAGGTACGGATTAGGTGGCTTAAAATAAGACCACGCAACCAAAAAAATGGTTTTCTTTATTAAAGGAGAAGAAGCTTTAGACTGGTGCTAATACCCAGAGTCGAACTGGGGACCTCACCCTTACCAAGGGTGCGCTCTACCGACTGAGCTATATCAGCACACAAAATGAGTTGGAGCGTGCAGCGGGAATCGAACCCGCATCATCAGCTTGGAAGGCTGAGGTAATAGCCATTATACGATGCACGCAACACGTAACTCTGTTTGAGCTATTTAACCTTTAGAATATGGTGGAGAGGGACGGATTCGAACCATCGAAGGCAGTGCCAACAGATTTACAGTCTGCTCCCTTTGGCCACTCGGGAACCTCTCCAAATTTTGAGCTTTCTCTCGCTTGCTTTAAAGGAAGGGAGAAAGTGGTGCCGACTACCGGAATCGAACTGGTGACCTACTGATTACAAGTCAGTTGCTCTACCTACTGAGCTAAGTCGGCACAAGTGGGGCGCATTTTATTGAATGATTTTCCACCTTGCAATAGCAAATTGAAAAAAAGTGCAAAATTCTCTGAGCAAACTCCTACATACGGCTATTTAGCTCAAGGTTTACGTCTTTAACCCGCATCTAGTACAGGAAGATATTTTATTTATCTATCGCTTGATGTATTTTCCATGCACTTGTTTTGTTATCCACTATAGAGTTTTGTATGAGCCCATTTATGTCATTTGACCGCGAACGTTGGTCTGAGCTAAGGAATTTAGTTCCGATGACACTTTCTGAGAGCGACTTAAAAGAGCTTCAAGGCATCAATGAAAAGCTCACAATGGAAGAGGCAGTAGAGATCTATCTACCGTTATCTCGTCTATTGAACCTCTATGTGGCAGCCAGACAGAATAGAAACTCGGTACTCCACCAATTTCTAGATAAGAAAGAGAAAGCGCCACCTTTTATCATCGGTATTGCGGGTAGCGTAGCCGTTGGCAAAAGTACCACTGCGCGTCTGCTTAAAGCCCTACTCTCTCGCTGGGAAAATCACCCAAAAGTTGAACTAGTGACAACCGATGGCTTTTTATATCCAAACGAGGTGTTAGAAGAGAAAGGGTTGATGAGCAAAAAGGGCTTTCCGGAGTCTTACGATATCAAGCGTTTAGTGAGCTTTGTTTCGGATGTAAAGGCATGTAAGAGAAATGTCACAGCCCCTGTATACTCGCATCTTACGTACAATATTACTGATGACGTTAAGTGCGTCGACCTACCAGATGTGCTTATTATTGAAGGGCTTAATGTTTTACAAACCGGAATGAATTATCCACACGAGCCACATCGCGTGTTTATTTCAGACTTCCTTGATTTCTCACTCTATGTTGACGCTGATAGCCAACAAATCAAAGAGTGGTACGTCAATCGTTTTATGAAATTCCGCGATGGTGCGTTTACTAAGCCTGGCTCTTACTTTAGTCATTACACTAAATTATCGAACCAAGCCGCATTGGATAAAGCGGAAGGTATCTGGAGTTCAATTAATGGCTTGAACCTTGAACAAAATATCCTTCCGACAAGAGAAAGGGCTCACCTGATTCTACGTAAAGGCGCAGATCATATGGTTGAAGAAGTGTTACTAAGAAAATAGTAACGCCTTAGTCGCCTTTTCTTAGCGATATCTCGCCACCAATATAGCTCTCGACACCATTCTCAGTTTTGAGCAATACAGCACCTTGTTCATCGATGCCTTGAACAACACCTTCAATTTCTCTAGGTCCAATGATCAATCTAACATTGCGACCTAAGAAATTATCCAAGCGGTTCCAACGCTCTACAAAATTGGACATTCCTTTCAACTCATAGTCGACAAGTGACTTATCCCAAGCATTGATCAGAGCCTGCGCTAATTGATTACGGTCAGGCACCTTTCCATCACACACTTCTTTAAGGGAAGTCCATGGCTGGCCAATACCTGATGTTGTTGGATCCATGGATAAGTTTAGCCCTAAACCAATCACAATATGCGCAGCGCCACCAGACTGTCCTGACAGCTCGACCAAGATACCTGCAAGCTTCTTATCATTGTGGTAGAGGTCGTTCGGCCATTTGAGCTTTACTCCTTCTACACCCATTTCTTCCAAAGCTTCAACAACAGCCACACCAACCACAAGGCTTAAGCCCATCGCGGCAGCCATCCCTGCGTCAAGTCTCCAATACATTGAAAGATAGAGGTTTGCACCGAATGGCGATACCCACTCTCGTCCACGGCGTCCACGACCCGCAGCTTGATATTCAGCAATACAGACAGAACCCGATTCGAGGGTGTTAGTACGCTCTAATAGGTGCTGGTTTGTAGATCCTATGATTGGAATCAGCTCAAGAGAAGCATCGCGACTCACTGCAGACAATTTTTCTTGGTCAAGCATATCTAAACGACTGGCTAGCTTGTAGCCCTTGCCTTGTACTCGATAGATATCTAAACCCCACTCTTGAATACCCTTAATGTGTTTACTGATAGCCGCTCGTGATACACCAATCATTTCACCTAGGTCTTCACCTGAATGAAACTCACCGTCAGCAAGGCATCTCAATAGCGCAAGCTTGGTACTGTGTTCTCTCATGCCAATGACTCCAAAGCCTTGTCCAGGTTTGTCTCGCAGTCTCGTCCCATAAAGCGCACTTCATGTTCCAATCGAATATCGAATTTATTCAAAACGGACTGGCGTACTCGCTCTGCAAGCTTAAGGACATCCAAAGCTGAAGCCTCATCAAAATTGATGATAACCAATGCTTGGTTGGGGTGAACCTGAGCACCACCTTCTGTCACGCCCTTGAACTGGCATTGATCAATCAACCAGCCAGCAGCGACTTTGATCATGTCATTACTCTCATAGCCGACAATGTTTGGGTATAGAGCTAACAGGCGATCAAAATGATCTTTGGTGATCACAGGGTTTTTGAAGAAGCTGCCCGCATTCCCTTGTACTCTAGGGTCAGGCAGCTTACTTGAACGGATAGCACACACTTCATCAAATATAGTGCGAGGAGAGAGCGTATCGGCTGCTAGGCTTTTTAACGGACCATAGTGATTACATGGCTCCCACTCTTTCGGCAACGTTAAACCAATCGCAACAACAATCGCTTTACCGTAAAGAGCGTGTTTGAAGATAGAATCTCGGTAACCAAAGAGACACTCTTCTTTGCTTAATCGCTTAACTGTATAAGTATCCAGACATAGAATATCGACATACTCGCATACGTCTTGTAGCTCAACACCATACGCACCAATATTCTGAATCGGAGCAGAGCCTGAACAGCCGGGTATCATTGCTAGATTCTCTAGACCACCCAACCCCTTATCCACACTCCACTCAACCAAGCTTGGCCAATCCTCGCCACCACTTACATGCAGTAGGTGATGACTGTCCGTCTCGGCCAGCTCAATCCCGGCTAATTTATTCACAATGACCAGGCCAGCGAAGTGCTCCGTAAAAAGCATATTACTGCCCTTACCCAGTATCAACTTAGGCAAAGCTGACCATTTAGGGTCTTTGTAAAGCGAAATCAGTTCTTCGGTAGTGGTGACTTCAACCAACGCATCACACGTCTGATCGATGGAAAAAGTATGAACATTTTTTAAACTAGCATTGAGATGGAATTGCATGGCGATATTCAATTAACTTACACTGCGGTCATTCTACAGCAGATAAACCAATGGCGCAGTGACTGAATGAACAATGTCATCATTACTCAATTAGACCCAGTAAAGGTTCCCCTAGTTAAACGTTTCTATAAAGAACACTACCCAACGGGAAAAACGAATAAGAGTGAACTGATCTACTCGTTATTACTGGAGAACGAGCTGTGCGGTGTCGTGCGTTTTCGTACAATAGAAAATAGTCGCTTACTTACCGGTATGGCTATATCAAAACAACATCGTGGTCAGCAATTAGGCTCCCAGCTTATGGATTATTGTGCGCAACATACGCTTACCGAAGACGATTACTGCTTTGCGTACGCTCATCTCACCAATTTTTACGCGCGACACAAATTCGTACAAGTAGACCCTAAAGATCTACCAAATGGTTTAAGAGTTTTATACGAGCGCTATTCGAATAGCGGAAAAGATCTCATTCCTATGCATTATCAGCAAATTTGTTAGAGAATGCCTCGATTATCTAGTATTTGGTGGTATCCCTTTGGTAAAATTAAAGGTTCGCAATTTTGCATATTTTTAAGGTAAAACAGTCAATATGATTGCCAGTAGGAATCCATTCATACAGTTGCCAACCATAGCGCAGAATCCTGACAAGTTTGAAGTACTACTATCAGCGCAAGAGTTTCGAACTCGCCTACTTGATGAGATATCTCGCGCAACGACTCGTATTAGTTTAGTCGCTTTGTATCTTGAAGATGATGAGGCTGGCCGTGAGATCCTAACTGCCTTATATGAAGCAAAGCAAAAGAATCCAGAATTAGACGTAAGCGTTTGTGTCGATTGGCACCGAGCGCAACGCGGATTGATTGGTGCAGAGTCTTCTGAAGGCAATGCAGCCATGTATAAAGAGTTTGCAGAAAGATATCAGCATTCTGTACCTGTCTATGGCATTCCTGTTCGCGGCAAAGAAGTCTTTGGCGTATTGCACTTAAAAGGCTTTATCGTCGATGACAGCGTAATATACAGCGGTGCAAGCCTTAACAATATCTACCTGAATTACCATGACCGCTATCGCTTTGATCGTTACCACGTTTTAAACAACGCGGCTCTTGCTGACTCAATGTTTGCCTACGTACACGAACAGATGGTTGCGGACAGCGCTGTTTATGACCTAGCTGATAAGAACAAGCCTGCGACCAAAGAACTGAAACCAGCGATTCGTCAGTTTCGTGCATCATTGGCAAGATCTCAGTATCAATTCGATGGTCAAGAGGTTTCAGCAGACCAAGTTGCTGTAACACCATTGGTTGGTATCGGTAAAAGACGTAACCGTCTGAATCAGGGGATCAATCAACTCGTCGCTCAAGCTAAAGATGAAATCTTTATCTGCACACCTTACTTCAACTTCCCACCTAGCCTAGCTAAAGAAGTGAAGAAAGCACTTAAGCGTGGCGTAAAGGTCAGCATTGTTGTTGGTGATAAGACAGCGAATGATTTCTTTATCTCACCAGAAGAAGAGTTTAAAACGATTGGTGGTTTGCCATACCTTTACGAACTGAACTTACGCCGTTTCGCTAAAGCGAATGAAGCTCATATTGCTAGCCGTAATCTATCAATTCGACTTTGGCAACACGATTCCAATAGCTTCCACCTAAAGGGCATATGGGTAGATAAGCGCTACATGCTACTAACAGGTAATAACCTAAACCCTCGCGCCTGGAAGCTAGATCTAGAGAACGGTATCTTTATCCAAGATAACTACCATCACCTAACTGATAAGTTCCAGGCTGAAGTCGATAATATCCTTCAACACACTCAGCTTATCTGTACTTATAAGCAGTTAGATAAGGTAGAGAGCTACCCTATGGAAGTTCAGAAATTGATTCGTAAGATCACTCGTGTAAAAGCCGACAGAGTGCTCAAACAAATACTGTAGTCGGTGTATCAAAACACTATTTATCAACGCCTAGCAAACGCTAGGCGTTTTTGTATCTACGAGATAGCGAGATAGCGAGATAGCGAGATAGGTTTGCTTGATGGTCTTTCGAGTCAACATCTCCATTTATTCATAGTGATTGTGATAGCTGGAAGTATTAAACATCGTACCTTTTCCTTAGTCAGTCTAAGAGTTCCAGATACGTGGATCTAGTACAGAGAACGATTAAACAAAGACCAACATAATCGATAATTACCCTCTACGTATTAAAAGCAATAACGTTCGTATAACCTACAACGAGGTATGAGCGTGTTAGTGTATCTCACATAGAAAGCACTCAGAATCTCCCAAATTTGATGCTCTGTCTTATTTTAACTTAACTACCTGAGTTAGAAGTAACCACCTATATTCCCAAGCAGCACCTCCCGATATATAGAGAAGTACTTCACAGCTAGCGATAAGGATCTGTAGCCAAAACCCAAAACACATACGCCGGAAACGACGAAAGCCTAGTCGTCAGACTAGGCTTTCTAATATGTGTGGGAATTGCGTGAAGTGCATGAGCTCAGTGTCTTTACAGCACTCATTCAATCTAAAAGCAAAACACTTTTCTTCAAATGTAAAAAAGCCCTGCTATTTCTAGCAGGGCTTCTCTAATAAGTGGCGGAGTGGACGGGACTCGAACCCGCGACCCCCGGCGTGACAGGCCGGTATTCTAACCAACTGAACTACCACTCCGCAGTGGAATACTTGTCGTCGCTGACAAGTGTTCAAATTTAAAGCCTGGCGATGTCCTACTCTCACATGGGGAAGCCCCACACTACCATCGGCGCTATTGTGTTTCACTTCTGAGTTCGGCATGGAATCAGGTGGGTCCACAATGCTATGGTCGCCAAGCAAATTTTGCTTTTACTTTCAGTTTTTTAAAAACTGAAGGCAAAATAATCTGGAAAACTGTATTTAAAAGTATCTCATCAAACTCATTCAAGCGTTTGGTATTTCTTTGAGTCCACAAAACCCCTTGGGTGTTGTATGGTTAAGCCTCACGGGCAATTAGTACAGGTTAGCTCAATGCCTCGCAGCACTTACACACCCTGCCTATCAACGTCGTAGTCTACGACAACCCTTTAGGACACTTATAGTGCCAGGGAAAACTCATCTCAAGGCTCGCTTCCCGCTTAGATGCTTTCAGCGGTTATCGATTCCGAACTTAGCTACCGGGCAATGCCATTGGCATGACAACCCGAACACCAGAGGTTCGTCCACTCCGGTCCTCTCGTACTAGGAGCAGCCCCTTTCAATTTTCCAACGCCCACGGCAGATAGGGACCGAACTGTCTCACGACGTTCTAAACCCAGCTCGCGTACCACTTTAAATGGCGAACAGCCATACCCTTGGGACCGACTTCAGCCCCAGGATGTGATGAGCCGACATCGAGGTGCCAAACACCGCCGTCGATATGAACTCTTGGGCGGTATCAGCCTGTTATCCCCGGAGTACCTTTTATCCGTTGAGCGATGGCCCTTCCATTCAGAACCACCGGATCACTATGACCTGCTTTCGCACCTGCTCGAATTGTCATTCTCGCAGTCAAGCGGGCTTATGCCATTGCACTAACCACACGATGTCCAACCGTGTTTAGCCCACCTTCGTGCTCCTCCGTTACTCTTTGGGAGGAGACCGCCCCAGTCAAACTACCCACCAGGCACTGTCCGTAATCCCGATTCAGGGACCAACGTTAGAACATCAAAACTACAAGGGTGGTATTTCAAGGACGACTCCACCACATCTAGCGACGCGGTTTCATAGTCTCCCACCTATCCTACACATGTAGGTTCAATGTTCAGTGCCAAGCTGTAGTAAAGGTTCACGGGGTCTTTCCGTCTAGCCGCGGGTACACTGCATCTTCACAGCGATTTCAATTTCACTGAGTCTCGGGTGGAGACAGCGTGGCCATCATTACGCCATTCGTGCAGGTCGGAACTTACCCGACAAGGAATTTCGCTACCTTAGGACCGTTATAGTTACGGCCGCCGTTTACCGGGGCTTCGATCAAGAGCTTCGACCGAAGTCTAACCCCATCAATTAACCTTCCGGCACCGGGCAGGCGTCACACCGTATACGTCATCTTACGATTTTGCACAGTGCTGTGTTTTTAATAAACAGTTGCAGCCACCTGGTATCTGCGACTCTCGTCTGCTCCATCCGCAAGGGACTTCACTGATAAGAGCGTACCTTCTCCCGAAGTTACGGTACCATTTTGCCTAGTTCCTTCACCCGAGTTCTCTCAAGCGCCTTGGTATTCTCTACCCGACCACCTGTGTCGGTTTGGGGTACGATTCCTTACAATCTGAAGCTTAGAGGCTTTTCCTGGAAGCATGGCATCAATGACTTCACTACCGTAGTAGCTCGACATCGTATCTCAGCGTTAATAGCGGTCCGGATTTACCTAAACCACCCGCCTACATACTTGAACCTGGACAACCGTCGCCAGGCCCACCTAGCCTTCTCCGTCCCCCCATCGCAATTGTAAGAAGTACAGGAATATTAACCTGTTTCCCATCGACTACGCCTTTCGGCCTCGCCTTAGGAGTCGACTTACCCTGCCCCGATTAACGTTGGACAGGAACCCTTGGTCTTCCGGCGAGGGAGTTTTTCACTCCCTTTATCGTTACTCATGTCAGCATTCGCACTTCTGATACCTCCAGCAGCCCTTACAGACCACCTTCAACGGCTTACAGAACGCTCCCCTACCCCACATACCCTAAGGTACGTAGCCGCAGCTTCGGTGTATAGCTTAGCCCCGTTACATCTTCCGCGCAGGCCGACTCGACCAGTGAGCTATTACGCTTTCTTTAAATGATGGCTGCTTCTAAGCCAACATCCTGGCTGTCTGAGCCTTCCCACATCGTTTCCCACTTAGCTATACTTTGGGACCTTAGCTGGCGGTCTGGGTTGTTTCCCTCTCCACGACGGACGTTAGCACCCGCCGTGTGTCTCCCGGATAGTACTTACTGGTATTCGGAGTTTGCAAAGGGTTGGTAAGTCGGGATGACCCCCTAGCCTTAACAGTGCTCTACCCCCAGTAGTATTCGTCCGAGGCGCTACCTAAATAGCTTTCGGGGAGAACCAGCTATCTCCAGGTTTGATTGGCCTTTCACCCCTAGCCACAAGTCATCCGCTAATTTTTCAACATTAGTCGGTTCGGTCCTCCAGTTGATGTTACTCAACCTTCAACCTGCCCATGGCTAGATCACCTGGTTTCGGGTCTAATCCTAGCAACTGTACGCCCAGTTAAGACTCGGTTTCCCTACGGCTCCCCTAAACGGTTAACCTTGCTACTAAAATTAAGTCGCTGACCCATTATACAAAAGGTACGCAGTCACACCACGAAGGTGCTCCTACTGCTTGTACGTACACGGTTTCAGGTTCTATTTCACTCCCCTCACAGGGGTTCTTTTCGCCTTTCCCTCACGGTACTGGTTCACTATCGGTCAGTCAGTAGTATTTAGCCTTGGAGGATGGTCCCCCCATATTCAGACAGGATATCACGTGTCCCGCCCTACTCGTTTTCACTGATGATGAGATGTCGATTACGGGGCTATCACCCTTTATTGCGGCACTTTCCAGAGCCTTCATCTGTCTCATTAAAAGCTTAAGGGCTAATCCAATTTCGCTCGCCGCTACTTTCGGAATCTCGGTTGATTTCTCTTCCTCGGGGTACTTAGATGTTTCAGTTCCCCCGGTTTGCCTCCTGTTGCTATGTATTCACAACAGGATACTTACTTATGTAAGTGGGTTTCCCCATTCAGGAATCCCAGACTCAAAAGGTTATTACTACCTAATCTGGGCTTATCGCAAGTTATTACGCCTTTCATCGCCTCTGACTGCCAAGGCATCCACCGTGTACGCTTAGTCACTTAACCATACAACCCGAAAGGGTTTCTATTTGCTTTCACTTTAAAAAGTGAAGACAAATAAGCGTATGGCAACTAACCAAGGTTTTTGGTTGTCATCAAGAAGGGTTAATTCTTAATGACTGTTTGCCGGACTCAATTGTGATTCAAACTAAGTTTGAATCGAATACAAGACACTTGAATGTGTTTGTTGTGTTTATCTAATGAAAGATAAACATTGAGAACTTTTAAATTTGATTGAATTACTCGTAAGTAATCAATCAGTCAGCTTTCCAAATTGTTAAAGAGCAATGAGACTTCTTGTGAAGTTCATTTTCTAAAGACTCTCACAGTCGAAAAATCCAACCAACGACATAAGAAGTGGTTTGGATATTTAACTTCCAAGAATATTTAGAGAATGGTGGGCGATACCGGGCTCGAACCAGTGACCCCCTGCTTGTAAGGCAGGTGCTCTCCCAACTGAGCTAATCGCCCACGATAGTTTTAATTCCTTCGCGGAGAAAGAATGGTGGGTCGTGCAGGATTCGAACCTGCGACCAATTGATTAAAAGTCAACTGCTCTACCAACTGAGCTAACGACCCAATGGTATCCCGTAGGGGAGTCGAACCCCTGTTACCGCCGTGAAAGGGCGGTGTCCTAGGCCTCTAGACGAACGGGACACTGCTAATTTATTTCCACTTTAAAAGTAGAAACAAATTTCGAAGAACTTGGGAGTTCTTCATCTCTTTGCTTTTCTAAACCTAATCAATCTGTGTGGGTACTCATCAAAGATATCTTCGTATAAGGAGGTGATCCAGCCCCAGGTTCCCCTAGGGCTACCTTGTTACGACTTCACCCCAGTCATGAACCACAAAGTGGTGAGCGTCCTCCCCGAAAGGTTAAACTACCCACTTCTTTTGCAGCCCACTCCCATGGTGTGACGGGCGGTGTGTACAAGGCCCGGGAACGTATTCACCGTGACATTCTGATTCACGATTACTAGCGATTCCGACTTCATGGAGTCGAGTTGCAGACTCCAATCCGGACTACGACGCACTTTTTGGGATTCGCTCACTATCGCTAGCTTGCTGCCCTCTGTATGCGCCATTGTAGCACGTGTGTAGCCCTACTCGTAAGGGCCATGATGACTTGACGTCGTCCCCACCTTCCTCCGGTTTATCACCGGCAGTCTCCCTGGAGTTCCCGACATTACTCGCTGGCAAACAAGGATAAGGGTTGCGCTCGTTGCGGGACTTAACCCAACATTTCACAACACGAGCTGACGACAGCCATGCAGCACCTGTCTCAGAGCTCCCGAAGGCACACCTGTGTCTCCACTGGCTTCTCTGGATGTCAAGAGTAGGTAAGGTTCTTCGCGTTGCATCGAATTAAACCACATGCTCCACCGCTTGTGCGGGCCCCCGTCAATTCATTTGAGTTTTAATCTTGCGACCGTACTCCCCAGGCGGTCTACTTAACGCGTTAGCTCCGAAAGCCACGGCTCAAGGCCACAACCTCCAAGTAGACATCGTTTACGGCGTGGACTACCAGGGTATCTAATCCTGTTTGCTCCCCACGCTTTCGCATCTGAGTGTCAGTATCTGTCCAGGGGGCCGCCTTCGCCACTGGTATTCCTTCAGATCTCTACGCATTTCACCGCTACACCTGAAATTCTACCCCCCTCTACAGTACTCTAGTTCACCAGTTTCAAATGCAGTTCCGAGGTTGAGCCCCGGGCTTTCACATCTGACTTAATGAACCACCTGCATGCGCTTTACGCCCAGTAATTCCGATTAACGCTCGCACCCTCCGTATTACCGCGGCTGCTGGCACGGAGTTAGCCGGTGCTTCTTCTGTTGCTAACGTCAAGAGACAGCGCTATTAACACTACCCCCTTCCTCACAACTGAAAGTACTTTACAACCCGAAGGCCTTCTTCATACACGCGGCATGGCTGCATCAGGCTTTCGCCCATTGTGCAATATTCCCCACTGCTGCCTCCCGTAGGAGTCTGGACCGTGTCTCAGTTCCAGTGTGGCTGATCATCCTCTCAGACCAGCTAGGGATCGTCGCCTTGGTGAGCCATTACCTCACCAACTAGCTAATCCCACCTAGGCATATCTTGACGCGAGAGGCCCGAAGGTCCCCCTCTTTGGCCCGTAGGCATTATGCGGTATTAGCCATCGTTTCCAATGGTTATCCCCCACATCAAGGCAATTTCCTAGGCATTACTCACCCGTCCGCCGCTCGACGCCCATTAACGCACCCGAAGGATTGTTAGTGTCGTTTCCGCTCGACTTGCATGTGTTAGGCCTGCCGCCAGCGTTCAATCTGAGCCATGATCAAACTCTTCAATTTAAGATTTTGTGACTCAACGAATACTGACTTCAAAACTAATATTTACCGAAGTAAACATGTAATTCTAAAGCTATTACCATTCCAACAGAATGATAATGAATTGACTGTGCCGAATAACTACAAGTAGTTAAACGTATTGGTCACTCAGTTCATTGAAATCAATTTTGATTCCGAAGAATCTGTTTTATCTAACGATAAAACGTTTTGACATTCATCAACGAGTGCCCACACAGATTGATAGGTTTAAATTGTTAAAGAGCTTTGCTTTCAGTGCCTTAGCACTCAAGCAGGACGCGTATAATACGCTTTCTACTTTGAAAGTCAACATAAAATACTAAGAAAACTTAGAACTCTATGGTGACTTGTCTATTTAATAGACAAAGTCGAAATTAAAGCCTGGCGATGTCCTACTCTCACATGGGGAAGCCCCACACTACCATCGGCGCTATTGTGTTTCACTTCTGAGTTCGGCATGGAATCAGGTGGGTCCACAATGCTATGGTCGCCAAGCAAATTTTAAAATTCGGAAAACTGTATTTAAAAGTTATTTCTCTTCAAACTCATTCAAGGTCTGTCTTTGAGTCCACAAAACCCCTTGGGTGTTGTATGGTTAAGCCTCACGGGCAATTAGTACAGGTTAGCTCAATGCCTCGCAGCACTTACACA
Organism: Vibrio coralliirubri; assembly: GCF_024347375.1. NCBI lineage: Bacteria > Pseudomonadati > Pseudomonadota > Gammaproteobacteria > Vibrionales > Vibrionaceae > Vibrio > Vibrio coralliirubri. The sequence goes on along the minus strand of NZ_AP025470.1, from coordinate 149,306 downwards.
CCCTGCCTATCAACGTCGTAGTCTACGACAACCCTTTAGGACGCTTATAGCGCCAGGGAAAACTCATCTCAAGGCTCGCTTCCCGCTTAGATGCTTTCAGCGGTTATCGATTCCGAACTTAGCTACCGGGCAATGCCATTGGCATGACAACCCGAACACCAGAGGTTCGTCCACTCCGGTCCTCTCGTACTAGGAGCAGCCCCTTTCAATTTTCCAACGCCCACGGCAGATAGGGACCGAACTGTCTCACGACGTTCTAAACCCAGCTCGCGTACCACTTTAAATGGCGAACAGCCATACCCTTGGGACCGACTTCAGCCCCAGGATGTGATGAGCCGACATCGAGGTGCCAAACACCGCCGTCGATATGAACTCTTGGGCGGTATCAGCCTGTTATCCCCGGAGTACCTTTTATCCGTTGAGCGATGGCCCTTCCATTCAGAACCACCGGATCACTATGACCTGCTTTCGCACCTGCTCGAATTGTCATTCTCGCAGTCAAGCGGGCTTATGCCATTGCACTAACCACACGATGTCCAACCGTGTTTAGCCCACCTTCGTGCTCCTCCGTTACTCTTTGGGAGGAGACCGCCCCAGTCAAACTACCCACCAGGCACTGTCCGTAATCCCGATTCAGGGACCAACGTTAGAACATCAAAACTACAAGGGTGGTATTTCAAGGACGACTCCACCACATCTAGCGACGCGGTTTCATAGTCTCCCACCTATCCTACACATGTAGGTTCAATGTTCAGTGCCAAGCTGTAGTAAAGGTTCACGGGGTCTTTCCGTCTAGCCGCGGGTACACTGCATCTTCACAGCGATTTCAATTTCACTGAGTCTCGGGTGGAGACAGCGTGGCCATCATTACGCCATTCGTGCAGGTCGGAACTTACCCGACAAGGAATTTCGCTACCTTAGGACCGTTATAGTTACGGCCGCCGTTTACCGGGGCTTCGATCAAGAGCTTCGACCGAAGTCTAACCCCATCAATTAACCTTCCGGCACCGGGCAGGCGTCACACCGTATACGTCATCTTACGATTTTGCACAGTGCTGTGTTTTTAATAAACAGTTGCAGCCACCTGGTATCTGCGACTCTCGTCTGCTCCATCCGCAAGGGACTTCACTGATAAGAGCGTACCTTCTCCCGAAGTTACGGTACCATTTTGCCTAGTTCCTTCACCCGAGTTCTCTCAAGCGCCTTGGTATTCTCTACCCGACCACCTGTGTCGGTTTGGGGTACGATTCCTTACAATCTGAAGCTTAGAGGCTTTTCCTGGAAGCATGGCATCAATGACTTCACTACCGTAGTAGCTCGACATCGTATCTCAGCGTTAGTAGCGGTCCGGATTTACCTAAACCACCCGCCTACGTACTTGAACCTGGACAACCGTCGCCAGGCCCACCTAGCCTTCTCCGTCCCCCCATCGCAATTGTAAGAAGTACAGGAATATTAACCTGTTTCCCATCGACTACGCCTTTCGGCCTCGCCTTAGGAGTCGACTTACCCTGCCCCGATTAACGTTGGACAGGAACCCTTGGTCTTCCGGCGAGGGAGTTTTTCACTCCCTTTATCGTTACTCATGTCAGCATTCGCACTTCTGATACCTCCAGCAGCCCTTACAGACCACCTTCAACGGCTTACAGAACGCTCCCCTACCCCACATACCCTAAGGTACGTAGCCGCAGCTTCGGTGTATAGCTTAGCCCCGTTACATCTTCCGCGCAGGCCGACTCGACCAGTGAGCTATTACGCTTTCTTTAAATGATGGCTGCTTCTAAGCCAACATCCTGGCTGTCTGAGCCTTCCCACATCGTTTCCCACTTAGCTATACTTTGGGACCTTAGCTGGCGGTCTGGGTTGTTTCCCTCTCCACGACGGACGTTAGCACCCGCCGTGTGTCTCCCGGATAGTACTTACTGGTATTCGGAGTTTGCAAAGGGTTGGTAAGTCGGGATGACCCCCTAGCCTTAACAGTGCTCTACCCCCAGTAGTATTCGTCCGAGGCGCTACCTAAATAGCTTTCGGGGAGAACCAGCTATCTCCAGGTTTGATTGGCCTTTCACCCCTAGCCACAAGTCATCCGCTAATTTTTCAACATTAGTCGGTTCGGTCCTCCAGTTGATGTTACTCAACCTTCAACCTGCCCATGGCTAGATCACCTGGTTTCGGGTCTAATCCTAGCAACTGTACGCCCAGTTAAGACTCGGTTTCCCTACGGCTCCCCTAAACGGTTAACCTTGCTACTAAAATTAAGTCGCTGACCCATTATACAAAAGGTACGCAGTCACACCACGAAGGTGCTCCTACTGCTTGTACGTACACGGTTTCAGGTTCTATTTCACTCCCCTCACAGGGGTTCTTTTCGCCTTTCCCTCACGGTACTGGTTCACTATCGGTCAGTCAGTAGTATTTAGCCTTGGAGGATGGTCCCCCCATATTCAGACAGGATATCACGTGTCCCGCCCTACTCGTTTTCACTGATGATGAGATGTCGATTACGGGGCTATCACCCTTTATTGCGGCACTTTCCAGAGCCTTCATCTGTCTCATTAAAAGCTTAAGGGCTAATCCAATTTCGCTCGCCGCTACTTTCGGAATCTCGGTTGATTTCTCTTCCTCGGGGTACTTAGATGTTTCAGTTCCCCCGGTTTGCCTCCTGTTGCTATGTATTCACAACAGGATACTTACTTATGTAAGTGGGTTTCCCCATTCAGGAATCCCAGACTCAAAAGGTTATTACTACCTAATCTGGGCTTATCGCAAGTTATTACGCCTTTCATCGCCTCTGACTGCCAAGGCATCCACCGTGTACGCTTAGTCACTTAACCATACAACCCGAAAGGGTCTTAGTGTATGGCAACTAACCAAGGTTTTTGGTTGTCATCAAGAAGGGTTAATTCTCAATGACTGTTTGCCGGACTCAATTGTGATTCAAACAAGTTTGAATCGAATACAAGACACTTGAATGTGTTTGTTGTGTTTATCTAATGAAAGATAAACATTGAGAACTTTTAAATTTGATTAAATTACTCGTAAGTAAATCAATCAGTCAGCTTTCCAAATTGTTAAAGAGCTTGATTCAATAAAATGAACCATTTTTAAAGACTCTCTTAAGAGAATACTTAAAGATGGTGGAGCTATGCGGGATCGAACCGCAGACCTCCTGCGTGCAAGGCAGGCGCTCTCCCAGCTGAGCTATAGCCCCATCTAGGTCGATATTGGTGGGTCTGAGTGGACTTGAACCACCGACCTCCCGCTTATCAGGCGAGCGCTCTAACCAGCTGAGCTACAGACCCAATATCGTCTCTTAACTTTTCTAAACCTAATCAATCTGTGTGGGTACTCATCAAAGATATCTTCGTATAAGGAGGTGATCCAGCCCCAGGTTCCCCTAGGGCTACCTTGTTACGACTTCACCCCAGTCATGAACCACAAAGTGGTGAGCGTCCTCCCCGAAAGGTTAAACTACCCACTTCTTTTGCAGCCCACTCCCATGGTGTGACGGGCGGTGTGTACAAGGCCCGGGAACGTATTCACCGTGACATTCTGATTCACGATTACTAGCGATTCCGACTTCATGGAGTCGAGTTGCAGACTCCAATCCGGACTACGACGCACTTTTTGGGATTCGCTCACTATCGCTAGCTTGCTGCCCTCTGTATGCGCCATTGTAGCACGTGTGTAGCCCTACTCGTAAGGGCCATGATGACTTGACGTCGTCCCCACCTTCCTCCGGTTTATCACCGGCAGTCTCCCTGGAGTTCCCGACATTACTCGCTGGCAAACAAGGATAAGGGTTGCGCTCGTTGCGGGACTTAACCCAACATTTCACAACACGAGCTGACGACAGCCATGCAGCACCTGTCTCAGAGCTCCCGAAGGCACACCTGTGTCTCCACTGGCTTCTCTGGATGTCAAGAGTAGGTAAGGTTCTTCGCGTTGCATCGAATTAAACCACATGCTCCACCGCTTGTGCGGGCCCCCGTCAATTCATTTGAGTTTTAATCTTGCGACCGTACTCCCCAGGCGGTCTACTTAACGCGTTAGCTCCGAAAGCCACGGCTCAAGGCCACAACCTCCAAGTAGACATCGTTTACGGCGTGGACTACCAGGGTATCTAATCCTGTTTGCTCCCCACGCTTTCGCATCTGAGTGTCAGTATCTGTCCAGGGGGCCGCCTTCGCCACTGGTATTCCTTCAGATCTCTACGCATTTCACCGCTACACCTGAAATTCTACCCCCCTCTACAGTACTCTAGTTCACCAGTTTCAAATGCAGTTCCGAGGTTGAGCCCCGGGCTTTCACATCTGACTTAATGAACCACCTGCATGCGCTTTACGCCCAGTAATTCCGATTAACGCTCGCACCCTCCGTATTACCGCGGCTGCTGGCACGGAGTTAGCCGGTGCTTCTTCTGTTGCTAACGTCAAGAGATAGCGCTATTAACGCTACCCCCTTCCTCACAACTGAAAGTACTTTACAACCCGAAGGCCTTCTTCATACACGCGGCATGGCTGCATCAGGCTTTCGCCCATTGTGCAATATTCCCCACTGCTGCCTCCCGTAGGAGTCTGGACCGTGTCTCAGTTCCAGTGTGGCTGATCATCCTCTCAGACCAGCTAGGGATCGTCGCCTTGGTGAGCCATTACCTCACCAACTAGCTAATCCCACCTAGGCATATCTTGACGCGAGAGGCCCGAAGGTCCCCCTCTTTGGCCCGTAGGCATTATGCGGTATTAGCCATCGTTTCCAATGGTTATCCCCCACATCAAGGCAATTTCCTAGGCATTACTCACCCGTCCGCCGCTCGACGCCCATTAACGCACCCGAAGGATTGTTAATGTCGTTTCCGCTCGACTTGCATGTGTTAGGCCTGCCGCCAGCGTTCAATCTGAGCCATGATCAAACTCTTCAATTTAAGATTTTGTGACTCAACGAATACTGACTTCAAAACTAATATTTACCGCTCTTTCGAAAAAGAACAGAAACATGTAATTCTAAAGCTATTACCATTCCAACAGAATGATAATGAATTGACTGTGCCGATTAACTACAAGTAGTTAAACGTATTGGTCACTCAGTTCATTGAAATCAATTTTGATTCCGAAGAATCTGTTTTATCTAACGATAAAACGTTTTGATATTCATCAACGAGTGCCCACACAGATTGATAGGTTTAAATTGTTAAAGAGCTTTGCTTTCAGTACCTTAGCACTTAAGCAGGACGCGTATGGTACGCTTTCTACTTTGAAAGTCAACATAAAATACTAAGAAAACTTAGAACTCTATGGTGACTTGTCTATTTAATAGACAAAGTCGAAATTAAAGCCTGGCGATGTCCTACTCTCACATGGGGAAGCCCCACACTACCATCGGCGCTATTGTGTTTCACTTCTGAGTTCGGCATGGAATCAGGTGGGTCCACAATGCTATGGTCGCCAAGCAAATTTTAAAATTCGGAAAACTGTATTTAAAAGTTATTTCTCTTCAAACTCATTCAAGGTCTGTCTTTGAGTCCACAAAACCCCTTGGGTGTTGTATGGTTAAGCCTCACGGGCAATTAGTACAGGTTAGCTCAATGCCTCGCAGCACTTACACACCCTGCCTATCAACGTCGTAGTCTACGACAACCCTTTAGGACGCTTATAGCGCCAGGGAAAACTCATCTCAAGGCTCGCTTCCCGCTTAGATGCTTTCAGCGGTTATCGATTCCGAACTTAGCTACCGGGCAATGCCATTGGCATGACAACCCGAACACCAGAGGTTCGTCCACTCCGGTCCTCTCGTACTAGGAGCAGCCCCTTTCAATTTTCCAACGCCCACGGCAGATAGGGACCGAACTGTCTCACGACGTTCTAAACCCAGCTCGCGTACCACTTTAAATGGCGAACAGCCATACCCTTGGGACCGACTTCAGCCCCAGGATGTGATGAGCCGACATCGAGGTGCCAAACACCGCCGTCGATATGAACTCTTGGGCGGTATCAGCCTGTTATCCCCGGAGTACCTTTTATCCGTTGAGCGATGGCCCTTCCATTCAGAACCACCGGATCACTATGACCTGCTTTCGCACCTGCTCGAATTGTCATTCTCGCAGTCAAGCGGGCTTATGCCATTGCACTAACCACACGATGTCCAACCGTGTTTAGCCCACCTTCGTGCTCCTCCGTTACTCTTTGGGAGGAGACCGCCCCAGTCAAACTACCCACCAGGCACTGTCCGTAATCCCGATTCAGGGACCAACGTTAGAACATCAAAACTACAAGGGTGGTATTTCAAGGACGACTCCACCACATCTAGCGACGCGGTTTCATAGTCTCCCACCTATCCTACACATGTAGGTTCAATGTTCAGTGCCAAGCTGTAGTAAAGGTTCACGGGGTCTTTCCGTCTAGCCGCGGGTACACTGCATCTTCACAGCGATTTCAATTTCACTGAGTCTCGGGTGGAGACAGCGTGGCCATCATTACGCCATTCGTGCAGGTCGGAACTTACCCGACAAGGAATTTCGCTACCTTAGGACCGTTATAGTTACGGCCGCCGTTTACCGGGGCTTCGATCAAGAGCTTCGACCGAAGTCTAACCCCATCAATTAACCTTCCGGCACCGGGCAGGCGTCACACCGTATACGTCATCTTACGATTTTGCACAGTGCTGTGTTTTTAATAAACAGTTGCAGCCACCTGGTATCTGCGACTCTCGTCTGCTCCATCCGCAAGGGACTTCACTGATAAGAGCGTACCTTCTCCCGAAGTTACGGTACCATTTTGCCTAGTTCCTTCACCCGAGTTCTCTCAAGCGCCTTGGTATTCTCTACCCGACCACCTGTGTCGGTTTGGGGTACGATTCCTTACAATCTGAAGCTTAGAGGCTTTTCCTGGAAGCATGGCATCAATGACTTCACTACCGTAGTAGCTCGACATCGTATCTCAGCGTTAATAGCGGTCCGGATTTACCTAAACCACCCGCCTACATACTTGAACCTGGACAACCGTCGCCAGGCCCACCTAGCCTTCTCCGTCCCCCCATCGCAATTGTAAGAAGTACAGGAATATTAACCTGTTTCCCATCGACTACGCCTTTCGGCCTCGCCTTAGGAGTCGACTTACCCTGCCCCGATTAACGTTGGACAGGAACCCTTGGTCTTCCGGCGAGGGAGTTTTTCACTCCCTTTATCGTTACTCATGTCAGCATTCGCACTTCTGATACCTCCAGCAGCCCTTACAGACCACCTTCAACGGCTTACAGAACGCTCCCCTACCCCACATACCCTAAGGTACGTAGCCGCAGCTTCGGTGTATAGCTTAGCCCCGTTACATCTTCCGCGCAGGCCGACTCGACCAGTGAGCTATTACGCTTTCTTTAAATGATGGCTGCTTCTAAGCCAACATCCTGGCTGTCTGAGCCTTCCCACATCGTTTCCCACTTAGCTATACTTTGGGACCTTAGCTGGCGGTCTGGGTTGTTTCCCTCTCCACGACGGACGTTAGCACCCGCCGTGTGTCTCCCGGATAGTACTTACTGGTATTCGGAGTTTGCAAAGGGTTGGTAAGTCGGGATGACCCCCTAGCCTTAACAGTGCTCTACCCCCAGTAGTATTCGTCCGAGGCGCTACCTAAATAGCTTTCGGGGAGAACCAGCTATCTCCAGGTTTGATTGGCCTTTCACCCCTAGCCACAAGTCATCCGCTAATTTTTCAACATTAGTCGGTTCGGTCCTCCAGTTGATGTTACTCAACCTTCAACCTGCCCATGGCTAGATCACCTGGTTTCGGGTCTAATCCTAGCAACTGTACGCCCAGTTAAGACTCGGTTTCCCTACGGCTCCCCTAAACGGTTAACCTTGCTACTAAAATTAAGTCGCTGACCCATTATACAAAAGGTACGCAGTCACACCACGAAGGTGCTCCTACTGCTTGTACGTACACGGTTTCAGGTTCTATTTCACTCCCCTCACAGGGGTTCTTTTCGCCTTTCCCTCACGGTACTGGTTCACTATCGGTCAGTCAGTAGTATTTAGCCTTGGAGGATGGTCCCCCCATATTCAGACAGGATATCACGTGTCCCGCCCTACTCGTTTTCACTGATGATGAGATGTCGATTACGGGGCTATCACCCTTTATTGCGGCACTTTCCAGAGCCTTCATCTGTCTCATTAAAAGCTTAAGGGCTAATCCAATTTCGCTCGCCGCTACTTTCGGAATCTCGGTTGATTTCTCTTCCTCGGGGTACTTAGATGTTTCAGTTCCCCCGGTTTGCCTCCTGTTGCTATGTATTCACAACAGGATACTTACTTATGTAAGTGGGTTTCCCCATTCAGGAATCCCAGACTCAAAAGGTTATTACTACCTAATCTGGGCTTATCGCAAGTTATTACGCCTTTCATCGCCTCTGACTGCCAAGGCATCCACCGTGTACGCTTAGTCACTTAACCATACAACCCGAAAGGGTCTTAGTGTATGGCAACTAACCAAGGTTTTTGGTTGTCATTAAGAAGGGTTAATTCTCAATGACTGTTTGCCGGACTCAATTGTGAATCAAATAAATTTGATTCGAATACAAGACACTTGAATGTGTTTGTTGTGTTTATCTAATGAAAGATAAACATTGAGAACTTTTAAATTTGATTGAATTACTCGTAAGTAATCAATCAGTCAGCTTTCCAAATTGTTAAAGAGCATAAAGCAAAAAGCTTTAATCAATAACTTACGTTATTAATTAAAGCTCTGGCTTTAACTAAATCTAAACCATCAATCTGTGTGGGTACTCATCGTGCATATCTTCGTATAAGGAGGTGATCCAGCCCCAGGTTCCCCTAGGGCTACCTTGTTACGACTTCACCCCAGTCATGAACCACAAAGTGGTGAGCGTCCTCCCCGAAAGGTTAAACTACCCACTTCTTTTGCAGCCCACTCCCATGGTGTGACGGGCGGTGTGTACAAGGCCCGGGAACGTATTCACCGTGACATTCTGATTCACGATTACTAGCGATTCCGACTTCATGGAGTCGAGTTGCAGACTCCAATCCGGACTACGACGCACTTTTTGGGATTCGCTCACTATCGCTAGCTTGCTGCCCTCTGTATGCGCCATTGTAGCACGTGTGTAGCCCTACTCGTAAGGGCCATGATGACTTGACGTCGTCCCCACCTTCCTCCGGTTTATCACCGGCAGTCTCCCTGGAGTTCCCGACATTACTCGCTGGCAAACAAGGATAAGGGTTGCGCTCGTTGCGGGACTTAACCCAACATTTCACAACACGAGCTGACGACAGCCATGCAGCACCTGTCTCAGAGCTCCCGAAGGCACACCTGTGTCTCCACTGGCTTCTCTGGATGTCAAGAGTAGGTAAGGTTCTTCGCGTTGCATCGAATTAAACCACATGCTCCACCGCTTGTGCGGGCCCCCGTCAATTCATTTGAGTTTTAATCTTGCGACCGTACTCCCCAGGCGGTCTACTTAACGCGTTAGCTCCGAAAGCCACGGCTCAAGGCCACAACCTCCAAGTAGACATCGTTTACGGCGTGGACTACCAGGGTATCTAATCCTGTTTGCTCCCCACGCTTTCGCATCTGAGTGTCAGTATCTGTCCAGGGGGCCGCCTTCGCCACTGGTATTCCTTCAGATCTCTACGCATTTCACCGCTACACCTGAAATTCTACCCCCCTCTACAGTACTCTAGTTCACCAGTTTCAAATGCAGTTCCGAGGTTGAGCCCCGGGCTTTCACATCTGACTTAATGAACCACCTGCATGCGCTTTACGCCCAGTAATTCCGATTAACGCTCGCACCCTCCGTATTACCGCGGCTGCTGGCACGGAGTTAGCCGGTGCTTCTTCTGTTGCTAACGTCAAGAGATAGCGCTATTAACGCTACCCCCTTCCTCACAACTGAAAGTACTTTACAACCCGAAGGCCTTCTTCATACACGCGGCATGGCTGCATCAGGCTTTCGCCCATTGTGCAATATTCCCCACTGCTGCCTCCCGTAGGAGTCTGGACCGTGTCTCAGTTCCAGTGTGGCTGATCATCCTCTCAGACCAGCTAGGGATCGTCGCCTTGGTGAGCCATTACCTCACCAACTAGCTAATCCCACCTAGGCATATCTTGACGCGAGAGGCCCGAAGGTCCCCCTCTTTGGCCCGTAGGCATTATGCGGTATTAGCCATCGTTTCCAATGGTTATCCCCCACACCAAGGCAATTTCCTAGGCATTACTCACCCGTCCGCCGCTCGACGCCCATTAACGCACCCGAAGGATTGTTAGTGTCGTTTCCGCTCGACTTGCATGTGTTAGGCCTGCCGCCAGCGTTCAATCTGAGCCATGATCAAACTCTTCAATTTAAGATTTTGTGACTCAACGAATACTGACTTCAAAACTACTATGTAATTTTAAAGCTATTACCATTCCAACAGAATGGTAATGAATTGACTGTGCCGAATAACTACAAGTAGTTAAACGAATTGGTCACTCAGTTCATTGAAATCAATTTTGATTCCGAAGAATCTGTTTTATCTAACGATAAAACGTTTTGATATTCATCAACGAGTGCCCACACAGATTGATAGGTTTAAATTGTTAAAGAGCGCTAGCGTTTTGTGATTCACATCTCAGTCGCTAGGGGTGCGTACTATACCTGCACCACTTTGAGAGTCAAGGGTTATTTTCAAACTCTTTTTCTCTACCGATTTCGCCGTGTGACTTTCGTCTCACTCCGTGTCGGTGAGGCGGCATTATAGAGAGATTGAGATGGAGCACAAGGGCTTTTTGAAATAAAAGTTTTGTTCGCCTAAAAAGCCACCAGATCCGCATTTTTCGAATAAAAACTAAACATTTGAGACGTATCACAGCAATACATTGGAAAAATGGAAGCCATGAACGTAAGATTCATGTGTCTATTTTGTTAATGGTAGATGCGTCTATTTCGTTTATTAATATGTAGTATTCCGATATGAACTCAAAAAAATCGATGTTGTTAATTGTCGCACTGGCTGTATTAGGCGGCATTGTTTTCTCTCAGGTAGATATATCGCCTGCAATTACCTTTATCCTTGGTGTCTTGGCTTCCGCTTTTGTTGTTAACTTTTCAAGCACCGACTCAAAATCAGATTCAGAACCTAAGGCTTCAACCAAAACACTTTATGTGGGTAACCTTCCATACAAAGCGAACGAATCACATGTACGTGAATTATTCTCAGAGCATGGTGAAGTATTTGCAGTACGTTTAATGAAAGACAAACGTACTGGAAAAAGAAGAGGCTTTGGATTTGTTGTTATGGCAAGTAATGATGTGAATCATGCAATCTCTGCACTTAACGATAAAGATTACATGCAACGCACTTTAAAAGTACGTGTTGCAAATGATCCTAAACATCCTGAAGCGGACGAATCTGAACTGAGCTAAACCCTAACTGCTTTAACATACTATTTAGTGCACTTTCTTTTTTAGGAAGTGCACTACAAAAAGCCTCACGCACTCCCTCTTCTTTATTAATGCTTTCCAAACCCAACAAATCTTGAACCCGCTTAGCTATCGCTTTACCAGAATCTATTAGCACTACACTTTCACCCAGTACTTGTTGAATCTCAGATTTGATCAGTGGGAAATGAGTACACCCTAATACGGCTACATCAATTGTGTTGATCATCGGTTGAAGGATTTGCTGTAACTCTTCAAGGCTAATCTCCTCACCTCTGAGTTTATCTTCGGCCATATCCACCAGCCGAGTAGAACCCAACAGCTCTACTCTTTTATTACTCGAGAAGTTTTTGATGAGCTCGTGTGTGTATTCACGAGTAATCGTCGCGGGAGTCGCAATAAGGCCAACCGCTTTATTTGCCAGTAACGAGGCAGGTTTGATTGCTGGGACAACACCGACAATAGGGGTAAGGTTATTAGCGCGAAGTGTAGGCAGGACTATAGTACTGGCCGTATTACAAGCTATCACCACGATATCAATAGCGTGACTAGCCACAAAACTGGCCACGATATTTTGGACTCGCTGAATGAGGACTTGCTGATCGAGCTCACCATATGGGTAAGCCTCGTTATCGAATACATAGATATAGTTGTGATTGGGTAGTAACTGGCTTATCTCTTTATATACAGAGAGACCGCCAACACCAGAATCAAAGACCAATATGTTTTTTTGTATGCTTTCCGACACAACCATTACCTGTAAGAAGTTCCGCAGCAATGATACCCCTTCACTTAGTTTTCGCCAATCATCACTCTACATAATACAAGCTCGGTAGCGTTGATGCACAAAGCGCTCACCCTGCTCTGCATTTTCTAGCTCTATCTTAAGCTTTCCTTTAAAGCATGGCGCTGACGTTACTAAGGTATGAAACTCACCATCTTCACCACATGGGTCGACGTGACTTGGCAAACTGTCAATTAGCTCAGGCGTGTATTCTTTCCCGCAATAGGCCATGTCTAATGCATCGCTATCGACAGTGACGAGAAAGGTTTCGATTCCTCTATCTATGATTTCTTGAGCCAGTGCTTGGCTACTCTCTCCCATTAAAGGAAATACACATTCCCAACCCGCAGGTTCTATATAACTTCTTCGGTAATCAGCAATGCCATTGCAAAACATATCGCCAAATGCCACGGCATCGATAGATAAGCCAGAACCTTTAAGCGCCGTAACAATCGTACTTTGATAGATCTCATTACTAGGAAACACTTCCGGCAGCTCAATCGTGATTAATGGCAAACCGACTAATTGCGCCTGCATGGCAACAACATCAATCGGAGTCACTTGGAAAGGAACTTCATCTCCAACATATGTCGTATAGAGAGCAACAACTTCATATTCGGAGCTTTCAATTAGACGCTCTAGCGTTAATGTAGAGTCTTTGCCTGATGACCAACTTATGACGACTTTCTTTTTCATTGATATACCCAATAAGAAAAAACCGCCCGAAGGCGGTTTAGGTGAAAATTAGAATTGATAAGATGCTGATACGAAGTATTCACGACCCGGTGTCGCGTAACCACTATACATTTCATAATCTTTATCGAATGCGTTACTCAGTTTCCCTTTCACCTTAAGATCTGCCGAAACTGCGTACTCAGCAGTAAAATTCCAAAGACTGTAGCTTGCTAATCGTGTCGTACCATTAAAACGCTCACCTTGATAAAGATACTGAGAGCCCAGAACCCAATCACCTAACTCAGCAAAGGCGTTCCATTTAGCGCCTTGTTTAGAACGGTATGCTAATTGCTGCTCTTTACCATTAGACTTATCTACTGGATCTTTCCAATCTAAGTAAAACTGGTGTGTAACGATTGAAGTATCAAAACCTAAACCCAGTTCAACACCTTTGATTTCAGCTTCACCAATATTGGTCATGCCAGCCCCCTGCCACATCAACATGTTATCAATCTTGTTGATAAAGCCAGTAATAGACCAATCTAGATAAGAATGTGTGCCTTCAAGTGTTAACTCTGTATTTTGAGAGTCTTCTGCTTTTAGATTAGGAGCTTCGTAACCTGGGTAATATAAGTCTAAAAACGTAGGTGCTCTAAATGCAGTACCATGACTCGCTTTAAGCTCATAATTATCAAGGAATGCCCAACCCGCCGCTGCTTGCCACGTCGTATTGTTTCCATATTGGCTGTTCTCATCATTTCGAGCACTTGCTTCAAGTGTCCAGCTATCTATGGTGTATTGACTAATAACACTCACACCATAGTTTTCACGAGGGTTTTCTTCAGGTTTGTAGTAACTAGAACCTGTATACCCTTCATCTAACTCTTCACGTCGATAATCTAAACCACCACCCAAAGCCAACTGCTCGTTTACTCGGTATGAATTCAACCAAGCAGCATTGATTTGGTTAATCGATGTGATACCGCCACTCTTCTTACTCTTACCTACAATATAATCGTAGTTGTCTTGCTCTGCATAAGTAAGATCTAACGTTGAAGTGAGGTTATCTTCGTTATAAGCCAAGTTTGTATTGATTGAACGAAATTCAGTTCGGCCAACTTTTTCTTCATGTCGAGCAGGCCCCCAAGGAGAAGCTGCCGAGCTATTGTCGTACTCACCTTCGTTGTCATAAGCCACAACATTAACAAAGGCATTAACTGTCTTGGTTAGCTGGTTTTGGTAGCCAATATTTAAATTGTATGACTCAAAGCCGTGCTCATCACCATCATTGATACCTTCAATCGGCTTAACATTAAATCCATCATCCTTTTCATAACCAACAACAGCTTTAATATGTTGGTTATCATCAATTTTATGCAGAGCAGCTAAGGAGGTTACATAATGATTGTTTGTGCCATACCCGCCATACACTTTAACGGCATTCTCATTCACATCTGCTCTAGTAATAATATTGATGACACCAGAAATAGCTTCTGAACCATATATAGAGGCGCGCGCGCCACGAATGAATTCAATTCGTTCAATTGAGTTAACTGGCAAAGAGTTAAAATCAACACCACCCATCATAGCTCTTGGTAAGCGAGTTCCATCCATTAAGACTAGAACTTGAGAAGAACTACCGCCTCGCACATAGAATGAGGCTGTTTGCCCGCGACCACCATATTGAGCAACTTCAACGCTTGGCAACGTTCGAAAAACGTCAATAAGGCTATTTGCTTGAAGTTTTGAAATGTCTTCTTTGGTAACCACTACAGTTTGCGCTAATACTGCGCCATCAACTTGATCAAAGCGGTTAGCCGTCACCACCATGGTTTCGTCGGCAGATGCTTGTTGGGCGTGTAAATTGGAGATAGGTGAAAGCAGCGATGCTACAGCAACCGCTAAAAGGGATTTGTTCATGTTGTGATCCTAAATCGCGTAAAGTCCTACCAAACCACATCTTATGGTTTGGCCGCTGGCAGGTATTCGGACTCAAGAGCACAACCCTTATGGTTACCTAATATTCGACTTCCCACAAAAAGCTATTTGCAGTGTCTTATGAATACTCGTTCTCTTTTACCGCTGCGCGTCAGTTCTGGATTTACACCAGATTCCCTCTTCAGCCATCTATACATCTAAATGACACCAGCTTGCCGAAGATAGTATTGACCTCTGAATCATTTGTCTAGTCTAAGATTGTTATAAGCTATAGTTTTCATGGTCGATTTACATTGAATGGCTCTCAACACTGGACAAGCGCCTGTGATTGAATAAAATCTGCGCTCTTGATTTAAAAGCACGACAGCAAAAGGCATAACAATGGCGAATTTAGATGTAAACCCGCAACGCTACCAAGAACAACTGGCAGAAAAGACAGAGCGTCTTACAGAAATGTTCTCAGAATATGATGTGCCTGAACTGGAAGTGTATGAATCTCCAGAGCAACACTACCGCATGCGTGCTGAGTTCCGCGTGTGGCATGAAGGTGACGATATGTATTACGTCATGTTCAATCAAGAGACTAAAGAAAAATACCGCGTAGACCAGTTCCCTGCAGCTAGCCGTCTTATCAATGACCTAATGCCTCTATTAACAGATGCAATGAAGGACAACCACTCTCTACGCCACAAGCTATTCCAAGTAGATTTCCTTTCTACATTAAGCGGCGAGATTTTGGTGTCACTGCTTTACCACCGTCAATTAGGTGAACAGTGGATTCAAGATGCTAAAGCACTGAAGCAGCAATTGAACGATGAAGGTTTTAACCTAAACCTGATTGGTCGTGCGCGTAAGATGAAAATCGTACTGGACCGCGACTACGTCATTGAAAAGCTAGACGTGAATGGTGATAGCTACATCTACCAGCAAGTAGAGAACAGCTTTACTCAACCAAACGGCAAAGTAGCAGAGAAAATGTTGGAATGGGCTGTCGACTGTACTCAAGACAGCAAAGGCGACTTGCTTGAGCTTTACTGTGGTAACGGTAACTTCTCATTAGCGCTGGCACAAAACTTCGAGCGTGTACTGGCAACAGAACTGGCGAAGCCGTCAGTAGAATCTGCGCAATACAACATCGCGGCGAACAACATTAAAAATGTTCAGATCATCCGCATGTCTGCAGAAGATTTTACCGTAGCAATGGAAGGTAAGCGTGAGTTCCGTCGTCTACAGCAAGCGAACATCGATCTTAAGAGCTACAACTGCAACACTATCTTTGTTGATCCACCGCGTTCAGGTATGGATGTTGATACTTGTAAGATGGTTCAAGGCTACGAGCGCATCATGTACATCTCTTGTAACCCTGAAACATTGAAAGAGAACCTAGACATTCTAAGCGAAACACACGATATCACTCGTTTTGCTCTATTTGACCAGTTCCCTTACACCCACCACATGGAAGCGGGTGTGTTCTTAGAGCGCAAAGCATAAATCTCGCTTTCTCGGCCT
This sequence comes from Vibrio coralliirubri, assembly GCF_024347375.1. NCBI lineage: Bacteria > Pseudomonadati > Pseudomonadota > Gammaproteobacteria > Vibrionales > Vibrionaceae > Vibrio > Vibrio coralliirubri. The sequence continues at coordinate 132,977 of NZ_AP025470.1, read as the reverse complement.
AAGACAAACAGCAGATACAAAAAACGAGCCAATTGGCTCGTTTTTTTTCTTTGTAGGTTGGTTTAAGCGGTTTTACCGATAAAACCTAGCTTCTTACCTACCCAGGCTAAAAGCAGCATCGCGACTATAATCGCAAAGAAGTTTGAACCTGCATCAGGGTGTTGTGCTTTCACGAAAGCCGAATGGCCAAATGCACCCACGAAGAAACAAGCTAAACCGACTAGTGGGATATCTTCAGATACTGGGTTAGTTAGGTATTCTTGGTAAAGCGCTTGTACTGCCAAAACTAAAGCGATAAGCGGGAAAATAGAGAAGCCCACTTCGCTCATTGTTACCCAAGATAACAATGCATCACCACACACACCGGCTACAACAGCAAGTACGAGTGTCTTTCTTTCAGAACCACGGTTTACAGTATTATTTTCATTCGACATTATTCAATCCCGCCTTTTAATCGGTTACGTTCACGTTCTTTACGATACCAAAAAGCTCCTTTGGCCATCATTCGCAATTGCATGATCAAGCGTTCAGCCAATTCATCTCGCTGACGTCGATCTAAATCTAATGCTTCTGCCCCTGAGTTGAAGACTAAGATGACCGAGGCTTCAGCTTGAGTGAAAGCTTCGTCCCTTGTCATGCCAGTCGTTATCAAATATTCGGTTAACTCAGCAGAGAAGTGCTGTATCTCACGAGCTACCGCTGCACGAAACTCAAATGAAGTTCCTGAGCGCTCTCGCAATAACAGTCTGAATACGTTAGGGCTGCTTTCAATGAATTCCATAAAGGTTTCAACCGATGTGCGAATCACACTGCCTTCTTTTACTATGCGTTGCCTAGCTTGACGCATTAACTGGCGCAACAGTAAGCCACCTTCATCAACCATGGTTAAGCCAAGCTCATCCATGTCTTTGAAGTGACGATAAAAGGAAGTCGGTGCTATTCCAGCCTCACGAGCGACTTCTCTCAAGCTTAGATTGGAAAAACTACGATCGGCGCTGAGTTGGCTAAATGCTGCATCGATTAAGCTGCGACGAGTTTTTTCTTTTTGCTGTGCGCGAATGCCCATTGGTTTCATACTTTATCAATTTCTTCTTTTACAGCCTAAACAGGCATGTCTAATACTCTGTTCAATATAACGCGAATCACTTATTTATATAAGGCACTCTGGTTATATAAGACACTAAACATACCTCTTTGTTCACGTACCGAAGTAAATACGTTCGAAGAAAAAATTTCAATATCCACACTGTCATTTGGAGACATACGACATACCAAATATTATTTTTTCGATAACACTGCGTGATCCCACCGACTCTCTGATGCCCTTTTCATGTACCCAAGAACAGAATCAGTTAAAATCTCGCTAAAGCAATGTTAATCAAATATAACAAGGAAGATATCTATGCCGCACTCCAACCACTTTGATGTAATCGTAATTGGTAGTGGCCCCGGAGGAGAAGGGGCAGCGATGGGATTAACCAAAGCCGGGTTGAACGTTGCAATCATTGAAAAAGAGAGCAGCGTTGGTGGTGGTTGTACTCACTGGGGAACGATTCCTTCAAAAGCACTGCGCCATGCCGTAAGTCGTATTATCGAATTCAACAGCAATCCGCTGTTTTGTCAGAACAACAAAAGCATCCACTCAACGTTTTCCAACATTTTGGGGCATGCTAAATCGGTTATCGACAAGCAGACTCGATTACGCCAAGGCTTCTACGACCGCAACCAGTGCACGTTGGTATTTGGTACTGCACGTTTTATCGATACCAACACTGTCTCGGTAATGCAAAGCGATGGCACTGAAGAACATTACAGTGCAGACAAATTTGTTATCGCGACAGGCTCTCGCCCTTACCAACCAGATAACGTCGATTTCTTGCATGAACGTATCTACGACAGCGACTCGATTCTTTCTCTTAAACACGACCCGCAACACATCATCATCTATGGTGCTGGCGTTATTGGTTGTGAATACGCATCGATTTTCCGCGGTTTGGGTGTAAAAACCGATCTTATCAATACTCGTGACCGTCTGTTGTCATTCCTAGACAATGAAACCTCAGATGCGCTTTCTTACCACTTCTGGAACAGCGGCGTCGTGATTCGCAACGATGAAACCTTTGAGAAAATAGAAGGCACTGATGATGGCGTGATCATTCACTTAGAGTCAGGTAAAAAGATGCGTGCTGATTGCCTGCTGTATGCTAATGGCCGAACGGGTAATACCGATAAACTTAACCTTGGTGCTGTTGGCTTAGAAGCGGACTCGCGTGGTCAAGTATCAGTAAACACCAACTACCAAACCAATGTTGACCATGTTTACGCTGTCGGTGATGTGATTGGCTACCCTAGCCTAGCAAGTGCTGCTTATGACCAAGGTCGATTTGTGGCTCAGGCAATTGTGAAAGGTGAAGCTGAGCGCCACCTTATCGAAGACATTCCAACCGGCATCTACACCATCCCGGAGATCAGCTCTGTTGGTAAAACCGAGCAAGAACTTACTGCAGCTAAAGTACCGTATGAAGTAGGACGTTCTTCATTCAAACACCTAGCTCGTGCTCAAATTGCGGGTAAAGATATTGGTAGCTTAAAGATTCTGTTCCATCGCGAAACCAAAGAGATTTTAGGTATCCACGTGTTTGGTGAGCGTGCCGCTGAAATCATCCATATCGGACAAGCGATTATGGAACAGAAAGGTGAAGCAAATACCATCGAGTACTTTGTGAATACGACCTTTAACTACCCAACGATGGCGGAAGCTTATCGTGTTGCAGCACTCAACGGGCTTAACCGTTTATTCTAGATATAGAACCAATATGAGTATTTGACCACCCATAGGCCAAATACATAAACAGCAAGCCACGCGCTTGCTGTTTTTATTTAAAACACTGAATATTAAGGCATTGATAGTAATTAGATCATGATGTTCTAAATGCCCATTTACCTGTACAGCCTCATTTACTCCCCACAAACAGAGCCCTCAGAGCTAAGCGAGAAACTCCCCTTTCTTCCACTGAGAAACAAACAACACACCAAGACCAATTCCGCGCATTGCCATAAAGCTCAGCATCGCTAACCACAGTGCATGGTTCTCTAAACCTGATGCTAAATAGAAAATCGCGAAGAAACTGCAGGTCGCAACAAACATACTATTGCGCATATCCTTGCCCTTGGTTGCTCCAACAAAAATACCATCCAACAGGAAGCACCACATAGACACCAATGGCATCGCTATCAACCACGGTAAATACACCTCAGCTTGGCTCTTCACGTCTGGGATTGTGGTGATCATATTGATTAAACTCGAGCCAGCGAGTGCGAACGCTATGGTCAGTACCAAACAAATATTGAAGCTCCAGAAGAAAGTACCAATCAATGACTGGTTCAGTTCATCTTTGTCTTTCGCGCCTATCGCTTTACCTACCATCGCTTCCATTGCGTAGGCAAAGCCATCCATCCCATAAGAGATGATCATTAAGAAACTCATCAACACGGCATTGGCCGCGACAACATCATCGCCAAAGCTTGCGCCTTGGAAGGTCATGAAAGTGAAAGTCGCTTGTAGACACAATGAACGAAGAAAGATATCGCGATTCAATTTCACGAAACGACTCAAACCTTGGCTGGTTTTCTTAAGCAGAGCCCATGCCGATGGTAACTGTTTCTTCGCCCAGATTCGGTAAACACAAATCAAGCCAAATGTTAGACCGGCATAATCAGCCATTACAGATGCCAATGCTGCACCTTCCACTTGCCACCCTAAACCGATAACAAAAACGATATCCAAAACGATATTGGTGATATTGGTGATGATCACCATCCACATTGGCGCTTTGGCGTTTTGAGTCCCGAGCAGCCAACCTAGAATCACAAAGTTAGTAAGCGCGGCAGGCGCACTCCAGGCGCGGATTGAAAAATATTGCTGACCATAGTGCTTAACTTGATCACTGGCGCTACTCAATGAGAAAACTAAATCGGCGACTAGACTGTGTAAAAGCAAAAAGATACCAGCAAACCCTAAGGCCATGGTCACACCTTGCACGAAGACTAAACCAAGTTGCTTGCCATCATTCGCACCATAAGATTGTGCGGCTAGCCCTGTTGTCGACATACGCAGGAAACCGAGCAACCAAAAGGTCACGCTGATCATTGTGCCGCCCAGTGCCACACCACCTAAATACCAAGAGTGCTCGAGGTGACCGATAACCGCCGCATCGACTAAGCCCAGCAGTGGAACAGTAATATTAGAGAGAACCATCGGGATCGCGAGCAACAGCACTTTTTTATGCATCGCCTGATTGGATAGCGTTTGAAAAATAGTTTGGGGATTAAATAGTTTCACGATCACCTCTTAGATTAGAGGCGATAGTTTAACCTAGTGGGTGGGCTTTCACTATGTTGTGGAATTTTACTTATACCGGCTATGTACTCAGTTACTCGAAATACAGAACCACTAGGGTTACCACTTAACGAGCACTAACTGCGGCGTTAAACGCTTTTTGACCTGAGAGATCTTACAAAGAAGTCGCTGCCACAATTTCCAACGGTTGCATTGTTGGTCTAGGGGAGAAAACGCTTTTACCCATTGTGCCCATGGCAACCAATTGAGAACACTGTCTATTGGAGAAGATAGGCCATGCGCATACTTTCCTGAACCAAGTTTTTGCCCCAACGTACTTGAGCTTTTATCTCCAGCTAAGACTAAACACGCATGTGCATGAGTAAAGTAGCGGCTCAAAGACTGAATGAAGTTCGCCGTCTGCTGTTCATTGCAATCGAGCAGAGCATGTTCACACACCACCATCACCGAGGCTTGTTCTGGAATATTAAGTTCATCCAACCAAGTTAGGTCATCGACAGAACCACACTCCAAGCGATAGCGTTCATTTTTGTGGAACAGGCGTTGGCGCCACACTAGGTTTTCCGTCACATCCAATTCAACCCAATGGCAGCGTCCATTATCTAAACGGTAAAAACGGGTGTCGAGCCCTGCCCCAACATTGATGATCCAAGCATCAGGGTTGTGAGATAGAAATTGTTGAACTTGAGAGTCACAAAGTTGAGTCAGTGTTGCGTAGAGAAGCTGTTGTTGGTCAAGCTCACCAGTAAGACATTCAGGTGCGAGCTGGCAACGCTTGCAGGCTTGAGCTGCGATTGGGTCATAAACGAGACCATCATCGGCTAGGCTTTCGCGACTACGAAACCAAAGGTGTTGAACGAGGTTGGTCGGAACTTGGAATTCTTGATGTGCAGACCCTTGTTCAGAAGAAGCCTTTTGAACAGAGGAGCGCGGCTTACGAGTAAGCGGCTTCATTTGAGGTTTGGTTGGGTTTGGCATCATCATCTTCCTTGTATCTCGACAAAGAAGATGATAATGAATATCAATTACAATAACAAGTTATTGAGAATAAATATCAATAAGCTGTTTGTACTGACTACATCCAGTCGGTGTTGCGAATAATACCAACCGCAAGTCCTTCAATAGACAAGTGTTGAGATTCTAGATCAACATGGATTGGAGAAAACTCTTCATTTTCAGCATGTAACAGCACTGTTGAACCTTTACGTTCTAGGCGTTTTACCGTTACATCATCATCGACACGAGCCACGACAACCTGACCATCGCGGACATCTTGTGTTTTATGAACAGCTAATAAATCACCATCCATAATACCAATGTCTTTCATACTTTCGCCATTTACACGAAGTAAGAAGTCAGCTTGTGGTTTAAACATGCCAGGGTCAACTTGGTAATGCATTTCTACATGCTCTTGAGCCAAAATAGGCTCACCAGCGGCAACCTGACCGATTAATGGTAAACCTTGCTCTTCGTTTGCTGCATCTTCAAGCAAAATACGAATACCGCGAGACGCACCCGGGATAATCTCAATCGCTTCTTTACGAGCAAGAGCTTTCAAATGTTCTTCTGCAGCATTAGCAGAACGGAAGCCTAGTTCACGCGCGATTTCTGCACGTGTCGGTGGCATACCGGAATCTTCGATCTTACCTTTGATAAGGTCAAAGACTTGTTGCTGGCGGGGCGTTAACGGCTTCATGATTCACCTGTCTTTTTATACAGTTGACTGTGAGTATATCCAGTAACTGAACAAAAGCAAAGCAATTGGTTGTTTTTAGTTCATTTTTAGCAAATTACAAAAACAAGATCTCTAGCCACACATAACCTGCGAGTGCCAAACAGATGAAAACCGCTGCCGAACCGACATCTTTCGCCATTCCAGAAAGCTCATGATGTTCACTGCCGATTCGGTCGACAACCGCTTCAATCGCGGTATTGATTAGCTCGACAACCATCACCAATACCACCGATGAGATCATCAAGATTCGCTCAACTTGGCTTACATCTAAGTAAAATGCCAACGGAATAAGCACGGCTGCCATGAACACTTCTTGTCGAAATGCAGCCTCGTTTTTAAACGAACTCGTAATGCCTTGCCATGAAAAGCCTGCTGCTTTGATGATGCGTTTGAATCCGGTGTTTGATTTTTTGGTCATTTTTAACCCTATACTCAATCAGTCGATGAATGATTTTCCACAAACTTAACGGCAATATGACTATTTCCATTAAAAGGTTAGACCAGTTTCTGGTATTCTTGCATCGATTAAATTTACGCCTAGGCTTATCCCTATTTCACTCATAGGATTTATCCTTTTTATCAGAGAAATAGAGATACGCTTCAGCACATTGAAATAACTATTGAGGCAGTGAACCTATATGTCTTCTGGACAATCTTTTTCACGTTCATTAATGAAGCTACCTTTATCCGTATTGGTAAAGGGCACATCAATTCCTTCAAACCCTGTTGAGGATTTGAACATTGATTTGAGCAAACCGATTGTATACGCCTTACCGTTTCGCTCAAGTGTAGACATTCTTACATTGCAAAAACATGCACTTGAATTAGGCCTACCTGATCCGTTGAGCAAGCTTGAAATCAACGGCAAATCACTGCAACGCTACGTTTTTATCTCTTCTCGCAAAACTCTGCTGCAAGACGATGATTACGTACCAAGCTCTTCAATTGAAGTGTTCTCTGAATTGCTTTCACTGCACGCTGACGACTCTGAACTCGATGTTCAAGTTATCCCTGCTACCGTTTTGTGGGGGCGCAAACCTGGTAAAGAGAATAACCAGAAGCCTTACCTACAAGCAATGAACGGCTTAGAGAAATCAAAAGCGGTGTTGCTAGCCGGTCGTGACTGTCTGGTTCGTTTCAGCCCAGTGGTTTCTCTACGCTACATGGCTAATTCACATGGCACCGACAGCACCATCGCGCACAAACTGGCGCGCGTGGCACGTATTCACTTCTCTCGCCAAAAGCTTGCTGCATCAGGTCCTAACCTGCCAAGCCGCCAAGCTCTGTTTGATCGCCTATTAAAATCAGAAGCGATCAAGAAAGCGATTGAAGACGAAGCACAAGCAAAGAACATCTCGATCGAGAAAGCGAGCAAAGAAGCTCAAGACATCATGGACGAGATTGCTGCGAACTTCTCTTACTCGCTGATCAAACGCGGTGAGAAGATTCTTGGTTGGCTGTGGAATAAGTTGTACCAAGGCCTGCATATCAGCAACGCTTCAACGGTTCGTAAGTTGGCTCAAGATGGTCACGAGATTGTTTACGTGCCTTGTCACCGTAGCCACATGGACTACTTACTGCTTTCTTATGTGCTTTACCACGAAGGCATGGTGCCTCCGCACATCGCTGCGGGTATCAACCTGAACTTCTTTCCTGCCGGTCCTATTTTCCGTCATGGTGGTGCGTTCTTTATTCGTCGTAGCTTTAAAGGCAACAAGCTGTACTCGACGATTTTCCGTGAATACCTAGCGGAATTGTTCGCTAAAGGTTACTCAGTAGAGTACTTCAGCGAAGGTGGGCGTTCTCGTACAGGTCGTCTACTGCAAGCGAAAACGGGCATGCTAGCGATGACAATCCAAGCAATGCTGCGCGGCATGAACCGTCCGGTGACTTTGGTTCCTGTGTACATCGGCTACGAACACGTGATGGAAGTAGCGACTTACGCGAAAGAACTTCGAGGCAAGCGTAAAGAGAAAGAAAACGCGAGCTTAGTGATTCGTACCATTCGTAAGCTGCGTAACTTTGGTAAAGGCTACGTGAACTTCGGTGAGCCGATTCAGCTTAACCAATATCTGAATGAACACTCACCTGAGTGGACCAAAGACATCGACCCAATGGGTACCAGCAAACCACAATGGATGAATCCGGTGGTTAATGACTTGGCGACCAAAATGATGACGCACATTAACGATGCGGCAGCGACCAATGCACTGACCCTTTGTGCAACGGCACTATTGGCTTCAAGACAGCGCGCATTGTCTCGTGACTCTTTGGTTTCTCAGATCAATTGCTACCTGTCTCTGCTTAAGAACGTTCCATATTCTGCAACGTTCACTGTGCCAAAAGACAGCGCTGAAGATTTGGTAAAACATGCTGAGTCACTGAACAAGTTCTTGATTGAATCAGACTCAATGGGCGACATCATTTCGCTAGACCGTCACCAGTCCATTCTGATGACCTACTACCGAAACAACATCATTCACTTGTTTGCTCTGCCATCGTTAATTGCACAAATGACCATTCGTCAGCGTGGTTTATCGATTGACGCAATTCAAGAGAACGTTGCTGCTATCTACCCGTTCTTGAAGAAAGAGCTGTTCCTAAGCTACGACGAAGACAAGCTTGAAGGCGTGGTTTCTAACATCATTGAAGAGCTGGTTAACCAAGGTATGCTTGTGGTTTCTGATAACGAAGTCACCATCAACCAATCAAACAGCCAAGCACTGATGCTGTTAGGTCGTACGATTTCAGAGACGCTACAACGCTACTCTATTGCTCTGAACCTGTTGGCAGAGAACCCTGATCTGGATAAATCCGATCTTGAACAGAAGAGCCAAGACATTGCACAGCGACTTGGTCGCCTACAAGGCATCAATGCACCAGAGTTCTTCGATAAAGGCGTGTTTGCGTCGATGTTCGCCACTCTGAAACAACAATATCTGGATAACGATGGTAACTGTGATTTAGAAAAGACTCAGCAATTCGCTAAGCTTCTCTACTCAATGCTTTACCCAGAAGTACGTTTGACGATTCAAGAGAGTATCCACCAAGCGGAGTAATCATCAGCTTGGAGTCTCTTGAATAGCGAGACCGAACACGATCAAAAAAGGCACCCAATGGGTGCCTTTTCTTTAGCATTCGTTAACTCGAAAAGCTGATGCTTACCAGAAGGTAATGAACAAACCCACGGTCACTGCCATTCCAACATAGTTGTTGTTTAGAAAGGCTTGAAAACAAAGGTCTCGATCACGGTGGCGCATCAGATGTTGTTGATACACAAATAAGCTTCCCGCTACCAACAGTGCCCAATAGAAGGTATCTCCTAGTTGGTAATGCATGCCTAACGCAATCAGCATCGCTAGGGTGACGAGTTGCAAAGAGCCAACAATCAGTTTATCGAAGCGACCAAATAAAATAGCCGTCGATTTAATACCAATCTTCAAGTCATCATCTCGGTCAACCATCGCATATTGCGTGTCGTAAGCAATCGTCCACAACGCGTTAATCACGAAGATAAACCACACAATGCTTGGCAGCTCATTGGTTTGTGCCGCCCAAGCCATTGGTATCGCCCAGCTAAACGCTAAGCCAAGAAACAACTGGGGAAGATGGGTAAAACGCTTCATGAAAGGGTAAATGAACGCCAGGCCCACACCAATAAATGAGAGCTTAATGGTCAGTGGATTCATAGTGAGTACCAGCAAGAATGAAACCACGGCTAGCACTAAAAAGAGCAGAATCGCTTCTTTACTGGAAACCAAACCTGAAGGTAATGGACGCTGCTTGGTACGTTTAACATGACCATCTACTTTACGGTCAGCAAAGTCATTGATCACACAGCCAGCTGAACGCATCAACACCACGCCGAGTACGAAAACAACCAAGACATCAAAATCAGGCATACCTTGTGCGGCGATAACCAGTGACCACAAGGTCGGCCAAAGGAGTAACAGGGTACCAATCGGGCGATTCATTCGCGTTAATTGCCAATACGCCTTCGCTTTGGTGGCAAGCATTTACACACTCTCCTTAGAGTAAATGGGTGATGTTGGTAAAAACAGTTCTGCCACAAGCATCGGTTTATGGTTCATCCATAATCGAGAACGACGCGCGAGTAATCGCTCATCGCCTGCAATAACCCAACCGACTTGCAGCGCATCTCGCTCCACGTTCTCAGCACTGAAAACGGTCAATCCAAGCGGGACATTACCTTGTTGAGAAAGGTCAGAGTGCTGATGATCTTCTAGCGTGACTCGGGGAATCAAGGTTCGACCTAACACCCACGGGTCATCATCACCCTTTAAAATCACTTTACGCAGTAAGCAATCAAACGATGATAAAAGATGTTCCTCGTCCTGTTGCAGCATTGAGCGTTCTACAACTTGATTATGAAGCAACTCAACAGACAGGTGCTGACAGCACTTCCCCAACTTGCGGGAAAGAGAACCTTGCTCCATCAGCCACTCTTTGGTGGTTTCATTAGGAAAATCAAATGTTTCTGTACTTTGCCAATCTACATTCATTAACGAATTAAGATACAGCGATATTGGCTGATTCATACTAGTATTCAATAGGTGACTTTACACGTACAATAAAGCTTCAACTTTCGAACAAAATTAAAGCGTTCTTCGAATTGTAAACGTATTTAGATTTAGACCGCTCATTGTAACAAGACTAATGCGTTTCGAATATCGCGAATAAACTAAAGAAAAGTCACAAATATGCACAAACGTTATGTAGCCCAAATATTTCTTGCGATTACCCTACTCTTTTCAGCATCAAGTTTCGCTGAAGAGGAGTCGGCAGCTAAACTCGCCTACTTCACGCTAGAGCCAGACCTGACCACCAATTTTTACACTAAAGGTAAAAAACTGGGCTACATTCAGGTTCGCCTCGACATCATGGTGGCAAATAGTAACGACTTGGCCGCTATTGAGCATCACCAACCACTGATTCGCGATGCGGTGATTGAATTGCTTGGCAAGCAAAACGAAGAAACCATTAAATCTCTATCTGGCCGTGAAGACTTAAGAAAATCCTTAGTTGAACACCTCAACAAGATTTTGCTTCCAGAGACAGGTAAAACCCTGATTGCTGACTTACTGTTTACCAAATACCTTTATCAGTAATGATGTAAAACGAATCCAAATAAAAAAGCGGCTCATCTGGCCTAATGCTTGTAAGTTAAGCATCGTTTAGCGTCTTCTTGGAGGCCTTGTCGCATAGCGACAAGGCCTCTTTTTTACTGCTCTTGGGTAACTTCGTTCTCGCCTCTCAGGTAAAACAAAGCTTTCTGACATATCCAGTATGTAGTTTATTACTTCTGGGATTCGTCCCGGTGCGACCGCTGGTAATAATTGAAGCTGTCCAACAAGGAATAATGAAGCCTGTTTAAAGCCGATTTGATAAGGCATCACTGACTTCTGATGATAGGCCATTTGACACATCATGAACCGCAGTAGATTGTAAGCAACCAGCATTCCCCAAAGCTCTTGATTCACTAACTCTGGCTTTTTGCTTCTTAACGTAAGTTGGTTCTGAAGCATGTATTGCTTCATCTCACGATACCCCAACTCTATTTCCCAACGATGGCTATATAGTTCGGCGATATCAGCACCAGGATATTTCATCGTGTCTATCATTGACGTTAATAGTCGGACTTCTTTTCCTTTAATCGTCTTTGTGATTAAACGAGCTTGGAGAGTTTTGGGGGCATCAACCCACTTCTTTTGAGCTTGAGGTGATAGCTTGAGCTCAACGAGCTCTTGTCCTCGGCCTACCTTCGATAACACAGTGTATTGAGCCCCTTTTCTTAATGGGAGCAGCCAATGTTTTTCATCGCCACTGGTTTGCCATTTATGCAGTAAGCCCAAGGCGTAAAATCCGCGGTCAAAAATAGTTAAGCTGTTTGAGGGAGATTGTTCAATAAGCGGGATCGTAAGGTCGACTTCACTTTTAGATACTGAGTCGAATGAAGCGCTGTTGAGTAAATGACTGGTCAGCTCCATATGGCAGACCATTCTCACTTGAGGGTAGTCAGATATCGTTGTTTTATTGCCTGTTCTACTAAAATGCTCATCATTACTTTTAGTGTCTGGTGTTCTCCACACAACACCATCTACAGCATGAAGTGTTAACCCATGCCAATCGGGATGAGGAGTCTTGCGGTGCCAAAGTCGTTGAGTGTGATTGAACACGGCTTCCATAACGTCGGAACCAAGTCGGTGACGTGCCTGTATGACAGCGCTAGGTGCGACGAATGGCTTCTTACCCGGTAGGAGAATATCAAGTTGCGAGACTACTTTATCCATCGATAAATGACGGTAAAGGGACATCCCTAAAACACTCCAAACCATCATTTCCATTGGTAACCTGCGCTTTCGAATAGTCGCAACCCCAGATTCTTGGAGGCACTGTTCGACGAGTTCCGGGGACAGCAGGTCTGATAACCCTGAGAGCTGTTCTGGAGAGAAGTTATGGACTTGATTAAGGGCTTGTCTAAGAAACATAAAAAATCCGAGTGTTAAAGAAACACTCGGATTTTGACATCCTTGGAGGATCGTTCAACCAGTCTTTTTTACTTAACTGATCGGCATTAGCTCATCTGGCCGCTTTTTTGTCTCTATCGTTTGGCTACTCATTAGAAGAGATGAGTTAGCTTCTTGCCGAGCTTGGTGCTTTCATCGCATCGATAAAGCCAATAATCACACCGGCGGCTAGGCCAGCTAAATGCGCCGTATTGGCGATAGCCATAAATGGCTGCATGTACCCAAGCACCAACCACACCAACATAAAGCCGACAATCTGTCTTGGAATACCTAAACCAAGTTGTGGCGCCTTCGCACCAACCACCCATAAGTAACCAACCAAGGCATACACAACACCAGACAAACCACCGAAGTTCGCCCCTTCAACCCAATACTGCCCAGCGCCTGAAAGCGCAGAAGAGACAGCAAAGATCTGAAGTAGCTTGAGGCTGCCAAGTTTCTTCTCAATGTCTCCACCTAACTGCCACCACCACAAAATATTAAATGCGATGTGCATAACAGAGAAATGTAGAACGGCATGACTCAACCAACGCCACAGCTGCCATTGCTGTCCATCCACCGCTGGGAAATGTAGGGCATTAAAAATAGCTTGGCCAAAACCGATCTGTTGCAGCGCAAAAATCACCACACACACCAACATCAGGCTTAGTGTCACAGGGCCGGCTTTGGCTTTGATCATACCCATAAAGCTTGGCGTGTGATAATGGAAGTTGCTCTTTCTGGTCTCAGCCATGTCCCAAGACGCCGCTTGATAGCGCTTATGATTGGGTTCAGCCAGAAAACGATTCAGCTCAGCTTCGGTTTCAACCTGAAATTGGCCATCAAGAAGCCAAAGAGCAAAACGCCCTTCTCCCTCTGGAGACATCTGAATAGGGATCTGACGAGAGGCCATATAATCAATAAATGCTTGAGCAAGACGTGGATTGTCTAACACCATCAATCTAATCATTGTTACTTCCTATTCATTCTATGAGGGATGCTTGAGGCGGTTCAGGTGATGAAAGTCATTAACCTGCGATCACTGGAAGTTCAGCACGATGCCAAGCTTCGAAACCACCATCAACACTATATACCTCTTCAAAGCCTTGGTTCACTAAATATTGTGCCGCACCTTGGCTACTGATGCCGTGGTAGCACATCACTAAGATAGGTTGTTCGAACTCAACCTCATCCATGAATGACACCATCGTATCGTTAGTCAGGTGGTAGGCTGTTTTTGGGTGAGCAACCGCAAAAGACTGCGGGTCACGTATATCGACAAGTCGAGCTTCGCCTTGTTCGATGAGGGCTTGAGCGCCTTTAACATCGATATGTTTAAACTGGTCCATGACTTTCTCTTTTTATACTGATTTACTTTGCTGCCATTGTAACCTATCCCAAGGCTAACATTCACATCCACTTAATAAGGTTATCCACCAGCGATCACTTTTACACCATTTGTGGATAAATCTGTGAATTGCGTGAATAAAGTGTCTTTTCAAAAATAGATCCACAACATGTAGTAATGATCCTGATCTAACTGTGGGTTAACTGAAACATATCCCCACTCGAAAAACCCCGTCAAAGCCTTACTACACCCTGCTTTTAGACAGCTGACGAATAAACTTCTCACAGAGTTATCCACAAAATCATTTTGCAAATTTCGATCGCAAAAGTTGAGAAATCGATCCAAAACAAAAAGGCCGAGATCTCTCGATCTCGGCCTTTTCAAAATTCAGCTATTTGTTAGCTCTACTAGAAAGTAGAAGCTAATAGAAACTAGATGCTATTAGAAATCACCAACGGCTTGTTTCAATTTCTTCATCGCATTCTTTTCTAACTGGCGAACACGCTCAGCTGAGATACTGTAGGTATCCGCTAAGTCTTGCAGGGTTGCCTTGTTGTCGTCTAACCAACGTGAGCGAACAATGTGTTGGCTACGCTCGTCTAAGCTTGCTAGTGCTAGCCCTAGGCGATTATTGGTGTGTGACTCCCAGTTAGCCGCTTCAACCGTCTCAGCAACGTCTGACGCTTTGTCTTCTAGGTAGTAAACTGGAGCAGTGTAAGCAGAACCACCATCGTCATCGTCCATAGGCGCTTCAAACGTCGCATCTTGTGCTGCTAAGCGAGATTCCATCTCACGAACTTCTGAAGGCTCAACACCCAGTTCACGAGCAACCGTCTCAACTTCACCGTTATTGAACCAACCCAAACGCTTTTTAGACTTACGAAGGTTAAAGAACAGTTTACGCTGTGCCTTAGTAGTCGCAATTTTAACGATACGCCAGTTACGTAGAACGTATTCATGGATTTCAGCTTTGATCCAGTGAACAGCAAACGAGACGAGACGAACACCAACTTCTGGATTGAAGCGCTTAACAGCCTTCATCAAGCCGATGTTACCTTCTTGGACGAGATCAGCCATTGGCAGCCCGTAGCCAGAGTAGCCTCTTGCAACGTGCACCACGAATCGTAGGTGGGAAAGGATCAAGCCTTTCGCAGCGTCGATCTCACCTTTGTAATGTAATCGCTCTGCAAGTCCACGTTCCTCTTCAGGTGTCAGCATTGGGTAGCTGTTCGCTGAGCGGATATAGCTATCTAAACTATCTTGTGTGACTAAAGCCATTTGATACGCTTGGTTTGCCATTCGGTTCCTCATCAATCTCTGATCTGGAGTAATACATCTATTAAAACCCGACAATCTTGAACCTAAAATGAACAGGTTTCAAGGAGGGGGAAGTAATTATGCATAATCAATTCGTCTATACAAGGCAAAAACTGGTTAAGAAGTGCCTATTTTTCGTCTAAATATGACTCTATTCACCTAAACTGGTTCAATTTCTTTTAGGTGACGCTGTGCAGAAAGCTTCGCAGCCACACTACCAAGCAGAGTTCCGACGATCAAAAGCAGTAAAGATTCATCCCAACTCAGGCCAATTAAACGAAAGTGGCTGTCGTATAGCTGAGCCAAGTCATCCACTGCGCTGTTCAGTAATACGGTAATCAATGCCGTCATTACCCAAGCGCTAATCGAACCTAAAACGCCAAACCACATCCCTGCATAAAGGTATGGTCGAAGAATGTAGCTGTCGGTCGCACCAATCAGCTTCATGGTTTGAATCTCTTCTTTATGCGCCAACACATTAAATCGTAGTGTATTGCCGATAATCAGAAATACCGCGCCCAACATCAATACCGTTAAGGTAATCACGATGACAGCTGCTAATGCTTTGATCGCATCTAATCGCGCTAACCAATCTTCGTCTAGGCGAACATCGGTGACTAATTCTTGTTGTTTAACTGTGCCTGCCAGCTCTTTAATTAAGGTATCGCTGTGTACGCTTGGCGTAATCACCAGAACACCTGGCAGTGAGTAATCGTCGAGGATGGTTAGGGCGTCTTCAAAACCAGAATATTGGCTGAGGTCTGCAAGCCCTTGCTGCGGAGAAATGTACTCCACCAGCTCAACTTGATCCCAACTTTCGATTTCATCCTTAAGCACCATTACTCGTGGCTCAGGAATACCATCCTCTACATAAGCACTTATTTGTGACGGGCTAGTGACATCTTGCGCTACTTCACCCACATTTTTACCTAATAGGTACAAACAAGCTGGCATCGCCAACGCCATTGAGATCACCGCAAGGGTCAGCAAGTTGCCTAACGGGCGCTGCCACATTTGCGAGAACGAAGACTTGGCTTGTTTCCAGTGAACAACAAAGAAGCCGTCGCTTGAAGCGCGGTTTGCTGCTCGATTAGATTGAGGTTTTTTGATGCGCTTATTCGCGGCCATAGTCTTCAACCTCACTCAAAAATCCTTGGTTTAATTCAAGATGGCGGTACTGAGGGCGAGTGTTCACTAACCCGATGTCGTGCGTCGCTAGGATGATGGTCACACCTGCGCGGTTGAACTCTTCAAACAAGCGTAATACACGGTTAGATAATTCAGGGTCTAGGTTACCGGTGGGCTCATCGGCTAAAAGCAGAGTTGGACGGTTAACCACGGCGCGAGCAATACCCACGCGTTGTTGTTCACCACCCGAAAGTTGGCTTGGCAAACAACGGGCTTTATCTAATAAACCGGTTTTATCCAACGCAGCACTGACTCGGCGTTTTATTTCGTTTTCAGAAATAGATTCAATACGCATAGGCAGAGCGACGTTATCGAAAATCGAACGGTCCATCAGCAGGCGGTGGTCTTGAAAAACAATCCCAATATTACGGCGTAAGAAAGGGATGTCTTTGGCTTGGATACGAGTGATATCGTGATCGTTGAACCAGACACGTCCATCGGTTGGGCGCTCTATCGCGCAGATCAACTTCAGCAAGGTACTTTTACCAGCCCCAGAGTGCCCACCCAAAAAAGCCATCTCTCCACGTTTCAGGTGAAAGTCCACTTTTTGGAGCGCTTGTCTTCCACCTCGGTAGGCTTTACTCACTTGCTGAAATTTGATCACCGAAAATTCCTCTTACGATCACTAATATCAAATTTAAAAACGGTAGCAGATTAAGGATAAACCACTTTGCTACTCGCGTTACTCTTCGCGGCTAAATAGTGCTTCAATGAAGTCTTTAGATTCAAATGGACGCAGGTCATCAATACCTTCACCCACACCAATGTAGCGGATTGGAATCTGGAACTGGTCAGCAATTGAGAAAATTACACCACCTTTCGCCGTACCATCTAGCTTAGTCAGTGTAATACCCGTAACTGGAGCCACTTCACTGAACAACTTCGCTTGGCTGATAGCGTTCTGACCTGTACCTGCATCGAGCGTTAGCATGATTTCGTGTGGTGCAGAGTCATCAATCTTCTTCATTACACGAACGATCTTGCGTAGCTCTTCCATCAGGTTGCTCTTGTTCTGCAAACGACCTGCCGTATCAGCAATCACAACATCAACGCCACGCGCTTTCGCAGCTTCAATCGCATCGTAGATAACAGACGCACTGTCCGCACCAGTGTGCTGAGCGATAACTGGCACATCGTTACGCTGGCCCCAAACCTGAAGCTGTTCAACGGCTGCAGCACGGAAGGTATCACCCGCTGCTAGCATCACTTTCTTGCCTTCATTTTGGAATTGTTTCGCCAGCTTACCGATCGTAGTTGTCTTACCTACACCGTTCACACCCACCATTAAGATAACGTAAGGTGTTTTAGTGGTATCAACAACCAGTGGCTGTTCCACTTGGCTTAAGATGTCTGCCATCTCTTCTTTGAGCAGACCATAAAGCGCTTCACCATCTTTTAGGTCATTGCGAGATGCTTTTTCTGTCAGGTTTTCAATGATCTTAACCGTGGTATTCATACCCACGTCAGCGATCAGAAGTTGCTCTTCTAGCTCTTCAAACAGGTCTTCATCGATTTGCTTGCCTTTGAACAGACCAAAGAAACCCGCACCGATGTTTGCTTTAGTGCGGCTTAGGCTGCGCTTAAGGCGAGCAAAGAAGCTTTCTGTTGGTTTTTCTTGAACTTCTTCAACCTTGGCTTGCGGAGCAGCCACTTCTTCCTGTTCTGCTTCTGCTTCTGCTTCTGCTTCTGCTTCTGCTTCTGCTTCTGCTTCTGCTTCTGCTTCTGCTGCGACAGGTTGCTGCTCTTGTTGAGCTTCTTCAAGCGCTTGCTCAGGTTCAGTTGGCTTAGATTGTTCAGCTTCAGGCGCGACCTGTTCAGCCTCAACTTGTGATTCAACTTCAGTTTGATCTTCAACGATTTCTACGTTCGCTTCATTCTGAGTTTTAGGGCTTTGTTCTTCTTCACCAAAACCAAGCCACGATAATAATCCGCGCTTCTTTTTTTCCGTCATCAGAGGAGTTTCCTAGATCTACTAATTAGCTGTATTGACTTAATACACGTCGACTCTTTGCTATTGTTATACAATACAAGCTTGTACAAACGAATAGTAAAGAAAAATGACAAAGCAGTGATAAGTTTGCTTTTAGCTTGATACACTTTGTCATTGCAAATTTATTTAATACACGAACCCACTTAAATTGGGCTCGGTATAGTATCACTTTATTAGCGGTCAAAAAATCTATGGTAAGACGTCGCCAGCAAAACACATCACAAAAAAAGCCATCCGGAGGCTTTGTTCGAATTATTAGTGGCTCATGGAGAGGTAGAAAGCTACCTGTTCATGATTTAGAAGGATTACGCCCAACCATTGACCGAGTAAAAGAGACGCTCTTTAACTGGGTGGCTCAAGATATCCCACATTCAACTTGCTTGGATGTATTTGCCGGCTCTGGCGGTCTAGGTTTTGAAGCAGCTTCTCGCCAAGCAAAAATGGTGACACTGCTCGAAATGAATCAAAAGGCAGCCAAACAGCTTTCTGATAACGCGAAAGAGCTCAAAGCAGACAACATCAATGTCGTGAATACTGATGCTATCTCTTTCCTTAAGAAACCGGGCACTCCTTACGATATGGTTTTCCTTGATCCACCATTTCGTCAAGGCTTACTGGTAGAAACAGTACAACTGCTTGAGAGTAATGGTTGGCTTGCAGACAATGCCATCATTTACGTCGAGACCGAGAAAGAACTGAAACTCGAAGCTATGCCAGAGAACTGGGAATTGCATCGCGACAAGACCACCGGACAGTCAAGCTACCGACTGTTCAATCGAATCACTGAAGAATAGGAGTTATTGAATGAAGTTCTTGCTTCCACTAGCAAAAGCAGCCATCGCCTTTGTTTGGTTTATCTTAATCGTAAATATTTTCTACCCGTTCCCGGGTAATGCTGCGATTGCGCTTTATATCATGACAGCATTCTTGTTCTTCATGCACGGCCTGCAGATGCTGATTTTCATCGGTGCATTCGGCGATAAGATCGAGATGTCACGTTGGGAGAAGTGGTCAATATTGATTTTCGGTGTCTTCGCCTTACTCGATATCCGACGCAAACACATGATGTAATCGAGCTTAAGCCCAGACATAAAACGCTTAGCTACAGAAAACATCACGACAGAAACAGTAGAGACAAAAACGCCGCTCATTTGAGCGGCGTTTTTTTATTCAGCAATGATATTGATGTTAGCCCATGTAGCCTTTCACACCATCGAGGAACATTTGCGTCGACAGCATAACCAACAACAAGCCCATCAAGCGTTCGATGGCTTTAAGGCCTCTCTCTCCCAGCACTCGCAGGAAGAAGCCATTAAACATCAGAATAAAGAAGGTAGCACCCCAAGCCAGCATCACTGCTCCTGAAAGCTCTAACATATTGTCAGGGTGCTGTGTCGACAACAGAATCAATGCCGCAATCACTGAAGGGCCAGCAATCATTGGGATCGCCATCGGCACAATAAACGGTTCTTCACCCGCCGCGAGGCCAGTAATACTACCCGCACTTGGGAAAATCATCTTAATCGCGATGATAAACAGAATAATACCGCCAGAGATACTCAAGGTTTCAGGCTGCACGTGCAGGAAGTTCATGATGCTTTGACCAGCAAACAAGAACAACAGCAGGATAACCAGCGCAAACATCAGTTCACGAACAAGAACAATACGGCGACGCTTCGGATCAATATGCTTAAGGATAGAGAGTACGATTGGTAGATTGCCAAGCGGGTCCATAATAAGAAACAGCATGGTTGCTGCAGATAAAATTTCCATAAGTTTGTCTCGAAAAGCGTAAGTGCGCGGAGTATAGCAGCCTCAACATTGATTTTCGAACGCAGTAATAAAAGGATTAACTTATGTAATTAGAAGGGAATTTTGCGAAAGCAAATAGAACAGTAGAAAGGCGCAAAGGAGAAAAGTAAAAAGAGAATTTAAAGAGTGAAGCCGAAACGTCGCATCCACTCTTCTTATCTATAAAAGCCAAAGGCTCTAAAAACCAAGTCACTGGGAATTAGTGGTTACACACACGTTCGCGATTAGTGCAAAGCTTGTCATCAATAACCACGACCTTTTCCATCTTCAGGAAAAACTTCAGCAATCCATCTAAATCCAGGCCATTCAGCTTACAGGTATGAAAACGCGCTTCTGCGCCATAAGTTTGAGCGAGTTCTTGCGTCAACTCTTCACGAGTCAGTGGCTTTTCACTCAGTAGGTTTAAAACGTTGTGTGCATGAATTTCGGTAGTCATAACTCTATCTCATGTTTAATGGACTAGACGTAGAGTACCTACTTTCATCTGAGCTGCCTTGATGTAGCTCAGAGTTAAGTTAGCTCTACCCTAAATGGTCAGGGAAGCAACAATGAGCGCGTGTGCCAGAAAGTAGCTGCCCGTCACCCAAAAGTAGGCACCCTTAATTGGGCTACGATAGAAATTTAGCGCGTACGCCAATGCTGAAAGCAGCAACACGACACAACCCGCAAAACCCACCGCATGCGACAGTTGAGGATCAAGCAACCAGAGCTCACCAGAAGCCCATGCAAGCTGAATAAGCACGATACCCATGATAACCACAGGAAAGACGAGTTTGTCTAAACGAGGCAGAAGTAAGAAAAAAGCAACGACACAAGCCGCCAACAGCAGAGCGAACAACCACCAGACCATTTCTCCTGATAGCTGTAGCCAAAATGCTTTGCTGTAACAGAGCTGAGCCAGCAAGAAGCAAACAAAATGCAGAGGACGTTTTTGAGTAACAGTATGCAAGACATCTGCGATCGCAGAGACCGCCAACCCAGCAACGACCCAATAGGTAAAATCAGCAACGACAGATTGAGTTAAAGCAATGGTCGCCAATAATACATAGGTAAAAACCTTATACGATAAGGCCTGACCGAGATGTCCATGTTTCGTTCCTGCTATTGCTCCGATACCAGACAAGGAAACCGCCAACCAACTCCACATACCATTTGCCCTATTGCTTTAAATCGTCGCCAGTCTAGGCACACGAGTGTTGATGTAAAGCCTCAGCCCCTCAAAATTGGATCTTGATTACGCTTCCACTAAAAAGAGTCTCTTTAGATTGAAGTCGTAACAATTACCACCATGACAATGGCCATTCGTTTAAAACTAGAACGAATCAACATAAAACCCATTCAAACTGGCATTAGAGTCGCCATACTTGAATTTTGGCCAATTCTAACCTATCGGCCCCACCAAAACCGGCCTAATTCCGTCAAATACCACACTTAAAAAATTAAAATAACCACATTTAAAACAAACAATAACAATAACTTAAATGAAAAACTCAAGATTAATAGGAAAATAAAAACGCCAACCAAGCCTAGACATGTAAAGTAGCCAGTTTTCTTTTTTAACGCCCAGTTTTGTCAGGTTATTTCAAGCCTCCGGTAAAAACCGCCACAAAAACCAAGCCGAAAACTTAAAAAACCAACCAAAAACAGCCTAGCCACCACCAACCCCTATTAATACAGTTTAACAACCTTTAACAATATAAATTACACAAAACAACCATTACAAAACAACAAGTTAAATAAAATTAGAACAAACATAAATCACAACGAACAAATTAAGAACACACCATAAAACACAGTTAAACACTGTCAAACAAGCCAAAAACTCATAGTTTTCTACTACTTTTAAAGCTTTCGAAAGTAATTCTTGATCTAAAGCCATAAGTAGTGCTATTCTTTAAAACATAGCGAGAGACAACCAAATTTAGGAGTAGTGTTATGATTTCATCTTCGCAAAGACAAGGACTTGTAATGATCGCGGTAGTTGTAGGTCTAATGACACTACCGATGATGTACTAAGCAAGTTACAGATAAAAAAAGGGACGCCATGAGCGTCCCTTTTTTTGTTCAATTTTTTCACTTCGAAAACAGATGCAGTGTTAGCACATCCCAGTTCGCATAATAGAAACCTGCGGCAGCTAAAGTCATTGCCATCATCAGTAAGATCGCAACTCGCCAGATAAAACGACCACTACGTGGAGTCAGCTCCTTCTCACAGTCGTTACACATCATGATGAACTTATGTTGATCTTCCAACTTAGCCTCATGTTCATTGACTACCTTATTACGACACGTTGCGATATAGCGCAGCTTGCTCACCATATCGTGCGGTAGCCTTTCTTCACAGCTTGTTACAAGCTCATGCAATCCTTCGCCTTCGGCATGATATTGAAGCCTCAATAATTTCTCTATATTGCGAGTTCTTGTCACCACTTTTTCAATATCGGTCATCTTGGCCCTCCCACTCCACACTATAATTCTAGTCGAGCATTTCCCTATTCTTATACAAAATCACTGTTATTTACGAGAGAAAGAGACAATAAATAACAATGCTTTATCCCAAACTGGCCATTAAATGTGATGTCTGCCGAAAAATAATCAGCTTGGCTTACAACAGTTCACGAATAACGGCTTTAAACACATATCCCTATGGCCTGAAAGACTAGAATAACCATCACGACTACATGGAGGTTATATGCCTAATTCACTCTTTTTTGCCATCTTTGCACTCGCTGCTCTAGCGGCTTGGGTATTTATTGGTTTCTATCGAAAACACTCGCAAGGTGAAAATGCGCCAGAGAAGAAAGTGAATGTCACTGTGTTAGACAAACAATCCATCGACCTTCCTGACGCAGAACCTGGCCAAGAAGATCAAGAGTACTGGATTTACGTTCAACGTGGTGTGGTTGGTCCGAAGCGAGAATTCCAAGTCGGCATCCACTACTTCCACGCCCTGAACCCTGGCGACAAAGGAACCTTAACCTACCAAGGCGATAAGTTCTTACACTTTGCGTTGAAGCGCTAAACGTCAGCCGCTTCAACTGTCTCCCCTAAGTAATCCATCAGAAAGCCTTAGCACTCACCGCTAAGGCAATAACCAACGCGTTTTCTCTGACTTAGACACCAACCAGCTCATCCATAACGCGCCAGCTCCACTGATCACAATCCATAATGGAATAACCCATGCCGGATGTCCTTGGTACCAACCAAACTCTTTCATCGGCCACAAGAAAATCGGGTGCAGCAGGTAAATACCTAAGCTGTGCTTACTGATAAAGCCAACCACTTGGTTACTCTTCTCAGAAAGGCCTTCACCATAGTAACGGCATACCATGAACACCATGCTCGCGGCTAATACGGTATTCAACGTTTTGTAAGATAACCAGCGCCCTACCGTGTACTCTTCTGCCACCAAGCTTGCATCAACCACCATGTAAACCGTGGTTAGTAACGCTAGCCCACCCAGTAAAACACTCACGCCAACTGTCATCTTGTTAAGTGGCACAATCTTATACAGCAAGTAACCCAATGGTAAGTAACCGGTGTACAACCACAATTCGTGGCTCCAAGGGCCATCGATTTTCAGTAAGAACAATAACGTTGTGAACAGCCATACCGCTGTAAAGGCATAGACCGATCTATCACCGTACTTTCTAACCATGATCTGCAAGAACGGAATCACAAAGTAGAGCGGGATGAAGTAATAGAAGAAACCAAGGTGGTAATAGGTGTAATGATGGTAGCTATTCAGCAACACATCCCAACTGACGTCGGCATCAAAACCCATTGCCGACCAACCCGACAGATAGGTATAGAAAAGCGACCAGACAATGAAAGGTATCAGCACCTTGCCCAGACGACGCTTGAGGTAGTATTTGGCGTCAAACGGGCGCTGATCACTGAGCATCAGTGCGCCGGTAATCAAGATGAACACAGGTACTGCCCAGCGGCTGAAACCGTTTACCGTAATGGCAGTAAGCCATTCACCGAAAGGAATAGTGCCCAATTCATTGCGATAAGGCGCCAAAACATGAATCGCGATAACCGCTACGGCCGCGACACATCGTGCTAAATCAAAAAAGAGAATTCGCTGCTTCATGTAAATGCCTGATTAATATTCAATCATTCTACTATAGCAATAAAAAAGCTGACCGGAATAAATACCAAGTCAGCTTAGTGTTAAAGGAGATGCTTATCGCGAATTTAGCTCATACGACGCTAGCTTATGCGACTTTGGCTCTCAATCATGCGGCTGAAGCTTATGCCGCTGAGATTTGCGGTACTTTAGGTAAACGCAGAGAGATCACCGTCGTTATCGCTAAGAATGCGAAGGAGACCCACAGACACGCAGACAAACCTGCCAATTGGAATACCAAGCCCGACAATATCGTGCCAATCAAACGGCCCATCGCGTTTGCCATGTAGTAGAAACCGACATCAAGAGAAACGCCATCGCCTTTCGCATAACTCACAATCAAATATGAGTGAAGTGATGAGTTCACCGCAAAGATGGCACCAAATACCATCAAACCACCCACGATAACGAGCTCTGGTTGCCAACCAATCTGTACCGCATAAGCGATAGCAGCGGTCACGATAGCCAGCGCACCCGCCCATAACAGCGCAGCATGCCCATCTGGCACCTTGCCTTGAGCTTTACTAGTAATCTTCGGCGCTATGCCCTGTACAAAGCCATAAGCGATAGTCCAAGCAGCTAAGAAGCCACCGACCCATGAGTGATCCCAACCAAACACACTGCCTAGGTAAATCGGCAAAGCAATCACAAACCACACATCACGAGCGCCAAACAGGAACATACGTGCTGCGGATAGGATGTTGATGGATTCAGACTTAGAGAAGATCTGTTTGAACTTAGGTTTAGTTTTCGCTTTACCCATGTCCGCTTCTAAGCTCAACACACTGCCAATGAAGACCAATGCCAACACGGCTGCCATCGCGAGCACGGCGTATTGGAAGCCAATCGTTGAAAGCAGCAAACCACCAATAAAGAAGCCAGCCCCTTTAAGCGCATTCTTAGATCCGGTCAGAATCGCAATCCACTTATAAAGTGCGCCCTGTTGTTCATCAGGAACCAAAGTCTTAATTGAACTCTTGGCACTCATCTTATTGAGGTCTTTAGCGATACCAGACAAGGCTTGCGCCGCCATGACCCAAGGAATGGTCAGCATTGCCGTTGGCACAGCGAGCATACCCAAGGCTACAACTTGCATGCCTAACCCGATGTTCATGGTCTTATTGAGGCCAAGACGCGCCCCTAACCAGCCACCGATTAGGTTAGTCACCACACCAAAGAATTCATAGAAAAGGAACAGTGAGGCGATTTCTAACGAACTGTAACCAAGGTCGTAAAAATACAGAACCACCAGCATGCGAAGTGCACCATCAGTAATGGTGAAGTTCCAGTAGTTAAAAGTCACCAACATGTATTGGCGAACACTCTTACTTAGATTTGAAAACATAACGCTATCTCTGCAATCTAAACAAAAAGAGCTTTTAGATCATAGGTGTCCAAAAGCTCTAATTCTTACTTTCCACTTAACTTATACTCAAAATAATTGGAGTTGCAGCTAGGCAACAAGCAAGTTCAGCCCTATGAGCATAGGTGTTCTATGTGATTAGGGTGAACTTGCGCAGTTAACAACGCTGCAGGTTCAAGTATGAAGAGCTACGCAGAAGCTACGCCGTTGATATACTCAACCTGAATAGGCTTAGTAAATGCGCCGGGACGCAGTGCCTGCACCTCTTGAACAACCTTGCTCAAATCCCAGCCTTTTTCTAACAGTAGGTGAGCCGCGAACAAACCAGTGCGACCAGAGCCACCCATGCAGTGCATCGCGACTTTGCCGCCGTTATCGACGATGTTATGTAGCTCAGGGCTAGCTGCTTGCCACTTCGCAGCAAAATCAGCACCCGGTGCACAGTCATCTTCAATTTCGATCTGGAACCATTGCATACCTAGCGCACGTGTTTTTTCGCCAAGTGCCGCCACGTCTTTGCTTGCAAGCTCATGGTCATCAAGTGCTGTCACGATAGCTTCAACGCCTTGCTCTTTTAGCTGAGCCAGTGATGCATCAAGCGTTGCTTCTTTTGTACCTGGGCATGGAGTAAGGATTAACGCACCTTGCTCTAAGTCTAGTTGCCATGTTGGATGTGTCATTGTGTAATCTCCAGATTCTACTATTTCTTAAGTACGCAGGCTTATGCTAAACCAACAGTGCGAACTAACTCAGCGGTACGTGTTGCGTAACCCATCTCGTTGTCGTACCAAGCGTAGATCTTAACCATGCGCTTACCGACCAACATCGTTGATAGTGCATCCACGATTGTTGAGCGTTGGTCGCCTTTGTAATCGATAGAAACCAGTGGACGCTCTTCAAAGCCAAGAATGCCTTTTAGTTCATTCTGAGACGCTTCTTTCAGCATCGCGTTAACTTCTTCTACCGTGGTGTCTTGCTTCACTTCGAAGATGATGTCTGTTAGAGAAGCGTTCGCTAGCGGTACACGAACTGCGTGGCCGTTGATGCGGTTTTCAAGCTCTGGGAAGATCTCAACAATCGCCTTAGCGCTACCCGTTGTTGTTGGGATAAGGCTCATGCCACATGCACGTGCACGGCGTAAGTCTTTATGGGGCGCATCAAGAATAGTTTGCGTGTTAGTTAGATCGTGAATAGTGGTAAACGCTGCGTTCTCGATACCAAGCTTCTCGTTGATCACCTTAACCACTGGCGCGATACAGTTGGTTGTACAAGACGCTGCCGTTACGATTTTGTGTACCGCAGGATCGAAGATATTGTCGTTCACACCTACAACGATGTTTGCAATGCCTTCTTCTTTCACTGGCGCAGATACCACAACGCGCTTCACGCCTTGCTCTAGGTATTTGTTTAGGAAAGAGGTCTTACGGTGTTTACCCGTTGCTTCAATCACCACATCACAACCAGACCAATCGATCGCATCAATGTCGCGCTCTTTTGTGGTTTTGATGCGTTGACCGTTGATGATCATCTCGTCGCCTTCAACAGCCACTTCGTGATTCCAACGACCTTGAACCGAATCGAACTCAAGAAGGTGAGCCAGTGTTGTTGTGTCGCCAGCAACATCGTTAATTTGAACAAACTCTAGCTCTTCCCAATCGAAAGCTGCGCGAAGTGCTAGACGGCCGATACGACCAAAACCATTGATACCTACTTTGACTGTCATTTTCTGTTCTCTCAGTTAATTGCCTTCATATTTGAAGCCGCAGCGTTGTTGACTACGTTCACTTACCCTAATCACATAGAGCCACTATGCTCATAGGGATAAGTTCACTTGTCGCCTAGCTGCAACTCCAACTATTTCGGCATTAAGTTTTAATGTATTTAAACGCAACATACTGGGCGTGAGTTCATCGACTCTAAGCGCTCAATATCTTGCTGGTATTCAGTTTTCAAACAGTTCGATGCGATAAGGTCATCAATTAACTTTAGCATCCAACCCGGTAAATCTTTTGACAGACGGTAAAAAACCCACTGCCCTTGGCGAACATCAGTCAAAATGCCGTTTGAACGCAACTGCGCAAGGTGGCGTGAAACCTTTGGCTGACTTTCTTGTAATGCCTGAGTCAACTCACCAACAGAAAGGCACTCTTGGCGCACAATCATCATTAAGCAACGCACTCGCGTTTCATCAGACAGTAATTTAAAAAATTGGTGAGGAAGCATAATTACATACTCATATATGGATATGCGTATATATTAGTTATAAAAAAACGCACGTCAAGGCGTGCGTTTAAATTGTCATAAAAGTTTAACGAAGAAATATCAGAGCTTGTTGGTCACGGTATGGCTCCAACGGCGCGCTTCAGTAAGCTCCGTTTTGACCTGATCCACGCTTAATCCTAAATCAGCGCAGTGCTCATCAATCTGTTACCAATCGGCATGCTCAAAGCTCTCTTCAAGTGCGAGCAAGGTACCATATGGCCCTTCTCTACGAAGCAGAGCCACCTTGATACTTTTACACAAAGGCAGTTGCTCTACTAAATTCTCTAATGATAGATCGAGCAATGCATCCAGCAACGAGAACAGACCAATCATAAAAGCTTGCTCAGTATGTCCTTCAAAGGCCTGATAACGAGACATACGCTGGCAAAACTGTGCACGCTGCAAAGACAAGCCATACAACTCTTTCGGTTTTTTATCCGAGACGTAAGACGCCACCGCCAGCGAGACGAACATTTTCAGTTTTTCTTGCCCTAGGTACACCAAGGCCTGACGGAATGAAGAGATGGTCACTTCTAGACGAGGCGACATGGTGTTCACAAAGCGCAGTAGCTTATAAGACAAGGCGACATCTTTCGCGACGATACTCTCGACACGCTGAAAGTCGACATCGGGCTTACACACTTCTTGGAACAGCTCCATGGCAATCACTTGCTCTGGGCTAATGTACTTAGTCTTAATGATTTCCGGCTTGCTAAAGAAATAGCCTTGGAAGAACTTAAAGCCCGCCTCTTTGGCTTGCTGGAATTCTTGTTCGGTTTCGACTCGTTCAGCAAGAAAGCTAAACTTTTTCCCTTGATGTGCTTTGACCAAATCACACGCCTCATCCAAGCCCATCTGCATG
Organism: Vibrio coralliirubri; assembly: GCF_024347375.1. Taxonomy (NCBI): domain Bacteria; kingdom Pseudomonadati; phylum Pseudomonadota; class Gammaproteobacteria; order Vibrionales; family Vibrionaceae; genus Vibrio; species Vibrio coralliirubri. The sequence goes on along the minus strand of NZ_AP025470.1, from coordinate 104,081 downwards.
ATATCGAGCTTAACAATATGCGTGTATTTGAGGAAACGTTCCCATTCTGGCGTCGAAGTAAAATCATCTAGGGCAATCATGTACCCCGCTTGATAAAGCTCTTTAACGGCTTCTAATAATTCGTCGGTCGGTTGACAGGTTTCAAGGATCTCAACCACCACCTTGTCTTTCGGCAAGCTCAAAGGCAACCGACGAATCAAGCTTTGGTACGGGAAGTTAATAAAGCAGCGTGAAGATGGGATTGACGGGTTGAGCCCAACCGACAAGAAATTCTCAACGATCAGACGATACGTTGCTCGATTAGACTCTATATGCGCTGGATAGGCATTCCTTTCTCCGTCACGAAACAGCAGCTCATAACCAAGCGTGTTCTTCTTACGGTTTAAGATAGGTTGTCGAGCAACGTAGGTAGCGGTCATTTCTTGATAACTCTAGTTGGTTTAACTATAACTCTATTGCTTTGATTAGGCTTTGGCGGCAGCCAGCAATGCGCCGCAGCCCATGAACATACCACCAAAGATTTTATTTATCTTACCCATTATTCGATCTGAACGAATAAAACGTCCCATTTGTGAAGCTAATGAGGTGTAGCCCAACATAACAACGCTATCAATGAATACCGTTGTAACACCTAGCACTAATAATTGCGGTGCTTGCGGCTGTGTTGGATCAATAAATTGAGGGAACAGAGCCACCAAAAACACGATAGATTTTGGGTTAGTAAGGTTAATCAGCACCGCATTTCTAAGCAGCTTGCCACTCGATAGCGTCGAGTTTTCTTGTGAAGCCACTAAGCTAGAGTTGTCACGCCACTTTTGAATACCCAACCAAAGAAGGTAAACCACGCCCACCCATTTGATGATGGTGAATGCCAACGCGGATTGAGCCACTAATGCACCAATGCCCGCGCCCACCAGCATGATATGGAATGCAAGACCGAGCTGTAAGCCCGCGATCGACGCAAGTGACTTCTTGGTGCCATAACTTAGCCCATTGCTGATTGAGTTAACGGTACCTGAGCCCGGAGCCAAACTAAACAATATCGCCGTAACGACATAAGCAAGCCAAACATGAGTATCCATTTGCATTTCCTTACTAGTTCTTTAATCTAACAACATTAGTAGCAATAAAGCTCTCACACGCATCAGTTCAGGTAATTTCCCATGGAAAACCACAGCGGCGCCCCGATTTCGTACACGCAAGAACCTCAATTCGAGCAAGCGATTAAACACCCGATCCCCACCCTTTGGCAACAACGAAAAGATGGGTATGTAACAACATCCGGTAAAAAGAAGCTGTACTGGTGTAGCCTGACTTCAGAGACTCATACCAAGGCGATTGTTATTTCAAATGGCCGCATTGAGTGCTGCCAAAAATACCAAGAACTTTTTTATGATTTCTATCAACAAGGCTATGACGTTTATTCATTTGACCACCAAGGTCAAGGCCAGTCTGAGCGTATGGTAACAGACTCTGACATTGGTCACATTCATGAGTTTGATGATTATGCATCTGACATGTCTGACGTCATTGCCAGTTTCGATCTCAGTAAGTATTCCAATCGCTACCTGCTCGCACACTCAATGGGCAGCACCATAGCCACCCGCTACCTACAAACTCATCCAGACCACCCATTTGATAAGGTGACTCTGTGCGCTCCGATGTTTGGTATCAATACCGAGTGGTACCTGAAACCTATCGCGATGATCGTTGGACAAGTGCTCACCGCTTTTTATGCCAAGCCGACTTACGCGCCGGGCCAGCAAGCATATTATTCGAAGCCTTTTGAAAACAACTTACTAAGCCACAGCAAGGTTCGTTATCAGTGGTTCCGTCGCTTATATGACGAGTCTCCATCTTTGCAGGTGGGTGGACCAAGCACGCGTTGGGTGTGGCAAGGGTTAATGGCCTCCAAGCAAGCGATTCAACAAACTCGTCAAATCAAGATCCCTCTGCTATTGATTCAAGCTGGGGACGAAAAGATTGTCAGTAACAGTGCTCAAGTAAAGTTCATCTCTAAGCTGAAGAAAACCAACTCTGATTGTCAGTTTAAGTTGGTTGAGGGTTCTAGACATGAGGTGTTGTTTGAGCAAGATGAATATCGCAATCAAGCACTGGATGCGATCAATCAGTTTTTCGCCTAAAGCTAATAGGCTAAGCAACCGACCAAGAAAATAAGCGCTAAAGAGGAAGAGAAGTAAGTGAGCTTTGCCCTCTTTTCTTGCATGAATTTGGCATACAATTTCTACCTAGAGATATTGTATTTAAAACGATTCTAGCGCTGGCTAGCGTCAATATTGGTTAAGCATTTTGCAATGAGGGTTAAATGAGTATTCCTGCACTAAAAGATTCCGTGAAAATTGTTGCTTCTGATTTAGATGGTACGCTTTTGGCTCCCAACCATCAGCTAAGCGACTTTACCAAGCTAACGCTTAAGAAATTACACGACCAAGGTTATACCTTCATCTTCGCAACGGGTCGTCACCACGTCGATGTAGCGGGTATTCGTCAGATCGCAGGCATTCCGGCGTACATGATCACTTCAAACGGTGCACGCGTGCATGACCAGAATGATCAACTGATGTATAGCCAGAACGTACCTCAGGAACTCGTTCAGCCGGTTATTGATATTGTGCGCCAAGATCCAAACCTCTTTATTCACATGTACCAGAATGAAGATTGGCTACTAGACCGTGAAGATGAAATGTTGGCTAAATTCCACAGCGAATCTGGCTTTAGCTACAAGCGCTTTGAAGCTGAAAACGCACCAAGCGAAGGCATCGCGAAAGTCTTCTTCACACATCCAGAACAAGACCACGAATATCTCGTCACGTTTGAACAAAAGCTAAGAGATGCTTTTGGCGACAAACTGAACATCGCCTTCTCTACACCTTGGTGTCTGGAAGTGATGGCCGCTGAAGTCTCTAAAGGCCACGCCCTAGACGCTGTTGCGAAATCACTGAACCTGACACTGGACAACTGTGTTGCGTTTGGTGATGGCATGAACGACGCTGAAATGCTGGCTATGGCAGGTAAAGGTCTAATCATGGGTACATCACATGAGAAAGTGATGAAAGCTCTGCCAGACAATGAAGTGATTGGCAGTAACGCAGACGATGCTGTTGCTCACTACCTAGAAAAGCACCTGCTCTAATCTCGCTCGTCGAACAGATCTGAATAAATAAAAAGGCAGCCAACTGGCTGCCTTTTTTGAACCTTACGTAAAAAGCTCTCTCTAACGCTATCGAGAACCTAGCACTTCTTTACTTAAGATTGCCTGCCACTCTTGTTCGGTAACCGGCATGATCGATAAGCGATTACCGCGTTTCACCAATGGCATTTCGGAGAGTTCAGGCATGGCTTTAAGCGTAGCCAAAGGAATCAAGCGCTCAGTCACTCGCACAAACTCGACATCCACCATAATCCAGCGCGGGTTATCGGGTGAAGACTTAGGATCGTAGTAATCACTCTCTGGGTCGAACTGAAAGTGGTCTGGGTAGGCTCCTCTGGTTACTTTAGCGATCCCCGCTACGCCAACTTTTTTGCATGATGAGTGGTATATCATCACCAAATCTCCAAGCTTGACGTCATCACGCATCATGTTTCGAGCCTGATAGTTGCGTACACCCTCCCAACAAGAGGTTTTTTGTACTCTCAGGGTCTGAATAGAGAAAGTGTCGGGTTCTGTTTTAAATAACCAATATGCCATAATAAATCCAATTAACGGTTGCTCCGAGGAAGATATAACATGAAGGTAATGAAAAACCCAGTGACATGGCTAGTCGCGTTCGCTCTACAAGGCTGTGTTACGGCACCTGATACGCCGCAACAACCGGAACTGCCCCCAGCAACCTTGGATGAGCCACTAAGCATTCAACCGCAAACCTTCATCATGCGTGGTCAGGTGGTGGTTGGTCACGAAAGTCGAACCTTCACGCCTTGCGGCAGCCAACAACAATACTGGTTAGACTTATCTCCAGAGTTAGCGCTAGAAGCACAAGGGCTCTCAACGAGACCTTACCAAGCTTTATATGGCGAGCTGATTGGTCACCTAACCGTGCCGAGCCAAACGGGGTATAATGCAGACTTCACAGCCCGTTTCGTGGTTGATCAAGTGAACATCCTAACCGCAGAGAACCCAGAGCGCTGCGACCAACCACTGCGTTCAACACGAGTATTTGGTAATGAACCCTTCTGGTCAGCAACCTTCGATAAAGACCAGCTCAAATACACTAAGATGGGCGAACAGCCACAGACCCTCGATATTGAATCAAGCCGCACCACATCGAGCAGCCGTGATTACCAATTAGAAGGTAAAGCAGCACAAGGCAAACTCAACCTTACGAAAGAGAGCTGCAGCGACGGCATGAGCGATTCTATCTATGGATGGCATGCCAAGCTTAACCTCAATGACAGTGACTATAATGGTTGTGCGACGGTCTCTAACCAAGATCCAACACTGGATTGGAGCGGACTCTACTTCGCTAGCTCAACGCAAAACTCAGGGTTCTCTATCAACCTTGAACTCAACAATGACCACAGTGCTATCACGACTTATTCATACAGCAATGGAGACCCTTCTATTGTTGAACAAGGCTTCTGGCAGCAACTGAACCAAAATCAGGTACAAGTGGTTATGACTCGCCACCAGCAACAGTATTTGATCTCCGAGCGCATCTTCACACTCGATAATGGCAAGCTAATCGCTGAAAAAGAGAAAGTGGGCAACGTGGTCTATCCGATTGCCAATGGCGGTCTGGTGCTATTCGAAGCTAAGAGTGCGCAAGCACAAGTAAACACCAAAGCTAACGTTGATCTAACCGCAAAGCAGGTCAACTCCAGTGATCAACTTGATCCAAAAGTCGACCAAGCGATCCGAGAATATTTTAAGATCAACAACAGCTCACCTGACGATACCAAGTACCGCTGGTTAACTTACGATCTCAACGGCGACGGTAAAGAAGAGCTGTTCGCCCAACTCGATTGGTGTGGTTCTGGTGGCTGTACACTGCTAATTTTCGAAAACCATCAAGATAACTGGCGCTTCAATAGCCGAGTGACACTGGTTAAGGGCGACATACGCTTAGGTAAATCGCAAAACCATGGCTGGCAGGATCTGATCTTCAACGTCAGTGGCGGCGGTGCAACACCGGCGAATCACACACTGTCATACTCTGGAGTCAGCTACCCGCTAAACCCAAGTGTCGCTCCAGTTGCAGATGATGCTGATATCAGCGACGTGGTTTTGTTTGCTGATGGTATCTCACCCGCACAAAGTGGAGTGAAGCTGTAAACATGAGTAACCAACAAGCTTGCCCTGGTTGTGGCTTTACTCACCAATGTATTTGTCACCTGATACCTAGTGTCGAAAGCCAAATCGATCTTGTACTGCTCACTCATGAGAATGAACTGTCGCGCGATACCAATACCGGAAAGCTGCTTCAGCAATCCCTTGAGCAGTGTCAGTCCATTGTATGGCAAAGGAAAACACCACCAGCGGAGCTCATCGCGCTACTTGAAGATGAAACACGACAACCGTTTCTGCTATTCCCAAGTGCTCAAAGTATCGAGTGCCAGCAAGCCGTGATGACCCAAGCCCAGAGTCGTAAGCCGCTATTCATCATCTTGGATGGCACATGGCAAGAAGCGAAGAAGATGCTTAACAAGAGCTCGTGGTTACAAGCCGTTCCGCAAGTTCACCTCGACATCACCAGCGAATCCTCTTACACCTTGCGCCGCAATCAAGACAGCGGCCACTTGTGTACTTGTGAAGTGGGTATTGAGCTACTCAAGTCTTTAGGTGAAAGCGAACCTGCCAAGCTCATTGATGACTACTACCAACAGTATCTAAAAGTTTTCCACGCCGACAAGTGTGGCCACGCCCTCAAATAGACCGACCAAACAGGCGCTCGCGAAGGCAATAAACACATTTCAGGACGGGACAAGTACTGAAAACAAAAAGGGTGAGCCATAAGCTCACCCTTTTTACATCGTACTTTCGTTATTGAACCAATCAGTGTTTCACGTGAAACGCTCGCTCCATCAAAACAAACGCTGAGGTTGGCCAAAGTAATACCCTTGCAAGTAATCGACCCCCATGTCTTCAGCAATACGACACACCTGTTCGTTATGAACGAACTCCGCCACCGTCTTAGCATTCAGAATCTGACATAAGCTCACTAACTGCTGAGCGATCTTGCGCTGCTTTTTATCTTTATCAATATTGCGAATCAAACTGCCATCAAGCTTGATCACCTGTGGTTCTAGCTTCAATATCTCATCAATGTTCGAATAGCCCGAACCAAAATCATCAACAATAATATTCACACCAAGATCGCGGAAGTGATTACACACCTCAATCAAGCGACCGTAATCCTGAATTTGTTCCGTTTCTAACACCTCTAAGCCAATACGCTGTGGGTGACTGATTTTCTTGATGGCTTGCTCAAGGTGAAGAATGGTTTTCTCATTGCTGAAATCTTGTGGCGCTAAATTAATTGAGAACGAATCGGTTCGCTGACTCATAAAATCGAAGGTGCGCGTTATCATCTGACGACTGAGGCGTGTATAGAGATGGGTTCCTTCAATGATTGGTAAGAACTTACCCGGTGCAATCAGCTGACCGTCCTCTTCAATTCGAACCAAACACTCGTAGCTCTCTACCTGATGACTGTGTGCTGAGACTATGGGCTGAGAACACGCCACAATATTCTGATTAAGCACCGCGCGACTCACGCACGACAGCCAACCAAGTTGCTCTTGACGATGTTTCTCCAATTGAATGAGTGCCTTGGCGCTCACTAGGTGTTTGTTCTGGCTGACTGCGCTGCGCCGCGCATCAATCGCCTTCAACAATAAGTCATCAATAGAGGTAGTCGGGAAATCTCGACGGCTGGCAATACCCGCACAGATAGACACCGACAAGTAATCAATATCGGGTAAACCGGTAGGCTCAAAATTCACATGCTCGGTTTGATCAGCAAATTCCGAGAATCGCTGGTGAATATGTTCTTGGTTCGCCCAACTATCAAACACCACCGCCCACTCACCAATACCGATACTGTAGAGCTGACAGCCCTCATCAAAGAACTGCCACAGCGCCTTTTGAAAGTACTCACTCAAGTCATGTAGAAGCTTGTCACCCACTCGATATCCATACTTCTCATTGATCTGACCAAAGGTCGTGACCTTCAAAGCTAACAAGTGGCTGTCACTGCTCATCTTTGATAGCTTCTCACGCAACACACTGCGATTGGGTAAGCCAGTACGGTGATCAATTCGGTAACTTGCCGTCAATGCGGTGGCTTGCTGCTGAATCTTACTCGCCATGCTGTTGTTCATGTCATCGACATCAAGCAGTGCATTTCGGATCAATGAAAACAGAGGGGATATGTTGGTCGCGGGTTGTGTCTCTAATGGCAATACCGCCTTACCCTCGCCTTCTCTAAGCGCAAGGTAAGTGAGGCTATGGTGCAAGATTCGCTGTTGGCTATTCTCTTGATAAAGTTCTCCCATGCAGTAAACGCCATAGCTGTCGGCCAATTTTTGGAAAACCTCAACCTCTTGGTTACCATCGATAAAGTCGATACGAGAGGTGCAGTTGTAAATGAAGAACTGTTCTGGTCTATGAGAAGCGATCTGTTGAACGCCCAGTCGTATTTGCTCTAGGGTTAATGATGGATGGTCATAACAAAACCGGACCTCATCGCCCACTTGGAACAGGCCGCTGAATTCTATCTCCCCACTTTCCGTTACCTTGAGCGGTAAGTGAATGTTTTGCTCTTTCGGGTCACCGACCATCAAGGGAAAGTTATGCAGTTGCTCAAAAGGTACTTCGAGGCCATCAGCGAGGTAACGATTATAGAGTTCACGAACAGGCATCCCATCCAACTCCAGCAACCGGTTCTCTTGAGCACCTGTCACCCGGAAAGTCCGACCAATCGGATTCCATTCAGTGTAATAACCCTTAGCGATGGAGAGCTCGCCACTGTGCAGCGCCAACATCACATAGGCATTTTCATAGCAAATGCCGTCTAACATCACCCAACGTCCATTATCTGTGATGGTCGATGCACCGCCACAGATAGGTAATGAATATCTCGACTGCTCAAACGCTGAAAATAGATCTCGGTTATTTATCTGCAAGCGGTCTGCGAAACAGATGATACTTTGAGTATTATCATTGCACTCAAGCTGTTGCCACATAGCGTGGCTATCGAGTAATGGTTGTTCGCTATATTCGACAACACCACAAGAGTAAGACGTCGCGTCAAAGCGGGTAACAATCAGATAAAGACCTTGGTGCAGGATGACACCTTGGCTGATGTAGTGGTTAGCACTGCAACCAATCAATTTGGCATTGGGAAAAGTCGATTGAATCACTTGGCAGGCAGCCAAAACAGAACCTTTCTCGAAAGACGAAAACACCTGAATCAGAAGGCTTTCATGTTGATGAAAATCTATCTTTTCCAATTCACGTTGGGTTTGCTCAATGTCTTGTATCAGGAGAGAAGTCGACTGCATATTCACATTAATCGTTACGTTAATGATTTGTTATTGTGCTTATTATAGATAAGGCTTGCACGGAATACTTACGATAGTGTTATGAATAATGTGACCTTAGTTAGACATCATTCATTCCGCCAAAAAGCAGTCATTAATGGCGGCGCAGTACTTTTATCGTCAGTAGTTACACAATGCTGGAAGCTTTAACAGCTAAAACAGTCGCTTAGGCTCACCAAAGTAGTAACCCTGCAGATAATCAACACCCATTTGCTCTGCTATCTCACAAACTTGTTGGTTATGGACAAATTCAGCGACCGTTTTGGCATTGAACACTTGGCACAAACGAACCAACTGAGAAGCGATGTTTCTTTGTTTTTGGTCTTTGTCGATATTACGAATCAAGCTACCGTCGAGCTTAATGATCTGCGGCTCTAGCTTAATGATTTCATCAATATTGGAATAACCAGAGCCAAAGTCATCAACAATAATTCTCGCTCCGAGTGCGCGAAAGTGATCACACACCTCAATCATGCGGCCATAATTTTTAATCTGTTCTGACTCGAGAACCTCTAAACCTAGTCGAGTGGGATCGTTCATGCCACTGATCGCAGCTTCAAGAACCTCAAGCGTCTTGTCGCTCAACAAATCTTGTGGGGATAGATTGATAGAAAACGAGCTCTGCTTATCCGCCATATAGCCAATAGTGCTCTTAATCATGTGTCGACTAAGGCGCGTATAAAGGTGGGTGTCAGCAATGATAGGTAAGAACTTTCCTGGTGGCACAATGGTACCGTCCGACTCCATGATTCTGACCAAACACTCTTGGCCAATCATTTCGTGCGTACCCGATTCCACAATCGGCTGTGAATAGGTGATGATGTTCTGATCTAAAATCGCACGGCTCACACAGCTCAACCAACCAAGTTGCTCTTTGCGGTCCTCTTCGCTCACCTGAATGTCTTTGGCATTGGTGATGTGGGTATTGTTACGTACTCCATAGCGTCGAGCTTCGATCGCTTTCAATAAGATCTCGTCACCGCTGTCGGTTAAGAAATCACAACGACTAGCAAAGCCGCCACACAGAGAAACTGACAGGTAATCAATATCAGCCAAACCATACGGCTCAAAATTTATGTGTTCGATGTCATCGGCGAACTCAACGAAACCTTCTTTTATTTTCGTACTACCAACACTGGCATTAAAAATAATCGCCCACTCTCCGACACCAATACTGAACAGCTCAACCTTCACGCGAGGCTCTTTCACGACACGAAGCTGCAATCGCTCGATAAAGTGATTAGACAGATCAAGCAGTAACTGATCACCCACCTGATAGCCGTATTTTTCATTAACTTGATGGAAATTCGTGAGCTTTAACGTGAGTAAGTGTTCACTAAACAGAATCGTATTGAGGCGTTCTTTCAATACGATACGGTTCGGCAAACCAGTACGCGAGTCAATGCGATAGCTTTCGGTTAAGCGACGCGCTTGTTGATGGAGTTTTTTCTCCATCTGAGTATTCATACTGTCGAGATCAGCGACTGCATTTCTGACAAGGTTAAGCAACGGCGACACGGTTGAGCCGCACTGAAAGTCTTCACAATGAAACTCTTTAATCTCGTCAGACTCACGCATAGCGATATAAGTCAGGCTGTGGTGCAGTATCTCTTGGCGGTCTTCATTACGGTATAGCTCCCCCATGCAGTAGGCACCACATGTATTCACTATCCCTTCAAACGGCTTGAGCTCAAGTTTGCTGTCGATAAATTCAAGTCGAGATACGCAGTTATAAATGATCACCGATTCAGGCTGATGCATGGCTAGCATCTCGGCCCCGTGGCGCACCTTTTCTGCAGTAAGAGATGGGTGGTTATAACAAAACTGCGCCTCTTCACCGACGTGCCAAGGGCTATCAAACTCGATACTGCCATCATCATTAATACGTAGCGGCGTCGAGATACCCTTCTTTCTGCCAAGTTCTCGATAAAGCGGAAAGCTCATCAGCTGGCTAAAAGGAAGGTCTTTGCCATCCGCAAGGTAATGTTTGAATACTTCGATAGCCGGCTTGTCGTTCAAAGCGTATAAGCGATTTCCAACGGCATGTGTGACTCGTAGCTTCATCCCAATCGGGTTCCACTCAGAGTACGCGTCCGACCAAACCTTCAATCTTGGGTTAGTCAGAGCCACCGCAACACAGGCGTGCTGGTAGGTCTGCTCGTTATACATAACCCAACGGCCAAATTCATTCTCATGGCACAGTCCACCAGCAATCGGCAAGGCGTAAGGCAAATTTTCAAAAGCGCTATAGATAGGATAATCACGCCCTTCAACTTGATCGCACAAACTGATGACCGTTTTGGTGTCTTCTGTAAGGCGCAGCTGAAAAGCTAAGTCTTGGCTGTCTTGATTTGGATTGCCGGAAAAAGGCTGGACCGCAGAGGTTAGATGGGTTTCGTTGAACTCACTGATGATGACTAAGGTGCATGCACTTTCAAGGCAATTATCACAGATAACATGACGAGCACTCTGGCCAATTAGCGTCGCATTATTTAAACGATTGAGGGCAACACACGCGATTTGACGAGCTAGATCTGAAGATTGAGCTGAGAAAATTTGAATAAGGTACTGTTTGCTGTCACACCATTCTCGCTGATCAAATTGAGCTCTAAATAACGCCTCAGTATTTGCGAGAAATGTAAATGTTTGCATGCCAACCCTTGTTCAAAATCGAGTGAAGTAACAACCCGCAACCACTGCTATGACTGAAATGAATCGATAAAAAGTAGTCGCCAATTATCCTAGCCTAATCAGGCTTTTATAGGCGACTAATGTAACAATTCACTATCATAAATGCGACACAATAAGCTTACCGAGCCATTAAATTAGTCGCATAAGATCGCTAAGTTGGTCTATTTCAACATCAGGGAGCACACTCGCCTTCGGGGAGCGGTATAAATTGGAACCAGTGTCATTAAACCAGCACGCTTGGAAGCCATTTTGCTTGGCTCCATAGACATCCGTTTTAAGGTGGTCACCAACATGAAGAATATTCGCAGCGTCGCAATCTAGGTGTTGCTGAGCTTTTTCAAACATATCTGGGTAGGGTTTTGCTCTGCCATCAGGGCCGGCTTTAAGGATTAATTGAAAATACTGCCCTAAGCCAATCTTGTGTGGGTCGACATTGCCATTGGTAATCGCAACCAGAGGAATACGCTGGCTAAGCTCAGTCATCACTCGATGCGTTTCTTGAGGAACGTCGACTTGATTGCGCAGCCATAAGGCATGCTCAATGCCCTCTCGAGCCGCTTGTTCTGCTTGCTGCAGAGAGTAACCCAGTTGCAGCAAACCACTCTTAATCTGAGTTTCACGCCACACGGTGACATCATGTTTCAAAGCTGGGTTTTCAGATGCGACTTGCTGCTTAATGCCCTGCCACTCTTCAAGCGATAAAGAAGCCGACACTGGGTGCTTTTGATAAAGCCACTGTGCCATCTCTTTCTCAACCTTCATGATCACAGGCCAGTTGTCATACAGGGTGTCATCCAAGTCAAAGGTCATGGCTTTGATGGGCTTTAACCCTCGATAAATTCGCATAGTAAACCCTTTAATCTAATCTTTATTCTTCTTACGAGCTCTCGGGTGAGCCTGATCATAAGCTTGTGCTAAGTGTTGGAAATCTAAGTGGGTATACACTTGGGTCGTCGAGATGTTTTCATGGCCAAGCAACTCTTGCACAGCACGAAGGTTTTGACTCGACTCCAGCACATGCGTTGCAAAGGAGTGACGCAGTTTATGCGGGCTGATGTGGCTTGCGACAGATTGCTTCTTGCCCCACTCTTCCATGCGCTTTTGCACGCTACGGTGAGAGATACGAGTCCCGAGCTTAGAGACAAACAGCGCGCTTTCACCCGGTGAAGCCAATTCACCACGAACTTTGAGCCATTTATCGACCCACTCTTTAGCTAAACCAGAAAAAGGCGCTTTGCGTTCTTTGTCGCCTTTACCAATCACTCGGATTTCGCCTTGTCGACCCAACACATCTTTGAGATTGATACCGACCAGTTCTGCCAGTCGTAATCCAGCACCATACATCACCTCCATCATCGCTCGATCACGAATCGACAATGGATCGTCCTCATTCACATCAAGCAGTTGACCCACTTCATCAACATCGAGGTTTTTAGGCAAAGGGCGTTGTTTGCGAGGTGCAGAGACACCTTTAGCTGGATTGGCGGTCATTTCGCCACGCAACACAAGGAAATCAAAGAAGCTGCGCAATGACGATAAGCGAGTCGCGATGCTGCTCGCTTTCATTCCCTCACGCATGCCTTTGCTGGCTAGTTGTCTGACCCACGCCGCATCGACTTGACCCCAGTCTTTAAGTCCGAGCGTGACTAAATGACCGGCCATGGTTTCAAGTTGTTGTTTGTAATTACGTTGGGTGTGTAGGCTGAGTCCCTTCTCGCTTCTGAGATATTCATAGAAGCGAGAAAGTGGCTTTTGAAGGCTGTTAGGAAGAGGTATTTTGGGCTCTAGGCTCATTATTTATCTGCCAAGGTAAGGTGTCCGCCAAATGAGCGACAACAAGTGCTAAATGGCGTAAAAAGAGCGTATCCATATGGGGTTGGAAATGTCCGCCATCTTCACTAGAAAAGGCGAGCAAACCCAATGGAGACTGCTTAGCAAGCGGTAGTACTACATAAGAGCCTAGCTCTGGAACTGGATAATCACCAAACAAATCGTGTCTGTCGGCTTTTCTCAAGCGCCCAAGATAAGCATCTTTGCCATTGAAATGGTTAAGCGAAAACTTAGAGTAACCCTCAGCACTCAACTGATAAAAGCCAGATTGCGAAAGAATTCGAACATGAGCCTTAAGCCCAAGATCTAACGCTTTTTGTTCAACGGCTTTTATCACCTGCATAAAGTCACTGCATTTCAGCACTTGCGCTTGCAGATCCATAAACTCATAGAAGGTTTTATCGTTATTTGCTGCCAACGACATCAAGCCAGTGATCTCTTCTTCAAGCTCTTCGATTCGATGACGCTGGCGTTTAAGCTGAACCTCAACCAGAGAAACAGCGCCCTGCTCAACGTTATTGATAGCAAGGCGATCAACCAAATCTTTTCGGTCTTGGAAAAAATCTGGGTTATCACGTAAATATTCCGCGACCACTTCTGCGGTGAGTGCGTCGGCTTCAACGTAAGACAAAACCTATCCTTTATTTTTATGAATCTATTTGTTTTGGGTCGTTGTTAACAAGAAAGTTGACCATCAAACACATGCGTTGCAGGGCCAGTCATAAACAGAGGTTTACCCGGGCCTTGCCAGCTAATGTGTAAGTCACCGCCAGGTAGACGAACCTTCACATTCTCAGCCAGTAAACCTTGAGTAATACCCACTGCAACAGCACCACACGCACCGCTACCACAAGCCTGAGTTTCACCCGCGCCGCGCTCGTAAACACGCAAGCGAACTTCTTCACGGTTAACGACCTGCATAAAGCCAGCATTAACACGCTCAGGGAAGCGTTCATGTGATTCAAGTAGCGGGCCCAAGGTGTCCACATCAGCCGTGTCGACATCATCAACCACGGTAACCACATGTGGGTTACCCATGCTTACCGCACCACAGAACAAGGTGTGTACATCCGTTCTTAAGATATACGTCTTCTCTGGCTGCTTGGCCTTGAATGGAATCTTACCGGGTTCGAACTCAGGAATACCCATGTTCACCGTGATCAGGTCATTCTCTTCAATCTTGAGAACCATTTTACCTTTCTTGGTACTCACGTTAATGCTGTACTTATTCGTTAAGCCTTTCATGCGAACGAATCGTGCAAAACAACGAGCACCATTGCCACACTGCTCCACTTCACTGCCATCTGCATTGAATATGCGGTAATGGAAATCAGTTTCTGGATCATAGGGAGCCTCAACCACAAGTAGCTGATCAAAGCCCACGCCAGTATGACGATCCGCCAAACGACGGATCAAATCTGGAGAAAAGAAAATATTTTGAGTAATGCAGTCCACGACCATGAAATCATTGCCCAAACCATGCATTTTAGAAAAGTGGAAGTGCATAACGCTTAAAATTACTCCGGAAGAATGTTTTCAAGTTCCCACAGACTCGTAAGCTCTTCACGCTGACGAACCAAGTGAGTTTTATCGCCATCCACCATCACTTCAGCCGCACGCGAACGAGTGTTGTAGTTAGATGACATCGCGAAGCCATAAGCACCCGCTGAACGAACTGCTAGCAGATCACCTTCTTCAAGAACAAGGTCACGATCTTTACCTAGGAAATCGCCTGTCTCACAGATTGGGCCAACCAAATCGTAAGTCACAGCCTCACCCTGACGAGGGCTCACAGGAACAATATCCTGCCAAGCTTGGTAAAGTGCTGGGCGCATTAGGTCGTTCATTGCTGCATCGATGATGGCAAAGTTCTTGTGCTCTGTTGGCTTGAGGAACTCGACTTTCGTTAATAATACACCAGCGTTAGCAGCAATCGCTCTTCCAGGCTCGAAAATCAGCTCTAGATCAGAATGATTGTCTAGGCGAGCCAATAAGGCTTTCGCGTAGTCAGAAGGCTGTGGTGGTAATTCATCACGATAAACCACACCCAAGCCGCCACCGACATCAAGGTGTTTGATGTTGATACCGTTAGCACGTAGCTGGTCGATCAGCGCAAGCAGGCGATCGGTTGCATCGATGAAAGGTTCGATATCCGTTAGCTGAGAACCAATGTGGCAATCAATACCATGGATAGACAAGTTATCGAGTGTTTTTGCAAACTCATAGACAGCAGGAGCACGGTCGAAAGCAATACCAAACTTGTTATCACGCAGACCAGTAGAGATATAAGGGTGAGTGTTGGCATCAACGTCTGGGTTGATACGCAGTGAAATCGGCGCTTTAACACCAAGCTCACCAGCTACTTTATTCAGTCGCTCTAGTTCTGGTTCAGACTCTACGTTGAAACACTTAATGTTCAACTCAAGCGCACGCTTCATTTCAGCGGCTGTTTTGCCGACACCAGAGAATACAACTTTTGCTGGATCGCCACCGGCAGCAACCACACGCTCTAGCTCACCGCCAGAAACGATATCGAAACCTGAGCCCAAACGAGCCAAAGTATTCAACACGCCAAGGTTCGAGTTAGCTTTAACGGCATAACACACCAAGTGCGGATGCTCACCAACCGATGAATCAAACGCATTCCAGTGGCGTTCTAATGTTGCACGAGAATATACATACAGCGGTGTACCATATTGCTCTGCTAGTTGTGAAAGTGCGACGTCCTCAGCCCAAAGCTGGCCATCTTCCTGATAGTTGAAGTAATCCAAAGTTCTTATCCCTTATAAATAACGATTTCTGCGTGTTTTCACTTATTGTGATTGTTCGGTCTGCTGAACTTCATCAGGATCGTACAAAGGACCCGTTTGACCACAACCAGAAAGTCCAATAACGGACAGCATAAATAGAGCAGTAATTAATTTTTTCATTTTGCATATCGTGATTATTAACTCAATGCCCCCTATAATCGCACCACACTCAGGAAAAGCAATAGGATAGAAAGGATGAACGAGACTGAATTTCATCAGCTGGTCGATATACAGATGCAAAACATCGAAGAAGCTATCGATGAATCAGAGGCAGATATTGATTACGAAGTGACTGGTAACGTGATGACGCTGGAGTTTGAGAACCGCAGCCAAATCATCATTAACCGCCAAGAACCAATGAAAGAAATCTGGTTAGCGTCTAAGTCTGGTGGCTTTCACTTCAAGCTAGTTGACGACAAGTGGACATGTTCAAAGACGGGCATGGAGCTGTTTGAGATGGTTAAAGAAGAATGCGTGAAGCACGCAGGTGAAGCGATCGATTGGGTCTAATCA
Organism: Vibrio coralliirubri; assembly: GCF_024347375.1. Classification (NCBI taxonomy): domain Bacteria; kingdom Pseudomonadati; phylum Pseudomonadota; class Gammaproteobacteria; order Vibrionales; family Vibrionaceae; genus Vibrio; species Vibrio coralliirubri. The sequence goes on along the minus strand of NZ_AP025470.1, from coordinate 87,675 downwards.
TTTGTAAGCAAAACTAAAAAGGAGTGAATCAATCACTCCTTTTTTAATATCAATCAGTCTTAGTAAGACTAGATGTTGACTATCTTTGAGCTCCGAGAAGCTAAAGTTGCATCATTACGATAAGGCACAACGTAAGAATTGCCCTCTTCAGGATGAACGATTTGGTAGTACTGAGGTAGATTAAAGTTAATCAACTTAGACGACATCTTCGACTCATCTTTTACCGACGTGTAGAAAGAATTCACGCTCGCGATCATCTCATCTTTTTCACCGCTGTATTGGTGATACACCTCAACTTGGTTCGACTCGTCCAATACATAAATATTGAAGCCTTTATCAGTATCTTCGAAGAAGAACTGAATCAAGCCCTCACTTGCAAAACCATCGACGACTTCTGGCAGCTGATACTCTTGCTCTTTGTCGAGCATCAGTAAAGGTGAGCCCTTGAGCTTGTTGGTTGAGATACTACGGTAGAAATCGACCGAGTTTTCCAACATCTGTACCGACACACCACGACGCTCGAAGAATAGTCCAAACATCTTATTAGCTAAACGAATAGCCTTAAAGCGGCGGCGCTTCTCAGGTTCAATCGGTTTCAATCGTAAATCGATACACTCAGCAAGCAGTTGATACACCATGTTACGCATCACACCACGCAGGTTTTTGCTGTAACAGAACACATCAACCGACTCTGGTGGCAGCGCATCTTGGTGCATTTTGCCAAGTACCGTCTTCAGCGCATCCAGCATTGCCGTATCACCTTGGAAATGCAGCGTACGTACTTCATGCCAAGAGTTACGATAAACCAAGTCGACACTGCCGACTAAGCTCTTACCTTCTTCACCAAAGCTGAAGATATCGGCGTTCTTAAGATCCACTTTTAATGCACGACCACTTAATTCAGACGTCGGGTCATTTTCAAAGTTGATGAACATCGCTAGCTGGCTTATCTCACAAGGGCTCGCCAGTGCTTGCATACTTGGGCGACGCTTACGCAAAGAAAACGTATTACGCAGGTCGCTCACCATTTGATAGAACTTATCGATATCAATGTGAGCGTCACGAACCACAGAGTGCAAACGAGTCGATTCAGTAATCAAGCCATTAAAGAATGACCAAGCAACCAGCTTACTCAAGTACTCATGGTGCTCTAGTGAAGGCTGACCAAGAATACGATGCGCAACCAACGGCTGTTTATACAGATACCAACCTGCTTTGTTGGACTGACCCTGACGAACTTCGATGAAGCTCAAGTCTGGTTCATGCAGATCCGGAGAGATTTGTGGGTTCAGTAGCGTCACTTTACCTGGCAAGACCTCAAACGCAGCGTAAAGCTTACGTGCCAAGATACTGATATCTTGCGGGCTGATTGCCGAAGTAATGTCGTTACGACGCGCAAATTGAATCAGATTACGGTAGCTCAGCATCAAGGCATCAAGCAGCGCATGGTGCACCACTTTAACCTGCTCAACCTTCCAGTTACGGCGGTTATCGAGCTCAGCAATGGTTTCATGTCCCCAATTCCAAGATTTAGTCATCTCGGTTAAGGCTTCACGACGCCACGCGACAGAACCAATGCCTGCATCTCGTGACAACTTTTCGTGGGTCTTAAGATAAAAACAGCGTCTTACTAAGTCCAATCGAGTGTGGTCGTTAATGCGTTCTAGGTAGCGCGTTACCTTTTCAAGCATCAGATAGTAGCTATCCATGCCGTACAGATCCGGTTCATCCGCGAAGAAGCGACGCTTGGTATCAATACTCAGCAGTTGGGTGTTTGGGTATTCCCATGAATAGGCCTCTAACAAGATCGCCTTCAAAACCGATTTATACGGTGAGTCGATACTCTTATAAAGCTGCCACAGGTTTGAACCAAAGTACTCTTCAGCGGGAATGCGATTCAGCTTGCCGAAATCGATCCACTGCGAGCAATCAAGATAACCATCCTGACACAAGCCTTGAACATACTCGTCGTAACACTCTTCCATTTCTGGCGGAATGATTTGCCACAACAAACGTTGACCAGCCAAACGAACCGCAGAGCGATAGAACTCATCAAGCAGTAATAAATGCTGTGAAGAACCACAGTTATCGCCTGTCATCTCTTCAGAATGATTCGAGCGAAAACGCTCTTCATCCATCAAGAAGAAGTTCGCTTCTACTCCTAAGGTTTCAGCCCAATCGGTAATCAGCAAACACTTGTTAGTTAGGCTATCGCGAGAGGCGCCATCCATATCCGGGGAAACACACACCCAGATATCAAGATCACTTGAAGTACTTTGACCAATAGAAGAAGTACTACCCATGGTGTACAAGCCAAGGATTGCAGGTTCATCCGCCTCGGTGAGTTTGCCACCCAGCGTTAATTCGGTATCAGAGACAAATTGCTTTTGGAATTCATTAAGCGTGAAGCTACGAATTCCAAAAGGAACTTGTTGGTCATAATAACCAGGCATCATCGGGTGATTGAAGTGAAGCAGTGCGGGAATAAGGTTGAATACTCGCTGGCCTTGCACATTCATCAACGCCAACGCACGATCAATGCGCTGCTGATTTAGATTGTCTAATCGTTGAATCAAAGTTTGAGTGTAAGCCTGCAAGGTAAGTCCTTGGTTTGAGGTTAAGTGCAGTTCTGTTTAGTTACTGAACGAAAGGAGCAACAAAACGTGATCAATTTAACACTTTTACCCTTAATGGTAAAGCAAAGGAACCCGTCATACTGGTCAATTCCTTGATGACAGAAAGTTAAACTCACGGCGCCGTAGTGTCCTCTTTATTGACTATTTCTAATAATAGCCCATGTTTCAAATGAGATACCAATCACACTATTTTGGTGAACTCATGAAAATCTCTCAGCTATCAAAGTATGGAATGATCAAACAGTAAGAATTCTCGCCTCATAATGGTAGGATTAGGCTATTACAGAACCTATATCGGAAACACCATGACAAATTCAGCACCAATCCGTATCGCGACCAGAAAAAGCCCTCTTGCCCTTTGGCAGGCATACTTTGTAAGGGATGCACTGCAAGCTGCTCACCCTGGTTTAGAGGTTGAGTTGGTAACTATGGTGACCAAAGGTGACATCATCCTCGATACTCCGCTTGCTAAAGTGGGTGGTAAAGGGTTGTTCGTTAAAGAACTTGAAGTAGCAATGCTAGAAGGTCGTGCTGACCTAGCCGTTCACTCAATGAAAGATGTACCTGTCGACTTCCCTGAAGGTCTAGGTCTGGTAACGATTTGTGAGCGCGAAGATCCGCGTGACGCTTTCGTATCAAACACTTACAACAACATCGACGAACTCCCACAAGGTGCTGTCGTAGGTACATGTAGCCTGCGTCGCCAATGCCAACTGTTAGAATACCGCCCTGACCTCATCATCAAAGAGCTGCGCGGCAACGTTGGTACTCGTCTAGGTAAACTCGATGATGGTCAATACGATGCGATCGTGCTGGCTGCGGCAGGCCTTAAGCGCCTAGAGCTAGAAGAGCGTATTCGTAGTTTCATCGAACCAGAACAGTCTCTACCGGCTGTCGGCCAAGGTGCCGTTGGTATTGAATGTCGTCTAGATGATGAACGTCTAATCAAGCTTCTTGAGCCGCTGAATCACAAAGACACGGCTGATCGCGTACTTTGCGAACGTGCAATGAACCTTACTCTAGAAGGTGGTTGCCAGGTGCCTATCGGTAGCTATTCACTATTAGATGACGACAACATCTGGCTACGTGCATTAGTTGGTGAACCGGACGGTTCTAAGATGGTTCGTGGTGAGATCTCAGGCCCTCGTAAAGATGCAGAAGCACTTGGCGTGACTCTGGCAAATCAATTGCTGGATGATGGTGCAAGAGAAATCCTAACCAAGCTCTACGCTGACCAAGAATAATCATGGCAGTGTTGGTGACACGTCCCGGTTCTGAGGGACAATCGCTTTGCCAACAACTAGCGGATGAAGGTATTCAAGCAATCCATCATCCGCTGATTCGTATCGTTGATAATCCAAACTCTGCGGATTTAAGCACCCAGCTTAATAACAGCGATATCATTATTGCAGTCAGTCACCACGCCGTGACGGCTGCCCAAAACATCCTTTCGAAAACCTCATCCATTTGGCCCACTTCGCCGCTTTATCTTGGCGTTGGTCAAAAAACTGCGCACGTTTTAAGCAAAGTCTGTAAACAAAAAGTAAACTACCCTCAAGTTAGTGATAGTGAACATCTTCTTAAACTTACTGAACTTAATGGCGTAGAAAATAAGTCCATTTTGATACTACGTGGTAATGGTGGGCGTGAGCTCATTAGAGATTCTCTACTCAATCGAGGTGCACAAGTCTCTTATTGTGAGACCTACCGTAGAGAATATATTCCTATTAGCGACCACAATACCTATCAAACATGGATAAACAAAAAAACGTCCAAAGTTGTCATCACTAGTCAGGAACAATTGGAGTATCTCTGCTCAATTACCCCTGATGAGTATTTGGCTTGGCTTTCAACAAGACATCTATTTGTCCCAAGCCAGCGCATTGTAGAACGAGCACAACAACTCGGTTTCTCGAATGTGACCAATACTCACAGTGCTACGAACCAAATATTACTGGCTGCTCTCCGGCCCTAGCTAGAAACAGGAAATAAGCATGACAAGCAAAAAAAATAATGAGCATATTGAACCTGAAAAGAAACAAGATACTCAGCCAGTAGTTGTTGAAAACGAAAAAGCTGACTCTACAGAGACAAAACAGCCTGAACAGAAGCTTGATGCCTCTGCGTCAAATACCGCTAAAAATGAGCAGCCTCAAGCTGAGCATCAAGAGCAAATTGAGAAAGCAGAAAAGCAAGGTAAGCGCGGTGTCAAACTAGGCGCTATTGCGATCGCTATTTCAATTATCTTCAGTGGCGGTATCGCATTTCAAATGCAGCAAAAGAGCGCTGAATACTCGGCTCAAATCGCTGCTCTTCAAGCACAACTGCAAAATACCCAATCTGCAGTAAATAAAGACCTACAAACCATCAAGCAAGAGACTATCCAAGAAGCGTCACACGCGGTGGAGAAAACTCAGGTCGTACAGTCTCAACAGCAGAAGAGTATTCAAAGCCTGCAGTTAGCAGTCGCTGACGTGAAAGGTCGCCGCCCGAATGACTGGTTACTTGCCGAAGCCGATTACCTTGTGAAACTAGCAGGACGTAAACTGTTCCTAGAGCATGATGCCGTTAGTGCAACCAAGTTAATGGAAAGTGCCGATCAACGTATCGCAGCACTGAATGACCCGAGCTTAGTGTCACTGCGTCAATCAATGACCAATGACATTACCAAGCTTCGTACCATTCCTCTGATCGACCGTGACGGCTTAGTTCTGCGTATCACAAGCCTGCAACAGCAAGTCGATACACTGCCACTTGCCTATGCGATTCTTCCAGAAGCTGCGGCTGTTGAGAAAAAAGCGGTATCACAAGATATTAATGATTGGCAGAACAACCTGATGACGTCGATGAAAGACTTCTCAGAAAACTTCATCACATTCCGCAGTCGTGATGGCGAAGTTATCCCTCTACTCTCTCCTGAACAACACTTCTACCTGCGTGAAAACATCAAAGGTAAATTAGAAACCGCAATTCGCGCCGTCTACAAAGAACAAGGTGAGCTCTATAGCGCAGCTCTTAATACCGCTAGCGAGTGGTCGAAAGCGTATCTAAACCAAGATAACAACTCAGTGATTGAATTTGAGAAAGCGATTAAACAGCTAAGTGAACAGAACATCTCTGTGAAATACCCTGTAAAGCTTGAATCTCAAAATGAGTTGTCAGATGTGATACGTGAGCGCCTACGTCGTGAAGTCACCGTTATGACCACGGAGGAAAAATAATGATTCGTTGGATTTTTCTTTTTCTCGTTCTAGGTGCTGGGTTAATTGTTGGTACTCAGTTCTCTGGTCAACAAGGCTACGTTCTGATCTCAATTGCGAATAAGACCATTGAGATGAGCGTGACAACACTGGTTATCTTCGTCATTGCTCTTCTAGCGGCTCTATTCGGCTTAGAGTACCTATTTAAAAAGCTTATGTACGCAAGCTCGACAACTTGGAATTGGTTCAGTGTTCGTAAGCTGAAACGCTCTCGTCGTTATACCAATGAAGGCATCATCAAGCTGCTTGAAGGTGACTGGAAAGGTGCTGAGAAGAAGGTAACTCGTTGGGCTAACCATCACGACATGCCTCTACTTTGTTATTTAGTCGCTTCTCAAGCGGCGCACGAACAAGGTAATACGAGTGAGCGTGATAAGTACATCGAGCTTGCTAGCCAACAGGGCGACTCTCTACTGGCGGTTGAGCTAACAAAAGCTAAACAGCAAATCAGTGAGTCAAACTACGAAGCTGCATTCGATACGCTTTCTACTTTAAAAGGCACATACCCTAATAACACTGCTGTACTTGGCCTGTTAAAAGCCACTTACTTGCAACTGAAGTTATGGCAACCATTGCTAGAGTTAACGCCTAAATTAGTTAAGAACAAGCTTCTAACAGCTGATGAGCAACGTGAATTAGAACAGAAAGCACAATGTGGATTACTTCATGATGTAGCTCAACAACAAGGTAGCGAAGGTTTAATCAGCCATTGGAACAAGCTTTCAAGAAAGCAGAAACAAAGTTCGCATCTTGTATCCTGCTTTGTGAAGCAACTTATCGCGCGTAAAGCTGATTCAGAAGCCTTCACTGTGATCAAAGAGAACATTGCAAAGAATGGGTCAAATGAACTCTACATGTTGCTTCCAGAACTGAACCTAGCCGATCACCACCCAGTAGTGATCATGCTAGAACGTGCAATCAATAAAGACAGTGGTAATGCAGAAGCACACAGCGCGCTGGCTCAGTTCTACTTAAGAGAGCAGAAGTGGGCGGAAGCACAAAGCCACTTCGAAAAAGCCCTAGCACTTCGCTCAAATGTTTCAGATTACGGATACCTGTCTGACGCCTTAGAGAAGCAAAACTTAACGAAAGCAGCTCACGAGGTTTCTCGTAAAGCGCTCGCTCTAGTTCAACCCGCTTAAGTCTAAGCGACTCAAACTAAGCCGATGTCTAGCATCGGCTTTTTTGTATCTGTTACTTATCCCTAGATAACTTCTACAATAGCTATAAACCAAACGTCTCAAACCCTTACCCACCCAATGCTAACAAACCAACTAACCATGAAATTGCTCAACTGAGCTTCTCAAACAGACGGAGAACAACTTTAATTGTGTCTGTACGTAGTTTACCATTCTTATAAACAAGTCCTTATAAGAGGTTCGAGAGGAGTCATAGAGAAAAGTGACACCTAGAAGCTCAAGAGTAAATGGAGATCACCTTGAGAGAAGGCGTTTAAAGATATTTACCCGCAGACAGATACCCACTTAAAGTCACACTGAATTAACAATTAAATAGCCATCAATGTTCCAACTATAAACCGTTATAACCGGGGAGTTCACGTAACTGCTTGTAGATCCATCTATTAAGTAGAAGGGATATAGCAGAGTTACCGAACAAAAAAATCTTGTTATTAAAAACGAGGCAGCTTTTATCAGCCAGTTCAAAGTAGTAGGAAATAGAGCTCTCGAGACGTTCTGGAAAAGTTAATCATCGAATAAATAGCCGACAAATATCAACTAACGTAATCAAGTGCTGTTAGAAAGAGCAGGGCTTTATAATAAGTGTCGAAATATCAGAGTTCGTGTACAACGAAAAACGCTTGTACAAAACTCGAAGACGAATAATAAACTCAGGTGCTGGAAACGACGAAAGCCTAGTCGTCAGACTAGGCTTTCTAATATGTATCGAAGTAGTGAGAGCGTTTAATACCATCATTAATTGAGGAGAAAACACTTTTCTTCAAATGTAAAAAAGCCCTGCTATTTCTAGCAGGGCTTCTCTAATAAGTGGCGGAGTGGACGGGACTCGAACCCGCGACCCCCGGCGTGACAGGCCGGTATTCTAACCAACTGAACTACCACTCCGCAGTGGAATACTTGTCGTCGCTGACAAGTGTTCAAATTTAAAGCCTGGCGATGTCCTACTCTCACATGGGGAAGCCCCACACTACCATCGGCGCTATTGTGTTTCACTTCTGAGTTCGGCATGGAATCAGGTGGGTCCACAATGCTATGGTCGCCAAGCAAATTTTAAAATTCGGAAAACTGATTTAAAAGTCTATCTCTTCAAACTCATTCAAGCGTTTGGTATTTCTTTGAGTCCACAAAACCCCTTGGGTGTTGTATGGTTAAGCCTCACGGGCAATTAGTACAGGTTAGCTCAATGCCTCGCAGCACTTACACACCCTGCCTATCAACGTCGTAGTCTACGACAACCCTTTAGGACGCTTATAGCGCCAGGGAAAACTCATCTCAAGGCTCGCTTCCCGCTTAGATGCTTTCAGCGGTTATCGATTCCGAACTTAGCTACCGGGCAATGCCATTGGCATGACAACCCGAACACCAGAGGTTCGTCCACTCCGGTCCTCTCGTACTAGGAGCAGCCCCTTTCAATTTTCCAACGCCCACGGCAGATAGGGACCGAACTGTCTCACGACGTTCTAAACCCAGCTCGCGTACCACTTTAAATGGCGAACAGCCATACCCTTGGGACCGACTTCAGCCCCAGGATGTGATGAGCCGACATCGAGGTGCCAAACACCGCCGTCGATATGAACTCTTGGGCGGTATCAGCCTGTTATCCCCGGAGTACCTTTTATCCGTTGAGCGATGGCCCTTCCATTCAGAACCACCGGATCACTATGACCTGCTTTCGCACCTGCTCGAATTGTCATTCTCGCAGTCAAGCGGGCTTATGCCATTGCACTAACCACACGATGTCCAACCGTGTTTAGCCCACCTTCGTGCTCCTCCGTTACTCTTTGGGAGGAGACCGCCCCAGTCAAACTACCCACCAGGCACTGTCCGTAATCCCGATTCAGGGACCAACGTTAGAACATCAAAACTACAAGGGTGGTATTTCAAGGACGACTCCACCACATCTAGCGACGCGGTTTCATAGTCTCCCACCTATCCTACACATGTAGGTTCAATGTTCAGTGCCAAGCTGTAGTAAAGGTTCACGGGGTCTTTCCGTCTAGCCGCGGGTACACTGCATCTTCACAGCGATTTCAATTTCACTGAGTCTCGGGTGGAGACAGCGTGGCCATCATTACGCCATTCGTGCAGGTCGGAACTTACCCGACAAGGAATTTCGCTACCTTAGGACCGTTATAGTTACGGCCGCCGTTTACCGGGGCTTCGATCAAGAGCTTCGACCGAAGTCTAACCCCATCAATTAACCTTCCGGCACCGGGCAGGCGTCACACCGTATACGTCATCTTACGATTTTGCACAGTGCTGTGTTTTTAATAAACAGTTGCAGCCACCTGGTATCTGCGACTCTCGTCTGCTCCATCCGCAAGGGACTTCACTGATAAGAGCGTACCTTCTCCCGAAGTTACGGTACCATTTTGCCTAGTTCCTTCACCCGAGTTCTCTCAAGCGCCTTGGTATTCTCTACCCGACCACCTGTGTCGGTTTGGGGTACGATTCCTTACAATCTGAAGCTTAGAGGCTTTTCCTGGAAGCATGGCATCAATGACTTCACTACCGTAGTAGCTCGACATCGTATCTCAGCGTTAATAGCGGTCCGGATTTACCTAAACCACCCGCCTACATACTTGAACCTGGACAACCGTCGCCAGGCCCACCTAGCCTTCTCCGTCCCCCCATCGCAATTGTAAGAAGTACAGGAATATTAACCTGTTTCCCATCGACTACGCCTTTCGGCCTCGCCTTAGGAGTCGACTTACCCTGCCCCGATTAACGTTGGACAGGAACCCTTGGTCTTCCGGCGAGGGAGTTTTTCACTCCCTTTATCGTTACTCATGTCAGCATTCGCACTTCTGATACCTCCAGCAGCCCTTACAGACCACCTTCAACGGCTTACAGAACGCTCCCCTACCCCACATACCCTAAGGTACGTAGCCGCAGCTTCGGTGTATAGCTTAGCCCCGTTACATCTTCCGCGCAGGCCGACTCGACCAGTGAGCTATTACGCTTTCTTTAAATGATGGCTGCTTCTAAGCCAACATCCTGGCTGTCTGAGCCTTCCCACATCGTTTCCCACTTAGCTATACTTTGGGACCTTAGCTGGCGGTCTGGGTTGTTTCCCTCTCCACGACGGACGTTAGCACCCGCCGTGTGTCTCCCGGATAGTACTTACTGGTATTCGGAGTTTGCAAAGGGTTGGTAAGTCGGGATGACCCCCTAGCCTTAACAGTGCTCTACCCCCAGTAGTATTCGTCCGAGGCGCTACCTAAATAGCTTTCGGGGAGAACCAGCTATCTCCAGGTTTGATTGGCCTTTCACCCCTAGCCACAAGTCATCCGCTAATTTTTCAACATTAGTCGGTTCGGTCCTCCAGTTGATGTTACTCAACCTTCAACCTGCCCATGGCTAGATCACCTGGTTTCGGGTCTAATCCTAGCAACTGTACGCCCAGTTAAGACTCGGTTTCCCTACGGCTCCCCTAAACGGTTAACCTTGCTACTAAAATTAAGTCGCTGACCCATTATACAAAAGGTACGCAGTCACACCACGAAGGTGCTCCTACTGCTTGTACGTACACGGTTTCAGGTTCTATTTCACTCCCCTCACAGGGGTTCTTTTCGCCTTTCCCTCACGGTACTGGTTCACTATCGGTCAGTCAGTAGTATTTAGCCTTGGAGGATGGTCCCCCCATATTCAGACAGGATATCACGTGTCCCGCCCTACTCGTTTTCACTGATGATGAGATGTCGATTACGGGGCTATCACCCTTTATTGCGGCACTTTCCAGAGCCTTCATCTGTCTCATTAAAAGCTTAAGGGCTAATCCAATTTCGCTCGCCGCTACTTTCGGAATCTCGGTTGATTTCTCTTCCTCGGGGTACTTAGATGTTTCAGTTCCCCCGGTTTGCCTCCTGTTGCTATGTATTCACAACAGGATACTTACTTATGTAAGTGGGTTTCCCCATTCAGGAATCCCAGACTCAAAAGGTTATTACTACCTAATCTGGGCTTATCGCAAGTTATTACGCCTTTCATCGCCTCTGACTGCCAAGGCATCCACCGTGTACGCTTAGTCACTTAACCATACAACCCGAAAGGGTCTTAGTGTATGGCAACTAACCAAGGTTTTTGGTTGTCATTAAGAAGGGTTAATTCTCAATGACTGTTTGCCGGACTCAATTGTGATTCAAACAAGTTTGAATCGAATACAAGACACTTGAATGTGTTTGTTGTGTTTATACCGTTCTTATTAACTAAGAGCAGATAAACATTGAGAACTTTTAAATTTGATTGAATTACTCGTAAGTAAATCAATCAGTCAGCTTTCCAAATTGTTAAAGAGCTTGATTCAATAAATTGAACCATTTTTAAAGACTCTCTTAAGAGAATACTTAAAGATGGTGGAGCTATGCGGGATCGAACCGCAGACCTCCTGCGTGCAAGGCAGGCGCTCTCCCAGCTGAGCTATAGCCCCATCTAGGTCGATATTGGTGGGTCTGAGTGGACTTGAACCACCGACCTCCCGCTTATCAGGCGAGCGCTCTAACCAGCTGAGCTACAGACCCAATATCGTCTCTTAACTTTTCTAAACCTAATCAATCTGTGTGGGTACTCATCAAAGATATCTTCGTATAAGGAGGTGATCCAGCCCCAGGTTCCCCTAGGGCTACCTTGTTACGACTTCACCCCAGTCATGAACCACAAAGTGGTGAGCGTCCTCCCCGAAAGGTTAAACTACCCACTTCTTTTGCAGCCCACTCCCATGGTGTGACGGGCGGTGTGTACAAGGCCCGGGAACGTATTCACCGTGACATTCTGATTCACGATTACTAGCGATTCCGACTTCATGGAGTCGAGTTGCAGACTCCAATCCGGACTACGACGCACTTTTTGGGATTCGCTCACTATCGCTAGCTTGCTGCCCTCTGTATGCGCCATTGTAGCACGTGTGTAGCCCTACTCGTAAGGGCCATGATGACTTGACGTCGTCCCCACCTTCCTCCGGTTTATCACCGGCAGTCTCCCTGGAGTTCCCGACATTACTCGCTGGCAAACAAGGATAAGGGTTGCGCTCGTTGCGGGACTTAACCCAACATTTCACAACACGAGCTGACGACAGCCATGCAGCACCTGTCTCAGAGCTCCCGAAGGCACACCTGTGTCTCCACTGGCTTCTCTGGATGTCAAGAGTAGGTAAGGTTCTTCGCGTTGCATCGAATTAAACCACATGCTCCACCGCTTGTGCGGGCCCCCGTCAATTCATTTGAGTTTTAATCTTGCGACCGTACTCCCCAGGCGGTCTACTTAACGCGTTAGCTCCGAAAGCCACGGCTCAAGGCCACAACCTCCAAGTAGACATCGTTTACGGCGTGGACTACCAGGGTATCTAATCCTGTTTGCTCCCCACGCTTTCGCATCTGAGTGTCAGTATCTGTCCAGGGGGCCGCCTTCGCCACTGGTATTCCTTCAGATCTCTACGCATTTCACCGCTACACCTGAAATTCTACCCCCCTCTACAGTACTCTAGTTCACCAGTTTCAAATGCAGTTCCGAGGTTGAGCCCCGGGCTTTCACATCTGACTTAATGAACCACCTGCATGCGCTTTACGCCCAGTAATTCCGATTAACGCTCGCACCCTCCGTATTACCGCGGCTGCTGGCACGGAGTTAGCCGGTGCTTCTTCTGTTGCTAACGTCAAGAGACAGCGCTATTAACACTACCCCCTTCCTCACAACTGAAAGTACTTTACAACCCGAAGGCCTTCTTCATACACGCGGCATGGCTGCATCAGGCTTTCGCCCATTGTGCAATATTCCCCACTGCTGCCTCCCGTAGGAGTCTGGACCGTGTCTCAGTTCCAGTGTGGCTGATCATCCTCTCAGACCAGCTAGGGATCGTCGCCTTGGTGAGCCATTACCTCACCAACTAGCTAATCCCACCTAGGCATATCTTGACGCGAGAGGCCCGAAGGTCCCCCTCTTTGGCCCGTAGGCATTATGCGGTATTAGCCATCGTTTCCAATGGTTATCCCCCACATCAAGGCAATTTCCTAGGCATTACTCACCCGTCCGCCGCTCGACGCCCATTAACGCACCCGAAGGATTGTTAGTGTCGTTTCCGCTCGACTTGCATGTGTTAGGCCTGCCGCCAGCGTTCAATCTGAGCCATGATCAAACTCTTCAATTTAAGATTTTGTGACTCAACGAATACTGACTTCAAAACTAATATTTACCGAAGTAAACATGTAATTCTAAAGCTATTACCATTCCAACAGAATGATAATGAATTGACTGTGCCGAATAACTACAAGTAGTTAAACGTATTGGTCACTCAGTTCATTGAAATCAATTTTGATTCCGAAGAATCTGTTTTATCTAACGATAAAACGTTTTGACATTCATCAACGAGTGCCCACACAGATTGATAGGTTTAAATTGTTAAAGAGCTTTGCTTTCAGTGCCTTAGCACTCAAGCAGGACGCGTATAATACGCTTTCTACTTTGAAAGTCAACATAAAATACTAAGAAAACTTAGAACTCTATGGTGACTTGTCTATTTAATAGACAAAGTCGAAATTAAAGCCTGGCGATGTCCTACTCTCACATGGGGAAGCCCCACACTACCATCGGCGCTATTGTGTTTCACTTCTGAGTTCGGCATGGAATCAGGTGGGTCCACAATGCTATGGTCGCCAAGCAAATTTTAAAATTCGGAAAACTGTATTTAAAAGTTATTTCTCTTCAAACTCATTCAAGGTCTGTCTTTGAGTCCACAAAACCCCTTGGGTGTTGTATGGTTAAGCCTCACGGGCAATTAGTACAGGTTAGCTCAATGCCTCGCAGCACTTACACACCCTGCCTATCAACGTCGTAGTCTACGACAACCCTTTAGGACGCTTATAGCGCCAGGGAAAACTCATCTCAAGGCTCGCTTCCCGCTTAGATGCTTTCAGCGGTTATCGATTCCGAACTTAGCTACCGGGCAATGCCATTGGCATGACAACCCGAACACCAGAGGTTCGTCCACTCCGGTCCTCTCGTACTAGGAGCAGCCCCTTTCAATTTTCCAACGCCCACGGCAGATAGGGACCGAACTGTCTCACGACGTTCTAAACCCAGCTCGCGTACCACTTTAAATGGCGAACAGCCATACCCTTGGGACCGACTTCAGCCCCAGGATGTGATGAGCCGACATCGAGGTGCCAAACACCGCCGTCGATATGAACTCTTGGGCGGTATCAGCCTGTTATCCCCGGAGTACCTTTTATCCGTTGAGCGATGGCCCTTCCATTCAGAACCACCGGATCACTATGACCTGCTTTCGCACCTGCTCGAATTGTCATTCTCGCAGTCAAGCGGGCTTATGCCATTGCACTAACCACACGATGTCCAACCGTGTTTAGCCCACCTTCGTGCTCCTCCGTTACTCTTTGGGAGGAGACCGCCCCAGTCAAACTACCCACCAGGCACTGTCCGTAATCCCGATTCAGGGACCAACGTTAGAACATCAAAACTACAAGGGTGGTATTTCAAGGACGACTCCACCACATCTAGCGACGCGGTTTCATAGTCTCCCACCTATCCTACACATGTAGGTTCAATGTTCAGTGCCAAGCTGTAGTAAAGGTTCACGGGGTCTTTCCGTCTAGCCGCGGGTACACTGCATCTTCACAGCGATTTCAATTTCACTGAGTCTCGGGTGGAGACAGCGTGGCCATCATTACGCCATTCGTGCAGGTCGGAACTTACCCGACAAGGAATTTCGCTACCTTAGGACCGTTATAGTTACGGCCGCCGTTTACCGGGGCTTCGATCAAGAGCTTCGACCGAAGTCTAACCCCATCAATTAACCTTCCGGCACCGGGCAGGCGTCACACCGTATACGTCATCTTACGATTTTGCACAGTGCTGTGTTTTTAATAAACAGTTGCAGCCACCTGGTATCTGCGACTCTCGTCTGCTCCATCCGCAAGGGACTTCACTGATAAGAGCGTACCTTCTCCCGAAGTTACGGTACCATTTTGCCTAGTTCCTTCACCCGAGTTCTCTCAAGCGCCTTGGTATTCTCTACCCGACCACCTGTGTCGGTTTGGGGTACGATTCCTTACAATCTGAAGCTTAGAGGCTTTTCCTGGAAGCATGGCATCAATGACTTCACTACCGTAGTAGCTCGACATCGTATCTCAGCGTTAGTAGCGGTCCGGATTTACCTAAACCACCCGCCTACGTACTTGAACCTGGACAACCGTCGCCAGGCCCACCTAGCCTTCTCCGTCCCCCCATCGCAATTGTAAGAAGTACAGGAATATTAACCTGTTTCCCATCGACTACGCCTTTCGGCCTCGCCTTAGGAGTCGACTTACCCTGCCCCGATTAACGTTGGACAGGAACCCTTGGTCTTCCGGCGAGGGAGTTTTTCACTCCCTTTATCGTTACTCATGTCAGCATTCGCACTTCTGATACCTCCAGCAGCCCTTACAGACCACCTTCAACGGCTTACAGAACGCTCCCCTACCCCACATACCCTAAGGTACGTAGCCGCAGCTTCGGTGTATAGCTTAGCCCCGTTACATCTTCCGCGCAGGCCGACTCGACCAGTGAGCTATTACGCTTTCTTTAAATGATGGCTGCTTCTAAGCCAACATCCTGGCTGTCTGAGCCTTCCCACATCGTTTCCCACTTAGCTATACTTTGGGACCTTAGCTGGCGGTCTGGGTTGTTTCCCTCTCCACGACGGACGTTAGCACCCGCCGTGTGTCTCCCGGATAGTACTTACTGGTATTCGGAGTTTGCAAAGGGTTGGTAAGTCGGGATGACCCCCTAGCCTTAACAGTGCTCTACCCCCAGTAGTATTCGTCCGAGGCGCTACCTAAATAGCTTTCGGGGAGAACCAGCTATCTCCAGGTTTGATTGGCCTTTCACCCCTAGCCACAAGTCATCCGCTAATTTTTCAACATTAGTCGGTTCGGTCCTCCAGTTGATGTTACTCAACCTTCAACCTGCCCATGGCTAGATCACCTGGTTTCGGGTCTAATCCTAGCAACTGTACGCCCAGTTAAGACTCGGTTTCCCTACGGCTCCCCTAAACGGTTAACCTTGCTACTAAAATTAAGTCGCTGACCCATTATACAAAAGGTACGCAGTCACACCACGAAGGTGCTCCTACTGCTTGTACGTACACGGTTTCAGGTTCTATTTCACTCCCCTCACAGGGGTTCTTTTCGCCTTTCCCTCACGGTACTGGTTCACTATCGGTCAGTCAGTAGTATTTAGCCTTGGAGGATGGTCCCCCCATATTCAGACAGGATATCACGTGTCCCGCCCTACTCGTTTTCACTGATGATGAGATGTCGATTACGGGGCTATCACCCTTTATTGCGGCACTTTCCAGAGCCTTCATCTGTCTCATTAAAAGCTTAAGGGCTAATCCAATTTCGCTCGCCGCTACTTTCGGAATCTCGGTTGATTTCTCTTCCTCGGGGTACTTAGATGTTTCAGTTCCCCCGGTTTGCCTCCTGTTGTTATGTATTCACAACAGGATACTTACTTATGTAAGTGGGTTTCCCCATTCAGGAATCCCAGACTCAAAAGGTTATTACTACCTAATCTGGGCTTATCGCAAGTTATTACGCCTTTCATCGCCTCTGACTGCCAAGGCATCCACCGTGTACGCTTAGTCACTTAACCATACAACCCGAAAGGGTCTTAGTGTATGGCAACTAACCAAGGTTTTTGGTTGTCATCAAGAAGGGTTAATTCTCAATGACTGTTTGCCGGACTCAATTGTGATTCAAACAAGTTTGAATCGAATACAAGACACTTGAATGTGTTTGTTGTGTTTATCTAATGAAAGATAAACATTGAGAACTTTTAAATTTGATTGAATTACTCGTAAGTAATCAATCAGTCAGCTTTCCAAATTGTTAAAGAGCATAAAGCAAAAAGCTTTAATCAATAACTTACGTTATTAATTAAAGCTCTGGCTTTAACTAAATCTAAACCATCAATCTGTGTGGGTACTCATCAAAGATATCTTCGTATAAGGAGGTGATCCAGCCCCAGGTTCCCCTAGGGCTACCTTGTTACGACTTCACCCCAGTCATGAACCACAAAGTGGTGAGCGTCCTCCCCGAAAGGTTAAACTACCCACTTCTTTTGCAGCCCACTCCCATGGTGTGACGGGCGGTGTGTACAAGGCCCGGGAACGTATTCACCGTGACATTCTGATTCACGATTACTAGCGATTCCGACTTCATGGAGTCGAGTTGCAGACTCCAATCCGGACTACGACGCACTTTTTGGGATTCGCTCACTATCGCTAGCTTGCTGCCCTCTGTATGCGCCATTGTAGCACGTGTGTAGCCCTACTCGTAAGGGCCATGATGACTTGACGTCGTCCCCACCTTCCTCCGGTTTATCACCGGCAGTCTCCCTGGAGTTCCCGACATTACTCGCTGGCAAACAAGGATAAGGGTTGCGCTCGTTGCGGGACTTAACCCAACATTTCACAACACGAGCTGACGACAGCCATGCAGCACCTGTCTCAGAGCTCCCGAAGGCACACCTGTGTCTCCACTGGCTTCTCTGGATGTCAAGAGTAGGTAAGGTTCTTCGCGTTGCATCGAATTAAACCACATGCTCCACCGCTTGTGCGGGCCCCCGTCAATTCATTTGAGTTTTAATCTTGCGACCGTACTCCCCAGGCGGTCTACTTAACGCGTTAGCTCCGAAAGCCACGGCTCAAGGCCACAACCTCCAAGTAGACATCGTTTACGGCGTGGACTACCAGGGTATCTAATCCTGTTTGCTCCCCACGCTTTCGCATCTGAGTGTCAGTATCTGTCCAGGGGGCCGCCTTCGCCACTGGTATTCCTTCAGATCTCTACGCATTTCACCGCTACACCTGAAATTCTACCCCCCTCTACAGTACTCTAGTTCACCAGTTTCAAATGCAGTTCCGAGGTTGAGCCCCGGGCTTTCACATCTGACTTAATGAACCACCTGCATGCGCTTTACGCCCAGTAATTCCGATTAACGCTCGCACCCTCCGTATTACCGCGGCTGCTGGCACGGAGTTAGCCGGTGCTTCTTCTGTTGCTAACGTCAAGAGACAGCGCTATTAACACTACCCCCTTCCTCACAACTGAAAGTACTTTACAACCCGAAGGCCTTCTTCATACACGCGGCATGGCTGCATCAGGCTTTCGCCCATTGTGCAATATTCCCCACTGCTGCCTCCCGTAGGAGTCTGGACCGTGTCTCAGTTCCAGTGTGGCTGATCATCCTCTCAGACCAGCTAGGGATCGTCGCCTTGGTGAGCCATTACCTCACCAACTAGCTAATCCCACCTAGGCATATCTTGACGCGAGAGGCCCGAAGGTCCCCCTCTTTGGCCCGTAGGCATTATGCGGTATTAGCCATCGTTTCCAATGGTTATCCCCCACATCAAGGCAATTTCCTAGGCATTACTCACCCGTCCGCCGCTCGACGCCCATTAACGCACCCGAAGGATTGTTAGTGTCGTTTCCGCTCGACTTGCATGTGTTAGGCCTGCCGCCAGCGTTCAATCTGAGCCATGATCAAACTCTTCAATTTAAGATTTTGTGACTCAACGAATACTGACTTCAAAACTAATATTCATGTAAACATGAACATGTAATTCTAAAGCTATTACCATTCCAACAGAATGGTAATGAATTGACTGTGCCGAATAACTACAAGTAGTTAAACGTATTGGTCACTCAGTTCATTGAAATCAATTTTGATTCCGAAGAATCTGTTTTATCTAACGATAAAACGTTTTGATATTCATCAACGAGTGCCCACACAGATTGATAGGTTTAAATTGTTAAAGAGCTTAACTTCTTGAGCGTTCCTTTTAAGCAAGGAGCCTCTCGAAGTGGACGGCCATTCTAGCGAATTAACATTCAGTGTCAAACACTTTTTGAAAATTAATTTTTTGTCGCTTTCCGTCTTACTGATTCTTGCTGAAGCCTTGTGGCGTCTGCCGTCTCAGTGGTGTCGCATTATAGGGAACCCTCTCAGCTTAGCAACTACTTTTTCATAAAAAATGAATAAATAGGGGTTAACTGCCTAATAGTTCACCTAAACGTAAAAAAGAGAGCATTTCTGCTCTCTTTTTGCTCAAAACCTAAGGGTATTGTTAGATAAATGCGTAAGCATCCGCGTACATATGGTCGCGCTTTGCTTCTTTATTCTGAGTAAATAGGTCTCTTGCAGCGCCCGCCATTTCAAAACGACCCGCAATATAGATATCGAAATCAGCTAATGATTCGAAACTTTGCGTGATAGCCTCAAGCACATTACCTGTTTGGCCGTGCCAAACTTCCGGTGCTTCTTCTACTACCGGTACAAAGTGCACATTGCTATGCTTTTCTGCAATGCCAACCAACTCTTCTTTCGCATATAACTGGCACTCATCTTTTGCGCCCCAGTATAGGTAGATCTCTTTCGAGCTATTTTGCGCGATGCAGTGATCAAGAATAGAGCGCACGTAGCTGAAACCCGTGCCACCAGCAATAAGTAATAGAGGGCGATCGCTTTCTTCTTTGATCCAAGCATCTCCGTGTGGAGCATCAATAGCAATATCACCATCTTCAGCTTGTGCCTTCTTCATCGCTTCAACGACTTCTAGTGCGTAAGCATTATGCTCGGCAGCACCAATATGTAGCTCAAGCTCACCTTCGTGGCGGCAAGGGCTACTTGCGATAGAGAATGGGCGCTTATCTTTCTCGCCCATTTCAACCATCAGGTACTGGCCCGCTTTAAAAGCGACCGGTGTTTCTGGGTGGAGTAGGATTTGGTAAGTATTACAAGCCAAAGGCTCGATAGACTTCACTTTACATTTAATAGTCATGTTCTTCCTCTTACTAACCCTTAATCGGCAAAGGTTAGAACTAAATTACTTTCTGCAAATGCTTGGCAAGCAAAAATCCAGCCTTGTTGCTGCTCTTTCTCTGTGAGCATGGGTTCAAGGTGGTAACTCACTTGCCCTTCTAATTTTTTGCACATACACATTGCGCATGCGCCAACTTGGCAACGGTTTGGGAAATAGATATCGCTGTTGAGCGCAGCATCCAAGACCGTTTGCCCTTTTTCTACTGTGAAACTGATGTTTTCTGGGTATAAGACTACTTGGTAGCTCATGAAATTCCTAGCTGTTCCCAGATGCTATCAATCTTTTTCACGACATCAGGATCTTTTGTGATTGGTACACCCCACTCACGCAAGCATTCACCTTCCCACTTATTGGTCGCATCGAGGCCCATTTTTGAGTGTCCAGTTTCATTCTGTAGGAATAACGTATCTCTCGCCGGATCCATTCTGGTCGTTACCGCCCAAATGATGTCATTCCAATCACTCACATTGACATCACCGTCACACACGATAACAAACTTGTTCTCATCAAATTGAGACCAAACCGCTTCCATGATTTTCTTACCATTACCGGCTGCTTGCTTATCAATAGACACCACAACCATGCTGGCATTGTCGTTTTGCAGGTGAATATCAATAATTTCAGGATGAACCTTGGTTAACTCAGCCAAGCTACCCTCTATATGTTCACTATTTACAGGTGCTGCTTGGGCATCTGGCGATAACGCTAACTCTGCGTCCCACTTCTTAGTGATATCTAGACCCATCTTAGAGCCTAACCCAACCACGGGTGAAGCAAAATCCAATGAATCGATCGGCGTGTTCTCTATCATCAAGCTATCGCGTGACGGATCCATATGTTCGCACATCGCTGCGGTTACTTGAGACCAATCACGTGCATTCACATCTTCATCGCACACCAATACAAATTTGGTGTACATGAATTGGCGTAAGAAAGACCATACACCCATCATCACTCGCTTAGCGTGACCTGGGTATTGCTTCTTCATGGTCACTACTGCCATTCGGTACGAACAACCTTCAGGCGGTAGATAGAAATCTTCAATCTCTGGGAACTGCTTTTGAAGAATAGGCACAAACACTTCATTGAGCGCAACACCCAATACCGCTGGCTCATCAGGTGGACGGCCAGTATAGGTGCTGTGATAGATAGGGTTCTCGCGCATGGTTACATGAGTAATAGTAAACACATGGTGCTTTTCTTTCTCGTTGTAGTAACCAGTATGATCTCCGTAAGGCCCTTCATCCGCGAATTCATTCGGGTCAATGTAACCTTCCATCACGATTTCTGCACTTGCAGGAACTTCTAAGTCGTTGCTGATTGATTTAACGACCTCAGTTTTACTACCACGTAATAAGCCTGCAAACGCGTACTCCGATAAAGTATCCGGCACTGGCGTAACTGCTCCAAGAATGGTGGCAGGGTCAGCACCAAACGCTACCGATACTGGGAATGGCTTCTCTGGGTTGGCTTCCATCCAATCACGCAGATCCAGCGCTCCACCACGGTGGGCTAACCAACGCATGATGATTTTATTCTTGCCGATCTTCTGTTGACGATAGATGCCTAAGTTTTGGCGTTTCTTGTTTGGACCACGAGTAACCGTTAAACCCCATGTTAGCAATGGTGCGACATCGTCAGCCCAACAGCTCATCACAGGTATTTTATCTAGGTCGACGTCATCGCCTTGCCATACCACTTGTTGGCAAGCCGCTTTGCGAAGGCGTTTAGCCGGCATGTTCAAGACTTGCTTAAATACAGGCAGTTTATCAAGAGCGTCTTTAAAGCCTTTTGGTGGCTCAGGTTCTTTTAGGTAAGCAAGCAACTTGCCCACTTCACGCAGTTCTTTGACTTCTTGACGCCCCATACCAATAGCAACACGGTTGGGTGTACCAAATAGGTTGGTCAAAACAGGCATGTCATAGCCTACTGGATTTTCAAACAAAAGAGCCGGGCCACCAGCACGTAGAGTACGGTCGCTAATCTCGGTCATTTCGTAGTCTGGATCGACTGGGTGAGAAATGCGTTTCAACTGACCAATACTTTCAAGATGGTCGATAAAATCACGTAAATCTTTAAAACTCATAGGACTTCTACATGCTGATTATTCTGCGCTCAGTATATCAAAAAGGGTGACGCTGAGGTCCCCCTTTTTAGTGTGGTTATTGAGAGGCAAAATCCACTTTACGGTAATGCTTGCTCGATCAAAGAACTCTTCACCTGAGGGTTATCATTGACGAGATCTTGCAACCATCGCGTATGACCTTGTTTGGCGAGTTCACGCGCAACTAATGGTGCTTCATCAGCAATCGCCATCCTAGAGACAAGGAACAGCTTCACCTCTTCTGATAACGGGTTAACTTTGGTAAGCAAAGTAATCGCTTCATCTTTCAAACGCGGGTTCTTAGTCGCTGCCATCACCTGTTCAAGCGCGAACGTTTGTTTGGTTTCAGCAAGGCGAACTAGCTCAGCTTGGCTATGATAATCGGCCTTCATTCGCCATAGAATTTTGTAGACCTCTGGGTCTTCGCTCACTTGCGCTAATCGAACCACCACCTCAGTAGAAGGTAACCAGCTAACAATAGAAGATGCAGTGAGTTGCTTAGTTAGGTAATCAACCGCTTCAGGAGATAAACTGTCTAGCTCTCTAATGAGCAATGCTTCTCGCGTTTGAACTTGATGTTCAGATCCAGATAACCACTCTTTTAGGTCGAGTTCCTGTTTCTCTGCATCTAACACAAACACCAATGTCTTCTGATCTTGACGCCATTGTTTAATAAGGCGATTAGCAATTGAAGGGTAATTAAAGGCAGGTACCGTAAACTCATAGCCATCTCCACGCTCTAAGACTTGATAAGTAGGCGTGATAGCAAGTTGCTGCTCAATGAAGATAGACATCTTGGGTGTGAGTACGATTTTTTGCTGTTCAAGCTTCTTCAAGAGTTGGTAACGAGCCACCTCTTGCTGGGGAAATGTCAGGCGCTCAAGCGCAAAGCGTAGCGAATTGACTTCGTCACGTACGACAAGCTCGAGTAGTTCAGCAGTTTTCAGTTTTACTTGATCATTCTCAAGCCAAGACTCTACTGTAAGTGGAGACATCTCGGTGGCATAGCTCATACCAACCGGTGAAAATAACAGTGAAGTAGACAGGAGTAATGATGACAACAGTCCATGTTGCATTTTAACTTCCTTGTAACACTTTTACTCATTCTGCAAGCTGGCGCTACAAAATGCAAATAAAAAGCGCCACCCGAGGGCAGCGCTTATTAAATAACGATCAGCTAATCAATATTACTGACGACGCATTGCGTCAAAGAACTCATCGTTCGTTTTCGTCATTGCTAGCTTGTCGATAAGGAATTCCATTGCGTCGATTTCGCCCATTGGGTGAACAATCTTACGCAGGATCCACATCTTCTGTAGTTCATCGTTCTTGGTAAGAAGCTCTTCACGACGAGTACCAGAGCGGTTGAAATCAATCGCTGGGAATACGCGTTTTTCAGCAATCTTACGGTTAAGGTGCAGTTCCATGTTACCTGTACCTTTGAATTCTTCGTAGATAACTTCATCCATCTTAGAACCAGTATCAACCA
The DNA here is from genome assembly GCF_024347375.1 of Vibrio coralliirubri. Taxonomy (NCBI): domain Bacteria; kingdom Pseudomonadati; phylum Pseudomonadota; class Gammaproteobacteria; order Vibrionales; family Vibrionaceae; genus Vibrio; species Vibrio coralliirubri. Next base: position 64,113 of record NZ_AP025470.1, on the reverse strand, counting down.
GTGCTGTTGCGATGATAGTCAAGCTACCGCCTTCTTCTACGTTACGTGCCGCACCGAAGAAACGCTTTGGACGATGTAGAGCATTCGCATCAACACCACCAGTAAGAACTTTACCTGATGAAGGAATCACAGTGTTGTAAGCACGAGCTAGACGAGTAATAGAATCCAGTAGGATAACTACGTCTTTCTTGTGTTCAACAAGGCGTTTCGCTTTCTCGATAACCATTTCTGCAACTTGTACGTGGCGAGATGCTGGCTCATCGAATGTTGAAGCAACTACTTCGCCTTTAACTAGACGCTGCATTTCTGTTACTTCTTCTGGACGCTCATCGATAAGTAGAACCATTAGTTCACACTCAGGATGGTTACGCGCAATGCTTTGAGCAATGTTTTGCAGAAGCATTGTCTTACCCGCTTTAGGCGGAGCAACAATCAGACCACGCTGACCTTTACCAATTGGAGATGCAAGATCAAGAATACGAGCCGTAATATCTTCAGTCGCACCATTACCCGCTTCCATCACCATACGTTCGTTAGCGTGAAGAGGAGTAAGGTTTTCGAAAAGAATCTTATTACGAGCGTTGTCTGGCTTGTCGTAGTTAACCGTGTTTACTTTAAGCAGTGCAAAGTAACGCTCACCGTCTTTAGGTGGACGGATTTTACCGCCAATAGAGTCACCTGTACGTAGGTTAAAACGACGAATTTGGCTTGGTGATACGTAGATATCATCTGGGCCAGCCAGGTATGAACTGTCGGCGCTACGTAGGAAACCAAAACCGTCTTGAAGAATTTCTAGAACACCATCACCAAAGATGTCTTCACCACTTTTTGCATGCGCTTTAAGGATGGAGAAGATAATATCTTGTTTTCTTAGGCGAGCTTGATTTTCAAGACCTAAGCTTTCGCTAAGTTTAACAAGCTCAGACACAGGTCTGTTCTTCAGTTCAGTAAGATTCATAGTGGTGGAAGTTTGTTTAGTCAAAATAGGATCTGTTTTCTTAAGTTAAGAAGGATTTGGTCACAGGATCGACCAAGAAGAGAAATTCGTTCAATTAACGTGCGATAAATTAGCACTAAAACTAAGACTAGTCCATAGCTTAGAAAAAACAAAACCGCGCATTTGTTAACTGCACGGTTTCTTTTCAAATGCTGACCTGATTATAGGTTAGCGTCTAAGAACTCTTTAAGTTGAGTTTTAGATAATGCACCAACTTTAGTCGCTGCTACGCCGCCATCTTTGAAAAGAAGTAGCGTTGGAATACCGCGAATACCAAACTTTGGTGGAGTACCAGCATTTTGGTCGATATTTAATTTACCGATTGTGAGCTTGCCTTCGTACTCGTCTGCGATTTCATCAAGAATCGGCGCAATCATTTTACATGGACCACACCATTCTGCCCAAAAATCAACAAGAACAGGGCCTGCAGCATTGATTACATCGTTATCAAAACCGTCATCAGTTAGCTGCAAAATCTTATCACTCATCTTCCACTCCAATGTATTTTTTAGAACTGGTTGGATGATAACCAGTAAATAGATGCCCTATTGGAATGTATTTACTTTCGTATTGCAAGCTTAAGCTGATATTCTATAGCAATGAAAAAGACGCATATCACAGAGCAAAAGTTCGCCGACTTGGATTTACTTCCGCAAGTCATTGAAGGATTGGAGAAAAAAGGGTTCGATTATTGTACCCCTATCCAAGCCTTGGCGCTCCCGGTACTGCTCACCGGCCAAGACATTGCAGGCCAGGCCCAAACGGGTACTGGTAAAACGCTTGCGTTTCTTACTGCTACTTTTAACCACCTGCTAAAAACACCTGAGCATGAAGGGCGTAAGCCTAACCAGCCACGTGCGATTATTATGGCACCAACGCGTGAACTCGCGATTCAGATCTACAACGATGCTGACTCTCTGGTTGAAAGCACAGGTATCAAGGCAGCACTTGCTTACGGTGGCGAAAGCTATGACAAGCAACTAGGTAAAATCGAAGAAGGCGCAGATATCTTAATTGGTACGACTGGCCGCATCATCGATTTCTACAAGCAGAAGGTATTTAACCTTAACCACATTCAAGCTGTTGTTCTTGACGAAGCTGATCGCATGTTCGATCTTGGCTTCATCAAAGACATCCGCTTCTTGTTCCGCCGTATGCCTGAGCCAAAAGATCGCCTGAACATGCTGTTCTCTGCGACATTGTCTTACCGCGTACAAGAGCTAGCGTTCGAACACATGCACAACCCAGAGCATGTTGTTGTTGAGCCAGAGCGTAAAACAGGTCACCGCATTCAGGAAGAGCTGTTCTACCCATCAAACGAACACAAAATGGCACTTCTGCAGACTCTAGTTGAAGAAGAGTGGCCAGAGCGCGCTATCATCTTCGCTAACACTAAGCACAAATGTGAGTCTGTTTGGGGTCACCTAGCTGCAGATGGTCACCGTGTTGGCCTGCTAACTGGCGATGTTCCTCAGAAGAAACGTGAAAAGATTCTTGAGCAATTCACTAAAGGTGATGTTGACCTGCTTGTCGCAACCGATGTTGCAGCACGTGGTCTACACATTCCTCAAGTAACACACGTATTCAACTTCGACCTACCTGATGACTGTGAAGATTACGTTCACCGTATCGGCCGTACAGGTCGTGCTGGCGCAAGTGGTCACTCAATAAGCTTTGCTTGTGAAGATTACGCAATCAACTTGCCGCCAATCGAAGAATACATTGAGCACGCTATCCCTGTATCTGACTACGATGCTTCAGCACTGCTAGAAGATCTACCAGCACCATTGCGCTTACGTACACGTAACCCGCAACAACGCCGCTCAAACAACAATGGCCCACGCAACGGTAACCGTAAACCAAACCAGAACCGTCGCCCACGCCAACCGCGTCATAACAAGGAAGCTTAGTCGCTTATGAGTCAAACAGTGTCACCCCCGCTTTACGCTGCAATCGACCTCGGGTCGAACAGTTTTCATATGCTCGTTGTGCGTCATATCGATGGCAGCGTACAAACCATGGCTAAAATTAAGCGCAAAGTGCGTTTAGCTGCAGGCTTAGATGAAAATAATGCGCTTAGTACAGAAGCCATGCAGCGCGGTTGGGACTGTTTGAGTCTCTTTGCAGAGCGACTGCAAGATATTCCGAAAGAAAATATCCGCATTGTCGGTACAGCGACCCTACGTACTGCTATCAATGTGGATATATTTCTAGAGAAAGCGAACCAGATCCTTGGTTACGACATCAATGTTATCTCCGGTGAAGAAGAAGCTGCGACTATTTATAAAGGCGTAGCACACACTTCTGGTGGCAGCGGCCGCCGACTGGTTGTTGATATTGGTGGCGCAAGCACCGAGATGATCATTGGTGAAGGCTTCTCAGCGAAAGCACTAACCAGCCTGAAGATGGGCTGTGTTACTTGGCTTGAGCGCCACTTTAAAGATCGCCAATTAACCGCAACCAACTTTAACAACGCCATTGAAGCGGCGAAGTCAACGTTGGCTCCTATCCTAGATAGCTACACTGATATCGGATGGGATGTGTGTGTGGGCGCCAGTGGTACAGTTCAAGCACTGCAAGAGATCATGTTGGCGCAAGGCATGGATGAAGTAATTACTCATGCCAAACTTAAGCGCCTACAGAAACAAGCCATGATTACAGAGCGCTTGGAAGAGCTAGAAATCGAAGGGCTGACCCTTGAACGCGCATTAGTGTTCCCGAGTGGCCTTTCTATTCTTATTGCTATTTTTGAGCTGCTTGAAATAGATTCAATGACACTCGCAGGCGGCGCACTCCGTGAAGGCCTAGCTTACGAGATGGTTGATGAGCTGCGCCAAGAAGATATCCGAGCGCGTACCATTAAGAGTGTTCAATCACGCTACCAGATGGACGTAAGCTACGGTGAGCAAGTAGCAGTAGTCGCACAAACGCTGCTAGACCAAGCAGGCGCCGAAGCATGGGTTTCAGAACCTCAAGCTGGTGTGCTATTGCAAACGGCAGCTAAGCTTCACGAGATTGGTTTAACCATCGATTTCAAAAAAGGCGGTGAGCACAGCGCTTACCTGCTGCAGAACTTAGACCTACCTGGCTTTACTCGAGCGCAAAAGCACTACTTGGGTGAGTTAACTCGTCGCTACCGTGAACAGTTAACCTCATTACCAGAGCAACACGCTATCTCAGGCACCAGTAGCAAGCGTATCTTACGTATTCTGCGTTTGGCTATTTTGTTGACTCACCGTCGTAACCCAGACCTTGAGCCACAAGTGACACTTACAGCCAATGGTGACAACTTAACACTCACCATCGATAAGCAATGGCTTGCGAGTAATCCACTGACCGCCGCTGAACTAGAGATCGAATCCAACCGTCAAACAGACATTGGTTGGCCTCTGACGATCGCAGAGTCGTAATTCTTACACCTGTTTAGATACACAAAAGGCCTTCACAATTGAAGGCCTTTTTATTACTCACTTCCCTGCACGCTTCCTTTGCACACTTCATCTCATAAACTCCATTACGAGAGTGCTCACTTCGAACCATCGAATTATTCCGATTGAATAGGAAATGCTTTCTTCCACTTTTTACGGCGATAGTCGCTGTATACACAGTAGAGTTTGAAGGTGATAAGGATGAACATGGCGAGCCTCATAATGACAAAGAGCCGCCATTCTACAAACGTACACGTTCACCACATCACCAAAGGATTACCATTCAATAATAACGATATAAATAAAACATAAACCAACAACTTATCAATCACTTATAATAAAAAATAAGTTGTCTGGGTAGTGAGTTTGAAGGTACAGAGGGAGAAAAATCGCTAGAGAAGAGAAGAAAAAGAGAGGGGAATAAACGCCCTTCAACGAAAATCAAAGGGCACTGAATGATTAAGGTCTTATCGAACTATCGATAGTAAAAAGCTATACGTTCACGCCTGTCGCTTTAAAGTCAGGGTTCACTGCGGTTAGCTTTCTAACAATGTAGTTAAGAAGCACACCGTACATAGGCACGAACAAGCCTAGGCTGATGATAAGTTTGAATCCGTAATCGACTAAGGCAATCTCAGTCCAATGCTCAGCCATGAATGGATCTGGGCTTTGGTAGAAAGCAATCGCAAAGAACGCGATGGTATCAATGGCATTACCGAATAACGTTGAGCATGTTGGGGCTACCCACCACTGTTTAAGCTGACGCAGACGGTTAAAAACATGCACATCCAAGATCTGACCCAGTAAATAAGCCATGAAGCTCGCCGCGGCGATACGTGCAACAAACAAGTTGAACTCACCTAGTTGGCTAAAGCCTTGGAATGAACCTTCAAAGAACACCACTGACAAGAAATAAGAAACGGCCAGCGCTGGTAGCATCACCAAGAAAATGATTTTACGGGCAAGCTGCGCGCCAAAAATGCGTACGGTCAGATCGGTCGCTAGAAAGATAAACGGGAAAGTGAAAGCACCCCAAGTGGTGTGCATACCGAAGACGGTAAAAGGTAGCTGAACCAGATAGTTGCTTGACGCAATAATCACCAAATGGAACAAAACTAATAGTGCTAGGGCTTTGCGCTGTTGCGCAGGGGTAAAGTTACTCATGCTGTACCTTTTTAGTTTGGTTTGGGGGTGAGGGAACCCAAATCGAGTCATTTCTTCGAATAATCCAAGAAAGCTCTTACCAATAATGTGAATTAAAAAATGTATCTAAAAATTGCTCTGTTGAGCGGCGGGCGATTATACATTAATCAATATTGGCTGCAACGGTGAGAACAAACGCAAACGTTTATTCTCACTTTTATTGGCGAATAGCGCTAGAAGCTGTGTTTTAGAAGAGATGCCAAAAGTTAAAAACCGCGCTTGAAAAGCGTCGCGAGATAATCAAACTCTTCTAGGCTTTCTTCCGCGTTTAACGACTCAAACCAAATTGACTCACTGTAATGTTCAGACTTTAAGAACATTCGGCAGTCTTCAAAATCGATCAACCAAGAATGCATATCGGCGTCCCACTGTTTTTCAACAACAGACGCTGACAGCAACGCCACCAGCTTTTCACCTAGCACTTCGTAAGAATCAAAATCAAAACTTGGAGACGTAATCAATAAACGCCCTTCCTCAGCTAAATATTCTCTTAAGCTAAATTCTGTTTGTGTTGTCATGTCCCTATCAACCTTATTCTTTCTCTATAAACTAATCGTTTTTTTAAACTAGCCGTGCGTGGTGATGTGTTCTTGAATCAAATCTAGGAATGGGTCTGCGTACTTATCCAGTTTACGTTGACCAACACCGTTGACTGCCAGCATCTCTCCGTATGAAGTAGGCAGTATTTCAGCCATATCAATCAAGGTCGCATCACTGAATACCACGTATGGTGGTAAGCCATCTTCATCAGCAATCGACTTACGCAGCTTACGCAGTTTGGCAAACAGCTTCTTATCGTAGTTCTTACTGCTCAGTTTATCGGACTTAGCATTACGCACCGCTGTATCTAAACGAGGAACAGCCAGCTCCAAAGACATCTCACCGCGCAGTAGCGGGCGAGCTTCTTCTGTTAACTGTAAAGTCGAGTTACGAGTGATGTTCTGGAACAATAAGCCTTTATGAATCAGCTGACGGAAGATACTGATCCAGTAATCGTGGCTATGGTCGCGGCCAATACCGTAGGTAGACAGCTTATCGTGACCATTATCGCGGACACGGATGTTCTGCATACCACGCATCACTTCAACCACGTAGCCCATACCAAACGACTGATTCACGCGGTACACACAAGACAACGCCTTTTGCGCTTCTTGGGTCGCATCAAAATGCTTAGGTGGATCGAGGCAGATATCGCAGTTGCCACATTGCTTCTCACGATACTCACCAAAGTAGTTAAGCAGAACCTGACGACGACACGTTTGCGCTTCAGCAAAGGCACTCATCGCATTCAGCTTGTGCATCTCAACTTGTTTCTGTGGGCCTTCTTCTTTCTCGTCTAGCATACGACGCAGCCAACCCATATCAGCCGGGTCAAACAGCATCATCGCTTCAGCAGGCAAACCATCACGACCTGCACGGCCGGTCTCTTGATAGTAAGACTCGATGTTACGTGGGATATCAAAGTGCACCACAAAGCGTACGTTGGGTTTGTTGATGCCCATACCGAAAGCCACAGTCGCGACCACGATCTGAATATCATCGCGTTGGAAGGCTTCTTGAACGTAAGCACGCTCATCGGTGTCCATACCAGCGTGATAACCCGCGGCGCGAATACCGTTATTGCACAGCTTCTCGGTCACCATCTCCACTTTCTTACGGCTACCACAGTAGATGATGCCGCAATTGCCCTTTTGTGTTTCTAGGTAGCGAACCACCTGTGACACGGGTTTGTGCTTCTCAACTAGGTTGTAGCGAATATTAGGGCGATCAAAGCTGCCTAAGTAAGTGTGCGGATCTAGGAGCTGCAAGCGCGAGATAATATCTTTACGCGTCGCATCATCGGCGGTTGCTGTGAGCGCCATGTAAGGCACATGCGGGAAATACTGTTTAAGCTGGCCTAACGATGCGTATTCAGGGCGGAAGTCGTGACCCCATTGAGAGATACAGTGCGCTTCATCGACTGCAATCATCGAAAGCGGTAAACCCTGAAGACGTTCGATAAAGTCACGCATCAACACGCGCTCTGGCGATACATACACCATTTTTAGCTGACCTGAGTTCATGCGATTGAACACATTCAGCAACTGGTCACGTGGCATTGAAGAGTTAATACACTCAGCAGCAACACCATTAGCCTTCAGTTGATCGACTTGGTCTTTCATCAACGAGATCAGCGGCGAGATAACCAGAGTCAGCCCTTCACGAACCAACGCCGGGATTTGGTAACACAGAGATTTACCACCACCGGTCGGCATAATCACCAAGCTGTCTTTACCTTCAACGGCCAAATCAATGACCTCTTGCTGACCATCTCGAAAGCTTTGATAGCCAAACACATCTTGTAAGATGGTTTGCGCATCATTCGCGGGAGTTGGTATTTGCTCAGCAATCAGAGTGGCGGTCATTGTGGTTCCTAATCGAGGTATGAAATCAGCAAGCATCTTCGGCAAGCAAGTCGCACATTGTAGAGGGGAACGCTGGCGAATTAAACCGCAAATTGTTAGGTGAAAAGGGTTATCGCTCCTATACTGACCAACTCTCTTATAAATCTTATTAATAAGCACTCAGTGCTAGAGAAAGATGCATGACACAGGAAGAACAACAACGTACGCGCCAGGGAGTTTTGCTTGCCGTCGGTGCCTACACAATGTGGGGTATCGCCCCTATATATTTCAAATCTTTAAGTGACGTTTCCCCATTAGAGATCCTCAGCCACCGTGTAGTATGGTCTTTTTTCCTACTCGCTTTCTTACTGCACATTGGCCGCAGCTGGCGTAAAGTCCGTGACACCCTGACCTCAAAACCCAAAATGCTCTATTTGGTAGCGACCTCTATTTTGGTGGGTGCTAACTGGCTGATCTTTATCTGGGCAGTGAATTCCAATCACATGCTCGATGCCAGTTTGGGGTATTACATCAACCCGCTAATTAACGTGCTACTTGGGATGCTCTTCCTCGGCGAACGCTTACGTAAGCTGCAATGGTTTGCAGTGGCTCTTGCTGCGATTGGCGTATTAATCCAATTGATTGCCTTCGGCTCAGTACCGATCGTCGCCATTGCCCTAGCCTTTAGCTTTGGTTTTTATGGCTTGCTGCGTAAGAAAGTCAGCTTAGAAGCGCAAACGGGTTTGTTCATTGAAACTCTGGTGATGCTGCCTCTCGCCGCAACCTACTTATTGTTTATTGCCGATAGCCCGACCTCAGACTTATCGATGAACCCGATGCAACTTAACCTGTTACTGGTTGCGGCAGGTGTGATTACCACGGTTCCATTGCTGTGTTTTACTGGCGCTGCAACTCGCTTGAAGCTATCGACACTCGGTTTCTTCCAGTACATCGGTCCAAGTTTGATGTTCTTACTGGCGGTTCTGATCTACGGCGAAGCCTTTACCTCAGATAAAGCGATCACCTTTGCTTTCATATGGGGAGCACTGGTTATTTTCAGCTTTGATGGCCTGCGTAACAACAAGAAGAACAAACACGCGAAACAGTGATATTGATCGTTTTTTACAAGACAATCCCTTAATACGCAGATAAGCTTGGTTGAATTGATGACTATTTGACCAAGCTTTTTTGTACCATGGATAAAGTCCACTACTACTCAACCCCAACAGAAGATATCAGCCTGATCCAAGCTCAATACCAAGAGTTTGCCTTTCAGCGCCACTATCATTTGGACTTTCACATCGGCTTAATTACCCAAGGGCAGCAAAAATTCGCCTATAAAGGGACAAGCCATCATGTAGGTGCAGGCCAAGTTGTTATCATGCCACCTGATGAGCTGCATGATGGGCACTCCAAACTCGATTCGGGTTATCAAGTCAGTGTGTTTGCAGTTTCTCCCCAGTGGTTTCAAGATCTTGCCGATCCCAAGCAAAATGGTCACACATTAGGCTTTTCTGAGTTGATCCTCTCCGATCAGGCTGCGTTTTTACAATTACGTAACTTACACGGTCTGTTAATCAATCAAAACATCAGCCAACTCGCTCAAGATTGCTTACCATTCGAGGGATTCTCGACGATCGTCGATCGTTATGCCAAATTTGGATCGAAGAGCGACATCAAACTTGGCAATCAATCGATTGATACACTCAAAGACTATTTGATGGCGAATTTGGATCAACCAGTGCGATTAGAGCAACTGTCTGAGCTGTGCGGCTTAACCACAACTCAATTCCAACGCCACTTTAAGAACAGAATGGGCATCACCCCTTATGCGTGGCTGAGCCGTTTACGTATGGAACAGAGCATGCGCCTGATTAAATCTGGGATCTGTGGCACTAAGGTCGCGCACCAAGTAGGCTTCTATGATCAAGCACACTTCTCCAAAGCATTCAAAACCACATTCGGCGTACCACCCTCACAAATCAACTAAGTGTTGATAATTTACAATTGCTCGATTTCAAATCGCGGTAAGCTACGCTCAATACGATTACTTATTTAAAATAGCGGCAACGTTATTGAGAACTGACATGAACGAAGTCACCATACTGATCACCCTCGCCTCTATCCATTTCATCGCTTTGATGAGCCCCGGCCCAGACTTTGCGTTAGTCGTGCAAAATGCGACACGCCACGGCAGACAAACAGGCTTGTATATTGCGCTTGGTTTATCTTGCGGGATCTTGCTGCACTCATTGCTGAGCCTGACGGGAATCAGTTACCTAGTCCACCAGCAACCAACCCTATTTGCCATTATCCAATTGGCTGGCGGTAGCTACTTGCTGTACTTAGGCTACGGTGCCCTTAAAGCAACCTGGCAAATCATTCAGAACCACGACGATGACGACGATACCGTCAATGCCAAAGATCTTATTTTGACCAACAAACGTCAGGCATTTTCGAAAGGGTTTGCGACCAATATTCTCAACCCTAAGGCTTTGGTGTTCTTTATCAGCTTGATGTCTAGCTTAGTGCCTGCCGACATGTCTCTGTCGGGTAAAGGCTTTGCGCTTATCATCCTGTTCGGTCTGTCTCTGTTTTGGTTTTCACTACTGGCGTGGATGCTTTCGACTAAGGCTCTACAGAAGAAACTTAGCGAAGCAACGGTATACATCGATGGCTTATGTGGCGTGGTATTCAGCCTGATTGGCGTGAGTATTCTTTGGCAGTCGCTGTCCGGTTTAATCGCTTAAATTCGAATCAAGATTACAATTCGTTAACAACGCACTGGCTATCTAATCTTTCCACTGCCAATCTAGCTCTGCATATTAAAAGGAGAAGATCATGCAGTGGAAAACAAAACTAACAACCCTCGCCACTTCTACCCTACTTTTTGCCTCTCACGTCAGTTGGGCAAATCAAGCTGCCGATTCCGTCGCACCCGAACAAAGTAGTGGTTTAGAAACCAAACAACTCGTTAAAGCCAATGATTGGATGGTCACCGCAGCCAACCCTCTTGCAACACAAGCCGGTGCTGATGTACTTGCTCGTGGTGGTAACGCAATTGACGCCATGGTTGCCGTGCAGCTTATGCTTGGCTTAGTGGAACCTCAGTCATCAGGTATTGGTGGCGGCGCGTTCCTTGTCTATTTTGATGGCAAGGACAAGCAACTCAAAACCTACGATGGCCGTGAAACTGCGCCGCTTGATGCCACACCACGTCTATTCCAAGACGAAAACGGACAACCGCTTAAATTCTATGATGCCGTGGTTGGCGGTCGTTCAGTTGCCACGCCAGGCACCGTGCAACTGTTATGGGATACACACCAGAAATACGGCAAGCTAGAGTGGGCATCACTGATTAAACCTATCGCTCAGTTGGCTGAGGAAGGTTTCACCATCAGTCCACGTTTAGCCACCTTGATTGAGAATGACCAAGAGAGACTGAGCCGATTTGCGACAACTAAAGCCTACTTCTTCAATGCCGATGGCAGCCCGAAAGCCGCTGGCACGCAGCTTAAGAACCCTGAATACGCGGCAACGTTAAACGCTATCTCGAAGGATGGTGCTAAAGCCTTCTACCAAGGTGAGATCTCTGCCGACATCATTAATACTGTGCAAACAGCGAAAGGTAATCCTGGCGTATTGGCGCAGAAAGATTTCGACGCTTATTCGTTAAAGCAGCGCGAACCGGTTTGTTCTGCTTATGAGAGCTACGATATTTGTGGAATGGGGCCACCAAGCTCTGGTGCGTTAACGGTTGGGCAAATCCTAGCAATGACCGAGCAGTTTGATCTTAAATCATGGGGGCCAAACGACGCGAAATCTTGGCAGGTGTTAGCAGACGCTTCTCGCCTAGCCTTTGCAGACCGTGGTATGTACATGGCGGATCAAGATTATGTGCCAATGCCTACCCAAGGGTTAGTGAACACTGACTATTTGCAAGAACGTGCTCAGTTAATTACCGCAGGTAAGGCATTAGACAGCGCACCTTCAGGCACACCACCGTGGGATCACGCAATGCAGAGAAGCCAAGATGTTTCTATTGAGTTGCCGTCCACCAGCCACTTCAACATTGTCGATAGTGATGGCAATGTCGTATCGATGACCACCACCATTGAGAACGCATTTGGCTCACGCTTGATGGTAAGAGGCTTCCTACTCAATAACGAACTAACCGACTTCTCATTCAAGACTCATAACGATGGCAAACCTATCGCGAACCGACTCGAGCCGGGTAAGCGCCCACGTTCTTCAATGGCACCGACCATCATCATGCAAGACGATAAGCCTTACATGGCGATTGGCTCTCCGGGCGGCAGTCGTATCATAGGTTATGTGGCGCAAGCGATCATTGCCCATACCCAATGGGACATGGATATTCAGCAAGCGATCAACCAACCACACTTCCTAAACCGCTTCGGTACCTTAGATTTGGAAAAAGGAACATCAGCGGAAAACTTCAAACCTGAGCTAGAAAAGATGGGATTTGAGGTCAACGTTCGCGATCTTAACTCTGGTTTACACGCGATTCGCATCACAAAAGATGGTTTAGAAGGCGCTGCAGACCCTCGTCGTGAAGGTGCAGCCATTGGTCAGTAGGGAATAATCCTCCCTTTTTACTCGCTGCCTTGTGCGAGATCTCTCACAAGGCAGTGAGTAAATATCGATATTTGATGACGAAATTAGTCACCCCTACAACATAACCAATTGAAATTAAACGATACGTACATTTATCATTCAAATAATTATATAGAAATTCGCTTATGCACCATTGCTGATAAATAAGGAATCGGTAATATGAATGGTGTCGGAAGGATGCTGACACGGAACAGGAAACGCCAAGGACTTGGTTATCTTCAGGATGAAGATTCGATTACTCAGGATGAATAATCGGCATGGATAGCGAAATGGACATTGAATGGACGCAATAGTAACTAGGATGGTTGCTACTAAGGAAAGACAATGGACACCTCTGGACGAGGAAAGGACTGAACATCAGGATGATGTAAAGGACACCGCTCAAGGAACAAGTGACGCGCGCTAACGAGGATTGTTGGCAGATCAGGATAAGATCAAGGACACCGCTAGGAAGGCGACGAAAGGAATACGCTGAAGGATAACAGCACACTATCATGGATTTGATGCATGGAGCACACTTAGTAGCCGGATTGCTGCGAGTAAGACTATAGACCCCGATGAGCGCAAGCTCTCGGGGTTTTTCTTTATCTGCCGTTTCATTTATTCCCTTGTCAGCAAATAAATCAAAGACCTTTGATTACAATTCTGACATTTAAAGCATTCACTTCTTAACCACTTCAGAGTAACGTAAGTCGAACTAGGCTCAACTAGTTTCATAACCATAATTAAACTAAGGACAATTCATGTCACACGTTACCTTCAAAGGCGCTGCTGTACCACTAACAGGCACATTCCCACAAACTGGCGAACAAGCACCAAGCTTTGCACTTGCTGCAGGCGATCTTTCTGAACTGACTCTTGCTTCTCTTGAAGGCAAGAAAGTGGTTCTAAACATCTTCCCAAGCATCGACACAGCAACTTGTGCAACGAGCGTGCGTACGTTCAACGCAAAAGCGGCTGAGCTTGAAAACACGGTTGTGGTTTGTATTTCTGCTGACCTACCGTTTGCTGCGGGTCGCTTCTGCGAATTAGAAGGTATTGAAGGCGTTCAACACGCTTCAACTTTCCGTTCTCCTGCGTTCGCATCAGACTACGGCGTAGCGATTGCTGAAGGCCCACTGTCTGGTCTAACTACACGTGCAGTTGTGGTTGTTGATGAAAAAGGTGTGGTAACACACAGCGAGTTGGTTGCAGAGATCACTGAAGAACCAAACTACGAAGCTGCACTTGCAGCACTGTAAGTCTTCTTCCTAGGCAGAAATGCCTTAAGCTCGATTCAACCTATTTAGACTGGTTCCGAGCAATAAAAAGAGCAGCCATTGGCTGCTCTTTCTGTTTTTAATGCGGATTACTTTTAAATGCTGAACGGTTTTTAAAAACCAAACAGTTTTCTAAATGCTGAAGTAGCGGATTACAACTGTTCTAAACGAGCGTAAGCCGTCACTAACCACTTGATGCCTTCACCGTTAAACGCGACTTGAACTCGGCTTTGCGGGCCACTTCCCTCGAAGTTGATGATGGTACCTTCACCAAACTTAGGGTGCTTAACGCGCGAGCCCAAGCTAAAGCCCGTTTCGTTGAAATTCTCTTTCACGGCGGTTTGGCTAAAGCGACCGCTGCTTGCAGGGCGACTCACTTGCGCTTTCATACGCACTTCATCCAGACATGTCTCTGGTAGTTCACGAATAAAGCGAGATGGTTTGTGGTACTTATCCTGGCCATATAATCGACGCATCTCTGCGTAGGTGATGTAAAGCTTCTCCATCGCACGAGTCATGCCTACATAGCACAGACGACGCTCTTCTTCCAAGCGCCCTGCTTCTTCAGCAGACATCTGACTTGGGAACATGCCTTCTTCGACACCCACCATAAATACCATTGGGAATTCTAGGCCTTTGGCACTGTGCAGAGTCATGAGCTGAACCGCGTCATCAAACTCATCAGCTTGACCTTCACCCGCCTCTAACGCTGCATGAGTCAAGAAAGCAGTAAGCATGCTCATCTCATCCGCTTCTTCTGGCTTTTCAAATTGACGCGTTGCCGTTACCAATTCTTCCAAGTTCTCAATACGCGCCTTCGACTTCTCACCCTTCTCTTGCTCGTACATCGCAAACAGACCCGACGATTTAATCACGTGGTCGGTTTGTTCATGCAGGCTAAGTTCTAGCGTGTCATCTTCAAGCGCATTAATTAGCTCGATAAAACGACTTAATGCACCCGCAGCACGACCGGGTAGCACTCGCTCTTCGATCAAAGCAACACTGGCTTCCCACATGGTTGCACCACGATCACGCGCTGCAAGACGAATCGTTTCTAACGTTTTATCACCCAAGCCACGCGTTGGCGTATTAACCACACGTTCAAACGCCGCATCATTACTGCGGTTGCTCATTAAGCGCATGTAGCTCAAGGCGTCTCTGATTTCTTGACGTTCGAAGAATCGCATACCGCCGTATATTCGGTAAGGTAGACCACCTTGAATCAAAGCTTCTTCAAGAACACGCGATTGGGCGTTATTACGATACAGCATCGCGGTATCTTCTAACGCACCGCCTTTCTCTTGCCACTCTTTGATTTTGCTAACCGTGAAACGCGCTTCATCTAGCTCGTTATAAGCCGAGTACACAGAGATTGGCTCGCCATCGTTGCCATCAGTCCACAGCTCTTTACCCATACGTTCGGTGTTGTTCGAGATAAGCTCGTTCGACGCCTGCAGAATGGTTTTGGTTGAACGGTAGTTTTGTTCAAGTCGAACCGTCGAAGCACCAGGGAATTCATCCAAGAACTTCTGAATATTTTCGATCTTCGCACCACGCCAGCCATAGATAGATTGGTCATCATCGCCTACGATCATTACGCGACAATCTGGGCCTGCCATCATACGCAGCCAAGCATATTGGATGTTGTTGGTATCTTGGAATTCGTCGACAAGGATATGCTTAAAGCGAGCTTGGTAGTGCTCTCGGATGTGTTTCTTATCGCGTAATAGTTCATGCGATCTCAGCAAGATTTCCGCAAAGTCGACCAAACCAGCACGGTCACATGCTTCTTGGTAAGCAGAATAGATCTTTAACCACGTTTGAGTTATTGGATCATGGTAGGCGTCAATGTGACTTGGGCGTAATCCCTCGTCTTTCTTACCATTGATCCACCAAGAAGCTTGCTTGGCAGGCCACTGCTTTTCATCAAGGTTTTGCGCCTTGATTAAGCGACGTAACAAACGAATCTGATCATCAGAATCTATGATCTGGAAATCTTCCGGCAGCTTTGCATCTAGGTAGTGAGCACGAAGGATTCGGTGACAAATACCGTGGAAGGTGCCGTTCCACATGCCTGACGAACTACCCATCATCAACTCTTCAATACGACCACGCATTTCTGCTGCCGCTTTGTTGGTGAAGGTAACCGACATAATAGAGAACGGTGATGCTTGCTCTACACTTTGCAGCCAAGCGATACGATGCACCAACACTCGCGTTTTACCACTGCCTGCACCTGCCAGAATAAGTAGGTTTTCTAAAGGTGCCGCGACCGCCTCACGTTGTTTATCGTTTAGGCCGTCGAGTAAAAGCGAAGGATCTATCATTGGATATGCTCACTACTGGGTATTTATACATAAAAGTTGATTATAACCTAAACACTAGGCTGCGTTTAGGATAATAAGAAGAAAAAACAATCAAAAATTAACATCACAAATTCAACAACTTAAAATATAAAACATCATTAATATTGATATTTTTTATAATGCCGTGAAATTATTTCCCGGTTGTTCCTATCCTTTTTAGTAAGCAAGTTAACAATCCATTAACCTGCGATATCAAAATACTATTAAGTCCTAGAGGGAATGACTATGAAAAATTCTAATCTTGCTGTTACAGCTGCAATCACAAGTGTACTAGCGTTCGGCGGTGCAGTTCTTACATCAGCACCTGCGGAAGCAGCAGCAAAAGAAAAATGCTACGGCGTGGCAAAAGCTGGCCAAAATGATTGTGCAACCAAAACAAGCTCATGTGCGGGTACAGCAAAAGAAGACAACCAATCCGATGCATTCGTAGTCGTACCTAAAGGGCTATGTGGCAAATTATCAGGTGGTAACACTCAATCATCATAATTGAGCTGCTTAGTATGGTGAGCTGACACTCAGCTCACCTCCACTTCTTATTAGGAGAATCGTTGTGACTGAAACTCTTCACCCCAACACAGGGGTTGGCCTTAGAACACCGCACTTGGACTTCTTTAGCCAAAATCCAGCCTTAGTAAGTTGGTTAGAAGTTCACAGCGAGAACTACTTCTTAGCTCAATCACCGCAACGCCAACAACTCAGAGAAATTCGTCACGCACACAACATCAGTTGTCACGGTGTTGGGTTGTCGCTAGGTTCTGTTGAGCGCATCAATCAACATCATCTTGTGCAATTAAAAGAGCTCATTGATGATATCGAACCCTTCTTGGTTTCTGATCATCTCAGCTGGAGCCAGACAGGTGGTCATTACTTCAATGACTTGTTACCGCTGCCTTATACCGAAGAAGCGCTAGAGGTCTTTTGTCGCAATGTCATCGAGGTGCAAGACAGCCTGCAACGCCCTATGCTGATTGAGAACCCATCGAGCTACCTTGCCTTCAAGCATTCTACTATTCCTGAGTGGGAATTTTTGGCTGAGGTACAGAAGCGCACTGATTGCCGACTGTTACTCGATTTCAATAATATTTTCGTCTCATCGTTTAATCATGGCTTCAGCTGTGAAGAGTATCTCAGTGGAATACCGGCAGACAAAGTGGAAGAGATTCACTTGGCAGGTTTCACGAAGAAGAAACTCGAGCAAGGTGAGATCTGGATAGACACCCATAGCAAGCCTGTCTGTGACGAAGTGTGGCAACTCTACACTGACTGGATAGCACAACATGGTTCGCGCCATACCTTGATTGAGTGGGATCTAGATATCCCACAGCCACAAGTTTTACTGGCTGAAGCAACCAAAGCCAGTGACATCTTGTATCAACACGACAAGTTCATTCAAAGGAGTCGCGCATCATGAGCCACTCCCTAGCAGATGTTCAATCAGAGTTTGCGAACGCCCTACGCTACCAAAACAGTGGTGAGCATTGCGACATAGTGAGCGACCATTTTACTGATGAGCAACGAATCCAGATTTACCGTAATAACTTTGTGATCAGCTTAAGCGAAGTACTCGCTGCAACCTACCCACTCACTGAAATGCTGGTTGGTGAAGAGTGCTTCCAACAGATGGCTCGTCAACATGTCTTAAGTTATCCATCAACCTCTGGTGATGTCAGTGGTTACGGTGAACACTTTGAACAAACCATACAAGCCTTTCCTGCCGTTATTGAGGCTGCACCTTACCTTTGCGAAGTGGCTATGTATGAATGGAAAAAAGATAACTTGGTGAGATGCGTTTCAGAATCAAAAGCCGACCAACGTCCTCTGGCTGGTTTAGCTGATGTGCCACCAGAGCAACAAGGCGCTTTAGTCTTTCATCTCAAAGATTCAATAACGCTCATTAATTCTAACTATACGATTATCGCACTTGAACACGCTATCTATCAGCAACAACTCGATGGGTTAGACATCAACCAACCTGAATTTGGGGTGTTAATACGAGCGGAAAATTCTCAGATTGAGAATCATCAGTTGAGTGAAGAATGCCATCAATTACTTCGCGAATTTCAATCAGGCCAAATGCTCGCAGCGATAGACCCTTCATTACTACAACATCTGAATGCTGTCATGGCGCTTAACGTCATCTCAGGCTTTTCAATCAATGCCGAATTGGAGACATAATATGGATAACAACACAGTCACAAACATGATGGCTCAATACGACAGTTTGATTGAGAAATCACAGGCACTCTTTGTTCCGGTACTACTACTATTTTGTCGCCTATGGGTGGCGTGGGTATTCTTTAATTCTGGCCTGACCAAGATAGCGACTTGGGATAGCACCCTTTACTTGTTTGAGTTGGAATACCAAGTACCACTGCTACCTTGGGAGTTAGCCGCCTACATGGGCACCGCAGCTGAATTGATTCTGCCGGTATTCTTAGCGCTTGGTCTATTAACACGACCTATGGCAGCGGTTCTGTTCGTTTTCAATATCATTGCGGTTGTGTCTTACCCAGTGTTATGGGCGCAAGGCTTCTATGATCATCAGTTGTGGGGATTAATGATTCTTATCGTTGTCGTATGGGGCGCAGGGCCATTCTCACTTGATCGAATTTTGAAAGCACAGTTTAGAGGTTAGAACGAACTTTCATTCGCACTAAATTGATATACCCCAAAACGCAAAAAACCACTCAATTGAGTGGTTTCTTTTTAACTGGGATAAACTACTTATTCAGAAAAGCTTGTAGCTCTTCAGCAGAGATACCTTGCTCGGCTAGCTCTTTTGCTAGTAGCTGAACCTGCTCACCCTTACGAGACTCTACCACACGCTGAAATTGGTAAATGATGTCTCGCAAAGTATCGATTGGAACTTGTTTTGCCGCACTGCGAATACGCTCTTCACTTTGGTTGCCTAGCTCTTTAAGCAATTTACCAAACATGACCTTTTCAGGTGCATCTTCCATTTGTTCTAAGACGCGCGCCATTTCGTAGGTTGTTAATGACATTACAGTATTTTCCGTTGGGGACTAACGTTTCAATGAGTGACAAATATACCATGTTTTAACGTTTCGCAAACCGCCATTTGTATATTTTGTCACCCTTGAGACTTACGCCTTAGCAAACGTCGTGTGCCACGACTTGCCTGCTTTGCTCGCAAGCACTAACAACGCTGGAACAATAAGGAACATTTGCAGCGCAATCATCACTTGAGACGTTAAATCAAGGCGTTGCATGGTACCAACAAGCAGCCCTGAGCCGCTCATTTGGAACAAGCCAAGCAGTGCAGCAGCTGTGCCCGCACGGTCACCGAAAGGTTCAAGAGCCTTACCAGCAGCAGCACCGAGAATCCAAGCAAAACCTACTGAAGACAAGAAGATTGGCAGCATGAATGCAATTGGGCTAGCGTGTTCTGCAAGCACTAACATAATCACGCCCGCTAAACCTAGCGTTGAGATACCAACGACCAGTGCTTTATAGGTACCAAAACGGTCCATAAATTTAGGTGCAGTAAACGCAGCTGCAATGTTGATGGCTGCATTAACACCAAACCAGAAAGTAAACTCTTTCATGGTCAGGCCTAGATTCTCCATCAACACAACCGGTGCAGAGGTTACATAAGCGAGGATGACCGCCATCGCCATCAGACACAAGGTTGCGTGGAAAAGGAATGATGGTGTTTTCAATACTGACCAGTATCGCTCAAGCTTGAACACCGCAACCTTTTCTGTCGCAGGGTTAGACTCTTTCATTTGGAAAAATAAGATAGTGCCAACAACGACTGCGAAGCCTGCCATAAAGCTAAAGTTCGAACGCCAACCAAATTGATGAGTTAACCAAGCGCCAAGAATGGGTGCCAAAGCAGGAATAAAACAGATTGCACCATTAAGGTAGCTGATCATACGGCCACTCTTCTCTGGGCCAAATAGATCGCGAACCGTTGCAAAGGCTGCTACAGAAGTCGCACAAGCTCCTAAGCCTTGTAGCAGCCGAGCCATTAGCATCATATCAATCGATTGAGCTGCCCACGCCAAGCAAGCACTCAATGCATAGATACTAACACCTCCCAATGCAACGGTTCGACGTCCTAACTTATCAGCCAAAGGGCCAGCAAATAATTGCCCGACACCCATAGCGAATAAAAACCAGGTAATCGTATCTTGTGCTAGTGCATGTTCCACGTGAAACGCTGTTGAAATTTGTGGCAGAGCTGGAAGATAAATATCTATAGCCAAAGGGCTAAATAGAACCAGCATTGCCAATAAAGCAACCTGCAGTTTACTAGGGGTTGGAAGCGCGTTAGAAGGCACAAGATTCTCCGAATGAGTTAATTTAGGTGCATAATAACCAACTAAAGATATGAACAAAAATGGCATATACTCATTAGCATTATTCCAAATAGGAAACTCACATGAATATTGAGAAACTATCACGCCTCGACTTAAACCTACTGGTTTGCTTACAGGTGCTGATGGAGGAGCTAAGCGTCACGCGCACCGCACATCGATTGTGCCTGAGCCAGTCGGCAGTGAGTAAATCGCTAGCCAAGCTTCGTGAACAATTTAATGATCCCCTTTTCACGCGAAGTGCACATGGCTTAAGACCAACACCAAAAGCCGTATTCCTTAAGCCTCGCTTAGAAACGTTGATCAACCAACTTGATGTGCTTACCCAGCCGGAAACTTTTATTCCCAACAACAGCGACCACAGCTTTCACATCGCTGCCGTTGAGAGTGTTTACCCCCTGATTCTTCCGCACTTCTTACCAGCAATATTTCGACAAGCGCCTAAGGTCAATATCAACACCCACGCGTGGACCGAACAAACCTTTAAGAAACTACAGCTTGGCGAATTAGATATTGGACTCACAGGCAAAGACATCGACATTAACGATGCACGTTTGACCATGCTGCCGCCAGACGACATCTGTGAGCAAGAGATCTATCGTGATGCACAAATGTGTGTGTTAAGACGCAACCACCCTGCTCTAAGTGGTAAATGGGATCTAGAAACCTACCTCGCCCAGCGCCATGTACAAGTGAGATGTGATGGTAACGACCGTTGGCTGCTCGATTACAAACTTGCCGACCTTGGCCACCAACGTGATATCGCGATTTCTGTTCCAGACTTTAATAGCGCCGCTAGCCTGTGTACCTACACCGATTTTGTCTTTACCGCACCAAGCCACTTTACTTACCTTGTCGCCAAACAACTCGACTTAGTGGTTGTGCCTTTACCAATGGAATTCCCGCCGATGGCATACACTCTGTTTTGGCACCGTGATAGAGAAAATGACCCAGCGCTAACTTGGTTGCGAGATATCATCAAAGAAAAAACTCTGCATCTTAGATAAAAATGGCGTACAGCGTTTGCAGCAAACGAACAAAAGCGCTAGCTTATTGACCTAATAAGTCCCCTCATATGTATATCTACTGTGAGTGTTAACAAGGACCCTAACAATAAGGATAAACACAGATGCACAATATCACTGCTGAACGCGTTGCTGCGGTTCGAGCTTGGCTTGAAACAAGCAAACTAGATGCCGTTATCATTCCACACGAAGACGAATATCTAGGTGAATACGTTCCAGCTCATAACGAGCGACTTCACTGGTTAACAGGTTTCACTGGCTCTGCTGGTGCTGCAGTTATCACTCGTGAGAACGCTGCTATTTTTGTTGATGGTCGCTACACGGTTCAGGTTCGTAAGCAGGTACCAGCAGAGTTATTTGAGTATCGCCACCTTATTGAAGAGCCGGCTTTAGATTGGATCATCAGCTCTCTAGCACAAGGCAGCAAGGTTGCATTCGACCCACGCATGCACACTGCTGCTTGGTTGAAAGGCGCTCAAGCTAAACTGGCAGAGAAAGTTGAACTAACAACGCTATCTTCGAATCCAATTGATGAGCTTTGGTCTGATCGTCCTGAGCCTGTGGTATCTGATGTTCGCCTAATGGAAACAGATGCAGTAGGCCAATCAAGTGAAAGCAAACGTGCGGAGATTGCTGGCTTACTAAAAGCCAAAGGTGCTGATGCCGCTATCCTTACGGAACTCGATTCGATCTGTTGGCTGCTTAACATCCGTGGTTTGGACGTATCTCGCCTACCTGTTGTGTTATCCAATGCGATCATTCACGCAGATGAAAGCGTAGATTTCTTCCTAGACCCTGCTCGTATTCCTACTGGCTTTGAAGCACACGTTGGCAATGGTATTCGTGTGTCTCACCCATCAGAGCTTGAAGCACGCCTTCAATCTTTGGAAGGCAAAAATGTATCTGTCGATTCAGGTACCAGTAACGCTTGGTACACGCTGGTTCTACAAAACTCTGGTGCTCATATCATTGAAGCAGCAGACCCATGCCTAATGCCAAAAGCAGCAAAGAATGAAACTGAAATTGCCGGCATGAAAGCGTGTCATATTCGTGATGGTGTTGCGATGGCGAAGTTCCTATCTTGGATTGATGCAGAAGTCGCGCAAGGTAATCTGCTCAATGAAGCTGTGCTAGCAGACAAAGTTCAATCATTCCGCGAACAAGACCCAACGCTGATGGACCTAAGTTTTGACACAATTTCAGCAGCAGGCGGCAACGCAGCAATGTGTCACTACAACCACGAGAACCAACCTGAACCAGGTCAGTTAGAGATGAATACTCTTTACCTAGTCGATTCAGGTGGTCAGTACCTAGACGGCACAACCGACATCACTCGTACTATCGCAATTGGCCAGCCAAGCGCCGAAATGATCCAGCAGTTCACGTTAGCGCTTAAAGGTCACATCGGCATTGCACGTGCACGTTTCCCACAGGGTACTCGTGGTTTCCAACTTGATATCCTAGCTCGACAGCATTTATGGGCAGAGGGCTTCGACTACGACCACGGTACTGGTCACGGTGTTGGTCATTTCCTAAGTGTTCATGAAGGTCCGCAAAGCATCTCTAAGAAGCTAATCGACGTACCTCTTGTTGAAGGCATGGTGTTATCAAACGAGCCGGGTTACTACCGTGCAGATGAATTTGGTATCCGTATCGAAAACCTAGAACTGGTGGTTGAGCTGCCAACTCAAGGTGACTTCTCAGTACTAACGTTTGAATCACTAACACGCTGCCCTATCGATAAGCGCAACATCAACGTCGATTTACTGACACGACCTGAACTTGCATGGCTTAATGATTACCACCAGAAAGTATGGAACGATGTTAGCCCATTAGTTGAAGGTGATACATTGGAATGGTTACGCCAATCAACCACTCCACTTGCTCATGCTTAATGCTTAGCTAATCCAAACTTAATGAAACGAAAAACGGCTACCTTAGGGTAGCCGTTTTTATTTGTCGATTTAACTTCGTCGATGTTTCACGTGGAACATCAATCTATGTGTTCGCTAACCAGAGTAAGCACTGTGCCAGTCTCGCCACACAGGATCAAAACCACGTTGACGAATCATTGACTCAACATCGGCAGCACTTCGCTCATCACTTATTTCAAATTGCTCGAGTTCTTCTTCGTCAGAAGCATAACCACCGGGTTGGGTTTTAGACGCAGCCGACATACTGGTGATTCCCAATGGCAACACATTGTCGCGGAAAGCTGCAGACTCACGAGTCGAAAGAGACAATTCAACCTCAGGGTTTAATAAGCGATAAGCACAGATAAGTTGAACCAACTGTTTATCACTCATAATCGATTTAGGCTGCAAACCACCCTCACACGGACGAAGACGTGGGAATGAAATCGAGTAACGTGTTTGCCAATACGTGCGCTCAAGATAGTCTAAGTGAGCGGCCACGAAGAAGCAGTCGGTACGCCAATCTTCCAAGCCAATCAAAGCGCCAATGCCTATCTTATCAATACCCGCTTTTGCCAAACGATCGGGCGTTTCAAGCCGGTATTCAAAATCCATTTTATTGCCACGCAAGTGGTGTTCCGCGTAGGTACTTGGACTATAGGTTTCCTGGTAAACCATCACCGCATCTAAGCCGAGAGTTTTAAGCTCTGCGTAGTCATCTTGATCAAGCGGCTGCACTTCCATCGCAAGATAGTTAAATTGAGCCTTAATATTCGGTAGCACTTCACGGAAGTACTTCATCCCGACCTTGGTTTCATGTTCACCAGTCACCAACAGTACACTATCAAACTTCATCTTTTTGATAGCGGCACTTTCAGCATCGATTTCATCCAAAGTAAGTGTGCGACGCTTAATGCGGTTCTCCATTGAGAAACCACAATACGTGCACGCATTCGCACATAAGTTTGAGAGGTACAATGGAATATACAACGACATTGTATTGCCGAATCGCTTGCGTGTTAGTGCCAACGATTGTTGCGCCATCTGCTCTAAGTAAGGTTCTGCTGCCGGAGAGATAAGAGCCTTAAAGTCTTCCAAGTCGCGTTTAGGTTTACTCAGAGCGCGCTCAACATCCGCTGCCGTTTTACTGAAGATAGACATACCAATGTCATCCCAGTTGAGCTGTTTAAATCGATCAACAAACGTCATAGGGACACTACTCGTCTAGAAATGAAGTTAGCGGACTAGAAGCAACCGCGTGAGACACCTGACCAGCGAGACCAGAAAGGTAAGCCATACGGCCAGCTTCAACTGCCAGTTTAAAAGCAATCGCCATATCAACGGGTTGTTGAGAAGCCGCAATCGCAGTATTAACTAACACGGCATCCGCGCCCATTTCCATTGCACGAGCAGCATGAGATGGCGCACCAATACCGGCGTCAACAATCACAGGGACATTCGCTTGGTCGATAATGATCTCTAAGAAGTCTGCCGAAGCGATACCTTTATTCGACCCAATCGGCGCACCTAGCGGCATAACCGCAGCACAACCCACCTCTTCTAAACGTTTACACAACACTGGGTCAGCATGGCAGTAAGGCAACACAACAAAGCCATCTTTAACCAGTTGCTCAGCCGCTTTTAATGTCTCAATTGGGTCTGGCATCAAGTACTTTGGATCTGGGTGAATTTCCAGTTTGAGCCAGTTTGTGCCTAGCGCTTCGCGAGCCAAATGTGCAGCAAAGATGGCATCCTTCGCGTTCTTTGCACCGGAGGTATTTGGTAACAAGTTAACGCCAGCATTAATGATAGGCTGCAAAATATCATCTTGCTCAGAGCGAATATCAACCCTCTTCAACGCCATGGTTGCAAGTTGAGCACCGGAAGCTTCAATAGCACTCGCCATCAAGTGCTTGTTCGCGAACTTACCCGTTCCAGTGAAGAGTCGAGATTGAAACGTTTTATCTGCGATAGTTAACATGGTTAGCCTCCTGCAATGGCTTGGAAAAGAGAAATAGCATCGCCTTCATTGACGACTGTTTGTTGCCACTGACTACGCGGGACAACCGCATTGTTGATAGCAAAGACACAACCCAGATCGGGCAGTGAAAGCGCTTGGATGATATCCGCTAGAGACGACGATTGTGCAACCTGTTCTGGTTGCTCATTGATAGAGATCGTTATGTTGCTCATTGGGCTTCTTCTTCTAAATAGTTAACTGTAGATGTGCAGCAAACGGGGCATTCACTATCTTGAGTGACACTTAAGTTTTGCCAGTTCATCGTCTGACCATCAAACAGTTTGAGCTGATGTGTTGCAACTTGGAACTCACCAGTGCTAAGGCGTTGAATAGCAGCCAGTGCTTGGAGGTTACCTATAGTGCCAACAACTGGGCCGATGATTCCGCTGTCGCTACAACGTGTCGTTTGTGGATGATGACTGAACGGGAACAAACAGTGATAGCACCCTTTCTGCTTCTGATAATCAAAGACAATAAACTGACCTTTCCAGCCGATCGCAGAACCAGAAATCAAAGGCGTACTACTGCCGAAACATGCTTGGTTAACCTGTTGGCGTGACTCAAAGTTGTCAGTACAATCCAACACCAAATCAGCGAGCATCACCTCAAGCTCAAGTTGGCTTTGAGT
This sequence comes from Vibrio coralliirubri, assembly GCF_024347375.1. Classification (NCBI taxonomy): domain Bacteria; kingdom Pseudomonadati; phylum Pseudomonadota; class Gammaproteobacteria; order Vibrionales; family Vibrionaceae; genus Vibrio; species Vibrio coralliirubri. The sequence continues at coordinate 37,912 of NZ_AP025470.1, read as the reverse complement.
CATTCGCTTATTGATGGTTCTTACTTGGCTTCGACCATTAAGCTCACTCAACTGTTGCTTCAGGGCTTCAACCTTAGGTGAACCTAACTGACTTTCCTTGAACGCTACCTGTCGTTGCAGGTTAGACGAATCCACACAGTCATCATCTACCAATACGATTTTCCCGATACCGGAAGCCACAAGATAGAGAGCTGCTGCATTTCCTAAGCCACCACAACCAATAACCAACACATGGCTATCTAATAGATTGCGTTGCCCTTGCTCACCCACTTCAGGGAGTGCGATTTGTCGTTGATAACGAATGAATTCGAAATCACTCAGCATGACTTAGCTCCCGAGTTACCTTTTTAACAGCACTTGTAGAACTGTCAGCCATTAATGCTTCGAAGAACTCAATCACTTGTTTTGGGTCTTCGGCTAACGTAATCGCACGTACAACAGCAAGGCTCGATACCCCACAACTCCACACCTGTGCAGCCGACGACTGGTCAATTCCACCAATCGCAACCGTCGGATAGCCGGTGAGTTCTTCTGTGTATGGGATAGTATCAATCAGCTGCTGATAGAGAGATAAACGCACAAGCCCTTGAGGCTTTGATGGCATCTGCTTAGTGGTGGTTGGGAATATATGCCCAAGCGCAATATAGCTTGGGTTGATTTGCACAATACGTAGCAACTCGTAATAGCCATGTGTCGAGAGACCGATCTTAATACCAGCTTGGCTCAGTTGAGATAGGTTGGATTCTTCGATGTCCTCTTGACCCAAATGAACACCAAAAGCATCATGCTTAAGTGCTAATTGCCAATAGTCATTGATAAAAACCTGAGCGTTGTGCTCTCTACCGAGTTCGATAGATCGTTCGATTTGTTGTTCTAAACCTTCTTGCTGCGGGTTCTTAATACGCAGTTGAACTGTCTTGATTCCAAGCTTGAGCAGCCTTTCGATCCACTCAACATCATCAACCACTGGGTATAGTCCTAGGCTACTCTTACTCAGTTCAGGGAACGAAAGTGAGGTTCCTTGATGCGCCCAACCAACACTAATATCCAGTCGTTCATCTTCCAGAATGGGAATAGGAAAGTTTTGGTAGCTTGCTGGCCATGTTCCACGTGAAACATTAGATGCGGCGCGAGCTAAAACCAGTGCATCTTCTAATGGGAACTCCAACGCCAACAAAGTAACTAACCAAGCAAAGTGGCCACGACTATCTAACTCCTGATGAGCTGGAGTTTCACTCTTGATAGCACGATTAGCATCTAGCTGTGACCAGAGATCCAATACAGCTGAGTCATCTAAGACACCGATATAGATGGTATTCGGAGTTTGTGCCAAGGCATCGCGGACACCAGCTAGCGCCACTGAATGACTGTAATCAACGATATGATCAAGCTCACTTGAGCGACACTCCGCCAATGAATCAACATCATGAGCAAAACCAATAGATAACGCTTGCTGAGCATCAACGATAGAGAAGCATTGAGTTGGGCTTACACCCAACTCAACTGCATCGGTTGCCAAGCCTTGTCGCTTAGCAACCAGTAGACAGCTTTGCACCTCTCCCGTTAACTCAATGTTTTGAGATGGGATAAGAATTTTCACTGTCATTATTCCTCTAATTGAGCTTCTTTTGCACCCACTGCAGGATGATAAAGTTCAGAGCCAGTATCACGGAATTCTTGGGATTTCTGACGCATCCCTTCCAACGGGTTATCTAGCATCTTAATCTCGATAGCCTGATCAGCTGCCACTTGTTCAGTGTCTTTCGCGTACTCTCGAACTTCTTGAGAGATCTTCATTGAGCAGAATTTAGGGCCACACATTGAGCAGAAGTGAGCAACCTTGCCCGACTCTTGCGGCAAGGTTTCATCATGGAAAGAACGCGCAGTTTCCGGATCAAGAGCTAGGTTAAATTGGTCTTCCCAACGGAATTCAAAACGTGCCTTTGATAAAGCGTTATCTCGGATTTGTGCACCCGGATGTCCTTTAGCCAAGTCTGCTGCGTGTGCAGCCAGCTTGTAAGTAATCAGGCCAGTCTTCACATCTTCTTTGTTTGGTAAGCCTAGATGCTCTTTAGGGGTTACATAACAGAGCATCGCACAGCCGTACCAACCAATCATGGCCGCGCCAATTCCAGAGGTAATGTGGTCATAACCAGGGGCAATATCGGTAGTCAATGGACCTAATGTATAGAACGGTGCTTCATGACAGTGCTCTAACTGCTCATCCATGTTCTCTTTAATTAGGTGCATTGGTACATGTCCAGGGCCTTCAATGATCACCTGCACGTCGTATTCCCAAGCAACTTTAGTCAACTCACCCAAAGTACGTAATTCGGAGAATTGAGCTTCATCATTCGCATCAGCAATCGAACCCGGACGTAGACCGTCACCCAATGACAGAGCGACATCGTACTTCGCACAGATCTCACAGATCTCACGGAAATGGGTATAAAGGAAGCTTTCTTGGTGATGAGCAAGACACCATTTCGCGATGATAGAGCCGCCACGAGAGACAATACCAGTCACACGTTTAGCGGTCATAGGAACGTAGCGAAGCAATAAGCCTGCGTGGATAGTAAAGTAATCAACACCCTGCTCTGCTTGTTCAATCAAGGTATCGCGCATCACTTCCCAGTTAAGGTCTTCCGCAACGCCATTCACTTTTTCAAGCGCTTGATACATAGGAACCGTACCAATTGGTACTGGGCTATTACGTAGTATCCATTCGCGAGTCTCGTGAATATTACGACCGGTAGAAAGGTCCATCACGGTATCTCCACCCCAACGAGTCGACCATACTAGCTTCTCAACTTCTTCTTCAATCGAAGAGCTCACTGAAGAGTTACCGATATTAGCGTTCACTTTCACTAAGAAGTTTCGGCCAATAATCATCGGCTCGGATTCAGGGTGGTTAATGTTCGACGGAATGATAGCTCGGCCTTCAGCGACTTCTTTACGCACGAACTCAGGGGTGATTTCTTTCGGCAGGTTTGCGCCAAAGTTATGGCCAGGGTGTTGGTGGTTCAGCTGCTCATCAGCAAACTTCTGACGTCCCATGTTCTCACGTATCGCAATGTACTCCATCTCAGGAGTAATAATCCCCTTACGAGCATAGTGCAGCTGAGTAACACATTGATCGCCAGTCGCGCGACGAATTCTAGGCAGATTACCGTAACGAAGGTCGTCTAGAGTTTCATCTTCTAAACGCTCTTTGGTGTATACAGAACTTACATCGCCTAACAGTTCCGTATCAGCACGCTCTTCAATCCATTGCTCTCGTAACTTAGGAAGGCCACTGTAAAGGTCAATTTCGTGCGTAGGGTCAGTATAAACACCAGAGGTGTCGTATACATGAATTGGCGCATTAGGTTCGAATACAGGCTCTTTTTTGGTACCACCAACAAGGCTATCTGCTAGTGATATTTCTCGTACAGGGACTTGAATGTCCTCGCGAGATCCTTGGATGTAAGCTTTTTTTGAATTTGGATAAGGTTGTACGGATAAAGAATCAATGAAATTCTTCGCTTCCAGTCTTGCTTGTTTACGACTCGACATAGCATTTTTCCTTGGCTTTTAGCCATTATTTATAGGGATAAAAATGCTTGACGGATAAGATGCTACAAGAGGGATCACGGTAAGAAATACAGTTGTGATCTGGAGATAGATCTCTAGAAGGATTCTAGTTAGATATCTACTCTTGTTCCCTTCGCAGGTATTAGCCTGATCAGGTTCAACGGATCCCGAGTTAACGGTCTCAGCCATATGGCACTCCGACAAGTACGATCGAGTATATAAAAACGGCTTGGATAAACCAAGCCGAGTTGTTAACAAATCGTAAGAAAGTTTTAAGACTTTATCAGAAGTTGGAAGCCGATCCATGCCGCTGAAATACTGAGCACCACGTTGAGCAGTACATTGAGCCCCATCTTGAAGAACGCACCCTGCTGCATAAGAAGCACGTTATCCATCGAAAACGTAGAAAATGTCGTCAGGGCCCCAAGAAAACCAAGACCGATAATTTGTCTCCACGGCTCCGTCGCAACCATCTCATTTTCAAACGCGGCGATGAGCAATCCCATAATCAAAGAGCCAATCACGTTAACAGTCAGCGTACCGTAAGGGAAACCACGTCCTAACATCACAACGCATAACTCTGAAATCAAGTAACGTGAACAAGCACCAAACGCGCCACCGATGGCGATAAAACCTAGAATAGATAACTGACCCATGAATCCTCCCAAACAATAATCCCTATATTCTAGCTTTAACGCCGATAAAAGCGAGGGTAGAAACTAAGAATGCATGCGCAAATATTAAACGTTACAGGTGTCACTTAACTTCAATATATCCCATCAAACCCGTTTTCATGTGTTCGATAACATGACAGTGATACATCCAGCGGCCAGGGTTGTCGGCAACAAATGCGGCTTTAGCTCGGCCGTTTTTTCCAAGTAACACTGTATCGGTATGGAAAGGCTCTTCAACTTTCTTCCCGTCAAGTTCGAGTACTGTAAAAGTATGTCCATGAATATGGATCGGGTGATGGTATTGAGTGACGTTCTTAAGATCGAATATATAGGTTTTTCCCAGCTCTAACGTCGCCAACGGTTCAGGGATACTATCTTTGCTCATCCCCTCCCATGCTCGTTTATTAGTTAGCCAAAACTTAGGCATAGATTTTCCATCTTTAGATACTGGAGAAACCGCCCCTTCCCATTCAAATAAAAAGTCGATTTCTTCTGCATTAGCCAAATCTAAGTTGGGCACAGGATTAAGGGGCAAAGAAGGTAGAGAGCGATTCTCAACAAAGGTTGAATCTACAACCTCGAACTCACACAAAGAGAAAGGAAAGCGTCCTTTCATTTGAAGGACGCTAACTCGCCCACCGGCTTTGGGTGCTATCAGTCCAATATCCACTCGCATCCCTGGACCAATTTTATGTTCCGTCAGCTTATAAGGTGTTTTGACAGGGTTACCATCAATGGCAATCACCCATGCCTCAGCCCCTTCAACAGCAATAGGGTAAGTGATCGTATTATCGACATTAGCGATACGCAGCCTGGTCGTTGCATGTTGTTTTAACTGATAGACAGGTTCATGTATTCCATTAACGCTACTCCACTCTCCTGGCGTACCCATACGAGCACTGAGTCGTGGGATCATTAGATCTTTCCATTTGTCTTTCTTATCTATATGCCAATGTTTAAGCATCAGTGCGTGCTCTTCATCAAACGGCACTGGAATGCTCTCCTCTACGATAATAAGACCAACCAAACCCATACCAAGCTGCTTAACGCTGTTCATATGTGGGTGATACCAAAACGTACCAGCATCTGGTGGCGTAAATTCATAAATGAATGTTTCACCTGGCATGATCGGTGGCTGACTTAAGAAGGGAACCCCATCCATTTCGATGGGAATTCTTAAACCATGCCAATGAATAGTCGTCGGTTCAGCGAGCTTATTCGTAAAGCGGATCGTAACCTTTTCACCCTGTCGACATCGAATCATCGGAGCAGGGATCTGTCCATTAAAGGCTAAAACATTGGTATTAAATCCCGTCACCAACTCAGCTGTTGAAGGCTCTGCCGTTAGGTCGTAAACATGCTTTCCTTGTTCATCAACCGACCGTTTTATTGAGCAAGCGGGCAGTACAGTGAGTGCAGATATAGCGATAGATGATTGAATAAACTTACGACGGGAGATATCCATATTTGTTGCCTTTTAGTAATAACGACCAAAATGTAACAAAATATTGAGAATAATTCTCATAAAGAAGTGTGGTTTGTGCTGTTGGTTGTTTATAAAAGAGGCTGAGATAAGTAAGCACTTACATTTTTAAGGCCAGGTTTTATTAAAAGTAAGAATTGTCGACTAAAAATCGAACAAATCTAAAGCAAAAAACAGAACTTCTGCTGAGGCGTAGATATGACAGGCTGGAGGTTTCAACTCCAACGCGCGCTGTTTTGGTAAGTCGGGGGATCAGCTGCTCTGTTAATGGCGTATATTGGATTCAGAAAGCAAAAAGGCTCTAGCATTTCTGCTAGAGCCTTAAATATGGCAGGGGTGGAGAGATTCGAACTCCCAACACGCGGATTTGGAATCCGCTGCTCTGCCAATTGGAGCTACACCCCTAAAACTTTCATTACTTCAGATTCGAAAAAACCTCGCACTAGGCGAGGTTATCGAATAAGTGGCGGAGTGGACGGGACTCGAACCCGCGACCCCCGGCGTGACAGGCCGGTATTCTAACCAACTGAACTACCACTCCGCAGTGGAATACTTGTCGTCGCTGACAAGTGTTCAAATTTAAAGCCTGGCGATGTCCTACTCTCACATGGGGAAGCCCCACACTACCATCGGCGCTATTGTGTTTCACTTCTGAGTTCGGCATGGAATCAGGTGGGTCCACAATGCTATGGTCGCCAAGCAAATTTTAAAATTCGGAAAACTGATTTAAAAGTCTATCTCTTCAAACTCATTCAAGCGTTTGGTATTTCTTTGAGTCCACAAAACCCCTTGGGTGTTGTATGGTTAAGCCTCACGGGCAATTAGTACAGGTTAGCTCAATGCCTCGCAGCACTTACACACCCTGCCTATCAACGTCGTAGTCTACGACAACCCTTTAGGACGCTTATAGCGCCAGGGAAAACTCATCTCAAGGCTCGCTTCCCGCTTAGATGCTTTCAGCGGTTATCGATTCCGAACTTAGCTACCGGGCAATGCCATTGGCATGACAACCCGAACACCAGAGGTTCGTCCACTCCGGTCCTCTCGTACTAGGAGCAGCCCCTTTCAATTTTCCAACGCCCACGGCAGATAGGGACCGAACTGTCTCACGACGTTCTAAACCCAGCTCGCGTACCACTTTAAATGGCGAACAGCCATACCCTTGGGACCGACTTCAGCCCCAGGATGTGATGAGCCGACATCGAGGTGCCAAACACCGCCGTCGATATGAACTCTTGGGCGGTATCAGCCTGTTATCCCCGGAGTACCTTTTATCCGTTGAGCGATGGCCCTTCCATTCAGAACCACCGGATCACTATGACCTGCTTTCGCACCTGCTCGAATTGTCATTCTCGCAGTCAAGCGGGCTTATGCCATTGCACTAACCACACGATGTCCAACCGTGTTTAGCCCACCTTCGTGCTCCTCCGTTACTCTTTGGGAGGAGACCGCCCCAGTCAAACTACCCACCAGGCACTGTCCGTAATCCCGATTCAGGGACCAACGTTAGAACATCAAAACTACAAGGGTGGTATTTCAAGGACGACTCCACCACATCTAGCGACGCGGTTTCATAGTCTCCCACCTATCCTACACATGTAGGTTCAATGTTCAGTGCCAAGCTGTAGTAAAGGTTCACGGGGTCTTTCCGTCTAGCCGCGGGTACACTGCATCTTCACAGCGATTTCAATTTCACTGAGTCTCGGGTGGAGACAGCGTGGCCATCATTACGCCATTCGTGCAGGTCGGAACTTACCCGACAAGGAATTTCGCTACCTTAGGACCGTTATAGTTACGGCCGCCGTTTACCGGGGCTTCGATCAAGAGCTTCGACCGAAGTCTAACCCCATCAATTAACCTTCCGGCACCGGGCAGGCGTCACACCGTATACGTCATCTTACGATTTTGCACAGTGCTGTGTTTTTAATAAACAGTTGCAGCCACCTGGTATCTGCGACTCTCGTCTGCTCCATCCGCAAGGGACTTCACTGATAAGAGCGTACCTTCTCCCGAAGTTACGGTACCATTTTGCCTAGTTCCTTCACCCGAGTTCTCTCAAGCGCCTTGGTATTCTCTACCCGACCACCTGTGTCGGTTTGGGGTACGATTCCTTACAATCTGAAGCTTAGAGGCTTTTCCTGGAAGCATGGCATCAATGACTTCACTACCGTAGTAGCTCGACATCGTATCTCAGCGTTAGTAGCGGTCCGGATTTACCTAAACCACCCGCCTACGTACTTGAACCTGGACAACCGTCGCCAGGCCCACCTAGCCTTCTCCGTCCCCCCATCGCAATTGTAAGAAGTACGGGAATATTAACCCGTTTCCCATCGACTACGCCTTTCGGCCTCGCCTTAGGAGTCGACTTACCCTGCCCCGATTAACGTTGGACAGGAACCCTTGGTCTTCCGGCGAGGGAGTTTTTCACTCCCTTTATCGTTACTCATGTCAGCATTCGCACTTCTGATACCTCCAGCAGCCCTTACAGACCACCTTCAACGGCTTACAGAACGCTCCCCTACCCCACATACCCTAAGGTACGTAGCCGCAGCTTCGGTGTATAGCTTAGCCCCGTTACATCTTCCGCGCAGGCCGACTCGACCAGTGAGCTATTACGCTTTCTTTAAATGATGGCTGCTTCTAAGCCAACATCCTGGCTGTCTGAGCCTTCCCACATCGTTTCCCACTTAGCTATACTTTGGGACCTTAGCTGGCGGTCTGGGTTGTTTCCCTCTCCACGACGGACGTTAGCACCCGCCGTGTGTCTCCCGGATAGTACTTACTGGTATTCGGAGTTTGCAAAGGGTTGGTAAGTCGGGATGACCCCCTAGCCTTAACAGTGCTCTACCCCCAGTAGTATTCGTCCGAGGCGCTACCTAAATAGCTTTCGGGGAGAACCAGCTATCTCCAGGTTTGATTGGCCTTTCACCCCTAGCCACAAGTCATCCGCTAATTTTTCAACATTAGTCGGTTCGGTCCTCCAGTTGATGTTACTCAACCTTCAACCTGCCCATGGCTAGATCACCTGGTTTCGGGTCTAATCCTAGCAACTGTACGCCCAGTTAAGACTCGGTTTCCCTACGGCTCCCCTAAACGGTTAACCTTGCTACTAAAATTAAGTCGCTGACCCATTATACAAAAGGTACGCAGTCACACCACGAAGGTGCTCCTACTGCTTGTACGTACACGGTTTCAGGTTCTATTTCACTCCCCTCACAGGGGTTCTTTTCGCCTTTCCCTCACGGTACTGGTTCACTATCGGTCAGTCAGTAGTATTTAGCCTTGGAGGATGGTCCCCCCATATTCAGACAGGATATCACGTGTCCCGCCCTACTCGTTTTCACTGATTATGATGTGTCGGTTACGGGGCTATCACCCTTTATTGCGAGACTTTCCAGACTCTTCACCTGCATCGTTAAAAGCTTAAGGGCTAATCCAATTTCGCTCGCCGCTACTTTCGGAATCTCGGTTGATTTCTCTTCCTCGGGGTACTTAGATGTTTCAGTTCCCCCGGTTTGCCTCCTGCTGCTATGTATTCACAACAGGATACTTACTTATGTAAGTGGGTTTCCCCATTCAGGAATCCCAGACTCAAAAGGTTATTACTACCTAATCTGGGCTTATCGCAAGTTATTACGCCTTTCATCGCCTCTGACTGCCAAGGCATCCACCGTGTACGCTTAGTCACTTAACCATACAACCCGAAAGGGTCTTAGTGTATGGCAACTAACCAAGGTTTTTGGTTGTCATTAAGAAGGGTTAATTCTCAATGACTGTTTGCCGGACTCAATTGTGATTCAAACAAGTTTGAATCGAATACAAGACACTTGAATGTGTTTGTTGTGTTTATCTAATGAAAGATAAACATTGAGAACTTTTAAATTTGATTGAATTACTCGTAAGTAAATCAATCAGTCAGCTTTCCAAATTGTTAAAGAGCAATGAGACTTCTTGTGAAGTTCATTTTCTAAAGACTCTCACAGTCGAAAAATCCAACCAGCGACATAAGAAGTGGTTTGGAGATTTAACTTCCAAGAATATTTAGAGAATGGTGGGCGATACCGGGCTCGAACCAGTGACCCCCTGCTTGTAAGGCAGGTGCTCTCCCAACTGAGCTAATCGCCCACTAAAAGTTTTAATTCCTTCGTGGAGAAAGAATGGTGGGTCGTGCAGGATTCGAACCTGCGACCAATTGATTAAAAGTCAACTGCTCTACCAACTGAGCTAACGACCCAATGGTATCCCGTAGGGGAGTCGAACCCCTGTTACCGCCGTGAAAGGGCGGTGTCCTAGGCCTCTAGACGAACGGGACACTGCAATTTATCTCTACTTTAAAGCAGAAACAAACTTCGAAGAACTTGGGAGTTCTTCATCTCTTTGCTTTTCTAAACCTAATCAATCTGTGTGGGTACTCATCAAAGATATCTTCGTATAAGGAGGTGATCCAGCCCCAGGTTCCCCTAGGGCTACCTTGTTACGACTTCACCCCAGTCATGAACCACAAAGTGGTGAGCGTCCTCCTCGAAAGGTTAAACTACCCACTTCTTTTGCAGCCCACTCCCATGGTGTGACGGGCGGTGTGTACAAGGCCCGGGAACGTATTCACCGTGACATTCTGATTCACGATTACTAGCGATTCCGACTTCATGGAGTCGAGTTGCAGACTCCAATCCGGACTACGACGCACTTTTTGGGATTCGCTCACTATCGCTAGCTTGCTGCCCTCTGTATGCGCCATTGTAGCACGTGTGTAGCCCTACTCGTAAGGGCCATGATGACTTGACGTCGTCCCCACCTTCCTCCGGTTTATCACCGGCAGTCTCCCTGGAGTTCCCGACATTACTCGCTGGCAAACAAGGATAAGGGTTGCGCTCGTTGCGGGACTTAACCCAACATTTCACAACACGAGCTGACGACAGCCATGCAGCACCTGTCTCAGAGCTCCCGAAGGCACACCTGTGTCTCCACTGGCTTCTCTGGATGTCAAGAGTAGGTAAGGTTCTTCGCGTTGCATCGAATTAAACCACATGCTCCACCGCTTGTGCGGGCCCCCGTCAATTCATTTGAGTTTTAATCTTGCGACCGTACTCCCCAGGCGGTCTACTTAACGCGTTAGCTCCGAAAGCCACGGCTCAAGGCCACAACCTCCAAGTAGACATCGTTTACGGCGTGGACTACCAGGGTATCTAATCCTGTTTGCTCCCCACGCTTTCGCATCTGAGTGTCAGTATCTGTCCAGGGGGCCGCCTTCGCCACTGGTATTCCTTCAGATCTCTACGCATTTCACCGCTACACCTGAAATTCTACCCCCCTCTACAGTACTCTAGTTCACCAGTTTCAAATGCAGTTCCGAGGTTGAGCCCCGGGCTTTCACATCTGACTTAATGAACCACCTGCATGCGCTTTACGCCCAGTAATTCCGATTAACGCTCGCACCCTCCGTATTACCGCGGCTGCTGGCACGGAGTTAGCCGGTGCTTCTTCTGTTGCTAACGTCAAGAGATAGCGCTATTAACGCTACCCCCTTCCTCACAACTGAAAGTACTTTACAACCCGAAGGCCTTCTTCATACACGCGGCATGGCTGCATCAGGCTTTCGCCCATTGTGCAATATTCCCCACTGCTGCCTCCCGTAGGAGTCTGGACCGTGTCTCAGTTCCAGTGTGGCTGATCATCCTCTCAGACCAGCTAGGGATCGTCGCCTTGGTGAGCCATTACCTCACCAACTAGCTAATCCCACCTAGGCATATCTTGACGCGAGAGGCCCGAAGGTCCCCCTCTTTGGCCCGTAGGCATTATGCGGTATTAGCCATCGTTTCCAATGGTTATCCCCCACATCAAGGCAATTTCCTAGGCATTACTCACCCGTCCGCCGCTCGACGCCCATTAACGCACCCGAAGGATTGTTAGTGTCGTTTCCGCTCGACTTGCATGTGTTAGGCCTGCCGCCAGCGTTCAATCTGAGCCATGATCAAACTCTTCAATTTAAGATTTTGTGACTCAACGAATACTGACTTCAAAACTAATATTTACCGAAGTAAACATGTAATTCTAAAGCTATTACCATTCCAACAGAATGATAATGAATTGACTGTGCCGATTAACTACAAGTAGTTAAACGTATTGGTCACTCAGTTCATTGAAATCAATTTTGATTCCGAAGAATCTGTTTTATCTAACGATAAAACGTTTTGATATTCATCAACGAGTGCCCACACAGATTGATAGGTTTAAATTGTTAAAGAGCTTTTCCTTTTTGAGCTTCGCTCAAATCGGACGGCCATTTTAGCGATTTAAGTTTTAGTGTCAACCACTATTTTCAAAACTTTTTTCAAGCGCTTAGCTTGGCTAATTTGACCTGCTGATTCGTTTTGGTTTCTGTTGAAGCCATCCCGTGTCAGCGAGGTGGCATTATAGAGATTTCGATCACACTGGCAAGCCCTTTTTGAAGTTTTTCTCGTTTTTTTATTCGTTCGATTAAAAAGAACTCAAAACGCCTCAAAAGTAGGCTTTTCTCTTACATCTCTTGTAGTTTCTTAGAGAATAAAGAGACTTTTTCCCAATTTGTGTACTCGACTTCCTTGGTTGTATCCGTTTCCCCACCTGTCATATTCATAATGAAGCGAATCATGGTTTTATCGAACCAGTTATAACGTGGGTAATAGAGAGCCCCCGCGAATACACCGATCAAAGTTGGCTGCCACGGTGACTTAAGAAGAAACTTCTTAATATAAGCGCTACCTTCAGGGGTATCTTTACCTTGGTCTTCTTTACGAGCCGTTAAGTTAACGCAGAAGAAAGCGACCTTGTTTGATTGCAACTGAGCAAGGTTGGCATCAATGAACTGATATAGCTTCTTATTAAGGTGGCCATAACGAATAGATGCACCAATCAAAACTCTGTCGTATTGAGCAAAGTCGACACTAGTAATAGTGTGCAGATCTTGAAGCTCACATTCGAACTCATTCATTTCTTCTTTTATATAGTTCAAGATTTTCTTGGTTTGCCCTTCACGGCTTGAATACAAAAATAGAGCTTTTGCCACAATGTTGTCCTTAGCTACGCCAAAACGTAGGGGTCAATAAAATTAATAAGGTGAATATCTCTAAACGACCAAACAGCATAGATACGATCAACACCCACTTAGCCTTGTCATTCACATCGCCGAAATGCATTGCCACTTCACCCAAGCCCGGGCCAAGGTTATTCAATGTTGCCGCTACGGCAGAGAAAGCACTCAGCTCATCCATACCAGTTGCAATAAGAGCCAACATACAAACCACAAAAACCAAGGCATATGCAGAGAAGAAGCCCCAAACCGCATCCACGACACGTTGTGGTAACGCAGAACCACCAACCTTGATGGTATAGACAGCACGCGGGTGAACAAGACGCTTCATTTCACGAGCACCTTGCAGAGTAAGCAGTAAGATTCGAATGACTTTCATACCACCGCCCGTTGAACCTGCACAGCCCCCTATAAAAGAAGAGAATAGAAGCAGAACAGGTAAGAACAATGGCCACTCGGAGAAACCGGTGGTGGTGAAGCCTGCTGTCGTAGATATAGATACTGTTTGGAACAAGGCTTGATCAAAGGCATCGTAATACGAGTCATAAGAGTGGTGATTAAGCAGTAATAAGAAACAAACCAAGAACAAGACCGCCTGAATAAAGATAAAGGCGCGGAATTCAGGATCTTTCCAGTAATACTTAGGATGCACACCACCAGAAGCAAACGCAGCAAAGTGAAGCGAATAGTTACATGCGGATATAAGAAGGAACACGACTGTAATCATGTTGATCGCAGGGCTATTGAAATACCCCATGCTCGCATCGTGAGTCGAGAAGCCACCAATCGCAATAGTAGAGAAGCTATGACTGATAGCATCAAAGAAGCTCATCCCAGCAAGCCAAAACGCCACTGCACAAGCAATGGTTAAGCTCAGGTAGATGTACCAAAGCGCTTTTGCCGTTTCAGCAATACGCGGAGTCATCTTGCTATCTTTTACTGGACCCGGGATTTCAGCACGATATAGCTGCATACCACCGATACCCAGAACAGGGAGGATGGCTACCGCCAATACGATGATACCCATACCACCGAACCATTGTAGGAACTGACGATAAAACAGAATCGCTTTAGGCAGATCATCAAGGCCAACAATTACAGTCGCACCTGTCGTAGTTAATGCAGAGAAGGATTCGAAGAAAGCATCGGTTACCGACACATTGGGGTTATCGGCGATCAAAAACGGCAACGCACCAGCACTACCGATTACCGTCCAAAACAGAACTACAATCAAAAAGCCATCACGCGCTTTCAATTCATGCTTATAACGTCGGTTTGGAAACCAGCAAGTTGCTCCACAGAATAAGAGGACGAAGAAGGTCGTCACAAATGGCACACCCGCACCATCTCGATAGATCAGTGCGACGAGCGCAGGAGCAAGCATTGATACACTAAAAAGTGCTAATAATAATCCGACGATTCGAATAATTGAGCGAAATTGCATGAGCTATTGAACGAAGCGAAATGCTTCACACTTCCTAGTTGTCTTTGACTTTCGTTACCAGTGCCTTAGCACCGCTTTTATTGATCATGGTTTGGGTAAACGAATCTACCTGAAGGAGCTCTATTTCAATAATAAGCTCAACTTGAACACCATAATCCGCTTGGACCTCAACAGCCTGATGCTGAGCCATGATGGATTGTGCGATCGGCACAAAGCCATAGTCTAACTCTAGCCGTAATTTTGTGGTTATTTTTTTCTCGATAGTTTGAAGCAGCTTGAGAGCTTGTTGTACGCCACCACCATAAGCCTTAACCAAACCACCGGTACCAAGCTTGATTCCGCCAGAATAACGAGTGACTACAGCCGTTAACTCGCCAACACCAGAACCAGACAGTTGCGCCAAAATCGACTTACCCGCTGTACCTGAGGGTTCACCATCATCACTGAAGCCCCAAAGCATTGAGTCTTCAGGTCGCCCAGCCACAAAACCCCAACAGTTATGTCGTGCTGAAGAATGCTCTTTTTTCACCTGTTCTACGAACTGTTTTGCAGCTTCTACACTTGGAGTATGTGCAAGATGCGTAATAAAGACGCTCTTTTTTATCTCTTCTTCAAACAGAGCCGACGCAGACGGTATTAAATAAGGCTGTTCATTCATATCGTTAACTTAGTTAATAAGAGCGACGAAGTGTATCACGCGTGAATAATAAGGGTTAGAGGATCTGTGCTATCGCACAATGTTAAACAATTGTTTAAAAAATGTATTGAAATTAATCAAGCAGAGGTACAGACTAAGATAACTGGTCTTACCAGGTATTCTACAATAATAGAAAGATAACAAGATTCTCTCAAACAATCGTGGATTGTATGTCATGGAGATAGACAATGATTTACCAAGCTAACACCCTACAGGTAAAGGAATTACAAGATGGTATTGCGGAATTAAGCTTCTGTGCACCAGCCTCTGTAAACAAACTCGACCTTGCTACTTTAGAATCACTAGATAAAGCGTTAGATGCTCTTAATGCTCACGCAGGATTACGTGGTTTAATCTTAACTTCAAACAAAGACGCGTTCATTGTAGGCGCAGACATCACTGAATTTCTTGGCCTATTTGCTAAGCCAGAAGCAGAACTTGATGAATGGTTAAGATTCGCTAATTCAATCTTCAGCAAGCTCGAAGACCTTCCTGTCCCAACTCTTTCAATGATGCGTGGCCATGCCCTTGGCGGCGGCTGTGAATGTGTACTCGCTACTGATTTCCGTATCGGTGACAAGACCACCAGCATTGGCCTACCTGAAACCAAACTTGGCATCATGCCTGGTTTTGGTGGTTGTGTGCGCCTACCTCGTGTTATCGGTGCTGACAGCGCAATGGAAATTATCACGCAAGGCAAAGCATGCCGTGCAGATGAAGCGCTTAAAGTTGGCTTGTTAGATGCGATTGTTGAAACAGACCAGTTACTAGAATCGGCAATCAACACCGTTTCACTGGCTGCTAATGAAAAATTAGACTGGCAATTACGCCGTAAACAAAAAACATCAGCGCTTTCACTAAGCAAACTCGAAGCGATGATGAGCTTTACCATGGCTAAAGGCTTAGTGGCTCAAAAAGCAGGGCCTCACTACCCAGCTCCGATTACTTCTGTGATTGCGATTGAAGAAGCAGCACGTAGCGATCGCGATGCAGCACTCGACATCGAACGTAAACACTTCGTTAAGCTAGCAAAATCTGAAGAAGCGAAAGCACTGGTTGGCCTGTTCTTAAATGACCAATACATTAAAGGCTTAGCAAAACAGGCTGGTAAATCTGCGAATAAAGCGACTGAACGCGCAGCAGTACTTGGTGCTGGCATCATGGGCGGCGGTATTGCTTACCAGTCTGCATTGAAAGGCGTGCCAGTGATGATGAAAGACATCGCACAGGCATCTCTTGATCTTGGTATGAACGAAGCGTCTAAGCTGTTGAATAAACGCTTATCACGCGGTCGCCTAGATGGATTCAAGATGGCAGGTATTCTGTCTTCTATTACTCCAAGTTTGCATTATGCAGGTGTTGAGCAATCAGATGTGATTGTAGAAGCCGTTGTAGAAAACCCTAAAGTAAAAGCAGCAGTGCTGAGTGAAGTTGAAGGTCTCGTGGGTGAAGACACCGTTCTTACATCAAACACCTCAACGATTCCGATCAACCTGCTAGCAAAATCTCTAAAACGCCCAGAAAACTTCTGTGGCATGCACTTCTTTAACCCAGTACACCGCATGCCTTTGGTTGAGATCATCCGTGGCGAGCATACTTCAGAAGAAACCATTAATCGCGTAGTCGCTTACGCAGCGAAGATGGGCAAATCCCCTATCGTTGTTAACGACTGCCCAGGCTTCTTCGTTAACCGTGTACTTTTCCCTTACTTTGGCGGTTTCAGCATGTTGCTACGTGACGGCGCTGACTTCACCAAGATCGATAAAGTGATGGAGCGTAAGTTCGGTTGGCCGATGGGCCCTGCATACTTGCTAGACGTTGTGGGCCTAGATACAGCACACCACGCACAAGCAGTAATGGCGCAAGGTTTCCCTGAGCGTATGGGTAAACAAGGTCGTGATGCGATTGACGCGCTTTATGTTGCTGAAAAATACGGCCAGAAGAACGGCAGCGGTTTCTACACATACAGCGTAGACAAACGCGGTCGTCCTAAGAAGACCTTCTCTGAAGACATTCTTCCTATCTTGGCTGACGTATGCCAACAGCCACAAGACTTTGATGACCAGACCATTATCCAACGTGTGATGATTCCAATGATCAACGAAGTAGTACTTTGTCTAGAAGAAGGCATCATCGCGACACCGCAAGAAGCGGATATGGCACTGGTTTACGGTTTAGGCTTCCCTCCATTCCGAGGCGGCGTATTCCGCTACTTAGACAGTGTGGGTATTGGTAACTTCGTTGAAATAGCGAAAGGCTACCAAGACTTAGGTGCAATGTACCAAGTTCCTCAACTATTGCTTGATATGGCAGCGAAGGGCGAAAGCTTTTACGACAGCCAACAAGCCAGTTCTCTGTAACCCACATTTGGAAAAGGAATAGCAAAATGAAAAATGTAGTTGTTGTTGATTGCCTTCGTACCCCAATGGGACGTTCCAAAGGTGGAGCTTTCCGTCACACTCGTGCTGAAGATCTGTCGGCACATTTGATGAAAGGCATTTTAGAGCGCAACCCAGAAGTAAACCCTGTCGAAATTGAAGACATTTACTGGGGTTGTGTACAACAAACACTAGAGCAAGGCTTCAACGTTGCACGTAACGCTGCCTTGCTTGCTGGTCTACCGATTGAGATTGGTGCGGTGACGGTCAACCGTTTATGTGGCTCATCTATGCAAGCTCTGCATGATGCAACTCGCTCTATCATGGTGGGTGATGCTGAAATCTGCCTGATTGGTGGTGTGGAACACATGGGACACGTACCAATGAACCATGGTGTTGATTTTCACCCTGGCATGTCAAAACACGTAGCGAAAGCGGCCGGCATGATGGGTCTAACCGCTGAGATGTTAGGTAAAATGCACGGTATTAGCCGTGAAGACCAAGATGCATTCGCAGCACGCTCACATGCTCGCGCTCAAGCAGCAACGGTTGAAGGTCGTTTCAAAAATGAAATCCTACCAACCGAAGCTCACGCTGCAGACGGTTCTCTGTTCACTCTTGATTACGACGAAGTCATTCGCCCAGAGACAACAGTTGAAGGCTTATCTCAGCTGCGTCCTGTATTTGACCCAGCAAACGGCACGGTAACAGCAGGTACTTCATCAGCTCTGTCTGACGGTGCTTCTGCGATGCTTATCATGAGCGAAGAGAAAGCTAACGCACTTGGCCTTAAGATTCGCGCTCGCGTTAAGTCGATGGCTATCGCTGGCTGCGATCCTTCAATCATGGGTTACGGTCCAGTACCAGCAACTCAAAAAGCACTTAAACGTGCAGGCCTAACCATTGAAGACATGGGTGTGATTGAGCTAAACGAAGCGTTTGCTGCTCAATCTCTTCCATGTGCGAAAGACCTAGGTCTACTGGATGTGGTTGACGAGAAAGTAAACCTTAACGGCGGTGCGATTGCTCTTGGTCACCCACTAGGCTGTTCTGGTTCTCGTATCTCGACAACGCTAATCAACCTGATGGAAGCACAAGACGTGAAATACGGCTTGGCGACTATGTGTATTGGTTTAGGCCAAGGTATTGCAACGGTATTTGAACGCCCATAGCGTTTACTGACTGTAATAAATACTTGAAGGGTAATCTTTTGTGCAGCTATATTTATATAGCTGCACTTTTTATTACTTGGCATCCAACAATGAATCGGTTGCGTTCAGCGAACTCAACGAGAGAAAAACCAACCCTGACATCTATGCACAAAACGCATATATTCAATGTTGATGTTTCATTATTTTTTCTCGGATGATTCAACTAAAGTTACTTCAGTTTCCTAATATTCCTCCACGGAGCAGATCATGTTTAAAGCACTTGTACTAAACCAAGAAGACAAAAAAACTATCGCGTCAGTTTCTCAAATTGAAGAGTCTCAATTACCAGAAGGTAACGTGAAGATTGATGTTAGCTACTCTTCTTTGAACTACAAAGATGGTTTGGCGATTACAGGCAAAGGGCGCATTGTTCGTAACTTCCCTATGGTTCCTGGTATCGACCTTTCAGGTGTGGTTTCACAATCTGATGACCCACGCTACAAAGCAGGCGACGAAGTTGTTCTAACGGGTTGGGGTGTTGGTGAAGGTCACTGGGGCGGCATGGCTGAAAAAGCGAGCCTAAACGGTGATTGGTTAGTGCCAATGCCAGCAGGTCTAGACGCTAAGAAAGTCATGGCGATCGGTACAGCAGGCTTCACAGCAATGCTTTGTGTGCAAGCTATCGTAGATGCAGGCATCAAACCAGAAGACGGTGAAATCCTAGTAACAGGTGCAAGTGGCGGCGTAGGTAGCGTATCTATCACTCTACTAAACCAACTGGGCTACAAAGTGGCAGCAGTGACTGGCCGTGCTTCTGTAAACGGTGAACTACTTAAATCACTAGGCGCGACACGTATTGTAGAGCGTGCTGAACTAGAAGAACCAGCAAAACCACTAGAGAAACAACTGTGGGCTGGCGCTATCGATACGGTAGGCAGCAAAGTGCTTGCTAAAGTATTGGCGCAAATTGATTACAACGGTGCAGTTGCGATGTGTGGTCTAGCAGGCGGTTTTGACTTACCAACTACGGTAATGCCATTCATTCTGCGTAATGTTCGCCTACAAGGTGTGGATTCTGTAATGTGCCCTCGTGAAAAACGCATTAAAGCGTGGGAACAACTGGCTGAGCTACTACCAGAATCTTTCTACGCTCAAGCAACCAAAGAAGTGTCTTTAGACGGTGCAATTCAAGCCGCAGAAGACATCACTAACGGTCAAATCACTGGTCGCGTAGTCATTAAACTATAGATCCTCAAACATAAAGTTATCAAACCTTAAGCAACAGCTTTAGGCTTGGATAACCCAAAACGCAAAAGGGCTGATTTTTATCAGCCCTTTTGCGTTTTTGTCATTCGGGTCAAGTGAACCCAGACTCAGCCCCGGTTAACCCAAACCTACATCCGCAATTCGTTTTTGAATGAGCTCACCACACTCTTCTTTTACCACTCTTCTTAACCACTGTTGTGAAGCAGAAGAATCACAGCGTGAGTGCCAGATCAGTGAGTAATCAAACGGCATAAATTCAAATGGTAATGGCTTAACAACCAAGTCATAACGCTCTGCCACCAAATAAGCCAAATCAGCAGGTACAGTAATCACTAATGGCATTCTATCGACAATCGCCAATGCGGCTTCAAGGTGATAAGCACGCAACACCATTTTACGAGGCTGTTGATTGGCTAACGCGTTGTCTAATAAAGCCTTAACACCATCACTAATAGCAATCATCGCATGTGGGAGCGAAACATAGTCTTCAAGGCTTAAAGGTTGATCCGCCAACGGGTGATTTTTAGATAATAGACACGACACACCAACCGGCCCCAAGACTTCTTGATGAAGTGGTGCAATACTGCCACTCGGTCTACAAATCGCCATATCAACGCGTTCTGTGCTGAGCTGTTTAAACAAATGCTCATGCTGCAACGGAGCAAACTCCAAAGAGATATTGGGTGCTTGTTCATAAATCTTCGGCAACGCATAAGGCAAGATGGTTTGCATCGCATAGTCGGTGGTTGCGATCAGGAAACGTTCGCTGCAATAGTAAGGATCAAAGTCACTCGGACTCAGCAATTGGCGAAAAGACTCCAATGGCTGATCAATACGTTGACTGATCTCGAGTGCTTTCTTGGTAGGAATAAGGTGCTGACCTTGGCGTGTAAACAGCGGATCGTTTAGTAATTCTCTTAAACGCCCTAGTACTCGGCTGGTCGCCGATTGGCTTAAGTTAAGACGAAGCGCAGCCTGGCTTACGCTACCCTCTTCAATCAATACCTTTAAAGCGACCAATAAATTAAGGTCTCTACGATAGATGTCTTCTAATTCCACGCCACTTACCTAGCTGTATACGATTGTCATTAGTCACTAAGTTGTTTATAGCATGCTTTAGATAAAAAAAATCCCGCAATTACGCGGGGAAGCCCAAGAAAATTTGGGGATAGTGTCGGAATGTTGTCGTATCGGAATTAGCTTGTTGTATTCGGGTTAGTGCTCTTGCTCTTCGGCTATGCCTTGCCAACGGCGCATCTCTACCCAAATACCAATAATCGTTGCTACTATGCCAAAAATAGGCATCAGTGAGGTCTCTGTCGATGAACGTAGTACCAACGCACAAAAAGAAATAAAACAGAGAACCGAATAAATTGTTAATCTATCTAATCCTGTCAACATCGCCACTCCTTAGCTAGTTGCCTTTGCTTCAAGTTGTTATCAACTTGTTAACTAAGTTATAGGAAATGATTCTGTTTGCCAAGCACTTATTGCATATTTTTTCTGCAGACGTATTATTCACTCGTTAGATAGATATAGAGATACAAACCATGACATTCAAACCTGAACTGGCAACCCATACTTTAGAAGCTGAAGGCCTGCGTTGCCCGGAACCAGTAATGATGGTCAGGAAGACAATTAGAAACATGCAGGATGGCGATGTGTTACTGGTAAAAGCTGACGATCCTTCGACAACTCGAGATATTCCGAGCTTTTGTCGATTCATGGATCACCAGTTGGTAGGCCAAGCAACAGAAACGTTGCCTTACCAGTATTTGATCAGAAAGGGATTGGAGGCGTAACGCCCCACCGACTATCAAGTATCAAAAAAGCCGCTCGTACCTTATGTTCTTAAACAGAACTCAGAGTACGAGCGGCTTTTTGTTTATTCGCTTCTAGACTTGTTTTGCAGATGCTCGAGCTGATGCTGAATTTCTCGGATATCTTTGCGCATCGGAATAATATGCGCGACCCGAATCCAAGCCTCTACCGCAAGTGCAGTCATGATGATGGCACCCGCGACCATTGGCAGCCACATGTCCGTCAACACCATGCCTAATAGTGTAAGTGCAAGACCAAAGGTAAAAAGATAACTTTGGCTTTGTGGAGTAATACCCATATAACGCGTCAACATAATCATGCCCTCGTGTTCTTAACTCACAAGATTAAAATATCATGACAAGTATGACAGTTATATGTCCATTCGCTCGATAAACCCCACAATACTGTAAGAGTATGACCTACAACACATTACTCTACTGATTGAGTATAATAAGACTCAATACGAGCTGTTAATAGAAAGCCGCAGCGATAGCTAAACCCACGAATAACAAGGCTGTGATCTTACGAATCAGATCAAGAGGCATCTTATCCGCAGAGAGCTTACCGATGATCACCACAGGCACATTCGCCAGCAGCATACCGATCGTAGTACCCAGAATCACCCACGTTAATGCATCAGAGTATTGAGCCCCTAGAATAGAGGTCGCAATCTGGGTTTTATCACCGATCTCAGCAATGAAGAAGGCGATGAAACTGGCGACAAACGGGCCTCGGTTTGAGATCTGCTCATCGTCATCCAACTTATCCGGAATCAGAATCCAGCCCGCCATAGCGATGAAACTGACCACCAGCACCCACTTTAATACTTCAGGTGAAAGATACTCGGCGACCACAACCCCGAGCCATGCAGCAAGGGCATGATTGGCAATGGTGGCAAAGAAGATAGCCGCAATGATAGGTATCGGTTTTCGATATCGACTGGCTAATAAAAGGGATAGCAACTGGGTCTTATCACCGATCTCGGCTAAGGCGACAGTTGTAATTGAAATTGCTAAAACGCTCACGACATGCTCATTTGGGATGGAGATTATTATATTTAACCAAAGACAAACCTCGCGCCCCATCCCGGTTCACGATGCTTGTCTAAGGTCTTGCTAAGCGCCACCAAGGTGGTGGTTGCCTCGAACGCCATGATGATTTTGCATCAATTATGTTGACGAACGAACTCATTCAATAGGATATGAATAAGTAAGCTACTCCCCAAAGACCGCGAGATTTTAATCACCCACGCTTTCAAACACAAGTGTCAAACTTATCAAAATATCTACTTGTACCGAAAAACAAACATTAAAGGCAAAAAAATCCACTAAACGACATTTTAGACCACTAATTAAACAAGATTACCCCTACTCGCTTTACGAATATCTCGGTATACTCAGAGGTTATTTTCTCATTCATTTAAAAGAATCGCGCGAACCTGACTATGCAAAAATACGATATCAAAACCTTCCAGGGAATGATCCTCGCGCTGCAGGATTACTGGGCTCAAAACGGTTGTACCATTGTTCAACCTCTAGATATGGAAGTAGGTGCAGGCACCTCTCACCCTATGACATGTCTACGAGCACTTGGCCCAGAGCCAATGTCTACAGCTTACGTTCAACCTTCTCGTCGTCCGACCGATGGCCGTTACGGTGAAAACCCTAACCGCCTGCAGCACTACTACCAATTCCAAGTAGCGCTAAAACCATCGCCAGACAATATCCAAGAGTTGTACCTAGGCTCCCTAGAGGTTCTTGGTGTTGACCCACTTGTTCACGACATTCGCTTCGTTGAAGATAACTGGGAAAACCCAACACTAGGCGCATGGGGCCTTGGTTGGGAAGTATGGCTAAACGGCATGGAAGTAACTCAGTTTACTTACTTCCAACAGGTTGGCGGCCTAGAGTGTAAGCCTGTAACTGGCGAGATCACTTACGGTATCGAGCGTCTAGCAATGTACATCCAGGAAGTAGATTCTGTTTACGACCTAGTTTGGAACGTAGCACCAGACGGTTCTAACGTGACTTACGGTGACATCTTCCACCAAAACGAAGTTGAGCAATCAACGTACAACTTCGAGCACGCAGACGTAGATTTCCTATTCACTTTCTTCGACCAGTGCGAGAAAGAGTGTAAAGAGCTACTTGAGCTTGAGAAGCCACTGCCGCTTCCAGCTTACGAGCGCATTCTAAAAGCAGGCCACGCATTCAACATCCTTGATGCGCGCAAAGCTATCTCTGTAACAGAGCGTCAACGTTACATCCTTCGTATCCGCAACCTGACTAAATCAGTTGCTGAGGCGTACTACGCGTCACGTGAAGCGCTTGGCTTCCCAATGTGTAAGAAGGACAAATAATCATGGCGAAGAATTTTCTAATTGAACTGGGTACGGAAGAGCTTCCACCAACAGCACTTCGTTCTCTAGCAGAAGCATTTGCTTCTAACTTTGAAGCGGGCCTTAAAACGGCTGAGCTTTCTCACGAAGGCATCAAGTGGTACGCAGCACCTCGTCGTCTAGCACTTAAAGTAACTGCACTGGCTGAAGGCCAAGCAGACAAAGTGGTTGAGAAACGTGGTCCTGCTGTTTCTGTGGCATTCGATGCTGAAGGCAACGCGACCAAAGCAGCACAAGGTTGGGCTCGTGGTAACGGTATTACTGTTGAGCAAGCTGACCGTCTAAAAACAGACAAAGGCGAGTGGCTTCTTTTCAAACAAGAAGTAGCTGGCAAACCAGTTCAAGAATTGGTGATGGACATCGCTGCGAAAGCACTGGCTGGCCTACCCATTCCTAAAGCAATGCGCTGGGGTAACTCAGACATTCAATTTATCCGTCCAGTAAAAACACTGACAGTACTACTAGGTGATGAGCTTGTTGAAGGCGAAATCCTAGGCGTAGCATCTGCTCGTACTATCCGTGGCCACCGTTTCATGGGCGAACAAGAGTTCACAATCGACTCTGCTGACCAATACCCTGCGATCCTAGAAGAGCGCGGTAAAGTAATGGCAGATTACGAAGCGCGTAAAGCGATCATCCTTGCTGATTCGCAAAAAGCGGCAGCTGCGGTTGGCGGTACAGCTGACCTAGAAGATGACCTTGTTGAAGAAGTAACGTCTCTGGTTGAATGGCCAGTAGTACTTACAGCTAAGTTCGAAGAAGAGTTCCTGAAAGTCCCTTCTGAAGCTTTGGTTTACACCATGAAAGGTGACCAAAAGTACTTCCCTGTTTACGATGATAACAAGAAACTACTACCAAACTTCATCTTCGTATCAAACATCGAGTCTAAAGAGCCTCGTCACGTTATCGAAGGTAACGAGAAAGTGGTACGCCCACGTCTTGCTGATGCTGAATTCTTCTTCAACACAGACCGTAAGCGCCCGCTTATCGACCGTCTTGCTGAACTAGACCAAGCTATCTTCCAGAAGCAATTGGGTACTATCAAAGACAAAACAGACCGCATCACAGAGCTTGCAGGCTACATTGCTGAGCAAATCGATGCTGACGTTGAAAAGTCTAAGCGTGCTGGCCTACTGGCTAAGTGTGACCTAATGACATCAATGGTATTCGAATTTACGGATACTCAAGGTGTGATGGGCATGCACTACGCAACACATGATGGTGAAGACGAGCAGGTTGCACTGGCACTTTACGAGCAGTACATGCCTCGTTTCGCGGGTGACGATCTACCAAGCACTGGTATCTCTTCAGCAGTAGCAATGGCAGACAAGCTAGACACTATCGTTGGTATCTTCGGTATTGGCCAAGCACCAAAAGGTTCTGACCCATTCGCGCTACGTCGTGCATCACTAGGTGTGCTTCGTATCATCGTTGAAAACGGCTACAACCTAGACCTAACCGATCTGATCGGTAAAGCGAAAGAGCTACTAGGCGACAAGCTAACTAACGAAAACGTAGAAGCTGACGTTATCGACTTCATGCTAGGTCGTTTCCGCGCATGGTACCAAGATGCTGGTTTCAGCGTTGATATCATCCAAGCGGTACTAGCACGTCGTCCAACTAAGCCAGCTGACTTTGACCAACGTGTTAAAGCGGTTTCTCACTTCCGTGAACTGGAAGCAGCAGAAGCACTAGCAGCAGCGAACAAGCGTGTAGGTAACATCCTTGCTAAATTCGATGGCGAGCTACCAGCTGAAATCGATCTTGCTCTTCTTCAAGAAGATGCAGAGAAAGCGCTGGCTGAAAACGTTGAAGTAATGACAGAAGCACTAGAACCAGCATTCGCAACAGGCAACTACCAAGAAGCCCTAAGCAAGCTTGCTGATCTACGTGAACCTGTTGATGCATTCTTCGATAACGTAATGGTTATGGCTGATGACGAAGCGCTTAAGAAGAACCGTCTAACGCTACTGAACAACCTACGTAACCTGTTCCTACAGATTGCTGACATCTCTCTACTGCAAAAATAAGCACAAGTGAGACAGTTACTCTAAGTCATACTCTAAGTCATACTCTGAGTAATTAACGGTAAACCCCCAAAGGGAAGCGAAAGCTTCCCTTTTTGTTTTTGTGAACCAAGCATTTGTTTGTAGAGGTATTATTGATTAACTGAATGAAACAGCACTCAGACTGTAGAGGGTATTGTTTGCTATAACTGACCTGTTTATTCAGGGGAAGGGAACAATGAAAAAAACAGTACTCGCGCTTTCAATGCTCGCACTCAGCGCATGCAGCCAAACCAGTGACAACAACCTATTACTAACGATTGATAACGACACTGTCGTATTCGAATCATCCGGTAAAGGCACCGTGATTGCAGAACAGGAACTCGCGAAAGGTAGCTATACCTTCTCTATCAGCGATACTCAAAATACCTGTGGCACTAACTATGCGCTGGCCGAAGAGAGTCGCATCAAGTTCAATAAACCCCTTCGCCTAGACGACTGTGCCGAGAAATCTGAGATCGCCATAAAAGTCTTTCGCGCTAACACTTATCAATTCACGCTCAACCCACAGACCAATGAACTCACGGTTCAGATAAAGCCGAAGCAGCAACAAGTTCAAAGCTTTGCCTGTCCTGTACCCAGTGACCAACCAACCACCATCGATGTTACTCAAACCTTTGATGATGGCACCGTGGTAAGAGACGCTCTTTCAGGCAAACAAGTCACAGTAACGAATGGCAGCGTCACCATGCAGCCTGCAGAAAACAGCCAAGGTGTTCTGCTGCTTGAGAAAGTAGAACCAGAAACCAAAGCTGACTTTAGTTGGGATAACGCCACGGTTTACTTCGTAATGACTGACCGTTTCCACAATGGTAATCCTGACAACGACAACAGTTACGGTCGCAGCCAAGATGGACAAGACGAAATCGGCACCTTCCACGGTGGTGACTTGGCAGGCTTAACCGAAAAGCTCGATTACATAGAATCACTCGGTGCTAATGCTATTTGGATAACATCTCCGTTAGAGCAAATCCACGGCTGGGTTGGCGGTGGTGATCGCGGTGACTTCAAACATTACGGCTACCACGGTTACTACCATCAAGATTGGACTAAGCTCGATGACAACATGGGCACCGAAGACGAGCTGAAAACCTTCATCGATACCGCGCACAGCAAAGGCATTCGCGTTGTTTGGGATGTAGTAATGAACCACACCGGCTATGCGACGCTTGCCGACATGCAAGAGTTTGATTTTGGTAAGCTCAACCTAACGGACGAAGAAGCCAAACAAACACTTGGCGAAAACTGGACAGACTGGCAGCCCGCTAAAGGTCAAAATTGGCACTACTTCAACAACTACATCTCTTACAGCGACAAAGAAGCGTGGGAAAAGTGGTGGGGCAAAGCTTGGCTGCGCAGCGATATCGGCGCCTATGACTCTCCGGGCTACAATAACCTCACCATGTCTTTGGCGCACCTACCCGATTTTAAAACAGAATCGACCGAGACAACCGGACTGCCTAACTTCTATCGCAATAAATCCACCAGCGCGACCGATGAACTCAAAACACCTCGTGACCATTTAATCACTTGGTTATCGGATTGGGTACGCGAATATGGTGTCGATGGTTTCAGGGTCGATACCGCTAAACACGTTGAACTCGAAGCATGGGCAGAGCTTAAAGAGAACACTAACCAGGCACTTGCCGAGTGGAAGCAGAACAACCCAGACAAGGCCTTGGATGACTTACCTTTCTGGATGACTGGCGAAGTATGGGCACACAGCGTGGTCAAATCAGATTACTTCGCGAATGGCTTTGATTCGATTATCAACTTTGAATTCCAGAGCGATATCGCACCTAAGGCGCTTAAATGCCTATCCGATCTAGATGCTGATTACCTTCGTTATGCAGAGAAGATCAACAACGACAGCGAATTCAATGTACTGAGTTACCTATCGTCTCACGATACCTCACTATTCTGGACACAACACGGTAGCGACTTTGCGAAACAGACCAAGGCAGCAAACGCATTAATGCTAGCTCCCGGTGCGGTACAGATCTATTACGGCGATGAAATCGCCCGAGACTTTGGCCCAACGGGTTCTGATCCAATGCAAGGCACACGCTCAGACATGCCTTGGGATCAAATCACTGGCGAACGTGCAGAGCTGCTAGAACACTGGCAAGCGCTTGGCCAATTCCGCCAACGCCACCCAGCGGTAGCCCAAGGTAAGCACATCATCCGTAACAGCAAGGGCTACTATGCGTTCGAACGCCAATACCAAGATGACAAGGTATTAGTCGTTTATACCGGTTCGAACTAAACCTTCATTAACATAAACACCAGAAACTAAAGGGGAAGCTTAGGCTTCTCCTTTTTTATTGTTAAAGGTGCGTTCAATAAGCAAGCTGTTACTCATTAACCAAACTTTATAGAAGTTTTTTACGTGTTAGAGCATTTGGCGCTATGCGTCGCAAAAACATTGCGGTATGTTCAAGGAATACACTGATGGCAGACATAAGGTCTGCCTTAATTACACGTAACAAGCAATCACAATGAATTAGGTAAAATTAGTAATGCAGTTCTCTAAGTTTGGCGAAAAGTTTAATCGATACTCTGGAATCACTCGTTTAATGGATGATTTGAATGATGGCCTGCGCACTCCTGGCGCTATCATGCTCGGTGGTGGCAACCCAGCCGCTATCCCAGCCATGCTCGATTACTTTAACCAAGCCAGTGCCGACATGCTCGCCAGTGGAGAACTCATCGCCGCCCTCGCCAACTACGATGGTCCGCAGGGTAAAGACAGCTTCATCAAGTCGTTAGCAGCAATGCTGAAAGAGACCTATGGTTGGGACATCAGCGAGAAGAACATCAGCCTGACTAATGGCAGTCAAAGTGGCTTCTTCTACCTATTCAACCTGCTAGCAGGCCAACAGCCTGACGGTTCGCACAAGAAAATCCTACTGCCGATCGCACCGGAATACATCGGCTACGGCGACGCGGGTATTGATGACGATATCTTTATCTCTTACCACCCAGAGATCGAGCTGCTAGAAAACCGCCAGTTCAAATACCACGTCGATTTTGAACAACTAAAGGTTGATGACTCAGTAGCGGCTATCTGTGCATCTCGTCCAACCAACCCAACGGGTAACGTACTGACCGACGAAGAAGTACGTAAATTGGATAAACTGGCGCGTGAAAACAACATCCCACTGCTGATCGACAATGCTTACGGCCTGCCGTTTCCAAACATCATCTTTGAAGATGTCGAACCGTTCTGGAATGAAAATACGATTCTGTGCATGAGCCTTTCTAAGCTTGGTTTGCCAGGTGTGCGTTGCGGTATCGTGATTGCGAGTGAAGAAGTAACACAAGCATTGACCAACATGAATGGCATCATCAGCTTAGCGCCAAACAGTGTCGGCCCTGCGATTGCCAATCACATGATTGAAAAAGGCGATTTACTGCGCTTGAGCAGTGAGGTGATCAAGCCTTTCTACAAAGACAAATCGCTACGTGCAGTTGAACTGTTACAAGACGCTATCGACGACCCTCGCTTCCGTATTCACAAACCTGAAGGCGCTATCTTCTTATGGCTATGGTTTGATGAGCTACCGATCACCACAATGGAACTGTACGACCGCCTTAAAGCTCGCGGCGTATTGATTGTTCCGGGTGAATACTTCTTTATCGGTCAAGAAGACGAGTGGGATCATGCTCACCAGTGCTTGCGTATGAACTACGTGCAAGATGATGAGGCGATGCAGAAAGGCATTGCTATCATTGCTGAAGAAGTGAAAAAGGCTTACTCAGAGCAGTAATAAGAGCTTTTAGCTTACCGTAGGTCAAATACAAAAAGAGCACCTCATGAGGTGCTCTTTCACTTTTACTTCCCGATATTTTTTAGCTCTAAGGAGCTAACAGTAATTAACCTTCTAGTAGGCTATTACCATTGATAGCAATCTTACGTGGTTGCATCGCTTCTGGGATTTCGCGTTCTAGGTCGATGTGAAGAAGACCGTTTTCCATGCTTGCACCTACCACTTTTACGTAGTCAGCCAGTTGGAATTTACGCTCGAAATCGCGCTCTGCGATACCTTGGTATACGAAGGTTTTCTCTGCTTCTGCTTTACGCTCACCTTTCACAATTAGCATGTTCTCTTTCTGAGTCAGATCTAATTGGTCATCAGCAAAACCAGCGACTGCCATAGTAATACGGTAGTTGTTCTCGTCTTTTTGCTCGATGTTGTATGGAGGGTAACCGCCAGAAGAGTTCTTCGATGTGTTCGCTTCCATCATGTTGAATAGACGATCGAAGCCGATTGCGTTGCGGTAAAGTGGAGTGAAATCTACAGTTCTCATAATGCTATCCTTTTAGTAAGCAATAGTCTTAGCTGCGAATTTTACTTGGATCGAACCTGTGTGTGATCCAGTAAACAGCTAAGAGATTCAATTCGCATTCCTCGGGTTTCGCCTCTATTGGCGACAACGCTGGGACATGGCAATGAATCAATTTTTAAGTTGTGTGCTGCCAAAGTTATCCTCTATTGAGCGATACTTCGTTAGCGTAAATGAAGGTTCTGTTTCTTCTCTTTTGAGCAAGACAGTCATCCTCTTCATAAATAGATATGTGGTGCCACAAAGCGCTTTTCAAGCAGCTTGATTCAACTTTTTAGTTAAGAAAAACCAAACGCTATATAAATATTACTTAATTTTAATTAACCACCATTGGTCATATCCTAATCAGGTTGAATCCTTTTTTATCGCTTTTGGTGGCAATTCTAATGTCTTCTACACATATATCTTACGCACTCCACTCTTACGATGCCTTGGCGCACCTAGATATCCACATAGATAAGGTGGCTCTGGTAACGGAAGGCGGCGGCCAGCGCGGAATTTTTACAGCGGGCGTGTTAGATGCTTTTCTCGAACAAGGCTTTAATCCGTTTTCATTGATGATTGGCACATCCGCGGGCTCTCTTAACCTAGCATCCTATATATGCGGGCAACATCGCCATGCTTATCGTGTCATCACAGAAGCAACAGCCAGCCCTGAATTCTTCGATACCTATAAGTTCTTACTACAAAAGAAAGGATTAGACCTAGACTGGTTGCTTGAGCAAACCGAAACAAGCTTGCCGCTCAACTGGCAGTCAGGTCATGACAATATGAAGAGTTGTCAGGTGCTTGCCTGTGCATCCCACGCGACTCGTCACGAGCCAGCCTATTTTGACTTAGATTCACACGCTTGGCAGGACGCTCTCAAAGCCTCATGTGCGGTTCCCTTTATCAGCCCAAAGGCAATTCAAGCGAATGATGAAGAGTGGCTTGATGGTGGCATTGCCGCCCCGATCCCAGCA
Source organism: Vibrio coralliirubri (assembly GCF_024347375.1). Lineage (NCBI taxonomy): Bacteria > Pseudomonadati > Pseudomonadota > Gammaproteobacteria > Vibrionales > Vibrionaceae > Vibrio > Vibrio coralliirubri. Next base: position 6,583 of record NZ_AP025470.1, on the reverse strand, counting down.
CAAGAAGCCTATAAACGGGGTTATAAACATATTGTGGTGATTCGGACAGTACCTATCTCAACGTCTTTTGATCACCGCTGGATGTGCAAATACAGTAAGTTGTTAGGGAAAACAAAAGCTAAAGCAATGGTAGATCTGTTACTCAAGCACGAAGCCCATTACCGTACGACTCAAGACTTTTTGAGTAACCCGCCAGAAGACGCGACCATCTATGAGATTCATCCAGACAAAGCGCTGCACTCTACATTGCTGGGAAGCCCACAGCATGCACTTGAACATGACTACGAGGTAGGACTTTTATCCGGGAAGTACTTCCTCGCCACGGCAGGTCGTCATATCGAACAGACATAAAAAAGCACCGCCAATGGGCAGTGCTTTTATGGTTTTAAGTTTCTTTATTGCTAAAGAAATCTATACATCAAGGTTAGCAACCTTCAATGCGTTCTCTTCGATGAAGTTACGACGAGGTTCAACTTGGTCACCCATTAGCGTCGTAAACAACAGATCAGCACCAACAGCATCTTCAATGGTTACTTGCATCATACGGCGAGTTTCAGGATCCATTGTGGTTTCCCAAAGTTGATCAGGGTTCATCTCACCTAGACCTTTGTATCGCTGTAGGCTTAGACCACGACGAGACTCTTTCACTAACCAGTTTAGAGCATCAACGAAGCTAGAAACTTCCTGAGTACGCTCACCACGCTTAATGTAAGCGCCTTCTTCAATCAAGCCATCAAGAGCTTCAGAAAGGTCCGCTAGCTTACCAAACTCTTTAGAGTTAATAAGATCGATGCTCAGTACGTGCTCATGAGTCACACCATGAGTACGAACCACAATCTTAGGAACGCTTAAGCCTAGCTCTTCGTGTTTTTCAACTTCAAGGCTGTATTGGCTCGCACCTACTTCTTTCGCGTTTAGCTGCTCAACAAGCTGCTTACCCCAAGCTTCAACTGCCGCGTCATCATGACACTGTTCAGCCGTTAGACGAGGAACGTAAATCAGTTCGTGAACCAATGCGCGTGGGTAACGGCGGCTCATACGATCAACAAGCTTGATGCCTGCATTGTATTGCTGAACAAGCTTCTCTAAACCTTCACCTGCAAATGCTGGCGCTTCAGGGTTTACGTGCAGTTCTGCATTGTCTAAAGCCAAAGATACTTGATACTGGTTCATCGCATCTTCATCTTTAATGTACTGCTCTTGTTTACCTTTCTTCACTTTGTAAAGTGGCGGTTGAGCAATGTAGATGTAGCCGCGTTCAATCAGCTCTGGCATTTGACGGTAGAAGAACGTCAGTAGCAGGGTACGGATGTGAGAACCATCGACATCGGCATCGGTCATGATGATGATGTTGTGGTAACGCAGTTTATCTGGGTTGTATTCGTCACGGCCAATACCACAACCAAGAGCTGTGATTAGCGTTGCGACTTCTTGAGAAGACAGCATTTTATCGAAACGTGCTTTCTCTACGTTAAGGATTTTACCTTTCAGCGGTAGGATTGCTTGGTTCTTACGGTTACGCCCCTGCTTAGCTGAACCGCCAGCAGAGTCTCCTTCCACAATATATAGTTCAGACAGTGCAGGATCTTTTTCCTGACAGTCAGCAAGCTTACCTGGAAGACCCGCTAAATCTAATGCGCCTTTACGACGAGTCATTTCACGAGCTTTACGCGCTGCATCACGAGCACGTGCTGCATCAATAATTTTAGAACAAACTGTTTTCGCTTCACCTGGGTTCTCAATAAGGAACTCAGACAACTTCTCACCCATTGTAGATTCAACGGCAGACTTCACTTCTGAAGAAACCAGCTTATCTTTAGTTTGGCTTGAGAACTTAGGATCAGGTACTTTAACAGAAACAATCGCCGTCAGACCTTCACGAGCATCATCACCAGAGGTTGCAGTCTTCGCTTTCTTAGAAAAGCCTTCCTTGTCCATGAAGCTGTTCAGTGTACGCGTTAGCGCCGCACGGAAACCTGCTAAGTGAGCACCACCATCGCGTTGAGGGATGTTGTTGGTGAAACAGTAGATGTTTTCTTGGTAGCCATCATTCCACTGCATCGCAACTTCAACGGTAATACCGTCTTCACGCTCAGAGTTAAAGTGGAAGATTTTTTGGATGATTGGCGTTTTATTCGTATTAAGGTGTTCAACAAACGCTTGGATACCGCCTTCGTATTCGAAGTGATCCATTTTGTCTTCTTCGCGCTCGTCAATTAGCTTAATTGACACACCTGAGTTCAAGAATGATAGCTCACGTAGACGCTTAGCTAAAATGTCGTAATGGAACTCGATGTTAGTGAAGGTTTCTTCACTCGGCCAGAAACGAATCTCTGTACCTGTTTTATCCGTGTCACCGATAACCGCTAGTGGCGCTTGAGGCTCACCGTGGCTGTAGGTTTGAGTGTGGATTTTGCCACCGCGATGGATAGTAAGAGTAACTTGCTTAGAAAGTGCGTTAACTACTGAAACACCAACACCGTGCAGACCACCAGATACCTTGTACGAGTTATCATCGAACTTACCACCAGCGTGAAGAACCGTCATGATTACTTCTGCTGCTGATACGTTTTCTTCTGGGTGCAATTCTGTTGGAATACCACGGCCGTCATCGCTCACAGACACTGAACTATCTTCATGGATAGTTACAATGATGTCATTACAGTGACCAGCTAGCGCTTCATCAATAGAGTTATCTACCACCTCAAAAACCATGTGGTGCAGACCGGTACCATCATCCGTGTCGCCAATGTACATTCCAGGACGCTTACGTACCGCATCCAGACCCTTCAGTACTTTAATACTCGATGAATCGTAATTATCTGACATAGTTACTCTCTGACTAATTATCCTTGCTCTATTTTGCCATGTTCCACATGAAACATCCTGCTATTTTCGTCATGCATATCTGCAATCTGATCAGCGGTAATAGAGCTTACAAAAACTTGAGCCTGGGTCGCCTTTAAACACTCAGCAAGACGTGCTCGGCGTTGGCTATCTAATTCGGAAGCGAAGTCATCTATCAAATAGATGCACTGCTTACCTGTCATTTGAGTGAGGTGTTGCCCTTGTGCTACTCGTAGCGCGCACACCATCAACTTCAATTGACCTCGTGACAAGACATCTTCCACTGGAGTGCCGTTCACTTTTATCTTCAGATCCGCTTTGTTTGGCCCACTAAAGGTGTAACCAAGCTGCTGATCCCTTTCAAAATTCTTTTCTAATATCTCGGCGTACGGGGTGTCTTTGTCCCAGCCACGATAGTAGTTAATCTTTATCTCAAACTCAGGAAGGAAGGTCGCACAGATTTCTTCGGCGACTTCTTTGAGCTGATCAACGTAGGTGGCACGCCACTGACTGATGCTTTCTGCTAAACGGGCCAATTCTTGGTCCCAATAGCTCAGCTCTCGATAGTGGGTTGCCGTTTTCAATAAGGCGTTTCGCTGCTTATTGAGGCGCTTTACCCTGCCCCACGCATCATAAAAGCCCGACTCACTGTGGAAGACTCCCCAATCAATGAATGCTCGGCGATGCTTAGGTCCATCGGTTAGTAAATCAAACCCTTCGGGGTGAATCAACTGCAAAGGTAAGACTTGAGCTAACTGAGCCAATTTTTGCCCAGTTTGACCGCTTATTTTAACCTCTGTGGTGCCATCGCGCTGCTTATTAATGCCAATTGGCAGCTCAAATTGATCCGAGGTCATAAAACGGCCATGGACAAACAGTTCGCTACACTCATTTTGAATGATACGACCGGTTAAGGAGCTTTTGAACGAGCGACCATGTCCGAGCAGATACACCGCTTCAAGGACACTGGTTTTGCCGCTTCCGTTAGCCCCTATAAGAAAGTTAAAGCCTGATGACGGTTGAATGTCACAGGCTTCAATATTTCTAAACTGCTTAACGATTAAGCGCGATAAAGGCATAACGTCTTCATATTAATCTTCAATCACGACTCGGTAGGTCAACATAGGGCAGCTTATAAGCGAATTGGCATAACAACGTACATCGCGCTGTCATCCTGTGCGTTCTCGATAAGAGCACTCGCATTGGCGTCTGACATTGAGATACGAACCTGTTCACAACGCAGTGTGTTCAGAACGTCCAATACGTAGCTTACGTTGAAGCCAATCTCTAACGCATCACCGTCGAAGTTAACATCGAGTACTTCTTCTGCTTCTTCTTGCTCTGGGTTGTTCGCGGTAATACGCATCTCGCTATCCGCAAGGTTAACGCGAACACCACGGAATTTTTCGTTCGACAGAATCGCGGCACGAGAAAATGCTGAACGTAATTCATCACAGCCAGCTTCAAGTGTCTTGGTGGTATTTTGCGGCATTACGCGGCGATAATCAGGGAAACGACCATCAACTAGCTTAGAAGTGAAGACATAGTTGTTCACTTCAGCACGCACGTTAGAGTTACCAATTTGCAGTGTTACTGGCTGTTCAGGTGCATCCAATAGCTTCACTAGCTCTTGAACACCTTTACGAGGAACAATGATCTGCTTCTGAGCAAAATCCGCACCCAGTTGTGCTTGAGATACTGCCATACGGTGACCATCGGTCGCCACGCTGCGCAGGATAGAGCCTTCAATCTCAAACAACATACCGTTGAGGTAGTAACGAACATCTTGGTTCGCCATTGAGAATTGTGTTTTCTCGATAAGACCGCGAAGTTCAGCTTGTGTCACTGACACTTCAACTTCACTGCTCCAGTCTTCAATATTTGGAAAATCTGCCGCAGGTAATGTTGCTAATGAGAAGCGGCTACGACCAGAGCGAACCTGAATACGGTCACCATCCAATACCACAGTGATCACTGAGTTATCTGGCAATCCACGGCAGATATCTAGGAATTTACGTGAAGGTACGGTAATGCTGCCCGCTTCGAAATCACCTTCAAGCGTTACACGGCTGATCAGTTCAACTTCTAGATCCGTCGCTGTCATCGACAACACGTTATCTTCTACTTTAATCAGTAGGTTTCCTAGAATTGGAAGCGTTGGCCTGCCACCGAGTGCGCCAGATACTTGTTGTAATGGCTTAATCAGGTGACTACGTTCAATGGTAAATTTCATATCTTGCTCTTACGGTCTAAATGGCACTGCGTAATAGTACGTGGCCAAGATTCTGCTTATTAAGGTTAAGAATACTGTGTATTAAGAAGAAAGGGTACGAATCAAGTTCGAATAATCTTCTTTAATGTCGTGGCTCTCTTCACGCAGCTGAGCAATCTTACGACAAGCATGCAGTACCGTCGTGTGGTCACGACCACCGAATGCATCGCCAATCTCAGGCAAGCTGTGGTTTGTTAGCTCTTTCGCCAGTGCCATCGCCAATTGACGTGGACGAGCAACAGAACGAGAACGACGCTTAGACAATAGATCAGCAACTTTGATTTTGTAGTACTCGGCTACTGTCTTTTGAATGTTATCAATAGTGACCAGTTTTTCTTGCAGTGCAAGTAGGTCACGCAGTGCTTCACGCACGAAGTCGATCGTGATCGGGCGGCCAGTGAAGTTTGCATTCGCAATAACACGGTTCAATGCGCCTTCCAGCTCACGAACATTAGAGCGTAGACGCTTCGCAATAAAGAACGCTACTTCATCCGCAAGGTGAATTTGGTGGTCTTCTGCTTTCTTCATTAAGATCGCAACACGCGTCTCAAGCTCTGGTGGCTCAATCGCAACCGTCAAACCCCAGCCGAAGCGAGATTTAAGACGATCCTCTACCCCGTTGATCTCTTTGGGATAACGGTCAGACGTTAGGATGATCTGTTGGTTGCCTTCAAGCAGCGCGTTAAAGGTATGGAAGAACTCTTCTTGAGAACGCTCTTTATTAGCAAAGAATTGGATGTCATCGATAAGCAATGCATCAACACTACGGTAGTAGCGCTTAAATTCTTCGATCGCGTTGTTTTGCAGGGCCTTTACCATATCCTGAACAAAACGCTCTGAGTGCATGTAAACCACTTTCGCATTCGGCTTATTATCAACAATGGCGTTACCCACCGCATGCAACAAGTGTGTTTTACCTAAACCAGTGCCGCCGTATAGGAACAACGGGTTGTAGGCTGTACCTGGGTTATCAGAAACCTGACGTGCCGCAGCCAAACCCAGTTGGTTCGACTTACCTTCAACAAAGTTATTGAACTTATGTTTTGGGTTCACGTTTGAGCGGTGATTCAAGTCAACCGCGACAGGCTCTTCATCACGCCAGATATTATGGACAGGCTTACGAGCTTGTAATTGCGCAGGTGCTGATGACTCAGCGGCCACATCAGCTGCAGTACGAGTCTGAGTTGGTGCCGGTGTCGCTGGCTTTGGTGCAATCACACGCTTGCTTCCCACTTCAAAATGAAGATGTGGGATATCGTTACCGCAATATTCTTGCAGCAGACGGTTAATGCTATTTAGATACTTATCACGAACCCAATCGAGTACGAAACGGTTCGGTGCAAATAGAGTTAGAGTATTGTCATTGAGTTCCGCTTGTAACGGACGAACCCACATACTGAATTCTGTAGCTGGTAACTCTTCTTGAAGCTGTTGCAAACACTGCAACCAAAGCGAAGATGACAC